>NZ_CP018846.1:487500-1899881 GCF_002025705.1 Pseudomonas putida | reverse complement strand
TGCATCGCCTTGCCCGCGACAAAATCGTCCGGCAGGCCGATACGCACCGTGACCGATACCCCACCCGACATCGCTTCGCTCAGCTGGTTGCTCACCGTGAGCAGATGCCGCGCATAGCGCAACAGGGTTTCACCGGCGTCGGTCGGGTGCACCTCGCGGTTGCTGCGATCAAGCAGCTGATGGCCGACCATTTCCTCCAGCCTGCGCACCTTCTGGCTGACCGTGGATTGGGTGGAATGCAGGCGTGCGGCGGCAGTGGTGAAGCTGCCACAGTCGGCCACCATGACCACGGCGCGGAGCATGTCCAGGTCATAGATGGCGCGGTTGGATTTGGTGCTGTCGGTCATTGGCAAGGGTCGGCTTTCGAGTGGGGCTGGGTGCATGATGCCTGAAGCTGCGGCACGGGGAAGCGCTTATTGGCGTCTGTTGTCACGGGGCAAGCCCAGTGCAGTAGACTTGGGCCTTTCTTTGCCCCTCCCTGGAAGACCTGATGAACAAACTGATCCTACCTGTGGCCATCTTTGTAAGCGTGATCCTCGCAGGGAAACTGGCCGAGCATTTTGCGCTTCAGGGCAGCTGGAAAATCGGCGTGCTGTGCCTGGTGGCAGCCTGCGTGCAGATCGTGGTTACCCGTATCCAGCGCTCGCAGCGGCAGAAAGCGCAACGCTAAGGCGCCACGGGGCAGCGCTTACTGGATTCGCTTGAGCTTTTCGAGCATGGCGGCGCTGCCTTTGAGGTAGCCGGTGACCTCGCCATCTTCCCGCTTGAATTTGATGCCCATCACTTTGTTATCCAGCTTTACCAGCTCGACCGATGCCCGGATAACTTCATGCGGATGCGTGACGGTGGCGGGAGCTTTGCCGTTCTGGGTGGATACCTCGCTGACGGTTTGCTCGAACACATTGCGTTCAGCGTCATACGACCACGACGACTGCTGTACTATTTTTTGCATTGAGTTTTTGTCAGTGACGATCAGAAAGTCGGTTGCCGACCCATCCGCCCTGAGCAGCAACAGCGCCAGCGCCTGGGAGGTGCCGTCATCGGCGTTGGAGTACCAGAGGCCGTACAAGTCACTTCTGTTGTACGTGGGGCTTGTGATCTGAGTTTCGCCAGGCGGCTTACCCGCGCCCGTTGTCGTACAGGCAGCGACCACCAACGGGGCGAGCAATGCGACTGCCAGATTGAGGTACTTTCTCATCTCTCTCCCGATGGATTTTCCAAGACCTGGACATTTTGTGGGGAATACCAGTTTAGGGGAGGAAATGGTCAAAATGCTCTACCCTTCTCTTCCCTAGAAACCCCAAAGGCAGTAGACGTCCAAGCACATTCAGAATCCCTCCCCTCAATGTCTCCGGGATGGTGCGATGGGATTGATCAGTGCCGTGAAGGCCTGTGAATCGAGAGCCCAGGGTGACCCAAAGCCAATCGAGTCATAGCTGTCCCCAGCTTCAGTCCTCGATGTGCATGCGACACAGATCCAGTCCGCTTTGCCCTTCAGGGTACCTTGGGCTTTCCCGGCATAGCTCTGACCAAGAGTCTAAAGGTCGTGGACGATAATCGGGATGCCCCTCGGTGCGTTCACCACGCGCAGAAGCCCAGAAGTATTTTGCGTGATGCTTGTAGACTCTGCTGGCTTCGGATAAGTCGAAGGCTACACCTTGAACCGAACTCAACAGCAGGCGCACGATTTCGAGATTGTCTTGATAGAACTCCTCGATCTCGTCATCTGTAGCCCAAACAGGCCCTTCACCACCCTCGCCTTGCTGCTCCGGCATCTCCGCCATCACTACTGCTAGCGGTGCATCAGGCAGTTGCCGGTGCGCCAGCCGCTCGTGACGTAAGGTCTTCAGTTTCTTCAAAACCACAGAGGCTGAGCCGCCCTCACTGTATTTGCTGATCAAGGTCAGTACCAGATCTCGTGTTGGTGTGAGTGCGTCCCTAACAGGAGCGGGTTCGGACACGAAGCGAGGGCTCAAGCGCCCAGCCCTGTACAGAACCAGGGCATAGAAGAATTTCGCGTCTCGAAGACGATCCGCGATCAGGCTCATTCTCACAGCTTGTTTGTTGCTATCCCATAGGCGTGTCAGTGCCAGTAGTAATTCTCGACGCAACGACATCCGAATGATCTGAAAGGCATGTGCCGCATATGAGGTGCCGATACGATCACGAAGGCCGGTAACGACACTCAGTCGCAGCGAAAAGTAGGGGAATCTTGGTCTACCTGATTTCAATGAGGGCGCCACCGGGGCGTTCAACAGCCACGCGGCGCCCACATCAGGAACAGCTTCAGCGCTTCGTGATCAATCCGAAGGAGGGCAACCATCGTCACCGATCAATGTCAGATAATGTTCAAGGGTGCTGATGCGGGTGTGTCCCGTCATCCATTGAAGTGCCTCAGCGAAAGCGTGGGACTGCGCCATTGTCGCACCACTGCCATGACTCCGTTTGATGGCCGCGCAAGCATTAAGCAGAAACCTGGACCTGAGCATCCGAGTGTTAATTGGTTTTTGTAAACCCGCAGCGAGACTCAATTCGCGCAAGATCGCTGCCAGCGATCCGGCTGTAAGCTGCTTGCCTGTCTTGGTGCTGATAAGCAGAAAACCGTGATCATCACCGTGCATGCCTTTGATGCAAGATGAACGAGTTGTATGAATATAGCGTGCCCACCGGATGACAGTAGATTGAGGAACAGGTACGCTCCGTTTACCCGTAGTACTCGCATCATGACGGATTTTACTCGTTTGTGGGCTAGGAAATGGAATCATAACCATCTGGCCATGGTCAGCAGCCTTAAGTGCGTTCATTACTTCAGCCGCAGTTAGGTTGAGCGCTTCCTCCAGATTTGCGCCCGTGTGTACGAACACCGAAAGCACCATTTCATTTCGATCCTGCGTTTCCTCAGTACCTATGGAGGCAGCAGCTTTATAAAGCTTGTTGAGAGAAGTTTCGTCGATTGCATAGCTGTTCATAAAAACCTCGCAAAAGTCAAAGATATAGAACAACGGCACATCTACAACACAGCATATTCTCAGGACCGGAATCTATTCGTGAACAATTATGATTGAAAATCATCGTTTGTAGACAACGACGCCTTCCAAGCATCACTGAACAAGTCACCCAGGCCACTTTCTATGGTTCGTCGAAATTGTTTTTGATATTCATAAGCTGTAATCTCTCCGCTATCCAACTTCTGTTTTATGCCGTTGAGCACCCGACTGACGGCTCGAAATGCTTCGGCTTGTAAAGCATGCTCTACGATAGGACCTAATTCAGATAGCTCATCACATGCAAGATGTATGTATCGTTCAAGAGACTCGATCCTGGCATGGCCAGTCCACTGCTTGAGCTTTTCGTAAAATCCGCTGAAGTCAGCCAAAGCCCTTTTAAAGTTATCTTGATTTTCAAAATCAAACTCCAGCATTATTGATTTCAACTTGTTCGTAATGAATCGGTGGCGAAACATGTGTGGATGCGCACGTTCCGGGAGATTTGCCGCTGCTCGCAACTCCTGCACGATCTTTGAAATTGTCGTACTGGCTAATCGTCTTCCGGTTTTAACATTTATGAAGAGATAACCATCATCGACCACCCCCTTCTCAATCATACACACTAGTCTCGTAGAATCCACGTAATCCATCCATTGCTGAAGATAGATTCTTGGCACAGGAACATATCGGAAATGGTTGGATCCACGCTTGAGAGTAGGCATTTTGATTTTCGGACACGGCTCACTACTCTCTAGAGCAGCAATTAGTTCAGCAACAAGGAGATTATTACCCTCCTCCCTGCGAGCACCAGTATGCTCATACACTGAAAGAATTATTCTGTTACGCTGCTGAGTTTCATAATTCCCCATAGTATCCGCCGCGTCATACAACTTTTTAAGTGATAAATCTCCGATCGGATGACGATAATTGTCTGGCCGAGGATTGGGGAAGTGAAAGTGATACCAACGCAGACGCCCAGCAAACTTTTTCTTGTATTTAGGGACTTCATGCTTTTGATAGGCTCTGATTGTACCTTTAGGGGAGACAAAGCTCGGACGGTGATGAAATTCACCCATGTAATTTAGAAAATCAAGACACGTTGAGCCTATCGCTCGGATGCGGTTAGGCTGTCGAGTGGCGCTCCCATCAGGATTTCTGCCTACATTGAGCCCATCAATGAAACTCATAAACCGTGAATTTGTCATCTCCATGGCGCAAATACGATTACTATGCAAGTACCGTACAAGAGGTGATAAATCAGCGGCAATTTGGGTATAGGTTCCGCCGTTCTCGCCAACTAAGGAATATCTTCGCTCAAGGAGCAGTGATGCAAGATATGCATTAAACTCGAAGCAGTAGCGCCCATCAGGAAAAAACAACACGGGGAAGCCGCTAGCGCTGTTGAAAAGTGCGTGACTATTTCCTAGAGGTGCATGTGTCGCAAGCTTTGAGCCCTTAGGTATGTTTAAATAGCACTTTTTGGCTCTATCCATAACCGACCCACTCCACCTTCATAGATTATCTCAACCTCTCGCATCTCACGAAGCCACCATTTCTTACGATCTCTAATTCCTTCATCGGTAGCAAGGTGCTCTGATATCAATCTCAGTTTGTAAACAACAATTTCCATCTGGCAAAAATCCCTCGACATGGTCTTTAGCTGTTGCTTCAGCAGCGCTATCTCAGATACATAATCTCGGCGACTTCTCTGAGCTTTTTTAGGTTTCTGAGCTGCAAGCTGTAAAAGCTTGGCTCTGGCACTGATTCGCAGATTATTTATTCCATCAAAACCAATAACAAGACGAGATGCGGAACTTCTGAACGTGGCCATCGCGCATGCCCGAATACCGAGTTGCGGATTGCTGTATTCGGCTAGACTCCGCTGCGTCGCTAGAATCGACAACCACTCCTTATCATCAACGTACGCCTGAGGAGAGTTATTGATACTCTTCAGCAATTCGTGAAGCTTTAACATTGACTGCCTCGATCGATCAGCGTGCATGAGGAACCTCCGCGAGCTTCAAGACCAGGTTGAAGCGATTTTCTTGGGAGCCATCTTTGGCAGTAACAACAAAAAAATCAGGTGTGAGGTCAACCTCATGAGACTCCAGCATTTTGATCACTTCATTCAGGCATGTTTGTTGATCGACCAGCTCAGCCAGAGAAACATTGGACTTTCTCAACCCCTTCTTAACCAGAGGCTCGTAGGACTTCTCAATTTCCTTCAGTGAGCGCGCTACAAAGTCGCTCGCTGAATATTTTGCAATTATCTTTTGCTTGAGAAAATCAAGACCCTCAATACTGTCCTCACCATCAAACATGCAATCAACGATCACTTCTGCCTTCGCGGAATCAAGCACCGCACCTGGCGTACTTTCCGTAATGTAGGTGTAGACATGCTCAACATCTGAATGACCAAGTAAGTGGCGTAGCGCCTCGATATTACCTCCTGATGAGTGATAAAAAGCCAATGCTATGAACCTACGTAGCTGATGCTGGCGCAAATAGTATCTTTTTTCGACACCGTGTATATTCACAGTCTGGCTTTCAAAATAATCACACGCGATATCGAAAGCTTGATTATACGACCAAACCTTGATAGGAACTGGTTTAACTTTACGCTGATCAATCCAAAGCAAGAGGTGGTCCTTGACAGAAATAAGCTTATGAACTTCACATTTACGTCGAAACTCCATCACATCCCAGATAAACTTAGCCATTGGGAGCGTAATGCCAACACTCAAGGTTCTATGGTGAGTTCTATTACCAGTTTTTCGAGCAGAATATATCAAGCAGTAATTTAGACTTGCATTCACAGGAAGGTAAGGATCAGCAGCCGGCTCTAAACATTTGGTCGGATGTAGCTCGATGATTTCAGATTGCCTACGTGCTGCTAAGCTACCAATAATTATTAAGAACGTGCCTATCAACACTTGGTAACAGCACAACAGATATTTATTATTTCGAACATCTTCATAAAATCCCTGGAAATTCTCAGAGTGCAGTTCCAAGCACCACCGACTGACTCCCATGGTTTTCAGATTGTCGGGCAAAGCTATTCTGGAAAAAACATCTTCTACCTGCCTCATCTTTGAACCAGAAATAAAAACATGATCATTGACGGCCAGCATTAGTGCCAGCACGGCATCAAATATTGCATGACAATTGTCAATGAAGTATTGAAATGAATTTCCTAGCATGTACATAAGTACCGAGTAAGGCACGGTAACAAAGCGGCCCAAATATTTTTTCTCAGACAACTCAAAAATTTGCGCAGCATCAATTTTTTCAAACCCATTTGTCGAAATGCCTTGAACTCCGTAACACGCCTCTACAATTGGAATCTTTTGGATAGTGGTCACGTAACGCCGCAAATGGTCCAGCGTTAGCCCGGGAGCAGGCTCGGCTGTGACAGGTACTCCGGCAAACTCCCTCACCAGCGAATCCTCAAGGTTAAGCTCAGGAATAACTCTCGGCATAAGCGCAGGCCCATGCAGAGTATTTTTATACTCCAAGGTGATGAAAACGCGTGGGTTGAACCGCTTACCGCCTGGATAGAGGTCATACCAACCATTCAGTGCAATAATCGTTCGCACCCTAATAAGGTCAGCATCATTAAAATCGAGCACTCTATCTTCGAGAGGAGGTAGGTTTTCGATCAACGGAAATTTTCTAATAGCCTCTATTACGTCCTGATCTGTTACCTCAGCTAGCTTTGATTTAAACCAGGCCGTCAATCGAGCTGGGTACTCATAAAGGTAGTCGGATACCGGCGTGGCAATGTTTTTGAGCAAAAAACTTCTTATGCTGCTTACAGATACCATTCCCAAGCCATTATTTCCAATGTCAAAATGCGCCCTGTCATTCAGCAAGACGTGGTCAATGGTATGTAGTCCTCGGTTGAACTTGAGCAATTCGTAGAGAGGTCGCTTACGCGATCCGCCATTGAATCGCTCTTGCACCTGGACGCTAAGAAAGAGCTTGAACCACGTAAGAATTTCGGTGTTTTTGGGGTCAATCAGAGAGGTGCCGTTAGCCAACAGCACGTCAAAATTTACCAACTTTTTGACTGAGTACCCATCTGCCTCCCCGAAATAACAGGACCAGACTGTTGAGTGAAAATTCGTCCCGTCGATAAGCCAGTCAGGTGCATCAACACTAATGTCGCCAATCGCGCCTATGTGGACTAACGCGCTGACGGCATCGAGCATTTCAGAAAAAGGCAGCGACAAAGCTGTATTGAGTTTTTCAGGTAAGAATTCAGTATCTTCCGGAGAGGATTTTTTGCGTTCAGGAATTGAGTCACTCATGCGCACCTCATCTGCAATATATTGTTAAGACATCGTCATAACGGGAGTTAAAACCTTGATAAGCGCTTCTGAATATCTAGCTGAATTCAGAATTGCAAGAGATTCACCGGAATACACACGGATTTGACCTGATTCATGAAGTCCACATGACATTTGCAAATATCTCCCGGTCCTCCACCAATGCTGACCAGTTTCAGTCACTTTAAAACCTTTAGCCTTAAGGCGGTCTACAGCAGCCAAACAAGACAAAACAAATGTGCAGTATTCAGCGGTAATCGGGAACACGACCTGACTGTGCTCAGACTTCTGAGTAACATTAATTTCAGGCAGTCCGTAGGTACCGACCATAAGATATTTAGGAAGCGGCTTGAGATCATGATGTTTGAGAAACTCTTGCAACTCGTGTTCAGTACTGATTCCCATTGCCTCGTGCATGCACGGACGCCCGGCAACAGCTTTGAACGTAATCGCCGTTTGAAAAATTCTGATCCATCTATTGAGAAAGAAACAAAGTAATTGGGCAGGCAAGTATTTTTCAAGAGTCTTCCTGTTGAGCGTTTTGTGACCCAAAGCCTCGGCCATGTCTCTCAAACGGCCAGTCTCAAAGTAAATTTTGAGAGCAGCAGTTGTCCTCATCGCCTTTAGTGTTATGCGGTCGAAAAATTCTTCACCATCCGGTCTCCCCTTGAGCTTTCGCAGCAATATCTTTCGCAGAAGGGATTGAGCATATGTCTGGTCGTTCATAGGCGGAATACATTGCTTTTTCCGCATGGGCTTACTAAAACCGTTTCCAGTTAAGAACAAGTAACGATAGTCATCATCACCAGACTCACGAAGGTAATCGCGGGCCTGTTGAGTCAAAAGTAAGATCTCATCAAATAATTGTCTAGACTTATCATTTAAGTAGATCGGTTGCTGCGCTGATTTATAGCCCCTCCTTCGCTTGATACTATCAGCAATTTTTTTATCATTCTCAAAGCCTCTGAGGTTGCCATGCTTGTCGTAAAGTTCGAAATTGACTAGCCACGACGCCGTAATCGAAGGATCCTCTGCAACTAATAGATAAAAAAATGGCAGAAGCGTCGAATTAGACAATAGTGCAAGCTCAGGGGGGCACGCTTTCCGGAGCGCGTATAGATTTCTTTTACTCCACCGATCTCGCGCATGATAATTGTGTTCTTCCCAGGTCCTGCATCGATTTTCCAGTTTCGCACGCTTCTCAGTGCCATCATTTTCAGTACACACAGTGCCTTGGCTGGCCAGATGTATCCTATTCCAATATGCCGCAAGAATTTCTGCTCTTGCCTCTTCACATGCACATTTGACCAGATTCAAATCTTCATTGATGCTTTGGTAAATACGATTTGCTGCGGCCTCATCTTGGATGATGATCGGTATTGGCGTCAGTACACCGAAGGAGTCCACCGCCTCAAGCTCATCCTTTGGCAAACTCGATCGAGAAACAGGATTTTTAATTTTTCCTTTTGGAATCGGATAAAGAGGCTCCGCAACCAATCCCTCACCGATGAAGTAACCGTAAATTTCAACCCAGGCCCTACGCCACTTGGACTCAAATGCCTCTGCAACGTTTTCACCTGGGTGACTCGTTTGATACTGTACTAGCATTACACCTTTCACAGCTTCAAAAATTTTATTCACACTTAGGGGTGATTCCAAATGCTTCAAGTGCTCCTCTTTGGTAATTAGGGTCAACATTGCATGAACAATGTCAACGATAATGGTGCGTTTTTGCTTGAACGTCGATGCGTCCATTGTTTTTGCGTAACGCTTCAAAGCTCTATGAAAGCGACGCACCGTCTTTATCCCGTGAATTCGGTGAAGCTCTCTGAAGTCTGCCCATACCTCGACTTCATCAAGTGTTATCACGGGCCAGCCGGCGTAGTACTCCAACAAATGTGGGTCACGCTTTAATCTGAGATAAGCTTGACGACTTCGTTCGCTTTCCGCGAGTATATCCGTCAATGTGCTGTAATCGTATTCAGAGCCCAGCGCCACCTGCACTCTGCAAAATGACCTAAAAATATTATCGTGATTATCTGACGAACCATTGACCTCTACTAGCAAAAAACCCCTGAATTCAATCGCAGTGTTAATCAAAAATTGCTTATCACTGCCAATACCTGCCACCCTCATAAAACAGGAGAATAAACAACAAGCAACTTTATGGGCTGATTCATAGGCTTGACTGGTTTTAGGAATCGCCTCCAACATTCTTCGTTCTAGATCGGCACCGTATTCCGTCAATGGATACTTTGAAATCTGCCCACTTGATATCATGTTATTCACGATGATAACTCGAATTCAATGCGACAGGAGTATTTCCAAGGTTGCCTTTGCGCGAATGCTTCCTGATCACTGTTATCCTAGCTTCTTCACATGCTTTCTTGACGACTTCAAGATCCTGTAAAATTTCCTGATAAATTTTTTGAGATTCACCAATCGACTTTTGATCAATAATCATCTTTCAACTCCCGTTCCAGTTTATAGGCAAAGGGACAGCGCTTGGATGAACTTAAGTTACCCAACTCATTGTTGCCTTTTTGGATACGACCTTAGCTGAACCTTTTTCCTTTAATGCTATCACGCAAAAAAATTTTAGCCGTGCGACCACTCAACGGGAAACTCAATATTTTTATGAAGCCATATCCCATATAGAGGTCATTTATCAGCCTCATAGCCTCATAGAACTGACTTTCACTCCGGCGATTAAAGTGCTCGCAATGATAATAGCTCCAATGCCTTTCAAGCACTAAATTTAACTTGCCTTCAAAACCATCTTTAAGCTCAGCCTTGCTACTGAAAATCTCAGCCAAAATTCTATTCACGACAAGCAGTGCATCAATTTTAAACTTGGCTGTTTTTGGATCTATGCCGCTTACATAATCAATAATCGCCTGATGAACCTCAGTGCAAAATTCGCTTCCAAAGGTTTTATATAGGGGCAAGAGATTAATGTGTTGACCGGCCACTCCTAGGTTCGGAACGGACCATCCGCTGTAGTACTTAAGCCGCTCCTCTGAGAGAGTGAGTTCACTCCATATGCTGGTTTCATCAGCCTCACCGGATGCATGGGGCAATCCCGCGATTCGCCTGACTTGCTCAAGCCTGTTGCATGCCGACCTGATCAGATCGACATCTTCATCTGTGTAACGCAACATAAAGCTCTCATAAACCAACAACTCTTCTGGGTGTGAACCGGCTATCAACCCCAAGGAATCTAAGACGACGGGATATGTCACACTCAGCCGACGATCGATCTTCTCGGCATAACCAGAATGTGGCGGTCTGATACTAGTCATTATTTCACTAAACACTTGGGGCATCTGCTTCTCGCAGAGTGAAAAAAGAGTATGTACTTTGAGCATACATCCCATCCTTCGTCGCGTTCCCAATGAACGTGATAAAAGAATTAGCGCATACCCTTTGCGAGCGCAACTCTTCCCTTATCGCCTCCTAAACTTAGCCCAGCACAAAAAATGCACTCATGAAAATGACATTGACATAAGATCAGCAGAACAAAAAATTGCCGTTACAGAAATCCTCTTTTGCCAGACTTCATGTCATTGACATTTATGAGATTAACAATCCGTTATAGCAACAGAATATTCAATCCACATACAGAATCATGTTCACAAATTGCTATTTTGTTAGGTTTTTTACAGACTTGTTTCAAGAACGCTACCCGACGAATGGTTGTCAGCGTATTGGTTTGGAATCGTACCTAACAATTACGCAAGGGCAATGAGTTGCCATCCGCCATCCAGCGGTGCACTGAGCGTTGACGTACAAGCATGGCTAAGGATTACTTCAAATTTTTGAGAATCAGTGCAGATTGGCGTGGCAGTGACGCACCGTAACAGGCCGCACTTATCATAAAGGTGGCTGCCGCCGCGGAGGAGTCTTCCCAGCCGCAATGCAGGCCTCGCGATCCGCTTCAGCATTAGCACCAAGCTCTTCAGCAAGAAGATCAATGAGCCCGCGCACTGATGGAAGCAGTCCCCGTTTAGATGGATAGACGGCATGGATGAGCCCGCTAGGAGGTCGGTACGCCGGCAGGACCTCCACGAGCAAGCCTGCCTCTAGATCATGTCTCACCATAACCTCAGGCATCTGTACGACACCTACGCCCTGGACCGCAGCGCGGTGGAGCGCGTCTAGGTCAGCCGTGACAAACCGTGGTGAGTGAGGAACCTCTACTCGATCCCCGGAGGGATCGATAAAGGCCCAGCGGTGGTCGCGGTTGGCTGGAGCCAGGTCCATGCTCGGTAGACCGATCAGATCACCTGGTACCTCTAGTTCGACCCCTTCGATAAGGGAAGGCTTTGCCACAAGCTTCTGGTAGCTCTCGCCAAAGACTTTGAGGAACAGGTTCTCGTCCTGGAGCGGTGGAAAGCGCACCCGTAGGGCAATGTCGAAACCCTCACCGACAACATCAACCCGTCTGTTGGTGCTCTCGACCTGGATCTGAACCTTCGGGTGAGCAACCATGAACTTCGCCATGGCATCACTCACGCCCATGGCGCCTAACGCCGGCGGGCAGCTGACTCGAATGAGACCGTGGGGCTCCGATCTGGACTGCTCGATAACCTTCTCCGCCGCGTCCGCTTCAATGAGCATGGCAACACAGTGGCGGTAGTAGTCCTGGCCAATTTCGGTGACGGTGAACTTGCGGGTTGAACGCTGGATGAGGCGTACGCCAAGCCGCTCCTCAAGCGCCAAAACCCGGCGGCTAAGCTTTGATTTTGGGATTCCGATCTTTCGTGCGGCCGCGGCAAAGCCCTTGTGTTCAACCACCTGGGCGAAGAAGTACAGTTCGTTGAAGTCAAACACGGGGCGATCCGCTCGCTAAGGACATCCCGCATTATCGCAGGGAACCACAGGCGTGTCCTAAAGCGGCGGTCTTGAGGCAAGCTTCGGCAGAGCGGTTACGGGTTACTCAGTGGTCCGGCTCGAACGCTCCGGCTGAGTGCGCTGAGCTTGTCGGTATCCACCTTACTCATATCGCCGGAAGCCGTATGGATTTTTGAACGTTTCCTCCATCCACGCTAACCAGACACAGCAGGCAAGCGATGTAGAGATCATCAGGCACATCCTGATGATCGCCTCTGCGCTAATCGTCTCAGGCTCTGAGGTCGCCCAGACCAGAATAAAACCAAGCATCGCACCTAATGCCGCGCGGAGCGCCATCAGGAAGCTTCCGCCGATATCCGCGAAAAAACTCTGGGTTTTACGTACGCCCATGTGGTGAGAAGGCGAGCGGAGCCGAGTCCGGAAACTGAAGCCTGTGAAAATCACGCAGACAACCATCAGTATCGCGTAATACGTCATCAAAGCTGGTGCCGCGAGCAGCGCATTCACGGCGTTCCTCAGCTCGGTAACAGTTGCGCTGCTGAGTACCGTCGGGATCCCCCCCATAAAGGTAGCGTAGGTAATCTCACGCATTACCCTGCGCGGGACAAACACCCTTTCTTGAGCCTTAACCAACATCCTTGACCCTCCATCGAGCCTTACGAGAACTACAGATTCACGCCGAATCACTACTGACATCACCCTTCACAGCTGTCTACCAACGAGATCCGTAGGGATCCGTTGCTACAGCCGCTGGGTCACCCATGGTAGCGCATGGCCACCAACTGCAACTCGGCGGGCGCTCTCGATCACGCTCAGGGTTTGTAGCTGTTCTTTATCAGGTCAGGGGTCCTGCGAATCGCCTGGCGTATTCGCGTTTTCCGGGTCTGACGGCTCTCTGATCTGGACACCTGGCTAACCTTTCCTACCTTGAGTGGACCGCCACGCCGCTTGGGATACGCTTCGCATGATCACCAGAAAACCCGAACTGGATGCATCCGACGAGCTTTGGAAGCAGTACGCAAGGGACAGCTGCGTCTTTCTTGAATCGAGGCTTGGCCCATTTCTGAGGGAACATTTCGGCTACACGGAACGATCTGTAAAGCGTTCGCTGAATGTCGGTCTTGGCTCAACCGTGTGCGCCTATGCTCGGAAATACGATCTTTATCTTCGGTTGTTCCCAAGGCCCCAAGGAGGTTGGCCGCGAGAAACCATTGTTCTCGCGCGCATCCTCTTTCGGGAGGAGCGCAAAGGTCACGGCAGGAGCTTACTGAGCTTACTGGCGGAGCTAGCGCCCGAAATTGGCTACCACCACATTGCCATCGAGTGCGCTAACGATAACTCCCGGGCTTTCGGGAAGCGCTTTGGCCTTCAGACGATTGACGATGGTCGCAACTGGCTCGGCACGGTGAGCGACGTCCAGCGCGCACTACAGGCGCCGACGATCGCCTAAAACTGCGCTAATTCGGGCACCGAATGGCGGATCCGCCGTAGCCACCCCCAAATCGATAATCACTCTATAGTCGTCTATAAAAGCCTATAAACCGCCAAGCCCCGCCCGCCTCATAGCGCTTGCCACCCTGCCAGTGGCAAACGCCCCTTTACCGCTGTGCCGCGCAGATCCCTTCGCCTCTCACGTCACAGATTTCTCACGCTCCTCGATGCCAAGATGGGCGGGTGCCCTTCCGTCCTCTCACTTTTAGCCAATGAGAGTGCTGCCCTCGCAGTCGATACCTGTGAATCTTGACCCACTCAACCCCGCTGTCGTCGCGTCCGCTGCTCAGACACTGCGGAGACATGACTACGCCGTTACATTCGCAGACGTATTACCCACGAGCAGCCGTGTTGCGCATCTAGGCATAGTGATAGGTTAGGTGTAACGTTATATCATTTCGTTATCACTCAGATTTTGAATCCGGAATTGCATTGATCATGCGTAGACGCCATGTACTTCACCTCTTGGTGGCTGGCCTAGCAGTCCCATGGGCCCTATCCGCGAAAGCCTCTCCAAGGCTCCTGGCTGCTAGAGCAGCTGATGATGGGGAACGGTTACGACTGGTTTTTGAGCTGAACGGCCGCCCTCAATACCGCACCTTCACCCTACAGTCCCCTGATAGATTGATCATCGATCTAGATAACACCCATGTCGCAAATTCGCTCGGGCATTTCCCCGAAGCCAGCCGCCTGGTGACCGCAGTACGAAGTGGTGCATACGGCACCAGTACTCGAGTGGTGCTTGACCTGAAGGAACCAGCCGCCGCGAAGCTGTTCGTCCTCGATCCTTCCGGGAGTGATAACTACCGCTTGGTACTCGACCTCCGCTCTGCTGCCAAACCCGCCACAGTAGTAGCTGCCACGCAAATTGAATCAATCAGAAATAGCTCCGATCGTGACATCGTGGTTGTCATAGACGCGGGGCACGGCGGCAAAGACCCCGGGGCAATGGGGTCTAAAGGTGAAAAGGAGAAAGTGGTAGCGCTTGCCATTGCGCAGCAGCTCGCGCAGAAGCTCAACGCTCAGCGAGGCTTTAAGGCTCATCTCGTGAGGAACACTGACGTATTCATCCCGCTGAGAAAACGGGTCGAAGCAGCCCGGCGCCATAACGCGGACATGTTTGTTTCTGTACATGCCGATGCCGCCCCGCGGAAAAGTGCCTCCGGAGCGTCCGTCTATGCCCTCTCAGAAAATGGTGCGACATCCACAACTGCGCGCTGGATGGCACAGCGAGAGAACAGCTCCGATCTGTTGGGCGCCAGGGAGCTGCTGTCGCTGAAGAACAAGGACCCAATGGTCGCCAACGTCATCCTGGACATGTCCCTCTCGTCCACGATTGCCACTAGCCTGGACCTAGGAAGAACGATCCTTGGCAATGTCGGCAAGGTCGCCGGCACCCATCAAAAACGGGTAGAGCAGGCAGGTTTCGCAGTCCTCAAGTCACCCGATATCCCTTCGATTCTCGTCGAGACAGGGTTCATTTCCAACGACAATGACTGCCGAAAGCTGTGCGATCCCCGCCACCAAAAACGGCTAGCTCAGGCAGTCTTTGATGGAATAAATGATTACTTCAGCGCTACGCCGCCGGAAGGCACCCTACTGGCCACCCGTGCAAGGGCTCGCACTGCCTGATACCTGCCCTTCGCACTAGGGCCTTATATCGGTCATGTCCGGCCCCTCACGGGACGCCCGTGCACTCAGTTACGTGTCGGCCGTGCTTGGCGGTGTTTCGCCTAGCCGCCGTGCCGTGATTTTGGACGTTAGAACACAGTAGCGAAGTAGGAGCCACCACGCGTACAACACATCTGTTTCGAACATCCCAGAGTCGTCGAGCAGTCCATGCGCCACCTCGTTCCGTAGGTTGGTGCCTAATGGGTCGATGAGGAGATCCTGCAACTCAAAGACTCCATCCGCACCGAAAGCCCTGAGCGCCTCAGGTGTCTCAAGTAGAACACCTAATGGTCGCTCGGGCTGAACGCCGCCAGGTTCTAGCATTGAGGTTGCGCCCCCCAAAGACTCCACCACGTGTCTTATCAACGCTTCGAGCTGTGGGGGTATTAGGTGGCCGGCGATGAGCATGTCACCCTCGAAGCCCGCAACGAGGGCACGGAGGATACTTTCCTGGTGGTTAGGCGGGATCCAGGGGCTGTGCTGAATCAAGCTCAGAAGATGCAGGCGGTCCGGGCTATGTGCCCCGAGAATCTCCATCCTGGCAGGGTTAAGCGTTGCCTGGACTGCCAGACTCCGACCCATGCGCGCTTGCCCAAACATTCGCCAGCGAAGGCCTTCGAGCTTAGGATCGTCAGATTCCTCAAGACTGGGAGCCCGGGCGATCACTCGGCCACGCGAATTCAACACTTCGCTTGAAATCAGGCTACTGAACACTGCCACGCGAGCCTGCTTGTGGACCTCCCGTATTAGGTCTGCCACCGAGGGTGGCTTTGCCATATGGCAGAATGCAATTATCGCCTCATTGATGGTTTTGTCCCTAACCGCTGCGGTGGAATTCTGAATCAATTGGGTGATGTCGAGACTGGTCGAGATCGGCTTAAACTCGACTACCGACTCTTGCTGCAAGACCAGCAATTTCTCATGCAACTCTGCTGCACGCTCCCGTCCCCCTGGTGCTTGGCGCATTGCCTCTACCGCATCCGATAACACTGACGCAGCAACCATCGCGCCGCGACCAGAGCGCTTTTGCGCCAACTCGGCCTCTTTCACCAGGGTTTCAGCTGAGTCACGTAGCGCAGCGCCCTGCTTCTCAATATCGCCCGCCGCTCGATGGCAATCGGCCTCAAGCTGGAGGTAGTCTTTTGCTCTCCAAAAATCTTGGGCGTCCTCGGCCTCCGTTGCGGCTGAACGCGCATAATCAGCAAACTGTCTGGTGTCGCCATGGTTAAACTCTAATAGCAACCGAGTGAGGCGCAGGGTTAGGTAAAGAGGATCCATACCCTTGTGCCGGTGCAGCATGGCCTCGATCTCGTTCAGCACCTTCTGTCGCAGCTCTGTTCCACCTTTGCCGAGGCCTGCTGAAAGACGCAAGGCTCGCTCCATGCGTTTCACAGAGGAATTCCAGTCTTTCGGATCCTCCAATTTCAACGCAGAGGCAAGGTACGCCTCTACGGCAGCTTGAGCGGCCGGGAAAGAACGTCCCTGAATCCAAATCACGTCCAAGAATCTCGCGCGAAGCTCCGGCTCTTTGAGATAGGTTGCCCACACTTCTATCCCTCGAACGCTCTCTCTAGGAAAGTCAGATGGAATGGCGCTGCGTTGTGCTCCCATAACGAACATGGGTCCAAAGGGTTCCTGCGGCCGATCTGCATGGAGCATCATCGTTAGCACTGCGCCGATGAAGCGTAGACATTCGAGCTGCGCGCCGGTCCATCGAGCCTGATCTCGCTCCAACCGAGAAATTTCAGTTTGAAAGCTGAAGCAATCCAACCGCTCAACCGTCTGAAGCAGGCAGTCCAAGTCTAGGGATTCAAGGCTCTCGTTGTTGATGAGTTGCCAGTCAAGCGCCATGCACGACCTCCGTATGGGTACTGTCTCCATTCTGCGTCAGCAGCTCATTCGCTTTCTTCAGCGCTGTACACGTCGCCCGCAAAAAAGGCCCCGCATGGGGGCCTTTCACTAACCTTTTGGAGGGCTTGGGTCATTCCCTGGAGCGACTGTGTCTTTGTCGCGAATCCTCCCATCTACTCCCTTAGTCGTCAGCTCCCCTCCCCCCTGATTCTTGAGCATTTCTCGGGCCGCCTTCTGAGCCTCTGCCTGCGTGTCATGCACACTCGAGGCACGGCTGGCATCATTGCGTTTGTTCTCCCAAGTACCATCGGCTCGCCTAGATATGGTTCTGTCCTGATCTTTACTCATGGTCGCCCTCCTATGCGTAGTGGCCACTGAGTTATAGACCAGCTCTTTGTAGGAGACAAAGTCACGTAGAAAGCAGGTGATGGCCCGACAGCTCGATGGCTTGCTGTGCATCCGAGCCAACGTTGTCATGAGCCGGCGCTAGCGCCGGAACAGGACCACCGGGTACTGCATCGGGTGCTTCAGTCGCGCCATGCCATGCAGTTTCGGATCAAGACATCGAGGCTGCCGTCATGCCTGAATCCCACAGCCTCAGCTGCACGAGTGTCGATCGGAGGATAACGACCGAACACAGCCTCGAGTTCAGCATTCGGCTGGTACTCAACCAGGTCTCGCCGGTCTTCCCCGTACTTCTTCGCCATCCCCTCCACGACCTCTGCCATGGTCAAGCGTAGGACGGGCAGTGTGTAACCCCGCCTCGAACTGGCCGTCTCGGCAGACAGACGAGCTGCATGAAGAAGGTTATCCGCACAGCATCCAACCGACATCCACCAAGCGGTTGCAGCTGCGGATACTGGGCAAACGAAATGCTGACCCGCTGCGAGCTTCCAGAAAACCTCACTCATGTACGAAGAAAGGAGTCCGGAGGGCTCAGGAGGCCTGGCTACGATGCCAGGTAACCTGAGGAAGCGTCCGTCCAACCAGCCCCGACGGCTGTAGTCCTCAAGGAGGATCTCGCCAGCGAGCTTGTGTGCTCCATAGGAAAGCTCTGGCTGTAGCAGCGAGTGATCATTGATAAGCGGCGGCAGCTCTCGTCCATACACCGCAACCGTGCTTGTGAACACGACAACAGGCCGTCCGGCCTGGGTGCGAAGGCCCTCGAACAATGCGAGCGTTGCGCTCAGATTGACGCTCAAACCAAGCTCATAATTTCGCTCGGCAGCACCACCCGGCACGCTCGCCAAATGGAAGACCAGGTCAGGCTCTACCGCCAAGGCTTCCTGCAACACCGCAGTGTCAGCGATGCTCCCGAGGACCATGTTAATGCGTGGGTCATCGGGCAGACTTTCTCCACTCATGTCCACAATCGTCAATTGCGAAAGCGGAGGTTTGCCCGGCAAGACGTCCTCAGATGCGAGCAGCTTTCTGACGAGTTCCCGACCTACAAAGCCGTTTCCTCCAGTGACTAGCACTTTCATGGCTGACCCTCGGTGGACACCATCTGATGCTCAATCGCTCCGAACAGCGATCGACCATCCAGATCGAGCATTTCAAAACGCAGGGTTTCACCGTACTGCATGAAAGGCGTTTTTGACTCACCCTGCTCTATCAACTCGATTGCGCGTCGTTCAGCAAGACACGCCGAGCCCACTTTCTTGTAGCCCTGATTCGAGAACGTGCCAGACGCCAAAATCGTGCCTGCGCGCAGGTTGCGGTTGTAGGCAAGGTGCGCAATCAGTTCACCGAAGCTGAAATCCATCTCGGCGCCATTTGGGTTTCCGAACCACTCACCATTTCTAGAGACATGGAGGTCCAAGTGCACCCTACCCTCGCTCCACGCCTCACCCAGCTCATCAGGCGTCACGGCAACCGGTGCGAAGACTGTCGCCGGCTTCGCATTGATGAAGCCGAACCCCATCGAAAGCTCTCGGAACAGGTGTGCCCGCATGGACACATCATTGAGTAATAGAAAAAGCTTCACATGCTTTTCGGCATTGGATGAGTCAATGCCCATGGGCACATCGTTGACGATGACTGCAACCTCCCCCTCGAAGTCGCAATGATCCTGCTCGCTGGGGAACGGGTAATCGTCCTTGGGGCCGAAAAAGTCGTCACCTTGTCGCTGCACCAGGATAGGGACACCTGGGTTTTTCTTAACGGTCAGGTTGTACGCCTGCTCCATTATTTTGCCGTGATTCAAGAACGCAGAAGCGTCCACGAATTGATAAGCCCTAGGTAGCGGTGCCATGACATCAGATGGGTCGAAGGGGAATGCTCCCGTCTCGTCGCCCTCGTTGAGGCGGCGGTATTCCGAATCCAGCTTGTCCTTTACCTCGTCCCAACGCTCGATCGCCTCTTGCAGTGTGGAAACAGCATGAGCACGTGTCGCCAAAGACAGATCGCGGGAAACCACGAGGAGACGACCGTCTCGACTGCCGTCTCTCAGTGTTGCAAGTTTCATGAACCTTTCTCCGTTGTGTGGTTCGGCGTTACCTGAAAGAGTTCTGGGCACTGAATGAACTCAATCAGGTTACCGGCGTTATCACGGATGAACGCCATCGGCGTACCCAGCACCTCCTTCTCAAAAACCACGTCAACACCCTTGTCGGTAAGCGTAGCGATCGCGGACCCCACATCCTGCACTGCTAAGCACAGGTGCTTGTTACCGTGCGTTCGTACATCTTGATTTGGATGACGACGCTCGGACGGCAGAGGTTCAGCCCCTTCAACCTGGAAGAGTTCGATGCGGAAGTTACCTCGACGCATGAAGGCGACTTCAGCGGGAATGACCTTCACAAACTCACGAAAATCCAGTTCAAAGCCCAGCATGTCGCTGTACCAAGAAATGGAAGAATCCAGGTCCGGTACGCTGACGCCGAGGTGATGCGGTAAGAAATCAAAGGAGATGCTGGACACTGTCGTTCCCCTGGGTCAGCTAAGCGGTCTTCCACCATCAACAGGAATCACGGCACCCGTGGTAAACGTCAGGTGGCTCGCAACAGCCAAGACAGCATCAGCAACCTCATCCGGCTCAGCCAGGCGCTTCAGCGGTGTACGAGCCGCTTGATCATCCCGCCAGGCGCCGTCGAGCTTGCTGATGAAGGCTGTATCAGCAAGTCCGGGGGATACGGAAACCACTCGAATGGCCGGAGCGAGCGCGCGCGCCAGAGACCGTGTCATGTTGTCCACCGCGGCTTTCGAAGCGCAGTAAGCAACATTACTTCCCATTGCCGTCACCGCAGCGATCGAGGAGATGTTCACAACCAACCCATCATCACTGCGTTTGAGGAGCGCGCTCAGCGCCCTTGTAGAGGCAAACGGACCGCGGACATTCGTGGCGAAGATCTGGTCGAACAGTTCGTCGTCCAAGCCATCAAGATCATTGTGCGGAACGAAACGCGTGGTGCCGGCGCAGTTCACGAGAATATCGCAACGTCCGAGCCTCTCTTCTACCTCGCGCGCGAGCGCTCCGAGCGCTGCGCTGTCAGTTACCACTGCGGGGAAGGTGAAGTGAGGTAACCCTGCCGGCGGGAGTTCGCCGACCAAGCGCTCTGCCGCCTCCTTCGAGGAGTTGTACCCCACCACAACCGTCACCCCGGAAGCTGCAAGCCGGCGGCAAATGGCAGCACCAATGCTGCCAGCACCGCCGGTAACCACGGCAACGCGGCCATTGAGTGAAATGCTCATCGATCAGCCCACCTGTTTCAGGCGGCGCACTCGAATGTCGGCCTGCTCTTTGTGTCCGGAGAAATGCTCAAGTGCGCAAAGGCGCGAGCAGTATTCGCCAATCAGAACGGATGCCTCATCAGTGAGCACGCGCTGATAGGTATGGGTTTTAATGAACTTCCCTACCCACAAACCGCCGGTGTAACGGCCAGCACCCATGGTCGGGAGGGTGTGGTTAGTACCGATTACCTTGTCGCCATACGAGACGTTGGTCCTGTGACCCAGGAACAGTCCACCGTAGCTGGTCATGCGCTCGAGGAACCAGTCCGGATCTTTGGTCATCACCTGGACGTGCTCGGAGCAGATGCGTTCGGACTCCTGGAGCATCTCTTCATCGGTGTCACACAGGATGATCTCGCCATAGTCCCGCCAGGCAACACTAGCGACCGGCGCTGTATCGAGCCGCTTCAACACCTCTTCAATTGCAGCAGGAAGCTCTTCAGCGATTTTGCGGCTGGTGGTTACGCAGAATGCCGGAGAAGTCGGACCATGCTCAGCCTGGCCAAGCAGATCGACTGCTACCAATTCCGCATCAACCGTGTCGTCACAAATCACCATGGTTTCAGTCGGACCGGCGAACAGATCGATGCCTACACGGCCATAGAGCTGTCGCTTCGCCTCTGCAACATAGGCGTTACCCGGGCCCACAATCATGTCGACCGGCGCGATCCCTTCAGTGCCAAGTGCCATCGCGGCCACCGCTTGAACGCCGCCCATCACGTAGATTTCATCGGCGCCGGCCATGGCCATCGCAGCGACAATTTCCGGAGAAGGCTTGCCATCGAACGGCGGAGCGCAGGCAATAACCCGTTTCACACCCGCAACCTTGGCAGTCAGCACGCTCATGTGTGCCGAGGCAAGCAGTGGATATTTGCCGCCTGGGATGTAGCACCCCACCGAGTTCACTGGGATATTACGATGGCCCAGAACCACCCCTGGCAGCGTCTCAACCTCAACATCACGCATGGACATCAGCTGAACTTGAGCGAAACGCTTGATTTGCGCTTGAGCAAACTTGATATCTTCAATCGCCTGCGGGCTAAGCGAGGCAATACAGGCTTGAATTTCCGCGTCAGAAAGGCGCAGAGAAGGAGGATTCCACTTATCAAACTTCTCAGAGTACTCTCTTACAGCCGCTTCGCCACGAGCCTCTACGTCGCCAAGAATTTTCTCAACCGTGGCGCGAACATCGTTATTGATCTCGGCTTTGACTTCGGCAGATTTGCCTTTCTTGAGGTAACTAATCATTTTTTGTCCTTTATTGTGGTGATTGTAGAACTGCAAACAGGGCACGGTCAGGCGGAGTTCCCTTCGACATCGACACCAAGGGAGACAACGAAGCGAGCAACCATATTGTAAGTTGCGATGATACCCACCAACTCCACCAGCTGCGTATCACCAAGCTCACTACGGAGCGTTGAAAGCAACGTTTGTGGTACGCGTACATTTCGGGTCATTTCAAATGACAGTTGAAGAACGGCCCGCTCTAGTGGGGAAAATATTTTCTCCATAAGCATCGCCTCACGTAAATTGCGTAGCGCGTTGAACTGAGCCGGTGTACCTCCGGCCTTTAGAAACACGTCACCATGGTGATGCATTTCGTATTCAGCACCGCAAAATGCTGAAACTGCGCAAATCGCCAATTCACGAATCTTCGGTGCCACACTGAATTCATTTCGGACTTTACCCAGCAGCGCACCCCAGCCCACAGTGAGCGGTACGCTGTGGAGCAATATGCGATCGATGTTCAACAATTTGCCCCCACGCCGCGCGATGATGGGATCTACAACGTCAGCGGGTCCAGCTTCTGCACTGGGTTTATAGGGAATAGCCGGCATTCCACTCTCCTGGAGTCAGAATCTTTTAAATAAAGGCACATGCATATTGCACGCACAGGACTCTTCAGAGCGGCCTGGAAATGCCAGTCGCAATTCAAGCGAACTGAACTCGACAACAAGATTCCGCCATGACTGGCTCAATTAGAGCTGGGTACGTGTTAACTACAAAATAACGACTTGACCTGCATCAGAGAAATCATTTGTTAGAATTGGACATATCCACCGAACAAATACCTTAACCCTTTGCAAGCACAGGCCCGCCCCAAGCGGGCCGGCGTACCTAACAGACGCCCTGCCCTAAATCGGCGCCCTCAGGGCTTCTTGGGCAGAAACCATGATGCGGGAGTGTTCTTCCGCGGACCCGCCAGCCTTTTCAAGCTCGCCCAACTTCCCAGAAGCAGTCACCACCAAATTGGCACGATCATAGTGACGACCAACGTAGGCGATTAGCGCGCCCTCCAACGTGCGCCGGGACGCAAGCTCTTCAGCGAGGACGATTGCTGCCTCTACCGCAATCCCTGCGCCGGAAGCGAGATGCGGAGTAGTGGCATGAACGGCATCCCCCAACAAAACAATTCGGCCTTTGTGCCAAGGACCAGGAATCATGTGACCGGCCAACGGGCGGTAGAGCAGACGTGGATGCTCGAGGGTGCCGTCAAGGAGGCCGCGTCTAATACCGCCTAACGGACCGTTGAACTCCTCAAGCAGTTCAGCCAGACAACGAGGCCAATCCTCCTGCGGGATAAAGTCCAAACCCGGGCGCTTGTCCAGGAGGAAGAGATAGCATTCTTTGTCACTGATGGGGTTCATCCCCGCCTTGACGTGACTGCCGAGGTAAATGGTGGAGTTCTCTCGCTGCCGGGGCACAACGGCCCGCCAGGAGCCTTGCCCTGTGAATTGGGGACCACCGAAATCAGGAATGACGAATTTCCGAATCGCTGAATTGATGCCGTCAGCACCGATGACCAAGTCATAGCGAGTCTTCGAGCCATCAGCAAACACGACGTCAACCCCGTCCGCATCCTGCACCAGAGTCGTCAGCGTCGTTCCCAAGCGAACCTGCACACCACTTGCTTTAGTGGCTTCGGCAAGGATACCTGCCAGCACCGGACGCAGGATGCCAGCCGCCGGAGGAAGATCCTCTGCATCTGTGGTGGGTGCCATGGGCAGAGTGCGCAGCAATTCGCCGTTGACATCACAGAGGTCGATGGCGCGCCAGGAGCCTCCATGCTGAAGCACTTGGTCAACGACACCGATTTGCCGCAACGCTCGAAGCGTAGGCCCGCTAATCGTGATCCCGGCACCGTCTGGCGCCCAATGAGGGTTGACCTCAACGAGGTCAACCTCAATTCCCAATTTGCTGAGCTGGATAGCGGCACACATGCCACCAATACCACCCCCTACAACCAAAGCTTTGTTAACTAACGCCATGGCGATTCTCCACAGAATACCGCTATTATTTTTTTAGTTGGTTGTTCCGCCGAGCTTCTCAGCCAGCCAGTCAGCTATCTGGCCGCCTGCGTTGCAGGGATTGTCTAGCGAGCAGTGTTCAACGCCCCCTTCTCGAGCGGTGAAGATCACGAGTTTTTTGTCAGGGCAATTGGTCAGCTGTTCGTAAGTTTGATGGGCATAGCGCAGTGGGATCTGTCGATCATTGTCGCCATGCGTGACCAGGAACGGCACGCGGATGCGATCCAATACCCCATTCAGGTGCATATTTTCGGCTTTGGCGAAGAAGTCATCCATATCGCGAGCACCGAACACCCACTGAACGTGTTTCCAGTAATGGGGTACCGGATTCTCTCCTTCACGATTCAGCCGTGCTTGCTGGACTTCCCGCCAATCGTGGTTGGCGCCCCAAACCGCACCACATGCGAACCGTGGTTCAAATGCGACCGCCCGAGGGCAGTAGTAACCGCCGAGAGACACACCCAAGGCACCGATACGGTCCGGGTCAATGCCTGGCTGTTGCTCTAGCCAATCAACGACGCGCGATGCCCAAACCTCAGTGTTGTGCACCGCCGGCATGCCATGGAGACGCAGAGCCTCGCCGGTACCAGGTTGATCAATGAAAAGTACTGACAAGCCGCGTTGTGCCAGCTGCGTACAAATTACGTTTTTTTGCAGCATTTCCTTTGTACTGTCGAGGCCGTTCATGACCACGACGACGGGAGACGATTCCCCTGCACTGAGACCTTCGGCGCGCACGTACAAACCACTGATGGAAGCATGCTCGTAAGGAATTTCAACGCGTACGCAGTTCTCTCGCGTAAGCAGGCGGCTCTGCGCAAACAGCTCCAGAGAGCGAGCATACAAAGTTGATCGCTCCTCGTCCCCGTGCGCGAGCATCCTTTCGGCAATGCCTAAATAGAGCGCTGCGCGCGCAAATTTCTCACCTGCGGAACGGCCGCGGCCTGCTGCGAGATCTTCGGTAGCAAGCCCAACCAGGTTTTCGCCTCCAGCCCGCCAAGCCTGATGAAATGCTTGAGTACCTGGGTCATCGCCAGCCTGTGCGGCCTCTAGAAGCGGTGCGCACATCGCATCAACTTCGCCGATATTGCCCCCAGATGTAAGGGCAATCATCGCTGACAAGCTCCATACATAGTTCGTAGGAAAATACTGAAACATTATCCCAATCCTCGTAAAGAATATTTTAAAAACTGCTGGACCTAGATCTCACTAGTCATATTTGGCAGCAGGTTAGAAACCCATATGCTCCCATCTAGCCCAAGCCTATAACTTACAGGCAGCAGTCGCTTGCCAAAGCATGGTCCTGAAAAGCAAGAACCGTCCTCAATACTGAAGTGCGCCGAATGTGCATAACAGATAATATGTTCACCATTCCCTGACAGGAACTGATCTTGGCGATACTCCAACGGACGGTAATTATGCGGACAGGAATTAACCCAAATAAAAAGCTGTTCTTCCTTACGCACAGCGAAAACTAGGTCTTGGCCACCGTCTCGCCAAAGTCCCTTCGCCTGCCCTTGAGGTATTTCATGCAGATAGCAAAGGAAACGGTCATGCCCCTCTACTCCGTGCCTCACCCGCCGGGCGCCCACTTATCGACCGCGTCGAAAAGGAAGATCTGGGAATTATCCGCACCAGGGTCCATGACACGGGCGACCCAGTGCTCATCATGCAGATCCATGTCTGCGTCCATCTCCATGACCGCACCGAATGGGCTGTTGAAATACCAGAAGAAATTACTGCCAAAGACGTGACGGCCAGGCCCCCAGAAGCTGCGATACCCTTTCTTGACAAAATTCCAGCCATGCTGAAGAACTTCACCCGCCGAACCGAAGTGGAACGTGAAGTGATTGCAGCCGACCATATGGTCGTTATGCCGCTGAATCATGAACAAGGTGTGGTGATCAGTAGTGCCCGCTGGCCGCATGAAGGGGCCGAGATGGTTGAATTTGTCAGTAACGACAAACCCCAGGCGGGCGTAAAAAGCCTCCGCTTTTTCCGCGTCCTCTACGAAATAGACCACGTGGGACAGCGAGCGAGGTTTGATGACCTCGTCAGGATTGGCTGCGCAGTCATTCAGTGCACGACCTGGCGCTTGCCCTGGCACATTGAAGCCGAGATATCGAGCGTCGTAGCTATGGCGCTGGGTGACCATAAAGGCGATCGCAAACCCACCATCGTCAATACAGTGCACCGCACCATCAGCATCCTCCCACACCTCCCGGTCACTGCTGAGAAGCGCTTTGATATCCCTCAGAGTGGACTCATCCGCAACGCCGTACACTGTTTCTCGCAGGCTGGGAGACGTTACACCCGGCGGTGACGGCGGCAAGCTAGCTTCGTCGCCACGACGGACCACCAGGCCCGTGCCATCGAGAGCCACATAGGTGCCACCGTATGCTGGGTCATAATCGGTAGCCTCGAGGCCGTAGTCCAACAAATACTGGTGCGCTGCCGGAATGTCATCGACACCGAAAACCAGCTTCTCTAGTCCAACAATGTTCATAAATTCTCCATTGCTCTGCGATCTGCCAGGCACGTTCCAAGCAGGCCTCATAGTGATTAACGCCAGTGGATAAGCGGTTGACCGGCCAAAGGCGCGGTAAACGCTGGAATGCGGGTCCCTTGCAGGCTACCGAGGTAGACAGTTTTGAGATCCGGCCCGCCAAACGTGATGCTGGCCATCCAAGGCGCCAATTCGCCTCGTGCCGCGGCCATGATCTCCGGCGTTAACGTCCTACTCGCAAAGTGATGATTCAGTTTTGCTGTTGCTTCCGAATTCCCGTCATCAAGCAGCGTCAGTACGTCACCTTCGGGAGTGATGGCAATTAACTTGTCGGTCATCACCAGCGTTACCCAGAGATTTCCAAAGCTGTCGAAGGCGAAACCGTCAGGGAAACCTTCAAGCTCTTGAGGGCCATACACTTCCCGATCGGAAAGGGTGGCTCCTGGGCCCACACGGAGACGGGAAATACGACGGGAATTGCTTTCAACAACGTATAGCCACTCCTCTCGATCATCGAAGCGGATTTCGTTGGTGCCACCGAACCCTTCCGCGACAATCCGAATTCCGCTCTCATCAATCACGCCGATATAACCATCCAGCGCTCGCGCATTGATCGAGTCTGTCCAAGGCTGCATGACGGTAGTGACGGTGAACCAAATACGCCCTTTTGAGTCGAGGAGTGGAAAATTTGTTTTGCCCAACGGGCGTCCCGCGACGGTATCGAAAAGCACTTCGACCTTTCCCGAAGAGGTCAAGCGCTCGATTCGTTCCGTACCCCAATTGCAGACGATGAAGTCTCCACCTGGCGTTAATGCGAGGCCGTTAGGCAGGGATTGGTCTCGGGATTGAACATACCGTTGCTCAAACGTGGTCTCCACCGCGGCCGCCAAAGGAGGAGCAACTAGCTTCTGGCTCCCATCCGGGTCAATCCGCATTACACCGCCGCGTGCATCCGCCGTCCAAAGAGTTCCATTGGGTTGCGCGATGATGCACTCCGGGCGCTGAAGATCGTGACCCACGAAATGGATCTTCGACCTATCAACTTGCCAACCTACGAGTGGGTTTTGCCTCACTTTTATTTTCTCCTTCCTCGTCAAGCGAAGAATCCAATCCCTGAACGCTGCGGGGATTCACTGCTGAGTGACTTTGCTTTTCAGGGTACAAATTACTCAAGGCCGAGGCATTCGGGAAATTCTAAATTTACATACAACCCATAAATCCCATGGATTGTAAAAAATCCCCTTCTGTGCCTAAATCTCAATAAATCAACAAGAAATGGCGTCCTGCTGGTGAATGGCGGTACAGCTAAAGAGAGCAAAAACCTATGCGTTTCTACGGTCTAGACCTAAATCTGCTTGTCGTTCTCGACGTCCTGCTCACAGAGCAAAACATCACCCGGGCGGGTGAACGCTTGCACCTGAGTCAACCGGCTACAAGCGCAGCGCTAGCACGTTTGCGTGATTACTTCGAGGACGATCTCCTCGTCCAAGTTGGCCGTAAAATGGTGCGGACACCAATCGGTGAAGGACTCGTGCAGCCGATCCGCGACCTGTTGATTCAAATGAAAGCTACGCTGGAAAATCGATCATTGTTCAACCCTGGTGAGTCGAACCGGAAGTTCAGCCTGATCGTGTCGGACTATGTCGGCACGGTGCTGATACCCGAAGTCAGTCGGCGCATGAACCAGGTCGCCCCGCTCTGCTCCATCGAACTGTTTTCACCGCACAACAATCCTGCCGATCAAATTGAACGTGGCGAAATGGATCTTTTGCTGCTGCCTGATCTCCAGATAACTCCTGAGCACCCGTCGCAAGCGCTTTTCGAAGAAGAGTTTGTGTGTGTAGCCAGCAATGATTTTCCGCTAGACCGTGGAAAACTTAGCTTTGAGCAGTACAAGCTAATGAGTCACGTACTCGTCAGGTGGGGGGAACGAAGAACCCCGAGTGTGGATGAGTGGTTTTTGCAAAAATTCAGTGTTGAGCGGCGTTGTGACGTGATCACCACCACCTTCAACAGCGTCCCAGCCTTCCTCATTGGTACCAATCGTCTCGCAACGATGCATCGCCGGCTTGCAGAGCTTTGGGTTGCCTACCTACCGTTACAAATTCTGCCGCTGCCCTGGGAAGCACCAAAGCTGACGATCGCAATGCAGTGGAACAAATACCAGCAGCATGATCCTGGCTTAACCTGGCTCCGGCATCTCATCGCCGAAACCGCCGAGACCCTTTAGCGAAATCTCGAAAAACCAACCCGTCATTAGAAAAAAAGCTTCACCGGGTGATCCGCTGTCTAATCAGTACAGCGGATCACCCGGGTAAAGCTTGCAGATTAAAGGCTAGATAAACTCACACCACCGAGCCCTGCTCCGCACCTATCAATGCACGGTACAGTGCTGATGAGTGACCGGCTCTTTATCCAGTTTGTGCTGGTCGCATTTCACCGTATCGGCTACCCCTACTCCGCCCTTCACAGGAAGCAGGAAGTATGCGAGAGCGGGCAACAGCACCAATGCGCCCACCATGTTCCAGACAAACATGAAGGCTAGCAAAATGCCCATGTCTGCTTGGAACTTAATGGGCGAGAAGATCCAGGTTCCAACGCCGATCGCCAACGTGATACCGGTCAGCATCACAACTTTCCCGGTGGATACCAACGCGCGATAGTAGGCTTCTGAAAGGCTGACACCCTGGCGCATATGACCAAGCATGATGCTCATGACGTACAGGGCATAGTCGATACCAATGCCGACACCCAATGCGATCACCGGCAGCGTGGCTACTTTCACACCGATGTCCAACCCGACCATCAACGCTTCACACATGATGGAGGTAAGCATGAGTGGTAACACTGCGCACAACACGGCTCGCCAGGATCGGAAGGTAACCAGGCACAGCAGTATCACTGCACCGTAGACCCACATGAGCATCACGCGGTTGGCCTTCTGAACCACGATATTCGTGGCTGCCTCGATCCCCGCGCTACCTGCCGCGAGCATGAACTGCACATGTTCAGTGTTATTAGCGGCTGCGAAGGATTCAACAGTGTCGACTACACGCGAAAGCGTATCCGCTTTGTGATCGCTCAGGTAGGCATAGAGCGTCAAGAGGCTACAGTCATCGTTGTAGAGGCCACGCGGTGCATTGGCGGTGACCATGTTCAGGGTGGCCTGGTTGTTTACCAGGTCATACCATTTAGGGTTGCCCTCCGAGAGCCCTACCAGCATGCGGCGGTTGAGTAATGCCAATGAGTTTGTAGACTCCACACCAGGCAGCCCCCTGAGCTGCCAGTCAAGATCGTCCACCAGTTTCAGCGTTTCATAAGCTGAGCACTCACCAGCGGGAGTCTTCACCATGATGGCAAAGATGTCACTACTGGCCCCATAGCTACGGGTCATGAATGCATCATCCTGATTGTACCTGGAGTCAGCACGCAACTCTGGCGCGCCCGGATCTAGGTCGCCAATTTTGAGGTGCAAACTTATGAGGAACGCCCCCACAGCCAAGCCGACAGACACAGCGATGCAAATCACCGCACCGCGACGCCGTGTAAACAGATCAAGAAAGGTCCAAAACGGATGCTTGGTCTTCCCTTCGATTTGAGTCTCTTCAGCCCTCAGACTCCGCTGGGCTGCCCTGGCGTTGACGCCGAGATAAGATAAAAATATGGGTAGCAAAATGAGGTTGGTAAGGATCAGCACGGCGACCCCAAGACTGGCGATTACCGCCAAATCTTGAATTACCTGGATTTTGATAATCATCAATACTGCGAAGCCGACAGCGTCACATAACAGCGCGGTGAGGCCTGCCAAGAATAGACGGCGGAATGTAAAGCGTGCGGCCACCAGTCGGTGCATTCCACGACCGATGTCCTGCATGATCCCGTTCATCTTCTGCGCGCCATGGCTCATGCCAATAGCGAATACCAGAAACGGAACCAGAATCGAGTAAGGGTCTAGGCCGTAGCCCAACATCGGCAGCAAACCCAACTGCCAAATGACGGCGACCAGGGAGCAGACCACGACGAGCGCCGTGCTTCTGAGACACCGTGTATACCAGTAAAGGACTGCGGTAGTGATTGCAATCGCTGCGGCAAAGAAGAGAAGTATCTGCCGCAAGCCCTCAATCAGGTCACCAATTACCTTCGCAAAGCCCGTGATGTGAATATCCACGCCTTGTGTACTGTACTTGGCGCGAAGCCCTTCAAGCTGCTCGGAGAACGCTGTGTAGTCGAGCACCTCCCCTGCGGCCGACTTTTCAAGCAAGGGAACGTAAACAATACTCGAGCGCTGATCAAACGACACAAGCTGGCCAATTTCATTCGAACGTTCAACATTCCGGCGAAGCGCCTTCAAGCTTTCAGCTTCACCGTCATACCCATCGGGAATAACTGCACCGCCTTCAAGCCCCTCCTCAGTCACTCCGGTCCACCGGGTCGAAGGAGTCCACAACGACTTCATACCTGCACGGTCCACACCAGGCAGGAGATAAATTTCGTCGTTCAGTTGCTGCAACATATCCAGATAGTGCTTGTCGTAAATGGTGCCTTGCGGATTCACCACTGCTATACGTACAGCATTACCCAACCCCGCCAGTTCGTCCCTGTGTTTTTTGTAATTGACGATGAAAGAGTGATCCTTGGGAATCATTTTATCGAAGCTTGCATTCAACGTCAGGTGGGATGCTTGCCACCCCAGAAATACGGTGATAGCAAAGCATATCAACACCACCCAGCCACGGTGATTGAAAAGTGCTCGCTCTAACATCGACCCGGATGCTCGATCGAACTTTTCCATGCCAACATCACATGATACAGGAGGCTTAATACTCATGGCTCAGTTCTCAAAGCAGGTGTTGATGTGTTTGAATCAAGTCGCACTGCGCCTACCAGTCCCACACCCACTAGATGGCCGTCCGCTGCTTCAGTCACACTGAACAATGGATTACCAGGAGGTGTTTGCACGATCTGCGGATCAAAGTTCTCCGTCTGAGACTGAGTCAATAGACCTGCCTGGTTGATCATCAGGACTCGGCCGCCAACCTCTCGGATCGTGGTGTAAGACACAGGGGCTCCGGATGGGAGCGCTGTGAAGCTGCTAGCTTGATCTACCGAAGAAAACAGGTTTCCGCGGAGTCCGCCCAGCAGAATGCGCCCATCTGATAAGTAAGCTGCGGTGAAGAAGCTACCTTGATACGGGCTATCTACCGACTCAAAACTTTTGCCACCATCCCGCGACCGCAGAAGCAAACCGCGCTCGCCGGCGATGACTATCAAGTCCCCTCGCCTGGCGATGCCATAGAGGTGCAAGCCCTCAGGATTCGGCAACAGTCCCATGATCGAATGCCAGTTACGGCCACCGTCGGTTGTAGCCATGGCGATGCCGTAGGCCCCTACGACGATTCCGTTGGAGCTGTCTTCAAATTGGATATCCAGAAATGGTTTATCCGCGCCATCGGCCACCAGTTGCTTGGCGTGAACTACTCGTTTTTCATCACCGGAGATCGAGGCCTGCTTAAGCTCATCTTCGGCTAACCTCTGGCCATCCCACTGTATTTTCCAGTTTTCTCCACCATCTGAGCTGTGCAACACCACTCCGCCGTGCCCGATAGCCCAGCCAGTGGTGTCATTCACGAAGTCAGTTGCTGTGAGCGTGTTACGCACTGGCACCGCGCCTTGGCGCCAGTGTTGGCCATTGTCATCGGACAACAAGACCACACCTCGTTCACCCACAGCGACTAGCCGAGGACCCGCTCGGACTACATCCTGCAAGACGGCACGAAGGGCTTGTGAGCCTTGTTCTGAGGCGTCTGCAACGGGGGCCGCGATAGCAGGTGAGCAGCTGAGCACGGCAAGCGCAAGTACAGTTATTATTTTCATTTTGGATACAACCAATCTGGCGGAATCTGGAATGGGGGCTTACGCCCCCGGTAAGTCAGCGAATGCCATCACCAGCCAGAGAGTCCGCAGTGAACACCGAACTATTGAACGGTTCCACAATCTTGTATTGATCACGACTGCCTGCGAACACATCACCTACGAACCAGGTACCCGACACCAAGTCGTAGAAACCGGTAGTGGTCGTAGCTACTGCTGGGATGTCAGGCATGACTGTAGGGAGACCGAAGAGCGTTTTGCTCAGCTGACCTTTGCCGTCGTAGCGTTCGCCCAGAACAGCTGACCAGGTGTCTTCATCGAGGTAATAGGTGCTTTTAGGCATAACATGACGCGCACCGCTTTTGAGGGTTGCCTCAACGACCCAGACCCGATGAAGCTCCCAACGCACCACGCCAGGGTTCAAGTGACGAGGGAGCATGATGTCTTCGGGCTTATCCGCGACGAACACGCCGTTGGCATTGTAGGGAATGTACATTTCACGCTTGCCGACCAGCTTCCAGTCAAACCGATCGATCCGGCCTTGGAACACAGTCACTTCATCGAAGCTCATCACGCCCGCAGTAGCTGGTGTAGGCGTATCACAGCAAGCGTTTGGAAGGCGGCGAACGCGTCGCTGACCTGGGAGGTAGGTCCAGCTTGAGGTCTTTTCCGCATCGATGTTCTGAACGCCAAGGATTGCTTCGCCAGCGCGAAGCGGCGGGCCATCGTTCAGGATACGCAGCTCCCAATAGACGCCCTTATCTGCGCCATTGCCCTGCTGGAACCACGGCATCTGCGAAAGAACACGGGAGTTGTTGGTCAGTACATGTTTGCCGTCTGCGGTGGTCAAGTACTGAGTGATGTTCGACTGCCATGCACTGCCGCGCCAGCGCAGCAGATGGTTCCAGATGGCTTCTTCACCGGTTTTTGCGACCGGGAATGGAATGCCCCCTGCTCCGCCACTCGGCATTGGGCCGGCTGCGCCCTGAACCAGGGAGACTGAAGTCGCGTTGGCTAGCGAAGCTGCGTAGACACTGTCAGGAGCAGCTGCGGTACGGTGTGTTTTGTAGACCTCAAGCTTGTAGCTATCGGGATACTTTTTCAGCATCGCTTGCGTCCCGATCGAGAGCTTGTCCTTGTACTGCTCCATATTTGCGGACGTGATGGTGAAAAGCGGCTTCTCACTGGAGAAAGGGTCACCCCGCTTGCCAGCACTTGTCACCGAGGAAGCGTCTTTCAAACCGCCATCCCACGCAGGAATACTGCCGTCTGCGTTACCTTTACGCTCTGCCCCGAACGGGGTCAGTTCCGTTTTGAGTTTGGCAGCTTCTTCAGCTGAGACAGCGGCATAGGTGTTGAATGACAGCAATGCGCAGGCGCCAATTGCCGAGGACAGTATCACTTTTCTAAAAGCCGTGTTCATGAGGTGCTCCTCACATAATTATTAGAGTGTACGACTGATGCTGAATGCAACGAAATCACGATCCTTGAGGGCCTGCTGGAACGTATAGTGCCCATCTTCATCAAGGCCGGTATTACCTGCACCGTAGTAATGCGTGTAGTTGAGGCCAATTTTCCAGGTATCGTGGTAGGTGCCGTTGATACCAATGTTCATGTCGCCGCCACGATCAGCGCCGAAAGCAATACCGATCGCTCGAGAACGACCATGGGTGTAACTCATCCCCATGGGCACGCTGATATCAAGACCTGGGAAGATTTGGCGATAGGTCGGCTCGTATACGAAGCGGAATGCCCAGGCATCACGATCGGAGTTGGGGTCAATCGCGTCAGGGCTCTTCGTTACACTCAGCGTGCGGTTCCATGCCAGCTCGCCGATCAAGCTCGACTCCGCGGCAATGAAGCTGGGTTCCAAGGTGTGAAGCCAAGACAAGTTGGCGTGAAGGGTCCGACCCGTTGCATACAGAGGATCTCGATCATTGTCGATCGCTTCGCCTACCAACAGCGGCCGGTTGCTAGTGGACGCAAGAGGCTGATTCCAGCGCGTGGAAATTTCACCTGCAATGTTGGTCTGGTTAACCGTCGTAGAGAAGCTCGCACCCGCTGCTTCGATCCCCTCCGGATAAACCATGTAGTACTCGCCGGCCTTCCCGGTCTCCAGGTCCAGAGCCCCAAAATTCGGGCGAACCTGGAATTGAGGCGCTTTATCGTGGAACCGGATCGCGTAAAGGCCCCAATCTACACTCTCGGTCCGCCAGCGCAGCTGAAGACCACCCTGCCCTGAGTCTTTAGCGACCTTGTCTTTACCATGGAAGAACGCAATGGGTGCTCCACCAGGAATAGGCGAGTCGCTCACCAGCAGTCGTTCGCTACCCTCTCCGAAGAAGTCTTCTTGACCAAAGTAGCTGCCTGCCCCTGGAAGGCGGCTGGATTCGTACTTGAACTGATAGTAGGCGCCAAGACTGACGTCTGGAGTGAGCTGGATTTGGCCAGACACCTGCTGCACAGGGCGGATCAGCTCCTTGAACTGCGTATTAGGTACCGAAAGACCTTTCACGACATCGATGGGGGCCATGCCGCCAGCGATGGCATTCATGCCATAAAACAGGCTTTCACCCCATTGCATCGCGTACTGCCCAAGACGTGCGCTGGTATGGAACCCAGCGATCTCACCTTTGGCGAACACGAATGCATCCAGAATTTCGGCATCCCGCCCATGAAGATCACGAGTGTCTTTAGTAAACTCATCGTAATCGACGGAGTAACTGTTCACTCGCGACGGAGTACTGTTGTCGTTGGAACGATTGTAGACATCATCGTACCAAGCGGCTCCACTCAGTCGCGCACCAAAGTTTTTATAGGTGACGTCAAATTCTGATAACAGATCCAGACGATTAGAAATCAGACCTTTATCGAAGTTCCTGTCACCATCATCTTGGTTGAGCGCGCTCGCTCCGTCCACGAGCTTGCTATTTTGGTCTTTCACGCGCCAGGCATTACTGTATTTGATTGTGTTATCCCAACGCACACGGAGGTCGGGGTCACCCATATCAATTTCGAAGGCATGAGCCTGCTGCGCAGCCCCAATGACTGTGGCGAAGGCGAAAATCATGGAACGTTTGATGTCTACGGCACCGCGCAGTGCATTTGCTTCTTTATTCATGGCTTGCCTCTTATTTTTGTTATAGCTGAACGTCGAATTGCTCACGAGAAGAGGGTCTACAACTAGAGCTTCTCGCTAAAACCACCATATGACAAATCAATAGTATGGATACGACCTATCCAAAGCACAGATAGCTAACCCCTAAAAATCACCTATTGATGCCCTCGCAACCTATGCAAATAAAGCATTGATATTCATCACTATTTATCTGACGCCTAAGACCCCACCACCCATCCAATAGGAATCATTCTCGCGAATGATCCACGCGTGCGATACAAATTGAAATAAAGTCATACCAGCTTTCGAAGCTCCCGCCGAAGGACCTTCCCGGTGCTGGTAGTTGGGAGCGCATCGACGAACTGAAATGCACGCGGCACCTTATAGGCAGCCAAGCGCATTCGGCAGTATTGTTCGAGCAGATCAAGATCGATGCTTCCATCTGGACTTTGCACAATAAAAGCTTTAGCCAACTCTCCCTTTAGATCGTCCGGTACGCCAGCGACAGCAACCATCGCAACCCCTGGGTACTCTCCAATCACGCGTTCGAGTTCTGCCGGATAGATATTGAATCCGCCAGTGATAATGAGATCTTTGAGACGATCCACTATGTACAAGAACCCTTCAGCATCTGCGTACGCAAGGTCGCCAGTGCTTAACCACCCCTCTTCGCTCAAGGTCTCCTGAGTTTGAGATTGCTTGCCGAAGTACCCGGTCATCGTCACGGGACCTCGTATTTGCAGCTCTCCAATCTCACCCGACGGCATCGGTTTAGCTCGGTCATCTGTTGAGATGATACGAGCCTCCAGGTGTGGCAGAGGCACACCAATCGAGCCGTAGCGTTTAGGACCATAAGCACTGTGCGTCGTACCCAATCCACCAAGTTCGGTCATGCCCCAAAGCTCGAGGATCGGGCATCCCATCAGCCGCTCAATCTGCTCGAGTCTTTCGGCTGAAATGCTTTGGCCTCCGATGGTGCAGCGCGTCAGGGACGAGATATCGAAGCCACTCACCATGCCGCTAGACATCAGGTAGTGGTACATCGTCGGCACGCCCTCAAAGAGCGTCACCCGGTGCTCCTGGATACTTTGAAGGACGGCCGTGACATCGAATGTCTTGTGGAGCACTAACGTCATGCCGCACAGGAAAGCGGAGTTCATTACGATATTGCCGTACACGTGTGAACACGGCAGCGCGCTCAGAGCTGTGTCCTGAGACGTCCTCACATGCATCGTCGAGGTCATACGCACATTGACGAGAATAGCCTTGTGGCTGAGCATTGCTCCTTTCGGAAAACCCGTCGTTCCCGACGTGTATCCAATCGTACAAAGCTCTTCCCCCTCGAGGCTCACGTACGGTTTGGCTAATGGTTCGCAAGCCAAAACGTCAGTGAACGCTACTGCCCCCTCAGGGGTATTGCCGGAAAGAGAAACCACTACCTTTAGCGCGGCCTCTCCCATAACTGGCAGAAGTTTCTCAACTAGCTCCCCAGCGCCCAGCACGGCCGAGGCGCCACAGTCGCGGATTGCATAGGCAGCCTCCTCCGCGGAAAGCATCAGATTGAGAGGGTTGACTACAGCACCCAGCTTCAGAATTCCGTAGTAACCAGCGATCCATTCCGGGCAGTTCTGCGAGTAGAGGCTTACTCGATCCCCCGCCACGACCCCTGCGTTTTGAAGGTACTGCGCGACTCGGCTAGCGGCATCATTGACCTGCTCAAAGGTCCAGCTCTGGCCCTCGCAGATGATCGCCACCTTCCCGCCGAAACGCTGGGACGCTAGACCAACCAAGTCTCCGACTGCCGTGCACTCGCGAACAGTCATGGTCTTTTACCTTTGCGCAGAATGGTCTGAACGTTGGCGTACTCAGCAAGGCCATGCAGTGAGTTTTCAATTCCCAGGCCTGATTGTTTGTGACCGCCAAAGGCGATATCTGGCGAGAAAATGTGGGCCTGGTTGATCCAGACGGTCCCGGTCTCGAGAAGGCGAGCGACGCGCTCAGCCTCGGCAACGTCCCGCCCCCAAACACTACCGGCCAACCCGTAGGGAGTGTCGTTGGCGCGCGCGATAACCTCTTCGATATCTCGGTACTTCAGAATCGGCAAGATTGGACCAAATGCTTCCTCGGCTACGCAACGGGAAGACTCGGGAGGGTTGTCAACCAGGGTCACCGGTACGAAGTAGCCCGGCCCACTTGGCAGTTCGCCACCCAGGAGGAAACGGTGACCATTCGCTTTACTGTCATCCAGTAGCTCAACCACCTTTTCGTATTGCATCTGATTCTGCAAGGGGCCCAGCTCTGTGCCTGCGTCCTTGCCATTACCCATTTTCACCGTAGCGGCGTAAGCGACCATCTCGCTGGTCAGCTCATCGTAAATATCCTCGTGTACATACAGTCGTTTGCAAGCCACACAGAACTGTGCGCTATTCGCAAACGCGGCCCAGAACAGAGGACCTGCTACTGCTTTGGGGTCCACATCAGGGAGCACGATCGCGGCATCGTTACCGCCGAGTTCCAGAGTCAGGCGTTTCAAATTGCTAGCAGCGCTTTGCATCACTCGTCGACCAGTCGCGGTCGAGCCGGTGAAAGAAACCTTGCCGATATCGGGATGTTCGGTGATCCACTGGCCCAGCTCATTGCCACCAGAGACCACGTTCAGCACGCCTGCCGGGAGTACGGCCTGTGCCAGCTCGCCCAAGAGCAGAGTACAGAGGGGCGTGTATGGAGATGGCTTGAGCACCATGGTGTTGCCCACCAGCAATGCCGGCGCAATTTTCCAAACAGCAAGCAGCACTGGAAAATTCCATGGCGTGATCGCGCCAACTACGCCGATGGGCGTATAGCGCGTCACGATTTCCTCATCGGGGTTGCTGACCACAACCTCGTCTTCCAAGTGCTGCCGGGAAATTTTGTCGCACCAATGGATACACCCATTGATTTCCCACTCAGCGGCAGCTCGGGACTTACCTTGTTCGGTTATCAGCAGATCTACGAATGTGTCTTTCTTTTGCTCAATCAGCTGACTCAGCTCGTGCAGCTTGGCTTGACGTACGCCAAGTGGTGTCTTCGACCACGAGACAAACGCGTCCTTGGCGGAGGCCACCGCACGTTCGAAATCAGCCCGCGTAGCAAGCGGATAACTACATACAACAGTTTCAGTTGCCGGATTCACTACCTCGCCGAGGTTATCGGCAAAGACACGTTCACCGCCAATAGTCATTGCATAAGGTACGTTAGACATTTCGAACTCCATTTATTATTATTTCAGGCAAATGACCGCCTTGCCCCGTAAGTTTGGAACGCCAGAAACTTTTCACTGCCAACCAAAAAAACTAATCCACCCTGACTTGAGCACTCGCTCAGCCACGTTTCATCGACGTTAACCGCTATCCTCACCACCGTCGTCCCTAAGGCTTCGGACGTAGTCTCGTGGGGACTTCCCGCCAAACTTTTTAAAAGCAAGGCGAAATGCCGCTTCAGACTGATAACCCAAGCTTTCAGCTAGCGCTGCCACGGTTTTCCCGCCAGCAGCGAGTGCTTCACGGGCTAAATGCATACGCCAGGCGCCCAAGTATTTTTTGGGCGAGCTGCCAATGCACTCAACAAAGCGTGCCGCGAATAAAGACCGTGACATTCCGGCCACACTTGAAAGCCTGGCCAGGTCCCAATCCTCTTCTGGCTGCGCATGCATGCGGGCCAACGCACGGGAAATTCTTGGGTCAGACATCCCTCCTAGCCAACCGATTTTGGAGTCGGTGCTTGAAAGCGCATATGCCCGAACTGCATGCATCAGGAACAATTGTACGGATTGAGCCGCTATTGCCAGATAACCAGGTTGGCTGTCGGACTCTTTACCGAATGGAAATTTGAGCAACATATCCAAGAAGCTCATATCAACCTGTGGCGCTTTAACCACCATCAGACTTGGCAGTGCCTCAATCAAAGGCCCTAGCTTCCTGTCATTAAAACCAAAAGCCGTTGAGACAATTTTCGTATCCAGATGAGCGCCGTCGCCCCAACGTACGAGCCGAGGACAGCCAATACTCAGGCCGGGCTTGAACGAAGGCAGGCTTTGCTGCTCCCACAGATGCGAAGCTTCTTGAGGTTTGGCCTCTGGAGATGAGAGCAAGGTATAGACCTTACCCTCTGTCCCCCTGGGAAAGATGAATGTGTCACCCGGGTTGAACTTCTCTATGTTCTTACCGTTAAGCTGCATCCAGATGCAGCCAGATACAACTGTCCAGCTGAATCCATAGGCGTACTCAACATTAACCCCCCATGGCCCGAAAATCTCAAAGACCAGGATGGCAGACGAGTCCACCTTTAAAGCGGATATCGCGTTACTGAGCAAATCTGGCAGACCTGTAGCAGCGGGGTCAGACTTTGCTGTTCTTGATGTGATCATCTCAGCTCCAAGCACCTACGACACCTCGCTCACGACCATACCACAGAGCCTGCCTTCAATAACGCGAACAACCCAACGCAAGCATGTGCTCGCTATTTGAATTGCTTAGCGAGAATCCGCTGTAACAGTGGCTTCAACTTAGGGTGGAAAAGCACATTCTTAACAATTGGCCATGCACGCGCCTCTGGTGACACCTTCAAGCGAACGAAAGCGTTTGAGTCAGACAAGTCCTTGGGATCAAACATCTGCTTGACTTTGCGCATCCAGACCTGCGCATTGCCCAATTTCTTGCCGAACATGTCAGCTGCCGGCCCGATCAGGAAGAAGGTGATGCCAACGGGGTCTTTTTCCCCTTTGATGAAAGACCTGACAATGAACTCTACTGCGCTTGCAAGACTGCGCGGCTCAAACCGGTTGGCTGGGGGATTGTTCTCGGTCCAGAAATGCCGCCCCTCACTGGACCACATCCAGTTTTGCTCCGTATCGGCTTTCATCATTGGTCCACCAGGCTTTTGCATGTCGCCCAGCAGTTCTTCACTGTGCTCAATCGCCTTAGGTATCAGCCCGAAGGAGTCAAAGATCCCCATGCTCACGCCTGCGGCAGATCCCATCCGGCAGAAGCGTGCGACATAAAGCGACGTGACCGCATTGGCAAAAATGACTTGCTCATGCTGTGGGTCGAGCGACAGTTGGCGCCCCTGCGTTGCACTGAGAAGCGACTCGAGCACCGCATGTTTCCACGCTAGCTCTTTTGCGGTCCAAGCCATCAGCACCACCGTCCAGCCCTTACCGGTGGCACCGGTTGCTGCTTCAGGCAGCGTACCCGCTTCCTCTGCCTCGAAATATTCACGGTTTGTAGCCGTCAAAATATTCCCGATACCCGATGGCGGGGTACGCGTTAACAAGGTGGCGATGCGGGAGTTCTTGATATCGTAAGTGCCCTTGGTCATCGCCTCCCAATTCGGCCAGCTCAGTTGGTGGAGAGAAAAATGCTCGGGAAGTACTGCGCCACGCTGTGGATGCTCCCCGGTCCACTCCAGTCGCTGCGGACCAGCCCACGGATACAATTTATATCCAATGCGAGTGAAAACCCCCAAGCCGCCGAGAGCGCCGAGGACGCCACGAATCATTCCCCTGAATCCAGGGCCTGGTCCCTCGCCTGTGAACCAACCGCAGTCACTTCCACTGCTACCGATACGGACAATTTCACCCTCTGGCGTGACCCATTCCAACGACAACAGGTTGCGGGAGTTATTGCCTGTGTGGTGCCCTGGCAAACCAACACCTGCCATCGAGGTCGCGGAGGCCAAAGGAGAATGCACTGGGCCTGCGCCAATGATGTGGCACATCAGGTTATGCTTCATGGCCTCTGCCATGAGTTCACCTGCGGTAACGTACGGCTCAATGATGGCCATACGGTTCTCGGCATCAATCTCCAGGCCATTCATACGCCTAAGATCAATGGATACGGAGCCGGCCGTGCCCACTCCAGCATAGTTGCCGTAGCCGGTGCTATGCGCTTTGAACCCGATTCCGTGCCGGTTACAAACCTTGATGACGGCAGAAACCTGTTCAGTCGACGCCGGCAGGACAACGACGGCTGGTGGCTTGTCCAGCAACGTCCGCGGCGAGGGGTCAGCACCCAGGCCGAACCAGTCGTGACTCGCCGTAACGCTGTCGTCTCCTGAGATGTACTGTGCACCGACGACCTGGGAGAGTTCGTCGTAGATGTCTTTCGGCAGGCTGCTCATTGCTTGCCTCCCTTGAATTGACCGGCCACGAAGCCAACCAGATCTCGCACCTCAATATCGATTGCATTGATCCGGGCAATTTCTCCAAGATGTCTTTCACATCCTGCACACGAGGTTACCAAGCAAGATGCTCCCGTCGCTTTAGCCTCTTCAAGCCGATGAAGCGCTGCCTGTTCAGCCATTTTTGGATAGGCTTCGGTAGCGCCCGCTCCGGCACCGCAGCAATAGGCAAACTGCCGGTTCCGCTCCATCTCAAGGATCTTGACGCCTGCCATGCCTAGCAGGCGACGCGGTGCGCCGTAGTTACCTTGGTTGCCATATCGTGCAGGCCGCTTCGTGCTCGGAACCGGCACAGTATTGAGCACGGTCTCCCATTGGCCGGACCACTGCTCGTAAGGTTCACTCAGCCGCCCAAGCTTGCAAGGGTCGTGGTAGGTCACTGTACGTCCGGGTACTGACTCCAACTCCAGGGCGCCCTCGATCAGCAGCTTCTCGATGAACTGGGTCACGTGCATCACTTGGACTTTCTTGAATTCCACGCCAACTCGAGAGTAGAGACCTTTGAATGCGGCAAATTCCTCAGCACAGGCCACCAGCAGAATTTTTGCTCCTGATGCTTTAACTCGATCAAGCGTGGCGGCGGCTAAGGCCAGCGCCTCATCCCGGAACCCGAGATCATACGCGAGCCCGCCAGAGTCTTGCTCCTCATCAAAGGCAATACCGAAGTCAACCCGAGCACGGGTCAGCAATTCGACGATAAGCTTAAGCTGGGGCCATTGAGACTGATCAAATGCCATGCTGCCGCCAACATGGAACAGAACTTCAACTTTGTTTTCCAGCGCATTTTTGATGTTAAGACCTGATGCCCATCGGCTTCTTTCTTTCCTTCTACCCAGATGCGACCCTTCGGCCCGCAACTGTTCGACCATTTGCTTCAACGTGTCGGGCACACTTCCATTTTTGGCTAAAAATGAGCGCAGCTCATAGATAGTATCCAATGGTTCCACATTCTCACCCATATTCGTCTTGCACGTAGTGTCACAGGCACCGCACATCGTGCAGGCGTAGACACTATCAATGAGCGCCGGCGTTATTTCAGCCTTGTTTTCGAGAATTGCATAGCTAGTAATTACCTTCCCACCACCGCTATAGGCGTGGAAATTACCATAATCCACGCTGGGGCAGATCCCTGAAAATTTCTTACTTTCAGGCATAGGCACAAATTTGCACTGGGAGCAGCGAGTGCATGACTCCTGATAGATTCGGCGTTCTTCGAGCGACATAGCGTCCATCTCCAGCTAATAATTATTTTTTTAGAAGCAAAGCTTGCCTGGATTTAGAATCCCACTCGGGTCGAATAGATCTTTTACCTTCCGCAGGTAAGGAACAATATTCGCATCCCGCTCATACGCAATCTTTGCCCAATCGCCATATGGACGACTGAGGAATCCGCCGTTTTCTGCAAGCGCCGATACGACTAGCCGCTCTAACGCAATGAGCAGAGCGGTATCCTCAGGCTCGGAGAACATTGTGAACTCCAGATGGCAACTGATTCCTTGGATGGTCGGCTGAATATACGTTGCAACCAGAATATTTCTCTGGGCGCTGGCACCGAAATCACTCACAAGCTTTTGAACTACGCTTACTAACGCTTGGCACTTATCCAATTGGGTAAGGCAAATTGCCTCTGCGTATTTTTTCCCAGTCGCGTCTTTATAGTGCTTTTCTGGCGGATTTTGCAGTCGCCTTGAGAAGGTAGCAGGCAGAATCGTGCCAATAGACTCAACCCACGTTGCCTTGGCCCGCGACGCTAAGTCAGACAGCAATTCAAATTGCCATTCCATGCGTTGTTCGGGCAAGTAATCATTTGCTGTTAGATTTACGTACAAGTACCATTCAAAGACATTCTGCTCACACTGTAGCACCTGCTCAAAATCCCCTCCTTTCTCGGCGAGAGCGAGAGAGAGTTGGGCGGCGCTCAGAATGAAGAAGTGGGCGCCCAATTGGTGCAAGGAAAGCAGCCTAGCCAGTTCGGTCAAGGCGCCTAGCTCGTTGGCTCCGTAGAACCGAGACTCTTCTATCGCAGGGATGCTTTCACAGTAGATTGACGCCCAGCTGACAAGTCCGAGAGTACCTTGGGAGCCCAGAATCACCCTGCCGTAGTCCGTTACCAAGGGACCAGACGCCATCATCTGGCGATTACCACGCTGAAGGTTCTCCTCCAGCGTACCCGGGATAGATGCGCCACCTGTTCGGAAGCTCTCACCGCTACCGAAGACAATGCTCAACGCAGCCAAGGGGTCAGTAGTGTCCCAGTGCGTATTCGACCCGATCGGAGGCTCTCGCTCGAGGTACGTAGCCAGAACAGATTTGCCTTGGCGAGGGAGGAACGGCTTGATCGATCGCAATCCTGAACTCAGAAGCGCCGCGTCCAATTCTGCGAAATCCAGACCAGGCTCAATGACCGCGATCTCATCTTTGGTATCTGCGTGAATCATCCGACGCATTTGAGACAGATCCACAACCAGGGCCGGCTTAACCAAAGCTGTGTCCGCACGGCTGCGCTTGTTGGCTCTGGAGCTAACCGTCACCAGGGCTACTTCGTGTTGCCGGGCCCAAAGGACCAGCTGCTCGATCTGCTCAGGGGTGTTCGGACGCGCAATCCCCAACGGCAGAGCACAAGGAACACGATGTGAGGCAACGTAATGCTGTAGAGCCTCTGGCTGGGTATCAAGCTTGATTCCAGGCGGAAGCTTTTTTGGAAGACTATTGGCAACCACGGCACACCTTCTTGTAGTTGTAGTGGTGATGGATTGCTTAAGTCTAGGGATAGAAAAGATCAAAAACTGCTACAAAAATCCATAAAATCGACTAAATCGTCCTTTTTTAGTCTATTTCCAATGCGGTTTTAGTCGGTTTTCATTTACGCAGACCAGAACGGTCTTAGGGGGAGATGGAGTGAGAATCTTTACAGGCACATGCTCGCCGGCAGCCGGTTAGCAGCAATCAGCCGGCCGTGGCGTCGGATGCTTGCGGCTACCGATCTGTAATGCCCTTCTCCATCCAACGCCGCCTGAGCACGATGGGAGGAGCATGCTGGAGATACCGCCAATGGCGAAGGAACCGCAGGTTGGATAAGTTAAGGGGGGTGGTCTCAGATGCGCTTTCGCTTCAAACCTGAACCACTGAGACGACCGTGACGTATTTGAATTTCTTGCTGAATTTCTTTTTGGCATCCATTTCAGCAACAAGTCGGCTCAGCGTTGGGGTCTCATGCTGGACCACCTGGTAATCGCCCTCGAACTCATTCGAGACATGGAGAGTAACCAGCAATTTTGACGAGAACCCCTGCCCTCGTACACGCGTGGCTTTTTCTGCAACGGCAGTTGCAGAAGCAGCGATTGTCGGCGGGGAAGCACTGCCAAACAGCGCTTGCCTCATCTCAGCCTCAGTCAAATCCTTACTCATGCTCGCAATCTCGAATGCTGAATATGCTAATTCCACCCAAGGAGTACAGGTGTGCTCCTTGGTCTAATTCTGCCCTCACCCACCATCGGCAGCAAGGTCGCACCCTGATGTGGGTGCATACGCGCCCATACAGCGACACTTCAGGGCCCAATGCTCGCTCAACGGGACAGTGGACCTGCCCCACCAGAAATGATTAACATGTTACCAAAGCACCCTATTGTGGTGCCCCGGCGGGTAGCCGACCTCCTCGGCTGTGGCATTGGGGACAAACCACTTTATGATGCCCCACATTTTTAGTATAAAAATCATACGCTTAGTCCAAATGGCTTTAGCGGCTCAATAATTGCACAACAACAGATGCTTCGTGCTTCGAACATCTGAATACAAAAAAGGTGCGCCATGACCCATTCCTCGACTCTCAATGATCGCTTACAGGGATCAGCCGGCTACCAGCTCTGGGAGTCGACGCTAGCGGAGCAATGTGGAGCCTTTCACCCTGAACCGCCCCTGACCCGAGGGATTGAGAGTTTTGAGGGTGCCATCCTACCTGCCCACCTGGCAGTTCCCGGATATGCTGCGGCCAAGATCGGAGCCAACTGCCCCCACATTCATCGCGATGTCAGAGATATCAAGCGTGATGGTCACGATTTTTTCTATATCGTCCACCAGGTCGCCGGTGATGCGGTGATGGATCATTGTGGTACCCAAAGCATTCTCACCCCAGGTGATCTGGTTCTGTTGGACAGTTCGCGCCCGAGTGACTTCTACTTCTCCGGAATGTCAGAGCAGATTTCCATTGTGATCCCTCGGCACAAGCTGGAGAGCAGCCTTCACAGCAAGCAACTGATCCTAAATCAGAAGATCTGCTCAAGCTCCCGAATCGGTACGGTCGCAGGTTTCATCACGAATCAATTCTTCGATGCAGACGATACCGGCGAGGATCTCGAGGCAGTCATGGAAGCGCTGATCAGCCTGATTAGGCCGACCTTTACCTCATCTGAGAACCAGGCCTCAACGTACAGCGAAAGGGTTCAGAAGTCATACTTCGAGAAAGCTCAACGCTGCATCGAAGCTAAGCTTGCGAATTTTGAATTGACCCCCGAGATGATCGCCAGCGAGCTGGGTACATCCAAGAGAACGCTTCACCGAATATTCGCCCAACACGGCCTGTCGATCGGCCGCTACATCCTGGACAGAAGACTGGACAAGTGCGCTTCAGAATTCGAGTCGGAGAGCGATATTCAGAAAATCTCGGCCGTGGCCTTCGCGTGGGGCTTCAACGATGTGAGCCACTTTTCCAGGGCATTCAAGTCGAGATTCGGCGTGTCGCCTAGAGGGTTCAGAAGCAAAACTGGCTCACTCAACTGACCAGATTCCCCGAGCAGGCGGCCTAGCCTGCCCGGGATGAAACCGATCAGATCGGGGCACGCGCTGTCTGCTTCCGACAGGGCGGGCTAAATTGATGCGAGTAGGCCGCTCAATGCAGGAAAATGCATTCAATCCCCTGAAGTTGGCCGGAAGGCTGTATTGACTACCCTCCCTAGCCCGGTAGCTGCATGAAAATCGCGGTCGCCCCCTCTAAGGTTCCAGTCGCCGCGACTGAGAGTCCAGGTCAAATGCACAAAAAAGGCCAGCACCCTTTCGAATGCTGGCCAAACCGAGGTACCAAAGGAGCACCATCAGAAGACACTGTGGTGGGGATTAAACCTCGTTGAGCACTCGGCCCAGGTTCGCGTAGATCTGCGGATTGCGCCATCTGTGCCAGCCGGCGAGCCCCATCCCGCAAATCCCCACAGCCAACATGCCCAGTGGGATCAACGTGTTGAAGATTGACTCACCGCCAGTCAGCAGAGACATGTTGCTGATGATCAAAATCACACCAAAGGCCAGAGCTACAGCGCTCACAAACGGGGCAATCAAGCGCTGCCACACACTCACGCCAAGCTGATTTTTGCGGAAGTAGCGGATTACCGCGATCGAGGCCAGGCACTGCACAGCGAGAATGCCAATGGTTGCAGGAGCGCTGCCCAACGGCAGGACCTGGGTGATCGGATCCGCACCTGAGATGCCAAACACAAAAAGCAGAACCAGGCAAACCGAGGTTTGGATCGTGCTGGCAACGTAAGGCGTCTGGTGCTTGCTATGCGTTACAGCTAGCACGCTTGGAAGGATCCGCTCCCGTCCCATCGAGAAAAGGTACCGAGAGAGCGAGTTATGGAAGCTAAGAAGCACTGCAAAAAGGCTGGTGATGAGCAGGATATTGATTGCGTCTGAAAGCGCCACACCGACGAGCTTTGTAGAAAGCTGGAACCAGATCGCCCCTGGATCTTGAGAAATTGTCTCAACGGCAATGGATGGGCCGATAGCGACCACGAGAAGCCAGGACGATACAGAGTAGAACAGCATGATCAGTATCAATGCTGTGAAGGTTGCCCGCGGCAACGTTTTAGCCGGGTCCCTAGCCTCTTCAGCATAAATCGCTGTGGTTTCGAAGCCCATGAAGGCACCACCCACGAAAACCAGAGCGGCTCCGAGTCCAGTGGCGAAGACATTGGAAGGCACGAAGGACGCAGTGCTAAAACCTTCAGGACCGCCGCCATGCCCAACAACCGCAATGTCAAAGATCAGAATTACGACGAGTTCGGCAAGCATCAGGAGAGCCAGGAAGCGCCCATTAAATTCGACATTCCGGGTACCGAATAGCTGTACAAGAATTGCGTACCCGATGCTGGCGACCCACCAATCCAGGTTGATGCCTAGGCGCAGAAGCGTCTCTGACGTGAAGAAACCGATCAACCCGTAGCAGGCGATTTGCATGCCGGCATAGGCCACAATGGCCAAAAATGCCGAAGCGGCTCCTAGCGGACGCCCCAAGCCGGTAGCCACGTAAGCATAGAAAGCCCCGGCATTGCGGATGTGACGCCCCATCGCCACAAACCCCACTGCAAACAAGAGGTACACAGCACCCACGAGCAGGAAAACGCCGGGCAGACCCACGCCATTCCCCATCAAAATGGCGGTTGGAACAACGCCAATAAGACCTGTTAGGGGCCCGTTTGTAGCGAGAACGAAGAATACGATGTTCCACATCCCTAATGCGTTTTTGCGTAGCGTCCCAGCTGGAGTAGATATCTGCTCCATGGTTAGACCCTCGTAACGTTGATTGTAATTGTCGTTTACGGTGTCGGGCGTCGACTTCCAAACTGCATGCCGCACACAGGGCACTTATTAACAGGTCAACACCCGAACTTGGCAGTTGAATTAAAGCCTTAAACCCTTACGCTTCGAATGTCTTTGGATAAGTAGTTTCGTTGAGCAGAGTCGCCTTCGAGCCAAAAGTCAGATGCAGTAACTGAGCAGGTTTCGGATCCCAGCAGAAGAAGCGACCCATCGAGCGCATTTGTTTGAGGTCCACAACAATGACGGATTCCACTGGCATCACTGTCTCGGTCCAGAACAGCACATATAGGTCGTCAGCGATATCGTAGTAAGCGCATTTTTCAACATCTGCGATACCCTTCTCGGCACCGTTGACGCAGTTCCATGCCATCGTCTCAGAGCTGAAATAGACGTGTTCGTACCAATCATCTTCGCTGTATCGATAGAGGACGCGCTTGCCAGCAAGGCTTGACGATTTGGTGATGGGCGATCCGCCAGGCATGCCATCGACCACAGCCGCAGCAAACCCGGTTTGGGTTCTCTTCTCTCCGTCTTGATCGCAGAAGGAAGAAACGGCGGCAAGAATGTCACCCGTTTCGAACTTCCAAATCAAAGTGGCTGACTCTTGATGCGCCGGCTTAAGAAACTCGACAAAAAGGATGCCGGGGCGAACCTCGACGGCCTCGTAGGTCTCGGTCGCACTAAGACCGGTACCATCACCCTCAAGGATTTTCCAGGTCAGGGAGGTGGCGCTCTCAAAGCGATGCTCGATCAGCCAACCATTTTCGAAACGGATGTTAACGGTCTTGCCAGCCAGAAAGTCAGTGCTCGCATACTTGTGCCCTTCGAAGCCGTCGGCCATTTCCCCGAGCGTGGGCCACTGCTCGGTAGGAATGTACGACTGGTGCTTCATCTCTTGTTCGATCTGGTAGGTCACGGATCTTTCCTCGTCACGGTCACGATTTCGGCATCGCCGATACGCCTCCATGATAGGAACGAGAATCTGGCCATGTCTTGGCTATGAGCGCCAAGTGTTGCCTTTGCGTGTCACACCTCTTGCCGTTCGGCGCCTGCTTTAGCTCGCCACCTTCCGCTCAGCAAAGCCAACCATCTGGCTAGTCAGTTTTTGGCACTGTGAGGCGAGTGCTTGACTCGCTTGGTCAAGATGGCGCCAACCCTCCAGGGATAGCCTTTCGTCAACACACGAGGAGTTGTGTCTCGCTCTAAGAATTCTAATAAATGCAGAGGTAGCGTTGATGAATATTAAACCCCGGAAGAAGTTGTCGTTGCGTTTTGCACTAACCTGTGCGACCCCCGCTTTTTTGATTTTTTCATCAACCGCACACAGCCTCCCGCTGTACAGCAACGGCGCCACGACCGTCGAGGCGAAACTCGCGGCCTCCTTTGGCATTTTCACCAGCCGGGAGAAGTACGCCCAAACACCGACTCAGACTTCAGGTTCAACGACTTGGCAAGAGGCTGTATTCCAATACGGTTTGGATGTGAAGCACAAGACTGAGCAATTCGGCAGCACCTACGCGTCTCTCAACTGGGTTTCATCCGCCACCTTTGGTGATGGGGATGCGGCAGGCTGGTCCATCGGTGATGAACGAAGCACCAAAATCGAAGACGCCTTTGCTGGTTGGAAATCAGGAAACCTGATCCCCATGCTCGGTGAAGATGGCGTTGAGGTTTCCTTCGGTAGACAAAATATCATCGTGGGGGATGGCTTCATCGTCTCTGGCGATGCACTGGACTTCGGCCGCGGCCCCTTGGATGGCAGGTTGGACCGCGGGGGCGCTTACTACCTGACAGGTCGCAAAAACTTCGATCAGACCGCTGTTCTGCGCCTGGGCGGGACTGAGGGCATTCGCAGCGATCTGATGTGGCTCAAGTCTGATAACCGCGCCCAGGCTGCGCCAGAGACCATCGTTGCCACATTGGAAAATGTCACTGACAAAGGCACCGTCGGGCTTACGGCGCTCAAGGTGGTTGATACGGATCAGGAGTTCGCTGACGTCCTGTACCCGGAACGAAAAGACATGAAAATCTACAGCGTCCGCGCTAAAGGCGACGCGGGCGTACCAGGCCTTTTCCTCGCCGGCGAATACGCTAAAGAGCAAAAGACGTCGTCTGACGAAAATGCGTGGTACCTCGAGGCTGGCTGGACCTTCAACGACGCGAGATTTACCCCTAAGGTCAATTATCGCTACAGCCGCTTTTCCGAAGGCTACGACCCTCTGTTCTATGGGAACGGCCGTGAGCTTGGCACCTGGTTCCAAGGTGAGGTGGCTGGCAATTACGCAGGCCCGTTCAACTCCAATGCCACCATCCAGCAGGTCGGCTTGAAGCTAGCCGTTACTCCGACGTTCAACGCCGGCGCCCTGCTCTACAAGTTCGATACGCTGAATTCCGCGGTCCAGGACCTCTCGGGCAAAGAGCTGGATATCTACGGCGAATGGACTGTCAACGAGCATCTTCTGGTACTGCCTCTGATCGGCTTCTACAAGCCAGATCACAGTGCCGAAAACGGTGGCAGCCAGCTGGGAAGCGACAGGACCAACGTCTACGCACAGTTGTTGTTCGTCACCAACTTCTGACAGCCAAAAACGCGCCCATCACCGGCGCGTTTTCATTCCCCTGCCCCTCTTTGGCCGTGACGGAACGCTGAGGTCACCTCCGAACGGGGCTAGCCCATATGAGATAGCCCCAATGCTAAATTCGATGTCCATTCGCCTGAAGATCGTGCTCCTATCAGGACTTTGTCTACTCGTCGTGATGAGCCTGTCTACCGGCATGAACATCTATCAAAACAGTGCGAATAATCGGCTGATCAGCGCCGAAAGTCGCAAGATGCTCACCAGAAGTGCCGAAGCTCAACTCCAAGCTAAAGCAGCAGAGCAAGCCTTGGAGCTGCAAAAAACCTTCAACTCGAGCTTACAGCTGATGCGCTCGCTGGTTGATCAGGCCAATGACCTACGATCCATGGCTGCTAGCCGGGGATTGAGCCCGGCGGTGCTGCGTGAGGAGCTGAACAAACAGCTCAAAACTGCCTTCGACCACAGTCCCGGAGTGGTTGGGATATGGTTGGCTTACGAGCCAAACGCCCTCGATGGGCGGGATAGCGATTTCGTGGGTGACGACGGCCGAGCCTCCAACGAGGCTGGGCGATTCGGCAGGGTTTTCAACCGTGGTAATGGGCAGTCAGTTCAGCTCGTTTTCACGGAAGGCGATCTGAGCAAGACAGAACTGAGCCTTAGTGGCATTCCCTACAACACTTGGTATACGTGCCCTAGAGATTCCAAGGCCACCTGCCTCATGGACCCCTACTCGGACACTGTAGCGGGCAAACGCCTATTGATGACAACCCTTTCGATGCCCGTCATTTACGAAGGCAAAGTCCTTGGAGTCATCGGCGTTGACCTCGCATTGGATTCCTTGCAAGCGACGGTTACCGAAGCACAAGCTGGTATTTTCAATGGGGCTGGTCGGATCGTTATTTCATCGGCTAGCGGCGTACTCGCAGGCTACAGTTCTGATCCAGGTAAAGTAGGCGAGCGCATCAGTGATGTCATGGGAACTGACGGACAGGCAGTTCTACATCGGCTGGCCACACAAGGCCCTTCAATCATGGCGGAAGATGGGCTAATCAGAGCGGTGCATCCCGTTAAGCCAATCCCAGATGGTAAGGCCTGGGGGGTCAGCATTGAGCTGCCCGAGCAGATTATGCTCGAGGATTCATACAAGCTTCAAAACCTGCTCGATCAGGTCCAAACCGAAGGTATCTACAGGACAATAGTGGTGGCATTAGCCGCAGCTATCTTCGGTCTTTTGCTCGTCTGGTTCACAGCGACGGGCGTTACTCGGCCCCTCAACAGGGTCGCTGCAATGCTTAAAGAGATCGCCAGCGGAGACGGTGATCTGACTCAGCGGCTGGAGTACGGCAAAAAAGACGAGCTGGGTAATTTGGTCGGATGGTTCAACAGCTTTTTGGAAAAGCTTCAGCCTACCATCGCGAATATCAAGCAAAGCATTACCGACGCGAGGGGCACTGCTGACCAATCAGCCGAAATTGCCCGCCAAACCAGCACGGGCATGCAGGTGCAGTTCCGTGAGGTTGACCAGGTCGCCACAGCCGCGAATGAGATGAGCGCTACTGCTCACGATGTCGCGAACAGCGCATCTAGCGCGGCTCAAGCAGCGCTCGCCGCGGACACAGCGGCTAGAGACGGAATAGCGATCATAGAGCGCAGTACCAGGGACATTATCGAGCTGGCGGCTGAGGTCAGTAAGGCAGTGATTGAAGTCGAAGCCCTCGCCTTGAGCAGTGAGGAGATCGGCTCTGTGCTTGAGGTGATACGCAGCATTGCAGAGCAAACCAACCTCTTGGCACTGAACGCTGCCATTGAAGCGGCTCGCGCTGGGGAAAGCGGCCGGGGGTTTGCTGTCGTGGCGGATGAGGTTCGCAGCCTGGCTAGAAGAACCCAGGACTCGGTGGAGGAAATCCGCGGTGTGATTGAGCGCATTCAAGGCGCAACCCGCGAGGTAGTGACCACTATGCACTCTAGCCAAACCCAAGCCCAGAACAATGCTGCTCAGATCCAGAGCGCAGCACAAGCACTTGCGAAAATCGGGGATGCGGTCACCTTGATCGGTGACATGAATCTGCAAATTGCCAGTGCAGCTGAGGAGCAGAGTGCGGTAGCCGAAGAGGTCAACAGGAATGTTTCTGCCATTCGCGCTGTCACTGAAACGTTGACCGAGCAAGCAAATGAGTCAGCTCAAATCAGCAGTCAGCTCAACAGCCTCGCGAGTCATCAGAAGCAGCTGATGGACCAATTCCGCGTGTGATAATCCGCTTTTTCCTGAGCAGTCTAGCTGTGGCAATCATCGCAGTTAGACCTCTTGTTTCAGCCTGCCCGACCGCTCGAACGCGGTGTACGGTTGGCACCTTAGGTCATGCTCCTGACAGCCTCAGTCAAGAAGGCAGAAGCTCGCCGGAGTACCGTCACGGATTATTCCCTCCAGCTGCACGGCGCCTGCCGTTCTGCCTCATTGATGGAGTCTGCCCTAATGAGCGATGTCACCCTTCTCCCAAGCGTAATCAGTTTTCTCGGCCGTGATCATGGCCATTACATCAACGGCGGTTTTGTCTCCAGTTCATCCTCCGACAAGATAAAGGTCGTCAACCCAGCAAACGGTGAGGCGATCGCTCAGGTGAGCGAAGGTACCCAGGTTGATGTCGACCAGGCCGTTGCAAGCGCCCAGGCAGGTTTCAAGGTTTGGTCCAAGGTTAGTCCTGCGGCGAGGGCTGGGGTGCTCTTCAAGCTTGCGGATCTGCTCGAGCACAATCGAGAGGAGCTGGCCCAGCTTGAAACCATCCAATCCGGGAAGATCATTCAGATTTCCCGTGCCTTTGAAGTCGATCAAGCGGCTCACTTCCTTCGGTATTACGCAGGCTGGGCGACTAAGATCAGTGGAGAAACCATTACACCTTCCCTGCCCTCCTTCGCTGGCGAAAAGTACACGGCCTTCACCCTGCGAGAACCGGTCGGTGTGGTGGTAGGCATCGTCCCGTGGAATTTTTCCACCATGATCGCAATCTGGAAGCTGGCCTCTGCGCTGACCACAGGTTGCAGCGTTATTATCAAGCCCAGCGAGTTCACCCCTCTCACCATTCTGCGTATCGCTGAGCTTGCCACCCAAGCGGGCGTTCCTGCGGGGGCTCTCAATGTGGTGACGGGAAGCGGCTACGCCGGCAAGGCGCTGATCGATCACCCCGGGACGAACAAAGTGTCCTTCACCGGATCGGTGCCGACCGGCATCGCCGTGGGCAAGAGCGCTATGGGAGCCAAACTTACCCGAGCAACACTCGAGCTGGGCGGCAAAAACTCTGTAGGCTTCCTCCAGGATGTGGATCTCGACAAAGCGGCTGACGGCATTATCGAAGCAGGCTTCCTTCACTCGGGCCAAATCTGTGCAGCGGCTGAGCGATTCTTCGCACATCGCTCTCAGATCGAGCCCTTGATGGAGAAGCTGGCTCAACGTTTGGCAACCCTGAAAATCGGTTCGCCGTTGGACGAGTCGACCCAGTTCGGACCTGTGACCAACAAGCAGCATCAGCAGAAGCTCGCAGGCTTCTTCAAAACAGCTCAGTCCGAAAACAGCACCATCGTTTATGGCGGCGAAATCATTGAAGGCCCGGGTTGCTACGTAGAGCCGACCATCATTCTGGCCAAGTCTGCGAAAGATACACTGTTGAATGAGGAAACGTTCGGGCCTATCGCAACGTTCCTCCCCTACGACACCGAAGAGGAATTGCTTCAGCTGATGAACGATACCCCTTACGGTCTCAGCGCAAGCATCTGGACAAACGACCTTTCGAAAGCACTCCGTCTGGTCCCGGAAATCGAGGCCGGAACAGTTTGGGTGAACATGCACACCATGCTGGATCCAGCGGTGCCTTTCGGTGGGGTCAAGGCATCCGGAATTGGCCGAGAATTCGGGAGCGCGTTCATCGACGACTACACCGAACTGAAGTCAGTGATGATTCGCTACTGACTGCTTTGCAGGGTCTCAACCAAACCCGGCTCCGGCCGGGTTTCTGCATCCTGGGATGCCTACGAGGCTGCCCATGCTCTCATGTCATCCTCAGGCAACCGCTTTGCACCTTGGGTCATGTCCACCAGCCGCGACGGCGCGTTTAATAGGACCTGCACATGCAGCGGGCAACGAACCCGCCCATCCCAATAAAAAAAGCGTCGATGCGCGGCACTAGCCTGGCCTAGCTACCGCGGACAGCAAAAAGGTGCCCTGAATGCTCTCGGTCGAAACCCCCACCACCTACTACACCGCCACAAAAAAATATGACCTCGCTTTCCCTGATCTTGAGCAAGTGATCGACGCAGAGGTAGTCGTTGTAGGCGGCGGTTTTTCTGGAATCAATACTGCTCTAGAGCTAGCAGAAAAGGGTGTCAAAAACATCGTCGTGCTCGAAGCTCGCTATCTAGGTTTTGGTGGCTCTGGCCGCAACGGTGGGCACGTGATGGCTGGCATCGGCCATGACCTGGAGAAGATCCGCAAGAGCGTAGGTGATCAGGGGCTCCAGGCAGTCTTCGAGATCAGCGATGTCGGCGCCTCTATCATCAAGTCACGCATCGAGAAGTACGGGATAGACGCAGATTTCCAGCATGGCTATGGCTATATGGGCCTTAACAAGCGTCAGGGGAAACTGCTTCAGGCTTGGGAAAAGGAATTCAAGCAACTCAATCCGAACCACGAAATCGAGTACCTCGAAGGCGCCGCAGTGAAGTCCATCATCGGCTCGGACTACTACAGCTGCGCTTTGAAGCATATGGGGAATGGCCACATCCACTCTCTCAACATGTTGTTAGGCTCAGCCAAAGCGTTCGTCGGGTTGGGCGGGCAGATTTTTGAGAACACGCCTGTTCTTGAGGTGACCTACGGCAACAGCATCACCGTCCGCACAGCAAAGGGCATGGTAAGGGCTAACAAAATTCTGTGGTCATGCGGGGCGTTTCTTGACCGCTTGGAGCCTTTCCTTCATAGAAGGACAATCAATACCTACGCTTATCAATTAGTCACCGAACCCCTCTCGGTCGATCTAATCAATCAGATCAGCCCTATCCGTGGCGCCTTCAGCGATATCCGTCCCGTCATCGACTACTACCGTGTTACCAACGAAAACAGGGTGCTTTTCGGCTCTGCCACCAAAGCGATCGAATACATTCCCAACGATTTGAAGGCATGGAACCGCGGCCTTATGCTGAGGGTATTCCCATATCTTGAGAGTGTGAAAATCGATCTTGCTTGGGGTGGGCCAATGGAGTGCACGGCAAACTTGTTCCCGCAAGTAGGTACGGTCCCCGGTCATCCGAACGCATATTTCGTCCAGGGGTACTCCGGTTTTGGGGTGACCCCAAGCCATGTGGTTAGCCAGGTTGTCGCTGAAGGGATGCTGGGCGGGTCGCGCCATTGGGATGTCATGAGTTCAATTAAACCGACGCAGGTTGTCGGAAAGGACACGTGGCGAAACCTAATTTGCACACTTGGGAAGATCAGCCACCAGCTAGTCGGGTACACCAACGGTCGTCGGTGATCAGCGCTAAATCTGAGTGAGTAGCAAATGGTCGCCGGTGCAAAAATTGCGTCTCACAGGACGCAATTTTCTTGGCAGATCCGCGAGAAAGCGCAAAGCTAACGCTGTCGGTAGCCGACGGCCAAGGAGGCGAGATGAGGGGTATGACGGTGCACATTTTTTTACGCGTGCGCGTATTATTTGTATTCAAACACACCCTTGCTTCGCAAGGAAGATAACCAGTTTTGGACCCGACTTAGCACCCTACCCTGCCGGAGATTAAGAGTATTTTATAAATACGTGTCAAGTAAGTCAATGAAAAATATAGGTTTTTCAATAAGCAGTGATAAGAATTGAATTTTAGATTTATAACTCCCTGAATATAAACAGATAGCCCCCTAAAAGCCCGTCAGAAGCCCATGAAGACGACTTCGCCAGTGGCGAACCCTACCCCACAGCTCACCACGAAACACCTCTAAAAACAGCCCTGAGCCTCTTCTTTGACTGCACCCCTCCCTCTCGACTTACAGCACTCCCGCCACTATTGAGGATCAGGGGGAAGCTCGACCACATGATCGGCACCAAACCACATGGTGATCTGGGCTAATGCACCTGGGCTCAGCAGTTGTGTAAACAACAAAGCCAAGCGCAGCTTAGGGCGAGAGCAGGCAACGTAAAAAAGATTCCGGTTGCTCTCGAACTTATCCTTTTTGTCCGCCGGCGGTCCTGCCTGGACCCATTCAAGCATCTCACCGAAATTGTACTGATTCCACCCACGTCCCAGCACGACGATGACGTTTTCGAACTCTGCCCCTTTGACCCCATGTTTAGTCGCGAATGGAGTGTGACCATCGATGAAGCGGTCAAGCGCTATCAGCTCTGAGTATGGAACAGCCCTAAGCTTCCTGAGCTGAGTGATCCTCCGAGGCTCATCTTCAGCCCCATCGTGGGACGCCTGGAGTCGTTGCTCATTTCGCACCACAGCGTCAGGCAGTTGCATTTGCGGAACCGCATTGACGTGATCAATCACATCTCCAATGCTGCCGGACAGCCTGAGTTCGACCAACGCGCCCATCGCCTGAGCCCACGCGACTTTGTCGCCGTGTCGACGGATTGTGGGGCGGTCGCTTGCCAGATGCCCGAACATCTCGCCGAATCTACGCGCTTCATAAGCTGCGCACGCGGGTTCTAACTGATCCGTGAGGTACTTGATGTGCGGATCCTCCTTCTTCAGCCACGGCTCGTTGTACTGGCCGTAGATGGCAGGGATCGACGCGTACCCCTGCTCTCGGGCAATTCCGCTGTGATTGAGGATCAAGATCTTTGTCTTTTCAGGTGAGAAATCCCACCCTTCCACGCTGAGCTGAGCTTTCAGGCACGCGAAATATGCGCGAGCGGCCTCAGCACTGGTGTCGCCCGTCCAGTGACCTCCTCCTTGCCCTGTTCTCCTTACGCCAGGCCATCGGTTGGCGTGAAAAACCCTCGCCTCACCGATCAGTTCGGGGTCTCTCACCATCTGGCGGAGGGCCGGTCGCATTTGGTTCAGCACTTCAACAATCCGCGATGCCGACCGAAAATTCGCATTTTTATCAATTGCCTGTAGAGCCTCGTGGACGACGAGGCCGCACCCTGATCCGTAAATTTTCTGCCAGTGGTCACCAAAAAGGCCAATCATCGGTCCCTGGCCACGATCCAAGAACCATGATTTCAGAGCTGCGAAGAAATGCTCATCCGTGTCTTGGTACTCATCGATAAAAAGGATTGGGTAGCGCGAGGTCAGCACCGCCCTAAATTTTTGGGAGGGTAACGCTTGTATCATCAAGGTGAGGACATCTTCGTGCCGAATCGAGATTTCATCGTCAGATATGCGCGGAATACCCATCTCATAATGGATTCGCCTTACACCTATGCCCCCAGCGGGCTCAAGGCGTTCACGCCAGAACTCTTGCTCGCAGAGAAAGGAGCGCAAAGATGATTGGAAATCCTTGAGCAGTGACCAGCAAAAACCATGCACGGTCTCAGCCCGGATTGCTGGATGTGCCTGGAAACGCGAGATGATTTCGTCTTTCGCAACGTTGGTATAGGTGATACACGCGATCTGCTGACGCTGACGAATCAGCGCTAACCCTCGGTTTTCGATCAAACGGCTCAGAGCCTTTTCTAGCGAATAGGTTTTGCCGGCGCCGGCTCCAGCCTCAAGACGAAAGCTCTGTCCCTGATCAAGGCACGCGAACATTCGCTCTAATGCTTCGCGCCCTGCTACATCCGCGGGACTTTCCTGGGGTTTATACATCGCCCTGCTCTCCCTCTGCTGCCAGTGCCTCACCTACAGCCCCGACAACTGCGGAGATTTTTTCAGCAGTCACCGAAGGATCAATGGGCGGCGCCCCGACCGCTAGCCAGCGCAGGCCTTCCGCAATATATCGGGGGACGTTCCAGTTGGTATCCTCGATGGCATACCTGAGCGCGAACTCCGACTTTTTCAGGTCCGACGCATACTCATATGCCAGTGATGCGGTGTCACCCTTCCCAAGCTCGAAACGGTCAAGATTCGCCAGAATGAAGGCATCCTCGAAGCTCCTACCGACTGGCCCTTGCTCAACCTCCGGAACCTGATACGCGAGACGCCTTATTCCGCTGGTTTTCTCTGCTGGCGATTTCGCCAGCAGTTGTGCCGGTGACACCTCAGCATCGAACCAATTTTTGATACAGCCATTACTCGTGAAATGCCCTTCTGCCACTGGGCATGCCTTTCGCTTTTTATCCGCGTTAGGTTTGACAGAGTCGATGTCAGTCACGATCAAGGTGCGCAGCTCGAGGAAGCTCAGAAGGTCGTGAAAACGATGGGCGTAAGCACCACCCACCTCCATCACTGTCAAGTATTGACTGGCGAGTTGGGGTCCACCCGATGCCAATGCGTCGGTCTTGGCGATCATGGTGGGCAAAAGAAGACGCTCTGAGGTGCCTTCGATCAAGATCGCCTTGTCGGCAAAGAAAAGATCACAACGAGTGAGCGTCAAGTACTGGTAGAGGAAATCTCGATCGGGCACCGGTGCATCGCCCATGCCCTGCCTAAGGTCTTTAACCTTGGACTGCCGAATCCCGCTCTCGTCAGTCACCGAGAGGAAATAGCGCATGGTCTCGAACCGCGCTTCGTTGGCCATATGCGGCGAGTGGGTAGATATCACGAACTGCACCGGCCATGGGCGACTGTCGTTTAGCTGCTTCTCAAAGGCGCCTTTGATGAGATGCAACTGACGGATGAAGACCTCCTGCATCTGCGGGTGCAGGTGCGCCTCTGGTTCCTCAATGAAGATGAGATGCACGCTCGCTGCCGCCGGCGTCGCTTGGAATTCCCTGAAAAATTTCAACAGTTGGAGAAGGATGTAAACGAGGTTTCGAACCCCTAGCCCGTTGTAGCTTTCAGGTAACGTTAGGCCGTTAACGCCGCGATACCTGACTTGGGTATGGTCCTTGAGCAAACGCTCCACATCGAAGGTCGTTACGGTAGTCAGGCCTGGATCGTCCAGTCCTGGATACCCGAATAGCTCGAACGTGGGCAGCAGCGAGGTCAGGCCAGCGTTGAAGCCGTCGTGCAGGTCTTTCTGAATTTTTTCGACCGCCCCATGGAGCTGCTCGGCGGTGGTGCGTTTCTCAGGGTCTGTTGGGTCAGTCAGTGCAGACTGAAAAAGCACCTCGACCACCTTGCCAAGGACATCTCGTTCACGATGGGTGTCGTCATCTAGGCCCCTCTGCGCATTGATGAACCCACCTTGAATCAATGTTGTGAGCGATTTGAGATCTAGGCTTTTTCGATTCGTAGGGTCGTTGGGATCTACCGCTTCTAGGCGTGCTTCATAAGCCAAAGCCAGGCGCGCTTTGATGAGATTGAAGAAGGCTGAGCGCTGCACCGCAGAATCAGACGCCGGAGGGTCCATTTCCGAAAAAAGGGTGTCGAGCGCAGTAGCCCTCGGCCCATACGTGAGGGCAACTCGCGCGCAGGTACAGTTCGTATCGAGATCAATGATGCACTCGCTGAGGGGCCCCAAGTCAGGCGCATCAATGTCGTAGGAAATATCCAGCGTCACTCGAACCGCCGGAAGCACATCAGCGACATCAACCCGAGATGTACCATCGTGCAAAGCTACGAATGCGCTCCAGAATCGCTCATGACAACCTAGGGAGAAATCCTCTAGTCGAAATGAAGGCGTCTTGTCCGCCAGTAGGCGTCTGAACACCTCGGCAATCGAGGTTTTGCCGCAATTATTTCGACCAACGATCAGTGTCGTGCGCTCTTCGAGACCGAGGCTGACATTTTGGAGCAACCTGAAATTCTGAATTTCGACGCGCTCGATTCTCATGATGTCCCTACCGTGAAATCGTTTGGCCATCACTTTAGATGCAGATGGACCGTAGTCAACTGCAATGGAAATGTTCAGCAGCCCTCAAGTCCGGATCTGACCTCCCCCGAGGTTCGATCGAATGGTTGGCGGCGAAGCGCGTGGGCTCGAAATGTTAATGTTTGCTATGCCGCCGAAGCTTGCCCCATCCGCCCAAACCTCAGCCACAGATAGCACACAGCTACACCCACGCCGGCAGCAGCCATTACTAAGCACATTGGCCGAGGCGAGCCATCTGCCAAACTACCCACGAGCGCACTGAAAGCTGCCCCCATTGCGAATTGCGCAGACACCGCCAATCCAGCGGCAGCACCAGCGTTTTTTGGAAAGAGCTTCAGTAGGCTGGCCACACAGTTCGCTCCCATAAGGCCTGTGACGCTGACATACATGACTACAAAAAAAACTATCCAAGGGAGGTCGAGCAAACTCATTCCCCCGAGCACACCTAAACCAACTGCCGCAATCGCTGATAACAACGCGCCGATGCCTAACATTGCCTGAGGGCCGACACGATTAACCATACGTGCGTTCAGCATGGTCATGGCAATCACGCCCCCTATGTTCAGCGCGAACAGGAAGCCATACAGACGTGGGGACACACCGTAAAGCTCAATGTAAACGTAAGGCGACGCGGTGATGAACGCGAACATCCCGCCGAAGCTCAACCCCATGCACAGGATTAGAGCGAGCGCAGCAGGATCGCATGCTATATGCCAGTAACCTGCCAAAGCCGAGCCTATCGACCTCGTCCGCTTATCAATAGGATGGGTCTCTGAGACACGCCAAATACAAGCCACCAAGCAAATGATGGCGAAGCAGAAAAGCCCTCCAAATATCGTTCTCCAGCCAGAGATCATCATTAGGAAACTACCGGCCAAGGGCGCGACGAGGGTCGCGATCATCGTCACCAAATGCATCATCGATAAGGTTCGAGCCGCGTCGTTGATCGAGAACAGATCTCTCACGATCGCGCGGCCGAGTACCGAGGCAGCTGCGCCGCCAAGCGCCTGCAAGAAACGCCAAGCGATCAACTGCTCAACAGTACTTGCAAACATGCACCCCACCGTTGCGATGAGGTAGAGAACCATCCCGCAGATCAGCAGCGGTTTACGACCAAAGCGATCAGAAAGCGGACCATAAAACAGCATCCCTATGCACAGTCCTGCCAGGAAGACGCCGATAGTCATCTGGACATCAGCGGCACTAGCGCTCAAATCCTCCGCGATTGACGGCAAGCTTGGCAAATACGTATCAATCGACAGAGGGGCAAAAGCTACCAAGGCGGCTAGCACTATGATCAGGCGTCGCGGGTTACTCAGCATGGGCGCTCCACAGGAATTACGTTCGCCCAAAACGATAACATCTTAACGTTATCAAGCGAACTTCATCATGTGAAACGTCGCGCCTTACGGTTCGATTCTCTTCAACTCGTTCAGCAACGCGAGGAGCTGATCCAGCTTTTCCTGGCCAAATTGCGCCTGAATTTTCAGATAATTGCGCTCCATATCCCCGCTCATGGCCGCGAAGCATGCCTGCCCCTGCTCGGTGAGGCTGACAAAAACTCGGCGCTGATCTTGCTGGGATTTTTGCCGGCGCACGACGCCGTCTCGCTCTAGTCGGCTTAGTACTCCGCTCATACTGGGTTTCAAAATGCATGCCTGTTGAGCCAACTGGTGGCTTTCAAGCTCGCCCTGTTGACTGAGGATCCTGATCACCCTCCATTGCTGCTCTGTAAGGTCATGCTCGTTCAATGAAGGCCTGAAAAATGCCATTGCGGCTTCTCGAGCTTGCAGAAGCGTCAGAGTGAGAGAAGGTCTTGGTTTTGCCATGATCAAACCACGTCGAGTGAGCGAAACGGCAGCTTATTAGCATGCCTGTATGGGTGCAAGAAAGGCCCCGCCCTGTCGCGCCCCCACCAAACCTAAGGGATGCGTCACAAACGTCACCTTGGACGAGCCTATGAAAAGTGCAATTTCTCCCACGAAAACCTCATTTTCCATGAAGAGCGTAACTGCGACCATCTGGGTACAACAATCAAGATGACCGGAGCACTCCAGCCGTGTCCAGATCAGCTCAACCCAGAGTGTCGCTGCCGATAGTCTCCAGGCGTGAGGCTGGCATATCGCTGGAAAAAACGACTGAAGTAGGCCGGGTCCTTGAATCCCAGCTGATAGCAGACCTCATTTGCGGAGCTGGCACTGAAAAGCAGCAGTCGCTTCGCTTCCTGCATAAGCCGTTCCTGGATAAGGCGCTTCGAAGGAAGATCAGCGATTCGTCGGCAGACATCGTTAAGCCTCGGTTCGGTGACTCCAATACCCTCAGCGTACCGAGAAAGCGGCCAGTGCTCTCGGTAGTGAGCTTCGATCAGCTCATTGAAACGATGGAAGATCTTCAGATCCTCTCGCCGCGCGGGGGTCGCTTTTACGGAATTGGAGCACAACCTCAGGAGGCTGATCATGATCAGCCGTGTAAGGTTCTCCAACGCTGCACCGCGCCCAGCCCGCTGCTCCGCAATTTCGTTGCTGAGTTCTTCAAACAGAAGCTCAACTCGCCTGGCCTCACCTTGGTACATAGGCGCGAGGTGGGACAAGGCAACACATGCCGGCGCGACCTGAAGCCCAGAAGACACCAGGCTTCCGTCCGCTTCGATCATTTGCCATACCAGTTGCTGACGCACCGTCAACACATGTCCGTCGCTGTCAGCTTCGGTGACGAAGGAATGCGCAACCGTAGGTGGCGTCAGGAAGAACATCGGCCCGGATTCGATGTACTGCTGATCATCGAGGTACACCCGGACAGTCCCCGTCTTGACGTAATGGACCTGGAAGAACCGATCGTGCCGGTGTACGGGCATGTTCCTTCCGAAAAAGCCTGCCAGGTTACCCAGTCGGTCGTAGTGGACCTCGCTATCGCTGTAGCGCTGGTCGTACACCTGACCGATGTTGATGTTCGGGATTGGCTGCCGATCAGTCATCAATTCTTACCCGTTGTTTTTGTCGTCTCAGCTAGCTATCTGCCTATGTTGCACCCGGCGGGCAAGCAGCGCTACGACATGAGCGCTTGACGATCGTTAACATATTAAATATAACGTTAACACATTAACGATTTATGGGTAAGGCTTTTCCACCTTACCGCTGCCAGGAGAGAAGCATGAGCCATGCCTTGCATGACGCTGCGAACGGCACCCTGTTTGGCATTGCGCTGAACTACAACGGTCTGCTGAAGCAACGTCTCGCCGAGTTCGAACAGCCGCCCTATAAGCAGGCTCCGCTAAAGCCTGTGCTCTTCATCAAGACACCCAACACCCGCAACGCCCATGGTGCCAACGTTATTCACCCCGCCGGAGAGCGACTGCAACCGGGTCCGGCATTGGGCGTAGTGATTGGTAAGGACGCTAGCCGAGTAAGTGCGGCCGACGCTATGGCGCATGTCGCCGGCTACACCATCGTCAACGAATACAGCCTGCCGGAAGACAGCTACTACCGCCCTGCGGTCAAGGCCAAATGCCGCGACGGTTTCTGCGCCATCGGCCCTGAACTGGTGCCGGTATCGGCCATCGAAGACCCGCACCAGCTGACTGTGAAGCTTTATGTCAACGGCGCTGTAGTGCAGGAAAACTCCACCGCCAACTTGGTGCGCGGCATCCCGCAGCTGATTGCCGAGCTGAGCGAATTCATGACGTTGCACGCCGGTGACGTGTTGATTACCGGAACGCCCGAAGGGCGCGTCGACGTCAACCCTGGTGATCAGGTTGAAGTCGAGATCACAGGCCTGGGCCGCCTGGCCAACACCATCGTCGCCGAGTCGGGGGAACAAGAATGAAACACGCGCGCATCCGCCATGAAGGCAGCATCCACGCGGTTACCGTAGAGGCCGATGACGCCGTACGCCTGGCCGATGGCCGGCTACTGGCCGCAGACCAGGTCGAGTGGCTGCCACCGGCCACCGGCAGCATGTTCGCCCTGGGCCTGAACTACGCCGACCACGCCCGCGAACTAGCCTTCGCACCGCCCACCGAACCGTTGGCCTTCATCAAGTCGCCGGGCACCTACACCGGCCACAACCAGGTCACCTGGCGCCCAGACAACGTCGAGTACATGCACTACGAGTGCGAGCTGGTGGCGGTGATCGGCAAAGCGGCGAAGAACGTCAAGCGCGAGGACGCCCTGGCCTACGTTGCCGGCTACACCGTGTGCAACGACTACGCCATCCGCGACTACCTGGAAAACTACTACCGCCCCAACCTGCGGGTGAAAAACCGCGACGCCACCACCCCGGTCGGCCCATGGATCGTCGATGCCGCCGATGTGCCAGACGTCAGCAACCTGAAGCTGCGCACCTGGATCAACGGTGAGCTGAAACAGGAAGGCACCACGGCGGACATGATCTTCGACATCCCGCACCTCATCGAATACTTCTCCAGCTTCATGACCCTGCAACCGGGCGACATGATCGCCACCGGCACGCCAGAAGGCCTGGCCGATGTGGTGCCGGGCGATGAAGTGGTGGTGGAAGTGGAAGGCGTCGGTCGCCTGGTCAACCGTATCGTCAGCGAAGCTGACTTCTTCAAGAACAACAAGGCATGAGCAGCATGATCAAGCACTGGATCAACGGCCGTGAGGTCGAGAGCAAAGACACCTTCGTCAACTACAACCCGGCCACCGGCGAGGCCATCTGTGAAGTCGCCAGCGGCGGCGCCGAGGAAGTGGCTCAAGCTGTAGCCGCGGCCAAAGAAGCCTTCCCTAAGTGGGCCAACACCCCGGCCAAGGAACGTGCTCGGCTGATGCGCAAGCTGGGTGAGCTGATCGACCAGAATGTGCCGAAACTGGCCGAGCTGGAAACCCTCGACACCGGGCTGCCGATCCACCAGACCAAGAACGTGCTCATCCCGCGAGCCTCGCACAACTTCGACTTCTTCGCCGAAGTGTGCACCCGCATGGACGGCCACACCTACCCGGTCGACGACCAGATGCTCAACTACACCCTGTACCAGCCGGTGGGTGTTTGCGGCCTGGTGAGCCCGTGGAACGTGCCGTTCATGACGGCGACCTGGAAGACTGCGCCGTGCCTGGCGCTGGGCAACACCGCCGTACTCAAGATGAGCGAGCTGTCGCCGCTGACCGCCAACGAACTGGGCCGCCTGGCTGTAGAGGCCGGCATCCCCAACGGCGTGCTGAACGTGATCCAGGGTTACGGCGCTACCGCCGGCGATGCACTGGTCCGCCACCCCGATGTGCGCGCCATTTCCTTCACCGGCGGCACTGCTACCGGCAAGAAGATCATGCAAACCGCCGGTCTGAAGAAGTACTCCATGGAGCTTGGCGGCAAGTCCCCAGTGGTGATTTTTGAAGATGCCGATCTTGATCGTGCGCTGGATGCTGCACTGTTCACTATCTTCTCCCTGAACGGCGAACGCTGCACGGCTGGCAGCCGAATCTTCATTCAGGAGACGGTCTACAAACAGTTTGTCGCCGAATTCGCAGCTCGCGCCAAGCGTCTGAAAGTGGGTGATCCGACTGATCCGCAAACCCAAGTCGGCTCCATGATTACCCAAGCTCACTACGACAAAGTCACCGGGTATATCCGTATTGGTATCGAGGAAGGCGCCACCCTGCTTGCCGGCGGGCTGGAGCGCCCGGCCAACCTGCCGGCTCACCTTGCGAAGGGCCAGTTCATTCAGCCCACCGTGTTCGCCGACGTGAACAACAAGATGCGCATTGCCCAGGAAGAAATCTTCGGCCCGGTGGTGTGCCTGATCCCGTTCAAGGACGAAGCCGAGGCGCTGCAACTGGCCAACGACACCGAATACGGCCTGGCCTCGTACATCTGGACCCAGGACATCGGCAAGGCCCACCGCCTTGCGCGTGGCATCGAGGCCGGCATGGTGTTCATCAACAGCCAGAACGTACGCGACCTGCGTCAGCCATTCGGTGGGGTGAAAGGCTCGGGCACCGGCCGTGAAGGCGGCCAGTACAGCTTCGAAGTGTTCGCCGAGATCAAGAACGTTTGTATCTCGATGGGCAGCCACCACATCCCTCGCTGGGGCGTGTGACCTTTTCCCCAACGCACCGGGCGTTCGCTGTTCTGACGACCGCCGGACCTGCCCGGTGCCGCGGGACCTACAAGAATAAGGAGTCTTATCATGGGAAAAGTGGCACTTGCAGCCAAGATCACCCACGTACCCTCCATGTATCTGTCCGAGCTGCCTGGACCGCGTCACGGTTTTCGTCAAGCAGCCATTGATGGGCACTACGAGATTAGCCGCCGCTGCCGCGAACTGGGTGTGGACACCATCGTCGTGTTCGACACCCACTGGTTGGTCAACGCTAACTACCACATCCTTTGTGGCGAGCATTTTAAGGGGGTCTATACCTCCAACGAACTGCCGCACTTCATCAGCAACATGGAATACGAGTTCTCTGGCAACAAGGAACTGGGCTTGATCCTGGCCGAGGAATGCAATCGTCTCAATGTTGAGACCATGGCTCACCACGCCACTACCCTGGGCCCGGAGTATGGCACTCTGGTGCCGATGCGCTACATGAACCAAGACCAGCACTTCAAGGTGATCTCGGTCTCAGCGCTGTGCACCTCGCACTTCCTGGCTGACAGCGCCCGCCTGGGCTGGGCCATGCGCAAGGCTGTGGAAGATCATTACGACGGCACGGTGGCGTTCCTGGCCAGCGGATCGCTGTCGCACCGCTTCGCCCAGAACGGCCAAGCTCCGGATTTCGCCACCAAAGTGTGGAGCCCATTCCTGGAAACCCTCGACCATCGTGTGGTCAAGATGTGGGAAAACGCTGAATGGGAGGCGTTCTGCGGGATGCTGCCGGAGTACGCTGCCAAAGGCCACGGCGAGGGATTCATGCACGACACGGCGATGCTGCTGGGTGCGCTGGGCTGGTCCGATTACGACGGCAAGGCCGAAGTGGTCACGCCCTACTTCGGCTCTTCCGGCACCGGCCAGATCAACGCGATCTTCCCGGTCACCCCGCAGGACGGCGGCGCCATCCCCGCTGCCCAGGCCGCCAACCCGGCCGCCGTGGTGTCCACCAGCCGCCTGTAACCCACCCGCTCGCGCCTGGTCGCCCTGGCGGGTGGCCAGTCGCTCCTCACCGAGGAGGCCCCCATGCCACATCTGGTTCTGCTCTACACCCCCGACCTTGAAACCGACGCCGACATCCCCGGCCTGTGCCGCGCCCTGGCCGACACCATGCTTGAACAGCGCGATGCCGAAGGCAAAGCCGTATTCCCCACTGGCGGTACCCGCGTGCTGGCCTATCCCGCCGCCCATTGCGCGGTGGCCGACGGCAAAGGCGAATACGGCTTCCTGTACGCCAACCTACGCATGGCTACTGGCCGTAGCACCGAGGTGCACAAAGCAGTGGGCGACAGCTTGCTGGCAGTGTTGAAAGCCCGCCTGGAGCCACTGCTGCAACAGCGCCCGATCGGCATCACCGTGCAGATCGACCACAGCACCGCACAGGTCTACGACGCCAAGCACAGCACCTTGCACCCACTGTTCAACCGCTAGCGCGCCGGCTCACACCAAGCCTCCCCTGACTCATTACAGAACAAGTACAAAAACATGAGCACACTCGAACAAGCCTCGCCGCGCGAGGCACACGTTGAACGGGCCGACAGTACTCATCGGGCAGTTACCTGGCGGCTGATGCCGCTGCTGCTGGTGTGCTACCTGTTTGCCCACCTGGACCGCATCAACATCGGCTTCGCCAAGATGCAGATGAGCCAGGACCTGCACTTGTCCGATACCGTCTACGGCCTGGGTGCCGGGCTGTTCTTCATTGCCTATGCACTGTTCGGCGTCCCCAGCAACCTGATGCTCGACCGCGTTGGCCCGCGCCGCTGGATCGCCGGCCTGATGGTGGTGTGGGGGCTGTTGTCGACCAGCATGCTGCTGATCGAAACCAGCAGCGCGTTCTACCTGTTGCGCTTCGCCCTGGGCGCGGCAGAGGCCGGGTTCTTTCCGGGCATCCTGGTCTACCTCAACCGCTGGTACCCGGCCGGGCGTCGTGCCCAGGTCACCGCGCTGTTCGCCATTGCCGTGCCGTTGGCCGGGGTGGTCGGCGGGCCAGTGTCCGGCGCCATCCTGTCCTTCATGCACGACACGGGCGGGCTGCGTGGCTGGCAGTGGATGTTCCTGCTCGAAGGTGCGCCTGTGGTGTTGCTGGGCCTGGTAGTGCTGGCGGTACTGCCGGAGCACTTCGAGCGGGTCAGCTGGCTGAATGAGCAGCAGAAAGCCACGCTGCGCGCTCAGTTTGGCGAGGAAGAACAGCGCAAACCGGTCACCTCGTTCAGCGCCATTTTCGCCAGCCGAGCGCTGTGGCTGCTGGTGGCGGTCTATTGCGCGGTAATGCTGGCGGTCAACACCCTCGCGTTCTGGATGCCCAGCCTGATTCACAGTGCCGGTGTGGCCAGCGACGCCAGTGTCGGCCTGCTCAGCGCTGTCCCGTACGTGGCCGGATGCGTGTTCATGCTGGCTTGCGGCCGCTCCAGCGACCGCCAGCGCGAACGCCGCTGGCACCTGTGCGTACCACTACTGATGGCCGCCGCCGGCATTGCGATTGCCGCGATTGCGCCCGAGCAGGCGGTGCCGGTACTGGGTGGCCTGGTATTGGCTGGCATGGGCGCCAGCGCCGCGCTGCCGATGTTCTGGCAACTGCCGCCGGCCTTCCTCAACGCCCGCACCCAGGCCGCCGGCATTGCCCTGATCAGCTCGCTAGGCAGCATCGCCTCGTTCTTCACGCCCTACTTCATCGGCTGGGTGCGCGACACCACCCACAGCGCCAGCCTGGCCCTGTACGTACTCGCCGTCTTCATCGCCCTGGGTGGCCTGCTGGTGCTGCGCACCCGGGCTGCCATCGTCAATCCTTGAATCAAGAGATCTCCCTCATGTTAGACAACGCTTTCATCCAGCTCGCCGCCGAACGCCTCGACCAGGCAGAACGTAGCCGCGAGCAAGTGCGCCAGTTCTCGCTGGAACAACCTGCAATCACCATCGAAGATGCCTACGCGATTCAACGCGCCTGGGTGGCAAAGAAGATCGCCGCCGGGCGCAAGCTGGTGGGCCACAAGATTGGCTTGACCTCACGTGCCATGCAGGTGTCGTCGAACATCACCGAGCCCGACTACGGTGCCCTGCTCGACGACATGCTGTTCGAAGAAGGCAGCGACATCCCCTTCGAGCGCTTCATCGTGCCGCGCGTTGAAGTGGAGTTGGCGTTCATCCTTGGCAAGCCACTGAAGGGCCCGAACGTCACCGTATTCGATGTGCTGGACGCCACCGAATGGGTGATCCCGGCGTTGGAGATCATCGACGCGCGCATCCAGCAGGTCGACCCGCAAACCCAGGCCACCCGCAAGGTGTTCGACACCATCTCCGACAACGCAGCCAATGCTGGTGTGGTGATGGGTGGCCGCCCCGTACGCCCCACCGAAATCGACCTTCGCAAAGTGCCAGCGGTGCTCTACCGCAACGGCGTGATCGAGGAGTCCGGGGTCAGTGCTGCCGTGCTCAATCATCCAGCCAAAGGTGTCGCCTGGCTGGCCAACAAGCTGGCCCCGTATGACGTCACGCTCGAACCAGGCCAGATCATTTTGGGCGGCTCGTTCACCCGACCGGTCGCCGCACGCCCTGGTGACACCTTCCACGTCGACTACGACATGCTCGGCTCGATCTCCTGCCGCTTCATCTGAGGAAACTGTCATGGACATGCCTATCAACAGTTTTAAACAACGCCTACGAAGCGGCGAAGCCCAGATCGGTTTGTGGCTCGGCCTAGCCGATGCCTACTGTGCAGAGCTGGCCGCCAATGCCGGTTTCGACTGGCTGCTGATCGACGGCGAGCACGCGCCCAACGACCTGCGCGGTATGCTTGCGCAGCTCCAGGCTGTCGCACCCTACTCTAGCCAGGCGGTCATTCGCCCGGTGATCGGCGACACCGCCCTCATCAAACAGGTCCTGGATCTCGGTGCACAGACACTGCTCGTGCCCATGGTGGAGACCGCCGACCAAGCCCGCCAATTGGTCAAGGCTGTGCACTACCCACCTACAGGTATCCGGGGTGTTGGCAGTGCGCTGGCTCGCGCCTCTCGCTGGAATAGCATCCCGGGGTACCTTGATCTTGCGGACGAGCAAATGTGCTTGCTGGTGCAGATTGAGAACAAAGAGGGGCTGGCAAATCTGGACGAGATCTTATCTGTTGAAGGTGTAGATGGTGTGTTCATCGGCCCAGCCGACTTGAGCGCTGCTCTGGGGCACCGCGGCAATCCCGGCCACCCTGAAGTTCAGGCGATTATAGAAGACGCCATTGTGAGGATCGGTAAGGCAGGAAAAGCCGCCGGGATCCTCAGTGCGGACGAAAAGCTGGCCAGGCGTTACATTGAGCTGGGTGCTGCCTTCGTCGCGGTCGGAGTCGACACGACGGTGCTAATGAGGGGCCTGCAAACCTTGGCGGGCAAGTTCAAAGAAAGCATCGTGACCAACACCGCGGGTGGCGGCGTATACTGACTTTCGGCGATGTAGAGGAGGCGCACTTGCGCCTCTTTTAGTTTCTAGCCTCACCTACTTGAACGGAGCCCTTCAGCTCGTTGGTCGTGAGGAACCTTCTGCTTCAGCCCAGCCCTCTGCATGCGAGAAACCACACCCGTCAGGCTTGGAGCAAGTATGCAAGCCAGATCGGCGAGTTTGAGAATTTCCGTAGGCCGTTGATCATGGAGAATTCGCACCACTCTCCACTGCTGCTCAGTCAATCCATGCTCATTCAAAGCTGGGCGAAAAAAGCGCATGGCACCTTCCCTCGCCTGAAGCAAGATGAGGGTCAGCGATGGCCTGGATTTGATCACTGGAAAATCCATCTTGTTAGTGTTGTGGTAAGACTGTTTAAGCTCAGGCCAAATAAAAAACGGCGCCTTGGCGCCGTTTTTTTGTAGGTAAGGCTTCAGTTGCGGATTACAGCCTTGAGCACCTCTTTGAAGGTCTCGACTTGTTCCTTGCTAAACTGACCGAAAACCTTCTCTTGCTGCTCACCTGCAATCGTCCAAAGTGCTTCGGTCTCATCCACACCCTTGACCGTCAATTTCACGCAGTCGCCTGCATCTTGCACCAGCCCCTTACGCTTGAGGTTTGCGACAGCCTCCTCGATCTCGCGGGCAGGCATCGCCACTTCCCGCTGCAAGTCTGGAAGGCTAAGGCCTGCGTCGTTCTCCAGAACCATGAGCATCCGCGCTTCACTTGTGCGCAGACCGGTCGACAACTGCCGAGGTTGATAGCTCGCCTGATAGGCGCGCAACGCTTGCGTCATGAGGTAGTAAAGGTTGTGACTCAAGCGTCCCTGGAAGTTGCTGCTAGGCGGCTGACCCTCTTCGCGCTTGGTCATTCGGGTGTGCGGCAAGACCATCGAGTAGGCGCCTTGGTGGTACAGCAGCGGCGCCCTACCCAAGTCATCAAACGCCAAGACCTTCCCGACCAGGATCCAGTGATCACCGCCGTCGAGCTGCTGATATTTCTCGCAGTGGAAGCGAGCTGAACAGTCTTCGAACACTGGAGCGCCGCCTACCCCTGCTTCATGTTCGATCCCTGCGAAACGGTCATCCTTCGGCCGTGCGAAGTTGTTCGAAAGCTCAATCTGGTCGGCTGCGAGCACGTTTACAGCAAAATGGGACGCGGCTTCAAACACCTCATGGCTGCTTGAACGCTTGTCGATGCTCCACAAGATGAGTGGCGGATCAAGCGACACCGAGTTGAAACTGTTTGCAGTCACGCCCACCTGGCGACCGCTGGGGTCCCGGGCTGTAATTACGGTTACACCGGTAGCGAAGTTACCCAAGGCGCGACGGAACGCACGTGCATCAAACTCAAGCTCTGTATTTTCAGTGGACATGCAAGACTCCCGAGCAAGCCGCGCATGGCTTGCTCTCGTTGTTTTTATGGATCGTTTGGGTCGTCGAAGAGCCTTCAGACCATCGCCGGATCGGGCTCAAGCCCCATCAGCTCACGGCCGAGGATCTGTGCACATACGTCGTAGTCGGAGTAAGCGTGAGCGCCGGTCATGTGAGAGTCGCGGAAGAGTCGCTGCATCTCATTGCTTTCAAACCAAGCGCCGCCGCCGGCCGCTTCCATCAAACGGTCTACTGCCTGGATGCACATCTTGGTGGCGTAGCCCTGATTGGTCCGCCAGAACGCCAACGTGCCGCGGGAGGGATACTCATGACGTTCACTGTGTTCGGCTATCTCGTTCCAGCTCTTCTCGAGCAGCGCGCGAGCAGCGGCCACTTGGTGCGTGGATTCGGCTAACCGCATCAGGGCAGGCGTTGCCGCGCCTACTGCCGCGCCGGTATAGGCACGAACACGGTTCTTGGTCTTCTCGCGGAAGACTTCGAGCATCCGCTCTGCCACGCCCAAGCTAATGGTTGAGAAGCCGCTCGCGAAATAAGGGCGATAGGGGGCGTAGAAAATCTTACTGTCTGGATAAAGGCCGAACCCAGCAGATTTGCCCTCCATCATGTCCTTCGCTTTCTGGATGCGATGCTCAGGGACAAATGCATTTTCCACGATGAGCGTCTTGCTTCCGCTGCCACGCATACCGATGGCGTACCAATCGTCACGGATCTCGTAATCGCTACGAGGGAGGACCGCAAAGCAATAATCCTGGGTACCTTCGGCGTTTTTACGCCGGAATCCCAAAATCGCCCACTCAGCATGGTCACAACCCGAACTCCAACCCATCTCACCGCTAAAGGTCACTCCGCCTTCAACTTCTTCAGTACGACCAAAGGGGGCGATGCTGCTGCTTGCGGTAGCGTCTGGAGTAGTTCCCCATGCCTCATCCTGGAGCTTGGCCGAGAACATCGCCATCTGGTGCGAGTGGGTGCAAAGCAGGCTCATCGCCCAGGCAGTGCTTGCGCATGAACCGGCAAGAACAGCGATACATTCAGCAAATTCGGGAAGCGAAATTTCCATGCCGCCAAATTTTTTTGGCAAGAAGGCTCGGTGCATACCGATGCCCTTGAGCAAGGCGATGTTCTCGGCCGGCACGCTACGATCTTTTTCCGCCTGCGGAGCGTTGGCTGCAATGGCAGGCAGGACGGACTTCAGATCTTCCAGCAGCGGATTGGGCTTTTTCATGGATGGTCTCTTTATTATTGGAGAATTCGTTCCAGGCCTCTGATCACTTCGCATTTCTTGCGATGGCTCGATCAGCCGGCCGTGTATTCGATGACCAGTCCAGTATGTGGCGGCGCTCCTACGTCCGAAATGCACGTTACGAGCAGAAAATTGCACTTTCCATGGGAAATCCCTGCCCCCAGTCGCAGGCCCGCTCCAGTTTCGTTAACATTTAAACAAAGCAGTAGATTCAAGCCTTATTCGCCAGATCGACAAAATCCTGGCTCCAAACCTGAGTCTGCGCGCCCCCTCCCTCATGACGGAAGCACGCCCGTGACTTTGCGACTGACCGTAATTGACCAAACCCCTATCCATGAGAATTGCAACGCGTTAACCGCGCCGGCGACATCAGTAGACCTTGCGATCGAATGCGAAAAATTGGGCTACCACCGTTACTGGCTGGCTGAGCACCACAACAGCATCCAGTTCGCTGGAGCAGCTCCAGAGATTATGGTGGCCCGGATTGCGAGCGCCACCAGCACGATGCGAATCGGAAGCGGTGGAGTGATGCTCACCCACTACAGCCCCTACAAAGTCGCCGAAACGTTCTCTCTGCTAGGAGGATTGTTTCCAGGCCGTATTGACCTTGGAATCGGGCGTGCACCAGGTGGGAATCACCTCAGCTCTGTGGCATTGGCAGCACCAGGTGCCCTACTTCAGCACGATCACTTCCCTCAGCAGGCAGCCGAACTCTGCGCCTTCATCCGAGGCAGCTTTCCATCGGGTCACCCATACGCAGCACTGACATTCCCAACTGAAGCATCCGCTCGGCCATCACTGTGGATGCTCGGATCCGGTGGAGGCAGCTCTGATCTCGCCGGCCAACTTGGGATGGGTTTGGCGCTGGCCAAGTTCATTGCTCCCCGTGTCTGCTCGCCGGCCATTTTCAGCCATCACACCGACATTTATCAGAAGGCCGGCCATGGAACGACCCCTCCTCGCCTCCTTGCCTTGGCGGTGATTTGTGCGCCGACAGACGAAGAGGCGCACTTCATCGCAGGCACCGCTGTGTACCGAAAAATGATGGCGGGTGGCGCCCCTCGTGAGCCCCTTTTATCCCCCTCAGAGGTAAGGCTCCGCTATCTGGAAATGACCAAGCCAGAGCGCTTAGAGTTCGATGCCACGCTCGACGACATGGTGGTTGGATCACCAGAAAGCTGCCACAAGAAAATCCAGGATCTGGCGCGGGTTTTCGGTAGCGACGAAGTGGGTATCGTGACCGTGACACATCGCCTGGAAGATCGCCTTCAGAGTTATCGCCTACTCGCGGACGCCCACGGTCTTTGTGCCAAGTGAGCCAGGATCGCCACATCGCGCACCCTGCAACAGCAGAAAGCACCACCCCGAATTCAGCCGCCCAGTGAGGAACAATAGAATGGCCCTTTGGTTGAGACAGCAAGCGACGATTACGCTCGATCTTGCAATCCAAGGTATGCAGGCCGCTATCGAGCAAGCACAGGGCTTGAGCGTCAGCGTTAGCTTGGTCATCGTTGACGCTGGGGGGATGACAGTACACATGTCCCATATGGACGGTGCTCCACGACCATCGCAAGCTATCGCTCTAAATAAAGCGCTGACCGCCGCCGGGTTTGGGAGGTCTACATCAGAATGGACGGATCGTCTGCTGGGATGCTCACCGGCGGTCCAGACAGGCCTGCCGCTTCAGGCAGGCATGGCCCTATTTGGTGGTGGCGAACCCTTTTTGGTTAACGGAGAGGTCGTTGGCGCCATCGGGGTGTCTGGAGCGAGTGAAGCCAATGATGGTGTGTGCGCTAAAGCAGCAGCTAAGCGTATCAGTGATCTCGCGTTGACTGACGCCGTCTAGAACCATACTCGAGCTGAAACAGGTAGATACTGCGCGTCGGGCGCAAATCTCAATGCAATCGTAGGCCTCATCAACAAGCACCGATATCGAATAATTAAAACGCACACGGCTGGCTTGGTCGTGCGCGATAGAAAGCTATGGGCCGCAAGCTGGCGTCGAAGGCCATGGATACCTACAGACCCTGCCCGCACGCCGACAGCTTGGGCAGTGCGCTCACGACAATCACTCGCTTCGCAAACTCCCCCAACCATGCGCCTCTTCGATGAAATGCAGGACCGCGCTTGAACGCTCATCAATCCGGGAAACAAGCGACAGCTCACTGATCATTTCCGGTTGCGCCAGCGGTACGATCCTGATGCCAGGCATCGCCAAACGCGTCATCGTTTCCGGCACGATGCTTAGGCCGATCCCCGCCGCCACCAAACCAGGAATGCTCATCAACGAAGGTACATACATGATGTTCTGCGGGTGCAGCTGGTTTTGCCGACATGCTTGGAGTGTGTGAGAAGTGAGCCCGATGCCCGCTGCGTCCTGGAGAAAGATGAACTTCTCGTGCCTAAGCGTCACCAGCTCGCCGCTAAAGCCTTCTGCCAGTTCATGGTTGTCGGGAATAAGCAGAACGAGCCGAGACTGACTGAAATGGTGAGTCCGCAAGCGATCGGGTAGATGATCTTTAAACACCCTGGCAAATGCCAGGTCCAGCTTGTGGTCAAGCAACATGTCGAACTGCGCTCGGATTCCCGCATCCACCAGCGACACGTTGACCTCGGGGAACGTGCTGAAGTAATGCCGTAACAGCTGCGGCAAATTGGCTTCGAACAAAGCCGAGTGGTAACCGATGTTGATCTCACCAACCTCCCCCCGCCGCGCACGCCGCGCGGCGGCCGTTGCGAGTTCGCTGGACTCAATGGATTGTCGAGCGTGAGGGAGGAACGCCTCCCCAGCGGCAGTCAGTACGACCCCCCGATTTTCCCGCCGGAACAACGCCAGCCCCAATTCGGTCTCCAAGCTTCGCATCAACTGACTGAGGGCCGGTTGCGCGACCCCCAATTGCTCGGCGGCCCTGCTGAAGTGTTGCAGGTCGGCCGCGACAACAAAGGCCCTTAGATGACGCAATTCCATAACGCATTCCCATAAGGCTGGCTTATCGATTTATCTAGATTTAGATAATTATTCTGCAAGCAGGATGCGCTAACGTCTACCTACTTCATCGCTTCCTGCCAACGCCCTCTGCCCGAGCAGGATCGTATGGGTAACCCATAACCATAAAAACAATGACGAGCATCTCTATGAGCACGACCAGTAATGAGACTCAAGATCTGCACATGCCCCGCAAGGCAGTGACCGCCGCGACTATTGGCACTGCCCTTGAATGGTTTGACTTCACATTGTACGGCGCGGTGTCGGCGACCATTCTGCCAAAGCTCTTCTTCCCGGCCATGGAGCCGACGGCGGGGCTGCTGGCTTCGCTGGCAACGTTCGGTGTGGGCTTGGCAGCGCGGCCATTGGGCGCCATCACCTGTGGCTACCTGGGCGACAAAATGGGCCGGCGGAATCTGATGCTGGCCACGGTCACCATGATGGGGCTGGCATCGGTAATGATGGGGCTGCTGCCTACTTACGCTCAAATCGGCGTCTGGGCTCCTATCCTTCTGGTCTTGCTGCGGATCATCCAAGGCTTTGCACTGGGCGGAGAATCCACTGGCGCGCAGTTGATGGCGCTGGAGCACGCTACTCCCGACCGCCGCGGACGCTATTCGGGATACCTGGGCCTATGCTCACCGCTCAGCCAGATATTGGCCAATGGGGTACTCATGGCCCTGGCCGCAGGCCTTTCAAGCGAACAATTTGAGAGTTTCGGCTGGCGAATTCCCTTCGTACTGAGTTTCGTCCTGGTGATTGTCGCGATTTTCATCCGGCTCAAGGTTGATGAAACCCCAGCCTTCGTTGCCTTGAAAAAAACGCCGGTCAAGCAGGAAAAAAGCCCTCTCAAATCCGCACTGGGTGGCCACTACAAAACCATCCTGCGCCTGATGTTGTTCTTCTGCTCCCCCGCTGCACTGTTCTATCTGATTGTGATTTTCTCCCTGAGCTACCTGACAAAGCACCTGGGTATGAGCCAGTCGATGGGCTTCATGTCGTTGATGGTGGCTAACATCTGCGCGATTTTCGGTGCGTTGGGTGGCGGTTATCTTTCGGATCGCTGGGGTCGCAAAAAAGCGCTGGCGCTAGGCTCGTGCATGACGCTGCTGATCCTGTTCGTCTACTTCCCGATCCTTAATACCCAAAACGTCACCGCGATCATGGCCATCATGGGGCTATTCCTAGGGTTCACCCAATTCCAGAGCGGCATTCAGCCGGTAGCGTTCGCCGAGGCATTCCCGACCCAGGTGCGCTACTCCGGTTCGGCACTGGCCTACACCGGCGCCAACCTGGTGATCGGCGGCCCAATGCCAATGATCGCAGTCTGGCTGATGAGCCAGTCGGGAAATTCGCCGTGGCCGCTGGTAACACTATGTGCAGTGATCAACCTGATCTCGCTGGCGATGATCATCATTGGCCCGGAAACCAAAGGCATCGACCTTAACGCCGTCGCCGGACCAGATGACGCCGACGCTTGCGCTCAAGCCCTCCTTTCCAAATAACGCAGCAGGACGACCATGAACCGCACCGTCTTCATTCTCAATGGCCCTAACTTGAACCTGCTGGGTCGGCGAGAGCCACACATTTACGGACACACAACGCTCGAGCAGATTCGTCAACGCAGTGAACAGCAGGCCAATGAACTCGATCTGGTTTGCGACTTCCGCCAAACCAACCATGAAGGGGTGATGATCGACTGGATTCAAGAGGCGTTCGAGCAAGGCGCAGCCTTGATCATCAACCCAGCCGGCCTTTCGTTTCACTCAATCCCAGTGCTGGATGCCCTGAAGTTGATCGACGCACCGCTGATTGAATTGCACTTGTCGAATATTCATGCACGCGACGAACTACATCGCCACTCGATCATGTCTAGCGTGGTCAACTCGGTAATATGCGGCATGGGCGCTGACGGCTACCCGCTCGCAATCAGGGCAATTGACGACCTGCTGCGTCGCCAGGCGGCCAGCGCCTAGAGGGCACTGGCGAAAGGGTGTTGTCCATACAAGGCGAACGGCTGCTCTTTTAGCCGCCAGTATCATGGCATGACGGACTCGAAACCAAAGCTGCTTCGCGCACATCGCCAGCTTACCAGCGATGTGCGCGGTGCTAATCAACGACCTTGGGACCAGTGTCCGTTGTGGGTCATCTACTAGCTGTCGCCTTGGGCACCATGGACCTAAACATGCTGATCACGGACAGCAGCTGTATTAGGAATCCACCGTACAGACAAGTGGTCAGGTCCAATGCTCCGCAGTGGTCAGTCTGTGCAGCTACGCACCCAAAGATACAGGCCCCTGAAAGCCTCTATGCGACGACGGTAACCCTCTTCGTTCCCATAGATCAGCTCAACCGTGAGGCTATCGATCACCGCCATGTATGCCTCAACGAGCCAATTGTCCACCTCAACTGAGATGCTCTGGCGCCCCGCCACACAGGATTCCGTAAAGCAGCCTCGGAGCACTTCCAGATAGCTGTCGAAGCCTGACATCACCGTTCGTCTCAGCGCATGAGGTGGGTAGAACGCGGCCCTCAATAGAAATCGCAGTGAGTCATTATGCGCGTATCGATCGCGCAGTTGAGACCAGTACCCTTCGCCTGGTACCTCGCTGGCCTCCTCTTTCTGAGAAAAATGCGCACGTACGAAGCCAACTTCTGACTCCAACGCTATCTCAAGTGCAGTGACGTAGAGCGCATCCTTGCTTTCGAAATGGGCGTAGAGCGAAGCCTTCTTGAGCCCAGCCAACACCGCGATATCATTCATTGAGGCCGCGTCATAGCCACGCTCGGCGAAATGGCTGAGTGCCAGCTGGGCGATCCGCCCTGCTGCCGGACTCAAATCGTTAACAATCATGCAGCCTCCTGTCAGTGTCCGGCGAGATTGTAGGCCTCTGTAGACGAGCTAGGCACACTGATTTTGGTTAGCCAACACACCATGAGAGCGCTAAAGGCCAGCAGCCCCACCCAAGCCACTGGCCCGTACGCCAGGACAAGACCTGCAATTGGCGTGGCAGTGGATGAGATCGACAGTTGGAATGCGCCCAAAAGAGCCGCGGTGGAGCCCAAGGCTTTCTCTTGAGAAGACATCACCAGGGACATTAGCGTCGACTCGGCAATCCCAAGACCAAAAAGCGATAACGCCATGCCTCCAACGACACCCACAAGACCCAACCCGGACGCTGCCGCGAGTAAAGCGATCGCCGCGCCGGCAGCCATACATAAAACCCCGAGCATCGACAGCCGCCCAAGCCCTAATCGACTCACCAGTTTGCCGGTCAGCATGGCTCCAAAAAGAATCGTGACTCCGGTCGCGCCAAATACCAGACCAAAATCCTGAGCGCTCAATCCGTAGATCTCTTGGTAGACCAAGGTTGCTCCTCCGATGTAAGCGAAGAGGAAAAAGAAGACCGCAGCCACTGCAAGCGTTGGCATCAAGAACTTTCTATCACTGGCAATGGTGACGTAAGTCCGGCAGGCCGCCCGCAGCCGTAACGGCTCTCGCTGCTCCCTATCAAGGGTCTCGGGCAGCGAAAGCCAGCTATTGCAGAACACAGCAGCTCCCAACGCAGCGAGTACAAGCATCACTGCCCGCCACCCGAAGTGCGTATCTATAAAGCCGCCAATTGCCGGGGCCAGGATCGGCGCAACGCCCTCAATCGTCATGAGCATTGCGAACAGCTTGGTCGCGGCAACCCCATGACTTACGTCTCGGACCATGCTCATGATTACGACAAGAGTCAAAGCGCTGCCCAAGCCTTGGACAAACCTGAACCCGATTAGTAATTCCAAGGTGGGTGACCAAGCTGCCCCGAGTGAGCAGGCCGTGAAGATCGTCAGACCTATGAGTAGAGGCTTGCGTCGTCCATAAGCATCGACAACAGGTCCGAACAGGAGCTGACCCGCGCCCATCGCGAGCAGAAAGAATGTCAACGTCAACTGAACGCTGGCGAAGCTGGCCCGATATTCACGCGCAATTTCGGGGAGGCTAGACAGATACATGTCCACTGCCGATGGCCCCAAAGCGCCAATCAATCCCAAGGCGATTGCGATGCGTACAGGCACTCTTTTAGCAGCTCCATCCATTTCAAGTCCTCACCCTAAAAACTACCGACCGGTCGGTCGCAAAGAGCCGCGATGCTATTTTCTTCCATCAGTCGAAGTCAATCCTGAGGAAGATTGGATTTGTAACGCTATGATGCGGCCAGGGAGGCATCATGCGCAGCGCCGAGGAAGCATCGCCTAGACTCAGCCATGGGTTCGACACCGCATTGGTCAAGGAAGGCCGTGAGTGTTTGGCACTGATTCACAATCACCGGTCACTGTGAGTCATGTTCTGGCACACCAAGGTGTGGGCTAATTGACTTGCCTTTAACCTCCCAGGACGCCTGTCGATGGCCCACAACGAAAATAATGCCTCCCATCTGTCCAAAACGCTTCGTTGGACAGATGCTTTTGCCCTGTCCATGGCGGTCTCAGGATCAATCTTTGCGTCTTTCGGATTTGCTCTAGGAGCGCTGGGCCCAATTGGTGCCTTGATTTTGTGGGTCGGGTCGGCCGCAATCGGAGCGTGTCAAAACTGGATTTTCCTCGAAGTGAGTGCAATGTTCCCGGACAAGCCCGGCGGCATCGCGATGATCGCTACGGAGGGCTGGAAGCGCCGCTGCAAGCTCGTAGGTCCGATCGCCTCCTTTGGCTACTGGCTAGGGTGGTCCGCGGTGCTCGCAATCGTCGGAGTAAGCGCGGGCTCACTGATTCAAGCGCAGTGGTTTGCGGATCAGACCTGGAGCTACCAGCTTGGATCAGTGAGCATCGGGCTGGCTCAATTCATCGGCGCCGGGTTAATTCTCGTTTTCTGGCAGTTCAACCGCCTGGGCGTGCAGATGGCAGCATCCGTTTCAAAGTACATGGGTGTGCTGCTGCTGATCCCAATCCTGGTGCTCGCATTTGCCCCTCTCTATAGTGACGCGTGGAGCTTCGATCACTTCCAGAAAGCGTGGGATCAGCTGCCCGCAACCGATTGGAGCACCGGCCGGACTGCGTTGATGTGGCTGTTCCTCATTGCTTGGAGCGCTTATGGCACGGAGATGTGCGCTGCATTTGGCCCCGAGTACCGCAGCAAGAAGGATATGAAGCTAGCGCTCGTGACCTCTGGTCTGTACACGGTTGCTGCCTTCGCCGCAGTAGCGTTGAGCCTGGGAGGATTGGCCGATCAACAAGCAGCGATTGATAACCCGAATGGTTTCTTCATCGGCGCATTCGATGCGGTGTTAGGAAGTGAATACAGCAGCTTTTTCGTGGGTACGCTGCTGGTGGGACTCTTCATGGGACTAAACGCGTCCCTCGCTGATGGCTCCCGGGCACTCTACGGAATGGCGTTAGACGGTCTGACAGTCCGTCAATTGGGTGTATTGAACAAGCACCAGGTGCCAGGTCGCTGCATGACAGTCGCGGTGGTACTCAACATCGCTATGATCTTCCTGCTTTCCTCTCCCTTGGCCATCCTCGTGACTGCCAACATAGGTTATGTCGCGTCGATTTTCTTCGCGCTGAGCGGCTTCCTGTGGCTGCGCAAAGATGCAGCCGGCGCTGAGAGACCCGTAAAACTGGGGCGGGGTTGGATCCCCGTGGCATGGACTTTGAGTTTGTTGACTGGCCTGATTGTGCTTGTCGGTGCAGCATCCACTGAGCTGGTGGGATACGGGGGCACCAAAGAGCTGCTCATGGGGATCGGGATTCTGCTTCTTTCCGTAGTCCTATACGGACTGCGAAAGCTTCAGGACCGCGGCCAGCCAGGTGATCCTACAGCTCCGCATAGCGCTTGATCCGACCGCTTCGCGGAGATACCCATGGTCAATGGCATCTAGGTGCACGGATGATACGGAGGGGCTGGAAGGTATCTTCAAGGCCCCAGACTCAGTCCTGATTCATGCCACCCGTTCGAGGCAGCGCTGAGACGAGATGCCCGATGTGAATCACCGCTGCCCGGATTTTTTCCGGCCCGCTAATGGTGAGGAATTGCAGCATCAGTCCGTCCAAGGCTGCGAAGATAGCAATAGCTGCCTCATTCCTGGTGTCGAGCCCTCGATTCCTGAGGGCCGCCTCTACGGTCATCATGTAGTTTGCGTACAATTTCTCCACTAGGCTGCGCATCTCCGGATTACGTCGAGACTCGAGCAGCATCTCAAACTGGAACAGCTGGAGTTCTGGTTCGTTGGAGACTGATTCGATCAGCGAGTCTGCGAACGCGTTGTCGAAATCCGCAATCCGCTCCAACCCACTCTCACGAATCGAGCGCTCAACCGCCCATTCCATCGTCGCGGCAAGTAGCCCCTCTATGGAGCCGAAGTGGTGTGTCACAAGAGTGTGGTTAACGCCCGCTCGGCCTGCGATAGCCCTGTAAGTGACTCCTCGAAGCCCCTTCTCGGCTACCACATCAATCGCTGCTGCCATCAAGGCATCCCGACCTTCCCCGTAGGGCAAACGAACAGATTGCTGTGTCATCTGAAAAAACACCTAAGAACCATTTTCGCGCCCCCTCAGTGAATTGTCCTGGCAGATCAGTGTGAAGACTGATCTAGAGCCATGAAAGCCGGGGCATCCGTCGGCTGGCGATGGTCTCACAAACCTGTCCGATCGGCACCCCATCGCTGCTGGCCATGAGGCCAACACCTGCGTAAGGGGAACACCCACGCCCCCGATTCTGGCCCCAGTGCACCTCATTACGTTCGAGAGACAAATTTCACCCATCTCTGCGTTGACGATCAAACTAAACAAACGTAGAGTTTCTAGCGTAGCAGCGTGCAACCCTAATTTCTTGGCTGACGTCAGGTCCTGAACAGACACCGCTGACTGCGGGAATCTAGCGACACGCCCCCTAGACCAGATAACAAAAAGGCACAAAAAAATCATGGCTTTAGCATCTACCCAAGACTTCGTACCTGAAGCAGAGTGGCCGTCCGTATCCGTAATGCTGGACGGTTTCGGGAAGCAGACCCTCCCCGCCTCCGCTGCGTTGGTTGGCACGATTCTTCAGGACGCTTCCAGCGAGTACGTTTTCAAAGATCAAGACCTTTTGACCTGGTCTGCGGGGAAAGGTGAGCAGCACCAAGCCGGCTCCGCAAACTACAAAGCGATCGAAGCGCGACCCGGGATCTTCATCATCGATTTTGTCCGCGGTGAGAGCCTTGCCGCAGAGAACGTCACGATCATCCTTGATCAGAATACGGGCTCCGTCACGACGGGTATCTCTCGCTTCGTAGAGGTCGAGGGTAAAATCCGGGCAACTACCGACTTTACGTACGCGAACGTCAACGGCGAAGGCACGAAGCATGAGCGCACCGACGAATTGGTTGGTAAGCGAATCTTCTATCGCTACAGCGATATCGAGACCTACGAGCACATCTACCTGAACCTGGGCACCTTCACGTGGCATTGCCTGCGCGGCGGTGAGGTTGGCCTTGCAGACACGGATCAGTGCAAGACGTGGAAAGTCGCTGAAGGCCTCTACATCTTCTTCTGGACCGAGAAGATCATGACCGTCGAGGCAGTACTGCTAGTTGACCTCAAAGAGGAGCGGTCGATCGGCCGGATGTTCGGATGGGATGACACTCTCAACAGCACCCTCGTGCTGCCCTTCAACTCCCGCCTGAGCGTGATGAACACGACCCACTACCCCGAAGACCTCTCGAAAGGGTAATGGACGTTGTGTGAGGGCGCGCAATGAATAAACCTGCCGCCCTCGCATGGGCACGTGCATAAAGGGCACGAGGTGAGAATGACTTGCTTGTCTCCGGGTAGGGATTTCAGGGAGAGGCATGTCTAAACGTGAGGATGAACATGACCAGTCGCTCAGTAGCAATCGTTACCGGCGCAGGTACGGGTATTGGAGCAGCAACCGCAAAGGCCCTCCGTTCGGACGGCTGGGAAGTCGTCATTTGTGGGCGGCGCCTTGAGCCTCTTCAGAGAGTGGCTGATGAAACAGGAGCCTTCCCCGTAGTCGCCGACGTGGCATCCACTACTGACATCGATCGCTTGATGGAAATAACACTGGAGAGATTTGGCTCTCTACAAGGGCTGGTGCTCAACGCCGGGATCGTTCGCGCCGGTCCTGTGGGGCAATTGTCTGACCAGGACTGGGGGGACATGGTCCAGACCAATCTGACCGGGCCGTTCAAGCTGCTACGTGCTGCGATGCCTCACCTCATCGCTGCCCGCGGTGCCATCGTTGGCGTAGCGTCAGCCGCTGCGTTGAGGGCAACGGGAGGAATTCCAGGCTATAACGCAACCAAAGCTGGCTTGAACATGCTGATGCAATCAGTAGCCATTGATTACGGTCCGCAGGGTATTCGTGCCAACGCCGTATGCCCGGGCTGGATCAGAACCGAAATGGCCGACGAGGAGATGCGCGAGTACGGCGCGGATCTTGTTATGAACGTTGAGGAAGCCTACTCGCGAGCCACCTCGTTTGTGCCCGCTCGCAGGCCAGCCAACGCCTCGGAAGTTGCAAAGGTCATTGCATGGCTGCTATCGGATTGCGCCTCTTACATCAACGCTGCTGTACTGCCTGTCGATGGTGGCATGATCGCAGGTGATCCTGGCTCTTTAGCACTCGACCCTAGAGTCACGTTCATCCAGTCCACGAAGGGCTAGGCATCGACATACATGCACAAGCGTTTCCCCTCGTAGGCCTATAGGTTACGACGGGATCGCTGGTGACGCTCCTGTAGCTCCCTTCTTTCTTTAGCCTCGAAACTCAATGTCGCGGTGGGTCTGGCCAAAAGGCGCTTGATCCCAATAGGCTCCCCGGTTTCTTCGCACCAACCGTATTCACCTTTCGCAATCCTTTCCAGTGCCTCATCCATTTTATCCAGGAGCTTTTTCTCTCGTTCCAGTATCCGCAGGTTCCAGCCACGTTGCTCCTCGGCGGTACCGATGTCCGACGGATCACTGCTTGGCTCCTGAGCTTTCAAAACCTGAAACTCGCCATCAATTCTCTGCTGCAACTCGTCACGCTGAGACAGGAGAAGCTCGCGGAAAAATTTCAGCTGAGCGTCGCTCATATAGTCGTGCTCAGATTGAGCAAGGATCTCATCATGGGTCATGTCTGCGGCCTCAGAATTCCGTAAATGTGAGGGGCGCAGTCTCTGCGCCCCTACTACCAGCTATTGCTTATTCCCACTCAAATGGATCATCAAACTTGATCCAGCCTTCAGGCGTGAGCGCCATTTCAGCATCTGTAAGCAGACATTCGTCCAGCATTTCGGTGATCTGCTCTTGATCCATGCCACTACCGATCAACACCAGCTCCTGCCTGGCGTCACCCACCCCTTCAGCCCAGTTTTTATTGATCAGAGCAATGGACTCTGGATCTGTTGGCCAACGTTCTTTGGGAACCGCGGCCCACCAGTAGCCGGCCCTACCATGACGAGCCACTGCTCCGGCCTGCGACCAGTTGAAAGCAAAGATCGGCAACGTTGCGATCCAAAAGTACCCTTTAGAGCGAATGACGCCCGGCCACTCCTGCGAAATCAGCGCATGGAAGCGTTTAGGATGGAAAGGACGGCGAGCGCGGTAGACGAAGCTACCGATCCCATATTCTTCGGTCTCTGGCGTATGCTCGCCGCGGAGTTCAGCGAGCCATCCTGGAGCATTGGTCGCCTCATCGAAGTCGAAAAGGCCCGTATCCAGCACTTCCTCCAGAGCAACCTTGCCGAAAGATGCCGTGACAATCTTGGCCCTTGGATTCAGCGATTTGAGGATCCCGAATAGCTGCTCACGCTCCTCCTCATTCACCAGGTCTGTTTTGTTCAGAACGAGGACATCACAGAATTCGATCTGCTCGATCAGCAAGTCGACTACTGTTCGAGTGTCCTCTTCCCCCAGCGACTCACCACGCGACTGGATGCTGTCCCGGGAAGAGTAATCACGCAGAAAATTGAAGGCATCGACCACTGTGACCATGGTGTCGAGGCGAGCCAGGTCCGACAAACTTTTGCCATCTTCACCCGCGAACGTGAAGGTTTCGGCAACTGGCAGTGGCTCAGAGATACCAGTGGACTCGATCACCAGTTGGTCGAACCTGCCATCTTTAGCAAGCCGCTCAACCTCAATCAGCAGATCCTCGCGCAACGTGCAACAAATGCACCCATTGCTCATTTCAACGAGCTTTTCATCAGTCCTGGACAGCTCAGCCCCACCCTCCCGAACCAGCGATGCGTCAATATTGACCTCTGACATGTCATTGACGATTACGGCCACTCGACGGCCTTCCCGGTTGTTAAGGATGTGGTTCAGCAGCGTGGTCTTTCCCGCGCCAAGGAAGCCAGACAGAACTGTGACTGGAAGCTTGGCGGTGGTTGATGTTGATGATGGCGTGAGCACGGTCATGACCTCTCCGTTCGTTTTACCGGTTTTCGATTTAGTGTTACGATATAACATAACATCCTAGGACGAGGATTGGGAAATGCCAAGCTGTGGAGCGACTGGAAAGCGTCGCAAGCTCAGCCCTTTGGACTGGGCATACGCCGAGTGTGAAAGGCTTGGGTTGAAGGTAACGTCTGATCGACGATTGATCCTGGAAGAACTGGCCCGGCACAAAAATGGCTTAGGGGCCTATACCTTGCTGGAACACATTCGGACGAAAAAAGCGTCGGCGAGTCCCGTACTGGTCTACAGGGCTCTGGCCTTTTTCTCAAAAGCAGGGGTTGTCAGAAAGCTCAAATGCAACAGCGTTTATCTCCTGTGCACAAGCAAGACGCAGAGAAAATGTGACCCAGACATCTTGCTGATCTGCCCAATCTGCCACTCTGTAACGACCATTAAGAACCGAGAATTCGCAAACTGTATAACGAGCACGTTACTCCGATCGGGCCATACGCTACATGAACAAGGAATTCAAATTGATGCCATCTGCCCTAAGTGCTCTCCTTAGCCATGAGCGCCAGACCCGAGGCAAGATTCAGTAAAAATCCTTGTTAAGTACGCTTCATCCTCAGATCCTCAATCTTTCTCAGGGCAAAAATCAACCCTACCTCTTTCGCATCATCAATTAGACCAAATAGCTCATCACCTACACGCCGAACGGGATATATGACATTTTCTTTGTCCATAATCTCCACAGCCACAGCCCATCGCGGAGCATGAAACTCGCGGGCCAACCCCAGCAGATGGATATAGACTTGACGCATACAGATCGAGTACGTGATTTTATGGGGGATGCGTATAGGGGCCTCCTCACGACTGACTTCTGGGACATCAAAATATAGAAGTTCCGGCTCAATCTGCCTAATCATCATCAATAAACCTTTTACAGTAGACGCTTAATGAGCGAGCCGTCGAGCCCGCCCCTGAGTCTAGCGACGGCGTACAGCACCGAGTTTCAAAGGAGCCTGCTGGGACTTCGTCATCGGCTGTAACCCGACGAAAGCCTATGCCAACGTGTCCCCTGCGCAGTGTCTTCGATGCCCACACCAAGATTACTTAAAGCATTTCTGACCTCATCTGCCTCCTCGAATCGGGCGGCCAGTCGAAGTGCCTTCCGCTGTTCAATCAGCGATTCGACTTCGTTTTCAAAGTTTGGGTCGTCTGAAGAGCCAGTAGATAGTGTTACAGTCGATTGGCCATCTGTAATGCCGAGCAGCTCGCAACTCGCCCTCAGAGAAGCAACTCGACTAGCTTTTTCTACCGCGCCTTTCGCTTGCGCCGAATCATTTGCCATACGATGAAGCTGTGCGATGGCCTGGGGCGTGTTGAGGTCATTCAATAATGCATTCCAAACGATGGGATCGGGACGTGCGTCCTTGAGATCATCAGGGTCTTCGCCCGCCATCACAGCATCCAGGCGCTGAAGGCTTTTCTCCGATTGCAACAAGCTTTGATTCGATATCTCTAGCGAACGCCTGTAGTGACCGGTAAGCAGTGCATACCGCAGCGTACGGGGAGAGAATCGCTCCAAGAGACTCCTTACCGTTGTCATGTTCCCTATAGACTTGGACATTTTCTGTCCATTGACTGTGACATGTCCGTTATGTAGCCAATACCGAACATAGTCCTCCCCACCATGGGCGCATACGCTTTGCGCTATTTCATTCTCGTGGTGAGAGAAGATCAGGTCTCTCCCGCCGGCATGGATATCGATTGTGTTTCCAAGATGAGTCTCGATCATCGCGGAGCATTCGAGGTGCCACCCTGGACGCCCCCTACCCCACGGGCTTGGCCAGCCAGGCTGCTGATCGTCAGAGGGTTTCCACAACACGAAATCTGCGGGATCCCGCTTAAACGGTGCCACTTCCACACGTGCGCCGGCAATCTGCTCTTCTCGCTTTCGACGGGACAGGCGACCGTATTCAGGGAAGCTCGGGACGTGAAACAGAACATGTCCGTGCGTCACATAGGCGTGCCCACGCTTCAACAACGCTTGCACCATGGCGATCATGGGCTGAATGTGAGCTGTTGCTAACGGCTGGATATCAGGCTCGAGCGCACCGAGCTGCCGCATGTCGGTTTCAAACTGAGCGGTGAAGTGACGAGTCAGCTCTCCGATTGAAATACCCGCGGCCTGCGCGGCTGCTGTGATCTTGTCGTCAACATCCGTGATGTTTCGGGCGTAGATCACCTTAGGATATAGTTTCCGAAGCATCCTGCTGAGGACGTCGAAAACGACGACAGGTCGTGCATTTCCGATGTGCACCAGATCGTAAACGGTTGGACCACACACATACATTGTGACCCGCTGCGGGTCCGCCGGCTGAAATACTTGGAGGCTGCTACCAAGCGTGTTGTATAGATGTAGTTCCATGGACTCCTTCTTCCTTTGCTGCTGAAAGTCAGGTGGGGCCGAACGCTCATCATGAACAGCTGCCAGACCGTCAAATACTCACGGCCGGCATGCTTGCCCAGGTCTAGCGTCCGGTTCTTGCTATCTTGATCGCCGAGAATTTGCTGCTCTCAAAGCGCAATACTCGACCACGCCACTGCATCGTGTGGATGCAAGCTTTCCTTGTGCGAAACGTAGATGTTCAGCCCCTCGTAATGGCCAGCGAGCGCTTGCTGAAGCTTACGAGTCGCATCCTCCACGTACATGAGATTGCTGCCATTGAGCCTCGCGAATTCTTGTTCATCAGCGCGTTTCACTGCTGTTTGAACAGGCGTTCCAAGCGCTGCTTCGGTGCGATCGGCCAAATCGAGTAGCCCTAACGAAGACGCAGCCGAGTCAATGACTACGCTGATTGCCGCCACACTCCTCTGGCTGTGAGGAGTGGCAGCGGTAGCATGTTTACGCAGCCAAACCGCAACGTCTTCGGGCGTGACACTCTGGGATCCAGCGAAATCCTTCAGAAACGCGCTTTCAACAATTTGACGTGACAAGGCGGCCGAGCAGGGGCACGTAGATGAATACCCGACATCCAGGTGGATCCTGAGGTGCAGCTGTCCCTTCTTGAGTGTCGCCTCAATGACAGCTGGGTATGCCTTCCATCCTGCTAGGCCCTCTGTAATGAGGGCTGGTCGACTGGCTAGAAGATCGAACGACAGACGCAGACGAGCCCCAGTTGCCTGGCAGTCTTCATGGCTCGCCACCATGGCAGCCATCACAGACTGCAATAACGTTGGGCTCAGCGGACGAGGCCAAGAAAGCTCGTCTAGTAACCGATACAGACGGGACATGTGGATGCCCTTTGTCCCACCATTGGGCAGATCCACCTGCACGTCTGCCTTTGCATGGATTGGCAAAGAAATGCCAGGCTCATCAAGCTGGATAGGTAGGTCGATACCCTCCATCCCTACCCAGTCCAAAGGCAAAGGCGCAATCGGTTGCTCCGTGATTGCGACATCGGGCAGCTTCATGGATGACATATCTAAATCTCGCTTCGAAGGGTGGTATTAGCTGGCGTAGCCGCTGTCACTGGAGCACTGAGGCAAGTGGCCCCGCGCCCTCAGGTACTAGCCGACCGATCAGATCAGGTAATGTGAACGTGCCCAGGTTCTCGCCCGTACGAGTACGCAACGTGACCGTATTCGCTTCTTTTTCCTTGTCGCCAACGACAATCAGATACGGCACCTTTTGAAGCGTGTACTCACGAATTTTGTAGCCCACCTTCTCGTTGCGTAGGTCACTGAAAGCCCTAAGCCCCGCTGCTTTGAGTGTTTTGACGACTGCACGAACGTAATCAGCTTGGCCATCACTGATGTTGAGAACGACGATTTGCTGAGGTGCCAGCCACGTCGGGAATGCACCGCTGTAGTGTTCAATCAGGATGCCAATGAAGCGCTCGAGAGAGCCGAAAAGGGCTCGATGAAGCATTACCGGCCTTTGCCTTGCACCGGAATCATCAACGTAGTGAACGTCGAAACGCTCTGGGAGGTTGAGGTCAACCTGGAGGGTCCCACACTGCCAATCTCGGCCAATCGCATCACGCAATACAAATTCGAGCTTGGGTCCATAAAAAGCGCCTTCCCCCGGGTTGATCGTGTAATCCGTATTCATCCCCTTCAGGGCTCCAACGAGAGCGCCCTCCAGAAGATCCCAGGTTTCGTCACTGCCGATTCGTTTGGCAGGACGGGTTGAAAGCTTGACCGCAACCTCCGTAAACCCGAAGTCTTTGTAGATGTCGAAGACCTGGTCAATGATGTCCTCACACTCACCTTGCAACTGCTCCAAGGTGCAGAAAACGTGGGCATCATCTTGAGTGAAATGCCTTACCCGCATCAGGCCATGAAGGGCGCCAGAGGCCTCGTAACGGTGTACTTTCCCGAACTCAGCCAAGCGTAGTGGGAGGTCGCGATAGCTTTTCATGCCCTTGGAGAACAGAGAGACGGCACCCGGGCAATTCATGGGCTTGAGCGCGAAAACCCGATCATCCGCGGTAGTCGTGGTAAACATGCTCTCGCGATAATTGAACCAGTGTCCGGAGATCTCCCAGAGCCCGCGATCCATGACATCGGGTGTGTTGATCTCGACGTAGCTGGCTGACTCTTGGCGGACACGCAGATACGCGATGAGGGTCTGAAAAAGCTTCCAGCCGTTCGGATGCCAAAAAACTGATCCCGGTGCGCTGTCGTCAAAATGGAACAGGTCCAGCGCTTGGCCAAGCTTGCGGTGATCTCGCTTACCAGCCTCAGCCAACCTGTTCAGATAGGCAGCGAGATCTTTCGCGGTTGGCCAGCAAGTTCCGTAGATGCGCTGAAGCGCAATACCGTTAGCGTCACCACGCCAGTATGAGCCTGACACCTTGGTCAGCTTAAACGCGCCTACTCGGCTCGTTGACGGGACATGAGGTCCCCGGCAAAGGTCTTCAAAATCGCCCTGCCTGTACAGACTCAATATCTCATCGGCAGGAATGCTTTGGATGATTTCACTCTTCAAAACCTCACCACGAGCTTCGAAAAGATCTTGTGCTTCTTTGCGACTCAGCGTGCGCCGAGAGATAGCCATGTCTTGGCTCGCCAGCTCGTACATGCGCGTCTCGATGACGCTCAGGTCCTCAGTGGTGAAAGGGATCTCGGTAGCAAAGTCATAGAAAAACCCATCCTCAGTTACGGGACCGATCGCCACCTGCACTTGCGGATACAGCTCCTTGACGGCCATGGCGAGCAGGTGCGCACAGGAGTGCCTCATGACCTCGATGCCGTCGGCATCCTTGGATGTCAAAAGACTCAGGCTCGCATCACGTTCAATCAGATGACTGACGTCGACCAGAGCACCATCAACACGCCCGGCGATCGCAGCCTTGGCTAAGCCAGCTCCGATACTTTTGGCGACCTCTGCCACTGTGACAGGCGCGGGGAATGAACGTACAGCGCCGTCCGGCAGGGTTACATTAATCATTATTCGTTGTCCTCATGGCTTTGCACTAAACGCTTTCTTAGCGTGCGAACATCAGTGGAAGGCCCTGACAGTTTTCCTGGATATGGCCCTCGTGCCAGGCCAATTGCCCGGACACGAATGTGCTGACGATTCGATGTTGAAATTGATGGTTTACAAAGGGAGACCAATTGCAGTGCGCGAGTACGGGATCTCTTGCCGCAGCGCGGGGGGCAGCAAGCCGTTCAACCAGCGTAAGATCCGCCCAATATCCTTCGCGAATGAACCCCCGATCCCGGATGGCAAAAAGCTCAGCAACTGCGTGGCTCGTTTTTTGGACCAGCCTCGTGAGAGGGATCACCCCCTGCTCAACCAACTCAAGCAGAGCGGGTAAGGCGTGCTGAACCAAGGGCAACCCTGATGGCGCAAGGCTGTAGGGTTTCTGCTTTTCATCCAGGGCGTGAGGCGCGTGATCTGTGCCGATCACATCAAGCCGATCGCTTAGCAAGGCCTCGCGTAAACCGTCTCGATCTGCCTGCGATTTGATTGCTGGGTTGCATTTGATCAAGTTCCCCAGCTCTGCATAGTCGCGATCGTCGAAGAACAGATGGTGCGCGCATACTTCAGCAGTGATCTGCTTCTGGGTTACCGGACCTGGTTCAAACAGCGACAGCTCCTTAGCAGTCGTAAGGTGCAGCACGTGGAGACGCGTGCCATGCTTTTTGGCCAACGACACCGCGAGGCTAGAGGACTGGAAGCAAGCATCCGCGTCACGAATGAGGGGGTGTGCGGCAGGAGGAATGAAATCTCCGTACTTCGCTCGGAATCGTTCCTCTTGAGCAAGGATGCTGGGAGTATGCTCGCAGTGCGCAAGCAGGATCGTTGGAACCCTCGAGAACAGTTGCTCGAGAATCAATGGATCATCCACCAGCATGTCGCCTGTCGAGGCGCCCATGAAGACCTTGACCCCTGCGACAGAGCGCGGATCCAAGGCCTCAATGACATCCAAGTTGTGCTGACTAACCCCAAAATGAAAGGCGTAATTCGCAACTGAGCTGCGGGCGGCCCGCTGTTTCTTGTCGACCAGGGATGCGAGATCAAGAGTGGCAGGCCGGGTATTCGGCATATCCATGAAGCTCGTAATCCCGCCGGCTACCGCAGCTCGAGACTCTGTGAAAATGCTTCCCTTGTGCGGCGCTCCTGGCTCTCGAAAATGCACCTGGTCGTCAATCATGCCTGGTAGCAGCCAACGCCCCTTGGCATCAATTTCGACCACAGCCTTGCTGTCGATGCTGGGAGCGATTTTTTCGATCCGGCCGTTGGCAATGAGCACGTCCGCATCAAAGACCTGACCCTCATTTACAAGCCGAGCGTTTCTGATCAAAGCGGATGTCATACGAAATCTCCGGCGTTACCTGTGACGCGCACTTCTCGCCCATGAACAACGTTGTAAAAGCAGCTGGGACGCCCGGTGTGGCATGCCGGGCCGACCTGATCTACAAGCAGGAGGATTGCGTCCCCGTCACAGTCGAATCGTGCTTCTACAAGCTGCTGACGGTGACCTGACGTTTCTCCCTTTCGCCACAGCTGCTGTCTCGACCTCGACCAATAGCAGACACGCTGGGTTGCTAGGGTTTCGACCAATGCATCCTCATTCATCCACGCAAGCATCAGGACCGCGCCGGTGTCGTGCTGCTGCGCTACTGCGGCAATCAGGCCGTCGCCATTCCAACGGAGTGACCTGATCACCTCCTCCAAGGAAACAGCGGTCTGATCTGCTGAGCGCTCAAGAATTGAAAAAACCATGGGTTCACGTTCGGCCAAAATCGTAATGTTATGTTATAACGTTGCCTTTAACAATCGTTCCTCTCCCAACGCGATCAAGGAGCTTCTGATGACTGGAATCGACCCTACCCCACCCAATGGCGCAACCCCTGCCAATGCTGAGATTGCGTGCCTTGCGGGCGCGAAAGCCGCTCTTCATCAGTGGGCTGCGACTGTCGCCACACGAAACGTAGATGACGTGCTCGCTCTCTACGCACCAGACGCGATCCTGGTGCCAACGCTCTCCAATGACGTACGTGACTGCGATGACAGCCGCCGTAGCTACTTTGAGAATTTCTTGGCCAATGATGGGCTGGTCTGTGACGTTCAGGTTTTCAAAAAAAGAGTGAGCCAGAAGCTTGGCACTGTCGTGGTCGGAGGCTTGTATACGTTCGTGTATCGACAGGATGGCGACGAGCGCCAGGTACCGGCGCGCTTCCTGTTCACATTCGAATTCATTGAGGGGCGTTGGCTAATCACCGGTCACCACTCATCAGTGGAGGCCTAAGGTCCATATACCTGCTCAGGCAATCACAACCACGCCTAAGGCAGATAGCGGCTTTGGGCGTGCCTCTATTAGAGCGATAGGTACCAAGTACCACCGCGCGAAGAGCCCTTCCACACACCAAAAATTACGCCCTTCGGACCTAGTAAACACTTATGAACTTAGAGGTCGCCATGACCGATACCACAAAGTCAAATCTGATCCCAGTGACACTGCTTACAGGCTTCCTGGGTAGCGGCAAAACTACAATACTGAACCACCTTGTTCAGCAGCCTGAGATGGCGGATACGCTTGTCATTATCAATGAATTCGGGGAGATGGCGCTTGATCATCTCCTCATCGCTCACAGCACTGAAAATCTAGTAATGGAAATGAGTAGTGGCTGTGTTTGTTGCACTATCCGCGGCGACTTGGTTAAAACACTGCGTGATATCTCATGGCGTTTTTCTCGGAAGGGTGAGCGGCAGTTCAATCGCGTATTGATTGAGACTACAGGGTTGGCTGACCCTTCACCGATCATCCACACCCTGATGACACACGCACAAATCGCCCCCAGGTACCGGCTTGATGGAATCGTCGCTACAGTTGACATAGAGACAGGCCAAAACAACCTGAACAGCTTCAAAGAGGCCGTAAAGCAAGTTGCTGTAGCAGATGTCTTGCTCATGACAAAATCCGACCTAAGTTCAACACATAACGCACAAAACTTTGAAAAGAGACTACGAAATATCAACCCGGCAGCGACGTACTGGAAAGTTGAAAATGGAAAGGTCGACGCTCAGCAAATATTAAATCTTGGCCTGTTCACTGGAGCGGGTGAGAAACCTGACGTGTCACGCTGGTTGAGAGAAAGCACTTATCGTATAAGCTCCCCCCTTAAACAAGGCAATGAAAGCTTCTCACTACGTCGTGAAAGCGGCGATGAATCTCAAAAAACAAGAGATGTAAATCGTCATGATGACAATATCCGCGCATTCTGCTTTGCAGTCGATAGCCCGATACCCGAAACGGTTCTAACGCTCTGGCTCGAAACCCTAATGAGCTTCGTCGGAAGAGACATCTTACGAGTCAAAGGCATACTTAACATAGAAGGCAGAGCATCACCCGTCGTCCTGCATGGCGTTCAACATATATTCCACCCTCCTGTCACCTTGCCGGGATGGCCGGACGAGGACAGACGATCTAAATTAGTATTCATTACCAACGGTGTAGACCAACACACAATTGAGGGAACGCTGGACAGCTTGAAGCAAGCACTCTACTCAACAAATGCTCATCAATCTGAAATCCTCAAATAGCTGCCAAACTCTGCTGGACGCACACCATGCTAATCAGAAAACTATTCAAATTCGAAAATGCACATATTGTGCGAGGCTGTAGCACACGCCGGTGCTCGCACTCTATTCACGGGCACTCTTACAAGGTCGAAATCCTGCTTCAAGCTGATGCCCTAGATAATGGACAGATGGTATATGATTTTGGACTATTAAAGGGAGATGTACGCACACTCATTGACTCGTTTGATCACGCTGTGGCCATCTGGAGCGATGATGATCCTGAGTACATAAAATCTATCCAAAATCACTCCGAGCGCTGGGTAGCAATCCCCGTATCACCAAGCGCTGAACAGTTCTCGCGAGTAATCTTCTTCTTGGTTGATACCGTTTTGCAACATACGGACATGCAGAATGGCGAATCAGGAGTAACGTTAAACTCAGTGATCGTGCACGAAACGGATACTGGCTATGCACAGTGTTTCCGAAACGATATCGACAACCCCAAAATGGGCGCTCTCAGCTTAGAACAAATCGAATTCTCCACCAAAATCATGTCTGAATGGAATGACCCCAATCTGTTCAATCGCCTTAAGCTCAAAGCATCCAAGCCCTCTCACCTCACTCAAATGTCTATCGCACTGGGACTCGAGAGCCAATTCAAAGAAATATTCAAGTAAGCCTAAGGCCTTAGGCCAACCATCAGATTAATAAAGTCGGATTGTTGTGCAAAGCGCTGCCACTTTGCACAACCGAATCACCTCAGAAGTAGTACTTGATAGAGGCCCCCAGAATAGTCGAAGGCTGGGGCGAGAGCAGCAGGCCGCTGGCCGTGCCGTAGGCAATCTCACTTCCGTAACGATGTGGCTGGAAGATTCCGTAAGCGCTCACCTCGTACTCTTGGTAATCGTAGGTCGCCCTTAAATCGTATCGTGTATACGGCGGCATCTCACGCTCCTGGGTCTGAGGTGAGCCTACGTAGTAGGGAATCCCATCAAGGTGGTAAGCATCGGCGTTGAGCGTGATCTGACCCCCCATGAAGCTATCGCGATACTGCACCCCAACCTTGTAGGTATGCTCAGGCACCGTAAGCTTGGCCCCGGTGCCAGCAGGTGGATTGTTGACGATTGCGTCCAGAATCCGTCCATAGCTCGCATAAGTGCTGACAGTTGACGACACCTGGTAGTTGAAGCTCGTCTCGACACCTCGGCGAGTCGTATCCCCCACCTGCTGGTACACCTCTGGAGCGGTCTGAACAGTCTCGTCCTGGTTCTTGATGTAGTAGAACTCAGTCGTGCTGGAGAAATTGCTAGACGGCCGAATGGTGAAACCAGCGTCGTAGGATTTGACTTTGGTCGGCCGGATGGTGTCGTTCGCCAACCCCCCAGCCTGGCCCAGTGGTAGCGCAGTACTAGCTCCGGCACTGATTTGCTCTGCTGCGGGGGATCGGTATCCTTCCGCAACGTTGGCGAACAACTCGAAGCTATCGATAGGCGACCAAACGACACCAAATTTAGGCGTCGTTACTGAACTGTGGTATCCCGTGCTCGCACCTGGGTATTTCAGGTTATCGATATCGTAATCGAATCGATCATACCGGATGCCTGCTAGCAATTTCACCGACTCAACAGGCTTGTACTGGCCCTGGGCGAAGACCCCATAGGTGACAAGATCCATGTCAAAATCGTTGATGAAATTTTCAGTAGGCTGGTTGAAGCGATACTGCTGCCTGTAGGCCGTGCCATCGTCCTTTCTAGCTTCTGCCCCCACCGTCAGGGCAGCACTGTCCTCAAACACAAAGTTGTAAGCCAGCCGCCCCCCATAGATATGGCGGTCATCCTTACCGAACGTATGGTTGGTCGTGCTGGTGGTGATCGCTCTGGAGCGCTCAAAATCTTCGAAGTAGCCGGTGGCGTACAGCCCCGCCTCACCATCTGCCGGCGCCCTGTTGAACACATAGGTGTTTCGCTTGGCATCACCGAAACCAGGCAAACCATACTGTGTAGATCTGGGGCTCAGGCCAGCACGCATGTCGTTCAGAGAGAGATAGCCCGCGCCCTTGTAGTCCGACTCGTAATGACTAAAGCGAGCCGAGTACTTGGCATCATCGATGACCTTGCTCAGCTTCCAGAAGTAGTTGTCTCGATTGGTTTCCGTCGCTTTGCGGAAACCGTCCGCGCGGTAGATGTCCGCAACGAACAACGATTCGAGGCCCTCGTGCTCACCACCCAAGACCAGGCTGGAGCGCCTACCGTTGTAACTAGAAAGGTCGAGCGAAATGCTCGAGGACACGTCTGCACCATCCAAGGTTTGAATGTCGACCGAGCCGGCTCGGTTCTGATCACCGTAGAGCGCGGAAACAGGACCTTTGATGACATTGACCCGACCGATCAATTCGGGGGAGAGCCATTCAAGAAAGACTGGGCCATGCCCGGCGCCGCCTTGGCTGGATGGAATATTCTGAGGTACGCCGTCAACATAGACGGCGGTGTCAGCGCCATGAGTACCTTGAGTCGCAAAGCCCCTCATACGGAAACCGTTACCGGTATCCCCCTGATCGATATTGTTGGCCAATACCCCTGGGACGCGGCGGTAGATATTCGAGATATCGCGACCTACGTTAATCGTTCGAATGTCTTCGGCGGTTACGGTACTGACGGCTGCGGGTAGGCTCTCTGGTGCATTGCTTACCTTGCTCTTCACTAAGGGTTGGCTACCCGCTGATTCACCTCGCTCTCCTACCACCTCAATCGGCCCTAGCTCGGTAACACCTTGGCCTCCAGGCTCCGCGGCTGAAGCCACCCCGCAAGTGACGACGCCGCTAGCGATCATCGCGCGCGTAATCGACCCGACCCGCCCTCGGGATCTTGATACAAACATGAAAATACCACCGTTTTAGTTATGTTATAACGTCCTGACTTATACATAATTTTGATGATCATGGCTAGGCAGCCGCTGCTCCAGAGGCCGCGATCACTCGGCACAACCAAGGATTGCCACGAGCTAACCGCTGCTGGGTATTGAAGGATCAGTGGGGTATCTGGAGGTACTGCCTGAGGCTGTACGCTCCAGATATCGTAAAGATGGGCGGCCAACCCCGAGAAAAATGTCCGCAAAGGGAGCGGACTGTCAGCCTGAGCCCCTCAACCTCTTTTCTTTTTGACCCCACCCTGACGGGCCTTGAACCGTGGATTGGACTTACAAATTACATAGATACGACCGCGGCGCTTAACAACCTGGCAGTCACGATGCCGAAGCTTCGCTTGCTTGAGAGAGGACAATACCTGCATGACAACCTCCAAACGTTATGTGATAACATCACGGTAACGCGAATCATTATCATTAGGCAAGCCCTACCCCAGCTTTTGTTCGCTGGGTTGCCCTGCGGATCGCTCTTGCGATGGACCCACGAGCCCGAAGATTGCCCTGCGAGGAATGGGCGTAGGGAAGTTGGGCTTGAAAACCCCATCGTTAGCGCTATCGATGGGGCAGAATCTGATTAGGCTTATCGCGCTCGGATGTTGCAGCTACACAAAGCCTTTCGTCTCGTCAAGCAGCTCCCAAGCCCTGCATGTCAGCAAAGTCTTGTAGGTATCGCGTCAGGAGCCGCACTGGTCGGCCTGTGGCGCCTTTCATCTGACTTCCTCGTAAAGAAGCCGTTCCAGCTACGTCAAGATGAGCCCAGGGATAAGCCCTCGTGAAGCGTTCCAGGAAACGCGCCGCCGTTATGCTGCCCGCGGGCCTACCACCCTCGTTGCGTACATCCGCGAATGCTGAATTGAGAGCCGAGTCATAATCCGCATCAAGAGGCATCCGCCATACGCTATCACCCGAAGAATTAGCCGCAGAGACGAGTGATCGTGCGAGCACATCCTCCCTTGCAAACAACCCGCTATGTACGCCTCCTAGCGCTACGATGCAGGCGCCCGTTAAAGTGGCAATGTCAATCACAGCGCATGGATTGAAGCGTTCAACGTAAGTGAGAGCATCGCAGAGCAGCAATCTACCCTCGGCATCAGTATTGATCACCTCTATGGTCGTACCGTTAGCGGCGCGGATGATGTCGCTCGGACGAAAAGCGGATCCAGAAGGCATGTTCTCGCAGACAGGAATCACTCCGATGACATTCAGGGGAAGGCCCATCGCGATAGTCGCCTGAAGGGTACCTAGGACAGATGCGGCGCCACACATGTCGTACTTCATCTCGTCCATAGCATCAGACGGCTTGATGGAAATACCACCCGCATCAAAGGTCACGCCTTTACCCACCAGTACTATGGGTGCCTGATCAACCGTTCCTCGCTCAATCTTCACTACGATCAATTTAGGGGGATGGATAGAACCACTGGCCACGGCCAAGAACGCATTCATTTTCAGTTCCAAAAGCTGTTGTTTATCCAAAACGTCTACAACAACCCCGGAATGTTCACCCAACAACAGTGCAGTGTCAGCCAGGTACTGCGGCGTGCATATATTGGGCGGAAGATTGCCCAAGTCCCTACACATATCAACACCATCAGCAACAGCGCAAGCTCTGGCTATATGCTGATCAATGGCAGCACTCTTGACAGGGATAAATTGGGTAAACACCTGGAATTTTTTGGGCGGATTAATTTCTCCTTTAAACTGACTGAACTGGTAATTTACATCACGCAAAGCCAGCATCGACAGACCTGCCAAGTCCCCTTCGCCATCTTGTTCAGAAAGACACCAAAGCAACTGCTCGCATCCAGAAACAGCTTGGGCCGCTGCGATTGCGCACCGATTGAAATCCCTGACACTCAGTTTTAAGGCCTCACCCATCTGGACTACTACAACGCGTTTCAAGTCACCCTTGAGCACCTGATTTAGAACTAACACACCGCTTATTTGCGTAGGAAACTCGTGATGATTCAGAGAAAGCCCAATTGAACCTTGGAACGCTTCATCAATAATTACCCCAGCCTCAGTCAGGGTTCTTCCATAGACCCCCACCACCACCGCATCGTAGGTGGCCTCGCTCAGCGACCCTGAATCTAAAATACTGACCAAGCGGGATTTCATTTTTCACCTCGAGTTTTAACCACCAAGCCGTGAGCGGGATATCTATCCTTCCTAAAATTCATCGCTAGAATTCCATTGAGTAGAAATGAACCGCCTAGAGAAAATAATGCAATCGTCCCAGGAACAACTGCCAACGAAGCCAGCAAAATGCTTGCATCGAAAAACAGTTGCATATAGCCGACCCTCACCCCTAGCCTCTCGGAGAGATAGATAGACAAAATACCGACCCCTCCTATGCTTATGCTATGCCGAAGCAATATAAGCATACCTACACCCAACATTAGATTCCCCGTCACAGCAGCATAAACGGGATCAATTCCCGAAAGATGCAGAAATCCTGCATGGTACTTTGTCATTACCGACACGGTTGCGACGGCCAAAAAACAAATGGCGGTAAAACTGCCACCCATGCTGCGCAAAGCCAAAACATAGAAAGGTATATTCAATAGAAAGAAAGAGACCTCTATCGGAACGTTAGTGACATAGTTAATTAGCAATGATAGCCCTGCGGTGCCCCCAGTCATCAGTCCGCCAGCGTGCAGAAACACCAGCCCAATTGATATCATCACAGTGCCGATAGTAAACGCGCAAAGGTCTTCGAATAACGTATGACGAAACGCAACCATCACTGCAAGCCCGCCCCAACTATTATCACAGACATATAACTCCAACATCACCTTTGATTACTATCGAAGTACCAAACTCCGCTGAGTCGAGCTGTAACTGCTGGAGAATCCTGGTGGCGTCTTGACCAACAGCGATTCGAGGGTGCCCTTGAAGCCCAGGATTTTCGGTTTTAGTTAACAACAGAGGGAATATTTTTACCGTGGAAAGTCGGCCTGCTGAAAACTCACAAACTGGCAGAACGCTGTCATACCAACTCACTGGAAACTGAAATATTTTCCTAATATATTCTGGCTTTGTAAATTCAAGAGGATCGATAGTTAGTTGGCGGGCCGCATCAACTGTAGGCCCTCGCCCCCCTTCCAGCTGAAGGAAAAAGCTGCCTAAGCCATAGAATATTGGCTTGCCTTTGTAGATCTCTATGCCTCTGACCAAATGCGGGCCTGTGGTAACTACAATATCCGCGCCTGCATCTACGGCTGCCCTATACAAGATTGGCATAAAGTCAGCAGGTCGACGATCAACGCCATCACCAGAATAGCTCTCATGGCCGTGCAGACCAAACGCCACAAAATCTGATACTTGTTTAGCGCCCCGGATAGACCGAACGATTTCTTTAAAATCATGAGGGTTCATCTCGTAGCGCAAGCCCGAGCGTTCGCCCACAGCGAAAACTTCGTCACCCAACCTCAAGCGATCAGGGTTTCCATGAGCGCGGCTATCGAGGCCGGTACCAATGCCCTGAAGACACCCGGCCTTCCAGACTACCTGCATACCCTCGGCAGTTAGCACGTTGACGGGAGTTGTCCTCAGGACACTGATACCAGGTCTTGCCCCAACCTCTCCGTCCGCATTACCCGCTGGAGACATTGGGGTGAATGTACTTGCAGCGGCCAGTACCGCGACCCTGCCTTTCGCGGTTTCGAGATATGCAGGCGCTCTCGCTGCCGCCAGACTCGTACCGGCACCTGCCACCGCGACACCGGCACGCCTCAGTTCACTGAGGCTGGCATTCATTCCTTCTATTCCCCAATCCGTCGCGTGATTATTAGCTTTGGACACCACGTCGATGCCCATGGCCTTGAGATCATCCGCAACGACTGCATCGCTAACTGGATATCCCCCGCCGTTTTCAGCAGCGCGGAAACCCTCGAAGTGGTCAACATCAAAAATTGAGCCTTCCTGATTTGCAAAAGTAACGTCGGCAGCCTTTAGCAAATCAACGACGTCCCGAAAACGAGTGCCTATGCGGACGGTTTCAGGTCGTGTAGGACCAATCAAATCTCCGACAGCAGCAAAAGAAAAATTGTCGGTGACAGTACAAGGAAACTCACATCTTCCTGACTCTGGGAGTGTTAAAGACATCCTGCACCTCGAAAAGCTCAAAAGAGAAAAATCACCGCCAAACCTGATTGGCGATACGCATATGATTTCCACCAAATAACTTGGCTAGCAACGACTGCGAGTAACCTCTATCACTCAACCGGAAAGCGATCTCATTGAATCGCCAAGGCGGGATCATTTCCAACCCGCTGCCACTAGGAAACAGCTCGGGGGGAAAAGTCTCAGGATTACTCAAAACAGCCCTTTGAACATCCTCTTGATCAAAGGAATAATCCGTGCCTATTCCCACATGATCTTCCCCAACCAAATCAAGGCTGTACTCCAAATGACGCATGAAAGTCTCAGTACTTGCATCGTTATTACCAAGAAAAATACCGATACCATTAAGACCGATAACACCACCCCGCTCAGCACACATTCGCATCAAGTCGTCTGGAATATTTCGCGGATGATCGTACATAGATCGCGGATTGGAATGGGAAAAAATAACTGGCGCATCAGACACTTCAATCGCCTGTCTCGCCGTCAAATAACCCGCATGAGTACAGCAGAGCACCATCCCAACTTCATTCATCACCTTTATAATTTGGCGACCGTATTCAGTAAGCCCACAATCATTATCTAGACAACCGCCCCCGGCAGAGTTAGATCGGTTGTATGCGATTAACATCCAACGCACACCAAGATCGTAGTAAAGCCGCACCAGGTCAGGTTGATCAGCAACGGCACCCATCCCTTCGATATCGAAACAGATACCTAACTGGCCAGAGCGTTTGGCTGCCAGAACGTCCTCTACAGTCAACACGAGTCTAAAACTGTTCGAATTCCGCGCAATCCAATCCCGGAACAGTGAGATCATCCTGAAATGCTGCTCTACGCTATCATTGCCATAGCCAATCGGTAAGGTGACAACATCAACTCCAGCATCACGACAATGCTCTAGCTTGCATAAATAACCATCATCTCGGGTTCTGAGCGGCATGCATACGTGGTTATCCCAAATAATCCCTCCACCCGTCAGGGCGCTGAGTTCACGACGATTTTCTTCAAAACTCATACCTCACCTCGGTCGAGCTTGGTTACCCACTCATACCCGACAACACACTGCCCGCGGGGCGAATAGCTAATTTCATAGAGTTCGCCTTCACGGGAAACTGTTAAATTGAAATCGCTTTCCACGTCGGATGATGCTGCCCCAACTCGATCGTGTCGGACGACAACATCACCCTCACGCAACCCAGCTTTAGCAGCGTTACTTTCAATGTTAAGACCGCGGATCTGCCCCTCCCTGAAAGACGACTCCAGGAAGCCTAAATCGAATTGTTTCAATTCAATAGTCTTCCTAGTGAATTCTCTTCCGAATGCACCTGGAGCCGGCACCAGCACCGAACCAGACATCATTTTCTGAAAGTCGATAGATGCTTGTTCGCCAATGACTTCAGTAAGTTTACTAAGCCAAAGCTCTTGATTCAGGCGGACCCCCTCATTTTTGAGCGCAATCAATTCGCGCACAATGTCATCAACCCGAACCTTATCATCACTCGCAGTCCTCAACTGGTAGTCTACGGATGCCAAATAGAGGAGCCCACGGTCATACGGGAGCGTACGAACAAGAGAGTCGCTCCAAAAGTAACGCTGAACGTGATTTTGAGGCAGACCAATATTTGGATTTCCGTAATAATTTTGAGTACTCGCGCGAAGCTCGCGCAGGAAGGCATCGCTGTCTACCAATCCGGCTCGATAGGAGATGATAAGCTTGAAGTATTCAGCACACCCTTCTGCATACCATGAGTGCTCCGCCCCTTGATCATCCAGGCCCTTAGCGAGTGGGTGGACCATCTCATGCGCCATCAGAAAGCGTAACGAGTCCTCCGATTGAGGCTCCATGCCATATCCGATCATAAAGCTGTCGACCAAGGCAGCGCCTCCGCTTGAATCAATTGAGCCAGGGCGAATAAACACTCTGAACGGCTTCGTTTCCAGGGGCTGGAAAAAATCTGCTATCGCTTCGTAACTACGTTTGATCCATGGCAGCGTGGACTCGCAGCTGAAATTGGGTTTGCCAACCCACCAGGCGCTGAAGACGCAATCCTGTTCTACTGCATCAGGGACGCTCTTCAATGGCCCAGCCATGAAGAAGCTACTTCTAACTTCTTCCAGGGTGCAGCTCAAAATAAAATCGCCGGTACCGAGGCTGCACACTCCACGGGCGCCTGTAGACATTAGGCTCAAGTCCCACTTCAACGACAAGGCCACCTGCCCCTCTAGAATAGGCAGAAGCAAAAATGTAAGTCCTGCGCCACTTACACCAGGAGCGTCGCTGCGCAGGTCAAATGGCGGAGCACTATTGCGATGCGAAGAAGATTTTGGCACAGGCGCTGTGTAGGCGACGCGCACAGGGCCCACACTACTTCGCGCTGCCGAATACCTCACCATTGGGATAATCGCATTGCCCGAAGCTGTCGGCATGATTTCAACAGCGATAGCCCCTATGTCATCAGTCACCCGGATTTCTTCGGGTAGATAGCTGACTGATTTGATACCAGCGACAGTCGACGGTATCTCCAGGAATGGCTCACCAACAAGAACCGTAGCGTCCTCCAGCACAACCGAAATTTCTAAATAACCACAATTATCCGATTGCGGTTTAAGTTGCAGCGTCACCGAATGCTCTATTTTCAAACTTTAGTCCCCTGACTGGAATTACTTTCCGCCTGAGCAATGAACATTTTCAAGGCGTCCGTGACCTGCTCGAACACATCCTGGTCGTCATACAGTGTATGTCCCGCGGGGAATGCCTGAATTGAAACACGCTCTAGAGGCAATCCTGCATGCTCAAGCGAATACCGCGCGCCAAGATACGGCGTGCTCAAATCAAAGTACCCACAAAGGCATAGAAGCTTAAGATTCGGATTGTCACGCATCGCATTAGCCAGATGCTGCCCTCTGCTGACATAGAAGCGAGTCGACGGCAAGCCAAAACGCCAATCCCACTCAGCGTTAACCCCCAAGTTAAGGCTGACATATGGCCTATTCAAATTAACAGCCAGCTCATCACAGAAATACTGGGCAACCGTAAGCGACATTCCACTAATGATCAAAGCAGGATCACTGGTTGGCTGACTACTTTTCGAGCTATTTACACGTGCGGGTTGAGCAGAGCCCACAATTCGGCCATCTAGCTGGCCTATCCGCACATTGTCACTTGCAAGCAACGAGTTCATGAAAAAGTCTAGGTCGACGCGTAAGTCTTTCTTTAGGATAAGCTCAGCAGGCAAACCGAGTAAGCCTGCAAGCTTGTCAGAAATCAATTTCCTGGTAGCTTCTGGCAACCGCCCCCCTTGTTGCAATGCGGAAGCATACTCTCCCTGCGCAAAAGTACTTACGTCGGCCACTAACTGGTCAAGCGCGCCACGCTTGTCGATACGCTGGTGGTACCACGCGCATGCAGCCATGCTAGGAAGCAAAAAAATAAATGGTAAATCGTTGCCCACAGCGCGGTCCGACGCACTCGCATCAATCATTGGCGAGATGATAGTAAGGCCGGATAGTTTCAGGCCCTCTGCTTTTTCTACCAAAGCGGTGAGGCGGTAGGCACCATAACTCTGCCCTGCCAAATGAATAGGGTCATTCTGGCGGCCATGCGCCTGTAGCCAACAGGCAATGAATTCCAATACAGCTTCAGCATCTCCCTCGACATTCAGGAAGTGCTTTAAAGAGCCTCCCTCCACAATCTGATTAAAGCCCGTACCGACAGGATCTATGAACACTAAGTCAATCAGCGCCAACGGGCAGTTTGGATTGTCACGGAGTTGATAGGTATCTTCATCGATTGCCGTAATTAAGCGTGGACCTAGCGCCTTGAAATGGAGTGGCAAAGAAGACGCACCAGGCCCTCCATTGAAGAGGAACATGACAGGCCGAGGATTGTCCGCACAGCCTCCCGCAAGTGTATAACTAGTCGCAGAAATTGTGGCCTGAGCGCGATTGTCACGGCACAGAGTTAGCTCAGAAAATGTAGCGTCATAATCCAACATCCTCGCGCCCACCCGTAGGCTATGACGACTAGAAGGCCATTGATTAAACGATTGCACGTCCTCTTTGATATCGCTGACGACCCCGGTCATTCCTGCTGATCCCCCACAATAAAGCATCGAATATCGTCCATGAGCTTTCGCAGATTACGCTCAACCGTATAGGGCATATGCCCACCCTCATAGCAACAAAGCGTTGTTCGGTCCCGCGGCCACTCAGATTGCTTGATAGCGTGGAGCGTGGCGCCTAACGTAGTCATCAAGTCGAAGTAACCAACACCCACCCAAACTCGAAGATTGCTATCTGCTGCCATCGCCATATTTATATCAGCAAGATAGGGCCAATCACTGAAGGGCGTGGCATTATGCCAATCCCACGCATCCAGGCTCGTTACAGGAGAACTGACCTCATAGGAATCAGGGGCTTGTAGCTTGAGGTTACCTTTGAGGTAATCGCCATGAAAGCGATAAAGAGCACGATGCAACGCTGTAGCGGGATCAGCGGTAGTCGAAAATCCTTCCGAGGTATAGCGGGAATCGATGAAACTCAGTACCTGACCACGCTCTCGTAGCAGCTCGTTTCTGAACTGCATCTTCGTTAAGCGTATGTTATTCTCCAAATGGACCTTCGCACTGACACCCGTGAACTCCGAGAGTTTTCCCGCAATGATTTCTTTTCCTGCGGAATCTAGGTCATTACCCTTCATAAGCGAAAGGAGATATTCACTTCCCGCGAATTCGGCTGCGCGCTCTAGGAACTCGACCAAAGACATCTCGCCTCGATCAACCTTATTATGGTACCAAGCAGTCGCTGCTAGCGTTGGCAGAGAGGCTACATAGCTTAGTACGTTAGCTGGACGTTGCACGGTATCCACGATATTGAGTGCTTGCCCTAACAGCATGACACCCGAGACTTTAAGATTAGTCTCATCATTGATCACCTGCCGAGCCGCTACAGCGGCCCGAATCGTCCCATAACTCTCGCCGAAAAAATACACTGGCGAAACTCTTCGATTTTTATAACCCGTCCATACTTTAACGAAATTCACCAGCTGCCTAGCATCAGCTTCAACACTAAACCCATCAGCTAACTTGCTAGCGCTTCCTACTTTACTGAAGCCTGTCCCTGCGGGATCGAACATCACCAAATCAGCAACATCCAACAAACAGTTAGGATTATCACGAAGCTCGAGCGAATCCGGCAAAGCGTCCAGGTCATCTGGGAAGGCTACGTATTTTGGCCCGAAGGCCAACATGTGCAGATAAACCGAAGGAGAAATTGGCCCGCCATTAAAGACAATAATTACGGGCCTATTAGAATCCACAGGTGTCCGCACATAAGACGTGCAGACCAAGTGCACAATCTGCTGGGAGACCTCATCGACCACTTCATGGGTAGAAACTTCCGCTTCATAAGTGAGTTCGACCCCATTGAAGCGGCCACGACAAACCACGCAGGTTTCGAGAGCCTGTGCGTTTGAAGATAAAGCATGTGTCTCCACAGTCATGAGAGAGCCTCGAACAATTTTTCAACATCATCCATATCGTTGTGGAACGACAGTGAAATACGAAATCGATGCCGATAGATAGAAATATGAATATTCGCTTGACGCATACGCTCTGCGAAAGAGGTTGTGTCCGCGCACGCAAAACTAACCAATGCACTACTACTTTCAGGCGCCGTCATAGCGCTATAACCCATACCGGGCAGCGTCTCTTGAAGTCTTCGTAACAATGGCGCTCTGTGATTTGTAATACGTTCCTGGCCTAGCTCTAGCAGCCAGCGAAGGGAAGGCTTCAATGCAGCAACAGCTCCGTTACTCAGTGAGCCGACTTCAAAGTAGCCCGCTACGTTGTCCTTCGACCTAGATTGAAATGGTGCTACACCAGGCTCGTCGAAAGGAAAAATATGGGAGGTGAAATGGGCGAGCTGCCGGTAGCCAAACTGACTCCTCTGGATCTGTTCCAATAGGTTGCGGCGAACGTAAAGAAAACCCGCACCAAAATCACCCATCAACCATTTGTAGGTAGAGCACGCACAAAAATCCACCCCACTGGCATGCACATCTAGGGGCACACTACCAGCCGCCTGAACTATGTCAGCATAAACTAGCGCCCCTCGTGAATGCGCTAATTCGCAAACGGCTTTTAAGTCGTGCTGGAAACCATTAATTGCTGAAACCAACGATATCGCAACCAATCTCGTTCCCGGCGTAATCGCCTTGGCCAGATCCTCTAGATCGATTCGACTATCACGAGGCATAACTATTTCAACGTCGCCCCCCTGCTTTCTAAGCTCATTATATAAGTGCAGGGATCCGGGAAAATGATAAGCGTCTGTTACAATGCGGCCATTAGATCCGGGAACTAGACCCAAGCTCGCCAACACGAGGTTTTCCCCTACTGTCGTACTGGAGACCCATGCGATTTCATCAGGGTCAGCTCCAATCAACTGAGCAAATAACTGTTGAGCTTCAGCGCGATCCGCTGGCATGTCTACCAATGGTGAGTTAGCGTTCATCAGGCGAACATCAAGATAATCCTGCATCGCTTTTACTGAGCGAAGAGGTACTGGGTGCATAAATGCGCCGTTGAGTTGGATGCCATCAAAAGCAAACTCTTTACGGATTTCGGAGCCGAAGATCGCAGTCATCTGATTCAAGCCTCAGTGAATTCCGAAAATATCGCCAGCTCGCCCTCGATCTCTACCGGGATATTAAATGGCAATTCCGACATGCCAACAGCGCTGCGCGTGTGCTTTCCACGTTCTGCGCCAAAAACCTCGAGAATCAAATCGGAGAAACCGTTGATGACACTAGGTTGCTCAGTAAATCCAGGAGCGCTATTTACCATACCGAAAATTCTATGCCAGCAACGAATCCGATCTAGATTTCCAAGTTCAAGCTTAAGACTGCCCAAAATACTGATGGCGGTATATCGAGCTGCTAGATACCCTTCTTCGACGGAAAGCTCTTGACCAACCTTACCTAATTTATGGCTCACACCTACGGGCGTTCCGCCCATGGGCCCGTGACCAGAGATAAATACTCGCGTGCCGTCTACCTTTACAAAGGGAAAAGGCAGCCTTACACCTTCAGCAGTAAATCTTTCTTGCGGTAGCGTGATGCCAAGTTCAGTTAATCTTGCCTCAGTTAAGCCCATACCATAAACCTCTTGCAGTGGCACCACTGAGGCGACCTCCTAAATGATGAGGCCGCACCCAGCAAATTATTAGAAATGTGTTGAAAGTGACACACCAACGGTTCTAGGTTGCAAACGCGTGTCAGTGAACACATCGTTATCAGTTGCGAACGTATTGCGACCACCTGTTCCTACGAGTGAATCTCGATTAAACAGATTACGTACGTAGAGGCTGGCATCCCAATCCCCTGCTCTGATTCCACCTTTAAGGTCTACAGTTGTGTAGGACGGCAAAGTGAAACGAGTGCTAGTGGCCCGATTCGGGAAGCTTCCTCCACGATCCCCCATATACGTGACCGTAGCCCCCGCATACCCGGTATAAGCCCCCAGAATGGGAAACTCTTGAGTCGCAGAGAGAGAGCTACTCCAGCGCGGGGAGTAAGGCAAGCGATCACCGTTTTGCACTACCGGATTGCGTGGATCAGCCTCGACAAATCGCGCATCGGTATAGGTCAAGGTTCCATTGATCGTAAGGCGATCGGTCGGCAACCAGGTAAAGCTATTCTCGATGCCTTGACTACGAGCCTTCCCTCCATTTGCCATATAGTTAAAGCTACTGGCTGAGTCTGTAAGGGTGGTTTGAACATCTTTCCAGTCAATGTAGAACAGCGCGGTTTCAAGGGATAGGGTTTTATCGAAGAATTCACCCTTCAGGCCAAGCTCATAGTTAGTAGTTGTATCTGAATCATATGAGCTTGGAATTGATGAACTTACATTACTAGACGGGTTAGGACCGCCAGGACGATAGCCTGTGGCGACGCGACCATAGACCATCAGGTCTTCAGTGATTTTATAAGAAGGGCTGACCATGAAGGTGTAGCCAGTCTCTTGGGATTTAGAGAACGTTGTCGCAGTTGCACCGTTCAACAGCCCACCAGTACTGTCCGTAAAGCGTTGCTTGTTATGTGCCGCCCTCACACCTGCCTGCAACTGGAACCGTTCGGTAAAATGATAGGTTCCCATCGCGTATGCACCCGTTTCTCGGTAGTCCAACTCGCTTCCCAGGTCATAAAGCGAAGGTCGCCCTAGGTTCACACCAGTCTGGATATCAGCGATATACACATCCTGCCCGGTAGAGACCAATTCACGGGTAAAGAACAACCCGGTACGCCAGTCAAATGCACGCCCGTCTTGAGGGGAGTCCAACCGCAGTTCTTGCGAGAATTTGTTCACGCTAGTTGGCGTCTCAGACCGCATCCCCATGGTGGAGGGATCGTAACCCAATGCAGCTCCAAGCACGGGGACTTGTCTCGTGATCAAATATCCGAAACTGGAACTTAGATCCTGGCCAATTTTGTTGCGAATCTCACTATAGGCCGAGACTGAGGTAAGGGTTGCCCATCCGAGATCTGCCTCTACATTGGTATCAAGAAATCTAATTGTCCGCGAATAACCATCTGCCTCGTCTACACGTCGATGGTCATTATCACCGTCAACCCAGGAGCCATAAGCACTTGTACGGTCAATCCCCGCACCTGCGTAAGCATCAGTGTGCTGCTGTAGGTAGGACGTGCGTACGGTGATCTCATCGTTGAGGAACCACAGGCTCGAAATACGGCCACCGGTAGTTCGGGTAGCATTCACATTCGTTTTGCCTAGTCGGGGATCGTCAACCCAACCCGGATCCTCTCTATCGAAAGCACTCAAGCGCAGCGCAAAGGTGTTCGAAATGATGGGGAGGTTTACAGCTCCGCGCGCGCCATACCCAGTCCCCCCATGGTCTACCATTGAGCCATCAATTTGAAGCTGACCACTAAATTTGTTCGTATCCGGTTTTACGGTCACATATTTTATGAGCCCGCCCAAGCTAGACGCGCCGTAGAGAGTCCCCTGTGGACCCCGGAGAACTTCAATATGGTCTAGATCAAAAGGATCAATGTTAGGAACGAGTACGCTTGACCCGCCGACGAAAGTGGACCCGCCGAAAGGCGCATCATCGATCGTGAAGCCAACCACGGGGTTGCCAGCAGCTGCTGCACCAGTCGTAACGCCACGCATTGCGACCTCAGTCCTGCCGCCAGGGCTCGAGGAAAGGCTCAAACCCGGAACTTTTGTGTAAAAGGTTTCAATCGTAGGAGTGCCCTCCTGGATCAACGTATCACTCCGTACAGCCGAGATAGACATCGGAACATCCTTCGCCTCTTCGTCACGCTTGTTAGCGGTGACCATGACTCCCTGTAAAGTGCCGACCGGCACCTCTTCCTGGGTAGCCATCGAGCTGTCGCTGTTGTTTCCTGTTTCCGCCATGACAGGAAAAGCCAAGCTCGCAGCGCTAAGAAGGACTACGGCGTGACAGTGCTTTGACGAACACCTGATAGCATTGGCAACAGCGACACTCAACCGCTTTAGCTTGCAGTGATCCATACTTACTCCGCTTTATTATTGGCCTGGCAGGTTTTATGGGTTCTATTTCTTTTTGTTGTCTGCGATGCAAAGCTACTCAGGCACGCTCATCCAAACTCTCGTTCGGATTCTTCGCATACGAATGCAGCCCTGAATAGCTCTTTTGTGTAGGGGTGGCGTGGCTGGGCAAACAGCAACTTAGCGGGCCCATGCTCGACCACTTTGCCTTCCTTCACCACCATTAAATCGTGAGCCAGCGCTTTAACCACAGCCAAGTCATGACTAATGAAAATGTAAGTTAGTCCACGATTCACTTGAAGACTGCGCAACAGCTCGACAACTTGCTTCTGCACAGTTCTGTCAAGCGCGGAAGTTGGCTCGTCGAGCAAGATTAACTCCGGTTCCAAAACCAGAGCGCGTGCAATGGCTATGCGTTGCCGCTGTCCACCTGAAAATTCGTGGGGGTATCGGTGCTGGCATTCAGGATCCAAAGCTACTTCTTCAAGCGCACGAATGACTCGCTGATTTTGCTCAGGCTTTCCATATCCCTGCACCTCAAGCCCTTCAGAAATGATCTGACCGACTGTCATCCTGGGATTGAGACTTCCGTAGGGATCCTGAAAAACCACTTGGATCTTTTTGCGCCAAGGGCGCATCTGCTTGGAGTTAAGTTGATCGAGCCGCTCTCCCGCAAATGAAATAGAACCTTGCGATTCTTGGAGGCGCAAAATTGCCTGTCCTAAGGTAGACTTTCCCGATCCCGATTCGCCGACAATCCCTAAGGTCTGGCCGCGCGCCAGCTGAAACCCTACTCCGTCAACAGCCTTAATAAATTTGGGCTTTCGGTTAAACCACCCGCTACGGATTGGAAACCAAACGCGCAAATCCTTAACGCTGAGGAGAACACCCTGGTCGCTTTTTGCATAAGGTGAGCCCTCTGGCTCACTATTTAGTAGCTCTTGGGTATAGGGATGAGCAGGCGCATCGAACACTTGTTCGCAGTCGCCCTGCTCCACGATTTCCCCTTTACGCATCACTACCACGCGCTGGGCAATGCGACGTACCACATGTAAATCGTGGCTAATGATCAACAGACTCATGCCGAGCTTGCCCTGAAGCTCGCGCAGTAAATCGATGATCTTGGCTTGTACAGTCACGTCCAAGGCAGTAGTCGGTTCATCGGCGATTAGCAAGTCCGGTTCGCATGCCAATGCCATCGCAATCATTACACGCTGACGCTGGCCACCAGACAGTTCATGGGGGTAAGCGCGCATCCTGTATTCCGGCTGCGGGATGCCAACCAGCTCCAGCAGCCCCAGCGTTCGCTCGGAGGCCTCCCCTTCACTCATTCCTTGGTGAACCCGCAAAACCTCTGCGACCTGAGTGCCTACACGTTGTAACGGATTGAGGGAACTCATCGGTTCTTGGAATATCATCGCGATCCGGTTACCACGCAACTGCCTCAGTCGCGCTGGATCACACCCTAGAAGCTCTTCTCCTTCATACCGAATACTGCCCCTCACCGTGGTGGTCGCTGTAGGCAGCAGTTGCAGTATGGAATGTGCGGTTACGGACTTACCCGACCCGGACTCACCAACGATCGCCAGGCATTCGCCCTTGTGTATGTCAAAACTGATGGTGTGGACGACTTCACGCTCGTTGAATGCAACCTGCAAATTTGCGATTTGAACTAGTTTCTGGCTCATGTCAGGACCTCGGGTCAAATGCGTCGCGCAAGGCTTCGCCGATGAAAACCAGAAGGGAGAGGAGCATTGCCATGGCTACGAAAGCAGTCAGTGCTAGCCAAGGCGCTTGCAAGTTATCTCGTGCTTGGGCGATTAACTCCCCCATTGACGGGCTACCGGACGGCATTCCCAAGCCCAGGAAGTCCAAAGCTGATAGGGCTCCGATCGTGCCGGTAGCAACAAATGGAAGGAATGAAACGACTGCCGTGAGTGCATTTGGGAAAATGTGCCGATACATAATCGTCCGATTGCTCAGCCCCAAGGCTCTAGCGGCTTTTACATACTCCAAGCCACGACCGCGAAGAAACTCAGCTCGCACCACCTCAACCAACGCGGTCCAAGTGAATACAGCGACTATTCCTAGCATCGACCAAAACCCCGGCTCGATGAATCCCGAAAGAATGATCAGCATGAAAAACACAGGAAGACCTGCCCACACTTCGAGCAAACGCTGCCCACCCAAGTCAACCCAGCCGCCAAAATATCCCTGGATTGCTCCTGCTGCTATGCCAATCACCGAACTAATGAGAGTAATCGCCAAAGCAAATACAATGGACACTCGCAGACCGTAAATCACCCTTGCAAATACATCCCTGGCCTGATCATCGGTACCTAACCAATTTTCCGTGCTCGGGGCGCTTGGTGTTGGGACTGCAAGATCATAGTTAACCGTATCGAAGCTGAATGAGACCGGAGCAAACATCATCCATCCACCCTCTTTCTCTACAAGATTTTTAACGTAGCGACTCTTGTAATCGGGCTCAAACGGCAATTGACCTCCGACCTCCTGCTCGGTGTAGCTTACAAAAGCCGGGAAAAATAGCTCTCCTTTAACGCTCATCACCAGGGGCTTATCGTTAGCGATCATCTCGCTGCACAAACACAATATGGTGAGCGTAAGAAAAACCCAAAGTGACCACCACCCTCTACGATTCTGTTTGAATCGATTCCAACGTCGCTGACCAATGGGTGTAAGAACTAGCATCAGGCGTTCCTCGCCGCGAGGTTGATGCGAGGATCTATCAAGGAATAGCAAATATCGCCAATCAACTTGAGGCACAATCCTGCCAGAGTAAATTGAAAAAGAAGACCGAACACTACGGGATAGTCTCTAGCAACTGCTGATTCATAGCCAAGCCTGCCCATTCCATCAAGAGAAAAAACAACCTCAATCAGCAATGCCCCACCGAAGAAAATTGACACCATCGCACCAGGCACACCTGACACCACCAAAAGAATCGCGTTTCGCAGCACATGTTTATAGAGGACCTGATTCTCTGTAAGTCCTTTCGCACGCGCTGTTGTTACGTATTGACGACCAATCTCATTCAGGAAGCTGTTTTTAGTCAAGATCGTCAAAGCGGCAAAGCTGCTCGTCACCAATGCAGTTACCGGAAGAACCAAGTGCCACAAGTAGTCAACCACTTTCCCTACAAAAGATAGCTGCTCAAAGCCATCTGAAACCAGCCCACGGACTGGGAACCAGTTGAAGTACGACCCGCCAGCGAAGAACACTAGCAGTAGCATTGCGAACAGGAAGCCTGGCATTGCATATCCCGTAACGATTACCCAGCTTGTCCATACGTCGAAGCGGGTACCATTGCGCACTGCCTTTCGTATCCCCAATGGAATCGATACTAGATAGGTAATCAACAGAGACCAAAACCCAATCGATAGGGTTACCGGCAACTTTTGGAGCACCAAATCATTGACTGAAGCACCTCGAAAAAAACTTTCACCGAAATCAAATAGGGCATATTGCCTTATCATCATCCCGAACCGCTCGATCGGGCTTTTATCAAACCCATACCGCTCTTTGATCTGTTGGAGTAATTCCGGAGACAGTGAAAAGCCCGCCCCTGCACTAGCCCCTTCCGCTGAGCTGCTCAAGCCTGAAGCTGGGCCAGACAACCCTTGCAGTCGTGCTGCTGCCTGTTCCACAGGGCCACCAGGAGCAAACTGAACAATCACGAAGTTGATTAGAAGAATGCACAGCAGCGTCGGAATGATCAGTAACAGCCGGCGAATAATGTAGGAAGCCACTTAGAACTCCTTCTGCGAATGGTTAGCGGTAGCAGCCACTTGCTGTTCCATTTGCCGACTATTGAGTGCAACTTCGCTAACCTGCCACCAAGTATCGAAGCTAAGCTTTAACTCTGGTTCTTTTGCCGGCCTGCCAAACCGATTCCACCAGACGACGCCTGTGCCGCGGTTTGCATAGCTGGGAATCCAGTAATAATTCCACTGCAAGACTCGGTCGAGTGCTCGCGCATGGTGAATAAGGCTGCCCTGAGAATTGGCGTTCACTACGCCGTCGATTAGCCTATCCACCACTGGACTTTTCAAGCCAAAGAAGTTCATTGCCCCCGGGTCAGTGGCCGCGGCGGAACCAAAGTAACTAAAGAGTTCACGCCCCGGTGCTGCGGTCATCGGCAACCGAGAGATGGTCAGATCAAAATCACGACGCATAAGCCTTTGCTGGAACTGCGCAGCGTCCAGAATACGGATGTTTAACGTCACCCCAATCTGCGCGAGGTTACGTTTGAAGGGCAAGAATACGCGTTCAAAACTCTTTTGAATCGCGATGAAGTTGATAACTAACGGCTGACCTTCCGCGTCTACGAGATATTTCCCTTTGGGGCGCCATCCCGCTGCTTTTAGCAGTTCAAGTGCCGCCAGTTGGTGATCGCGAATATCACCGCTTCCGTCGGTAGTTGGCGTCTGGAACACCTGTTTGAAAACCTGCTCTGGCACCTCATTACGGAAAGGTTCCAGGATCGCCAACTCTTGTTCGTCTGGAAGCGCAGTCGCGGCCAGGTTACTATTTGGAAAGAAGCTTTGCAGCCGCTGATACTGGTTGTAATACATGCTGCGGTTGGTCCACTCAAAATCCCACAGCTGGGCAACGGCTTGGCGTGTCCGAACATCTTTCAGCGCAGGACGCTGGAGATTAAATATGAACCCCTGCGGCCCAGAAATTTCTCCTTTTGCTAAGTGATCTTTCTGTAAGCGGCCGTCCTTAAGTGCATCCACTTGATACCCAACTGCAAACCCGGCAGCAGATTTTTCTATTCGCAGGTCGTAATCACCACCGATCAGCACCTGACGCGCCACGGTATCGTCGGTAAAGACATCAACTTTTATACGTTCAAAATTGTACTGCCCCTTGTTAACTGGTAAATCCTTACCCCACCACTCCGGGTTTCTTGCGAACACTACGCTCCGACCAGGATCCACGCTAAAAACATGATAGGGACCACTACCCAATGGAGGCTCAAATCCACCGCCCTTGGAAAAATCTCGAGATTTCCACCAATGTTCGGGCAGCGGGCGTAGATCCGCTAGACTCATAGCGAGTTTTCGATTTCCAGGGGTTTTGAACTCGAAACGTACTTCTCTATCCGACTCAACAGTGACTGACTTCACACCCGCATATTGCATCCGATAGCGCAGGCTGCCCTGCGTCATCAACAAGTCAAATGTGTATTTCACATCACGCGCGGTGATAGGCGTTCCATCAGCAAACCTGGCAGCCGGGTTGATTGAAAAGCGGACCCAGCTAGAGTCAGGCGCGGTCTCGATACCTTGGGCAACCAAGCCGTAAACTGCGTAAGGGTCGTCAAGCGCTTGGACAGCAAGCGGTGAATATACCCATTGGTCAATCTGCGCTAGCCCCATTCCGTCGTCCACATATGGGATCAGATGATCGAACGGAACGGGATCAGGCAGTGCCATTCGCAGGATGCCTCCCTTCGGAGCATTGGGATTTACATAGTCCCAATGCTCGAATCCAGCTGCATAACGGGGCGTGTCACCATAGAGCGTCAATGCAGGCTGCGGCGTGGCAAGAACCGCTTGTGACATCAAGAAGGAAGCCGCTAAAAATGGCCTCAGCTTACGAAAATTCATAACTCTCTATCCTGGATAGCCTGGGTAGCAAGTGGCATACGGCACATCATTAATGCGTGCAGAAACTGTCAAGCTTTTAGATCACTGCGCATATCCTTTAGCGAGCGGTTAGTACCGACAACTTGGTGATACCCGCCTTCTCGATTGCAGCCATTGCCTTAGCCACCTGACCATAATTCACGCCATCATCGGCTTTCAGTTGAACACGGACATCTGGGCTTGCCTGCTTTGCAGCGGTGAGGTTTGCCTCTAAGGACTCAAATTGAATCTCGTCCTTATTCACATAAAACCGACCTTCTTCGTTGATACTTACAACGAGAGGATCTTTTTGATCAGCCGGTGCCACCGCATCAGTCTTAGGCAAATTGATGGGTATCGAATTAGTCAGCATTGGAGCAGTAACAATAAACACCACAAGCAGGACAAGCATCACATCTACCAGTGGCGTTACATTCATCTCTGAGAGTACTTCGTCGCTATCTTGAGTCGAGAATGCCATGTCAGCTTACCTCTTTAACTGCACTGCGCGACTGCGCCACCGGTTCCTGAAGCTGGAATGCACTCTGCTGCGCAAGGGCGTAAAAGTCGTGCGCAAAATCATCGAGATCTGCTGCGTTACTTTTCAAACGCCGCAGGAAGTAGTTGTACACAAGTACTGCGGGAACCGCGGCAGCAATGCCAACACCCGTGGCGATCAAGGACGCACCGATTGGGCCTGCAACGGTTTCAAGGCTCGCGCTGCCAGAAAGGCTAATGCCTTTGAGCGCTTCCATGATTCCCCAAACGGTCCCAAAGAGACCAATAAATGGAGATGTAGAGCCAACCGATGCAAGGATTGCCAACGCTGACTCTTGAGTCCGGCGCTCACGCTGGATCTGCTGACGAAGTGCACGCTCGAGCCGGTCCTGCCTATTAATCGCTTGAGTCAGATCCGGTTGCTTTGACTGCTTAACTTGAATTGCCTTAAAGCCAGCTCGAGCCATCCGAGCTGTCGGTCCTGGTTGGTCAGCCGTTTTTAGGATCGCTTCTTCGAGATTCCTAGCCTCCCAGAAGTCACGACGAAAACGCTTGTCTTCATTTTTCAGTTGACCAAACTGCACACCCTTCATGAGCGCAATGGCCCAGGTGAGAATGGAAAACAACACCAGCAGCCAGATGGTTGCGTGCTCAACAGACGAGAATGGGTTAAACAAATCAGCTTGCATGATTAAGTCCTCAGGCGTTGGTGCGGGTCAATTCAGTTTGAAAGTCAGGGGAACGGCAACCCAGCCGTCTATTGCCGTGTCCCCACGTTTGGCCGGTACAAAGCTCCATCCCCTCACTGCTTCTACGGCCGCGTCATCAAGAGACTTATGACCGCTGGAGCGCTGGATCTGAACCTCGCCAGCACGTCCGTTGGCAAGTACGCGAATTCGGAGCACAGCAGTGCCCTCTTGCCCTCTTTTCTGCGCCTGCGCTGGATAACGTGGCGGAGGGTTGTGAAGGCCAGCCGCTGATGCCAAAGGCTGAGTCTCCCGTGGAGGCGCAGGTGGAGTCGGGGCAGTCGGCGGTGGCGCAGGCTGCGGCGGCTGTGGTGGTTGCGGGACCGGTTTAGGCTGTGGTTTTGGCTTCGGTTTAGGCACAGGCTTAGGAACAACCTTCGGCTTCGGCGGCGGCGGAGCATCCTCGACCACCGGTTTCGCCTCCTCTGCTGGCTCGGGCTCGGGCTCAACTTGCGGAGGTGGCGGAGGTGGTGGCGGCGGCGCTGCGAACTCGATGGCCATTTCAGGCACCTTCGGTGGTTCTTGCAAAGGAGCTGTCTCTTGCAAGCTCAATACCCACACGGCACTGAAATGCATGGCAAAAGAAATGACTAGAGCAGATAAGACATACCGAGGCGCAATTCCGCGCGGTTGCTCGACGCTGTCATCAAACTGGAAGGGTCTTGCCGACGCTGGCAACTGGTCGACTAAATCACCGGAATTCAAACTGCCCATGCTCCACCTTTTTCTAACCTTCTCGCCGCCACAAAATATGCAGTAGGCACGAGGTCTGATTTTGGTTAAGCCACCCTCATGGACGGCTTATGAAAAACGGGCAGTAAAGAAAAAAACATGGCGCGCGTCTTATTAGATTTTTCTTGTACGCCCTTGCTTGGTGCGGCGCTGCATTCTGTGCACTGCTATTAAGCAAAAACAGATGCTAGCTCTACCGCTATCTACGATTCGGTGCCGTAGACAGGACTGAGCTTACGAAGGCATAGTGAGTTCTGTAAAACGCAAAAAACTTTTATCTAGGTATCTGTTTATCTAATGTCAAAAGAAACCGAGATTTCGATGCGGCATCTGAGGTACTTCCTAGCAGCCGCTGAAGCCGGGAGATTCTCCCAAGCTGCTGAAAACGTTAACGTTTCTCAGTCCGCTATGACTGTTGCAATCCAACAGTTGGAGGACATCCTGGGAAGCAAGCTTTTCGAACGCGAGCGGCACGGAGTCCGTCTGACCGTCGAAGGCCAGCGTTTTGAAGGTCATGCTCGGGGTATTGTCCTCAGCTTACGGCAGGCCCTAGTTGAACTGAGAAGGACGGAAACTCAAGCGGATCCCGTTCGGGTAGGAGTCACGGCGCTGATGCTGGGCTATTTCATGCCTGACTACCTTACGCGGTACGTCCGTAGCTTTCCTTACCAGCCGATTGACCTGGTCGAGCTTGATAGGAATGAAATGGTTTCAGCCCTCAGGCAGAGACGCATCGACTTAGCGATTACCTTGGGAGCTGACGAGGCATTACCCAACGATATTGTTTACACCGAGCTTTTTAGCTCAAAGCAGCAGCTTTGGATGTCACCGCTCCACAGCTTGGCGGCGTCCAAAACAATTCTGGGCTTGGAGGAAATAGCGTCTCAACTCTTGATTGTGCTTAAAAGCGATGGCCTAGATGACTCGCTCAAAACCTTCATCTCAGATGAATCCTCGATGTTCTCATTGAGGTTCAACACCAGCTCCCTGGAAGGTTTGCGGTCTATGATCTCGCGAGGCTTTGGCATTTCCATACTTCCAGATTTTTTGCATCGCAACTATACGCTTGATGGAAAACGGGTCGTCATTCGGAGGCTGGCAGACTCCATACCTGCTGTAAACGTGGGCCTACTCAGTCGCGCCTCTGACGAAGGCACTGAGTCATCACGTATGTTCAAACAGTTCATCATATCGGTCTGTAAGCATTGATTTAGAGCGACTTGACAGGCCCGGTGCGAGGCTCTCGACACCTCAAGGGTGATGAGGGACACGTTTTTCCGTCGCGGTAGGCGTAGGGCTTGTCGGTGGATAGAGTTGAGCGGCGCGTTCCTGGATGGTGGATTGCGCAATAATTCTTGAAGCATTCGGTTCGGCGGGCCCACATCCCGACGAGCAGGAACCGCATCCTCCGTCTGTGCAGCCCCCTGCTTTGGAGGGTCGCAAGCGACGCCATAAACTTCTCAACGCGCAGATCACCAATACGCTGACTATCCCATACTGCATCATCAGCCCCATGTTCATTGGAAGACCTGCACGAGCTGGTAGGTCAGAAAGGCGATGGCATAGGCGACGCCGAACATATAGGTGAACGCCAGCGCGACTTGCCTCCAGCTTGCAGTCTCCTTGCGGATCACGGCCAATGTGGACATGCACTGCGGGGCGAACGCGAACCACACCATCAATGACAACGCACTGGCGAGCGAGACCTGAGTAGCCAGCGCATGACTCAGAGAAACGACATCATCAGCATTGGCCACCGAATAGACCGTAGCCAAGGTTGCGACTGCGGTCTCACGCGCCGCGAACGCAGGGATGAGAGCCAACGTGATCTGCCAGTTAAAGCCAAGGGGCGCGAACAGCGGTTGAAGCACTTTGCCGAGTTGACCTGCCAAGCTGTAATCGATAGCAGCGCCAGCAGCTCCGTCTGGAGGTCCTGGGAAGCTCGAAATGAACCACATGATGATGGTTAGCGCGAGGATGACCCCTGTCAGCTTCTTGAGAAATAGGTATCCCCTTTCCCAAAGCTTCAGTGCGAGATCACGTAGGCGGGGTAGTCGATAGGCCGGTAGCTCCATGATCAAGATAGGCTGCTCCATAGCAGTGGGACGCAGGCGCTTGCACACCCAGCCAACCGCCATGGCACCGAGAATCCCCATTAGGTAGAGCCATAGCAGCACCATGCCCTGTAGCCCAAAAACTCCGGCGACCTTAATGTCGGGAATAACAGCACCTATCAAAAGCGCGTAGACGGGCAACCGCGCTGAACACGTCATCAAAGGCGCAACGAGAATCGTTGTGAGCCTGTCATAGCGGTCAGTGATGCTACGAGCGCCAATGATCCCGGGGATTGCACAAGCGAAGCTTGATAGCAACGGGATGAAGGAGCGGCCTGTAAGCCCCACGCCGCGCATCAACCGATCAAGGATGAACGCGGCGCGGGGAAGATAGCCAGACTCCTCGAGAACGAAGATGAAGAAAAACAGGACCAGAATTTCTGGCATAAAGCCAAGGACTGTCCCTAAACCGCTTATCAACCCATCGCATATCAGCCCTTGCAGGGGGCCGTCGGGTAACACGCTTCCGACCATCGTGGAAAAGCCATCAAAGCCGCCTGTGACCCAGTCCGTGATGGGTTTGCCGATCAAGTAGACGCCTTGGAAAACCAGGAACATCACCGCGAGGAGCGCTAGCGGCCCCGCTACGGGGTGAATCAGCCACCGATCAATTGCATCGACTCGTTTGTCGGTAAGCGCTGGTGTTCGCACGCAGCTTTCTAAAATTTCTCGAACGCGGGCATGCAAATCCCCATTCTGTACTGGTGCCGGCGCCGGTATGGTCTGACCCAGCTCATCAAGGGCATGAAGAAGCTCATCCGCCCCGTCGCGCCGAACCGCTACTGTTTCCAGCACTGGCATTCCCAGTGCCTCGGAAAGCTTGGCTGTGTCGATCAGAATGCCGCGATTTTGCGCCGCATCTGCCATGTTGAGCACCAGAATCGCAGGCACTCCTAGCCGCTGGACTTCAAGCACAAAGCGAAGATGCAGCCGCAGATTGGTAGCATCAGTGACACACAAAAGTAGATCCGGCCGACGCTCCCCCTGATACTCGCCCTTGAGCACTCTCAGCGTGACCTGTTCGTCCTGGCTAAGAGAAGACAAGCTGTAGGTGCCGGGCAAATCCAAAACTCGACAGGTTTTACCAGAAGCGGTCCGCACGACACCTTCTTTGCGTTCAACCGTTGCTCCGGCGTAGTTGGCAACCTTCTGCTTTGCCCCTGTAAGCAGGTTGAAAAGCGCAGTCTTTCCACAGTTGGGGGTCCCAACCAAGGCCAAACGTAAATCAGACATCATGGTTCCTTGACTAGGATCTTTTGTGCTTCTGAAAGCCGCAAGGCGAAGCGGGTACTGCCGACTTGGACTAGCACGGGGTCACCGCCCCAGGGCGCACGCGCGACTATCGATACACGCTCCCCGGGAACAAAGCCGATATCTTGTAAGCGCTGCCCTACCAGATCCGTGTCGCCATTTCGCTCCACCTGAGTAACACAGGCTTCTTGCCGCCCCGGCAAGTCACACAAACGCATAGGAGATCCTGATAATGAGAATGATAAATAGTTGCGAAAGCCTATTGGCTGGAAGCCTCGATTTACAAGGTTTATGAAGGGATCTTCATCTCCAAGCCTGCTGTGAGGTCAGATGTCATCAAAATTCGACCAACAGGTAATTTCGACCTGGCCATTGGCTCAGTCAGACTGTTGGTGGATTGCTTCAGGAAGGAGTTTTCACGTGAAAGCAGGCGACCGAATTGATATCAAATGCCCCAAGTGCCGACGCGGAGACATAGTGCTTTATGAGGAATTCGCCATTTACGGGTCTTGGGAGTTTGAAGGTTCACGGCTGCTCGAGCACAAGCGGCCACAGGCCCAATTGCCACGACCGACTGGAAGATTTTCAGCAGACTGCCAACGGGAGTCCTGCGGCCATAGATGGCGACTCAGGCAATCTCCGTTTGTGGCCAAGATCAAGCCACGGACTCCTGAGGCATCAGGTTCCTAACCCCCACCCAACCCGCTGGGTTCTTTCGCTGAAAGCGGCCCATGGCTAAAGCAGAGTCAGGCACTTCCAGGGCGAGCTGGAAGCGCCAAATGGTTCGCTCAGATTTGTTGATCGAAGAGCAGCGGCACCTCGCTTCTCTCAGCTAATCGCCCAAGGTAACGAAGTACAACCTCAGGGAACTCGATGCCTTGAACGATGGTTAGAGACCGGAGCACTGGCCACAAGACGATGTCAGTCATGCCAATTTTTTCCCTCTCTCTCAGCAGTGGAGCAAGCTCAAGCAGCAGCGTGTTCACCTCCACCAGCAGTTCGGGCGTTGCGTTCATCAGTCCATGAAGATCGCCAAACGCCCGCTCCTCCCTCAGTCGGTAAGACTCGCGCGCTTCCGGCGTGGCCAGCTCCGCAAACGTGCCTTTGGTAAAGCGAGGGATGAATAGCTTGAGAGCAGGCGGCCAGGCTTTCTTGACCCAGTCCTCCAAGTGCTCATCGACTGGTGCAGTGAGCACCGAAGCGCCAATCGAATCGACATACCGAACGATGTCGAGGCTCTCCCCCATGTGGCTACCATCAGGGCGTTCGAGGATAGGCACAGCCTTCTTACCGATCAGCCGAATTGGAGTGTCTGCGTCACCCTCCATGATCACGGAGGTCTCGACGAAAAGCCCCTTCAGACCAAAAATCATTCTGGCCCGCGTACAGAACGGGCAATGCTCGTAGATGTACAGTTTCATACGTCTTCCTTAGCAAATCTCCAGAGGTTCCCGCCGTGCTATCGACGACAACATCGTACCGTATGAGGTCAGAATTGGACGCCGCGGGTAAGGCCTCCGTCTACGAGCAGGTTAGTCCCCGTAGTGAAGCTCGCAGCAGGGCTTGCCAGGAACACTACTGCACGGGCGACCTCCTGAGGTGTAGCCATACGGCCCATGGGATTGTCAGCTAAGCACTTGGCGAATGTGTCAGGCTGCTCGCGTTCAATGCCTCCCCACACCCCATCACTGAAATACACATTTCCAGGTGAGACAGAATTCACGCGAATGCCATCGGCCGCATGACGGGCAGAGAGGGTCTTGCCGTAATGGAGCAGCGCGGCTTTAAGAATGCCGTAGGGCTCAGCGAACATATCGACCTCACGCCCGGAAACGCTGGAGATCAGCACGATCGACCCTGCACCTGAATTGCGAAGAGACGGCAGAGCTGCTTTCACCATGGCTGCACTGCCCAAGAGATCAGTCTCAAAAGCACGCTGCCAAGTCTCAAGATCCTCACCGCCAGCGAGCGCACTGACATTGGGAACTACGATATCAAGCCCACCCATGCGCTCCGCCGCGGCGCAAACCCACGAGGCGACCTGCTTCGCATCAGTCACATCAACGGCGGTACCAAAGGCACGGTTGCCCAACTCTCTCTCGGCGTTCTCCACACCTTGGCGACCACGTGCACAGAACTCGACCTGAGCACCCTCCTCCAGGAAGAGTTCTACGATAGCTCGCCCAATGCCTCTTGAGGCGCCGCTTACGAGTACACGTTTGTTCTGCAAACCAAGATCCATGGATACCTCCTGTTAAACGTATTTGGGAACGGGACGCTCCTGATTCGAGCGCCCCTTTCCGGTGTTACTTGCGTAGCTTGTACGCAATGATTTCGTCGCCGGTACCGGTCTCCATGAAGGCATGACCGGAAGCAGAGACGAGCACATACTGCTCTCCATCTACTTCATAGGAGATTGGGTTGGCCTGAGCACCAACAGGCAGAACATCCTCCCACACCACTTTTCCGGTTGCGGTATCGATCGCACGGAACAGGTTGTCAGTCGCGGCGCCGATGAAGATCAGGCCGCCCGCGGTCAGCACCGTTCCGCCGTTGTTAGGCAAGCCGATGTTCAACGGGAGATGCGAAGGAATTCCGAAGGGGCCGTTGCGGCGCGCAGTTCCCAAAGGCTCATCCCACACGGTCTTGCCGGTATCCAAGCTGATCGCACGAATGCCACCGTATGGAGGTGCAGAGCAAGGGACACCTGTGCCCCAATTGCGCCAGCCGGCGTTCACGCTGATCGCGTAAGGCGCATTGACTTGGGGATAGACCGAAGCTCCGCCCTCACCTTTGCCTGATTTGCTACCCGCCTTGTTCAACGACGTCTCATCTGCCTTGGGCGCATAGATCGGTTTCAGGCCCATTGCATCGGCCTGCTCCCTCGGAATCAGCTGATTGAGGTTGGGGATGTCGTTGTAGTTGGCGATCAAGAGCCGACGCACAGGATCAATCGCAACAGAGCCCCAATCCGACCCACCGTTGTAGCCGGGGTATTGAATCCATGGGCGATCGGCCGACGGAGGCGTCAGATAGCCTTCGTAATTCGCGCGTCGGAATTGGATACGGCACATCAACTGATCGAGGGGAGAAAAGCCCCACATATCGGCTTCGGTTTTTGGCGCTTTGCGCAGCGTGTGCCATTCCGAGGTCGGTTGAGTGTCGGCAAGGAACTCTGGCTCTACCGAACCACCTTTCGGAGCTTTCACTTCTCCAATCGGAATCAGCGGCTCACCCGTAGCTCTGTCAAAGATGTAGATATCACCCTGCTTGGTGGGCAAGAGGACAGCAGGAATGGGCTTTCCGTCCTTCCCCGGATAATCGAGCAACGTCGGCTGACTGCCCAAATCGTAGTCCCAGACGTCATGACGGATAGTCTGGAAATGCCAGACATCTTTGCCCGTTTTCACGTCAACAGCCACCAACGAAGTCGAGTACTTGTTCTCGGCTTCACTTCGGTTTGAGCCGTAGTAGTCGATCGACGAGTTGCTGATAGGTAGGTAGACGTAGCCAAGCTTCTCGTCACCGACCGCAGCTGCCCACATGTTGGGAGTACCCCGAGTGTACGTAGCCCCTTCTGCGGGTCCATGCACGTTGTCAGGGTTGCCCAGATCCCATGCCCAGGCAAGCTTGCCGGTGACCGCGTCGTAGCCGCGGATGACACCAGAGGGGGCGTCTTCATCTTGACCATCGCGGACCTGGGCGCCGGTGATCACAACACCGTTAACGATCGTAGGCGGGGCAGTTACCGCATACCAACCCGGTACCTTTTTACCAATGCCCTCCCACAGGTCGACTGAGCCATTCTGACCAAAGTCCCGACATTGCTCACCCGTGTGGAGATCCACTGCTACTAAGCGTGCATCGAGCGTAGCCTCAACTACACGGGTGCGGCACTGCGCTGTTTCTGGCAGTTCTGGCGCCGTGTATACAGCGACCCCACGACATGCGGCAGCGTGAGGGATTGCTTGATCGGGCACACCTGGATCAAACCGCCAGTTCTCCTTGCCGCTGGCTGCATTGATCGAAATCAGGATGTTCTTGGCCGAACACATGAGCAGATCGTTGCCGACTTTCAGCGGCGTTGTTTCTGGAGAATATCGCGCCCCTGGGTTTGGCAGGTCCCGCGTGTGGTAAACGAAAGCGCGTTCCAAACGCCCTACGTTCTCCGGCGTGATCTGGCTGAGGGGGCTAAACCTCTGCGCCTTGTCGTCTCCTCCATAGAAAGGCCAGTCACTTCCCACCTGGGGCTGGGGCAGACCTTCCTGAGCATATGATGATGGTGTCAGAAGCGCACTCGAAATGGCGATGGCGAGCGCGCCACCGTGGGTAATGGGCTTAAGCATGAGAAGTCTCTTTACTGGGCGTCGTGACGGACGCGACGCAAGGCGGGCGACAGCAGCAGGATCAGAATCAAGATCACGGTCATGGCTACGAGACGGGGGACAAGCCCCCACCAATTCAAGCCGACCTCCCAAAGAGCCCATACAACTGTCAGCCCCCAGATCACAGCAAAGAGGTACAGCGCCCCCTGGCGCTGTCGCCACAACAGTACAGCCGTGCACAACGACCCAGCCCCGGCCAATCCGTAGTACCAACTCCCACCGAGGGCTATTAGCCACACGCCTCCAACAAGCAAGGCTATGCCAAACAATCCGAGCGCTATGGACACACTAGCTGTCGCCCACCGCCATCCAGCTCCAGGGACAAGCCGGGCTTGTCCCTCTTCCTGCGACACACTGCTACTACTTAAGCTCATGACTCTAATGCTTCCTTACTTCAGAAAAACCAGGCAGGTGAATCAGCTCGCGACTGCGATTGAGCCAGACGTGAGGACGCCAATCGGGCGGCGGGTACAGAACATCGACAACATGGCACCCACGACGAGCAGTGCACCGACAACAACGAACGCGAGGGCGAAACTGCCTGAGCCCGCAACCACGTAGCCCGTCACAATCGGAGCCAGCAATCCAAATAAGTTGCCCACAGCGGTGATGAATCCAGCTGCCGTGCCGACATCGTCCTCAGAGCGAACGAGGTCATTCACCAGCGACAAATTGAGCGAAACCGCCGAGGCACATGTGGCGAGGGAGATAGTGATCACAAACAGAATTGCCCATGTGTTATCCAAGGCGGGAACAAGGAAGATCACGGCAGATGCAAGGAGCACGCTGGCGACAACCATGCGGCGCTGACCAGACTCAGCCGCCCCAGGGCGCATCACCTTGTCACTGAGACGACCGATGAGAATCGCCAGTACGGCGGCGCCCAGGTACGGAATTGCGGTGTAGATCCCGCTCGTCATCACCGTCAGCCCCTTCTCAGCCTGAAGGTAGCTAGGGAGCCAGGTCAGGAAGAAGTAAGTCGCGTAGACAGCGCATCCGTGGGACAAAGCAATCGCCCACATGGTGCTAGAACGCGCTAGCCCTGAGAGGCCAAGTGACGGCGTGTCCAACTGATCGCCCTGACCACTAGCGCCGCCCTGAATAATTTCCTGCCGCTCATCCTCACCCAGCCAAGGGGCTTTCGAAGGGTGGCTGTACCATTTGAGCCAAGCGGCGAGCCAGATGAAGCCCAGAGCACCAGCAACCACAAAAGCAATTCGCCAACCGAACGTGCTGATGAGCCACCCAAAGCCGATAGCACCGACAGCGGGACCCACAAGACTGCCGCTATGGAAGACGGCAGTAGCCATGCCACGCTCTTTCATCGGCATCCATTCGCGGATGACACGCGCGCCGGCGGGATAGGTGGTCGCCTCCCCCATGCCCATGATCAGCCGGCAGCTGAGCAAAGAGATGAACCCTGTAGAGAAAGCCGTGCAGGCGGTAGCGACAGACCATACGCCGATACCATAACCATTGACCTTTTTAGGCCCGAAGCGGCCGACCAGGTAGCCCATAGGAATCAGGGCGAGGAAGTACAGCCAGACGAAGGAGGAGAACAGGTAGCCCATGGCCACAGGCGAAATGTCGAACTCTTCCTTCAGCACTTTCGACGCAACCGAAAGCGATACCCGATCAACGTAATTGATCAACGTCAGCGTGAACAGAAACGCATAGATCCAGACGCGCTTCTTCCTCAGAAGACCTGAGTCTTTTTGCATCGCCATCTCCTTTATATTTATTGGGACGATTCAGTGACGGGGAATCCAGTGAGCCTCAACCGAAGGCCGCCCTACACACCCAGGCAGTGGGTAGTAGTAGTGCAGAGCGGCGACAGCGAAGCGGATATCAGCAGCTAGCTCAGTTCAGCCATTGCTGAATGTTCGCAACCATCACATCCGTCGAGATGCCATAACGGTCATGCAGGGTGGGCAGCGCACCTGCATCGAGGAACTGATCCGGGAGTGCAACATGGCGAACCTCGGGGTGTACTCGAGCTTGGAGAAGGCTCATCGCGATAGCTTCGCCGAGCCCGCCAATCTGGGTGTGGTTTTCGGCGATTACTACCAAGCGACCGGAGCGACGGCATTGCTCAAGGATGGTTTCAGCATCAAGCGGTTTTATCGTTGGAACGTGAAGGACTGCGGCCTCGATCGAGCTTTTTGCTAAAGCGTCAGCCACCTCAAGGGAGCGCATGGTCATCAAACCAGAGGCAATAATCAGAACGTCCTTGCCATCACGCAGCAGCTTCGCTTTGCCCAGCTCGAATTTATAGTCGTACTCATCGAGTACCAGCGGGACCCGACCCCGAGGAAGCCGCATGTACACAGGCCCCTGATGCTGAGCAATCGCTGCAACGCATTGCTCGGTTTCAAGCGCATCGCAAGGATCAATCACCATCATCTGCGGGATCGCGCGCATCATGGCCAAATCTTCGGTAGCTTGGTGGCTCGGCCCATAGCCCGTGGTCAAACCCGGCAATGCAGCGCAGATTTTTACGTTGAGGTTTTCCTCAGCGATTACCTGGTGAATAAAGTCATACGCGCGCCGCGTGGCAAAAACAGCGTAAGTCGTCGCAAATGGAACGAACCCTTCCTTAGCCATACCGCCGGCAGCAGCCATCAGCAGCTGTTCGGCCATGCCCATCTGCAAAAAGCGCTCGGGGTATTTCTGAGCGAAGATGTGGAGGTCTGTGTATTTGCCGAGGTCGGCAGTCATGCCGACGATCCGGGGGTTCTTTTCGCCCTCCCTCACCAACGCGTGACCGAAAGGCGCTGACGTCGTGCGCTGCCCTTCACTCGCGATGGATGCGATCATCGAAGAAGTGGTGAGTTTCGGTTTTGCAGGATTGGCGGCAGTCACTGTTGGCTCCTTGGCGCATAGATCTCATCGAGGTCGGCAATAGCTCGCTGCCACTCGTCCGGCTCAACTCGGATGAAGTGATTCTTGTCACGGTTCTCCAAAAACGGCACACCCTTGCCCATCAGTGTGTCGAACAAAATCACCCGTGGCTTGTCCCCAGTAACTGCCCGAGCTTGATCGAACGCATCGATAACCGCCTGCAAATCGTTGCCATCAACCCGCTGGACATGCCAGCCAAAGGCTGCCCACTTGTCTACCAACGGTTCAAACTGGAGGATGTCGTGGGACGGTCCATCAGCTTGCTGACGATTGATGTCGACCAGGTTGATGAGATTCGAAAGTTTGTGGTGAGAGGCAGACATTGCTGCTTCCCATACCGCGCCTTCGTCCAGCTCACCATCCGACATGGAGTTGTAGATAAAGGAAGAGCTGCCCTTCATTCGCAAGCCTAGGGCCTGCCCAACCGCGATCGCCAAACCTTGCCCAAGTGAGCCACCCGAAATCTCCATGCCCGGGGTGTAGGTGGCCATACCAGACATTGGCAGTCGGCTGTCGTCGGAGCCGTAGGTCTCCAGCTCCTCTTCCGGCAACACGCCCGCTTCAAGAAGTGCCGCGTAAAGCGCAATGGCGTAGTGACCGTGTGAAAGAAGGAAGCGGTCCCGACCATCCCACTCTGGGTCATTGGCCTGGATGTTCATCGCGTGGCAGTAGGCGACAGCCAATACATCTGCCCAACCAAGCGCCTGACCTACGTACCCTTGGCCTTGTACTTCGCCCATCCGCAGGGCGAATCGGCGGATGCGCCATGCGTGAGTAGACAGTCGTGCAAACACATCTTCGGCGTGTGTAAGTGAACTCTCGGTCATCTTGTCCTCCGTTAGTGACCTGGGATATCTGCATTCAGTGATGTAAAAAATTCATCGAGTACAGATAGAGCAACGCCTTGATCTTCATGCAAAAATAAGCGGTCGACAAAAGGTTTAAATTCGCCAATCAATGAATGGGATTCACTAATGAAAGGTATCAAACGCCTGCCCCTACCAGCTCTGCGGGTGTTTGAGGCCGCGGGACGGACCTGCTCGTTCGTAATGGCAGCCAAAGAGCTGGACCTTTCAGCCAGCGCGGTAAGCCACGCAATTCGAAAACTGGAAACCGCGGCCGGCATCGCGCTCTTCACACGCAGTACCCGCCACACTGCCCTCACACCTGAGGGCAGTGTCTTGCTCGAGCATGTTCAAAGAGGTTTGGAGGAAATGAGCCGAGGACTTGCGATCGCAACGGCTGAGCCAGCTGCTCCTCTGCGCCTGCATACGGCTCCGACTTTTGCCAGTCAGTGGCTCGTTCCAAGGCTGACGAGTTTTGTCCGCGAACATCCCGGCATTGAGCTTAGAATCTCCGCCAGCACGGACTACGCCACCTTTGAAAACGACGATTTCGATCTGGATATCGTCTACGGCGAACCCCACCGCACCGCACACGAAAAAATCCCACTGCTGATTGAGGAGCTGACGCCGCTGTGCAGTCCAGAGCTGGCCAGCCAGATCCGATCCCCGCAGGATCTCTACTCGCAAAGCTTGATTCAAAGCGACGGGCAATCTGTGCAATGGAAAGGCTGGTTTGCCGCTAACGGCATGCAAACCCCCTCCCATTTTGGTTTGGCGTTCGATCGTAGCTCCATGGGGATTTCAGCCGCTGTTGATGGCTTGGGTGTCGTGCTGGAATCAACCATGCTGGCTGATAGAGAACTCAGGTCGGGAAAGCTGGTTTGCCCGCTTCGAGACGTGAGCAATTCCGTCCGGTACGTCGGCCATTACCTGGTCCACCCCCGCCGCCACCGCCAGCACGATGCATTTGCCCAGTTCAAGGCTTGGCTGTTTGACGAGCTGGCAAAGTCAAACCCGCTCTAGGCATAGCCTAACGCCGCGGTTAGCCGCCGTCGTAGCACATCGAAATTTCACTCAAAGCACTAAAAACGATTATCAATACCACGCAAGGGTTATGTTATATTGTATCGATAATAACCTGGAACCACGTCCATGTCGTCCCGCAAAATCGCCTCCCTGACCGGCTTCGCCTTCGGCGTGCTCGGTGCACCACTCTACGCCGCAGAACCTATTCGAACTATCGAGCTTGAGGGTGTGACAGTCACAGCCGATCGCGACTATGAGACGGCCAACGGCCCAGTAAAAGGGTACCGAGCTACGCGCTCGGCCACTGCCACGAAGACTGATACGGCGATCAAGGACATCCCCCAATCGATCAGTGTCGTACCCGCCTCGGTGCTCAAGGACCTGGGGACTACACAGGTGGAGCGCGCCTTGGACTACGCGGGTGGTGTGTCCAAGCAGAACAACTTCGGCGGCCTCACTCTCTACGAGTACAGCATTCGCGGCTTCACGACGTCCGAATTCTACAAGGATGGGTTCAGCGCCAACCGAGGCTACCCAGCCACTCCCGATGCGTCCAATGTCGAGCGAATTGAGGTGCTCAAGGGTCCAGCAGCGAGTCTGTACGGCCGCGGCGACCCAGGTGGCACGGTGAACATCGTGACCAAACAGCCTCAAAGAGAGGCCTTCACTACCCTTGAAACCAGTGCCGGCAGCTGGGATCGCTACCGCACCGCGCTGGACCTCAACACGCCTGTCGATGACGAAGGCAGGTTGCTAACCAGGGTCAATCTGGCAGTAGAAGACAACCATAGCTTCCGTGACCATGTAGAAAGCCACCGTGTCTTCGTCGCTCCCTCCCTGCGCTGGGAGCTAAGCCCGGAGACCACACTGCTGGTGCAGACTGAATTCGTCCGCCACGACTCGATTTTTGACCGAGCCATCGTTGCGCCAAACAACAGCTTCAGTGGTGTTTCGCGCTCAACGTTCCTCGGGGAGCCAGACGACAAAATCGACAACGACAACAACCTGATCCAGGGCATTCTCGACCACAGTCTCAACGACAGTTGGTCTGTGCGCCTGGCCAGTCATTACAAGGAAGGTGAGCTGAGTGGTACCTCCAGCGAATCCCGCCCTCTTAACGCCGACGGACACACCGTAAATCGACGCTACCGGGTTCGCGACTTCACGTGGCACGACAGCATCACTCAGCTCGAGCTACGCGGCTTCTTTGATACTGGGTCGTTGCAGCATGAGGTCTTGATTGGCAGCGAGTATGAAAACTACCGCAAGAGACATCGCGAGATCAGCTTCACGAACATCCCCTACGCTATCGACATTTTTAATCCCGTCTACGGCCAGTCCAAGCCGGGCGGGATCGGGTCAGGACCGGACTACCTCGAGCACGTTGAGAGTCGCGCGCTGAACCTTCAGGACCAGATCATCTTCACCGAGAATCTGCGAGGGATGATAGGAGCACGGTATGAACACATTGATCAGCAGATCGACAGCCGCGCCAATAACACGACCCAAAAACAGAGGCACGACGCCTTCACACAGCGTGCTGGCTTGCTCTATCAGCTGACGCCACAGGTTGGCGTGTTCGCCAATGCCTCGACCTCATTCAAACCTAACAACGGTTTAGATGCGCAAGGCAAAAGCTTCAATCCTGAAGAGGGTGTCGGCTATGAGCTGGGGATCAAGAGTGAGCTATTCGACGATCGCTTGAGCACCACCTTGGCGGCGTTCCATATCGAAAAGGAAAACGTCCTGGCCATCGACCCAGGTACCGATACCAGTCGCGCCATGGGAGAGGCTCGCAGCCAAGGGTTGGACCTGCAAGTAACGGGTCAGCTCACTGACGCCTTCCGGGTCATCGGAGCCTTCGCTTACATAGACGCTGAAGTCACTAAAGGCGACCGCACCATTCCCACCGGCAGTCGCATCCTTGGCGTTGCAAAACGAAGTGGTAGCGTGCTGGGCGTTTACGAATTCCAGAACGGCACCCTCAAAGGATCAGACGTCGGCGCAGCATTCAGCTACGTGGGTGACCGCTCGGGCGAGGCAGGCACCCGTTTCGAGCTGCCCGCCTACCAGACCGTGGACCTGCTCGCCCACTACAAGGCTTCGGACAACGTCACTGTCGGTTTAAACCTGAACAACCTGTTCGACGAGAAATACTACGAGCGGTCCTATAGCAATTACTGGATCGCCCCAGGCGAACCTCGCAACTTCACCGTCAGCCTCACCCTAAGCATGTGACCAACAGAAGGAATCTGAGATGCGCTTTTCCCAATCGTTGCTGGCCATCAGTCTTGCCGGCAGTGCTCTAATTTCTATGCAAGCCAACGCTCACGGCCTCTGGACTGAGCAACGTCGCGGCAATATCGAGGTGGTCTATGGCCACGGCCCCGAAGACGATGCATTCAAACCCCAGAAGGTTAAGGGTGCTTGGGCGTACGACGTAGCCGGACATCAGATACCTGTCACTGTCGAGCGCTTGGAAGACCATGTTCGTCTCAAACCGATCAAGCCGGCTGCCGTCGTGGCTGTAGCGCTAGACAACGGGCTGTGGACGCAGGGCAAAGACAAGAAGTGGGTCAATGAAGGCCGCAGCAAGGTTGCCGGCGGCACCGGCTCAACCCACACCTTCAAGTACACCCTGGCGATCAACGAGCATGGAGCGAAGCTGCCCTCGCTGGACAAGCTGAAGATGGTTATTGTCCCTCAGGTCGACCCGATTGAGGTTGGCCCAGGGAAAACATTGCCGGTACAAGTGCTGGTCGATGGGAAGCCAGCCGCAGGGATCAAGCTGTTCAGCGACTACCGCGGTGAGCCCGACACGGTGAGCGTCGAGACTGATGCCCAAGGGCGAGCCAATGTTGTGGTTCGCAATGAAGGACTGAACATCATTGCAGCCGAAACGAAGGTTCCAGTGAAGGACAACGCCGACATTGAATCGCGTGGGCTATTCACCTCCCTGACCTTCGTGGGGACCCCGCACCACCACTGAGCATTCGCTGCCCCATGCGATGGAAGATGCGAGGGGGTATTGATATGAAGCCCACCCTTCACAGATGACTCCATTCCATCCTCCGGCAACTAGGCAAGGAAGGGAGCCCTTAACGGGCTTCTCCTTCCGGCAGTGGGTACCTGGGCGGCGAGAGTCAGCCGCGCTTCAACCGTGCGGCGGCTTCGACAGCGAAGTACGTCAGGATTCCGCTGCATCCAGCCCGCTTAAAGGCCATTAGCGCCTCAAGGATGACCTTATCTGGATCAAGCCATCCATGATCGATCGCCCCCTTGATCATTGAATATTCCCCACTCACCTGATAAGCGAATGTAGGTACGGCAAATGTCGTCTTCACCCGTTGAATGATGTCCAAGTAGGGCATGCCGGGCTTGACCATCACCATATCCGCCCCTTCCCGGAGGTCCAGCGCAACCTCCCGTAGAGCTTCATCACTATTCGCAGGATCCATTTGGTAGGTTCGCTTGTCGCCTTTGAGTGCGCCCGATGACCCTAATGCGTCTCTGAAGGGACCATAGAAGCCAGAGGCATACTTCGCCGCATATGACATGAGGCGTGTATCAATGAGGCCTGCATGATCCAGCGCAGCCCGGATTTGTCCGATACGCCCATCCATCATGTCTGACGGCGCAATTGTGTCGATCCCAGCTTGAGCCTGAATCACAGCCTGTCGCGCTAACACCTCGATGCTTTCGTCATTAGCTACCTGACCACCGCGTATCACTCCGTCGTGACCATGGTCCGTATAAGGATCCAGGGCGACATCGCCGATCAGACCTAGCGCGGGATACGTCGACTTGAGCACCCTGGCAGCGCTGCACATCAGGTTATCTGGATTGACAGCCTCACTACCCTCGCTGTCCTTCTTCTCTACGGGCGTGGCCGGGAACAACGCGATGGCAGGAATGCCCAGTTCCACCGCGCGGCCCACGTGGTCCGTCAGCTCATTCAGACTCACACGCACTTGGCCCGGCATTGAGCTGACGGCCTCGCTTTTACCTGATCCTTCCTTGAGAAAGATCGGCCAAATCAGGTCGTCGCTAGAAAGGCTGTTTTCTGCGACTAGCCTGCGCGTCCAGTCATCGGCGCGATTACGACGAAGGCGTACGGCAGGATAGGTTCCAAATGCTGATGACAACTGAGTCATGGGGCTCCTAGGTAGAACGGGCTATAAAATCAAGAGTTGGTGCAGCCTCGGCTTTGGCAGAACGATTGCGCTCGGCAGCAGCGCAGATCTGTTGCGACAATCACTTCCCCGCCGCCGTAACCGATACCACCGACGCGGGCCGATTAATTAAAATGTTATATCATTGCAATAAAGCTCGATACATTTGCCCCCTGGTCGACGATAAGCTTACTCAAGCGAAGCTGAGGACATCATGTCGATTTAACATTACGCTCCACCGTCCCGAAAATGGAGGACGGCGGCATGCCAGAGATTGTGCAGTGGAGAGACATTCAGGATCGGTACACCGACAGCCTGCTACTCGGCAACGGGGCCAGCATGGCGGTACATCCCGAGTTTGGATATGGCTCGCTTTTCGAGAAAGCGCAGGAGCTGGAGCACATCACGCCGGCAGTGGCGGGTATTTTCGACCGTTTTGGCGTGAATGACTTCGAACTGGTTCTTCGTCGCCTCTGGCAGGCCAGCCTGGTCAACCAGGCTCTTGAAATTCCGCATGGAAGGGTTGAAGAAGCCTACGACGAAGTTCGAACCGCCCTGATCTCCACTGTGCGTGACACCCACGTCGACTATGATGACGCCCTGCCCCATCTGCGCCTGATCTATCCGTTCATGACCCACTTCGACACGGTCGTTTCGCTAAATTATGACCTAATCGTTTACTGGGCCGCGATGCTTGGCAATCGGCAGCTGGGGATGCATTTCAAGGATGGATTCATTGGCGGCACCTTCACCGATGACTGGGACGCTTTGCGTGCTCCATACCGCGCCGCCGGAAGCACACTGTTCTTCTACCCTCACGGAAATCTGGTTCTTACACGAACCGACGACCGCCGCGAGAGCAAGCTAGGAGCGGCCGAGGGCGGACGGCTGCTAGATGCGATTCTTGCGCATTGGGAGATGGGAGCCGCCATTCCGCTCTTCGTGTGCGAAGGGACTGCCGACCACAAAAAACAATCTATTGAAAGCTCGTCCTACCTGGAGCGCGTCTTCCGGGAGGTCATCCCCGCCATGGGTGAATCAGTCACCATTTACGGCTGGAGCCTGTCGGATCAGGATCAGCACATCGTAGAGCAGATCACCAGAAATCCACCGCAGCGGGTCGCGATTTCTGTACGAGGCGGATCCCAGGCTTTCGCTCAGCGAGCAGAGGAGATCATGCATCGTGCCGGGGTAGACCAAGTCGATTTCTATGACTCAGAAAGCCTGGGCTGCTGGAACAATCCTACCGAGGCTTTGCAAGAGGATTGAGGAAGCGAAACGCAAGACGATCTAACCTGCCCCGCTCAGCCCGCTACTCACAGCACGACAAGTTACGGGGCAAAAAAATGGGGGCAATACTGCCCCCATTTAGCTAGCTGAGATGGTTATCTCACTTTGCGATCCAGGACTCGACCTCGTCAGCACCGTACTCCTGCTTCCACTCTTTCAAGAGTTTGTGGTTGCCGCCCTTTGTCTCAATCAACTCGCCATTGTGCGGGTTCTTGTAGACCTTCACCGCACGAGCTTTGCGGGCGGGCCTAGCTGCCGATGCGGTAGCTGGTCCACGACGCGACGACGCCTGCGGATCCAAAATATCAACGACGTGGCGAAGGCTGAAACCGTAGCTCTCCAACAGCGAGCGGAGCTTCTTCTCGAACTCGATTTCCTTTTTCAAGCTCGCGTCGTTTTTCATCGTCTCGAGTTCAGCAAGCTGTGCCGCCAGCGTCTGCTCAAGTTTTCTGTATTCGGCTAAACGCGACATGAGGAATATCCCTTTAGTAGGTGAGTAAGTCGTCGGGTGACATCTGAAATTGAAGCGCAGCACTCATATTCAGAGCTGCCTTAGGAGGGTTAGTTCGCCCACCTGACCATGTGATGGCACGCCTTACATTGCACTAGAATTCTAATGTAGCAGGTCGACTGGATGCTAGCAGATAACGTAACAATAGATGATGAAATCCGTCTTTCCGTAAGCTCTAGACCCTCGTCGACGCTATCGTTCCAGTGGCCACAATCTGAGGCCCAAAACGACAGACAAAAATCCGTGCGGTGCACAGCGGACCAGATGGACCTAAAGGAGATATTGTCCGAATAATCGGCTCATTACTAGGCAGCTTGGCACACCCAGATCAACACAGCTATCGAAAGGATTGGGATCGAGAAAGCTAGGGCGAGTAGAAGGAGTCGAAGCTGAGGCGATGCTGCCAAATTGCAGGCGCAGGAAAAAGCAGCACCCGGCATTCAGGTGGAACGCAGTGATATTAAAGAGGCGTGCAGAAAACATCCCTGAGTGAACGGGCCGGCAAGATCCTAGTTGCTCCAAAGCATCTCAAAACCTGTGACATCGTACTCTGAGCTGCACGGCCAGCAACGGGGCAGAGAGGCTTAAGCTCCGCCCGCGGGCTTCATCCAAGCTCTCCAGAGCTTGGTTACACTGCGTTTAGAGGCCTTACACACGCATGACCTTATTCCAATCGACTTGATGACCAGCCGCCTGCAATTCGCGCCCTAAAGCTTGCTTCCAGCCGCCAGTGTCATCCATTCGTTCCCACACTACGCCGGCAAAGTCACTAGGTATCTCCAGCTGGCCCCGTTTAAGGGCGCAGACCCTGCTGCGCCCAAGTCGGCCGATAAAGTAGCCCAACTCCAGCAGCACATTCTGCCGTGCCCGAGGCTCCAAATCGCCTCCCTTAACTCTGCCTTCGTCATCAGGCGTCAAGAGCACAACAGCGAAGCCGACATCTCCATGTGCTTCAACCTTTTCGATCACCGTGCGACCTTGGTTAGCCTGTTCATGAAGAATAATAGCCTCGAGGCCTATCCGTTCGAGAAAACGAGCTACCGCCTCGCGCGCGCCGTCGTCATGACCATGGACGATGAATACTTTATTTGACATGGGTAGCCTCAAGACTTGCTCCGATCTTCCTCTCGCCTCAACGAACAGCTTGTAATCCCTGATGAAAGGGATTAAAAGTTGCTTGGTTAGCTGCCTAACACCAGCAATTGTTTTATTGCCCGAATAAAAGAAGTGGAACCCAAAATTTATTGCAAAACTTGGCTCGACTGCTAATTTATCGATTAACAATAGAGTTAGACCAAAAGTCTGCTGCTGATCGTCAGGCCACAGGAGCGTTGCGCTCCCGACCATACTTCCGCTAGTCTTTTCGCTACTCGTTAAAAATTCATTTAAATCAAGACCGGTTTTTAGGGAGGCATTGATTTCTTCAAGATCAGGGCTGTTGAGCAGTACAGAGATCTTTTTCAGCGGGCGCTCGAACGTCTGTGGAGTTGCCGCTTGCAGGTCAAACAAAGCGTTATTCAGTTGCGAGAACAGGTCAACCTGGATCATTCATCGGTCTCCAGCCTCGCGGCAGCAGCGCGGTCCAGAATTTCCGAGCGATAGCGCTCCTTCATCTCAGCTGCGAGAGGCTGAATGATCGGATTAGATCCATGCTGACCAACAAGCTCATCAATGACGACTTCGACCTGCTGTACAGCCTGCTCAATGCTCGCAGGATCATGAGGATCGAAATTTACGGTACACAAATCACCGTCGAGGCGCTGTAGTACTTCCTGGGCTTCTTTGAGCTGACGCTGAAGCTTATCGAGTCCTTTGATCATGGTCCTGGTCCCTGCGTATGGTCTCAGAACGATATCACTAAATTTGTGCGTGTAGAGCCCCTGATTTGGCAGTGCCGGATTTTGATAGGAAGGCCCGATAAGCCCCGGGATTGAGGACAGCATGGAGTGCCTCGTCCGGAGAGCCGAGATTAGCGGCTGTTGCGGGTCTATTCCACGAAATCGTAAGCCCCCCCATAGGGCTATTGCTGCCGGCCATGGAGTAGTGCTTTGGACCTGGTGCCGCCAAGGAGATCAGCAGCGGTCTTGAGGGAGCGGGCTTGTCCCGCGAAGAGTCCGGTCCAGGGAGTGACGTTGAAGGGCACGGGCTGTAACCGAGTCAGCAGTTCAAACCCGCTGAATGGACTCGCGTCAGTGTTGGGTCCTTAGCGGTCAGCTACGAATGGCTGCTAACGACTCTAGCCGCCACTCCTCAAATGTAGGCTCTCGAATTAGAAGCGAAATATTTGAATCCGATGTGACTGAGGTTCGCCGCTTGCGGAAGCACCGCCGCACGTCCAGTGTATGGAGCAAGCGTTGGCGCCAAATAATGGATGGCCGAGAATCGGGAGCTTAGGATGAACAGCGAGTGGGATCGGTGGTGCCGTGATATGCACCGCGTGGTTGATGGCTTGTTCAAGGAGGTTGAGGAAATGAAGCAAGAACAGATCGTAGAGAAGCAAATCAGCGCGTTCATCCAACTCAACGAAAAACTGATGGGCAACGCCAATGCGTATACCAACCTAATCATGGTGGCGGGCTACGCAGGCTACTTCGCCTTCTGGTCGACCTTGTCTGGGAAAATCCCCAACTGGCTTTTCAACGCCTGCGGCCTTGCCATCACGCTCTCCCTCACCCTATTCATCACCTGGGAGATCGTAAAGATGTTTTGGAGCGCCAAACATATGCGGGCGACCCAAGCCATCCTGGCGAAACGGCCTCACGCCAACGTTATTTCTGAATTCGAAAAGGCCTTTCAAGACTTCAGCACATGCTCGCAAAAGGTCTGGCTCGTGTTCCTGGTACCGACAGTGGTCAGCGGCATGAGCGCAGCCTGCCTTCTTCTTGGGTATTTCTGCCTCAGCCTCGCCGGGGTGATCTCCCCTGCCTAGGGGCCCTTCGGCCGGCATAACCACTCACCGATCTCTAGTTGCTCGCTCGGTGCTACATCCGTCTAAAAGGCCGGGGTCGATCCATAGCGGACCCAGTTTTCGGTCTGCGATAGATCAGCGATGCCTTTGTCCTTCAAAGCTTATGAGTGCCGTGCCGCATGGGGGTTGGGACCGATATTCGCTATAATATCAATGCGACATCACTCATCTCATCCGACACGCAAAGACGAAAAATGACATCTGCTATCGAGACCCGTCGCTTCAAAGCCAAATGTAAATCAAAAGAAACTTACATCGTTATTGAAAAAACCAAAGAAACTAAAGAGCCGAGAGGTCGTGGCGGACAGACCGTTATCACATCACAAAAAACTTACTTTCTAGATACAGAAGAAAAAGTCAATAAACTTAATAGCACGGATTTTCTGATAATCAAAAGGAACCTTATAATACGAAAGACAGAACCATTCATCAGCAAGTCCTTTATCGCTGACATTAAAACTCTTTTTGATGGACTTAAAAATTTGGCCCTATGCCTTGCCATACTTTTAGCCCTGCCAACCATGCAAGCAATGGCGGCTTCAGCCTATGATCATCGCTGGTTTACCGTAGGTTTTGTCTGGGCTGGCTTAGCGATGGTGATCCTGCTCGCGCTGTATAATTTCCTTTGGCTTTATTCAACCATGGAAGCCAATCCAAAATCTAATTTCCTTAACAGTTTTTCTTGGCTCGCAACAGCTTTAATTACTGCGATTACTTTTTTTTGCGCGACAGTTATTACTCTCCCGAAATTAATACTATCTCCAACTGGATCCGACACCCTTATTGATTTATTGGGAGCACTGCCAAAGTAAACCACTACCATTTTTAATAAACTCTCGTTGGCGATCGACCGCTTTCGACCCGATACAGCCCGTCACGGCAGGCAGCTTTCCTGCCCCTTAGCCTCCTCATACGATCTAAAGGACAAATTAGCCCCCTCACAGAGGCGGAGTTCTTCGGCGATGGATTCTGCATCTCGGGTGCTCACAGCGACGGCCTCTGCAATGTCATCATGGCTTAGATCGTAGAATGAACGTCGTCTCACGCCTCCAAAAATTCGTGGGAACTACCCTCAAGCCGATGCGCTTCGTTGCGCTGCTTGCCTGGATAAACCGTCCAGGATGCCGCAGATCTGATCGTCGGTCAGAGCGTACTTGGGGACGAACTCCATATCTTGTGGCAACGTGCCCGGCGGACATAGCAAAGCTCCCTTCCCTTCGCCAAAGTGACGGTTGATGAAGATCTGGAGATGGCTTGGCTTAGGGGTGTTGTAGGCACTACGGAATATTGAGAGATCGCAGATCACGTTGTCGACCATAACCCAAGCATGGCCATCCCACGTCGCCTCAACTACCTCTCCGTCGTAGGTTGCTCCTGGAATGTTGCCTCGGCATTCGAATGCGAAGCGGCCATCGACCTTCAGATCTCCAAGAACCACAACGGCCGGTACACCAAGCGAATCGAGAATCGCCGCAAACCCCGCACTGACCATTACGCATGACCCGAAGGATGGCGGGATTGCATCCAGCGTTTGCCTAGCCGCCTGGACGATCAGATCGGTATCAACAATCTGGAAACCCTCATATTCGGCGTACGCTTCTTCACCTCGATCGCGGGTAATGATTTCTTGGAGGGTATAGTCCATAGGAGTCCTTTCTCTGAGGTGGATGATCAACGAGTATGCGTGACCTTGTCGGGCAACATCGCTCTTGTTTTGAAGCCCTGCAAGGCAGGACCTTGCGCACCAGGTCAGCTAGCGAGGGGAAGTGCTGTCTACCCCCAGCCGTCTTTCGATTTCGCTAAGATCCCCTTCGGCTAGGAGCATGTCATGGGCGAACTGCGCAGTTTGGGCTTTGTACCGCTCCCAGATCTTTCGCTGCAAAGGCGTAATCTCATCGACACCTAATTCGATGAACTCGATGGCTGCTGCCAGTTCCTCAAACGCAGCAGCGGACCAAGCGGTAGACATTTTACGCGGGGACGCTACCTCGGGTAGCAGAGCGGGTTTACCTGATTCCTTCTCATGCATTAGCAATTTCCTTCTCTTCACTGTCCCTGATGCTGCGGGCTTGGCGCATTTCCACAACGTGCTCACATGGTAGCAACAGACCTTCCTGAACTAGAACAGTGCGATGTCAACCTGATGCCTGCGCCGCCAGTCACTACCGCTTTAGGACGCCGGCCCCCTCTACATCAGGTCACAACGATCCACACCTCTGGCATGTTGCCTTAGGCAGTCACCTGTCCTATGCTCGCACCAGGCGGTGATGGTCGCCTGGCGCCTGTTTCGCGAAGCAATAGCCCATCGCAACACCCCATTTCGACATCGGCACGCCAACCCATGACGCTGCCCGGTGAGCAGGCAATCGGAACCATAGCGTCGATGGTATTGGAGCCTTTCCATGTCTGATTTTTCTTGCCTCAACATTCTCAAAACCCACGCGAAGCAGCTTGCCCAAGCTGAAGCTATCAAGCTTTCGTCAGCTTTAGAACGAGTTGCGCAGCAAGCGGGATTTTCGAGTTACCACGAGCTTTCCGAGGTCGCAAAGCGTACCCCTCTCGACTCGCGCCTGATCAAGGCGGCGTTTGGGGTAAAGGACCTACGTGACGCACTCTACGAGAACGATGTCTACAGCAGCTTCCAGCAAGAACTGGATGATCAGCTGTCGGACGCGACCTCGGAAATGAATGCCTCTGACTTCGAAATCCGTAACGTAGAGGTCAAGTCAGCCGAGTACTCTGATGCGCTTGGCTTACTGACCCTTGCGGTATCCCTAGCCTATCAGGGGACGCAAGATCAGGACCGCATGTACCACGGCACTGCTCTGTACCTTGATGCGACACTGAAGGTTCGCCGCCGCGATGGAGAGTGGCAGTTGGCTGATGAGGGGTTATCGATCACTGGCGGGGAGTCTGATGCCGACCGCGATCGAGAGGCAGAATGGGCGCATTGGGCTCAGGCACCCGGTCCGTTGACTATGGCCGAGGCACTGGCGGCCGAGTTTGAGCTTAGCGTTCAGGAGTGCGAGGAGCTGGTTGACGCCGAGATCTCAGACAATAGCTCGACTGATGGCCTTCGCTATGGCTATTGGATTGATCTCGAACCGGTTGCCACTGGCGCGGTAAGAGAGAAACTCATGAAGCGCTTCGGCTCCCTTCAGCTTGAGCTGAACGTTAACTTCTTTGACAACGTGGACGCCGGCCTCCGCGACTGACAGCAGCGACTGCCCAGGTTTCTTTTTGGGCCTGGGCATTTGTGGCCCTCTCCCCCAAGCAGGACAGATCAAGAGCCAGTACTCGACGACTGTCAAACGGCAATACTGGCGGAGCAATCAAATTGCTTGGCGTCCTCACGACCCTACAATAACTTCGCTGCGCAATGAAGAATCGTATAGAAAGGACACTCTGAGAGATAAGGTATGCCAATCGAACTTAATGACTTGATCAAGGACGCCAGACTAAGCCGGTTGTTCACCACATCCGGACGCGCATGCGCATTGCAGATTTGGATCGCACAAATCCAGACCGAAGAAGGCCTCGAAAATAGATTTATATATGGTCGCCTTCTACCATATAGCTATGCGTCGGGCGGATGGAATGCCTCCAGCGAGGATAAATTTGAGGCTGTGGGCGACTGTCGCGCTCAAGTGATTCGCGCCACACTGTACTTTGACAGCTCCCTTGCGGATAAATTACTGAACAAGCTTGTTCAAGGCGAAGACATAAAGACAGTTAGCCAACAGCTTGGCCTTAAGCTATCTGACTCGCTTAATAAACGCATAGGAACTTTCAACCTAACCGACAACTACGCATACAGGCCAGCCGCCTTCTTATTGAATCGTGATGCACATGAAAGAACAGGCCCGCAGAGCCCACACGGTAGTGCTTCGGTGTTCAGCGCAGCCATCACAACCTTAGATAAGGAGAAATTATTCTCAACAGTGAGGGGCCACGATTCAGAAATGGCTCGTTTCCTTGTCAAACGAATGAACGAAGGTACAGGCCTGGATTTCGCCAACAAAGATGCAACACGTTTCGGGGATTTAGAGTTACTCGTATTCCCTACACTAGACGACTACGAGAGAGAACTGCTAGATGTGTCTTGGGGAGATGAACGCAACAGGCTAGCGATCAGATTAAGACTGAATCAATTACAAGGATTTTCGAAGTTCCTCGTTCACGCAAAGATAACGAACGATGAACAGTGCGTATTTTCAAGCATCATGCCGATCGACAGAGAAAAGCAGGATACGATCGAGTGCAGCTTTGATTTACCGGAAGGACTGGGGGATATTTCTGACTCGGCGGAAGTCGAAATTTATGGAATGACCAATGAGCAGACCGCTGCCACATTGTGTTGTAGGTGGAAGATCTATTATATCCGTGAGATCTCTATATCTGGAATTGCGATAGGAGGATCCAGCGCGGAGGTCAAACTGGGTTGGCTCGACAGAGCCCTCAAAAAGCACCTGCGCGGCTCTACTAGGGTGAAAGCTGCGCAATCAGTAAATCTTGGCGACAGGGGTTTTTCCTCGCTAGTTGGTGGGCGGCAAGAAGACCCCTGGGTGGCTGCTAACAAAAAGATCAGTAAATTACTCGGTGTTATACACCCACCCAAATCCGAGGCACGTTTTTTTGGTCGTTTAAGCGAGGGCGATGGCACCGAGCGCCTACAACTTGTTGAATGGATCAAGGTGCAATTCTCGAAGCACAAGAATCACCAAATTATATTTTTCGACCCCTACTTTGAAGACGCTGGGATTGGTCTTTTTTTCCCGAATGCGTCCGAAAATGGCGAGTACATCGTCTTCACCGCCGCTCCGCGCTCAGCGACCACTAAGGCCAGTGATTCCGTCGAAGACCCCGATGACAGACGCATCGAAAACCTATTGGCTAGCTGTAAGAAGTTAAAGCCACTAGGACGGGGTATTGACCTTAAAATCTATGGACTCAAGCCCGGCGCTTTACATGATCGTTATATGCTGATTGTGGATCGAGATGGCCTTCCAGTTTCAGGCTTCAACCTTTCAAACTCTATTCAAAAAGCAAACGAACATCACCCTCTGCTTATCACCCCGATCCCTATGGATGCCTTACATGAAGTCGTCAACTATGCCACACGACTGATATCGAGGGCCGCGAATAGAACCAGCGCTGAAGGCGAGGAAATAGAGCCAATTTTCGACTCTAAACTTCAAGATCAGCCAGTCCGGATAGCAGTCGAACGATTGAGTTTCCTACGTTTGGATCTCGCAGGCACGGTCCTTGCCACTTGGACCGGCAAAGATTCGCTGCGAGGCCTTCACAACGAATGCCTACGTTCGAAGCTAGATGATTTGGGCCTACTTAAAGGCGAATCTCTGCGCATTTCTAATTCATCAGGTTTTAAAGCGTGTGTCGCGTCCCTGGTTGCGCCCGAAGCTGCACCACACAAACTATGGGAGATTATAGCTGAAATTCTCGCACATACGCCTCACGGCGATGCACCACTGGATACTACTGGCGAGCACAGAAATGAACTTGTGAATTTCCTTGAGAAATTTCTCAACACTGCTTTTTCGCGAATCAGCGACATTAGCCCTGATACTTCCTTTGAGTCCGTTCAACCTCAACTGTTCCAGCAAAATTTGGAGATCTTTCTTCGCGGATCTTATTCACATGAACACTTCCGATATCGGACCAGATACCAGAAGCTGACATGGGCAGATGCCTACGCAATCAAGATTCTTTGGCACCTTGCTCCAGAAAAGCTGGTAAAACTGTCGGAACAACACGCGTCTGTACTCGATAACGATCATCATAGAGATGCTATAAAGCTATCCCTGCTGAGCCAAATTATTGGAGAGATTTCACTCACGATTGCGTTTGGAATCGGGGATAAGCAAAAAGAAAGCCTACTGCAAAGTTCAAATGGTCTGCTTAAGTGGATGGGGCTGGCCAGCCTGAGAGAGGAGTCTAAGACTGAAGGCGGTGCGAAGAGAGTAACCGAGCGACTGGCATCCTTTGATCAAGAGACAAGCATTCGAACACTATGTTGGCTCTTGAGCGGTCTACCATGGGAGCAAAAATCCGAGGCATCAATCTCCATTGTCCAGCAGGCACTTTATGAAAAGCTCTCACCCAAATTAACAAAAGAGGAGACAGAGTTTCTTGTAAATGGTCTTCGCGGCCATATGCGCGAGTTGGGCTGGTCTGAGCCTTGGTTGTTTTCAGGGGTAATTGTACCTCTCCTGGAGGAAGGTCGACTAACACCAGAGCTGCTATCCAATATATGGATGAAAGAACTATTTTCTTACCTTGATCAGAAATTACTCGGCAAGACTGTGATCTTCAACCGAGAACGCGAGGGACGCACCACCGAAATTGCGGCGTTTCTGCTATCGCGAAGCACCGTTGAAACCCAAACCGATGCCATCGCAACATTGCTGAAACTTTTGAAAAAAGTTCGTGCGAACGTGCAGCAACCGTTGGCCAGCACGATGAACTGGAACACATGGAACTGTTCGCTGGAAGCCGCCATGTGGATCTATGCATTCTGCCGCCATTTGGAGCACTACAAAGAAGACTCAACAATATTACCGAGTCAATTCGCTGATCTGTGCACGCCATCAAGGGAACTCGCCCTAATTCGAACACTAGAAGAATGGCGTAATCGCCGAGGGGCTACAGACGCGTTTGCGGCATTTATCGAAGAGGTTGGAGAAATCTAATCGCCAATCTACTGGGCAGCGGATAAATAGCACCTTGCACTCTCAGTTCAGCCGTTTTAGCCGTGAGCTTGAGGATGCCGCATCGTCCTACCGGCAGCCTGTCAGCAGGGCGGGCCAAGGATTGCCCTAAAGGCCTGCGGGAGGCTTGCCGAAATTAGTCCGGCCACCTCTCCCAGCCCTCCTCCGCCATGCGGTTCCCAACTCCACGTGGCCAAGAAAGACGCGCACTCCACCGTTCCCGCAAAAAAATAGGTACACAAAAGGAACAAAACCCGCCACGCATGCTATAGCAGGTTTATTAATTTCGAGAAATGTGGCTATATCCTACCTTTTTGCGAGGTAGGCATGCCGGACGATGAGACGGATCTGAACGTTGAGCTGGGCAACGTCCTGCGTGATATCCGTCTGGGCAAAAATCTGCGCCAAGCAGACATTTACGATCATGTGACTGGTCGTGCCTACTGGAGCGAGCTAGAGCGCGGCATCAAAAGCCCGACGGTGAAAAAGCTCGATGAAATCAGTGAGTTTTTGGGCCTACACCCCCTAACTGCGTTGGCCATTTGCTACTCGCGCCAGCGAGGCATCACTCCCAAGCAGCTTCTCAAGGAGCTGGACAAAGCGATTGCTAAGACCAAGCTCGGTGCCGATGAGTAAGCAAAAGCTCTGAGCTGCGAACGATACTGCGTTCATTTTTCACCTCGATCGAATTCGATTTTGTAGTCGCTCATTAACTCCGTCAGGGCTCCAGATAGTCGCGGCTCGTCCGCCAGCTCCAGATCTGTAAATGACACTGCCACGGCAATCCGCAACGCTTCGAACGAAAGGGCCTTCGGATCTACTGCCCAAACCTGAAGCCGCGATACAGACTCGTCACGGAAATGGAACTCCTCCACCACCTCCAGGCTGGTGCCGACCCGCTCCCATTCAGAAAGCGTAATCGCATACGTTTTTTGTGGGCAGTCTCCCAGGTTGGTGTGTGCATCCAGAAAGCTATCGCCAACCTGTGCATACCCTTCGCATTGCAGATTCCGAACCGCAATGTCGAACATCCGGGGTGAGAACACGAACGACCTGAACAGCCAGCCGGGTGACATGCCAGATTTTAACTTCCAGATATCACCCAGCCGTAGGCTCAGCTCGCCCTGGATGTTGGGATGCGTAACGGCGATACGCGATCGATAGCTCTCCATTGGTCCTCTCTAATTTCTCTCGCGCTCAGTGAGCAATTTCCCAATCAGCGGGCTTAGCGCCGCGGTTGACACAACCTCACACGGTGCCAACCCACCCAGTTCAATTTGGGGAACGGTTAACCAATGATTTGCGCTGATCAAATTCCCGCGGCAGACGTCAATCGCAAGCATCTCTGCCTTGCGCTGTGCTGCAATGGCCTCCTCTATCTGGTCGGTGTCCGCAGACGCTGCGGACGTGCGAATTTCGAATAGCGTTTCCTCCGCGCTGTCAGCCCGAAAGGCAGCCATTTGGCCAGCTAGCATTATTCCCCCATCGACTTCCAGCGCATAGCTTGGGGTGGCAACGAGCCCGGCATCAATGCGTCTGAATCCGAGTACCGTCTCGAATTGCCAGTCTGGTTCGATCATACTTTTGGGGCCTACGTAGGTAACGAGATGCACCTTGCCCACTTCGTAACCCATTGCATTTGAGATCGCGTCATCAAGCTCTTCGACTGATCCCATGGTGGTCATCTGAGACCGCTTCCATGACGGGTTGGCCTCATCGCAGCGGATGATCTCAACGTACAGCCAAGGTTTTTGGCATTGACTACGTTCGTCATCCCAGTGAGACATCAACCTGTGGCTGGGACTAGCGATCATTACGGCACCCTCCTCCTGCACATTTTGCCTCTCGGGCGGCGTCAGCTTATTTATTGCATGGTTCACACAGGACCAGATTCCAGCCTTGAGGTGTCCGCCGGATTTGGCCTGCATTTCCACAACTCTCACACGTTTTTAACGACAGCAACTGCACTACCTCGATCGCCCCTTTGCAGTACTCGTCAGCTCCCGAGGTTAGGAACATCAGCATCCCCATTTTTTGCTTGATCTGGCGAGCGACTACCTGCGGCCCGCCGCCACGATCAACGTGGTCCTGGAGTTGGTAACAGAGAACGCTCAGCAGCATGAACCAGCCGTTGCCGCAATCGATGCCCCAACGCCGGCCTTCTGGGAGATCTCCATATTGGCCGAATATTTCTGGAAACTTAGAGAGCAAAGTTTTCTCAAGCTCTTCGTCCACACGCCCTCCTAGTGTCAATCATATTGACCAGTTGCTTTGAGATATCGGTTTTGCTTCGGCCAGGCCGTGCTGGGTTACCTAATCGTGACCGATAAACCCACACGTTAAACATGCTATAGCATGCGTTCATTATGATCACTAATTACTGCCGCTGTCTAGGCTTGAGCCTTTTTCGCTTGGTGGCAGTCCAGAGATACGGTGAGATTTGGGGTACTTGGGGCCATGAGGAGCGAGCCAGAGGTCTGAGCGTTGAGGGTTAGGCCGCACATGGTGTGACCGAAGGAGCCGGATCGAGAGGTACCTATAAAGGAAGGCGCCTTGGCTAAGGTCTACTGGATAGCAACCTGCTCCAAGGACTCAGCGATGACATGACCATCTTCAATCGATCCCGCTATGGATCGGAGTTGCTGAAGCGTACCTGCGGTGCGAAGCAAAACCTCCACATCAGGGAAGCAGTCGTCTGGCTCAATGGTGCAGAAGGTGATTCGGTGTACAAGGGTCAAGGCACTAAGGAAATTGAAGACGTCGTCGAGGCATTCAGCTCTGAACGTGTAGTTAGTCATGGTGCTTGCCTGTCTTAGGTAGAGGGGTAAGCTCAGTTTCGAATGGTCTACAACTGAGGTAGGCAGGTCGAACCTCTCGGGAGCGTCATTTTGCCCATAGTCAAAATGGATTCTGGTGATTTTTATAAGCATGTCAGTTAGTTACGATGGAATTGACCTTGGTCACCCCCACAAAATCAGCTATCTATCGCATCGAGCGCCTGGTTTGGTATGACTACGTGAACGCCCCCGCGCAACCCAAGACGTCTACTGTCCCCCCACCGTATAAAGGCGTACCTGGGTATCGCCAACTTTCAGCGTGCTGACCTTGTTCCAATTATTCGGAATGGACGCGAAATCATCGGGCGGTGCACTGTTGCTCACCAACCACACTCGGGTTTGGCCGACGGGTAGTTTTTCGAGGCTGTCGAGATAGATCTTGTCGGCATCATTGTTGACCAGTGTGCCAAACCCATAATTGCCTGGTCGCCCGGAAGCGCCATTGGCCTGGGGCGGTGTAAAGAGCAGCGGCACCGAGCCAGTCTTGTTGTAGTAGACATAGCCGAAATACCAGAAAAGGTCGCTGACCACGATACGGTCATTCGCCTGGTAGTTTTCATTGACGTAGTTGACCAACTTGTCGAACTGCTCATCATCCGTGTGGTAGTCGTTACGCAAGCCGACCAGTTCCACAGCCAGCACTGTCACCAGCATGGCGACGGCGGCGTAGCGATAATGATGCCGCATTCGATCAATCGCGACTGCCAGTATCATCGGCAGCCCCAAGGCGGAAAACATCAAGTAGCGCTCGACCAGCAGCGGCACTTTCCACGAGACAAGAAAGACCACGATCAACGGAAGAAACGTATAGATCGCCAGTAAAACGTGAAATCTGTGCGGGCTCCGATCACGCAGGCAGACAGTGCCTGTAACCAGCGCCAGCGCCAGTGGCAATGCGAGGTAGAGCGGCCACTTCAGCTCCTGGCCATCCGTCAGGGTCAAAAACAGCCAGATTGTCGATGGCAGTGAGTCCATGCTGATGGGCGGAATCCAGCCAATGTCGCCACCCGCCTTTAGTTGGTCAAGGTGCTGCAGCAGGTCTATCAGGCCGGGCATCCAGGGGGCATACAGAACCACGATAACGCTGTTGGCGACCCACCATGCCGGCAGCGTGATGAGGCGCTGTTTTTCGCGGCGCACAACAAGCAGGTAGGCCCAGTGCGAAAGTGCGCAAAGGCCAGTGAAATAGTGGGTATAAAAACTGGCTGTCATCAACAGCGCATAGATGACCAGGTAACGGTGGCGCCCAGGGTTTCTTACCCAATAGACAAGTGCGATGGTTGCGCCCAGCAGCCAAAGCCCCATCAGTGAGTACATGCGTACTTCCTGGCTATATCGCACGGCAATGGGCAGCAAAGCCAACAACACGCCGGCCACGACGGCCGCATAGCGTGTTGCAACCTGATAGACCAGCCAAATGCCCAGGGCTACCGTACCGATACCCGTCAATACGCTGAGAAACCTGATCGAAAAGAGGCTGTCCCCAAATGCGCCTATCCAGGCGTGTAGAAGCAGAAAGTAAAGCGGTGGATGTACATCATGGGCGCTGTGGGTCCAGATGAGCGAGGGTGAGTACTGGCTCATCAACAAGCTGGAGCCCTCGTCGCACCATATGGCAGACGCGGTCGAGCCATACAGCCGAGCCAGTGTGGCGAGCAACAGGATTGGCAGCGGCCAGAGCTTCCTGGCCCATACAGGGAATGTCTGGAATGGCTTCGCCGTGCCGGGAACGGGCGCTTTCCCACTGACGTTGAATTCGTGAAACTTCATGTGTCCTCCAGCCCAGTCCAGTCCCTGAATACGCATTCACGCGACCTAAGGCTAGCATCCACCGAAACTACTGCCTGCCGCCAATAACTCCTGCTGTCAAAGACTACCGCCTTGTCCGCTCACCCGAGCTTGAAGAAGTCGACCCGTTCACGTTGCGCACCACTGCCACACAAGACCACTCCCATACCGCCCCTGTGTACCCATTGAAACGTCGAGCACGAACGGTGTGAGAGTGGTCTTGCGCAGCAGCCCCGGGGATTAGCGGTTCGCCTGCAGCACTTGCTGGTCGGCATGATAGGACGAGCGCACCAGCGGCCCGGACGACACGTTCTTGAAGCCCATCGCCAAGGCTTGTTCGGCAAACCAGGCAAAGGTGTCCGGGTGCACGAAACGCTGCACCGGCAGGTGGCTGCGCGACGGTTGCAGGTACTGCCCCAGGGTCAACATGTCGACCTGGTGTTCGCGCATGCGTTGCATCACCTCGATCACTTCTTCGTCGGTTTCACCCAGGCCCAGCATCAACCCGGATTTGGTCGGCACGCCGGGTAGACGGCGTTTGAAATTCTCCAGCAGGTCCAGCGACCATTCAAAGTCCGAGCCCGGGCGTGCCGCCTTGTACAGGCGCGGCACGGTTTCCAGGTTGTGGTTGAACACGTCCGGCGGCTCCTGCTCGGTGATGGCCAATGCCACGTCCATGCGCCCCCGGTAGTCCGGCACCAGGGTTTCCAGTTTGATGCCTGGCGACAGCGTGCGGATCTCGCGCAGGCAATCGACGAAGTGCTGGGCACCACCGTCGCGCAGGTCGTCACGGTCCACCGAGGTGATCACCACGTACTTCAGGCGCAAGTCGGCTATGGCAATCGCCAGGTTTTTCGGCTCATCGACATCCAGCGGTTTCGGCCGTCCATGGCCGACATCGCAGAACGGGCATCGGCGGGTGCAGATGTCGCCCATGATCATGAAGGTCGCCGTGCCACCGGAGAAGCACTCGCTCAAGTTCGGGCACGAGGCTTCTTCGCAAACACTGTGCAGCTTGTGCTTGCGCAACAGCGCCTTGACCCGCGCGACCTCCGGTGAGGTAGCAATCCCTACGCGGATCCAGTCAGGTTTGCGCGGTACCTCCTCGGTGGGCAGGATCTTCACCGGGATGCGTGCCACCTTTTCGGCGCCGCGCAGTTTCACGCCGGCTTGCAGGGGTTGCGGGCGCGTGTCGGCAGGCAAGGTCTGGTTCATATTCATGCTCCGGCAATCAAGGCTTCAGCCACGGTAATAACGTTGTGCCACGAAGGGTGTACGCACCACCTGCATCGGCACCCGCTTGCCACGCACCAGGGCGAAGACTTCAGTGTCCAACGCCGCGTACGCACTGTGCACATACCCCATCGCCAACGGCCCGCCCAGGCTGGGGCCGTACCCCCCGCTGGTCACACGGCCGATTTCCTGTTCGTCAGCATCGACGATCAGCGCACCTTCGCGCACCGGGACACGCTCTTTGGGTATCAGGCCCACCCGCTTGCTGGCCACACCTTCGCGTTGCTGGGCGAAGATGCGTTCGGCCCCCGGAAAACCGCCGGCCCGCTCGCCCTCAGCACGCCGCACCTTGGAAATGGCCCAAGCCAGGCTGGCCTCGATCGGTGTGCTACGCACGTCCATGTCATGGCCGTACAGGCACAGCCCGGCCTCCAGCCGCAGCGAATCGCGGGCGCCCAGGCCGATGGCCTCGACCTCGGGCTCGGCCAGCAGCGTGCGGGCGAGCATTGCCGCCGCCTCGGCCGGGACCGATATCTCGAAGCCATCCTCGCCGGTGTAGCCCGAGCGGCTGACGTAGCAGTCGACACCCAGCAGCTTCACGCTGGCAAACTGCATGAAAGTCATGGCACCGACCTGGGACGCCAGGCGCCCCAGCACCTTGGCCGCCGCAGGCCCCTGCAGGGCCAGCAAGGCGCGGCTTTCGAACAGCGACTCGACCTCGCACTGCCCTTCCAGGTGCTGCCTGAGGTGCTGCAGGTCCTGGTCCTTGCAACCGGCGTTGACCACCAGAAACAGCTCGTCATCGCCCAGCTTGGCCACCATCAGGTCATCGAGGATGCCGCCGTCGTCGTTGGTGAACAGCGCATAACGCTGCATGCCCACCGGCAGGTCGAGGATGTCGACCGGCACCAGTGCTTCCAGCGCCTTGGCAGCGCCGATGCCGCGCAGACGAATCTGCCCCATGTGCGAAACGTCGAACAGGCCGGCCTGCTCACGGGTATGCAGGTGCTCCTTGAGCACCCCCAATGGGTATTGCACCGGCATGGCGTAACCGGCGAAAGGCACCATGCGCGCGCCGAGTTTCAGGTGCAGCTCATGCAGGGGGGTGTGTTTGAGTTGTGCTGTAGACATGAACGATTCCTTGTAGTCGACTCAGGCGCGATAGACCGGGTATGCCGCGCACAGCTTGGCCACCGACGCGGCCACCTGGGCCTCGACATCGGCATCACCCAGGTGGTCGAGGATGTCGCAGACCCAGCCAGCCAGAGCCACGCACTGGGCGACCTTGAAACCACGGGTGGTAACGGCCGGGGTGCCGATGCGCAGGCCCGAAGTGACGAACGGCGACTGCGGGTCGTTCGGTACGGCGTTCTTGTTGACGGTGATGTGCGCGCGGCCCAGGGCGGCGTCGGCATCTTTGCCGGTCAGGCCCTGGCGAATCAGGCTGACCAGGAACAGGTGGTTGTCGGTGCCGCCGGAGACCACGTCGTAGCCGCGGTCGACGAACACCTGGGCCATGGCCTGGGCGTTTTCGATGACTTGTTTCTGGTAGCTCTTGAACTCTGGCTCCAGCGCTTCTTTGAAGCACACTGCCTTGGCGGCGATCACGTGCATCAGCGGGCCGCCCTGGGCGCCCGGGAATACTGCGGCGTTCAGCTTCTTTTCGATCTCTTCGTTGGACTTGGCCAGGATCAGGCCGCCACGTGGACCGCGCAGGGTCTTGTGGGTGGTGGTGGTGACCACGTCGGCGAACGGGATCGGGTTCGGGTACAGGCCAGCGGCAACCAGGCCGGCGACGTGGGCCATGTCGACGAACAGCAGCGCACCGACCTTGTCGGCGATGGCGCGGAAACGCGGGAAGTCGAGGGTCTTGGAGTAGGCCGAGAAGCCGGCAACGATCATCTTCGGCTTGTGCTCGACCGCCAGGCGCTCGACTTCGTCGTAGTCGATCAGGCCAGTCCTGGTGTCGATGCCGTATTGCACTGCGTTGTACAGCTTGCCCGAGGACGACACCTTGGCACCGTGGGTCAGGTGGCCGCCGTGGGCCAGGCTCATGCCGAGGATGGTGTCACCGGCCTGCAGCAGGGCCAGATAGACCGCGCCGTTGGCCGAGGAACCGGAGTGTGGCTGGACGTTGGCGTAGTCGGCGCCGAACAGCTGCTTGGCGCGCTCGATGGCCAGTTGCTCAACCACATCGACGTGCTCGCAACCGCCGTAATAGCGCTTGCCCGGGTAGCCTTCGGCGTACTTGTTGGTCAGCTCGGTGCCCTGGGCCTGCATCACTTGCGGGCTGGTGTAGTTTTCCGAGGCGATCAGTTCGATGTGGTCTTCCTGGCGTTGCACCTCGCGGCAGATGGCCTCATGCAGCGCAGGGTCGAAGTCGGACAGGGTCAGGCTTTTATGGAACATGCAGGTGCTTCCTTATTGTTTGGGGGCAAGGTCCGGGCCTGGGCAATCAGGCGTCCTGGTAGACCGACATGGGTGGGCAGGCACAGGCCAGGTTGCGGTCACCGTAGACGTTGTCCACGCGCCCCACTGGCGGCCAGTACTTGTTCTCGCTCAGCGTTTGCAGCGGATACACAGCCAGCTCCCGGCCATAGCGATGGGGCCATTCACCCACCAGTTCATGGGCGGTATGCGGTGCGTTTTTCAGCGGGTTGTCGAGCTTGTCGAAGGTGCCGTTTTCCACGGAGCGGATTTCCTCGCGAATGCAGATCATTGCCTCGCAGAAGCGATCCAGTTCTTCCTTGGACTCGCTCTCGGTCGGTTCGACCATCAGCGTGCCGGCCACCGGGAAGGACATGGTCGGGGCGTGGAAGCCAAAATCGATCAGGCGCTTGGCCACGTCTTCGACGCTGATACCGCTGCTGTCCTTGAGCGGGCGCAGGTCGAGAATGCACTCATGGGCGACCAGGCCGTTTTCGCCGGTGTACAGCACCGGGTAGTGCTCCTCCAGGCGCCGGGCAATGTAGTTGGCACTCAGAATCGCCAGCTGCGAGGCGCGCTTGAGCCCTTCGCCGCCCATCATGCGGATGTACATCCAGGTGATCGGCAGGATGCTCGCACTGCCATAAGGTGCGGCGCAGACAGCGCCCTCTTTGTGCGCCATGTGCGCGTGGCCGGGCAGGAACGGCGCCAGGTGCGCCTTGACCCCGATCGGGCCGACCCCAGGCCCGCCACCGCCGTGCGGGATGCAGAATGTCTTGTGCAGGTTGAGGTGCGACACGTCACCGCCGAACTTGCCCGGGGCGCAAAGGCCAACCATGGCGTTCATGTTGGCGCCGTCCAGGTACACCTGGCCGCCGTGCTCATGGATGATGTCGCAGATGCGGGTGATGCCCTCTTCGAACACCCCATGGGTAGATGGGTAGGTGATCATCAGCGCGGCCAGTTGCGCCCGGTGCTGCTCGGCCTTGGCCTGCAGGTCGGCCACATCGACGTTGCCGCGCTCGTCGCAATTGACCACCACCACACGCAGGCCGGCCATCTGCGCCGTTGCAGGGTTGGTGCCGTGGGCCGAAGACGGGATCAGGCAGACATCGCGGCCCGCTTCGCCACGGCTGGCGTGGTAGGCGCGGATAGCCAGCAGGCCGGCGTATTCACCTTGCGAGCCGGCATTGGGCTGCAGTGACATCGCGTCATAGCCGGTGGCCTCGCAGAGCATGGCCTGCAACTCGTCCGTCAGTTGCCGATAGCCAAGCGACTGCTCGGCCGGGGCAAATGGGTGCAGGTTGCCGAACTCGGGCCAGGTGATCGGGATCATCTCGCTGGCGGCGTTGAGCTTCATGGTGCACGAGCCCAGCGCGATCATGGTGCGGTCCAGCGCCAGGTCCTTGTCGGCCAGGCTGCGCAGGTAGCGCATCAGTGCAGTTTCTGAATGGTAGCGGTTGAATACCGGGTGCTGCAGGAAAGGGGTTTTGCGCAACAGTTGCAGCGGCAGGTAATCGCCACAGCCTTCAGCCAGGGCGACGAAATCCGGAAGCGCCTGGCCCGGGGCAGCGAATACCTGCCACAAGGCCTCGACACTGGCCTGCTCGCAGGTTTCATCCAGCGACAGGCCAACGCGCTGGGCATCGATCGGGCGCAGGTTCAGGCGCGCCCCTTGGGCGGCAGCCAGCACATCGGCCGCAGGCCTGGCGGTGACCACGCTGACGGTATCGAAGAAGTGCGCCTGCTCCACCCGGTGCCCGAGCTGCACCAACCCTTGCACCAGCACCGCCGTCAGCCGGTGCACACGCTGAGCGATCTGCGCCAGGCCTTGGGGGCCGTGGTAGACCGCGTACATGCTGGCGATATTGGCCAGCAGCACCTGCGCGGTGCAGATGTTGCTGGTCGCTTTCTCGCGGCGGATGTGTTGCTCGCGGGTCTGCATGGCCAGGCGCAGCGCCGGCTTGCCAAAGCGGTCGATGGAGACACCGACCAGGCGGCCGGGCATGTCACGCCTGAACGCATCGCGCGTGGCAAAGTACGCCGCGTGCGGGCCGCCGAAGCCCAGCGGCACGCCAAAGCGCTGGGCGCTGCCCAGTACCACGTCGGCATCGAACTCGCCAGGCGAGGTCAGCAAGGTCAGCGCCAGCAAGTCTGCGGACACCGCCACCAGTGCGCCGACGGCATGGGCGCGTTGCACCAGGGCGCGGTGGTCGGCGATGGCGCCCGTGCTGGCCGGGTACTGCAGCAGCAGGCCGAAGCAGGCCTGCAGGTCCTGGTCTTGCAGCGCCGCTTCATCACCGATGACGACCTCTATACCCAGCGGCTGGGCACGGGTGCGCAGCACGTCGAGGGTTTGCGGGTGGCAATGGCGGGAGGCGAAAAAGGCCGGTGCCTTGCTCTTCGCCAGGCGCTTGCAGAAGGTCATGGCTTCAGCCGCGGCGGTGGCCTCGTCGAGCAAGGAGGCGTTGGCGATCTGCATGCCGGTAAGGTCACAGACCAAGGTCTGGAAATTGAGCAGCGCTTCCAGGCGGCCTTGGGAAATCTCTGGCTGATAGGGCGTGTAGGCGGTGTACCAGGCCGGGTTTTCCAGCAGGTTGCGCAGGATCGGCGTCGGCATGTGGCACGGGTAGTAGCCTTGGCCGATGTGGTTGCGAAACAGCTGGTTCTTCGCGGCGATGGCCTTGAGCGCAGCCAGGGCCTCGGCCTCGCCCTGCCCTTTGCTCAGTTCAAGCACGCTGGTGCCTTTGATGCTGTCGGGGATGACGCAGTCGACCAGGGTTTGCAGGGAGTCATGGCCGGTCAGCGCCAGCATCGCCTCGATATCGTGTTCGCGCGGGCCGATGTGGCGGGCGATGAACTCGTTATCCGTGGTCAATGGAACAGATGAGTTGTGCATGTCGATACCCTGGCTCAGGCGTTGTCGGCCAGGAAGCGGTCGTAGCCGTCCTGGTCCATCAAGGTGTCGAGGTCGGCGAGGTTGGCCACCTGGATACGGAAGAACCAGCCGTCCTGCATGGGCGAGGCATTGACCAGCTCCGGGTCATCGGCCAGCGCCTGGTTGACCGCCACCACGGTACCGTTCAGTGGCATGCTGATATTGCTGGCGGCCTTCACCGACTCCAGCACCGCGACTTCATAGCCCTCGCCGTACTCGCCTGGCTCCGGCAGTTGCACGAACACCACATCACCCAGCGCCTCCTGGGCATAGGTGGTGATGCCGACGGTCAATTCGCCAGTCGCTTCCAGACGCAGCCATTCGTGTTCGGGGGTAAAACGCAGCATGCTCATGGATCTTCCTCTCTTGTTATCAGGTGGGTCCCGGTACAGGACTGAAAACTACAAGAGCAAGGGCAGTGCCAACTTAATAAAACACTTATATTTCAACTAGTTACGTTAATTATCAGTTTGATTTCAAGCATCACGGGCGGAACGATAAAGCTCCAGTTCGTCGCACCAGCAGGCCTGCGCAACGGGGAGTGCCAGTGAACGCGGGGCCTCGCCGAACTGGAGTGGAATCACTCCAGTGGAGCGTATTGGCACCAGGGTGTCAGGCACGGGTGGCGATGCCGTATTTACGCAGGCGCTGGCCGATGGCGGTGTGCGAGGTCTGCAGCCGTGCGGCCAGTTGCCGGGTCGAGGGATAGGTCGCATAGAGCTTTTCCAGCAGGGATTTTTCAAAGCCCTGCACGGCCGCTTCCAGGCTGGTGATTTCGTGTGCGTCAGGCTGCTGACTGCTCAAGGCGGTACCGGCCAGCTCAAGGTCGTCGCAGTCGATCACCTCGCCTTCGCTGATGGCCGCGGCGCGGAAAATCACGTTCTGCAACTGGCGCACGTTACCTGCCCAGCGGTTGTTCAGCAGCAACGGATGGGTAGCCAGCGCCAGGCGGCAGGGCGAGCGCTGTATCTGCGCGCAGGCTTGGCGCAGGAAGTGCTCGGCCAGCAGCACAATGTCTTTGCCGCGCTCGCGCAAGGGCGGCACCTTGAGGTTGAGCACGTTGAGGCGGTAGTAGAGGTCTTCGCGGAAGCTGCCTTCGACCACCATGCTTTCAAGGTTGCGGTGGGTGGCGCAGACCACCCGCACGTTCACCCGCACCTCACCGCCACCGCCAACGCGGCGGAAGCTGCCGTCATTGAGAAACCGCAAAAGCTTGGCCTGCAGGTAAGGCGACATCTCCCCCACTTCATCAAGAAACACGATGCCGCCATCGCCCAGCTCCAGCAGGCCGGGCTTGCCGCCGCGCTGGGCGCCGGTGAAGGCACCGGCGGCGTAACCGAACAATTCGCTTTCGGCCAGGCTCTCGGGCAAGGCGGCGCAGTTGAGGGCCAGGAACGACGCATCGCGCCGGGTACTGAGGGCGTGGCAGGCGCGGGCGACCAGCTCCTTGCCGGTGCCCGTCTCGCCCTGGATCAGCAAAGGCGCCTCAAGGCCTGCCACCTTGTGCAGGCGCACCTTGAGTTCCTTGAGTGCTATGGAATCCCCCAGCAGCCCCCCTAGCCCTTCGCTGTGGTCGTGCAGCAACGACGCCAGGCGTTCGCCGATCCGGCTTGGCGGATACAGGGTGAGCAAGCCGCCCACCAGGGCATCGGCGCCGCCGCTGATAGGCGTGGCTTCCAGCAACAATGCCTGGCCCTGGAAGCCCACCTCGCACATGGGCAGGCGAAAGCCTTTGTCGATCAGGGTCTGGGCCAGGTCGGCCTCGGCAAACAGCCGCGACAACGGCTCACCGGCCGGCTCGCGGCCAATGAGGTTGACCAGAGTGGGGTTGGCCAGCAACACATGGCCGCCGGGGTCGACCGCCAGCACCGGGTCACTCATCGACGCCAGCAGTGCCTCCAGTTGCAGGCGCCGGCGGTGGCCGGGCAGGAAGTCGACCAGATCGACAGCCTGCACCCCGATCACGCGCAACAGCGCACCGTAGAGTTCGTCCAGCACGACCTGTGACAGTGCCGGGGCGTCGATGTAGACGTTGGGCGGGATCATTTCTACCGCGTCCAGGTTGAGGTTGCGCGCCCCAAGCAGTGCCAGGATTTCCTGGGTGATACCGACACGGTCGATGAAGGTGACGTGGATTCTCATCGTGATTCCCTGGTTGGCGAAACGACAACAGGGGCCAGCACACCCGGCGCTGCCCCCTTGGTCAGAACGTGATAGCGGCGGTTACTCCGCTTCAAGCGACAGCGCGGCGTGCTCCTGTTTTTTCTGGCGAATGGAGCGGTAGGACAGGCCCAGTACGGCAAACCACACGGGCACGGCGTACAACGCCATGCGGGTGTCCGCTTCCAGGGCAAGCAAGCTGAGGATGAAGGCGAAGAACGCCAGGCAGACCCAGCACATGACCGTGCCGCCCGGCATCTTGTATTTCGACGCACGGTGCAGGTGATCACGCTGTTTGCGGTACGCCAGGTACGACAGCAGGATGATCGACCAGACAAACATGAACAGCAGCGCCGACACCGTGGTAATCAGGGTGAACGCGTCGAGCATGTTCGGCATCAGGTAGATCACCAGGGCGCCAGCGGTCAGGCACACACAGGAGAAGATCAGCCCGTTGGAGGGCACCGCACGCCGCGACAACGCACTGAACCTGCCCGGTGCATCCCCCTCCACCGCCAGGCCATAAAGCATGCGGCTGGTCGAGAACACGCCGCTGTTGGCCGAAGACGCCGCAGAGGTCAGTACCACGAAGTTGATGATCCCCGCAGCGGCAGGCAGCCCGGCAAGCACGAACAGTTCGACGAAGGGGCTCTTGTTGGCCACCACTTCTCGCCAAGGGGTCACGGCCATGATGGCAATCAGCGCCAGCACGTAGAAGACGATGATGCGCAGCGGGATGGAGTTGATGGCCCGTGGCAGGTTGCGTTCGGGGTTCTTGGTTTCCGCCGCAGTGGTGCCGACCAGCTCGATGCCGACAAAGGCGAATACCGCAATCTGGAAACCGGCGAAAAAGCCCATGGCGCCGTGGGGGAACATCCCGTCGTCGTTCCACAGGTTGGCCAGCGAGGCAACGTTGCCAGTGGGCGACTGATAGGCCGCCGCCACCATGTACCCCCCGGTGCAGACCAAGGCGCAAATGGCCACGATCTTGATCATGGCGAACCAGAATTCCAGTTCACCGAACATCTTCACCGTCATCAGGTTAAGCGACAGCAACAGGCCGACGCAGGCCAGTGCGGGTAACCACAAGGGAATATCCGGGAACCAGAACTGTGAATAGGCGGAAATGGCGATAACGTCGGCAATACCGGTGACGATCCAGCAGAACCAGTAGGTCCACCCGGTAAAGAACCCCGCCCACGGGCCTAACAGGTCCGCTGAGAAATCGATGAATGACTTGTACTGCAAGTTGGACAACAACAGTTCGCCCATTGCCCGCATGACGAAAAACAGCATGAAGCCGATGATCATGTAGACGAAGATGATCGAAGGCCCAGCCAGGCTGATGGTCTTGCCAGAGCCCATGAACAGGCCCGTGCCAATTGCGCCGCCGATGGCGATCAACTGGATATGGCGGTTTGACAGATTGCGCTTGAGTTCGTGGGTGTCACCCTCAGGCGGGCAGTGACCCTGCGGCAGGTTATTCATTGTTATTTACCTTGCTAGTTTAATTGTTTTTATAACGTCACAAGTTCAACTTTCTGACCGGATATGCCGTTGAACAGCGGGCCGGCTGCAAGGGAAAGAGCAAGGTCTGTGCCAAAGGCTATAGGCCTTTAAATACACGGCTCTACGCGGGTATCAACTTTAATTGCTGTAATGAAGCCACTCCAGGGGGTGGGGATAATGATGCGGTATACGACGCCGAAGCGTCGTATACCCTGCCCTGCCCTGCGCTGTATCGATATCACTACATTGGAGCGCTATCGGTCCAACCGGGGCGGCTTCAGCACGCCTCTTGGGCCAGCGCTATTTCTGTGGGACCGCGTAGTCTCACCCACGCCTGATCACGCCCCAACCTCACGCCGTGGCGCGCGGCTTCGCTGTGCGTCTTCCCACCCATCCACCAATCCGACCGGCACATTGACCGGCGCCAGCGGCTCACGCCCGCGCACCAGGTCGGCAGCACGTTCGGCCAGCATGATGGTCGGCGCATTGAGGTTGCCATTTGGCTCGCTCGGGAACACCGACGAATCGATCACCCGCAGCCCCTGCAGGCCGCGCACTCGCAGCGTGGAGTCGACCACTGCCATGTCGTCCTCACCCATGCGGCAAGACCCGCACGGGTGCATGGTGCTTTCCATGTTGGCACGCACGAAGGCATCGATCTGCTCATCGGTCTGTACCTGCGGCCCAGGCGCCAGTTCCACGCCACGGAAGCGGTCCATGGCCGGTTGGGCGATGATCTCGCGGGTCAGGCGCACACAGCGGCGGAAGCCCTCGCGGTCCTCCTCGCTTTGCAGGTAGTTGAAGCGGATTTCCGGGTGCTCATAAGGGTCGGCCGACAGGGCCCGCACATACCCGCGGCTCTTGGGCTTGTTCGGCCCGGTCAGCACCATGAAACCATGGCCCTTGAACGGCTTGTCACCGTCGTAGCGCATGGCCGCCGGCAAAAAGTGGAACTGGATGTCCGGCCAGCGCAGCCCCTTGGACGAACGGATGAAACCTCCCGCCTCGAAGTGGTTGCTGGCGCCCAGGCCATCCTTGAACAGCAGCCAGCGCAGACCGATCATGGCCTTGCCCAGCAGGCTCATCTTGCCGTTGAGGGTCACAGGTTCCTTGCAGGCGTACTGGATGTAGATTTCCGAGTGGTCCTGCAGGTTCTCGCCCACACCCGGCAGGTCGTGCAGCACCTTGATGCCAGCCTTTTTCAGCACCGCCTCGGGGCCGATACCCGAGCGCTGCAACAGGTGCGGCGAACCGATCGGGCCGGACGACACCAGCACCTCGCGGTTGCAATGGACCGTGTGGGTCTGGCCGCCCTCGTCGTATTCCACGCCCACTGCGCGCTTGCCGTCGAGCAGGATGCGCCGGGTCATGGCGTGGGTCACCACGGTCAGGTTCGGCCGCTTCATGGCCGGGCGCAGGTAGGCATTGGCGGTGGACCAGCGCACCCCGTCCTTCACAGTCATGTGCATGGCGCCGAATCCTTCCTGCATGTAGCCATTGCAGTCAGCGGTCTTGATGTAGCCCGCCTCGGCGCCGGCTTCTACCCAGGCACCGTACAGCGGGTTCTGCATGTTGTTGCCGTTGTTGGTGGCCAGCGGCCCTGCGCCACCGCGGTAGTCATCGCCACCAAACTTGAAGTTCTCGGCGCGCTTGAAGTACGGCAGGCAGTTGCGATAGCTCCAGTTCTTCGCGCCCAGGCTTTCCCACTCATCGAAGTCGCAGGCATGGCCACGGATATACACCAGCCCGTTGATCGAGGACGAACCACCCAGCACTTTACCCCTCGGGCAGTGCAGGCGCCGGCCGTCCAGGTGGGCTTCGGCGGCGGTTTCGTAGCGCCAGTTGTACTTCTTGGTATTCATCGGCAAGGAGAACGCACTGGGCATCTGGATGAGCACGCTGCGGTCACTGCCGCCGAACTCCAGCACCAGCACCGAGATGCCGGCATCTTCGGTCAGGCGGTTGGCCAGCACGCAGCCAGCAGAGCCCGCGCCAATGATGATGTAGTCGTATCGTTTTTTCATTGTTCTAGTCCTGTACGCGAAGGCCTGCGGCCTCGATGTTGCGTTCATTGCCCTTTGGGTAGCCGCCCCAGCCCAGGCGTGTGGCCAGCAGCCGGGTCAGGCCGTAATGCACCAGCCCGGCCAGCAGGCAGGACGGCAGCGAGGCGGTGGCGAAGGTGAAGAAGTCGGTATGGGCCAGGGTCTGCGGGTTGAACACCAGCACGTAGATGGCAAACCCAGCCACCAGCGCCAGCAACGCGATGGGGTTGAAGCCTTTGCAGAAGCGCAACGGCGAGCCGCTTTGCTCGGCATACAGATGGCGCAGGTTCAGGCGTTGCTTGCGCAGGAAGAAGTAGTCGGCGATGCCGATACCGGCCAGTGCACTGTTCAGTGCCGACGTCCACACCAGGAAGATGAAGAAGCCGTCGTAGATACCCGGGAGGAACACCACGATCACCACCGGGATGATGCAGAACAGTCCGATCAGTATTCCCCAGCCCACATTGCGCAACCGCTCCCCGGCCAACTGACGCAGGCCGATGACCGCCGTGTAGAGGATGTTGACCATGCCCGTCAGGTTGGCCAGCGCCAGGAAACTCAGGGCGATGACGCCAAACGCCATGCCACCGGCCAGCCGCATCCAGGCGGTGGGGTCGCTACTGCCCAGTGTGGTGGCAGCGAACAGGCTGACCGACTCACCCAGCGAAGCGGCGCCGAAGATGCCCACCAGATTGGGCCAGAACGCCGTACGCTGATTACTGCACAGGCGCGACAGGTTGCCAATGTAGGGCCACCAGGAAAAGCCCGCGGCGATGTTGATTTCTACCGCAACCATGAAGTTGACGTGAGGGTTTTCGAACGGAGGCTGCAAGGGCGGCATGGCCAGCAGTTCGCCGAAGCTGTAACGGCGGGAGATGAAGTACATCAGCGCCAGCATGATCAGGATCAGGCTGGGCGCGATCACCGCGCTCAGGCGGCGGATCATGTCCGGCCCGCGCATGGCCACCAGCGCCGCCAGCACGATGGCCAGCAAAGCCCCTGCAGTCACCAGCCAGTCGTTGCTGTCGGGCTGGCTGTGCTGTACCAGGGTTTCCAGGTTGTCCAGCGCCCGCCCGCACATCAGCCCCAGCACCGCCAGCCAACCCATGGTCAGGATCACCACCGAAAGGATGTAGACCAGCCGGCTGCCATTGAGGCCGAACATGCTGCGCAGGAAGGTGAACTGCTCGACACCGTACTTGCCGCACGGCAGGCAAGTGGACGATGCCGCGAGTACCACGCCGATGATATTGCCGATGATAATCGCCGCAATCCCTTGCAACGGCCCGACGAACAGCGCGGTGGCCCCACCGATCAGGAATACCCAGGTAGCCACCGCCAACGCCGAGTTGGCGTAGGCATAACCCCAGAAACCCCAGACCCGCTCGCCCGGCAACAAGGGCGTATCGCCGCGCTCGGCGGCCAGACGAAACTCCTGCTCTCTGGACCGGCTCATGGCTGGCCCCCCAGGCAATACGCCCCTGCCACCATGACCAGGGTCAGCACGGCAAGGGCGACAACATCCGCCGCGCTCAACGCGCCGGGCCAGTGCGCCCTGCCCTCCAGTTCTTCATAGGCACGCAGGCGCCTTTCCAGGTCTTGTGCACGCTCGGTATCCACTTGGCTGTTCATTGGCATCACCTCGACGGGTTCTTGTTCTTGAAATTCGATGCGTTCATGTGGCCCGCGTCGCTCGCCAAACCAGGCGACGCAGGCCAGCCCTGTACCTCAGGGCAAGGTGATCCAGACCGCCTTGGTCTCCAGCAGAAACTCCAGTTGTTCAGCACCCATGTCCTTGCCATAGCCCGACTGTTTGTAGCCACCAAACGGCATGGACGGGTCCAGTGTGCTGTGGGCATTGACGTAGACGGTGCCGGCGCGCAGGCGCGGGATCAGCCCATGGACCTTGCCCAGGTCGTTGGAGTAGATCGCCGCCGCCAGACCGTATTCCGAATCGTTGGCCAGCGACAGGGCCTGCTCTTGAGAGTCGAAGGGCATGGTCACCAGCACCGGGCCGAAGATCTCCTCGCGGACGATGCGCATGTCGTTGTTGCAGTGGGCGAAGATGGTTGGCTGCACGAAGAAGCCCGGGCCTTGCACCGGCTCGCCACCGTAGTACACCTGCGCGCCTTCGTCCTTGCCCAGGGCAATGTATTCCAGCACCCGCTGCTGTTGCTGGCGCGACACCATCGGGCTGATGAAGCAGTCAGGGTCCAGGCCTGGGGCGATCTTCAGCGTGGCGGTGTACCGGGCCAGCGCCTCGAGGAAGGCCGGGTAGACGCTGCGCTCGACATAGGCGCGGGTACCGGCATCACATACCTGCCCCGAGTTGAAGAACACGCCGTTGGCGACTGCCTCGGCCGCCGCGTCGATGTCGGCATCGGCAAACACGATCACCGGCGACTTGCCGCCAAGTTCCAGGGTCAGGCGCTTCATCTGGTCCATCGCCGCCTTGCCCACCGAGCAACCCACCGGGGTAGAGCCGGTAAAGCTCAGCTTGTCGATGCCCGGGTGGCTGGACATCGCCGTGCCAACCACGCTGCCTCGCCCGGTGACGATGTTCAGCACGCCATCCGGGATGCCCGCCGCCTGCACCAGCTCGGCAAAGCGCAGCGCCGACAGAGACGTCAACTCCGCTGGTTTGACCACGACCGTGCAGCCGGTCGCCAGCGCCGCGCCGAGCTTCCAGGCCATGGTTTGCAGCGGGAAGTTCCAGGGCACGATGGCACCGACCACGCCGACCGCTTCTTTGCGGGTATAAGCCAGGTAGTTGCCCGGCAATGAAGGCTCGACGGTGCGCCCATGAATCTTGCTGGCCCAGCCGGCGAAATAACGTAGCGTATCGACGGTGCCCTGGATATCCACGGCCCGGGCCTGGGCGACCGACTTGCCCATGTCGATCGACTCGATCTGCGCCAGCTCGTCGCCATTGGCCTCGACCAGGTCAGCCAGGCGATGAATCAGGCGCTCGCGCTCCAGGGGCTTGAGCTGGCTCCACGGGCCGCCATCGAATTGCGCACGGGCAGCGCGCACCGCACGGTCCAGGTCGTCCTGGGTGCCCATCGGGATGCGCGTCAGCACGCCCTCGGTGGACGGTTCGATGACCTCGGCGCTGGCACCGTCACTGGCCTCAAGCCAGGCACCGCCAATGAACATGCGCTGGGGCTTGGAGAGAAAACGCTGGGTGGCCTCGGAAACACCGAAGGCCTGCAGGTAGGCTTTTACCTTGTTGTCCACGGTACAGTCTCCGGTTCAGCGAGCGTTGGCACGCGCGTGGAAGATGAAGCCGATGCTGTTCATCAGCAATTGCGCGGCGAGGATCGAGGTCACGCCTGCCGGGTCGTAAGCCGGGGCCACTTCCACCAGGTCCATGCCGACGATCCGCCCCTGGCTGCGCCGGGCCAGCGCCTGGATGATCTCCAGCACTTCGTAGTAGAAGAACCCGCCATGGCTCGGGGTACCGGTGCCCGGTGCGATGGACGGGTCGAAGCCGTCGATGTCGATGGTGATGTAGTAGTCACGGCCTTCGGGGATCTTCGCCAGCACGCCCTCGCAGCCCAGGCGACGCACGTCGCGTACCGAGAGAATCTGCGAACCGGCTTCGCGGGCGGCATCGTAGTCGTCGCGGTTGGAGGACGACACGTTGCGGATGCCCATCTGGGTCATGCCGACGATGTGGTCCAGCTCCGAGGCGCGGCGCAGGGGGCTGCCGTGGCCGTAGCGCACGCCATGGCGCTCGTCGACGAAATCCAGGTGGGCATCGAAGTGCACGATGTGGATCGGCCCTCGCCCCTCGAATGCCTTGATGACCGGCGCGTGGATCGAATGGTCGCCGCCCAGCACGATCGGCATGGCACCCGCCGCGAGGATTTGGCGCACCGCCGACTCGATGTTGGCATTGCTGGTGGCCATGTCGGTGTGCACGATATCGGCATCGCCGACATCGACCATGCGCAACTGGTCGTCGGTCAGGTAGGTGGCATCATCTTCGAAGTCGTAAGCGCCCGCATGGCCGAACGAGAACAGGGTCGATGCCTCGCGGATACCGCGCGGTCCGAAACGTGCGCCAGACCGCCATTGGGTCCCCATGTCGTTGGGCGCGCCGAGGATCGCCACATCGGCGTCGATGGCATTCCAGTCGGTGCAGATAGGTGACTTGGCGAAGGTGCAATGCCCTACGAAGGGCAGGTTCAGGCGGCCGGATTCATAACCGTGCTTTGCCATGTTCGGGTTTCTCCACTTATTGTTCTGGTCAGGAGACGGGGCGACTGCTCGACCGCCGTTGCAGCCACTATGGCGGCAGGCCAACGCGGGAAAAATGCGCAAGTGCAGATGCATACATCGGTCAGCCCGAAGTATCCGCCCCCCTGCCAGCAGCCCAGCAAAATGCCAGGCGTGCACCGGCAGGCATTTCCAGGTGCCAGGCATTGCAGTGATCACAGGGCCGTGGTTAGCTTGAAAAAAAACAATGGCCGGACGCTCATATCAGCCAGCGCGATGTGACGCACCGCCAGGAGGCCCCAGTGATCCAGCTCCACGACGTCGATCTGAAGCTCCTCAGGGTATTCACCACCATCGTCAGGTGCGGTGGCTTTTCCGCCGCGCAGGCCGCCCTCAACGCCGGCCAGTCGACCATCAGCGAACAGATGACCCACCTGGAAACCCGCCTTGGGGTCAAGCTGTGCCAGCGCGGGCGCAGTGGCTTTCGCCTGACCGAACAGGGTGTGGCCATCCACGAAGCGACCTTGCGCCTGCTCAGCGCCGTGGAAAGTTTTTGCCTGGATGCCGACGTGCTCAAGCAGCACATCAGCGGCAAGCTCAACCTGGGCATCATCGACTCCACCCTGACCGACAATGCCTCGCCTCTGCCGCGCACCACCCAGCGCTTTGTTTCACGCGGGCACGATGCCCACCTGCACATCTACATCGGCGCCCCGGCGGAGCTGGAAGAGCGTGTACTGGACAGCCGGCTGCACCTGGCCATCGGTCATTTTCCGCTGCGCGTGCCGGGGCTTTCGTACTTGCCGCTGTACGACGAAGCCCTGGGGCTCTACTGCGGCCGACGCCATCCGTTGTACGCCAGCAAGGCGGCGAACGGCCGGCTGCTTGAAGAGGTCCGCCAGTGCCATATCGTGGTGCGCGGCTACATGCAGCAATACGACCTGGAGCAACTGGGCATCACCAAGGCCGCCGCGACCGTGGAGAACATCGAGGCGGCCGCGATCCTGATCATTTCCGGTGCTTATATCGGGTTTCTGCCGGTGCATTTTGCCGAGCAGTGGGTCAAGACCGGCGAAATGCGCCGGCTGGGTGCGAATACCCTGGACCTCACCTCGCCCTTCGACGTGATCACCCGGCGCGGCGTGACACCGCCGCCGATTTTGCGGGCGTTTCTTGAAGACCTGAACACCTGTATGCACCAGGCTGGGGGGATTTGAGGGCGCGGGGTTGGGGGCGAACGAACCAGCTGGAGAACTCTTGTGGCTATCCGGACTGCAAGGCAGGTAGGTACTTACTGCCGAAACCAACCATTCCCAAAGGTGTTCCCATGGGCAGATTTTCTAAGCCCCAAAAACGCAAAAAGCCCTGAATAATCAGGGCTTTGAATATGGCGGAAGCGTAGAGATTCGAACTCAACAAAACGGAGTCGGCCGGGCTGGAGGCCTTGATTTCCGTGGGGTGCAGAGCGCGTTTGCGAGTGGTTTTGTTCCCAGAGTGTTCCCAGAGTGGATGTGTACGTCACCTCGCCAGGACCTCCCTAGTAGGGGAAACGCCGTTTCAGGTTGACCCATCGAAAAATGGTAATTTTGGTAATCGGGTCTTGAAAAAGCTCTAGAGGCCACGTAGATAAAGGGCTACAGCGATTTTGAAAAAGGTAATTTTTTGGTAATTGAAAGGTAATTGGATTACCTCAAGGCAGGGTTGGAAGCCAAAAATATCAAACCCTTTAAAATCAGCTACTTAAGAAAAAATTACCTTTACCCTTACCCCTGATTACCTTTCGAGGTAATCGCTCAAAGCCATGTGCCGCAAGGCCTACAGCACTACTCGATACCCCTCCTGACCGAAATTACCTTTTTTGGTGGAGGCCTTGAAAATTGGGAAATTCTCGAAGGCGCAACGTGCCATCAGCCACCTCTATAGCCACACAAAAATGTACACAAAATAGCGTTCATATCGATTTCCGAGATACTTGAATCAGTTTCGTGACGCGTGTAACCTGACGGCTCAACACCATAGACTGAGCGCACACAGATGCTACCCAACCCTAAAAGCTCGAACTTTAGACACGCACTGAAAAACGCACGCAAGGAGGCAGGGCTCAATCACAAGGAGCTCGCTGAGAAAGCAGGCATCTCTCACGTCATGCCCGGCCGTTACGAACGAGGTGAGTCGCGTCCGACAATGAGCACCTGGCAGGAGCTTAATAAGGTTCTGTTTGATGACGAGGATTTCGAGGAAGAAGACGATGGCACCGAAGAAGGTGTAACCAAAAAATCCGTCATGGCTCTAACGCTCACCGAGGCCACGATTGAGGACATCCTGGATGAACTGAGCAGCCGCGGCTTTTCCAACGTAAGTCTCGAGTGGAGTTAACCATTCACATGGCAGCGCCCTGCGATCAGCACTGCTCGCAGGGTTTTGCAGAATTGCGCCCCTCCCTCATCCGGCAATGCAGCCCAATGACTGCGCTCTTCTGACAGAGCTGCAGGCATGCGGAATATCCAACACATTTAGCCCGCAGGCGTGGCGGGGGGACGAGGGCGCGCGCCAGGTGTGGGATTGGGCAGCCGGGAGGTCGATTGCCATCCTTCGCACGATTCGGGATAGTTCGTAATAGGCTGGACTGCGGCGCTGAGCCCTGGACCGCAAAGTTGACTAGTAGGTATTTTGTGCTTTCAACGCAGAAAACCGCAAAGTCCAAAAAAGCTGTTGAATAAACGGGAGGGGTTGTGGCTACCAAATCAACAGTGCTAATTGACAACTGCGCTTGGGATGAGCTGATGCGTAGGGGGGTCGATCTACGTGAGGAGCAGGCTACGGACCTAGAGTTCAATATCAGCCTAAATGGCTCGCTAGAAATCCCATCAGAAGATCACGAGCGATCTGAGGCGCGGGCCACAGGAAATTACATTCGGGAACAGATGAAAGCTGTGGATATGAAGCCTGCCCAGTGGCTAGTCCTCGGAGATCTCGGGTCGGACTGCAATCAATGTGCTGGGCTCGGCGATATGATGCCCGACGGAAATGTGGTTGGCGGCGGGTACATGACTAGTGTCGAAGGTCGTGATTTTGCCAACGATGACACTAAACACAAAAAAGTGGGAGGTGAGTCCGGGACCAAGCGCCAAGGTAGCGGATTGCTAAAAAACCAAACCGATGTTGATTACGGGGAATGGTCAATGGAAATCACCGTTGTTACGCTAAATACAAAAGACTTCCGCCATGCAGGGAAGATTATTGACCTCAGCGAATGGAATGACGGTAGCTTTGGTGACTTCATTAGATCCAAACTAGCCAATCAGCAATCACAATTGACGTAATGGGTGAAATGTATGGGACAAGCAAGGCAACGTAAGCTCACCGATCCGAATTATGGAAAGCCAAGCAAAATGCGAGGCTTGATAATTTCAAATCCATTAATTGTGCGTGGCACGACAATAGTCACTTCCAGCCCATTGGATTTACAGGACCTGCGTTCATCACTCATGTACTGGGATCGACTGGCGCTTCCAGAAAACAACATAGTTGGATTCGGCGGTTCCTCTGACGTGGATTACCTAGAAAATTCCGGCATTTTGCACAAACCACGATTTGTAACCTCTGGCCGCATAGTAATGGAAGATCTTCTAGTCAATGCGCAATTAGCAGCGCTCACGGAGCTAGAAAAAGCCGAGCGAGGGGTCTGGTCTATTTCCGGCGGAAAAAACTCAATAGTCTCCGATAAGCTAGGCACAAATAACGGAACTATGATCCAACTTCTTAACGCCATCCCAGTACCAGGCGAAACTGTACCACTAAACGAAATCTTAGAATTCAAAGCAAAACGCAGAGATGAGTTACTGGCATTTCGTGATCACTTCGAGCTCCTAAGTCACAAGGTAGCCTCAGCACCGGACAGCATTGACGAACTAAACAGGACTTTAAAAGAGGTAGACGCGGCTTGCAGCGACCTTGTCAAAACAACTAAGGAATGGCAATTCCCGGTCAAACTTGCCAACACTCACGCATCCGTGAATCTTGATATTGCAAAGGCAACGGGTGCCGCTACTGCCATGTATGACTTCCTAGCAAAAACTCCCCTCGCACTCTCCGCGACTACATCGAGTCTCGCGGCAGCCGGAGCCGCACTCCTGAGTCAGTTCAAGATCGTGGGAGACTTTGGATTCCAAGGAATAAAACGTCCCACCTCCCCGTATAAATACGCCTATTTAGTTCAACGAGATCTTTCATAACCATGAGTCAAAACGGACGACCTCTTGAGCCATTAAGACGGCTTTTCCCGGCTTTTCCTTTTGGGGTACGTCAAATTGGCTTGCCGGTTGGCGCTTCATATGGAGCGAAACGGATCACTTCTTCCCCCAGCCATTCATTGATCTGCAACAGCCTAGCTTGCTCGGGCTCCAGCTCGTTCACCGCCCACACCAGGGAAGCCTCACGCACCGAACCGAAGCCACCAGAGTTCTGCGGCACAACGCCCATTAGCTGCGGTGGGATCCGCAGCATGGCCAGCTGGTCGTCGCGGCTGATGTTTTTGATCGCACCGAAGTCCTCCTTCGCCGCCACCTCGCTGATCGGGATGAGTTGGATGCCGTCCTTCTTGCCGTTGGGCGCGTACATGAACAGGTTGCGAAAGTTGCCCGGCCCCTTGCTGCTCTTCATCGCCTTGCGTAGGTCGTCGACGAAGTCTTCGTTCTGGGCTGCGTCGGTCATGTAGAGAATGAACCCAGCGTGGCTACCGTTCTGGTAGTACTTGCGCCGGAACAGTGTGGCCGACTCGTTGAGTAACGCGGCCTAGAGGGCCGGCAACCACTCCGGTAGGCCGTAGACCTCCTGGTTGATGTCAGCTATGCGCAGGTGGCAAATGCTGCCGGCGCGGAATTCGTATTCGTCCCGCCAGCCGCGCACCTGGTAGTAGGTCTCCAGATCGGAGCCCCGCCGCATGTACTTCGCCAGGCACGGCCGGAGCCCAAGGGTGTCGCGCAGCATGTTGTCGCGTTTTCCAAGTACAAGTTCCCCGACCAGCCCAGGTCCATGACGATCTGCTCGAAAGCCTGACGACTCAACAGCCTGTGGGGCTTGAACGTCCGGGCCAGCGCGTTGCGCTTGGCCGAGGCGCACATGTGGGCGATGGACAAGCCCATGCACCCCTCCCTGGTGCGCGACATCATTGAAGGCATCGACATGCTTGGCGCCGGCATAGCGGGCGGTGTAAACATCCTGAGGTAGCTGCTGTGATTGAACCCTCCATCGCCAAGGTCACCGGCTTCCTGCGCAACACCTACGACGGGCTTCAGCGCGATGCCGCGTATCCGGTGCCGGCATTCCGCATCACCATCAACGGCAGCGACATCGCTCAGCTGATCAGCCCTCGCCTGATGAGCCTGCAGCTCACCGACATCCGTGGCCTCGAAGCAGACCAGCTTGATCTGACCCTCAGCGACCACGACGGGCTGCTGGTAATCCCGCCGCGCGGTGCCGTGGTGCGCCTGTGGCTGGGTTGGAGCGATGCGGGCCAGGGGATGAAGTCGGAGATTGATGAAATCATCTGGTACGGCGGGAACATCCAGCACAGTCTAACGGCTGACGCCGGCTACACCATGAGCCTGGAGCTGGAAAGCAAGCTGCCAGAGGACACAGTCGAAAGCCTGCTTGAGGACGGCGTGCGCGGCAAGATCAAGTACACGGGGGTCATTGCGTTCTACCGCGACAAGGGCACGGGGAAGGAAAAGTCAGTCACGGCCGGCGATCAGACCAAGCCAAGGCGGTTGAGGCGCGTCTATGTTAATGAAAGAAATGCCCGGCGAGCTCTGAACAGGGAATGGAGTCGCATGGAAGCCAACACTAATCTCACGTGAAGCCTGGCACCTATGCCAGGCTACCTCTAATCACTTAACAGAATCATTCTTTGCCTGCGACCCTCTAGACACTGAGTCAACAAACTTTGTCAACTGCTCCAAAACTTTAGGTTGTAAATCAGCGGTCTTAACTCTCGTGAAAGCGCTATCACTATCCAAGTTCCAATTTTCGAACACAGCCTTCATGTCCATCTGACTAACATCATTTCCATACACCTCAAGATACAACTTACCAAAATTGATAGCATGCATCCTATCAGACCTCTTTAACGACTCATGCACATAGGCACTGGCCACTGTATATGAATGCTTTGCCCACGCTGCAAAAAGTGAAATTATCACAAGCCCTTTCAGCAGAACAAAACAAAAGAAGAACCAGTTTATATTTTCTTTAGAAGCATCCTTAAAAACATCGGCACCGTACCAAAATCCAACAATTGCAGCAATAATCGCCAAAATCACTGCCACATGACCTTGCCAATTCCATATCCTCGCCTTAGTAGCGAATGACTCTTCTTTATCTTCTAGAGCTTCTAGTGCGGACTTTACAAAAGCAGGGACTTTTACCTCAATCCTCTCTTGCACTTGCTTTTGATGCTCTTCCTGCAGCAAACGTATATTTTCCTTTAATTCAGACTCTCGCTTCGCATAGCTTGCTTCAAGCCCTTTAATTCGTGCCTGCCTAGAAGATACTTCCTTTTCCGCCTCTACGATTTGATGCCTCAGACTTTCGAAGTGCTCTAGCATTTGCTCTTCACGAGCTCTTTGCCGTTGCTCTAAAAATCGCTCTCGCTCTCGAATCTCTTTAAAGCGAGCCATAGCATCTCTTTCAAGCAGGGTAGAGTGCTCATCAGACATAATTTCATCAAGCATCTTAGATTCAACAGTTCTCGCACTTATCTTTTCTTGTATAATCATCCTGTCTTTGACTGGCACTGACTGCAAGATCTGATTTCGTGTATCCGGGCTGATCCTTGATAAAATATCGCAAAGTAAACTTTTTGTTATCAAGGTCGGCAGACGTTTCAGGAATGATGTGCTCGCAAGCAGCAAAACCGAATTCAATCGACTCGGGTTCATCACCCTGAGCACAAATTCCGCAGTAACCTCATCCAAACCATCTAAAACCGACCGCGTACCATTTTCAGGAATTCTGGAAAAAAACGTTGTAACTTCTTTCGAGCTGCTTGACAAAAGGAGCTTATTTAATTCTTCCGAATCACTTCGCCTCCACAGCTCCTGCAAATGACTTTTCGACATATTGCTTATTCGCAGCGTTTCTCCAACCATACAACAGCCCCTAAACTTATATTAGCGACGCCCCACCAACAGATGAGGCACCAAAGAAATTACACTTTAGACCTCAACATAACAAACAGCATTCGCAGCAGGTCATTGTGTTGCTGATCCGTAAGCCGCCGCAGCATGTCAATGAATTCGCGCTCCAACTGTGTAAGATTTTCCATAATGCGTACTTTGGCTCCTTAAACAGTCGCCTGGCACCGACGATGCCAATTGAGACGACCGGGAGTCCCGCATTGTCAGCACGTTTATGCGTGCCACCAGCCCTTCCTTTGGACTTTCTTAAGTTCCCTTGTGGGAATCCTCGCCATTTGTCGTAGGACTTTTCGGCAGCAGCGTCATATAGACACCATTCTCCCCCCAGCCCCGCAAGATACCGTCAGCACTCATAACATAGTACTCACTAAAATCGTTATTTGGCGTCTGTAGTCGGAGCGATCCATCTGGCAGTCGCTTGGCCAGATATTCGTCACTATTCTTTCCGCCGTCGGCAAAAACCGAATCAATAAAGTACTTGCCGTTCATGGTATAGAGCACCATCAGATGGCCCATGGCCCCATCCCGCAGCCAGACACCTTGGGCGGTCTGATAGTTGGAAAGATCCCGACTCGTGAGCGTTTCATAATCCGCCGCACTCAGCGCAATAACATTGCCTTGGTACTGAGGCTCAAAGCTGGCATTCGCCCAATAGCTACCAAATGTCTGCCCACGGACACGAAATCCGATGTACGTCTTATCAGCACCTACATCAGAGTCATCACGAATCTTTTTCGAGACCTCAGCTAACTCCGCGTCAGTCAGCCGTCGCGATAGCAGTACTTCGACTTTCCGCGGCCGCCCTTCACGAGATTCATCTTTCACAATCTCGTATTCGTACCCGGGCTTTATCGCCTGAGTAGTACCGGCCACTTCTGCCGTTTTGGGCCCAACGATCCCGGTGGACACCGCAATGCCAGCCACCAGCAGTGATGCCATCCAACCGGCCGTGCAACCGAGTAAGTGACGGACTATGAATCCGCGTCCGCTCTTGCGCAGCAGCTTCACAAGCCACCACCAGATCCCGACGAACACAACCAGCGAAACCAACCCAACTATTCCATCCATTTCCATCATCCTCGACAAACACTGGCCACCATGGCCAGCTCACCGCGTCCGTGCGTGCCCTTGCCAACAGCGGCAAGAGGTTAATCCAACTTCAAGCCCGCTCGTTCGCCACCGCAAACGCCGAAGCCATACGCACCAAGATGGCCAAGTCAGAGCCATTGATCTTCTGAGCTAAGTGCAACAGTTCTGCTCCCTCCGGGCTCAGTTGGTCAGCATGGGCAGGCCGCCGCACCCCCGTAACGACGTACAGGATATCTACCCCTCGATCAGCAGCTGCTGCGAGGTAGCGCGCATCTGGGCTTCCCGAGCCCTTCTCATAGTTGATCTGTGTGGTTTTACCCACACCACCTACCGCCGCCAAGTCAGTCTGACTGAGGCCCAGGCGCGACCTTTCTTCCTTCAGCCGATCGCCGATGGTCATTTTTTTGAACCTCAAGCATTGGCAGGTTCAAATAATTGAACCAATATCACTACGTCATCACACGAAATCACACGAATTTGAACTATGCACGCCACCTACGCACCCGAGCAAGCGTGCCAGGCCGCTAGACAACGCCTGGAGATGCAAGGAGTCACTGCCAAGGATTTCGCCATCCAGAACGGCCTTCATCCCTCCACCGTCTACGCCGTGTTGAACGGCCAGAAGAAATGTTCACGCGGCGAAGCACACCGCGCCGCCGTGCTTCTCGGTATCAAGAACACCGAAGCCACAAGCTAGGCCGCCTAGCTCAAGGAAGAAACCAGAACATGAAGCGTCCAGTTCTAGAAACCCTTCGCCAGGTGGTCAGCGCAGTGATCTGCGCCTTCCCTGGCGGTCGCGAAAGCGCGGCGGCACGGCTCGGCTACGAGTTGAAGCGGTTCGATAACCACGTCTACGAAAACGCCGGCAGCCGGCCCCTTACCTATGACCAGATCCACCTGTTGGAGACGGATGCCGGTACGACCCTACTGCCGGAGTTCATCGCCCACCTGTACGGCGGCATGTTTGTACCGCTGGCCCACCCAGACACACTGGACAACGTCGACTTGTACAGCCGTGCGGTGAACACCGCGGCCAAGCGCGGCATCGTCGATCAGATCATCCACAAGGCCCTGGAAGATGGCGTGATCTAGCAGGAAGAAGCCAAGGCCATCCTGGCGGCGCATAACCGCTATCTGGCTGCTCGGCAACTGCACTCAATTGGTGGCAGAAATGAGCAAAATCACCATTCACTGATGTTCGACGAGCAGCTGGCCAGGCAGTACCTGCTGTGGCTCAACGCCCAGTTCGACACCACTATGGCGGAGGTCTGGTACTCGGACCGCTACCGCAACGTGCCCGCTGGCATGCGCGCCCCCCATGTGGTGCGGGACATCCCGCACCTGCTTGGCATCAGCCGCACGCGCCGCGAGCTGCAGAAGCAGCTGACGGGCCATGGGGAGCGTGTGCAGTGAACCGCAAGCCGATGGAAGAAAGACTGCGCGCCGATGTCCTGCGGCGCCTGCAGGATGACTACGGGCTGAAGCCAATCAGCGGCACAAAGTACCTGCGCAAGGGCACGTGCCCGAGCTGTGGCAAAAGGGAGCTGTACTCCCGCCAGGACGAACCCTGGTTCATCAAGTGCGGGCGGGAAAGCAAATGCGGCAAGCAGTGGCATGTGAAAGAGCTGTACGACGACCTGTTCGACGACTACAGCAAGCGCTATCCAACCTCTGTAGAGACGCCGCATGCGCCTGCTGACTCATACCTGAAGGATGCGCGCGGTTTCGACCTGGAGCTGTTGAAGGGTTCATACACGCAAGACAATTACTGGGACCGCCTTCTTGGCATTGGCAGCGCCACCGTACGTTTCACTCTGGAACACGGCGGATTCTGGGAGCGCCTGATCGATCAGCCGCACCGTTTCGGCAAGAAGAAGGCGCGATTCGCGCCGGGAAAGTCGCCGCGCGGGTACTGGTGGTGCCCATGGAGACCTTCCGCACCCAGGCGAAGGTGCACGAACAAGCCCTGCGCGAACAACGCGAGATCCGTATTGAGCGGATCATCAAGAACCACGCCCAGATGATGGCCCTGGTCGATGCGCTGCGAGTCGTGGTGCCCATGAGCGACAGCCAGCACGAAGTCACCCAGCGCGAGCTTCACGCCATGGCCATCGGCCGCCAGCACGCGGTGAACGCCGACCCAAAGGAAGTGGCTGAGTTTTGGGAGGTGTTTGACTACCTGGAGTCGCTCAGCGATGAGCCGGTGGTGGACCACAGCAAGAACGCCGAACTGATCGCCATCCACCTCAACGAGTTCTGCGAGCGCGCCGCCGAGCACAAGCAGAAAGTGGCCGACGCTACCACGCTGCGCAACCTACTGCGCAATAGCAAATCGCGCCCCTTCGTCAGCAACAACCACGCCGTCGACAGCGCCGTGCGTGCGGCATTCAACAACCGCACCACGGCCGTGAACCTGCGACCCACCACTGTCAAGTGCTGGACCTTCAAGGCCAGCTGATTCAGCCCGGCGCGGCAACGCCGGGTATAACCCCAAGGAGAAGCAACATGCAAAACATCACAGCAGCAGATCGAGACGAACTGTTCGATGCCCTGGTGCGCTACCAGGACGAGCGGCCAGCGATCCGTGAGGCCGGCACCAAGGCTTTGGCTCGCCTGGTTCCCGTTGCGCTGCGCGAGTCCGGCCAGAGCCGGGTGATTGGCCGCTTCCTGCTTGGCCTGTACAACGCCCAGGCCTATCCCTTCCAACTGACCGACCTGCGCAGCCTGGACGCTGGGCTGTTCGATGACTGTATGGCCGTGCTGCGCCTGGACAACTCGCCGGAACTGGAGGTGCATGAGTATTTGCCGCGCGGGCAGATGATCTTCAACCAGGTGCGCGAGTACTGGGGATGAAGTGGAAGGCCAAGCGTGGTGCGGATGGCAGGGTCATCCCGCGGTGCTGGGTGAACGACAGCGGCTACACCGTGGCCGAGTGCCGATTGCCTCAATCCCGTTTTCCCATCACTCGGCCGGGTTCGGCGCAGCCATTCGCCTATGCAAGTGATCGGGATGAGGTGCTGAGGGAAATCGAGAAGGACATGCAGGCCATTGCGGCCGGCGTGTGACGAAGTGAAGGAAGGCCCCTGGGAGCGGCAACTCCCCGGGGCCGAACCAACCCTAAGGAGAAGCAACATGCAATCACAACCCCCCGAAGCTGGCGGCGCCAAGGCTACCACAGGCACCGTTGGCGCGGTCGCTATCCATGCTCGCTTGAGCGCCGGCAGCTATATCGCCAAGGCCGAGCGACTTAAGCCGACGGCCAGCAGCACGATCAGTGCTGAGGCCGCGGTGAAGGCACTAGTCATTAAGCTCGGCCTGGCACCCGACCTCCTGGTCCAACAGGCCAGTGCGGGCCGTCCCGGGGCGCGATTCACCCACCCCGGGACGGCCAACCAAGAAGCGTCCTCGTGAGCGCGACCGCGCCTCTTGGCCGATTCGGCAAACGACTGGAAGTGGTCATCGGTTACGCGAAAAATCATGGCTGGAGCATCAGTATCACCAGAGGCGGCCACCTACGGCTGACCAAGCCAGGCCGGCCAACTGTGCACACCAGCCGTACCCCCAGCGACCACCGCGCAGTGCGCAACGCAGTAGCGCAGCTTTCCAGGGCCGACGCCAAGAACTGACGCGCAATCTTCTAGGCCATGAAAACGGGCCATCCTCTTGAAACGGCCCATACTCTGGGCCGTTTCTCTGTTTTAGAGTGAAATTCAATGGCAGATGGAGTCGAAGTACGCGGCAACCACATCCGCGTGTATTTCCGTTACCAAGGCGAACTGTGCAGGGAGACAATCCCCGGCAGCGCATCAGCCGCCAACCTGGCCAACGCCGAGCGCTTGGTCGGGATCATCAACTACGAGATCGAGGCCGGGACGTTCGACTACGCCCGCCATTTTCCCAACTCCCCCCGGATCAAGACCAATTCGCTGGGCCACTACATCGATCTCTGGCTTGAGATCAAACGTAACCAGATGGCGGCCAGCGGGTTCGCCATGTACCGCAGTCGTACCGAAAAGCACATCCGGCCGCGCTGGGGGGCGATGCAGGCTGACCGGATCGATCACCTGGACATTCAGCACTGGGTTCAGTCCGTACTGATGCCCGAGCTGCACAACAAGACCGTGCGGGAGATCGTCAGCCACCTGCGGCAGATCTTCCGGCTGTACCGCACTCGGAACCGTTCGGCGTTTGATCCCACCGACGGCATCACCATCTCACTGCCGGATGCTGATGATCCCGATCCATTCACCCGGGAGGAGATCAACGCGATTCTCACGCACCCAACCGAGCGGCAGCAGGAGATCAACCTGTCGCAGTACATGATCTGGTCCGGCCCACGGGTAAGCGAGGCTATTGCCTTGGCCTGGGAGGACGTCGACCTGGCCGCCGGCACCGTGGAGATCCGCCGCGCGCGAGTCGCCGGGCAATACAAAGTGACCAAGACACGCCGGTCAACGCGCAAGGTGAAGCTGCTCGCACCTGCCCTTTGTGCGCTGCAGGCGCAAGAGCGATTCACGAGGCAACTTCCGGCGGAAGTGATCCAGGTGGTAGAGCGGGACAACCGGACGATTCGTGAGCAGCGGGTTCGGTTTGTCTTCCACAACACTGCCACGGGTGAACCGTATCGATCCTCGGACGTGTTGCGGCATGGTTGGTGGATCGGCCACCTGGAGAAGGCCGGCGTTCGCCAGCGCGGTCCGAACACCTGCAGGCACACCTTCGCCAGCCAGATGCTGAGCAGCGGACTGGCCACGCCAGAGTGGATTGCGGATCAGATGGGGCACACCTCGACGGCCATGATCTTCAGGCACTATGCGAAGTGGATCAGCCAGGACGGCCCGGACGTGGTGGGATTGTTGAACCAGGCGCTCAAGTTGAGCTGAAACGCATAAAAAAAGGGGCCGTGATGGCCCCTTTTTTTGCCTTCGATTCCCAAAATGTTCCCAAAACGTTCCCTTTTGAGAGGTCGCCTAAGGTAAACATCAATGAAATCAAGCACTTGTATGGCGGAAGCGTAGAGATTCGAACTCTAGGATAGTTGCCCATCGACGGTTTTCAAGACCGTTGCCTTAAACCACTCGGCCACGCTTCCAGCTCGTTTTGCGGCCGCCATAATACCGTAATGAAACACGCTGTCAAACTCTCTGTGTCGCGGGTTGCGGAGGCTCTGTTAGACTGCTTGCATCTGAACGTCTCAAACCACGGATCCATAAGGAGTGTCGCCATGCGCGAACAGGATTATGCCGTACACCACGGCCAGCAGGCCGAGCAGCAGGAGGTCAGCAAGGTCCTGCGCAACACGTACAGCCTGCTGGCACTCACCCTCGCCTTCAGCGGTGTCATGGCCTTCGTCGCCCAGCAGATGCGTGTCGGTTACCCGAACGTGTTCGTCGTGCTGATCGGCTTCTACGGTCTGTTCTTCCTCACCGCCAAACTGCGTGATTCGGTCTGGGGCCTGGTGTCCACCTTTGCCCTCACCGGCTTCATGGGCTTCATTCTCGGCCCGATCCTCAACCGCTACCTGGGCATGGCCGGTGGCGCCGAGGTGGTCAGCTCGGCATTTGCCATGACCGCGCTGGTGTTCGGTGGTCTGTCGGCCTATGTGCTGATCACCCGCAAGGACATGAGCTTCCTCAGCGGCTTCATCACCGCTGGCTTCTTTGTTCTGCTGGGCGCGGTGGTTGCCAGCTTCTTCTTCCAGATCAGCGGCCTGCAACTGGCAATTAGCGCTGGCTTCGTGCTGTTCTCTTCGGTCTGCATTCTGTTCCAGACCAGCGCGATCATTCATGGGGGTGAGCGTAACTACATCATGGCGACCATCAGCCTGTATGTGTCGATCTACAACCTGTTCATCAGCTTGCTGCAGCTGTTTGGCATCATGGGTCGTGATGACTGATTGATTGCTGCTTGAGAAAGCCCGCTTCGGCGGGCTTTTCTTTGCGTGATGGAAATGTGGTGGGGTGCGAGGTGCTGGCCTTGAGAGGTTTGGCGCCTGTGAGATCGAGCGCCGCCCGCGCGGCGCTCGATTTACGCCCCACCAAAAAACCCAAACCCACCCCGCCGACCTCACAAACACTGACCTAAAAGTCAGAAAACCATGCAAATGGTCGCCGATCATGCCGCCATCGTGCATTCCCCTACCGCAATCGCACTTCTGCCCGTAGAATGCGCTCCTTTTTTCTTCCGGGGCAGCTTCACCGATGAGCTCACACGAACACAGCCCAGGCGCGGCGGCGCCTGCCAACGAACTGGTACTTGGCCTTGAGGACAAGCCACGTCTGTTGATCGGCCTGCTGGCGGCGCTGCAGCACCTGTTGGCGATCATCGTGCCGATCGTCACCCCAGGCCTGCTCATCTGCCAGGCGCTGGGCGTTTCGGCTCGCGATACCAACCTCATCGTCTCCATGTCGCTGGTGATCTCCGGTATTGCCACCTTCGTCCAGTGCAAGCGCTTCGGCCCGTTCGGTGCCGGGCTGCTGATCGTCCAGGGCACCAGCTTCAACTTCGTCGGGCCGCTGATTGCCGGCGGTGCACTGATGGTCAAGCAAGGCACGCCGGTCGAAAGCGTGATGGCGGCGATCTTCGGCGTGGTGATTGCCGGTTCCTTTGTCGAAATGGGCGTGTCGCGCATCTTGCCCTTCGTCAAACGCCTGATCACCCCGCTGGTGACCGGTATCGTCGTGCTGATGATCGGCCTGACCCTGATCAAGGTCGGCCTGATCAGCATGGGTGGCGGCTTCGGCGCCATGGCCAATGGCACCTTTGCCAACGGCGAAAACCTGCTGCTATCGGGCGCTGTGCTGGCGGTGATCGTGATCCTCAACCGCATCCCGGTAGTGTGGATGCGCAGCTGCGCGATCGTCATCGCCCTGGCGGTCGGCTATGCCCTGGCTGGCTACCTCGGCCGCCTGGACTTCACCGGCATGCACGAGGCCGCACTGTTCCAGGTACCAACGCCGCTGCACTTCGGTCTGGGCTTCTCGTGGGCGCTGTTCATCCCGATGCTGGTGATCTACCTGGTGACTTCGCTGGAAGCCATTGGTGACGTCACCGCCACCAGCAAGGTCTCGCGCCAGCCGGTCGAAGGCCCGCTGTGGATGTCGCGCATCAAGGGCGGCGTGCTGGTCAACGGTGCCAACTCGCTGCTGGCTGGCCTGTTCAACACTTTCCCCAGCTCGATCTTCGCCCAGAACAACGGCGTGATTCAGCTGACCGGTATTGCCAGCCGCCACATCGGCATCTGGATTGCCGTGATGCTGGTGCTGCTGGGCCTGTTCCCGAGCGTGGCCGGTGTGATTCAGGCAGTGCCTGAGCCGGTGCTGGGTGGCGCGGCCATGGTCATGTTCGGTGCGGTTGCCGCGTCGGGCATCAACATTCTGGCCAGTACCCGCCTCGACCGCCGTGCCCTGCTGATCATCGCCGTGTCGCTGGCGTTGGGCCTGGGTGTGGCACAGGTGCCGGAGTTCCTCGCGCACATGCCGGCGGCAATCCGCAATGTGCTGGAATCGGGTGTGGCTACCGGTGGTATCTGCGCCCTGGTGTTGAACTGGTTCCTGCCGGAGAGCAAGGAACAGGCTTGATTCCTGTGCTCGTCTGTTAGGGCCACGGGGCCACCATGCGGCCCATCGTCGGTAAGCCAGCTCCCACAGGGATCGCGCCAGCCTTTTCAGATATATAGAAAGCCCGCCCCGCCAGGTACAAGCGGGGTCGGGCTTTTTTGCTTTATCATGGCGGCATTCCTTTGCACGAGTTATCCATGAAATTCGCTATCGCGGTTTTTTCCCCGGCCCATGCGCCCTCCTCGCGCCGCGCCTTGCGCTTCGCCGAGGCGGTGCTGGCTGGCGGGCATGAGATTGCCCGGCTGTTCTTCTATCAGGACGGGGTGCACAGCGCCTCGGCCAACGTGGTCGCCCCCCAGGATGAACAGGACATCGCCGCCCAGTGGCGTGCATTCATCGACATCAACCGGCTCGACGCGGTGGTGTGCATCGCCGCCGCGCTGCGCCGTGGCGTGCTCGATGAAGCCGAAGCCAGCCGCTACCAGCGCCCGGCGGTAAACCTGCCCAAGCCGTGGGAGCTGTCTGGCCTCGGCCAGCTGCATGAAGCCGCGCAAACTGCCGACCGCCTGGTCTGCTTCGGAGGCGACTGAAATGGCCAAATCGATGTTGATCATCAGCCGCCAGGCACCATGGAACGGCCCGTCCGCCCGCGAAGCGCTGGATATCGCCTTGGCCGGTGGCGCGTTCGACTTGCCGCTGGCCATGCTGTTCCTTGATGACGGCGTATTCCAACTGGCACCCGGCCAGCAACCGGCCGCCGTGCAGCAGAAGAATCTCGCCGCCAACCTGCAGGCGCTGCCGATGTTCGGCGTCGAGGAGCTGTTCGCCTGCCAGCACAGCCTGGCGCGCCGTGGCCTGGCCGCCGATAGCCTGGAGCTGCCGGTGGAGGTGCTGGACGATACAGCCCTGCAAGCCCTGATTGCCCGTTTCGACCAAGTGGTGACGCTCTGATGCCAACCCTTCACGTGTTATCCCACTCCCCGTTCGGCGACGAGCGCATGGACAGCTGCCTGCGCCTGCTGGGCGCTGAAGACGGCGTGCTGCTGTGCGGCGATGCGGTCTATGCCCTGCGCGACGGCAGCGACGCCCAGCGCCAGCTGCAGGCTGCCAACCTGGCACAACGCCTGTTCGCCCTCGACGAAGACCTGCAGGCCCGTGCCATCAGCAGCACGCTGGCCAAGGCCGTGGACTACCAGGCCTTCGTCGAGCTGTCACTGCACTACGACAAGGTCAACAGCTGGCTATGAGTACGCTGAACGTTGGCGAGCGCGCCATCGCCCTGGACAAGGACGGCTTCCTGGTCGACCTGCAAGACTGGTCGCACCCCGTCGCCGAGGCCCTGGCCGAGCGCGAAAGCATCGCCCTGACCGCCGACCACTGGGAAATCCTCGAACTGCTGCGCCAGTTCTACGATGAGTACCAGCTGTCGCCGGCCACCCGCCCGCTGATCAAGTACACCGCGCTCAAGCTGGGCACGGAAAAGGGCAACAGCCCGCACCTCAACCGCCTGTTCAACGGCACCCCCGCCAAACTCGCCGCCAAGCTGGCGGGCCTGCCCAAGCCGACCAATTGCATATGACCGACGCCCGCCCGCTGACCCTGGAAACCCCGGCTGAACACCCGTTCGCCGAATTCGTGCGCATCCTTGGCAAAGGCAAACGCGGCGCCCGCGGCCTGACCCGTGAGGAAGCCCGCGCCGCCATGACCCTGCTGCTCGAAGGCAAGGTCGAAGATACCCAGCTGGGTGCCTTCCTGATGCTGTTGCGGCACAAGGAAGAAAGCGCCGAAGAGCTCGCCGGCTTCACCGAAGCCCTGCGCGCGCACCTGCAGGCACCGCGCATCGCTGTGGACATCGACTGGCCGACCTACGCCGGCAAGAAGCGCCACCTGCCCTGGTACCTGCTCAGTGCCAAGTGCCTGGCTGCCAATGGCGTGCGTATCCTCATGCACGGCGGTGGCGCGCACACCGCCGGGCGCATGTATACCGAGCAACTGCTGGCTCTGTTGGAAATCCCGCTGTGCCGCGACTGGGCTGCGGTCAGCCAGGCCCTCGACCAGCAGCGCCTGGCGTTTGCCCCGCTGCACGACTGGGCGCCGCAACTGCAGCGGATGATCGACCTGCGCAACACCCTGGGCCTGCGCTCGCCCATCCATTCCCTGGCGCGGGTACTCAATCCGCTGAGTGCGCGTTGCGGCCTGCAGAGCATCTTCCACCCCGGCTACCAGGCCGTGCACCGTGAAGCCAGCCGCCTGCTCGGCGACCATGCCGTGGTGATCAAGGGCGATGGCGGCGAGATCGAGGTCAATCCCGATGTCATCAGCCACCTCTACGGCACCCGTGCAGGCGAAGCCTGGGATGAGGAGTGGCCGGCGCTCAGCGAACGCCGCCACGTGAAACCCCCGAGCCTGCAGCCCGAGCAGCTGCTGGCAGTTTGGCGCGGCGAGGCAGAAGACAGCTACGGCGAAATGGCCGTGGTGGCGACCATGGCCCTGGCGCTGCGTGCTCTGGGGCAGGATCGCGAACAGGCTTTCACCACCGCACGTGGCTATTGGGCCGCACGAAACCAATCGAATAACTAGATATTTAGGGGGCATTCTTTGCGCTAGTTGTTCGAACGATTTCCCCTAGACTGGGCTCCAACGACAAACAATTTTGTTTCCGAGGAGCTCATCATGGGCCTTTTGATCGACGGTCGCTGGCACGACCAGTGGTATGAAAACGGCAAGGACGGCACCTTCAAACGCGAAAACGCCCAGCGTCGCAACCAACTGCCCGCCCCCGAAGCCGGTCGCTATCACCTGTACGTTTCGCTGGCCTGCCCATGGGCCCATCGCACCCTGATCTTGCGCGCGCTCAAAGGCCTTGAGCCACTGATCGATGTGTCGGTGGTCAGCTGGCTGATGCAGGACCATGGCTGGACCTTCGACCAGCAGCAAGGCTCCAGCGGCGACCACCTCGACGCCCTGCAGTACCTGCATCAGCGCTATACCCAGGACGACCCGCACTACACCGGTCGCGTGACCGTGCCCGTGCTGTGGGACAAGCAAGAGAAGCGCATCGTCAACAACGAGTCGTCAGAGATCATCCGCATCTTCAACAGCGCGTTCAACGAGCTGACCGGCAATACGCTGGACCTGTATCCCAAGCCGCTGCGCCCGGCCATCGAAGCGTTGAACGAACGTATCTACCCGGCTGTGAACAACGGCGTGTACCGCGCAGGCTTCGCCACCACACAGGATGCCTACGAGGCCGCCTTCGATGAGGTGTTCAACGAACTGGACCACCTGGAAGACCTGCTGGGCCGCAATCGCTACCTGGCCGGCGAGTACCTGACCGAGGCCGATGTGCGCCTGTTCACCACCCTGGTGCGTTTCGATGCGGTGTACCACGGCCACTTCAAGTGCAACCTGCGCCGCCTGAGCGACTACCACAACCTGTCCAACTGGCTGCGTGAGCTGTACCAGTGGCCGGGTGTGGCCAGCACCGTGAACATGGAACACATCCAGAAGCACTATTACATGAGCCACAAGACCATCAACCCGAACGGCATCGTGCCCAAGGGCCCGCTGCAGGACTTCAACCAGCCCCATGACCGGGAGCGGCTGGCGGGCAAAGGGATCTGGCAGGCTTGAGATGGCCGGGGCTGCGCTGCAGCCCCGACGCTCTATCAGTCACGCATGAAGCCACCATCCACATCCATGATTTCCCCGGTCACGAACCCCGCCTCAGCCGACGCCAGGAAGCACACCGCCGCCGCAATGTCCCGCGGTGTTCCGGCCCGCCCCAGCGGCATCTGTGCCAGCACCTGAGCCCTGGCCTGCGGCGCCAGCACGCTGGTCATCTCGGTATCGGTCAATGCGGGCGACACGGCATTGACCGTGATGTCGTAAGGCCCCGCCTCGCGCGCCAGGCCCTTGGTCAGGGCGATCACCGCGCCCTTGGCCGCCGCGTAGCAACTGTTGCCCAACAACCCGCCGCCACGCTTGCCGGCCACCGAGGCGATATTGATGATGCGCCCGCCACGCCGCGCCATCATGCCCGGCAGCACGGCCTTGGCGCAGAAGAACACGCTGTTGAGGTCGATGGCCATCACCCGGTTCCACTCCGCCGTGGTCAGTTCCAGCAGCGGTGCAGTGGAGACGATCCCGGCGTTGTTGACCAGGATGTCGACGCCACCCAGCTGCGCCTCCACCTGCTCGACCATCGCCTGCACCTGCGCCTCGTCGGCCACATCCACCCCCACGCCAATCGCCTCGACGCCCTGCTCGCGCAAGCGTGCAGCAGCCAGTTCGGCCGCGTCCGGGTCCAGGTCGCACAGGGCGACCCGCGCCCCGCCATACCCCAGCGCCGCGGCAATCGCGTGGCCGATACCTCGGGCGGCGCCGGTGACCAACGCGGTGCGCCCGGCCAGGGTGAAGTTCAATGCAGCGTGCACGGCAGTGTTGCTCATGGTGGTTATCCCTTCAAAAGGCCGTAGCCAGGCGCGCCCTCTGCATGGCAAAGGGCGTTGGTCGTATGTGCAAACAAGAACGGGCTCAGGCGCTACCGCAGGCACCCAGTGCCAGCTGCTCCTTGAGCGGCGGGATGTCCAGCCGGCGCATCACCCGGTACAGCGAGGGCCGGCAGATACCCAGCTCGCGGGCGGCGGCAGACATGTTCCAGCGGCATGACTGCAGGGTGTCGAGCACGTCGGCGCGCTCATCGCCCTGCTGCGCCGGGCGGCGGATCGGGGTGATGTTGGCCGGCAGCGGGCGCGGCGCCTGGCACTGGCCGAGGAAGTCCAGCGGCAGGTCGCAGCGCTGGATGCGCGCGCCTTCCATCACCGCGCAGGCGTAGCGTACTACCGCGCGCATCTGGCGCAGATTCCCGGGCCACGGGTGCGCCAGCAGCAGCGCCCAGACTTCGCTCAGCACCTGGCGTGGGTCGCAGCCTGGCAGCTCGTAGGCGACCATGTTGCACAGCAGCTCGCCGCGGTCGTTGCGCTCGCGCAGCGGCGGCAGCTCCACCACGCCGGTGGCGATGCGATAGAACAAGTCTTCACGGAAGCTGCCATCGGCCACCCGCGCCGCCAGGTCCTGGTGCGTGGCGCAAACCAGCGCGAAGTTCACCGGCACGCTGCGCTCGGCGCCCAGCGGGGTCACTTCGCGTTCGGCAATTACCCGCAGCAGACGGGTCTGCTGCTCGAACGGCATGTCGCCGATTTCATCGAGAAACAGCGTGCCGCCGTCGGCCTGCTGCACCTTGCCCTTCTTGCCCCCCGGCAGTGCACCGGAGAAGGCGCCACGGCTGTAGCCGAACAGCTCGCTTTCGATCAGCGTCTCGGGGATGGACGCGCAGTTCAGCGCCACCAGCTGGGCGGCGCGGCGCTGGCTGTGGGCATGCAGGGCGCGGGCGAGGATCTCCTTGCCAGTGCCGGTCTCGCCGCGGATCAACACGGCGATGCCACGCTCCATCAGGCGCAGCGCACGGCGGAAGGCCTGGCGCACCAGCGGGTCGCTGTCATGGGCGATATCGCATTCGGGAACAGCGGGCAGGCAAGGGCGAACAGGGTCGGTCAAAGCGGTCATTAGCGTCACCTTTTTCTTGTTCTATAGCTTGTGACTATGCCGGCGGGCGGCGCTTGTGGCGCCGCCGGGGCCGAAGGGGTGTTGCAGGTTCACATTAGGGAGGCGCAGTTATATTTTCCAATACATAATCAAGCATCGACTGATACCTTTGAGAGCATCATGATCGAACTGCGCCACCTTCATTACTTCCGCACCCTGGCCGAAACCCTGCACTTCGGCCGTGCCGCCGAGCGCCTGCACATCTCCCAACCGCCGCTGTCACGGCAGATCGCGTTGCTGGAGGAAGAGTTGGGGGTCAAGCTGTTCGACCGTTCGCGCCGGCGGGTGGAACTGACCGAGGCCGGCCAGCGCTTCTACCTCGACACCGGCACGGTGTTCGCCGCCTTTGAACAGGCCAAGCGCAATGCCCTGGCTGCGGCGCGGGGGGCGGCGGGCGAATTGTCGGTGGGGTTCATGATGTCCACGGCCTACAGCATCACCCCGGCCATTACCCGGCGCTATGCTGCGCTGTATCCGCAGGTGGACCTCAAGCTCACTGAAACCTTGCCGCTGGACCTGGCCCAGGACATCAGCAGCGGCAACAAGGATGTGGCGATCATGTACCGCCCGCAGGATTGCACGGGCCTTGAGACGGTCACGCTGTACCGCGAGGAAATGACCCTGGTGCTGCCCCCCGGCCACCGCCTGGCCGGGCAGGCGCTGGTGGAGCCGCGCGAACTGGCCGACGAGACTTTCATCATCGTGCCCCGGCGCATCGCCCCTGCCCTGCACGACATGATCTGCAGCTACTGCCTGCAGCACGGGGTAACACCAAACATCGGCCTGGAGATCAACATGCAGCAGACCATCGTCAACCTGGTCGGCGAAGGCCTGGGGGTGGCCATCGTGCCGCGTTCGATGCGCAACATGCGCCTGGCCAGCACCAGTTTCCGGCCCTTGCGCGAAGCCCCGGTGATCGAGGTGGTGGCGGTGTGGAAGGCCGACAACCACAACCCGTGCATCGCCACCTTCGTCGAAACCGCGCTGCAAGCCGGCGAGCAGGCGACGCGGGAAGACGAGGCGCGGCGCCAGACTGAAGACTGACCCCCATACTCTGGGCGGCACTGTCTTGCCCAATTTCCAAAAACTGACGCGGTCCCTGTGGGAGCGGGCTTGCCCGCGAACACGGGCGGAGCCCGTGCCATCCACGGCGTCGCCTGCTTCGCGGGCAAGCCCGCTCCCACAAGGACCGCGCCAGCCTTTGGATCTGCGCGAAACCAGCGAATCAGATCTCCAGAATCCCGGACGCCATGAACCCGCCGTCCACCGGGATCACATGCCCGCTGATGTACGACGCATCCTCCGACGCCAGAAACGCGACCGCCCCGGCCATCTCCGCCGGCGTGCCGTAACGCCGCAACGGCACCGCCCGGGCGTACGACTCGCGGGTCGCCGCCGAGTGCAAGGTGCGCGTCAGTGGCGTGTCCACAGGCCCTGGGGCGATACCGTTGACGGTAATGCCATGCTCGGCCAGCTCGATGGCCATCTGCCGGGTCAGGCCGATCACCGCCGCCTTCGACGTGCCATAAGCAGTGCGCCCCATGCTGGCGCGCATGCCGCTGATCGAGGCGACGTTGATGATCCGCCCCCAGCCCTGCTCGCGCATCAGCTGCGCCGCCTGCTGGCTGCACAGCAAGGTGCCGGTGAGGTTGACGTTCATCAGCCGCTGCCAGCCCTCCAGTTCGGTGTCTAGGAACGCTTGGGTGCGGGCGATGCCGGCGTTGTTGACCAGCACATCGCAACGCCCGCAGCGCTCGCGCAGGGTGTCGAACAGCGCGCTGATCGACGCCGCATCACCAATGTCGATGGCCAGTGCCAGGGCATCGATACCTTGGGCTTGCAGGCCGGCGACCATCTCCTCGGCGGCCTTGAGGTTGATGTCGGCCACCACCACTGTGTGGCCGTCATGCCCCAGGCGTTCGGCAATGGCCGCGCCGATGCCCATGGCGGCACCGGTCACCAGGGCCACGCGTCCGTGGGCGGATACAGGCAAAGTCGTTTTCGCAGCTTGGCTCATGTCAGGGCTCTCTCAGAGGAAACCGATGGAAATCCACGGGAAACAGGCAACGATCGCCAGCGCCACCAGCAGCGCGCCGAGGTAACCCCAGACGCGGCGGATAACGTGGTCGGAAGAGGTCTTGCTGATCGCGCAGGCGGCATAGAAGCCCACCCCCAGCGGCGGTGCGAACAGCCCCACGCCCATGGCCAGGATCACCACCATGGCGTAGTGCACCGGATGAATGCCGAGCAGCTCGGCCAAAGGGAACATCAACGGGCCGAACAGCACGATGGCGGGGATGCCCTCAAGCACACTGCCGAGGATCAGGAAGGTGAGGATGGTCACCACCATGAAGCCGATGACGCCGCCGGGAATGTCCTCGATCAGCTCCACCAGCGACTGCGAGAAACCCGATTGGGTCAGCGCCCAGGCCATCGACGAAGCCATGCCGATGATCAGCAGGATCGCCCCCGACAGCGCCGCCGCTTCCAGCAGCATCGGGTACAGCCGGCGCCATTCGATATGGCGCATGAACAGGTGCATCACCAGGCCCACCAGCACCACGTAGGCCACGCCGATGGTCGATACCTCGGTGGCAGTGGCCGCCCCTTCCAGCACCGCCACGCGAATCAGCAGCGGCAGCGCCAGCGCCGGCAAGGCGACCAGGAAGGTCTTGGCCACCCGCGACAGCGGTGCACGCTCGATGGCCGGGCGTTCATCCTTGCGCGAGCGCCACCAGCACACCACCGCAATGGCCAGGGTCGCCACCACCGCCGGCATCAGCCCGCCGATGAACAGCGCGGTGATCGAGACGCTGCACACCGCGCCGATGGTGATCAGCACCAGGCTCGGCGGAATGGTCTCTGTCATCGCCCCGGTGGCCGACAGCAGCGCCGCCAGCTCTTCAGGCTTGGAACCACGGCGTTTCATTTCCGGGAACAGCGCCGGGGCCACGGCGGCCATGTCGGCGACCTTGGAGCCGGAGATCCCCGACACCAAGAACATCGCCCCCAGCAGCACGTATTGCAGGCCGCCGCGCACATGGCCGAGCAGCGAGGCCATGAAGTCGATCAGCGTGCGCGCCATGCCCGACAGCTGCAGCACCACGCCCAGCAACACGAACAACGGCACGGCCAGCAGTACCATGTGCGACATGCCTTCATCCATGCGCCCGACCACGATCGACAGCGGCGCATGGGTCGCCAGCGCCAGGTAGGCCATGGTCGCGGTGCCGAAGGCGAAGGCGATGGGGATGCCGCCGAACACACAGGCGCCCAGGAGCACCAGGAAGAACACCACCAGGTTGTAGTTGCCCATGGCCGCCAGCAGCGGCTGCGCCAGCCACAATGCCGCCGCCACCGTGCCGACCACGGCCAGCCCGGCCATGAACTGGCGCACCGTGGAGTAGCGCGCCATGCGCGCCACCGCCGCCAGCAGCATCAGCACCGCGCCCACCGGCAAGGCCGCCGCGCGCACGCCATCGGGGATGCCTAGCGCCGGGGTGGTGATCCACATCTGCTCGTGGGAGTGCTGCATGGCCGGCGAGATGATCATGGCCACGAACAGGCAGACGATCAGTGCCGACAGCGTCTCGCTGAAACCACGCCAGGCGTCGGGCAGCTTGTTCACCAGCGCCGACATGCGCATGTGCTCGCCTCGGTCCAGCGCCAGCACCGCGCCGAACATCGCCAGCCAGATGAACAGCGACGAAGCCAGCTCGTCGGACCAGATCAGCGGGCTGTGCAACACGTAGCGGGCAATTACCCCCGCCAGCAGCACGAAGGTCTCGATCACCATCAAGGCGACCGCAATCACGCCTACCAGGCGCATGGCCCAGCTGTTGAGGCAGATCAGCACCCGGGCCGGCAGGCGCTGCGAAACGGTGGAGGCCGGTAGCGCTGGGGCGCGCATCATGCCAGCTTCCCGGAATACTGCTCGAGGATGGCCCAGGCCTGCTCGCCGAACTTGTCGTGCCAGTCGGCGTAGTAGTTGGCGCTGCGCAGCTTGTCGCGGAAGGCATCGGCCGGCGCTTCCACCAGCTCCAGGCCCTGCCCCTTCAATGTATCGCGGGTGCTGCCTTCGAGCTTGGCAAGGTCTTCGCGCTGGCCCATCACCGCCGCGTCGATATGCTTGCGCAGAATCGCCTGCATGTCCGCCGGCAGCCGGGCGAACGAGGCGCTGTTGCCGAGCATCCAGAAGCCGTCCCACACATGGTTGGTCAGCGAGCAGTATTTCTGCACCTCGTACAGCTTGGCCGAGGACACCAGGGTCATGGGGTTCTCCTGGCCTTCGACGATGCGCGTCTGCAGCGCCGAATACACTTCGGCGAAGTTGATGCTCGTTGGCGCCGCTTCCAGGGCGCGGAAGATCGACATGATGATCGGGCTCGGCGGTACCCGCAGCTTCATGCCGCGCAGGTCGTCGGGGCTGGCCACCGGCCGGGTGCTGGTGGTGGTGACGCGAAAGCCGTTGTCCCACATGCGGTCGAAGGCGAACAGCGTGCCGGTCTTGGCGATTTCGCCGCGCACATGCTCGCCGAGCGCGCCGTCCATGGCACTCCACACCTGCTGGTAGTCCTTGAAGGCAAAGCCCACGGCGCTGATCTGCACCGACGGCACCATGGTGCCGAGGATCACCGGCGACAACGAGAACAGGTCCACCGCACCGGAGCGCACCTGGGCAAGGGTGTCGGTGTCGCTGCCCAGCTGGCTGCTGGGGAACACCTGCACGGTCAGCGCGCCGTTGGTTTCTTCCTTGATCGCCTTGGCCATGGCCCGGGCGCGCACGTTCATCGGGTGGCTGATGGGCAGGTTGTTGGCGAACTTGAGTTTGAAATCGGCAGCGCGCGTGTTGCTGCTGTACAGGCCCAGGCCGGCGGCGGCGACCGCGGCCGATGCCATGGAGGCCGTCTTGATGAAGGAACGGCGGGTGAAATCGCTCATGAAGCTCTCCTGACCTATTTGTTCTTATTGATCGAGTGGGATAAGGCGATGGTGACAGTGACATAGCAATAGGGGTGCCACCCTTGGCTGGCTGGGCGAAACGGCGCTCACACCAGCCTTGGTCAGGGCCTAAGCCACTGTTTCACAAGGCATCTGCCAGAGCAGGCGGCGTTGTATCAATTTGTAATGCGGCGCCGGTAGCGCCCCTCGGGATGTAACAGGTGTCTCCCTGGCCTGTCGCCCAGGCCATCAGGGCGACACCTGTAGCACCCACCTGCTACCTGCCGACACCCTCGCCAACGGCCACAAAAGCACGCCCCAGACGCCTTGCCAAGGGGCTGGCACCGTTCTTGCCATCGACCTCGCAAACCCATCGAGCGAGGACTCACCTCATGGATTCACCCCTGATCAGCGGCTGGCACCATGCCCCTTTCGGCAAGTTTCCCGACATCGACCCCGAGCGCATGCTGGCCGACGCCGCCCTCGGCGCGCTGGCCCACGCCAGGCTTGATCCAGAACAGATCGACTCGGTACATGTCGGCCATTTCAACGCCGGGTTCCTGTACCAGGACTTCCCCTCCGCGCTGCTCGCCAACCATATCCCGGCCCTGCGCTTCACCCCGGCGGTGCGGGTGGAAAACGCCTGTTCCACCGGCTCCGCAGCCATCCACTCGGCCTTGCAGGCAGTGCTCAGCGGCCAGTCCCGGCATGCACTGGTGGTCGGTTTCGAGAAGATGAACAGCCTGCCCACCGCCGAGGTCGGCAAGATCCTGCTCAAGTGCTGCTACGCCCGTGAGGAGGCAGATATCGAAAGCGGCTTTGCCGGGGTGTTCGGCAACATCGCCAGCGCTTACTTCGAGCGTTATGGCGACCAGTCCGACGCTCTGGCGATGATCGCCGCCAAGAACCACGCCAACGGCGCCCTCAACCCGTACGCCCACATGCGCCGCGACGTCGGCTTCGAGTTCTGCCGCACGCCCTCGGAGAAAAACCCCTTCGTCGCCGGCCCGCTCAAGCGCAGCGACTGCTCGCTGATCAGCGACGGCGCCGCAGCACTGGTGATCAGCCGTGCCGACCAGCACAGCGGCGATGGCCCGGCGGTGCGCTTTCGCGCGGCGGTGCAGGTCAACGACTACCTGCCGCTGTCGCGCCGCGACCCCACGGTGTTCGAAGGCGCGGCGCGGGCCTGGCAGCAGGCGCTGACCCAGGCACGGCTGACCCTTGATGACCTGTCCCTGGTGGAAACCCACGACTGCTTCACCATCGCCGAGCTGCTCGAATACGAGGCCATGGGCCTGGCCGAGCGCGGCCAGGGCGCACGGGTGATCGCCGAGGGCATCAGCCGCAAGGATGGCCGCCTGCCCATCAACCCGTCCGGTGGGCTCAAGTCCAAGGGCCACCCGATCGGCGCCACCGGCGTGTCGATGCACGTGATGGCGGCCATGCAGCTCAGCGGCCAGGCCGGTGACATGCAACTGCCCCGCGCCGACCGCGCAGGGGTCTTCAACATGGGCGGCGCGGCCGTCACCAACTACGTGAGCATCCTGGAGGCCGTGCTATGACCGGTATCGACAACGTGATGAACCTCGGTGAGCTGCTGGCCCAGGTGGCCCGACGCCTGCCCGAGCAGCCGGGTTTCATCCGCGGCGAGCAGCAGGTGTCGTGGCGCCAGCTGCTGCAACGCGTCGACAGCGTCGCCGCCGCCCTGCGTGCACGGGGCCTGGGCAAGGGCGACCGGCTGCTGGTGCATGCGCGCAACAACCTGCAACTGTTCGAAAGTGCCTGGGTGGCGTTTCGCCTTGGCATGGTCTGGGTGCCGACCAACGTGCGCATCACCCCGCCGGAGGCCGCGTACCTGGGAAGCTCCAGCGGCGCAGTGGCGATGCTCTATGACGAAGGCTTCGGTCATTACGTCGACGCCGTGCGCTCGGCCTCCCCTGCCTTGCAGACGGTCATCGCCATCGGCAGCCCACGTAGCGGCGAGCTGGGCTACGACGCCTTGCTCGATGAGGGCGCGCCGCTGCAAACGGCCTTCCGCCCGGCCGAGGTGCACTATCACGACCCGCTGTGGTTCTTCTACACCTCTGGCACCACCGGCCACCCCAAGGCCGGTGTGCTCACCCACGGCCAGATGGCCTTCGTGGTCAACAACCACCTGGCCGACCTGATGCCCGGCCTGAGCCAGCAGTCGCGCTCGCTGGTGCTCGCCCCGCTGTCCCACGGCGCTGGCATCCACGCCCTGGTCAACGTCGCCCGCGGCGCAGCCTGCGTGCTGCCGGCCGGCGAGCGGCTGGACTGCGACGAAGCCTGGCGGCTGGTGCAGGAGCATCGCATCGACAACCTGTTTACGGTGCCGACCATCGTCAAAATGCTCACCGAAGACCCGGCCGTGGACCGCTATGACCACAGCAGCCTGCGCTACGTGATCTATGCCGGCGCGCCGATGTACCGCGCCGACCAGTGCCATGCCCTGCGCACCCTGGGCAAGGTGCTGGTGCAGTATTACGGCCTCGGCGAGGTGACCGGCAACATCACCGTGCTGCCGGCCGACTGCCACGACGCCGAGGACGGCCCGCAGGCCAAGGTCGGCTCCTGTGGCTACCCGCGCACTGGCATGCAGGTGGCGATCCTCGACGAGCACGGCACCGAGTTGCCCAGCGGCAGCGACGGCGAAATCTGCGTGCGCGGCCCGGCGGTGTTCGCCGGCTACTACAACAACCCCGAAGCCAACGCAGCCTGCTTCCGCCATGGCTGGTTCCACACGGGTGACCTCGGCCATGTCGACGACCAGGGTTACCTGTTCATCACCGGCCGCGCATCGGACATGTACATCTCCGGCGGCTCCAACGTGTACCCACGGGAGATCGAAGAAGCGCTGCTGACCCACCCGGCAGTCAACGAGGTAGCGGTGCTGGGCATGCCCGACGAGAAATGGGGCGAGTGTGGCTGCGCGGTGATCGTCACCACCGCCGAGGTCAGCGACGAACAGCTGCTGGCTCACCTTGAACCGCGCCTGGCGCGTTACAAGTGGCCCAAGCGCTTTGTGCGCTGGCACGAAATGCCGAAGTCCGGCTACGGCAAGATCGTCAAGAAGCACATCCGTGCACTGCTTGAAGCGGGCCAGGAGCAGCCGGCATGACACCGCACTTCGAAACCCATGGCGGCGTGCGCCACTTCATCCATGGCGGCCTGCCGCAGCAGCCGCGCCTGCTCGACTGCGAAGTGGCGCATGGCCAGGAACTGCGCGTCGAGCTGCCGCTGGCCTGCAATGTCGCCGAAGGCCTGCTGGCCGTGCTGCACGGTTGCCGCTACCAGAGCGCGGTGGGGCGCATCCTCTGTGGCGGCGCGGCGCACCTGAGCTACCACCGCATGGTCACCACCCGCGATAGCCAGCGCCCCTACGACTATGGCCAGCCAGTGGTGCTGGACGGCTACATCACCTTCATCAGCGGCGCTCTCACCGTTGGCCGCGATGCCAGCGGCGCGCCGCTACTGCACTGCCACGCAGGCTTCATCGACCGCGACGGGCAGCAGCACGGCGGCCACCTGGTGCTCAACCGGCTGATCGTCGGCAGCGAGCCGCTGGTGCTGCGCCTGTGCCTGTTCGACCAGGTGGCCTACCAGGTGCAGCCGGATGCCGAAACCCAGTTCAACCTGTTGCACCCCGTGCTCAAGGAGGCCTCATGACCCTTGCTCCACACAGCGCCGAGTCGCACGTGCAGAGCGGCCAGCTGGGCCGCCTGGTGGTTGCCCGGCTCAAGCCCAACGAAGACATCATCGACAGCGCCGAGGCGCTCTGTGCCAGCCACGGCATCAACTGCGCCGTGGTCCGTGGCGGCCTCGGCAGCCTGATCGACGGCGCGCTGCACTACCTTGGCCGCCAGGGCATGCAGGATATCCACGTGCCGGGCCCGGGCATCGAGATCCTCAGCCTCAGCGGCGAGGTCATCGCCGGGCAGAGCCGCCTGCAGGCCGTACTTGCCGATGCCGACGGCAACATCTTCGCCGGCCGCCTGCAGCGTGGCCGCAACCTGTCGTTCATCACGGTCGAGCTGACCCTGCAGGAATGGCTGCCCGACTGACCCACCGCTGCACCACGCCCTTTGCGCCCGGACGTTTCGGGCGCCCTTTCGCCTTCAGGAAAACAACAATGACAAGAAAGCCACGCGCGCACCTGTACCTGCTCACCGCCAGCACCTTCGCACTGCCCGCAGCCCAGGCCGCCTTCATCGAGGATGGCAAGGCCAACCTCAACCTGCGCAACTACTACTTCAACAACGACTTCCGCGACCGCCCAGGGTCAGCCGGGCAGAGCAAGACCGCCGAATGGGCCCAAGGCTTCGTGTTCGACTACAAGTCCGGCTTCACCGACGGTACCGTCGGCTTTGGCCTCGACGCCCTGGGCATGCTCGGCGTGCGCCTGGACGGTGGCGCCGGCAACCACCGCGGCAGCTCGATGATCCCCGACGACAGTGATGGCAGCGCCGTGGACGAGTGGAGCCGGCTGGGGCTGACCGGCAAACTGCGTTTTTCGCAGACCGAAGCGCGCTACGGCACGTTGCAGCCGAAGCTGCCAATCCTGGTGGCCAACGACGGCCGGGTGCTGCCGCAAACCTTCGAAGGCGGCATGATCAGCTCGAAAGAAATTGATGGCCTGACCTTGATCGGTGGTCGCCTGGAGCACACTACAGGCCGCAGTTCGACCAACCGCTCAGGCCTGGCCGTAGCGGGCGGCACCCGCCAGAGCAACGAATTCCTTTTCGCCGGCGCGGACTACCAGCTGACCCGCGACCTAAAGCTGCAGTACTACGCAGCGCAACTGCAGGACTACTACATCCAGCACTTTGCCGGCCTGGTGCACACCTGGGCGCTGGCCGACGACCAGTCGCTGACCACCGACCTGCGCTACTTCAAGACCGATGCCGACGGGCGCAACGACTCGGCCAGCGGCCGCGCGGCGGGCTACCAGGTCAGTGGCCTGGGTGATACGCCGGGCAAGATCGACAACGACACCTGGAGTGCCATGTTCACCTACGCCATCGGCGGCCACGCCGTGCTGCTCGGCCACCAGCGGGTGTCCGACAGTGGCAACTTCGTCCAACTGAACCAGGGCAATACCGGTGAAGGTGCCGCCGGGTCGAGCATCTACCTGTTCACCGACCGCCTGGTGACCAGCTTCACCCGTGCGGGCGAGCGCACCACCTTCGGCCAATACAGCTACAACTTTGCAGCGTTGGGCGTACCGGGGCTGGTGGCTTCGGTGGCGTACCTGAAGGGCACGAACATCCGCATGGCGTCCGGGGGAGACGAGAAGGAATGGGAGCGTGACATCGCCCTGGACTATGTGGTGCAGAGTGGGGCGTTCAAGGGGCTGGGCTTTAGCTGGCGCAACGGCATGCTGCGCAGTGGGGTGCCCAGTGAATGGAATCAGGATCAGAACCGGCTGACGGTGAGCTATTCGGTGCCGCTGTTCTAGCTTGAGATTGCCGGGGCTGCTTTGCAGCCCCGACGATTTCAGCTGTTCTGAGAACCTTCAAACCAGGCCAGCTTCTCGCGCAGTTGCACCACTTCCCCGACAATCACCAGGGTCGGCGCATGCACTTCATGCTCGGCCACCAGCTGCGGCAGGTCCGCCAACGTACCGGTAAACACCCGCTGATTGCGCGTAGTCCCCTGCTGCACCAAGGCCGCTGGTGTACTGGCCGCCCGCCCATGGCGAATCAGCTCAGCACAGATGGTCGGCAACCCCACCAGCCCCATGTAGAACACCAGGGTCTGGGCCGGCGCCACCAGGTCATGCCAAGGCAGATTGCTGGTGCCATCCTTGAGGTGCCCGGTGACGAAGCGCACCGACTGGGCATAGTCGCGGTGAGTCAACGGAATACCGCCATAAGCGGAACACCCACTGGCCGCGGTAATGCCCGGCACCACCTGGAACGGGATACCTTGCTCGGCCAGCTCTTCGATCTCTTCGCCACCCCGGCCAAAGATGAACGGGTCGCCGCCCTTGAGGCGCAATACACGCTTGCCCTGCTGGGCGAGGTCGACCAGCAGGCGGTTGATCTGGTCCTGCGGCACGGCATGGTCGGCGCGGCGCTTGCCGACGTAGATACGCTCGGCATCACGCCGGCACATCTCGATGATGGCCGGTGCCACCAGGCGGTCGTACAGCACCACATCGGCCTGCTGCATCAGGCGCAAGGCACGGAAGGTCAGCAAGTCCGGATCACCCGGCCCAGCACCTACCAGATAAACCTCGCCACCCTGCTGCACTGGAGCACCCTCGACCATCGCCTGCAACAGGCGTTCGGCCTCGGCGCCCTGCCCGGCCAGCTGGCGCTCGGCAATCGGCCCTTGGAAGACCGTTTCCCAGAACCCGCGGCGTTGATTGACGTCCGGGTACAAGGCTTTGACCTTGTGCCGGAAGCGCGCAGCCAGCCCGGCCAGTTCGCCATAGGCCGACGGGATCCAGGCCTCCAGCTTGGCGCGGATCAACCGCGCCAGCACCGGGGCGTCGCCGCCACTGGACACCGCGATCACCAAGGGTGAACGGTCGACGATCGCCGGGAAGATCACCGTGCACAGGGCCGGCGCATCCACCACGTTGACCGGCAGGCTCAGCGCCTGCGCATCGGCCGACACCTGGGCGTTGAGCCCAGGATCGTCGGTGGCCGCGATCACCAGCCGGCAGCCGACCAGGTCGGCCGCCTGATAGCCACGCACCAGCACCTCACCGCTACCTTCCCGGGCCAACGCGGCCAGCTGGCCGTCGATGTCCGGCGCCACCACGCGCAGCACGGCGCCGGCATCGGCCAGCAGGCGCGCCTTGCGCAGGGCGATCTCACCGCCACCGACGACCAGTACCCGGCCGCCCTGCAGCTTGTGGAACAGCGGCAGGTAATCCATTTATCGGATGACCTCGACGCCGCCCATGTACGGCTTCAGCACGTCCGGTACGCGGATCGAGCCGTCAGCCTGCTGGTAGTTTTCCAGCACGGCCACCAGGGTACGGCCTACGGCCAGGCCGGAGCCATTGAGGGTATGCACCAGCTCCGGCTTGCCGGTTTCCGGGTTGCGCCAGCGGGCCTGCATGCGGCGCGCCTGGAAGTCACCGCAGTTGGAGCAGGAGCTGATCTCGCGGTACTTGTCCTGGCTCGGCACCCACACTTCGAGGTCGTAGGTCTTCACGGCGCCGAAGCCCATGTCGCCGGTGCACAGGGCCAGTACGCGATATGGCAGTTCCAGCAGCTGCAGCACGCGCTCGGCGTTGGCAGTCAGGCCTTCCAGGGCTTCCATCGACTTGGACGGCTCGACCACCTGGACCATCTCGACCTTGTCGAACTGGTGCTGGCGGATCATGCCGCGGGTGTCACGGCCCGACGCACCGGCTTCGCTGCGGAAGCATGGGGTGTGGGCGACCAGCTTGAGTGGCAGTTGCTTGGCATCGAGGATCTGCTCGGCGACCAGGTTGGTCAGCGAAACTTCGGCAGTCGGGATCAGGTAGAAGTCGGCTTCGCCTTCGCGGGTGATCTTGAACAGGTCTTCCTCGAACTTCGGCAGCTGGCCGGTGCCCTGCAGGGCCGGTGCCTGCACCAGATAAGGGGTGTAGTGCTCTTCGTAACCGTGCTCGCCGGTGTGCAGGTTGATCATGAACTGCGCCAGGGCGCGGTGCAGGCGGGCGATTGGCCCACGCAGCACGGCAAAGCGCGCGCCAGAAAGCTTGGCCGCGGCTTCGAAGTCCAGGCCACCGCTGATTTCACCCAGGGCGACGTGGTCCTTGATCTCGAAATCGAAGCTAGCCGGCGTGCCCCAGCGGCGCACTTCGACGTTGTCGTCTTCGCTGGCACCGACCGGTACACTGGCGTCCGGCAGGTTGGGGATGGTCAGCAGGATGCCATCCAGTTCGGCCTGGATACCGTCCAGTTCACTCTTGCCAGCGGCCAGTTCGTTGGCCATGCGCTCGACGTCTGCCATCAGCGGGGCGATGTCTTCGCCCTTGGCCTTGGCCTGGCCGATCGACTTGGAACGGGCGTTACGCTCGGCCTGCAGCTGCTCGGTGCGGGTCTGCACCGCCTTGCGGCGCTCTTCCAGTGATTCGATGCGCGCGACATCCAGGCTGAAGCCACGGGAGGCCAGGCGATCCGCCACTTCCTGAAGTTGGCCGCGTAACAGTTTGGAATCGAGCATATCGTTCTCTCGTTATGTGTAGGTGTTGGTTCAGAAACGGGTCAGGGACAGGCCGGCCCAGGTGGCCAGGAGCCCGCCCACCACGCTGATACTGGTATAGCCCAAGGCGAGGGGCACTTGCCCACTTTCGATCAGGCGCACGGTATCGAGCGAAAAGGAGGAAAACGTCGTCAGGCCGCCGAGGAAGCCGACGATCAGGCCGGCGCGCAGTTCGACTGGCGCCAGCGGCTTGTGCAGGAACAGGCCATAGAGCAGGCCGATCAGCAGGCAGCCAACCAGGTTGACCGCCAGCGTACCGACATAGAAGTGCCGTGGCCAGTGGGCCGCGACCCAGTTCGCGGTAGCGAAGCGCAACAAGGTCCCGGCAATACCGCCCGCGCTGACCGCGGCAATCAGTGCAATCACGGTTTTCTCCGCTGACGGGGGCTGTTGCGGTCGAGCTCGGCCAAGTGGCGCAGCTTCTCGCCGATCTTCAGTTCCAGGCCTCGCGGCACGGGCTGGTAGTACTGGCGCGGTTCCAGCTCTTCAGGGAAGTAGTCCTCGCCGGCCGCATAGGCATCGGGCTCGTCATGGGCGTAGCGGTACTCTTCGCCATAACCGAGTTGCTTCATCAGCTTGGTCGGGGCATTGCGCAGGTGCAGCGGCACTTCCAGCGAGCCATGTTCGGCCGCTTCGCGCAACGCGGTCTTGAAGCCCACGTACACTGCATTGCTTTTCGGCGCACAGGCGATGTAGGTGATGGCCTGGGCCACCGCCAGCTCGCCCTCCGGGCTGCCCAGGCGCTCCTGCACGTCCCAGGCGGCCAGGCACAGGCTCAGGGCGCGCGGGTCGGCGTTGCCGATGTCCTCGCTGGCCATGCGCACCACGCGGCGGGCGATGTACAGCGGGTCGCAGCCGCCGTCGAGCATGCGGGCGAACCAATACAGGGCGCCATCCGGGTTGGAGCCGCGCACTGACTTGTGCAGCGCAGAAATCTGGTCGTAGAACGCTTCGCCCCCCTTGTCGAAGCGGCGGCGGCTGTCGCCGAGCAGGCTTTGCAGCATCTCGACGTCGATCTCGCTGCCATCTTCGGCCAGGTCCGAGGCGTTCTCGAGGAAGTTGAGCATGCGCCGGCCATCGCCATCGGCGGCGGCCATGAGCATCTTGAAGGCGTCGTCACCGACCCGCAGGTTACGCTTGCCCAGCCCGCGCTCTTCAGTCAGCGCGCGATTGACCAGCTTGCGCAGCGCCGCTTCGTCGAGGCTCTTGAGCACGTACACCCGCGCCCGCGACAGCAACGCATTGTTCAGTTCGAACGACGGGTTCTCGGTAGTGGCACCAATGAACAGCAGGGTGCCGTCTTCCACATAAGGCAGGAAGGCATCCTGCTGGGACTTGTTGAAGCGGTGCACTTCGTCGACGAACAGGATGGTGCGCCGGCCATACTGGCCGGCCTGCTGCTTGGCTACTTCGACTGCCTGGCGGATCTCCTTGACCCCGGCCAGCACCGCCGACACCGTCTCGAAGTGCGCATCGCAGAACTGCGCCAGCAACCGCGCGAGGGTGGTCTTGCCCACCCCCGGCGGCCCCCAGAAGATCATCGAGTGCAGCGCACCCTGCTCCAGCGCCTCGCGCAGCGGTTTGCCACGCGCCAACAGGTGCTCCTGGCCGACGTACTCGTCCAGGTTGGACGGGCGCAGGCGGGCGGCCAGAGGCTGGGCGACGGGTTCGCTTCGAAACAGGTCCATGGCGAGCTCTGCTTACTCCTTGATGACGTCGGCGCCCTTGGGGATGTCGAACTTGAACTGGCTGTCCGGCACCGCCTGGTTGGCCTTGACGCCATTGAACAGGATGTTGGTGCGCTGGCCGACACTGTCGACCAGCTGCATGTCATTGATCAGGCCCCTGCGGAACGACACGCGCAGCGAGTCGAACAAGGTGTCCTTGGTCTTGGGCTTGAGGGTGAAGTCCATCACCTCGCCCTGCTCCTTGGAGGTGATGTCGAAGCTCTGGCTGATCTTCGACACGTCACCGGACAGCAGCAGTGCCGGGGTCTGGTTCAGGCGCTGGTCAAGCTTCTTGATGGTCGCCTGCTCCAGGTCCGGGTCCCACAGGGTGACGTTCTTGCCATCGGACACCACCACCTGCTCCTGCGGCGCATTGGTGTGCCAGTAGAACAGGCCTGGGCGCTTAACGGTCATCTTGCCGGACGTTTCCTGCAGGCTGGTGCCGCCGGCGTCCAGGGTCAGCTGGGAGAAGTTGGCCTCGATGGTCTGGGACTTTTCCAACAGCTGGGTCAGGCGTTGTACGTCTTGCTCACCGGCATAAGCAGTAACCGAGCCCAGGGTCAGGGCAGAAACCAACAGCATGCGAATCGCGCGCATGGGAATCCTCATTGAGCATTGAAAAGGCCGGGCGCCACCGTTGGTGCCCGGCAAGGTGTTCTTCAGTCGCGCGGGCCACCCGGGGCAATCACTTCCCGCGAGCCGTTGCTGTTCATCGGGGTGACCACGCCGGCCATTTCCATCGACTCGATCATCCGCGCAGCGCGGTTGTAGCCGATCTTCAGCTTGCGCTGCACGGCCGAGATGGAAGCACGGCGGCTTTCCAGCACGAACTGCACGGCCTCATCATACAGGGCATCGGTTTCGGCATCGTCACCATCGCCACCGCCACCGCCGCCATCAAAGCCGCTACCGGCCTCTTCGACGCCGTTGAGGATGTCGTCGTTGTAGTCCGGTGCGCCACGCAGCTTCCAGGCCTCGACCGTGCGGTGCACTTCATCGTCGGAGACGAACGCACCGTGCACACGGATCGGCAGGCTGGTGCCCGGTGGCATGTACAGCATGTCACCATGGCCAAGCAGCTGTTCGGCGCCGCCCTGGTCGATGATGGTCCGCGAGTCGATCTTGCTCGACACCTGGAACGCCATGCGGGTCGGGATGTTGGCCTTGATCAGGCCGGTGATCACGTCCACCGACGGGCGCTGGGTAGCGAGGATCAAGTGAATACCGGCGGCCCGCGCCTTCTGGGCGATACGGGCGATCAGCTCTTCGACCTTCTTGCCGACGATCATCATCATGTCGGCGAATTCGTCGACCACCACGACGATGGTCGGCAGGGTCTTCAGCGCAGGCGGCTCATCATCCATGCTTTCGCGGCGGTACAGCGGGTCATGGATGATCTCGCCGGCTTCCTGGGCGTCCTTGACCTTGCGGTTGAAGCCGGCCAGGTTACGCACGCCCATGGCCGCCATCAGCTTGTAGCGCCGCTCCATCTCGGCCACGCTCCAGCGCAGGGCGTTGGCGGCGTCCTTCATGTCGGTGACCACCGGGCACAGCAGGTGCGGGATGCCTTCGTAGATCGACAGTTCGAGCATTTTCGGGTCGATCATGATCAGCCGCGCGTCTTCCGGGCTGGACTTGAACAGGATCGACAGGATCATCGCGTTCACACCTACCGACTTACCGGAACCGGTAGTACCGGCCACCAGCAGGTGCGGCATCTTGGCCAGGTCGGTGATCACCGGCTTGCCGCCAATGTCGTGGCCCAGGGCCAGGGTGACCGGCGATTTCTGCTCGTCGTACTGCGGCGTGGCGAGCACTTCCGAGAAGCGCACCATCTGCCGGTTTTCGTTGGGGATCTCGATACCTACGGTGGTCTTGCCGGGGATCACTTCGACCACCCGCACACTGGTCACTGCCAGCGAACGCGCCAGGTCCTTGGCCAGGTTGGCGATACGGCTGACCTTGACGCCAGCGGCCGGCTGGATTTCGTAACGGGTAATCACCGGGCCCGGGTGGATGGAGTCCACCGAGACTTCAACGCCGAATTCCTTGAGCTTGATTTCCAGCAACTGGCCGACCCCGGCCAGGGACTCTGGCGAGTACTCGATCTTCTTCTGCTCGGCCGGATCGAGGATGGAAATCGACGGCAAGGTGCCTTCCACGGCGCTGTCGACGAACAGCGGCGCCTGTTTTTCCTTCATCACTCGCTTGCTCGGCTCCGGCGCACGCTCTGCGGCCGGTGGCACGATGGTCGGCACCGCTGCGGGTTGCTGGCGGGGGACCACAGGCTCACGCGGCACTACAGGCTCGCGGGCGAGGGTCGGCTCGCGAGGCACTACCGGCTCACGGGCAGGCTCACGGGCAAGGGTAGGCTCACGGGGTTCGGCGGGCTGGGCCGGTGCTTCTTCGCGCTTGAAAATGCGCTCGCGCAGCGCCGGTTTGGCCGGCTCGCGCTTGTCGGTGGCCTTCGGCCCCAGGTCGAAGGCCGGCTCGTCAACTTCACGCAGTTGCGCTTCCAGGCGTTTGCGCTCGTTGCGCGCTTCCCACCAGCGGCTGGCCGCGCCCTGCACCAGCTCGAACAGGTCGAGGGTGATCTTGCCGGTCATGTCCATCACCTTGAACCACGACAGGTCGGTGAATACCGTCAGGCCGAACAGGAACAGGGCAATGAACATCAGCGTGCTGCCCTGCACGTTCAGCAGGTTGCGCGCCAGGTCGCCAAGGCTTTCGCCCAGCGCACCACCCGCGGAAAACGGCAGGCTCGCCGGCGGGTGGAAGTGGATATGCGCCAGGGCCGCGCCCGACAGCACCAGGAACACCAGGCCGATGAGGCGCCAGGAGAACAGCCAGCCGCTCCACTGCCACGGCTGGTGGCGTTCGCGGAAGATCTGCCAGGTCTTGATCGCCAGCAGCAGCGGGAAGATGTAGGCGAAATAGCCCAGCACCATGAACAGGATGTCGGCGAAGTACGCGCCGGCACGCCCGGCGGCATTCTGCACCTGGTCGATGTTGCTGGTGTGGCTGAAGCCTGGGTCCGACGTGTCGTAGGTCAGCAGTGCCATCCACAGGTACAGGCACAGGGCGCCGACAGCGATCAACGCACCTTCCTTGAGGCGGTAATGCAGCTGCTGTCGCCACAGGGGCACAGGCAAAGGAGCTGGAGTTGCGGTGGATTTCTTCAAAACGCGTCTATTCCTGCGCGTGCTGCGCGTCCAGTAGTGATCGGCCGGCGTCTGGCCAATGAACCACTACTTTTAACATTACTGCCCGCCAGCCGCCATGACGGCGCGCCGTATGGAGCTTGAGTGGGGGCGACTTTCGTATAGGTGCAATTTGAGCACGCATTTTCTTTTGTGACAAAGGCTTATGCTGTGTTTTTGCACAGGTGTGACAGCAAATGTAGCGGATGGTGCCTATGGTTTCATGAATGTGTAGGAAATTGCCTATTCTGCTGCCCGCCAATTGCTTCTGACCCTGCCAGCATTGACCCCGCAAGCCCTGCGCGCCATGCTGCCCTCTCCCCTCCCCCACCGCACGATAGACCATGCTCACCTGGCTGACCCGCGACTCGCTGACCTTCCCGCCCCTGGAAAAGGCCCTGCACGACCCCAACGGCCTGCTCGCCGCTGGCGGCGACCTGAGCCCCGAGCGCCTGGAGCAAGCCTACCGGCATGGCTGCTTCCCCTGGTACCAGGACGGCCAGCCGATCCTTTGGTGGTCACCCGACCCGCGCACGGTGCTGCTCCCGGACGAGCTGCATGTCTCACGCTCGCTGGCCAAGCTGATGCGCCAGGGCCGCTACCAGGTCACCTTCGACAGTGACTTCCCCGCAGTGATCGCCGCCTGCGCGGCCCCGCGCGACTATGCCGACGGCACCTGGATCACCGATACCATGCGCGATGCCTACTGCGAGCTGCACCGCCGCGGCATCGCCCATTCGGTGGAAGTGCGCGAGGGCGGCGAGCTGGTCGGCGGCCTGTACGGCCTGGCCATCGGCCAGCTGTTCTTTGGTGAATCGATGTTCAGCCGCGCCGACAACGCCTCCAAGGTCGGCTTCGTGACGCTGGTCGAGCATCTGCGCCAAGCCGGCTTCGTGCTGATCGACTGCCAGATGCCGACCAACCACCTGCACAGCCTTGGGGCCCGCGCCATCAGCCGCGCCAGCTTCGCCGACTACCTGGCGCGCCACCTCGATCAGCCCAACAGTGCCACCTGGGTTCGCTAGGCGAGTTCTGCGAGCTGGCTTACACTTAAAGCAAAGTCTCACCGAGGGGTTGATCATGACAGAGTTGGCGCGGTTGAAGTTCTATGCCACTCAGCCCCACTCCTGCAGCTACCTGCCGGACGAACAGGCCACCACGCTGTTCCTCGACCCCAGCCAGCCGATGGACGTGCAGGTGTATGCCGACCTGTCGGAAATGGGCTTTCGCCGCAGTGGCGACCACCTGTACCGCCCGCATTGCCAGAACTGCAATGCCTGCGTGCCGGCGCGCATCCCCGCCGCGCGCTTCATTCCCAACCGCCAGCAGCGGCGCATCCTCAAGCGCAACGCTGACCTGACCGTGACGGCCGCTCGCCCGGCGTTCAAGGAAGAATATTTCGACCTGTATCGGCGCTACATCGAGACCCGCCACGCCGATGGCGACATGTACCCGCCGAGCCGCGACCAGTTCTCCACCTTCCTGGTCCGCGACCTGCCGTTCTGCTGGTTCTACGAGTTCCGCCTGGAAGGCCGCCTGCTGGCGGTTGCAGTATGCGACCTGCTGCCCAACGGCCTGTCGGCGGTATACACCTTCTACGAGCCCGACGAAGAACGGCGCAGCCTGGGGCGTTTTGCCATTCTCTGGCAGATCACCGAAGCCCTGCGCCAGGACCTGGAGGCGGTCTACCTGGGTTACTGGATAAAGAACTGCAAGAAGATGAACTACAAGACGCAGTATCGACCTATCGAGTTGTTGATTAACCAGCGCTGGGTCACCCTCAACTGAAAGCATTGGCTTGACACGCAGTTTTCCGGCATAATCCACGCCACTTTTTTGCCCGGTGCGGTTATGCGTCGGGCCAACACTGGATCCGAGGGCTCTACTGCATGTCGAAAGAAGACAGCTTCGAAATGGAAGGTACTGTCGTCGACACCCTGCCCAACACCATGTTCCGCGTGGAGTTGGAAAACGGGCACGTCGTAACCGCGCACATCTCCGGAAAGATGCGCAAGAACTACATCCGTATTCTCACTGGCGACAAGGTCCGCGTCGAGCTGACGCCTTACGACCTGAGCAAGGGCCGCATCACCTACCGCGCGCGCTAAGCTCCAGCCATGAAAAAGCCCGGCATGTGCCGGGCTTTTTTGTGCCTGCTGAAACCGCATCGCGGCTAAAGCCGCTCCTACAGGGAAACACAATTCCCTGTAGGAGCGGCTTTAGCCGCGATGGGCCGCAAAGCGGCCCCACTATCAAGCCACCTCAGCCGTGGTCTCGAAGTCGAACACCAGTTCGCCATCGCGCAGGTCGACATGCACCACACCACCGTGCTCGGCCAGCTCGCCAAACAGGATCTCCTCGGCCAACGGCCGCTTGATCTTGTCCTGGATAAGCCGGGCCATCGGCCGTGCGCCCATCTGCACGTCGTAGCCGGAAACCGCCAACCAACCGCGGGCGGCATCGCTGACTTCCAGCAGCACACGCTTGTCCTCCAGCTGCGCCTGCAGTTCGATGAGGAACTTGTCGACGATGCTCTTGATCGTCTCGGTGCTCAGGCGGCCAAACTGGATAATGGTGTCCAGACGGTTGCGGAACTCCGGCGTGAAGCTTTTGCGGATGACTTCCATGGCATCGGACGCGTGGTCCTGATGGGTGAAGCCGATCGAGGCCCGCGCGGCGGTTTCAGCACCGGCGTTGGTGGTCATGATCAGGATCACGTTGCGGAAGTCGGCCTTGCGCCCGTTGTTGTCGGTCAGGGTACCGTGGTCCATCACCTGCAGCAGCAGGTTGAAGACTTCCGGGTGGGCCTTCTCGATTTCATCGAGCAGCAGTACGCAGTGCGGTTGCTTGGTGATCGCTTCGGTCAGCAAACCGCCCTGGTCGAAACCAACATAGCCAGGAGGCGCACCGATCAGGCGCGATACGGTGTGGCGCTCCATGTACTCGGACATGTCGAAGCGCACCAGCTCTACGCCCAGCGCCTTGGCCAGCTGCCGCGCAGCCTCGGTCTTGCCCACACCGGTCGGGCCGGCGAACAGGAAAGAGCCGACCGGCTTGTCCGGTGATTTGAGGCCGGCCCGGGACAGCTTGATGGCGGTGGCCAGCGAATCAATGGCCTGATCCTGGCCGAACACGGTCAGCTTCAGGTCACGCTCGAGGTTGCGCAGCAGTTCCTTGTCGGAACTGGTGACATGCTTCGGCGGAATGCGCGCGATCTTGGCGACAATGTCCTCGACCTGGGGCACATCGATGCGCTTGACCCGGTTCGCTTCAGGCTGCAGGCGCTGATAGGCACCCGCCTCGTCGATCACATCGATGGCCTTGTCCGGCATGTGCCGGTCATTGATGTAACGTGAGGCCAGTTCGGCGGCGGCGCGCAGGGCTTCGTCGCTGTACTCGATGTTGTGGTGGCTCTCGAAGCGGCCTTTCAGGCCACGCAGGATGCCCACGGTGTCTTCGACCGAAGGCTCGCTGACATCGACCTTCTGGAAGCGCCGCGCCAAGGCACGGTCTTTCTCGAAGATGCCGCGGAACTCCTGGAAGGTGGTCGAACCGATGCAACGGATTTCACCGGAGGACAGCAGCGGCTTGAGCAGGTTGGACGCATCCATCACCCCACCCGACGCCGCACCGGCTCCGATGATGGTGTGGATTTCATCGATGAACAGAATCGCTTGCGGGCGCTTCTTCAGCTCACCGAGCAGCGCCTTGAAGCGCTTTTCGAAATCACCGCGGTACTTGGTACCGGCCAGCAGCGCACCGAGGTCCAGCGAGTAGACCACGCTCTGCGCCAGCAGATCAGGCACCTGGCCGTCGACGATACGCTTGGCCAGGCCTTCGGCGATGGCGGTCTTGCCGACGCCAGCCTCACCGACCAGCAGCGGGTTGTTCTTGCGACGGCGGGCCAGAATCTGCGCCACACGCTCGACTTCCTGCTCGCGACCCACCAGCGGGTCGATACGCCCGGCACGGGCCAGTTCGTTCAGGTTGCTGGCGTAGGCATCCAGCGGGTTGCTCGAAGAGGAGGTTTCGCCACCCTCTTCGTCCTGCATTTCCTGGTCGCTTTCGGCATGCGAACCATGGCCCGGCACCTTGGAGATGCCGTGGGCGATGTAGTTGACCACGTCGATACGGGCCACGCTCTGCTGCTTGAGCAGGAACACGGCCTGGCTTTCCTGTTCGCTGAAGATCGCCACCAGCACATTGGCACCGGTGACTTCGCGCTTGCCGGAACTCTGCACGTGGAACACGGCACGCTGCAGCACACGCTGGAAGCCCAGGGTCGGCTGGGTTTCGCGGTCTTCGTCGTTGACGGGGATCAGGGGTGTAGTGGAGTCGATGAACTCTTGCAGGTCGTGCTTGAGTTTGTCGAGATTGGCGCCACAGGCGCGCAGAACGGTCGCAGCAGCCTCATTGTCAAGGAGTGCCAGCAGCAGATGTTCGACGGTCATGAATTCATGACGTTTCGAACGGGCCTCCTTGAAGGCAAGATTGAGGGTGACTTCGAGCTCGCGGTTTAACATAGCTTCACCTCATACCCAAGTGGTCGGCGATTAACCGTCCTTCTCGATTTCACAGAGTAGCGGATGCTGGCTTTCCCTGGCGTATTGGTTGACCTGCATGGCCTTTGTTTCGGCGATGTCACGGGTAAACAATCCGCACACTGCCCGCCCCTCGGTATGGACGGTCAGCATGATCTTGGTCGCCAGCTCGCGGTTCAGACTGAAGAACGTTTCGAGCACTTCGACGACGAAATCCATCGGCGTGTAGTCATCGTTGAACAAAACCACCTTGTACATCGGTGGCGCCTGCAGGATCGGCTTGGCTTCCTGTACCGCAAGCCCTGAGCCGTCGTCCTCATTCGATTGCGGGCGATCCTGATTGAATGTTAGTCGAATCTCACTGGGTGCATGCATGGAAAGAAATTCATCATGATCGACAGGTTAAGGTTGTGGGTTGACTGCATTTGCGGCCGCTGGCGCACGCGCCACCTGACCTTGACTATCGGCAAAACGGTGTTACAACCAATAAGAACCCACCGTGGTCGATAAAGATCCGCGCAGTCAACCAGATTTTTCGCATGGTTCGTATGCGGATGAAGTGGATGATACTCCAGTGATGGAGTCCTTTGCAGAGGGACATAGGGATGGCAAGCGGTAAAGTCAAGTGGTTCAACAATGCCAAGGGCTACGGATTCATCAACGAAGAGGGTAAAACCGACGATCTGTTCGCGCACTATTCCGCGATCCAGATGGACGGCTACAAGACTCTCAAGGCAGGCCAGTCCGTGGAATTCGAGATCATCCAGGGCCCCAAAGGCCTGCATGCGATCAAGATAATGGACGCCGCAACAGCTGCGGCATCAGCCGCCAACGCTGTAGGCCAGTCCGAGGGTGAAACCGCACAAGCCTGACCACCCCTGCTCTCTGCCGGTATACGAAAAAGCCGGCCGCTTCCTTGTCTGGAAGCGGCCGGTTTTCAATTGTCTTACATATGCTTGATCATTTCATCGCCAAAGCCTGAGCTGCCCACCAGCTTGGCACCGTCCATCAGCCGCTCGAAGTCATAGGTCACGGTCTTGGCCGCAATCGCGCCATTGGTGCCCTTGATGATCAGGTCGGCCGCCTCGGTCCAGCCCATGTGGCGCAGCATCATTTCCGCCGAAAGAATCACCGAACCCGGGTTGACCTTGTCCTGCCCGGCATACTTCGGCGCGGTGCCGTGGGTGGCCTCGAACATGGCCACGGTGTCGGACAGGTTGGCGCCCGGCGCGATGCCGATGCCGCCCACTTCCGCCGCCAGGGCGTCGGACAGGTAGTCACCGTTGAGGTTGAGCGTGGCGATCACGTCGTACTCGGCCGGGCGCAGCAGGATCTGCTGGAGCATGGCGTCGGCGATGGCGTCCTTGACGATCACCTCGCGGCCGCTCTTGGGGTTCTTGAACTTCATCCACGGGCCGCCATCGAGCAGTTCGGCGCCGAACTCGTCACGGGCCACTTCATAGCCCCAGTCCTTGAAAGCACCCTCGGTGAATTTCATGATGTTGCCCTTGTGCACCAGGGTCAGCGACTCGCGGTCGTTGTCCACCACGTACTGCAGCGCCTTGCGCACCAGGCGCTTGGTGCCTTCTTTCGAAACCGGCTTGACGCCGATGCCGCAGTCCTGGTCGAAGCGGATCTTGGTGACGCCCATTTCCTCCTTGAGGAACTTGATCACCTTGTTAGCTTCTGGCGAGCCGGCCTTCCACTCGATACCGGCATAGATGTCCTCGGAGTTCTCACGGAAGATCACCATGTCGACGTCGCCGGGCTTCTTCACCGGGCTTGGCACGCCCTCGAACCACAGCACCGGGCGCAGGCATACATACAGGTCGAGCTGCTGGCGCAGGGCCACGTTGAGCGAGCGGATACCACCGCCGACCGGGGTGGTCAACGGGCCTTTGATCGAAACCACGTAGTCTTTGACCGCATCCAGGGTTTCTTGGGGCAGCCAGGTGTCCTGGTCGTACACCTGGGTAGCCTTCTCGCCGGCATACACTTCCATCCAGGCGATCTTGCGCTTGCCGCCGTAGGCCTTCTGCACAGCGGCATCGACCACCTTGATCATCACCGGTGAAACATCGACGCCAATCCCGTCGCCTTCGATATAAGGAATGATCGGGTTGTCAGGAACGTTGAGCGAATGGTCTGCATTGACGGTGATCTTGGCGCCGTCGGTCGGAACCTTGATTTTCTGGTATCCCATGCTTGCACTACTCCGCTGTCGGGTGTGATTGGACATCCTGCGATCCAATGAGCCTAAACCACATCTGTCGACCTGCAAGCGGTGCGGCAATCCACCACATTGCCCCTACGTCTTTGGTCTTATAAATGGCGCCGATGTCACTTCGCCTTGCTGAATAGCCCGAATGGTTTGGTATACTCCGCCGCGACCGAAGGGTCATCGGGGCGAATCCCAGGAAAATGCGGACCGCCCTTGGCCATGAATGGCCGAAAAGCCTGGGTTGTTACCGCAGCTCAGCATTGACGCTCGACTGATGCATCCACCATCACAGCTCGCAGCCTCTCGACTTTCCGCTCATGGCGTTGCCAGGGCGATGCGCCTACCCTGCGCAACACGAGACTCGAGCACGCTCAGCACACAGAGAGTTAACCCGCATGCCCACCCGTTCCAAGATCATCTATACCTTCACCGACGAAGCCCCCGCCCTCGCCACCTACTCGCTGCTGCCGATCGTCGAAGCCTTCACCGCTTCGGCTGACATCGCCGTCGAAACTCGCGACATCTCCCTGGCTGGCCGTATCCTTGCCGCCTTCCCGGAGCAACTGGGCGCAGAGAAGCAAGTAGGCGATCACCTGGCGGAACTGGGCCAGCTGGCTACCACCCCTGAAGCCAACATCATCAAGCTGCCGAACATCAGCGCCTCGGTACCGCAGCTCAAGGCCGCGATCAAGGAACTGCAAGGCAAAGGCTTCAACATCCCTGACTACGCCGACGAGCCGTCCACCGAGGCCGAGAAAGAATCCCGCGCCCGCTACGACCGCATCAAGGGCTCCGCCGTGAACCCGGTGCTGCGCGAAGGCAACTCCGACCGCCGCGCGCCACTGTCGGTCAAGAACTACGCCCGCAAGCACCCGCACAAGATGGGCGCCTGGGCCGCCGACTCGCAGTCGCACGTTGCCCACATGAACAACGGCGACTTCTACGGCAGCGAAAAAGCCGCGCTGATCGAGGCTGACGACAGCCTGCGCATCGAGCTGGTCGGCAAAGATGGCAGCACCACCGTGCTGAAAGCCAAGACCGCCGTAAAAGCCGCCGAAATCGTCGACTGCGCCACCATGAGCCGCAAGGCCCTGAAAGCCTTCATCGCCGAGCAGATCGCCGATGCCAAGGCCTCCGGCGTGCTGCTGTCGGTGCACCTGAAAGCCACCATGATGAAGGTTTCCGACCCAATCATGTTCGGCGTCATCGTCGAAGAGTTCTACAACGACGTACTGGCCAAGCACGCTGCAGCCCTGGCTGAAGTAGGCTTCAACGCCAACAACGGCATCGGCGACCTGTACGCCCGCATCAAGGACCTGCCAGCCGACAAGCAGGCCGAGATCGAAGCCGATATCCAGGCCCTGTACGCCCAGCGTCCAGCCCTGGCCATGGTCAACTCCGACAAGGGCATCACCAACCTGCACGTGCCGAGCGACGTCATCGTCGACGCCTCGATGCCAGCGATGATCCGTGACTCGGGCAAGATGTGGAACACTGCCGGTGAACTGCAGGATGCCAAGGCGATCATCCCGGATCGTTGCTACGCCGGCATCTACCAGGCCACCATCGAAGACTGCAAGGCCAACGGCGCCTTCGACCCGACCACCATGGGCAGCGTGCCAAACGTCGGCCTGATGGCTCAGAAAGCCGAAGAGTACGGCTCCCACGACAAGACCTTCCAGATCCAGGCCGACGGCGTGGTACGCGTGGTCGATGGCCAGGGCAAGGTCGTTCTGGAGCAGAACGTCGAAGCCGGTGACATCTTCCGCATGTGCCAGACCAAAGACGCGCCGATCCAGGACTGGGTCAAGCTGGCCGTCAACCGTGCCCGCCTGAGCAACACCCCGGCGGTGTTCTGGCTGGACCCGGCCCGCGCCCACGACGGCGTGATGATCGAGAAGGTGCAGAAGTACCTGAAGGATCACGACACCGCTGGCCTGGACATCCGTGTTCTGGCGCCGGTCGACGCCATCAAGTTCTCCCTGGCCCGCATCCGCGAAGGCAAGGACACCATCTCGGTGACCGGCAACGTGCTGCGCGACTACCTGACCGACCTGTTCCCGATCATGGAACTGGGCACCAGCGCCAAGATGCTGTCGATCGTGCCGCTGATGAACGGCGGTGGCCTGTTCGAGACCGGCGCCGGCGGTTCGGCACCGAAGCACGTGCAGCAGCTGGTTGAAGAGAACTTCCTGCGTTGGGACTCGCTGGGTGAATTCCTGGCCCTGGCCGCTTCCCTGGAGCACCTGGGCAACACCTACGACAACCCGCGCGCCAAGGTCCTGGCCAACACCCTGGACCAGGCCACCGGCAAGTTCCTCGACACCAACAAGTCGCCTTCGCGCAAAGTCGGTGGTATCGACAACCGCGGTAGCCACTTCTACCTGACCCTGTACTGGGCCCAGGCCCTGGCTGCCCAGAGCGACGATGCCGCCCTGCAGGCACGCTTCGCCCCACTGGCCAAGACCCTGAGCGAGAACGAGGAGACCATCGTCGCCGAGCTCAACGCCGTTCAGGGCAAGCCAGCCGACATCGGTGGCTACTACGCCCCGGATGCCGCGCTGACCGCCAAGGTGATGCGCCCAAGCCAGACCCTGAACAGCGCCATTGCCGCCCTGTAAGGTTCGCTTGAAGTAACAGCACAAACCCCGGCCACGCACCGGGGTTTGTGCTTTCTGTAGAGCAGATACGGGCATTTGCAGGAGCGGCCTTGTGTCGCGAAAGGGCCGCAACGCGACCCCGGCAATTTCCGCTACGAAGCTGGAAACCTGGGGCCGCTTCGCAGCCCTTTCGCGACACAAGGCCGCTCCTACAAGGCCCGCGCCAACCGTAGGAATCGCACATGACCTGGCAACCCCACATCACCGTCGCCACCATTGTCGAACACGAAGGCAAGTTCCTTTTCGTCGAGGAATTCAAAGCCGGCCAGCACGTCTTCAACCAGCCCGCCGGCCACCTCGAACCCAACGAAACCCTGCCCCAGGCCGCCCTGCGCGAAACCCTCGAGGAAACCGCCTGGGAAGTCGAACTCACCGGCGTGGTCGGCATCTACCTGTACACCGCCCCAAGCAACGGCGTGACCTACCAGCGCATCTGCTTCGCCGCCCGCCCCGTGCGCCAGCATGCCGACCTGGCCCTGGACAGCGACATCGTCCGCGCCGTGTGGCTGACCCGCGACGAACTGCTGGCCGACCCCGCCCGCTGGCGCAGCGAGCTGGTGCCACGCTGCCTGGACGACTACCTCGCAGGCCCCTTGCACAGCCTCGAACTGCTGCGTGACTGACGCGCCGCGCCGGTTTTGATAGAATCGGCGTTTTTCCCCCTTGATACACACCGGTACCCATGACCAGCCCAGCACTCAAAGACCCCGCCAAGACCCGCGTCATCGTCGGCATGTCCGGCGGCGTGGACTCTTCCGTCTCCGCCCTTCTGCTCATGGAACAGGGCTACCAGGTGGAAGGGCTGTTCATGAAGAACTGGGAAGAAGACGACGGCACCGAATACTGCACCGCCCGTGAAGACCTGGCCGACGCCCAGGCCGTATGCGACCGCATCGGCATCAAGCTGCACACCGCCAACTTCGCCGCCGAGTACTGGGACAACGTGTTCGAGCACTTCCTCGAAGAATACAAGGCCGGCCGCACGCCCAACCCGGACATCCTCTGCAACCGCGAAATCAAGTTCAAGGCGTTCCTCGACTACGCCCTGTCGCTGGGTGCCGACCTGATCGCCACCGGCCACTACGTGCGCCGTCGCGACACCGGCGCGCTTACCGAACTGCTCAAGGGCCTGGACCCGAACAAGGACCAGAGCTACTTCCTGCACGCCGTCGGCGGCAAGGAAATTGCCCGCACCCTGTTCCCGGTCGGCGAACTGGAAAAGCCCGAAGTTCGTGCCATCGCCGAAAAACACGGCCTGGCCACCGCCAAGAAGAAAGATTCCACCGGCATCTGCTTCATCGGCGAGCGCCGCTTCAGCGACTTCCTCAAGCAATACCTGCCAGCCCAGCCTGGCAACATCGAGACCACTGACGGCGAAGTGATCGGCCGCCACCACGGCCTGATGTACCACACCATCGGCCAGCGCCAGGGGCTGGGTATTGGCGGCCTGAAGGACGCCGGTGACGAGCCGTGGTACGTGCTGCACAAGGACCTGACCCGCAACGTGCTGGTGGTCGGCCAGGGCAACGAACACCCTTGGCTGTTCTCCCGCGCCCTGCTCGCCTCGGAAATCTTCTGGGTCAACCCGATCGACCTGAGCAGCCCGCGCCGGCTGACGGCCAAGGTGCGCTACCGCCAAAGCGACCAGCAGTGCACCCTGGAGCTGACCGAGACCGGCTACCGTGCCGTGTTCGACGAGCCGCAGCGCGCCGTGACCCCGGGCCAGTCGGTGGTGTTTTATGACGGCGAGGTGTGCCTGGGCGGCGGCGTGATCGAAACCGCCGAGCCGTGGAGCCCGCGCGCATGAGCAACCTGCAGGAGCAGCTGATTGCCCTGGGCGGCGTGTTCCAGGCCGCCGTGCTGGTCGACCGCATCGCCCGCACTGGTCAGGCCAGCGAAGCCAATATCGGCTGCATGCTCGGCAGCCTGCTGGTACGTGACCCCAAGGACACCCTGGAGGTGTTCGGCGGCGACGACCTCAACCTGCGCGACGGCTATCGTGCCCTGGTCGGCGCCCTGGAGCGCGACCCCAGCAGCCTGCAGCGCGAGCCACTGCGCTACGCCCTGTCGATGCTCGGCCTGGAGCGCCAGCTGAACAAGCGCGGCGACCTGCTCGACACCATCGGCAACCGCCTGCCACAGATCCAGTCCCAGGCCGACCATTTCGGCCTGGTTCACGAAAACGTCATTGCTTCCAGCGGAGCCTTGTACCAGGACACCCTGAGCACTTTGCGCCAGCGCATCCAGGTGCATGGCGACATGCGCTTCCTGCAGCAGGCCAGCAACGCCTCGAAGATCCGCGCCCTGTTGCTGGCCGGCATCCGCGCCGCGCGCCTGTGGCGCCAGCTGGGCGGGCACCGCTGGCAGCTGGTGTTCAGCCGGCGCAAGCTGCTCAACGAACTGTACGACATGATGCGTTCGCCATCCTGACAGGCGACACCCAACCCTGTGGGAGCGGCCTGTGGGAGCGGCCTTGTGTCGCGAAAGGGCTGCGCAGCAGCCCCCGGCGATCTTGAGCCAGGCTTGAGCCCCCGGGGCCGCGATGCGGCCCTTTCGCGACACAAGGCCGCTCCCACAAAGGCACTACCGCATGCTTTTCAGGGCTGACCTTTGGTCAGCCACCCGACCTGGGCGCAATTTTCATGTATGATATGCGCCCTTCCAAAAGCCTGACTGTCCGAGAACACCCCATGCAGCTTTCTTCGCTCACTGCGGTTTCCCCTGTAGACGGCCGTTACGCCGGCAAAACCCAGGCCTTGCGCCCCATTTTCAGCGAATTCGGCCTGATCCGTTTCCGCGCCCTGGTCGAAGTGCGCTGGCTGCAGCGCCTGGCCGCCCACCCGCAGATCGGCGAAGTGCCGGCGTTCTCCGCCGAAGCCAATGCCCTGCTGGACAGCCTGGCCACCGACTTCAAGCTCGAGCACGCCGAACGCGTCAAGGAAATCGAGCGCACCACCAACCACGACGTCAAGGCGATCGAATACCTCCTCAAGGAGCAGGCCGCCAAGCTGCCTGAGCTGGCCAAGGTCAGCGAGTTCATCCACTTCGCCTGCACCAGCGAGGACATCAACAACCTGTCCCACGCGCTGATGCTGCGCGCTGGCCGTGACGACGTGCTGCTGCCGCTGATGCGCCAGATCGCCGACGCCATCCGCGCCCTGGCCCACGCCCACGCCGACGTGCCGATGCTGTCGCGCACCCACGGCCAGCCGGCTTCGCCGACTACCCTGGGCAAAGAGCTGGCCAACGTCGTGTACCGCCTGGAGCGCCAGATCGCCCAGGTTGCCGCCGTACCGCTGCTGGGCAAGATCAACGGCGCCGTGGGCAACTACAACGCCCACCTGTCGGCCTACTCGCAGATCGACTGGGAAGCAAACGCCCGCGCCTTCATCGAAGACGAACTGGGCCTGCAGTTCAACCCGTACACCACCCAGATCGAACCGCACGACTACATCGCCGAGCTGTTCGACGCGATCGCCCGTTTCAACACCATCCTCATCGACTTCGACCGCGACGTCTGGGGCTACATCTCGCTGGGCTACTTCAAGCAGAAGACCGTGGCCGGCGAAATCGGCTCGTCGACCATGCCGCACAAGGTCAACCCGATCGACTTCGAGAACTCCGAAGGCAACCTGGGCATCGCCAACGCACTGTTCCAGCACCTGGCCAGCAAGCTGCCGATCTCGCGCTGGCAGCGTGACCTGACCGACTCCACCGTGCTGCGCAACCTGGGCGTGGGCTTCGCCCACAGCGTCATCGCCTACGAAGCCAGCCTGAAAGGCATCGGCAAGCTGGAAGTCAACCAGGCCCGCATCGCCGCCGACCTGGACGCCTGCTGGGAAGTGCTCGCAGAGCCGATCCAGACCGTGATGCGCCGCTTCAACATCGAGAACCCCTACGAGAAGCTCAAGGAGTTGACCCGTGGCAAGGGCATCACCCCAGAAGCGCTGCTGACCTTCATCGACGGCCTCGACATGCCTGCCGACGCCAAGGCCGAACTGAAGCTGCTGACCCCTGCTACCTACATCGGTAACGCGGCAGCCCAGGCCAAACGCATCTAAGCTGACCGTCGCGTTCAACGCCCGGCATAGCCGGGCGTTTTTATTCCCGGACGAAAATTACGTTTTTTCAATAGGTTGAACATGAATCCTGATACTCCACTGCAGCTGCTCGGCGGCATCTCGGCCCGCGAATTCATGCGCGACTACTGGCAGAAGAAGCCACTGCTGGTGCGCCAGGCCTTCCCGGACTTCCAAAGCCCGATCGACCCCGACGAACTGGCCGGCCTGGCCCTGGAAGAAGAAGTCGAGTCGCGCATCGTCCTCGAGCACGGCGCCCACCCGTGGGAGCTGCGCCGCGGCCCGTTCACCGAAGACACCTTCGCCGAGCTGCCGGAGCAGGACTGGACCCTGCTGGTGCAGGCCGTCGACCAGTTCGTCCCGGAAGTTGCCGAACTGCTGGAGCATTTCCGCTTCCTGCCAAGCTGGCGTATCGATGACGTGATGATCAGCTTCGCCACCCCTGGCGGCAGCGTCGGCCCGCATTTCGACAATTACGACGTGTTCCTGCTGCAAGGCCACGGCGAGCGCAACTGGAAGATCGGCCAGATGTGCAACAGCGACAGCCCGCTGCTGGAGCACGCCGACCTGCGCATCCTCGCCGAATTCGAACAGAGCGGCGAATGGACCCTGGAACCGGGCGACATGCTCTACCTGCCACCGCGCCTGGCCCATTACGGCGTCGCCGTGGACAACTGCCTGACCTACTCGGTCGGCTTCCGCGCCCCAAGTGCCGCCGAAGTGCTGACCCACTTCACCGACTTCCTCGGCCAGTTCCTGCCGGAAGAGGAGCGTTACAGCGACGCCGACGCGCAGCCTGCCAGCGACCCGCACCAGATCCAGCACGACGCCCTCGACCGCCTCAAGGCGCTGATCGACAAGCACACCAACGACAAGGACCTGCTGCTGACCTGGTTCGGCCAGTTCATGACCGAGCCGCGCTACCCGGAGCAGGTCACCGGTGAAGAGCTGGACGAGCAAGAGCTGATCGAAGCCCTGGAAGACGGCGCCATCCTGATCCGCAACCCAAGCGCTCGCATGGCCTGGTCCGAGCTCAATGACGACCTGATGCTGTTCGCCAGCGGCCGCAGCTGCCCGCTGCCGGCCAAACTGCGCGAGCTGCTGAAACTGGTGTGCTCGGCCGACGCGTTACACATCGACAACCTTGAGCAGTGGCTGCAGGACGAAGATGGCCTTATGCTCATCCAGCAGTTGATCAAACAAGGGAGCCTGGGATTCGCCAATGAATAAGATCAGCGTTCGCCTCGCCGACTGGCACAAAGACAACGCCGATATCCACCGCATCCGTACCGCCGTGTTTGTCGCCGAACAGCACATTCCGCCGGAACTGGAGTTCGACTCCGAGGACCAGGATGCCGTGCACTTCCTGGCCCTGGAGGGTGACTACCCGATCGGCACCGCACGCCTGCTGACCGATGGCACCATCGGCCGCATCTCGGTGCTCAAGGACTGGCGTGGGCTGAAGGTCGGTGACGCGCTGATGCAGGCGGTCATCGCCGAAGCGCAGAACCGTGACCTCAAGCAGCAGACGCTCAGTGCCCAGGTGCATGCCACGCCGTTCTACGAGCGCCTGGGCTTTCGCGTAGTCAGCGAGGAATTCCTCGAAGCCGGCATCCCGCACGTGGACATGGTGCGCGACTCGCGCGCCTGATCCCAGCTCTTGTGGGAGCGGCCTTGCGTCGCGAAAGGGGCGCGTAGCGGCCCCAAGATCTCTGTGCTGGCACAGATTGCCGGGGCTGCTTCGCAGCCCTTTCGCGACGCAAGGCCGCTCCCACACAGGCACCGCGCAAATTTCAGGCAACAAGAAACCTGTACATCCATCCAGATAAAACTTGCCTCCGCGCCCCCGCTTGCGCATCCTAGTGCCCATCACCCCCGATGAAGCGTTCCCGGCCATGCGCCTGTTCCTCTGCGAAAAACCCTCCCAGGCCAAAGACATCGCCAAGGTGCTCGGTGCCAACCGCAAGGCCGACGGCTGCTGGCAAGGCTCCGACGTCTGCGTGACCTGGTGCATCGGCCACCTGCTGGAAACCGCCCCGCCCGACAGTTACGACGACCGCTACAAGCGTTGGAACCTCGCCGACCTGCCAATCATCCCGGAAAAGTGGAAGATGCTGGTCAAGCCCAAGACCGCCAGCCAGTTCAAGGCGGTCAAGCGCCTGCTTGGGGAAGCCCGCGAGCTGGTGATCGCCACCGACGCCGACCGCGAAGGCGAGATGATCGCCCGTGAGCTGGTCGAGCACTGCCGCTACCGCGGCCCGATCCAGCGCCTGTGGTTGTCGGCCCTGGACGACGCCTCGATCCGCAAGGCCCTGGCGCGCCTGCTGCCCGGCCAGGAAACCTTCAACCTCTACCACTCGGCACTGGGCCGCTCCCGCGCCGACTGGCTGATCGGCATGAACATGAGCCGGCTGTTCACCCTGCTTGGCCGCCAATCCGGCTACCAGGGCGTGCTGCCGGTGGGGCGGGTGCAGACCCCGACCCTGCGCCTGGTGGTGGACCGTGACCGCAGCATCGCCGATTTCGTGCCCGTGCCTTTCTGGGCCATTGATGTACAGCTCGAACACGCCGGGCAAACCTTCAATGCGCAATGGCGCGCACCGGATGACACCTGCGACGACCAGGGCCGCTGCCTCAACCAGGCACTGGCCCGGCAGGCCGCTGCAGACATGAACAATGCCGGTACGGCGCGGGTACTCAAGGTTGCCACCGAGCGCGTGCGCGAGGCCGCACCGCTGCCCTTCGACCTCGGCACCTTGCAGGAACTGTGCTCGAAAAAGTTCGGCCTCGGCGCCCAGGAAACCCTCGACATCGCCCAGGCGCTGTATGAGACCCACAAGCTGATCACCTACCCGCGCAGCGATTGTGGCTACCTGCCGGTCAGCCAGCATGGCGAGGCTCCAGCCGTTCTCGCCGCGCTGCAGCGTGCCGATGCCAGCCTGGCGCCGCTGCAAGCGCACCTGCAGCCCCAGCGCCGCTCACGCGCGTGGAACGACGCCAAGGTCAGCGCCCACCACGGCATCATCCCCACCGCCGCAGCCAGCGACCCGGCACGCCTGCCCGCCAAGCACAAGGCGGTCTACACGCTGATCCGTGCACGCTACCTGGCGCAGTTCCTGCCCAACCACGAGTACGACCGTACCCAGGCCGAATTCGACTGCGCTGGCCATGCCCTGCGCGCTGTCGGCAAACAGATCGTCGAGCCCGGCTGGCGTCGCGCCCTGCCCGAGGCGCTGACCCCGGCCAAGGGCCGCGAAGCCCAGCCAGCTCAGGTGCTGCCGGCCCTTCATGAAGGCCAGGACTGCAACGTGCACGGTTTGCAGCTCAAGGACTTGTGGACCCAGCCGCCCAAGCCTTTCACCGAAGGCGACCTGATCAAGGCCATGAAGAACGTCGCCAAGCTGGTGGACGACCCGCGGCTCAAGCAAAAGCTTAAGGAAACCACCGGCATCGGGACCGAAGCGACCCGCGCCAGCATCATCCAGGGCCTGCTCGACCGCGGCTACCTGGTGAAGAACGGCAAGGCCCTGTCTGCCACCCCGGCCGCCTTCAGCCTGATCGACGCCGTGCCCCGCGCGATTGCCGACCCCGGCACCACGGCAATCTGGGAGCAGGCACTGGACATGGTGCAAAGCGGCGAGATGAGCCTGGAAGAGTTCGTCGCTCGCCAGTCAGCGTGGATGGGCAAGCTGGTGGAACGTTGCCGGGGGATGCGCATGACCATTACCGGGCCGGCGGTGGGCAAGGCGGCGCCGTGGAAGAAGAAGCGGCGCAGTACCGGCAAAGGCAAGGCCGCTGAAGGGAAACCAGCTGCCAGCAAGCCAAGGCAACCTCGGCGCAAGACCTCCAGTTGATGAGTTGCCAATACTCTTCGCGGCTGAAGCCGCTCCTACAGAGGGCGGTGCAACCCTTGTAGGAGCGGCTTCAGCCGCGAAGAGGCCGGTACAGGCAACACAACTCCCAGGCTAGGCACCACTCTTCAACCGGCTGAAAGCCCGGGTAAGCTCCCGATTGAACGCTTTGCCATTGTCATTCTTGCCATACAACCGCGCCCGCACCTCAGCCGGTGGGTAGGTCCCCGGTGCATTGCGGATCTGCGCATCCACCAGCCCATCCGCCGCCGTGATCGCATTGGCGTAATGGATGGTGTCGGTAATCGGCGCGATCACATCCGGGCGCATCAGGTAATCCACCAGTTGCCACGCAGCATCCGGGTGCGGCGCATCCTTGGGCACCACCAGCGCGTCCAGCCAGATCAACGTGCCCTCCTTCGGAATGCTGTAGTCCAGCGCAAACGCCTTGCCCGCCTGCTGCGCCTGCCCCTCGGCGATGGCCACGTTACCGTTCCACGACATCGCCACGCAGGTTTCGCCATTGGCCAGGTCGTTGATGTTGCGATCATTGTCGAAGTAGCGAATGTACGGGCGCACCTTGCGCAGCTGCACCTCCGCCGCCTTCAGGTCTTCAAGGCGCTGCTGGTTGATGTCCAGGCCCAAGTAGCGCATCACCGCAGCAAACACCTCGTTGGGGTCGTTGAGCAGGCTCACCCCGCAATCGGCAAATTTCGCCACCACCTGCGGGTCGAACAGCATCGCCCAACTGTCCAGCGGTGCATCGCCCATGCGCGCCGTCACCGCTTGCTGCTGGTAACCCACCCCGGTCGTGCCCCAGGCATAGGTCCCGGCATAGCGGTTGCCCGGGTCGAACAGGGCCATATGCTGGCGAAACTCTTCACCCACCCCAGCCAGGTGCGGCAGCCGGGCTTTGTCCAGCGGTTGCAGGGCACCGCTGGCAATGGCCCGGCTCAGGTGCTGACCGGCAGTGAGCACCACGTCGTAGCCACTGCCACCGGTCAACAGCTTGGTCTCGGCGGTTTCCAGCGAGTCGAAGTGATCGGCGACCACACGTATGCCGGTTTCCTGCTCGAACCGGGTCAAGGTATCGGGGGCCAGGTATTCGCCCCAGATGTACAGGTTGACGGTCGGCTGTTGTGCGTCGGCCGCCTGAGCCACCGACACCGCGCAGCCCAGGGCGACCGCAATGGCCAGTGCGCGCCGTTTCATCAGCGGCCTCCGGCGTACTGCGGCATGGTGATGCAGGCGACATTGCCACCACCGAGCAGGATCTCGCGGGAGTTCTCGATGCCAATGATGCGGTGGCCGGGGAACAGCTCCGCCAGGGTCGCCTGGGCAACGGCGTCATTGCGGTCGCCAAACAGCGGCACGACGATGGCCGAGTTGCCCGCGTAGTAGTTGATGTACGAAGCACAGATGCGCGTGCCGGCTTCGCGCAGGTGGGTACCGTCGACCTGATCGAGCCCGGCCGCTTCTTCGGCAGTCCATTCCAGCACATCGGGTTGCGGCAGCTTGTGCACCTTCAGCTCACGGCCACGCGCATCGCGGGTGCTGCGCAGGATTTCGTAAGCCTCCTGGTAGATTTCCCACTGCGGGTCGTCACGGTTGTCGGTCCACTGCAGCACCACTTCACCGGGGCGCACGAAGCAGGCCAGGTCGTCGACGTGGCCGTCGGTCTCGTCGAACTTGCAGCCACGCGGCAGCCAGATCACCTGTTCGGCACCCAGGTAGTCTTCAAGGCGACGCGTCACCTCGGCCTTGCCCAGATGGGCGTTGCGGTTGCGGTTGAGCAGGCACTGCTCGGTGGTCAGCAGGCTACCCTGGCCGTCACTCTGGATGCCGCCAAGTTCGGCGATCAATGGCGCGCGATAGCGGTCCAGGCCTTCGATTTCGAGGATCTTCTGCGCGATCTGGTCGTCCTTGTCCCACGGGTAGTAGAGGCCGCCATCGAGCCCGCCGTAGGCGTTGAACTCGAAGTCGACGCCACGCACTTCGCCACTGTTGTCATTGACCACGAAGCAGGCACCGCTGTCGCGGAACCAGGTGTCGTTGCAGGTCATTTCCACCACGCGTACCTGCGGCGGCAGCAGGCGCCGGGCGTTGGCGTACTGGGCAGCCGAGGCGCAGACCGTGACCGGCTCGCTGGAAGCGATGGCCGTGACGATCTCGACCCAGACCTTTTGCGCAGGCTTGGCGCCATTGCGCCAGACATCCGGGCGCTCTGGCCAGCCAAGCCAGCAACCGGCCTTGCGCTCGAATTCGCCGGGCAGGCGGAAACCATCGGCCTTGGGGGTGGTGGTGAGCGAACGTGCCATGGGTCAACCTCGTGTCGGTGAGTGATGGCTGCACGCTACGCCGCCCGGCATCAGGCATCCAACGATGAAAACTCAGCGATAGCTGAATTGAATTCAGCTATCGCCCAGCTGTTCGATGAACCATTCGATGAAGTCGGCCACCGGCGCCCGCTCCAGGCGCAAGCGTTCGCACACCAGCGCGTACTGCCCCTGGGCCGTCACACTGGCACTGAACGGGCGCACCAGCCGGCCGCTCTGCAGGTCGGCCTGGCAGGTCAGGTTGTCGCCCATCGCCACGCCCTGCCCCAGCAACGCCGCCTCCAGCGCCAGCGCGGCATGGGGGAAGTACAGCTGGCGGGTAGGCAGCGCGTCTTCGGCGTGGGTGGCCAGCCAGGTGGTCCAGGTGCGGCCGTCCTGGTCGTCGTGCAGCAGGCAATGGCGCACCAGGTCACGCGGGCGCTTGAGGCCGCCCTGGTTGAACAGCCCGGGGCTGCATACGGGGAAGAACTGCAGCAGCGGCAGCGGCCGGACGAAGTGGGTGCTGGCGTCCAGGGCGCTGGTGCCGTAGGTGATGGCAAGGTCGACGTCCAGCGCCGGAGCGCCGGCATCGATCGGCTGATCGTGCAGGTGCAGGGTGATGTGCGGGTAACGGCTGCTGAAGTCGGCCAGGCGCGCGACCAGCCATTTTTGCGCAAGCTCCGCCGTTACCGCCACCCTCAGCACCGCTTGCGAGGCCGGGTCGCGCAGCTCGTCGCAAGCCTTGCCGATCAGCTCGAAGGCCTGTTGCAGGTGATGCAGCAGTCGCTCGGCCTCGGCACTGGGGCGTACCTGGCGGCCCACGCGTTCGAACAGGGCAACGCCAAGTTGATCCTCTAGCTGGCGAATCTGGTGGCTGACGGCGCTGTCGGTGACGCACAGCTCGGCAGCGGCGCGGCCGAAATGGCCATGGCGGGCGGCGCATTCGAAAGTGCGCAGGGCGGTCAGGGAAGGCAGGCGGCGCATTGTTGTTCCTGTCAGGGCCTTGGGGGCTGCTACGCAGCCCACTCGCGACACAAGGCCGCTCCTACAGCAGATCGCGGATTCCTGTAGGAGCGGCCTTGTGTCGCGAATGGGCTGCAAAGCGGCCCCCGGATCATATAACCAACCCCACAGGAAGACGAACGGCCCTGGCGCCATGAAAATTCCATGCTAGATTTTCATGAAAATAATCACAATAAATTTCACGAGGCCACTGCATGTTCAAGCAATCCGCCCAGCACGTCGCCAGCTACTACGCCCAGACCTACCCCGCCAGCATCCCCCTGCGCCCTACCCTGCAAGGCCCGCACGATACCGAGGTGCTGATCATCGGCGCAGGCTTCAGCGGCCTGCACACTGCCCTGCGCCTGACCCTGGCCGGCAAACGCGTGACCCTGCTGGAAGCCAGCCGGGTCGCCTGGGCCGCCTCCGGGCGCAACGGTGGCCAGGCGCTGCTGGGGTGGTCATGCGACATGCCGCCCTTGGAAAAAGCCTTGGGCGTGGAACGCACCCGGCGCCTGTGGGGCAGCATGTGCTGGGCCGCCGACGAGATGCGCGAGCTGCCCCTGCGCCATGGCTTCGACATCGACTACCGGCTCGGCAGCCTGTGGACCGCGGTGCTGCCACGGCGGGTAAAAATGCTCGAAGAAGTCCTGCATGATGCCGAACACAAATGGGGCTACGACGCCCTGCGCCTGATCGGCCGCGACGAGCTGCCACAATGGATCGACAGCCCGCGCTACCAGGCCGCGCTGTACGACGCCAAGGGCGCGCACCTCAACCCGCTGAAACTGGCCCAGGGCCTGGCGGCCATTATCGAAGCCCATGGCGGGCGCATCTTCGAGCAGAGCCAGGTTCTCGACTACCAGCCCAGCGCCAACGGCTACGTGGCCCGCACCGAACAGGGCGAGGTGCGCTGCGACGTACTGGTACTGGCCTGCAACGCCTACATCGACCGCCTCGACCGCGGCCTGTCGCGCCGGCTGCTGCCAGTCGGCTCGTACCAGGTGGCCACCGCGCCGCTGGATGCCGAGTTCGCCCGCTCGCTGCTGCCGCGCAACAGCTGCGTGATCGACAACCAGTTCGTACCCGACTATTTCCGCCTCACCCCCGACCACCGCCTGTTGTTCGGTGGCGGCTGCACCTACCTGGGTGGCATCCCCAAGGATGTCGCCAGCGCCACCCGCCCCTACCTGGAACGGGTGTTCCCGCAACTGGCCGGGGTGGCCATCGACTATGCCTGGGGCGGCCATATCGACTGCAGCATCCAGCGCACCCCGGACGTCGGCCGCGCGGGGCAGCGCTACTGGCTGCAAGGTTTCTCCGGCCACGGTGTGCTACCGACCCTGGCCGCCGCGCGGGCGGTGAGCGATGCAATCCTCGGCGACGACGACCTGCTGGCCTTGTACCAGGGCATCGACAACGGCCGCTTCCCGGGCGGTGATCTGCTGGCCGCACCGCTGGAGGCGGCGGCAAAGGCCTGGTACAGGATGCGCGACCATGTCTGAAGACGCCCAGGGCCTGGCCCTGCTGATCCGCGACCTGCGCAAGCACCGCGGGCTGACCCTCGATGAGCTGGCGGGCAAGGTCAGGCGCTCGCTGGGCTTTCTGTCCCAGGTCGAGCGCGGTCTGTCGCAACCGACCGTGGCCGACCTCACGGCCATAAGCGAAGCCTTGCAGGTGCCGACCACCTACTTCTACCAGGCCAGCCAGCCACCCGCGCTGGACTGGGTCACCCGCCCCGGCGAGCGGCGCACGATCTACTACGCCGGGGGTATCAGCGACGTATTGGTGTCACCCACGCTCAACGGCCGTTTCGCCATGCTCGAAAGCCACCTGGCGCCCGGCGCCAGCAGTGGCGAGGGGCACCTGGACGACAGTTCCGAGCAAGGCGGTTTCGTTCTGGAGGGTGAACTGACCCTCTGGCTCGCTGACGATGAACAAGCCGTGACCCTCGCGCCCAACGACAGCTTTCAGCTGCCGCCCAACCGCCACTTTCGCTACGCCAACCTGACCAACCAGACGACACGCATCCTCTGGGTATTCCGATGAGAGCACAGCATGACCCTAACAACAGGCTTTCCCGATCTGCTCAGTGAAGTTCGCGCATTCCGTGCCCGCTACCCCGAGGTCAGCCATGTCGACCTGCTCAGCCTGGACATCCCCGGGCACTTCTATGGCAAACGCTACCCCATCGACATGCTGGAAAAAGTCGCCGCCGGCAGCCCGCTGAAACTGCCGCAGAACTGCGTACTGTTGGGCGTACAAGGTGGACTGTTCCCGATTGGCGACTATTGCTTCAACGACGGCGACCCGGATGCCATCCGCCGCCTGATCCCTGGCACGCTCAAGCCGGTGAGCTGGGAGCGCGAGCCGCTGGGGCAGATGCTGATCAGCTCCGACGGCACCGCCGCGCCGATCGAATTCGAACCCCGCGAGGTGCTCGCCCGGGTGCTGCAGCGGCTCGAGCGCCGCGGCATTCGCCCGGTGGTGGCGTTCGAGCTGGAGTTCTACCTGTTCGACCGGGCGCTCAAGCAAGGCCTGCCGCAGTTCCCCCGCGACCCGCTCAGCGATGACCCGGACGACCAGCCCAACATGCACATCGAACGGCTGTCGCGGTTCAGCGATGTGCTCCACGACATGGTTGAAACCGCCAATGCGCAAGGGGTGGATGCCAACGTCATCACGGCCGAACTGGGCCCCGGCCAGTTCGAGATCAACTTCGGCCACTGCAACGATGGCCTGCAAGCCGCCGACTGGGCCGCCCTGTTCTGCCGCAGCACCCGGGGTGTCGCGCTCAAGCATGGGCTGCGCGCCTCGTTCATGAGCAAGCCTTACCTGCAGGCACCGGGCAGCGGCATGCATGTGCATGTAAGCCTTTACGACCAGGCCGGCAACAACCTGCTGGCTGCCGACCAGCAACGCCCGCTACGCCATGCCGTGGCCGGCTGCCTCGCGCTGCTGCCGCACTGCATGCCGATCTTTTCGGCCAACCACAATGCATTCCGCCGCTATGGCGCCATGGTCAACGCTGCCAGCCGAGCAAGCTGGGGGTTTGAAGACCGCGATGCGTGCATTCGCATTCCTGAGTCGGATGCGCGCAACCTGCGTATCGAGCATCGGCTGGCGGGGGCGGATGCCAACCCGTACCTGGTGCTGGCGGCGATCCTGTGTGGCATGGAGCATGGCCTGGATGCCGGGCAGGAACCGATTGCGCCGCTGAACGAAGATCGCAGCAGCGGCATCGATTTCCCCAAGGACATGCTCGGCGCGGTCGCGGCCATGCGCAGCCACCCGGCGGTGAACGAGGGGCTGGGGGAAGAGTTCGTGATGGTGTATTGCGAGAACAAGCGCCAGGACCATCTGGCGTTCATGCAGGAGGTCAGTGCGCGGGAATACCGCTGGTTCATGTGACACAGGTGATGGCTTCTTCGCGGCGGTTCGACGCCTCGAAGAGGCCAGTCCTGGCACAACAAATCCCGATGCCGAACGGAATCCCTCCTATTCTCAATAGCTCACTTCGGTTCCTGCACTGAGGAGACACGACCATGAGCTACGTAACCACGAAGGATGGCGTTCAGATCTTCTACAAGGACTGGGGCCCGCGCGATGCGCCGGTCATCCACTTCCACCACGGCTGGCCGCTCAGTGCCGACGACTGGGACGCGCAGATGCTGTTCTTCCTGGGCAAGGGCTTTCGCGTGGTCGCCCATGACCGCCGTGGCCACGGGCGCTCCAGCCAGGTGCCGGATGGCCACGACATGGACCACTATGCCGACGATGTGGCGGCCGTGGTCGAACACCTCGGCACCCAGGGCGCAGTACATGTGGGCCACTCCACCGGTGGCGGCGAAGTGGTGCGCTACATGGCGCGCCACCCCGGTGACCCGGTGGCCAAGGCCGTGCTGATCGCCGCCGTGCCACCGCTGATGGTACAGACACCCGCCAACCCCGGCGGCCTGCCGAAGTCGGTATTCGACAACTTTCAGGCCCAGGTCGCCAGCAACCGTGCGCAGTTCTATCGCGATGTGCCGAGCGGGCCGTTCTATGGCTACAACAGGCCGGGCGTTCAAGCCTCGGAAGGCATCATCGGCAATTGGTGGCGCCAGGGCATGATCGGCAGCGCCAAGGCGCATTACGATGGCATCGTGGCGTTCTCGCAGACCGACTTCACCGAGGACCTAAAGGGGATCAAGCAGCCGGTGATGGTAATGCATGGCGATGACGACCAAATCGTGCCTTATGAGAACTCCGGACCGTTGTCGGCAAAGTTGCTGCCCAATGGCACGTTGAAGACTTACAAGGGCTACCCGCATGGCATGCCGACCACCCATGCCGATGTGATCAACGCGGATTTGCTGGCGTTCATCCAGAGTTGATGTGATTGCCTGTACTGGCCCTTTCGCGGCGGTTCGACGTCGCGAAAGGGCCGGCACTGGCAACCGTTTGCGCCCAGGATTACCATGTCTCCCATCTAGCGCGGCCATTTGCCGCACGCCCTGCCCTCTGCCTGCCAGACACCCATGCCCTTCGAACTCACCGTAGAACCGCTCACCCTGCTGATCCTCGCCCTGGTCGCCTTCGTCGCCGGCTTCATCGATGCCATCGCCGGTGGCGGCGGCCTGCTGACCACCCCGGCGCTGCTCACCGCCGGCATGCCGCCGCACCTGGTGCTGGGCACCAACAAACTCAGCTCGACCTTCGGCTCGGCCACCGCCGGCTTCACCTACTACAAGCGCAAGCTGTTCCACCCGGCGCAATGGCGACCGGCCCTGTTCGCCACGCTGGTTGGCGCCTCGATCGGTGCAGTGGTGGCTCACTACATGCCGGCCGAGTGGCTGAACAAGATGCTGCCGGTGATCGTCTTCGCCTGTGGTATCTACCTGCTGTTCGGCGGCACGCCCAAGGCGCCGCTGGATGCCGATGCGCCAATCAAGAAGAAATGGCAGCTCCCCCAAGGCTTCACCCTCGGCTTCTACGACGGCATGGCCGGCCCCGGCACCGGTGCATTCTGGACCGTGAGCACGCTGCTGCTCTACCCCATCGACCTGGTCCGCGCCAGCGGCGTGGCGCGCAGCATGAACTTCGTCAGCAACATCGCGGCGCTGACGGTGTTCATCATTTCAGGGCAGGTGGATTACATCGTCGGCCTGTGCATGGGCCTGTCGGTGATGGTCGGCGCCTTCTTCGGCGCACGCACGGCGATCAGTGGCGGCAGCAAGTTCATCCGCCCGGTGTTCATCACCGTGGTGCTGGCGCTGACCGTCCGACTAGCGTGGCAGCACTGGTTCGGGCAGGCATAAACGCCTGGCGACATAAAGATCAATCAAGTACCGGGCAATGGACCGCCCGGCCGGCAGCGGCGGCAGGTCGTGCACGCTGAACCATTTGGCATCTTCGATCTCGTCCGGCTGCATGACGATCTCGCCACCGGCATATTCGGCATGGAAGCCCAGCATCATCGAGTGCGGGAACGGCCAGCACTGGCTGCCGACGTACTGGATGTTCTTTACCTCCACCGCCACCTCTTCGCGCACCTCGCGCACCAGGCAGTCCTCGGCCGACTCGCCCGGCTCGGCAAAGCCCGCCAAGGTGCTGTACACACCCGTGACGAAGCGCGGCGAACGGGCCAGCAGGATCTCGTCGCCACGGGTCACCAGCACGATCATGCTCGGCGAAATGCGCGGGTAGCTGCGCAGGTCGCAGGGCTGGCAGTACATCGCGCGCTCCCAGCGGATTTGCGCCATCGCCTGGCCGCAGCTGCCACAGAAGCGGTGCTCGCGGGCCCAGGTGCCGATCTGCGCGGCATAGCCAAGCACTTTGTAGGTGTCGAAGTCGCCTTCCAGCATGAACGCGCGCAGACCGCGCCAGCTGCAGCCCGGCAGCTCGGCTGCGTTGCGCAGCTCAAGCAGGAATACGGGCTCGCCGTCGAAATGACCGATGCCGTGCTCACACAGCACGTCCAGGTCCTGGCGCTTGAGCCAGTCGCGGGGGAACAGCGCGCCGTTGGCGTCCACCAGGAACCCTTCCGGGCTGCGGGCCACAGCCAGCCCCCCGGTGATCTGCGGGTCGAGTACTGCGGTTGTCCAGCGAGCTGACATGTCGGGGGTTCCTTTACTGCGCGCCCCCCAACCCGGTCAGTCGGCGAACGACGGTTTCTGTTTGCTCATGTGCGCCGCCACGGCCACGCGCAGGTCTTCGGACTGCAGCATCGCAGCATTCCAGGTAGCGATGTAATCCAGGCCATCGTCGATGCGATGGTCACGCATGTAGCTGAGCATTTCCTTGGTGCCGGCCACGGCGATCGGCGATTTTGCGGCAATCTCGCGGGCTATGGCAAAGACCCCGTCGAGCAGCGCGGCCTGATCATCATAGACCCGGTTGACCAGGCCGATGCGCAGCGCCTCGTCGGCTTCCACATTGCGCCCGGTGAAGGCCAGCTCACGCATGATGCCGTCGCCGATGATACGTGGCAAACGTTGCAAGGTGCCGACATCGGCGGCCATGCCCATGTCGATTTCCTTGATCGAGAACTGCGCATCGCGGCTGCAGTAGCGCATGTCGCAGGCGGAGATCAGGTCGATGGCACCGCCGATGCAGTAACCCTGCACCGCCGCCAGCACCGGCTTGCGGCAGTTGTCCACGGCATTGAAGGAGGCCTGCAGGCGCTGGATGGTCTTGCGCAGCAAGCGTGCATTGCGGCCGACATCCTTGCCCATCTGCCCGGCCAGCGACGCCAGCATCATCAGATCGATACCGGCGGAAAAGTGCTTGCCAGCGCCGCTTATCACCACCGCGCGCACGGCATCGGTATCGTCGATCCACTGGAAGATATCGACGATCTCCTCCCAGAAGGCCGCGTTCATCGCGTTGATCTTTTCCGGGCGGTTGATCTGCACATGGGCGATGTTGTCGGTCAGTTCGACCTTGAACGCGGTGTACTCGGTCACGGGCGGCACTCCTGTGGGGAAAGGGTTCACAGCGTGGATGGTAACCCAGGCAGGTGGCCGTACTTGTGCCAAAAACGGGACTGCATGCCCTGTCGAAATCGCCGTGCGCCGTTCGACCATAGGTGAATCATCACCCCCTTCAGGCCTTTCAGGAGAGCCCCATGCGCAAACTCATCGTAGCCGCCTTCGTCAGCCTCGACGGTGTCATGCAGGCCCCCGGCGGCCCTCAGGAAGACACCAGCGGCGGTTTCACCTTTGGCGGCTGGCTCGTGCCCCATGCCGAGGAAGTGTTCGGCCAGGCCATGCAGGCGCTGTTCAGTCAGCCTTTCGAGTTGCTGCTGGGGCGGCGGACCTACGACATCTTTGCCGGCTACTGGCCGAAGGTGAAGGACGATACCGAGGAATTTTCCATCGCCAATCTGTTCAACAGCGTGGCCAAGCACGTTGCCACCCATGACCCCGACAGCCTCGAATGGCATAACAGCCATGCACTGGGCGCGGATATCGTCGCGGCGGTACGTGCCCTCAAGCAGCAGAACGGCGCCGATCTGCTGACCCAAGGCAGTGCCGACCTGGTGCAACAACTGTTGGCTGCCGGCCTGGTCGATGAGCTTCAGTTGCTCATTCACCCTGTGTTGCTAGGCCATGGCAAGCGCCTGTTCGGCGACGATGCTGCGCCTGGGGCCTTCTACCTGAAACATTCCCAGGTGACGCCCAAGGGCGTGATCATCGCCCGCTATGTGCGGACGGGTGAAGTTGCGACGGGATCATTCGATTTACCGCAGGAGAATGGGTGAGGCCGGTTGGCTCGCCTCGGCATGTTCAGCGCCTGTGAGACCGAGCGCCGCCCGCGCGGCGCATCGCGGATGAATCCGCTCCTACAGTTTGCTGCAACGTGCCGAACCTGTTACGCCATGGTCGCCTGCTCGGGCGCATGACTTGAGCCTTGTACACAAGGCTGACAACCATGGCCCCACAGGCATGGCCACGTTGCGACAAACTGTAGGAGCGGATTCATCCGCGATGCGCCGCGCGGGCGGCGCTCGGTCTCACAGGCTCCAGAAAACTCAAGCCAGGAAGAGCCGATACAACTTTTGCGCCGTGCCCGCATCGAAACCAAGGTGAGCCCCACATTCGCTGACAGGAGGTTTGCCATGGCGATGCGCACGGCCCTGATGCTTTCCTGCATGACCCTGGCCCTGATGGGCTGCGTCGGTTCCAACGACGACCACCACACACCGCCCACCACACAGCAGGTCGACCTGCAACGCTACCAGGGCACCTGGTACGAACTGGCACGCCTGCCGATGTTCTTCCAGCGCAATTGCGTGCAGTCCGAGGCGCACTACGGTTTGCGCGAGGATGGCCGCATCGACGTGACCAACCGCTGCAAGGAAAAAGACGGCCAATGGAACGAAGCCCGCGGCATTGCCGAAGCCCAGGTGCCGGGCAGGACCGACAAGCTCTGGGTGCGCTTCGACAACTGGTTCAGCCGCCTGGCGCCGGACCTGACCAAGGGTGAGTACTGGGTGCTGTACCACGACAAGGATTACCGCGTGGCACTGGTCGGCCACCCCAACCGCGAGTACCTGTGGCTGCTGTCACGCACACCGGCAATCACTGACCAGACGCGAGACCAGCTTGTGGCGATTGCCCGCAAGCAGGGCTATGACACCAGCAAGCTCATCTGGCGGGACGAAAGCGCTGCCCAACCATAGCTGCCATGAATTGAACGAGCAGCTTGTACTGCGCGATAGTGGCTCAATAGAATCATCGCTACTATCGCGAGCACAAGGAGACGCTCAGTTGCTTCATCTCATCAATCGCGCAGCGGTGCTACGTGCCGAGCACCATCGCCCTCCCAGCTTCAACCTCTTCACCTTGCTGCGCAGCGCCAGCGACGAAGTTCGCCTGCATTCTCGTTTCCTGGCATTCCTGTTGGACCCACAAAGCGCTCACAACGCAGGTTCTTCGCTTTTGCAGTCGTTTTTACAGGGTATTGGCGTGGAGCATTTCGATTGCCGCGATGCCTCGGTTCACGTCGAGTATCGCAACATCGATATCCTGATCCGCAACGACAAGCAGCAGGCGATCATTCTCGAGAACAAGATTTATGCGCAGGACCAGCACGAGCAGCTTTACCGATACGTGAAAACGCTGCGGTCCGAGGGCTACCAGCAAATTGATACCCTGTACCTCACCCTCGACGGTGACGATGCAGACAGCAAGAGTTGCCAAGGTATCGAATACATTCGAGTCAGCTACTCCAGCGACATCCTGGCCTGGCTGGAGCGCTGCCAAGCCTGGGTGATACGCGAGGCGGCGGTGCGTGAAAGCCTGCTGCAGTACATCGATCTGATTCGCAAACTGACTTCAAAGGACCAAGGCCAAAAGTACATGGACACGCTCAAACAGACTTTGCTCAAGGACAACAACCTGCTGTTGGTCAAAGACCTGCAGAAGGCCTATGTCGAAACCGTGAAAGACCTGCAACTGGCCCTGTGGCTGGACGTGGTCGAGCAAGTGAAGGCCAAGTACCCCGAGCTGCCTGAGCCCTGCGAGGTTCCCACTGCTGCCGTCATCGATCGCTACTACAGCAATGCCAAGAACAACAAGTACTACGGCCTGAGCTACTCACTTGGGTTCATGCCCGGGTGGATCTATCTGGAGCTCAATCATCGTTTCTACACGGGCTACGGCTGCGATGGCGAAACGCATCCCCATGAACACGCACGCCTGAAGGCGCTGGGCGAGGCCGTGCAAAATAATGGCAACACCAGCAATGGCCTGTTCTGGCGCTACTGTACCGAGCTGGACATGAAAAACCCGAGCGACGAGCACCTTGAGATCCTTCTCGATGCCCAGCGCAGGAAACAGGCAGCAGAACGCATGGCTGACGATCTGCACTACCTGTGGCACACCGCTCGCGAGCTTTGCTCCGAGCAGGGGTGAAGGTCGTTGTGAGGCATGACCAGAAACATGCCCTCATTGCACATCGCGGTTCAACGCACACAGGAGGCCCTTAAGTGGACCTGCAGTTTCTGGGCACCTCCTCCGGGGTGCCCACCAAAGCCCGTAATGTCAGCGCCACTGCCGTCATCGAAGCCAGCGGCAAGCACTGGTACCTGGTCGATTGCGGCGAAGGCACCCAGCACCAGTTGCTGCGCAGCTCGCTGTCGGTGCGCGATCTGCGCGGCATCTTCATCACCCATGTGCATGGCGACCATTGCTTCGGCCTGCCGGGGTTGCTGGCCAGTGCCGGGATGGGTGGGCGCAGCGAGCCGCTCGACCTGATCCTGCCAGCCGCGCTGCAGGATTGGGTGCGCCTGAGCCTGGCGGCCAGTGAAACCTACCTGCCGTTTGAACTGCGCCTGTTGCCGGTCGAGAGCCTGGGGCAATGGCAGAGCGATAACGTCCAGGTCAGTACCGTGCAGCTGTCGCATCGGGTACCGAGCGTTGGCTTCGTGTTCACCGAGTTGAACCCGGAACCCCGCCTGGATATTCAGCGGCTGGAGGTCGAAGGAATCCCGCGCGGGCCGTTGTGGGGTGACCTGGCCAAGGGGCTGGTGGTCGAGCACGACGGGCAGCACCTTGAACCGCGTGATTACCTGAAACCCTCGCGGACACCGCGGCGAGTGATCGTCTGTGGCGACAACGACGACCCGGCGTTGCTCGCCGAGGTCGCCAAGGACGTGGATGTGCTGGTGCATGAGGCGACCTATACCCAGCCTATCGTCGAGCGCAGCGGCAATACGTTCGGCCACAGCACGGCGGCGGCGGTCGCGCAGTTCGCTGAAGCGGCGGGGGTGCGCAATCTGGTGCTGACGCATTTCAGTGCGCGATATCAAGGGGATCCGAAACGTAGTCCGTGCATTGATGATGTGCGGGCTGAAGCTTTGGCCCATTACACCGGGCACCTGACTTTGGCGCAGGACCTGCAGCGTTACCACATCGGGCGTGATGGGTTACTGGTAGCCGTCTCGACTTGAGATTGCCGGGGCCGCTTTGCGGCCCCTGCAGCGCGTCGTCATGCCGCCAGGCGCCCGCTGGCGATCGCCTCCGACGCCGCCAGCATGGCCCGCAGCAAGACCGCGCAACCCGCCGCCAGATCCTCCGGCGTGGCGTTCTCGATCTCGTTGTGGCTGATGCCATTCTCGCAAGGCACGAAGATCATCCCCGCCGGCCCCAGTTCGGCGAGGAAGATCGCGTCATGCCCTGCCCCGCTGACGATGTCCATGTGCGGCAGGCCCAACGCCTGCGCCGACTCGCGCACGGCTTCGACGCAACCGCGGTCGAAGTACAGCGCCGGGAAATCTGCTGTGGGCACCAGTTCATGGCTCAGGCCATGCTTGGCACAGGTGGCTTCGATCACCGTACGCACTTGCGCGATCATCGCCTCCAGCTGATCGCCTTCCAGGTGACGGAAGTCCAGGGTCATGCGCACCTCGCCCGGGATCACGTTGCGCGAACCGGGGTAAGCCTGCAGGCAGCCGACCGTGCCACAGGCATGGGGTTGATGCGCGTGGGCGGTGCGGTTGACCGCCTCGACCACGGCAGCGGCGCCCACCAGGGCGTCCTTGCGCAGGTGCATCGGGGTCGGGCCGGCGTGGGCTTCGACGCCGCGCAAGGTCAGGTCGAACCACTTCTGCCCCAGTGCACCAAGGACTACACCGATGGTCTTGGCCTGATCCTCCAGGATCGGCCCCTGTTCGATATGCGCTTCAAAGTAGGCACCGACCGGGTGGCCAAGCACCGCTCGCTGGCCGGCGTAGCCGATGGCGTTCAGCGCCTCGCCGACCGACACGCCCTGGGCATCGCGCTTGGCCAGGGTTTCTTCCAGGGTGAACTTGCCGGCGAATACACCTGAACCCATCATGCAGGGGGCAAAACGCGAGCCTTCTTCGTTGGTCCACACCACCACCTCCAGCGGTGCCTCGGTCTCGATGCCCAGGTCGTTGAGGGTGCGCAGCACCTCCAGCCCGGCCATGACCCCGAAACAGCCATCGAACTTGCCGCCAGTGGGCTGGGTGTCGATATGGCTGCCGGTCATCACCGGTGGCAGCTTGGGGTTACGCCCAGGGCGACGGGCGAAGATATTGCCCACCGCATCGATGCTGACGCTGCAGCCGGCGGCCTCGCACCACTCGACGAACAGGTCGCGGGCCTGGCGGTCGAGGTCGGTCAACGCCAGCCGGCAGACGCCCCCCTTGGCCGTGGCGCCCAGGCGGGCAAGCTCCATCAGCGATTGCCACAGGCGTGCGCTGTCGACGTGGCGCTCGGTGGATTTCAGCACATGCTGGGATTGGCTCATGGTGTTTCTCCTCAGGCATTTTTATTGGTTTGTACTGGCGCGATCGCCGGCCCGCGCACCGCCACGCCACCCAGGGCGTAGTACAGCGCCCCACCCAGCAGCGACCCGGTGAACCAGCCATAGTCGTAGAACCAGCTGAAACTGCTGTTGCCGATGGCCAGCACGGTCAGCGCCACCGGCAAGGCGAAGGCGGCAAAACCCGCCAGGTTCCACGCCGGGTACACGTCATCGCGGTACAGGCCGGCCAGGTCCAGTTGCTGGCGGCGGATCAGGAAGTAGTCCACCACCATGATCCCGGCGATCGGCCCGAGCAGGCTGGAGTAGCCCAGCAACCAGTTGGAATAGACGCTCTCCAGGCTCAGGTCGGAAACGATCCAGCCAAGCTTCTTCAGCAGTTCGTGCCCCATCAGTGCAAGGCCGATCAGGCCGGTCAGCCACACCGCGCGGGTACGCCCGATTAGGCGCGGGGCGATGTTCTGGAAGTCGTTGGTCGGCGAGACGATATTGGCGGCGGTATTGGTCGACAGCGTGGCGATCACGATCAGCGCCATGGCCAGCGCCACCCAGCCTGGGCTGTGGATCTTGCCGATCAGGCTGACCGGGTCGGACACCGTCTCACCCACCAGCGAGGCGGAAGCCGCAGTCATGATCACGCCCAGCGAGGCGAACAGGAACATGGTCAGCGGCAGGCCGAAAATCTGCCCGAGGATCTGGTCCTTCTGGCTCTTGGCATAGCGGCTGAAGTCGGGAATGTTCAGCGACAAGGTGGCCCAGAAACCCACCATGGCCGTGAGACCTGCGCAGAAGTAACCGACCACGCTGGCACCTTCCGGGCGCTTGGGTGGCTGCGCCAGCAACTCGGTCATCGACATGTGCGGTAAGGCCCAGAACAACAGGCCGAAGCCGACCGCTACCAGCAGCGGGGCCGACAGCGTCTCCAGCCACTTGATCGACTCGGCACCGCGCAGCACCACCCACAGGTTCAGCGCCCAGAAAATCATGAAACCGATCACCTCACCGGTCCCCCCCAGCGATTTCCAACCGTCGAAGATCGAACCGAGGAACAGGTGGATGGCCAGGCCGCCGAACATGGTCTGGATGCCGAACCAGCCACAGGCCACCACCGCACGGATCAAACACGGCACGTTCGAGCCTAGGATGCCGAACGACGAGCGCAGCAGCACCGGGAACGGGATGCCGTACTTGGTGCCGGGGAAGGCGTTGAGGGTCAGCGGGATGAGCACGATGAGGTTGGCCAGCAGAATCGCCAGCAGGGCCTCACCCACGCTCAGGCCGAAGTAGGCCGTGAGCACGCCGCCGAGGGTGTAGGTGGGCACGCAGATGGACATGCCCACCCACAGCGCGGTGATGTGCCATTTGTTCCAGGTGCGCTGGTGCACCTTGGTCGGCGCGATGTCGTGGTTGTAGCGCGGGCTGTCGAGGACGTCACTGCCTGCGGACAGCTCGAACAGGCCTGCCTGCTCGATCACTTCCGATCTGCTCTGTTGCATGGGGCCTTCTCCAGATTTCTTCTAGTTGTTTGCTCATCGGGCTAACGCGATGGCCGGAGTACACACACCACCAGTACTGCTCCTCCGGTCCGGCCTGGCGGTTGTGGCCGTACTCAAATTGCGTGCCGGGTCGGCTTGCGCCTACCCGGCCGGCCGCCGCCGACCGGAGGTAATCAACTGATCTGCAAAGCATTGTTGCGCGGCAGGCGCGGGCACGGTTATTCCCTCGCCAGCCGCTTGCGCCACCTTGGGCCGGCCCTGGCCCCTGCAACAGGTTTCAAACTGGTGCAGCCTGGTTTTTCATCGGCCCGGCCTGCGCCTCGAAGCCAGGAATCAAGCAGCTGATTTTGCATGGAAAATCTTGACCAATTTGGCTTCTTGTCAAGTGCGTCAAAATGGTGAAAGGCCTCACCATTTTGGTGATCACAACAATTATTCGTTAAATATCAATAAGTTATTAAACGAATAAGCATATAAATTATTTTCTTGAACAATCCCGAATCTGCATCTAGATTCCAATCTTGTCAGGTCTGACAGGATTAACGCGCATCCTCCAGCCACTGGCACATAACAATTTCAAGAACCGGCAAAGACCGGTCAGCCTGCGAGGAAGACGGCATGTCCCTGTTGATCCGTGGCGCCACCGTGGTTACCCATGAAGAGAGCTATCCCGCCGATGTCCTGTGTGTCGATGGCCAGATCCGCGCCATCGGCAAAGACCTCGAAGCCCCTACCGATTGCCAGATCCTCGATGGTAGCGGCCAGTACCTGATGCCCGGCGGCATCGACCCGCACACCCACATGCAGCTGCCCTTCATGGGCACGGTCGCCAGCGAGGACTTCTTCAGCGGCACCGCCGCAGGGCTGGCCGGTGGCACTACCTCGATCATCGACTTCGTCATCCCCAACCCGCAGCAGTCGCTGCTGGACGCCTTCCACACCTGGCGCGGCTGGGCACAGAAGAGCGCGTCCGACTACGGCTTCCACGTCGCCATCACCTGGTGGAGCGAACAGGTCGCCGAGGAAATGGGCGAGCTGGTGAACCAGCACGGGGTCAACAGTTTCAAGCACTTCATGGCCTACAAGAACGCCATCATGGCGGCCGACGACACCCTGGTGGCCAGCTTCGAGCGCTGCCTGCAACTGGGTGCGGTGCCCACCGTGCATGCCGAGAACGGCGAGCTGGTCTACCACCTGCAGCAGAAACTGCTGGCCCAGGGCCTGACCGGGCCGGAGGCGCACCCGCTGTCGCGCCCGTCACAAGTCGAAGGCGAAGCCGCCAGCCGCGCCATCCGCATTGCCGAAACCATCGGCACGCCGCTGTACGTAGTGCATATCTCAAGCCGTGAGGCGCTGGACGAAATCACCTACGCCCGGGCCAAGGGCCAGCCGGTGTATGGCGAGGTACTGCCGGGCCATCTACTGATCGACGACAGCGTCTACCGCAACCCGGACTGGGCGACTGCTGCGGGCTACGTGATGAGCCCGCCGTTCCGCCCGCGCGAACACCAGGAAGCACTGTGGCGCGGCCTGCAATCGGGCAACCTGCACACCACCGCCACCGACCACTGCTGCTTCTGTGCCGAGCAGAAAGCCATGGGCCGTAACGACTTCAGCCGCATCCCCAACGGCACCGCGGGCATCGAGGACCGCATGGCGGTGCTGTGGGACGCCGGGGTCAATAGCGGGCGCCTGTCGATGCACGAGTTCGTTGCGCTGACCTCGACCAACACCGCGAAGATCTTCAACCTGTTCCCGCGCAAGGGCGCCATCCGCGTCGGCGCCGATGCCGACCTGGTGCTGTGGGACCCGCAGGGCACACGCACCATCTCCGCCCAAACCCACCACCAGCGGGTCGACTTCAACATCTTCGAAGGCCGCACCGTGCGCGGCATCCCCAGCCACACCATCAGCCAGGGCAAGGTGCTCTGGGCCGATGGCGACCTTCGCGCCGAGCCTGGCGCCGGTCGTTACGTGGAGCGGCCAGCCTACCCCTCGGTGTACGAGGTATTGGGCCGGCGCGCCGAGCAACAGCGCCCGACACCCGTTCAGCGCTGACCTGTCCCGCATTGCCGTACCGGCCCTCAGAGGCCGGGCGGCGCCGTATTGCCGTTGGCTGCCACAACCAAAAAGAAAAGAGAGGCTACAACCGTGATCGATGCCCTGAACCATTTGCCGCGCCCTCGTGCCGGCAGCGACCAATTGGCCGAGCGTTTCACCGACCTGGCCCCGCCGCTCACCGCCCGCCAGGCCGCCGTCGAAAGCGCTCGCTGCCTGTACTGCTACGACGCCCCGTGCGTGAATGCCTGCCCGAGCGAAATCGACATTCCCTCGTTCATCCACCGCATCAGCGACGAGAACCTGCAAGGCGCCGCCGAGCGCATCCTGTCGGCCAACATCCTCGGCGGCAGTTGCGCCCGAGTGTGCCCTACCGAGATTCTCTGCCAGCAAGCGTGCGTGCGTAACAACGCCCAGGAGTGCGCCCCCGTGCTGATCGGTCAGCTGCAGCGCTACGCCCTGGACAATGCCAATTTCAGCGAACACCCGTTCAAGCGCTCCCCCGCCACCGGCAAGCGCATCGCTGTAGTCGGTGCTGGCCCGGCCGGGCTGTCCTGTGCCCATCGGCTGGCCATGCACGGCCATGATGTGGTGGTGTTCGAAGCCTGTGACAAAGCAGGCGGCCTCAACGAGTACGGCATTGCCCGCTACAAGCTGGTGGACGACTATGCCCAGCGCGAAGTGGAATTCCTGCTCGGTATCGGTGGTATCGAGGTCCGTCACGGCCAGCGCCTGGGCGCCAACCTGAGCCTGGGCGAGTTGCGCGACCAGTACGACGCGGTGTTCCTCGGCCTGGGCCTGAACGCCGTGCGCCAGCTCGGCCTGGCCGATGAAGAAGCCCCCGGCCTGCTCGCCGCCACCGCGTACATCCGCGAACTGCGCCAGGCCGACGACCTTGCGCAACTGCCACTGGCCGACCGCTGCCTGGTGATCGGCGCCGGCAACACCGCCATCGACATGGCCGTGCAGATGAGCCGCCTGGGCGCCCGCGATGTCAACCTGGTGTATCGCCGCGGCCATGCCGACATGGGTGCCACCGGCCACGAGCAGGACATCGCCAAGGCCAACCAGGTGCGCCTGCACACCTGGGCCCGCCCCGACGCCGTGCTGCTCGATGACGACGGCCGCGTGCGTGGCATGCGTTTCATGCGCACGGAGCTGGCCGACGGCCGCCTGCGTGACACCGGTGAAACCTACGAGCTGGCCGCCGACGCCATCTTCAAGGCCATCGGCCAACGCTTCGACGACACCAGCCTCAACGACCCCGTCGCCGCGCAACTGACGCGCGACGGCGAGCGTATCCGCGTCGACGACAACATGCGCACGAGCCTGGCCGGCGTCTATGCCGGCGGCGACTGCACCGCGCTGGGCCAGGACCTCACCGTCCAGGCCGTGCAACACGGCAAGCTGGCCGCCGAAGCCATCCATGCCCAACTCATGCTCAATGTGGAGGCAGCGTAAATGGCCGACCTGTCCATCGAATTTGCCGGCATCAAGGCACCCAACCCCTTCTGGCTGGCCTCTGCGCCACCGACCGACAAGGCCTACAACGTGGTCCGCGCCTTCGAGGCCGGCTGGGGCGGTGTGGTCTGGAAGACCCTGGGCGAAGACCCGGCAGCAGTCAACGTGTCTTCACGTTACTCGGCGCACTTTGGCCCCAACCGCCAGGTGCAGGGCATCAACAACATCGAGCTGATCACTGACCGTTCGCTGGAGATCAACCTGCGGGAAATCACCCAGGTGAAGAAGGACTGGCCCGACCGCGCACTGATCGTGTCGCTGATGGTGCCGTGCGTGGAGGAGTCGTGGAAGTTCATCCTGCCGCTGGTGGAAGCCACCGGCGCCGATGGCATCGAGCTGAACTTCGGCTGCCCGCACGGCATGCCCGAGCGCGGCATGGGCGCGGCGGTCGGCCAGGTGCCGGAATACGTGGAGATGGTCACCCGCTGGTGCAAGATGCATTGCTCGCTGCCGGTGATCGTCAAGCTCACACCGAACATCACCGACATCCGCCAGTCGGCCCGTGCGGCCCATCGCGGCGGCGCGGATGCGGTGTCGCTGATCAACACCATCAACTCGATCACCAGCGTCGACCTGGACCGCATGGTTGCCCACCCCATCGTCGGCGATCAGAGTACCCACGGCGGTTACTGCGGCTCGGCAGTCAAGCCGATTGCCTTGAACATGGTCGCCGAAATCGCCCGCGACCCGGAAACCCGCGGGCTGCCGATCTGCGGCATTGGCGGTATCGGCAACTGGCGCGATGCCGCCGAGTTCATCGCCCTGGGCAGCGGTGCGGTGCAGGTATGCACGGCGGCGATGTTGCATGGCTTCCGCATCGTCGAGGACATGAAGGATGGCCTGGCGCGCTGGATGGACCAGCACGGGCACCGCAACCTCGAGGCGTTCCGCGGGCAGGCGGTGGGGCACACGACCGACTGGAAGTACCTGGACATCAACTACAAGTCGGTGGCGCATATCGACCAGGATGCGTGCATTGGTTGCGGGCGTTGCCATATTGCCTGCGAAGACACCTCGCACCAGGCGATTGCCAGCACGCTGAAAGCTGACGGGACGCATGCCTACAGCGTGATCGAGGACGAATGCGTGGGCTGCAACCTGTGCCAGATCACCTGCCCGGTGGAGAACTGCATCGAGATGGTCGCGCAGGATACCGGCAAGCCTTACCTGAACTGGACCCAGGACCCTCGCAACCCCTACCGCGAGGCCAGCTGAAGCAGATTACGGCCTGGCCCGCCTTGTGGGAGCGGCCTTGTGTCGCGAAAGGGCCGCGCAGCGGCCCCGGCAATCTCTGCTGCGAGGCTGAAATCCCGGGGCCGCTGCGCAGCCCTTTCGCGACACAAGGCCGCTCCCACAAAGACCGCGTCATGGCTCCAGCCCGATCCCGCGCAGGATCACACTGGTCACTGTCTGCACGGCGCTCTCGAACGCCCTGTCGGACAGTGGCTGCCCTTCGTTCAGCAACGCCACCTGGTAGCCAAAGTCGGCATAGTGCTGTGTCGACGCCCAGATCATGTAAAGCAGTGCCGAAGGCTCCACCGGCAGAATGCGCCCCTCCGCCACCCAGCGGCGGATCTTGTCTTCCTTGAGCTTTGCCCAGGGCACCAGGCTCTCGGCCAGGTTCACGCCCAGCACCGGCGCCCCATGCAGCATTTCCTCGGCCCAGATCTTCGAGCCCAGCGGCCGTGAACGTGAGTGGCCCATCTTGGCGCGGATGTAGCTGGTCAACACCACCCGCGGGTCGTCGAAGTTCTCGAAGCACAGCGCGTCCTGCTTCCACACATCCAGCAGGTCCTGCAACACGGCGCGGAACAGCTCGTCCTTGGTGCTGAAGTAATAATGCAGGTTGGAACGCGGCAGCTCGGCCTGTTCGGCGATGTCCCCCATGGACGTTGCGCCATAGCCCTTTTCGGCAAACACCTTTTCAGCGGCGACCAGGATCTTCTCGATATTGCGACGGCGGATTTCGATCTTGTGGTTGGCCATCAGGCTTGGGCCGTCCATACAGCCAGCTCATACCCGTCCGGGTCGATGAAATGGAAGCGCCGGCCACCCGGGAAGGCAAAAGTCGCCCGGCTGATTGTTGCCCCGGCCGCTTCGAGCCGCTGTTGCGTGCCCTCCAGGTCGCCGGCATACAGGATGACCAATGGCCCACCCGGCCGTACCGCTTCGCCGGTGGTGAAGCCGCCGGTCAAGCGACCATCGCTGAACTCGGTGTAGGTCGGCCCGTAGTCGGTGAAGCGCCAGCCGAACACGCTGCCGTAGAAAGCCTTGCTCCGTGCGATGTCGCTGACGTTGAACTCGATATTGTCGATCTGCCGATCATGGCCACGAACGCTCATGCGTGCTCCTTGCCGAATGGGGTTGGCTAAGTCTACTCCGTCGCTGGTTAGACACTCACCCACATCTTGCCCTGTCGCGCACCGGGCACTGTGCCCGGTGCAGGTTCAGCGCGGTATTGATGATGCCGATATGGCTGAACGCCTGGGGGAAATTGCCGAGCATGCGCTTGCCGGCAGGGTCGTACTGCTCGGCCAGCAGGCCGACGTCATTGCACAGGCCGGTGAGCTGCTGGTACAGCGCCTGCGCCTCGGCCTCGCGCCCCAGCAGCACATACACATCAGCCAGCCAGAACGAGCACACCAGGAACGTGCCCTCCCCAGGCGTCAGCCCGTCGCTGCAGCTGTCGCTGTCATAGCGCAGCAGCAGGCCGTTCTTCAGCAGGCGTTGCTCGATCTGTACCAAGGTGCGCTGAAAGCGCGGGTCCTCGGCCGGCAGGAAGCCGGTCAGGGCGATCTGCAACAGGCTGGCGTCCATCTCGGCCGAGCCATAGGCCTGGACGAAGTGCTGGCCGCTGGCATCGAGCCCGCGCGCGCAGACCTCCCGATGAATCTCGTCGGCCACCTGCCGATAGTGGCGGCCATGCTCGCGGCCTTCCTCTGTGGTGTCAGCCAGCCCCGCCGCGCGGTCGAAGGCAACCCAGGCCATGACCTTGGAATGGACGAAATGCTGACGGCCCCCGCGCACTTCCCAAAGCCCTTCGTCAGGCTCGCGCCAGATACGCTCGACGTAGGGCAGGATCAACCGGGAGATCGCCGCACTTCGCGGGTGGCGCGGCAGGCCGCCCTTGATCGCCTGGCTCATGGCGTCGGCCAGTTCGCCGTATATGTCCAGCTGCACTTGTTCGGCAGCCGCATTGCCGACCCGCACCGGCTGCGAATGTTCGTAGCCGGCCAGCCACGGCAAGGTGTATTCCTGCAGGTCACGCTCGCCGGCCAGGCCGTACATGATCTGCATCTGTTCGGGGTTGCCGGCCACCGAGCGCAACAGCCATTCACGCCAGGCCTGGGCTTCATCGAAGTAGCCGAGGTTCATGAACGCCAGCAAGGTCATGGTGGCGTCGCGCAGCCAGCAGAAGCGGTAGTCCCAGTTGCGTTCGTGGCCAATGCGTTCGGGCAGCGAGGTAGTGACCGCCGCAACGATGCCACCCGTAGGTGCGTAGGTCATGGCCTTGAGGGTGAGCAGCGAGCGGCGCACCAGGCCGGTGTAGGGACCGACCTCAGGGCAACGGTCGGCGAACGCCTGCCAGTGCGTGAGGGTGTGTTGCAGCGCCTGGTCGATGTCGCAGTCGGGCTGCACCGGCAAGTGCGAGGGCTGATGGCGCAGGCTGAAGATCTGGCGCTCACCGGCACCCACGCGAAAGCGGGCGACGGTGTGGTGGTCGAGGCCGTGGGGCACCACGCTGCTACGCAGGATCACACGATCGGGACCGGCCACCGCACTGAGCGTCAGCGGGTCGATTTTCTCTACCCAGGGCACGCTGCGGCCGTAGTCGAAGCGCAGCACCAGGTCCATTTCGAAGTTGGTTTCGCCGGACAGGCCCTCGACGATGCGCACCACCGAATTGACCTCGTCCAGTGGCATGAAGTCGAGGACGCGAGCGCGGCCGCTGGCGGTGACCCAGGTGGTTTCCAGCACCAGCGTGTCGCCCAGGTACTGGCGGCTGGTGTGCTCGACAGGGTCGCTGGGGGCCAGGCGCCAGCGGCCGTTCTCTTCGTTGCCCAGCAGTGCGGCGAACACGGCCGGGGCGTCGAAACGCGGCAGGCACAGCCAGTCGATCGAGCCGTCACGGCTGACCAGGGCGGCGCTGCGGCAGTTGCCGAGCAGGGCGTAGTCTTCGATATGGGCGGGCATTGCACCTCCTTTTTTGAGGTTGCCTGCTCGGGCCTCTTCGCGGCGGTTCGAGCAGGCAACAAAGAACTGTCACCCCAGCTTGTGCCACTCTCGCTTGTCCCGCGTCAGCAATTCATTGCCAGCCTCGGGGCCATCCTCGCCTGCCGGGTATTCATGCACCTCGCCCACCTGGGCCCAGGCATCGAGAAACGGCTGCACCGCGCGCCAGCCGTTCTCGATGTTGTCGGCCCGCTGGAACAGGGTCTGGTCGCCGGTCAGGCAGTCATAGATCAGCGTTTCGTAGCCGGTGGCCGGGGTCATCTTGAAGAAGTCCTTGTAGGCAAAGCCCAGCTCAACGTTCTCCATCACCAGCTCCGGCCCCGGCCGCTTGGCCTGCAGGTCGAACCACATGCCTTCGTTTGGCTGGATCTGGATCTTCAGGTAGTTGGGCTTGGGCCGCTCCAGCTCCGATTCGCGAAACTGCGCGTACGGCGCCGGCTTGAAGCAGATGGCGATCTCGGTGTCGCGCACGCTCATGCGCTTGCCGGTGCGCAGGTAGAACGGCACCCCGGCCCAGCGCCAGTTGTCGATCATCACCTTGAGCGCCACATAGGTTTCGGTCTGGCTGTCGGCTGCGACGTTGTTTTCCTGGCGATACCCCGGCAGGCGCTTGCGGCCCTGATGGCCGGCCGTGTACTGGCCTCGCACGGAGTTCTTCAGGGCCATTTTCGCCGACCAGGGGCGGATGGCACCGATCACCTTGGCCTTCTCGCCCCGCACGGCGTCGGCCCCGAACGCTGCCGGCGGCTCCATGGCGACCATCGCCAGCAGCTGGAACAGGTGGTTGGGCACCATGTCGCGCAGCGCGCCGGTGTTGTCGTAGAACGCACCACGGGTTTCCACACCGACCGTCTCGGCGGCAGTGATCTGCACATGGTCGATGTAGTGGTTGTTCCAGAACGACTCGAACAGGCCGTTGGAGAAGCGGCTGACCAGAATGTTCTGCACCGTCTCCTTACCCAGGTAGTGGTCGATGCGGTAGATCTGCCGCTCGCTCATCACCTTCAGCAGGCAGGCGTTGAGCGCCTCGGCACTGGCCAGGTCGGTGCCGAAGGGCTTCTCTACCACCACGCGCCGGAAGCCACCGGCCGACTCGTCGAGCAGCCCGGCCGCACCCAGGCGCTGGGCCACTTCCGGGAAGAAGCGTGGTGAGGTGGCCAGGTAGAAGATGGCGTTACCGTGGCTGGTTTTGTCGATACGCTTGGCCAGCGCCGCGTAAGTGGCAGGGTCGAGGAAGTCGCCGGTCTGGTAGTCCAGGCGCTTGGCCAGACGCGACCAGAGCTTTTCGTCCAGGCACTTGGCTGCGCCCTCGCCGCCCTTGTCGCGCTCCTGCATGAAGGCATGCAGGCGCCCGGCGAATTCATCGGCCGTGGCCGGGTTGTGGTCGACGCCGACAATGCGCAGGTTGCGGTCCAGCAAGCCGTCGCGGCTGAGGTTGTAAAGCGCCGGCATCAGCAGGCGCTTGACCAGGTCACCGTTGGCGCCAAACAGGAACAGCGTGCAGGGCGGAGCAGCAGGAATGGTCTGTTTGCTCATCAGTCTTTTTTCTCGACGTGGCCACCAAAGCCCAGGCGCATGGCCGAAAGGATCTTGTCGCCGTAGGTGCCCTGCTGCTGACGCGAGCGGAAGCGGGCGAACAGCGCGCTGGACAGCACCGGAACCGGCACTGCCTGCTCGACGGCGGCATCGATGGTCCAGCGGCCTTCGCCACTGTCGGACACCGAGCCACTGAACTGCGCCAGCTGCGGGTCGGCCACCAGCGCATCGGCGGTGAGGTCGAGTAGCCACGAGGTGACCACGCTGCCGCGGCGCCACACTTCGGCGATCTCGGCGACGTTAAGGTCGAAGCGCTGGTCTTCCGGCAGCTCGTTGCCACCTTTGCTGCGCAGCAGGTCGAAACCTTCGGCATAGGCCTGCATCAGGCCGTATTCGATGCCGTTGTGCACCATCTTCACGTAGTGCCCGGCGCCGGGCGGGCCAGCATGGATGTAGCCGTGCTCGGCACGCTGGTGCTCACCGCTGCGGCCATGGGTGCGCGGAATCTCGCCAACGCCTGGCGCCAGTGCCTTGAACAGAGGCTCCAGGCGCTCGAACACATCCTTCTCGCCGCCGATCATCATGCAGTAGCCACGGTCCAGGCCCCAAACGCCACCAGAGGTGCCGACATCCAGGTAATGCAGCCCGCGCCTGGCCAGTTCGGCGGCGCGGCGCATGTCGTCCTTGTAGAAGGTATTGCCGCCGTCGATGATCGCATCGCCCGGCTCCAGCAGCTCGGCCAGTTGGGCGATGGTCTGCTCGGTTGGCTCGCCGGCCGGCAGCATCACCCACACGGCGCGCGGCGCCTTGAGCTTCTGCACCAGCGCGCCGAGGTCATGGGCGCCCAGGGCGCCCTCGCGATGCAAGGTATCGACGGCATCACGGTTACGGTCGTGCACCACGGTTTGGTGGCCGGCGCGCATCAGGCGCCTTGCGATATTGCCGCCCATGCGGCCCAGCCCGACGATTCCCAATTGCATGAGCCGATGCTCCCCTTTCGAAATGGATGACAAACACAGTTCAACTTTTCAGATTAGTCCAGCACGACGCACGAGGGTTCAGCGACGAACGGCGTGACAACGTTAAACAAAAAAGTTCCCATGGGCGGCGAAAGAATTCAGAATGCGCGCCGCGTGAAGCGTCTACGCTTTAACTGTCACCAGCCAAAACCGCGAGGTGTGCTCATGGGTACCTTGATGCCTGCTACTCCAACCCAGACCCTCTATGTCTCCGTGCGCCGCGATGAGCTGCGCAAGTTGAAGGACGAACGTGACCAGCTGCGCCAACAGGTCGCCCAGTTGCACATGTTGCTGGAACAGGCACGTAGCGACGGTAAAAACGTCAGCCTCTGATTCATCCCTCCCTCGGTGGGAGCTTCGCGCTCCCACACTGCTGAATCTTCGCACCATCATGGTGCGCTGCACACTATCCAGCCACCCGATGGCGCACGCGTAAATCAGCCTTGCCCCACCCTCGAACACTCACTTCTCGTAGCAGTTCACATCCGGTCACACACGCCAACGTTTGCGTCTATCTCGGGTCATAACGAAAGTGACCAGTGGGTCACCTTTTTATCGCCGGCTCTCCTACACTCAGGTTTCGGCCCGCCATTTGCTCAGAGGAAGAGCGACGTAAAAAAGTCGAACTTTTGGAAATGGTGGCGGGTCAGCAAGTAAGTAGGCCAGACGCAAAAGGACTTCCTTCGCACGGCCGCCTACCCCAACCAGTCCAATCGCCTTCGGCCGGAATGCTGATCGCGTTGTGCCTGTGCGCACGACTTCGGGGCATGGATAGCTTTACGCAAATAAAGAACCAGAGAGAACCAGCACGAGATATAGCAACGGGTGCCAGCACCCGGCCAACACATAGGGACGGAGAGAAGTATGATCAGTGCCGCTGTCGAGCCTCACGTAGATTCATTCAAACCGGACAACCGCGAACCGCTCACCCCGGACTTCGCCAAGACAGGCACGGCACCCGGCGCCCAGCGCCAGCACAACCCGAACAAGCGCAAGATCCTGTTCGTCACATCCGAGATTGCCGACCTGGTCAAGACCGGTGGCCTGGGTGACGTTTCGGCAGCACTGCCACGCGCCTTGGCGCACCTGCACGACGTACGGGTGCTGATCCCCGGCTACCGCCAGGTCATGGAAAGCGACAACCCCATTCATATCGTCGGTGAGCTCGGCGGCCATGCCGCCCTGCCACCGTGCAAGATCGGCCGCATGGACATGGCCGACGGCCTGGTCATCTATGTACTGATCTGCCCGGAGCTGTACCAGCGCGACGGCACTCCCTATGGTGCCAACAACGGTCGCGACTGGCCGGACAACCACATTCGTTTCGCCCGCCTGGGCCTGGCCGCAGCCGAGATCGCTGCCGGCGAAGGCAAAATCCACTGGCAGCCCGAAGTGGTGCACGCCCACGACTGGCCCGCAGGCCTGGCACCGGCCTACATGCACTGGCGCGGGCTGAACACGCCGACCCTGTTCACCATCCACAACCTGGCGTATCAGGGCGTCTACAGCCGTGGCTGCAGCCCCGAGTTGGCGATCCCCGAGCATGCCATGCAACAGGAAGGCATGGAGTTCTACGGCAAACTGTCATTCCTCAAGGCAGGCCTTGCCTACTCCAGCCATATCACCACCGTCAGCGCCACCTACGCCCAGGAAATCACCACCCCGGAATTCGGCTGCGGGCTTGATGGCTTCCTTGCCAGCAAGGCCCAGCAGGGTCTGCTCGGCGGCATCCCCAACGGCATCGACGAGAGCTGGGACTCGGCCACCGACAAACACCTGCAGCACAACTTCAGCATCAACGACTGGGACGGCAAGGCACGCAATACCGCCGAAGTGCGCAAACTGTTCGAACTGGAACCGTCCGAAGGGCCACTGTTCGCCGTGGTCTCGCGGCTGGTCTATCAGAAAGGCCTGGACCTGACCCTGGGCGTTGCCGACTACATCGTCGAACAAGGCGGGCAGATCGCGATCATCGGCCGCGGCGAGCCGGAAGAAGAACAGGCCATGCGCGAGCTGGCGTTGCGTCACCCGGGGCGGATCGGGGTACGCATCGGCTTCAACGAAACCGACGCCCGGCGCATGTTCGCTGGCAGCGACTTCCTGCTGATGCCCTCGCGCTACGAGCCCTGCGGCCTGAGCCAGATGTACGCCCAGCGCTTTGGCTCGCTGCCGGTGGCGCGCAATACCGGTGGCCTGGCCGACACCATCGAGAACGGCGTCACTGGCTTCCTGTTCGATGAGTCGACCGTCGAGAGCTACCGCGAAGCGCTGAGCCGTGCCTTCTATATCTATCGCAAGAAGGACCTGCTCAATGCCATGCGTTGCCTGTCGATGACCCAGCCGTTCAACTGGTGCCAGGCGGTGGAACCCTACGCGCGCCTCTATGAGGACCTGGTCAAGCAGGCACAACTGAGCTACTGAACGGGGGTTCGAAGATGCACAGGCATGGCGCACACCTGCTGGACGCCACGTCGGCGCGCTTCGCCCTGTGGGCGCCAGATGCGCGCAGCGTGAGCCTGGAACTGGAGCAGCGGCCCGCCATCGAGCTGCTGGCAGAGGACGACGGCTGGTACACGGGGGTTGCCCCGTGCCAGGCCGGCGACCGCTATCACTACCGCATCGACGGCAAGCTGCAGGTCGCCGACCCGGCGTCGCGCTACCAACCCGAGGGTGTGCACGGGCCAAGCCAGGTGGTGGATACCGGCGCCTACGCCTGGCAGCACCCCTGGCAAGGCCGGCCTTGGCACGAAGCTGTGATCCAGGAGCTGCATGTCGGGGTGCTCGAAGGCTACCAGGGCGTCGCCCGGCATCTGCCGAGGCTGGCCGAGCTTGGCATCAGTGCCATCGAGCTGATGCCGCTGGGCCAGTTCCCCGGCGAACGCAATTGGGGCTACGACGGTGTGCTGCCCTATGCGCCGCAGCACAGCTACGGCAGCCCCGAGCAGCTCTGCGCCCTGGTCGACCACGCCCACGGCCAACGCCTGATGGTAATGGTCGATGTGGTCTACAACCACTTCGGCCCGGACGGTAATTACCTGCACCAGTACGCCAGCCCGTTTTTCCGCCAGGACCGCCAGACGCCCTGGGGTGCGGCCATCGATTTTCGCCGCCGCGAGGTACGCGAGTACTTCATCCAGAACGCCCTGATGTGGCTGTGCGACTACCGCTGCGATGGCCTGCGCCTGGATGCCGTGCACGCTATCGACCAGCCCGACTTCCTCGTCGAGCTGGCGCAACGGGTACGTGCTGCCGTCGAGCCTGGCCGGCATGTATGGCTGGTGCTGGAAAACGAGCATAACCAGGCCTCGTTGCTCGAACAGGGCTTCGATGCCCAGTGGAACGACGATGGCCACAACGCCTTGCACGTGCTGCTGACCGGGGAAACCGAGGGCTACTACGCCGACTACCAGGAAAAACCCATCGCCAAGCTGGCCCGCTGCCTGGCCGAAGGCTTCGTGTTCCAGGGCCAGGCCAACCGCCACGGTACGCCACGCGGCGAAGCCAGCGGGCACCTGGAGCCCAGCGCGTTCGTGCTGTTCCTGCAGAACCATGACCAGATCGGCAACCGCGCCCTGGGCGAGCGGCTGACCCGCCTGTGCCCGCCGGCAGCCTTGCGTGCGGCCACCGGCCTGTTGTTGCTGGCACCGATGATCCCGCTGCTGTTCATGGGTGATGACGATGGCAGCTGCCGGCCGTTCCTGTTCTTCACCGATTTCCATGACCAACTGGCCGATGCCGTGCGCGAGGGCCGGCGCGGCGAGTTCGCCCACTTCAAGGCATTCGCCGACCCCGAGCAGCGCGAGCACATACCCGACCCCAATGCCGAACAGACCTTCGAGGCTTCGCGGCCACAAAACAAGGAGGTCATCGCCGGCTGGCACGGGCTTTATCTCCAACTGCTCGACCTGCGCCAACGCCACGTCATCCCCAACCTGCCCGGCAGCCGTGCACTGGGCGCCGAGGTGCTGGGCGACCACGCCCTGACCGCGCGCTGGCGCCTGGGTGACGGCAGCACCCTGCGCATCGACCTGAACCTGGCCGCCACGCCCCAGGCGGTCGAACTGCCCGCCGCCGATCAGCGCCTGTTCGACAGCAGCGACACCCGCCACCCCGACACCGCGCTGGCCGCCCACAGCTGTGTGGTCAGCCTGCTAGCCCCCGGCCAGGAGAGCCCATGAGCGAAACCGCTTTGCACCGACTGGCCGCCCGTGTAGGGCTGGCCCGCGACTGGATCGACGCCAACAACCGGCCACAGCAAGTCAGCGACGAGGTACTGCGCAAGGTCCTCGACGGCCTGGGCCACCCCGCCAGCGACGAGCCAGCCATCCAGGCCAGCCTGCGCGCTGTGGAAGCCGCCGAAGACGCCGAGCACCTGCCCCCGCTGATCACCGCCGACCTTGACCAGCCGCTGCCCCTGAAGCGCTACTTCCCGCCCGGCAGTGCAGTGCGCTGCACCCTGGAAAGCAACCGCCTGCAATACCTGACCCTCGATGCCCAGGGCAACCTGCCAGGCGGCCTGCCGGTCGGCTATCACCTGCTGCAGATCAACGACCGCAGCTTCACCCTCGCCGTGGCTCCGCCGCGCTGCCACAGCCTGGCCGACGCCGTCGACGAACCCCCGCCACGCTGCTGGGGCCTGGCCGTGCAGCTCTACAGCCTGCGCCGCCACGGTGATGGCGGTTTTGGCGACTGCCTGGCGCTGGAACAGCTGGCACGCAACGCCGCCGAACGCGGCGCCGATGCCCTGGCGATCAGCCCGATCCATGCCCTGTCGGCCATCGACCAGCAACACTACAGCCCTTACTCACCGTCCAGCCGCCTGCTGCTCAACACCCTGTACGCCAGCCCCGCCGCGCTGCTGGGCGAGCGCGCCGTGCGCCTGGCGATCGAGGCGTGTGGCCTGGAGCAGGTGCTCGAAGACCTTGAGCAGCGCCCGCTGGTGGACTGGCCCCGCGCCGCCGACGCCCGCTTGCGCCTGCTCGAAGCGCTGTATCAGGATTTCAGCCAGGCCGACCACCCGCTGCGCAAGGACTTCGACAGCTTCCGTGAGGCCCGCGGCCAGGCCCTGGAACATCACTGCCGCTTCGAAGTGCTGCAGGCACAAGCTGTCGAACATGGCCTGGGCGCCGACTGGCGCAACTGGCCCAGCGCCTGGCACGACCCGTACCACCCGGAAGTCGAGGCCTTCGCCAACGCCTACCCGGCCAAGGTCGAGTTCCACGCGTTCTGCCAGTGGCTGACCGAACGCAGCCTGCAACGTGCCCAGCACGCCGCATGCAGCAATGGCATGGCGGTCGGCCTGATCGCCGACCTGGCAGTGGGCGCCGATGGCGCCGGTAGCCAGGCCTGGAGCCGCCAGGACGAGCTGCTGGCCAACCTCAAGGTCGGCGCACCACCCGACATCCTCAACCGCTCGGGGCAGGACTGGGGCATCTGCGCCTTTTCCCCCGAGGGGCTCAAGCGCAACGGCTACCGTGCCTTCATCGAGATGCTGCGGGCCAACCTGGCCCATGCCGGCGGCCTGCGCATCGACCATGTGATGGGCCTGCGCCGGTTGTGGCTGATTCCGCGGGGCTGCACGCCCGCCGAAGGCGCCTACCTCAACTACCCGCTCGAAGACCTGCTGCGCCTGCTGGCCCTGGAGTCGGTGCGCCACCAGGCGATCATCCTCGGCGAAGACCTCGGCACCGTGCCCGAAGGCCTGCGCGAGCAGCTGGCTGCCAAGGCCGTGCTGGGCATGCGCGTGCTGCCCTTCGAGCAAACCCAGCCCGGCCACTTCAAACCGATCCTCGACTGGCCCGACGACGCCCTCGCCACCACCGGCACCCACGACCTGGCACCTTTGGCCGGCTGGCTGCAAAGCCGCGACATCGACTGGAGCCACCGCCTGCAACTGATCGACGCCGCCACCGAATTGCACTGGCGCCACGAACGGCAAAAGGAACGCGAAGGCCTGCGCCGCACCCTGGAAGCCAACTATGGCGCACAAGCAGACGACGACGCGCTGATCGATGCCGCCATCCGCTACGTCGGCCATACCCGCGCGCCCTTGGTGCTGATCCCGCTGGAAGACCTGCTCGGCAGCGACGAACAGCCCAACCTGCCGGGCACCACCAGCGGTCACCCCAACTGGCGCCGGCGCTTCGCCGCGCCGGTGCGCGAGCTGCTGGATGACGAAGACGCCGCACGGCGCCTTGAACTGCTGGCCCAGGCCCGCGAGCAAGCCTGGGAGCGTGACCGATGAAGCCGTTGACCGCGACCCTGCGCCTGCAATTTCACCGCGAGTTCAGCCTCGATGACGCCGTACCGCTGGTGCCGTATTTCGCCCAGCTGGGCATCAGCCACCTGTATGCCTCGCCGATCCTCAAGGCCCGCGCCGGCTCGCGCCATGGTTACGACGTGGTCGACCCGACCTGCGTCAACCCTGAGCTGGGTGGCGAGGCGGCACTGCAGCGGCTAGTGGCCGCACTTCGCCAGCATGGCATGGGGCTGATTCTCGACACTGTGTCCAACCATATGGCCGTGGGCGGCGCCGACAACCCCTGGTGGCAGAGCTTGTTGGCCTGGGGCCGGCGCAGCCCGTATGCGGAGTTCTTCGACATCCAGTGGCACTCCAGCGACCCCTTGCTGGCCGGCCAGTTGCTGTTGCCGTTCCTCGGCAGCGACTATGGTGCGGCGCTGAAGAATGGCGAGGTCCCGCTGCAATTCGACCAGCAATCGGGTTTGCTGCAAGTCGCCCACTATGAGCACCGCTTCCCGATCTGCCCGCTGGACTATGGCTGGATTCTTGCGCAAAGCCCCGAGCCCGCACTCAAGGCCCTGGCGGAGCATTTCACCGCCTTGCGCGACGCCGCCGAGCCCTTGGCCGATGCCCTGCCCCTGCACGCCGAACTGGCGCGCCTGGTGCGTGAAGGCGCAGACCTGCAATCGGCCCTGGTCGCCTTCGACAGCCGCAGCGAAAATGGCTTCAAGCGCCTGCACCTGCTGCTGGAACGCCAGACCTACCGCCTGGCCAGCTGGCGCACCGCCGCCGATGACATCAACTGGCGGCGCTTCTTCGACATCAACGAACTCGGCGGCCTGCGGGTGGAGCGTGCCGTGGTGTTCGAGGCGACCCACGCCAAGCTGTTCGAGCTGGTTGAGCGCGGCCTGGTGGACGGCCTGCGCATCGACCATATCGATGGGCTGGCCGACCCGCGCGGCTACTGCCGCAAGCTGCGCCGCCGGGTCGACAGCCTGCTCGCCAAACGCCCGTTGCATGCGGCCCTGGAACACTTCCCGATCTATGTGGAAAAGATCCTCGGCGCCGACGAACACCTGCACCGCGACTGGCTGACCGACGGCACCACCGGCTACGAATTCATGAACCAGGTCTCGCTGCTGCAGCACGACCCCGCTGGCGAAGGACCTTTGACCGAGTTGTGGGCGACGGTCAGCGAGCGCCCCGACTTCCCTGAGGAAGTGCGCCTGGCGCGCCACCTGGTGCTCAACGCCAGCCTGGCCGGCGACTGCGAATCGGTGGCCCAGGCGCTGTTGCAGGTGGCCCGCGACGACCTGATGACCCGCGACCTGACCTTGGGCGCAATCCGCCGCGCGTTGCAGGCACTGGTCGCGCATTACCCGGTGTACCGCACCTACTTCAACGCCTGCGGGCGCCCGGCCGAAGATGAGCGGTTCTTCCAGCAGGCCCTGGCCCATGCCCGCCAGGACCTGGGCGAAGCCGACTGGCCGCTGCTCGACCAGCTCGAGCAATGGCTCGGTGGCCAGCCCTGGCGGCAGATGCCCCCGGGCCGGCCACGCAAGCACCTGCGCCATGCCTGCGTGCGCTTCCAGCAGCTCACCGCGCCCAGCGCCGCCAAGGCCGTGGAGGACACCGCGTTCTACCGCTCGGCGCGGCTGCTGTCGCGCAATGACGTCGGCTTCGAGGCCGAGCGGTTCAGCGCCGACACCGAACACTTCCACAACGAAGCCCAGCGCCGCCTACGCGACTTCCCCGATAACTTGCTGGCCACCGCCACCCACGACCACAAGCGAGGCGAAGACAGCCGCGCACGCCTGGCCGTGTTGAGTGAGCGCGGGCCGTGGTTTGCCAGCCGTGTGGAGCACTGGCGCGAGCTGACTGCACCGCTGCGCGAACAGCTGGACGACGGGGTGGCACCAAGCCCTGGCGACGAGCTGCTGCTGTTGCAGACGCTGCTGGGCAGCTGGCCACTGACCCTCGACCTGCACGACGACAATGCGCTGCGCCAGTACGCCGAACGCATCCGCCAATGGCAACAGAAGGCCCTGCGCGAAGCCAAGCTGCGCAGCAGCTGGAGCGCGCCGAACGAAGCCTATGAAGCGGCCTGCGCGGCCTATGTCGACGGCCTGCTGCTGGAGCGGGAAAACCAGCAGTTGCGCCAGTCGCTGGCCGATGCCGCGCAGTTGATCGCCTGCCCCGGCGCCCTCAACGGGTTGGTCCAGAGCCTGCTGCGCATGACCGTGCCTGGCGTGCCCGACCTGTACCAGGGTAACGAATACTGGGACTTCAGCCTGGTCGACCCGGACAACCGCCGCGCCGTGGACTACGCTTGCAGGCGCCGCACCCTGGACGATGCCAGCGCACCCGGCGAGCTGCTGGCGCACTGGCGCGACGGCCGCATCAAGCAGGCCCTGATCGCCCGGGTGCTGGACTGCCGCCAGGCCCACGCCGAGCTATTTCGCCGGGGTGCCTACCTGCCACTGAACGTGCAGGGCCGGCATGCCGATCAGGTCATCGCCTTCGCCCGCCTGGGTGAAGAGCAACGCGCCATCGTCGTCGCCCCGCGCCTGGCCAGCGGCCTGCTCGGCGGCGCCACTACACCGTTGATCCCGGCGCAGAACTGGGACGACACCCGGGTGATCCTGCCGTTTGCCTTGTCGCCTGCCAACTCGACTGGACTTTTCTCCAGCGCTGCGGTCAGCCCTTCTAGGGAGCTGCTGTTGAGCGCCTTGCTGGCGGAGTTTCCGGTCAACCTGCTGATACAACAATCTTGAGCATCAGGAGCGTCATGATGAGTGTCGATGAAAAACGAATCCGCGAATTCGCTTACCAGATCTGGGAATCCGAAGGTAAGCCCGCCGGCCAGGAAGACCGCCACTGGGAGATGGCCCGCAAGCTTGCCGAAGCTGAGGCGCTGGCACCCAAGGCGGCGCCTCGCAAACGGGCGCCGGCCAAGCCCAAGGTAGCAGCCGAGCAGAAGGCGGCTGCCTTGCCTGGGGCCAGCAAGCCGGTTGCTGCCAAGAAGCCTCGGGCAGTGAAAAAGCCGACGGCTGGGTAAGCCTGCACCGGCCTCTTCGCGGCGGTTCGATGCGAAGAGGCCGGTGCAGATCCCCGCGATTTCCCTCCACAACGGCCATTTCGAGGATAGCCATGAGCCCGCGCACGCCCAAGAAAACCCGCTCCGTCGCCCCGTCGCGCATCCGCGAGGGCATGCCCTTCCCCCTGGGCGCCACCTGGGACGGCCTGGGGGTCAACTTCGCCCTGTTCTCGGCCAACGCCACCAAGGTCGAACTGTGCCTGTTCGACTCTACTGGCGAGCAGGAAATCGAACGCATCGAACTGCCCGAGTACACCGACGAGATCTACCACGGCTACCTGCCCGACGCTCATCCCGGGCTGGTTTATGGCTACCGTGTATATGGCCCCTACGAGCCGGAAAACGGCCACCGCTTCAACCCCAACAAATTGCTGATCGACCCCTATGCCAAGCAACTGGTCGGCAGCCTGAAATGGTCCGAGGCGCTGTTCGGCTACACCATCGGCCACCCCGACGGCGACCTGTCGTTCGATGAGCGCGACAGCGCGCCCTTCGTGCCCAAATGCAAGGTCATCGACCCGGCCTTCACCTGGGGTCGCGACCAGCGTGTGCTGATCCCCTGGGAGCGCACGATCATCTACGAAGCCCACACCCGCGGCATCAGCATGCGCCACCCGGCGGTGCCGGAAGAGCTGCGCGGCACCTTCGCCGGCCTTGCCAACGACGAGCTGCTCAAGCACATCAAGGACCTGGGCGTATCGAGCATCGAGCTGTTGCCCATCCACGCCTTCGTCAACGACCAGCACCTGCTGGACAAGGGCCTGAACAACTACTGGGGCTACAACAGCATCGCCTTCTTCGCGCCGCACCCGCGCTACCTCGCCAGCGGCAAGATCGCCGAGTTCAAGGAAATGGTCGCGCACCTGCACGACGCGGGCCTTGAGGTGATCCTCGACGTGGTCTACAACCATACCGCCGAAGGCAACGAACGTGGCCCGACCCTGTCGATGCGCGGCATCGACAACGCTTCGTACTACCGCCTGATGCCCGACGACAAACGCTACTACATCAACGATTCCGGCACCGGCAACACCCTCGACCTCAGCCACCCGTGCGTGCTGCAGCTGGTCACCGACTCGCTGCGCTACTGGGCCGGCGAAATGCACGTCGATGGCTTCCGCTTCGACCTGGCGACCATCCTGGGGCGTTACCACGACGGCTACAGCGAGCGCCATGGCTTCCTCGTCGCCTGCCGCCAGGACCCGATGCTCAGCCAGGTCAAGCTGATTGCCGAGCCCTGGGACTGCGGCCCAGGCGGCTACCAGGTGGGCAACTTCGCGCCAGGCTGGGCTGAGTGGAACGACCGCTTCCGCGATACCGCCCGGGCCTTCTGGAAAGGCGACGAGGGCCAGTTGGCCGACTTTGCCGCACGCATGACCGCCTCGGGCGACATGTTCAACAACCGCGGGCGCCGGCCGTATTCCTCGGTCAACTTCATCACCGCCCACGATGGTTTCACCCTGCGCGACCTGGTCTCGTACAACAGCAAGCACAACGAAGACAACGACGAGAACAACCAGGACGGCACCGACAACAACCTGTCGTGGAACTGCGGCGTGGAAGGCCCTACCGACGACCCGCAGATCAACGCCCTGCGCATGCGCCAGATGCGCAACTATTTCGCCACGCTGCTGCTCGCCCAAGGCACACCGATGATCGTTGCCGGTGACGAATTCAGCCGCACCCAGCACGGCAACAACAACGCCTACTGCCAAGACAGCGAGATCGGCTGGGTCAACTGGGACCTGGACCAGGACGGCAAAGAGCTGCTGGCCTTCGTCAAGCGCCTCACTCGCCTGCGCCTGGCCTACCCGGTGCTGCGCCGTTCGCGTTTTCTGGTCGGCGACTACAACGAGGCGATCGGCGTCAAGGACGTGACCTGGCTGGCGCCAGATGGCAGCGAGATGAGCGTCGAGCAGTGGGAAGACCCGCATGGGCGCTGTCTGGGCATGCTGATCGATGGCCGCGCCCAGGTCAGTGGCATTGCGCGGCCGGGTGCAGAGGCCACGGTGCTGCTGATCGTCAATGCCCACCATGACATTGTGCCGTTCAAATTGCCGACCGTACCTGAAGGCGAGTACTGGAGCTGCCTGGTCGACACCGACCGGCCGGAGCTGCGCAAAGGGCAGCACCTGCAGTTTGACACTACCTTCGAGGTGAAGGGGCGCTCGATGCTGCTGATGGTGTTGCAACGCGAGGAAGAGTGAACCCGTCCGATTGAAGAAGGTCACTTGTGGGAGCGGCCTTGCGTCGCGAAAGGGCTGCGCAGCAGCCCCGGCAATATCTGCTGCGAAGCTGACACCTTGGGGCCGCTTCGCGCCCCTTTCGCGACACAAGGCCGCTCCCACAGGACCGCGACAACTTTTGAGGAGTGAGCGTGAACCTCGAAGCCGGCAGCCCGGGTTTCACCAGCACCCGCCAGGCCCCACCTGTGAAACGCCTGCGGGTGCTGACGGTGAACACACACAAGGGTTTCACCGCCTTCAACCGGCGCTTCATCCTGCCTGAGCTGCGCGAAGCGGTGCGCAGCACCCAGGCCGATATCGTATTCCTCCAGGAAGTGCTCGGCAGCCATGACCGCCATGCCGCGCGCTACCCAGGCTGGCCGCAGACCTCGCAATACGAATTTCTCGCCGACAGCATGTGGAGCGATTTTGCCTACGGCCGTAACGCGGTCTACCCCGACGGCCACCACGGCAATGCGCTGCTGTCCAAATACCCGATCATCGAGCACCGCAACCTCGACGTGTCGATCACCGGCCCCGAGCGGCGCGGCCTGTTGCACTGCATCCTCGACGTCCCCGGCCAGCACAAGGTGCATGCCATCTGCGTGCACCTGTCGCTGCTGGAAAGCCACCGGCAGAAACAGCTGCACCTGCTGCGCCAGCTGCTCGACGCGCTGCCTGCCGATGCGCCGGTGATCATTGCCGGCGACTTCAACGACTGGCAGCAGCATGGCAACCGTACCTTGCACCTGCAGCGCGACCTGCACGAGGCCTTCGAGCGCCACCACGGCCTGCTCGCCCGCACCTACCCGGCCCGCCTGCCGTTGCTGCGCCTGGACCGCATCTACCTGCGCAACGCCGATAGCCATGCGCCGCAGATTCTGGGGCACAAACCTTGGACGCACCTTTCCGACCACTTGCCACTGGCTGTGGAGGTACGCCTTTAACAATGATTCGGCATAGCCCGTGCCGCAGAAATAGCGATCATCGCTATGCCCGACTAAATAACTCGGATAAACAGTGGGTTAACCCAACCCACGACGTTTGAACGGAGCTTTCACGCTTTCTTGACGCAAGCGCCGGTCTCTCCTTAGCTGAACAATATCACTAGACGTAAAAACTCGCGCCGGGCCTCTAGCTCGCGCCTTTGTGCGCGCTCGCGAAAGCTGGCGTGCTGGTTTGGGTCGCCCTCTGTTTTTGCCGTACAGCTCGTGACAACAGGCCAGGTCCTTGGGCTTTACAACAATAAAACAGAGGAGATCCGCCATGAAAAGAACCTCGAATCCCTTGCGCTTCGATCATATTTTCTACGCGGTTTCCACGTCGATGCTTCTGGCAACCCCGGTGGAAACTTTCGCGTTCGAACTGCAGGAAGATCCAATCTCCCCCCGCTACCTGCAGCAAGCAACGGTGCCGACGTTGTCGCTCGACCCGGTCAGCGCCAGCGGCCTGAACCTGGGTACGCTGAACGCCTTCAGCGAGAAGATGGGCGAACGGCACAACGCGATGGCGCCCGACCTGGCGGGCAACCAATGGGCACAATTCTTTCCTGGCATCACGCCGCAGCCTGGCGCGCGCGCACCAGACCAGCTGGAGGCGCCCAGCCAGCAACTGATGATCGGCCCGGACCTGTTCGTGCGTGAAACCGCCGGTGGCAACGTGCACCGAGCGGGGATCTTCGTGGGGCACAACAACCTGCAGAGCAGCTTCAACGGCGTGCGGCCGTTGCTGGGGGACAAGCAGCGCAACGCGGTAAACCTCAGCGGCGAGAGCCTGGGGGTGTACTGGAGCATGACCCATGAGCAAGGCTGGCACCTGGATGCCGTGGCCATGGGTTCGCGCATCGAGGTGATGGGCCGTGGCGACAGTGGCCAACGCCTGGATGACAGTGGCCATGCGATGACCTTTTCGCTGGAGGGCGGTTACCCGATCGGCCTGGGCGGTGGCTGGGTGATCGAACCCCAGGCGCAGTTGATCAACCAGCAGTTCTTCCCGGGCAGCCAGGTACAGGAGGAGACCTTGCAGGCCTTCGACAGCCAGCCCAGCTGGAGCGGCCGGGTCGGTGCCAAGTTGTCCGGGCGCTATGAGGTGAAAGGCATGCCGATCGAACCCTATGTGCGGACCAACGTGTGGTACGACTTCAACGACACCAGCGAGGTGAAGCTGGACCAGGTCGACAAGATTTCCAGCTCGCGCTATTCGACCACGGTGGAGTTGGGCTTGGGGTTGGTGGCGCGGGTGACACCTTCGGTGGCGCTGTTCGTCAGTGCCGATTACAGCAGCGATGTGGATGGCAACGACATCAACGGGCTGATTGGCAGCCTTGGGGTGCGGATGCGGTGGTAACGCCTGTGCCATTTCTGGGGCCGCTTTGCGGCCCTTTCGCGACACAAGGCCGCTCCCACAACAGACCGCACTTTCCTGTAGGAGCGGCCTTGTGTCGCGAAGGGCTGCAAAGCAGCCCCAGCAATCTCAGGCCGGTTTCATTACCAGAACCCCAAGCGGCGGCAGGTTCAGCGCCAGTGACAGTGGCTGCCCATGGCTGGCCACCTCATCGCTCTCCACCGCCCCCAGGTTGCCCACGTTCGAGCCGGCATACAGCTCGGCATCGCTGTTCAGCAGCTCTTGCCAACGCTCCCCGAACGGCACGCCAATCCGGTAACCCTCGCGCGGCACCGGGGTGAAGTTGGCCACCACCAGCAGCGGCTCGCCCTGGCTGCTCCAGCGCAACCAGGCATACACGCTGTTATGCGCGTCATCGCCGATCAGCCACTGGAAGCCCTGGGGCTGGCAGTCCTGTTCGTGCAGCGCCGGCAGTTCGCGGTACAGGCGGTTGAGGTCGCCCACCAGGCGCTGCACACCCTGGTGCTCGGGGTACTGCAGCAGGTACCAGTCCAGCTGGTGGTCATGGTTCCACTCGCGCCACTGGCCGAACTCGCAGCCCATGAACAACAGCTTCTTGCCCGGGTGGGTCCACATGAAGGTCAGGTAGGCGCGCAGGTTGGCGAACTTCTGCCAGCGGTCGCCGGGCATCTTGTCGATCAACGAATGCTTGCCGTGCACCACTTCATCATGGGAGATCGGCAGGATGAAATGCTCGGAGTAGGCGTAGATCAGACCGAAGCTCATCTCGTTGTGGTGATAGGTGCGGTGCACCGGATCGTTCTGGATGTAATGCAAGGTGTCGTGCATCCAGCCCATGTTCCACTTGTAGGCAAAGCCCAGGCCGCCTTGCTGGGTCGGCTGGCTGACCCCCGGCCAGGCGGTGGACTCCTCGGCGATGATCAGCGCCCCCGGCGCCTCGTGGGCGGCGATGCCGTTGAGGTGGCGGATGAAGTCGATGGCCTCAAGATTCTCGCGCCCGCCATGGCGGTTGGGCACCCACTCGCCGGCCTTGCGCGAGTAGTCGCGGTACAGCATCGAGGCGACCGCATCGACGCGCAGGCCGTCGACATGGAAGTGCTTGAGCCAGTGCAGCGCCGAAGCCAGCATGAAACCGCGCACCTCGTTGCGCCCGAGGTTGTAGATCAGCGTGTTCCAGTCCTGGTGGAAACCTTCCAGCGGGTTGTCGTACTCGTACAGCGCGGTGCCGTCGAAACGCGCCAGGCCATGTTCGTCGGTGGGGAAATGCGCTGGCACCCAGTCGAGGATCACACCGATACCACCCTGGTGGCAGGCATCGACGAAGAACGCGAAGTCCTCGGCGCTGCCATAGCGTGAAGTCGGGGCGAACAACGACAGCGGCTGATAGCCCCAGGAGCCGCCAAACGGGTGCTCCATGATCGGCAGCAGTTCGATGTGGGTGAAGCCCAGTTGCTGCACATAAGGCACCAGGCGCTCGGCCAGCTCGCGCCAGTTGTAGTAGCGCGACACTTCGCCCAGCTCATCGAGTTCGCATTGCCAGGAACCCGGGTGCAGCTCATAGATCGACAAGGGTGCGCTGTAGGCATGGCGCTGGGCGCGGTGCTCCATCCAGTCGTGGTCCTGCCAGCCGTGGCTTAGCTCACCGGCGACCTTCGACGCGGTACTCGGCGGCAGTTCGGTGGCACGGGCCAGCGGGTCAGCCTTCAGTGGCAGGATGCCGTCCTTGCCAAGCACTTCGAACTTGTAGGTTTCACCCACGCCCAGGCGCGGCACGAACAGCTCCCAAACCCCGGCACTGTGGCGCAGGCGCATGGGGTGGCGGCGGCCGTCCCAGTTGTTGAAGTCACCCACCACCGACACCCGGCGCGCATTCGGCGCCCACACCGAGAAGCACACGCCATCGACACCGTCGACCTGGGTCGGCTGGGCGCCGAAACGCCCGGACAAGTCTCGGTGGTTGCCTTCGGCGAACAGGTAGAGGTCCATGTCACCCAGTTGCGGGCCGAAGCTGTAGGGGTCTTCGGTCACTTGCTCACCACCGGCCCAGCCGACCTGCAGCAGGTATGGCTGCGCCTCATCGAGGTGCGCGCTGAACAGGCCGGGCAGGCTACCCTGCACCATTTCGGCGAGGATGCGCCCATCATGGCGCGCCAGCACCCGCACGTTCAGTGCATTGGGCAGGTAGGCACGCACCAGCAAGCCGCCCTGCCCGTCTGCATGGGGGCCCAGCACGGCAAATGGATCGGCGTGCTCGGCGCGGGCCAGGGCATCCAGGTCCCGTTGCCGAAGGCCGCCGTTTTCACGCGTGGTTGCATTCATCTATGACTCTCCCCAGGTACTGATCAGTCCATGCAGGCCATGCAAGGGCACGGCCAGCCAACTCGGACGGTTCTCGGCTTCGTATGTAATTTCGTAGGCGGCTTTTTCCAGGCAGAACAACTCCAGTGCAGCGCGCTCGCCTTCGGCCTGTTGCCAGGCGTGAGGCATGGCGGCGGTGGCCAGGCCATAAGCTTCGACGAAGGCATGCCGCGACTGGTGCAGGTACTGCCGGGCAACACGTTGCCGGGCTTGGCGCGCCGGGCCGGAAAGGTCGACCGCAGAGGCGCTGCGCAAGATCATCGCAGCAGCATAGTCGAAGGATCGCAACACGCCGCTGACATCCTTGTACGGGCTGTGCTTGGCCCGGCGTTCGTCCAGTGGACGGGATGGCTCGCCCTCGAAATCGATCAGGTAGGCATCGCCCTGCACCACCAGGACCTGCCCCAGATGCAAGTCGCCATGCACACGCATCAGCAGGCCACCCTGGGCCTGTTCGGCGAGCCTGGCGACATGCTGGGCAAGGCCGTCACGCTGCTGTTGCAGGTCGTCCACCAAGGCCTGGCTGTCAGGGTCGAGGTGTTCGCGGTGCTGCGCCAGCAGGTCGAGGGCGTGGTTCAGTTCGGCACTGATCTGCGCGCTCCAGCGTTGGCTGTCGTTGCCGTCGCTGGGGCGTGGCTGGAAGGCTTCATCGTTGCTCGGTGCCGCCAGCAGCAGGTGCATCTCGCCCAGGCGCTGGCCGAGCAAGGCGGCGAAGCCGTTGAGTTCGGCCAGCGCGTCGGTGTGCGCTTCGGGGTCGACGCGGGTCGGCTCCATCTCGTCGCGAATGGCCCGTTCCAGGGTGTTCTGGGTCCAGGCCCAGGCATCGCCCTGGTTGCTCAGGTAACCCTGGGCGATCATCAGCAGGTGCGGCGCGCCCTGCTCATCTACGCGGCTGACCCAGGCCAGCAACGGCGAGATGTTGGCGAACCCGGCGGCAGTGAGGTACGCACTCATTTCCAGCTCTGGGTGTATGCCCGGGTTGACCCGGCGAATCAGCTTGAGCACCACGCGGTCGCCAATGACTACCGAGCTGTTCGACTGTTCGGCGCTGAGGTAGCGCACTTCGCTTTCCTCGTTCAGTTCAAGGCCGGCCAGCTGCGCTGTGCAGGCAAAGTGCAGCTCGCCCTGGCCGTTGCCGCAAGGCAGATGCATACCCTCCTGGCAGGCGCGCAGCACTGCACGGATGAACGGTTCGAGGACGAAGGCATCGGTGATCAGCCCCACCTGACGGCCACGGCGTACCCGTGACAGCGCCAGTTGCTGCGGCAGCGCGGTGTTGATCTGATCTTCCGGCAACAGGCCGAACGGCAGCTGGTACTGGTTGGCCACGCCGTCGCTGAGCACTTCGATTTCGCTGAGCAGCACCGGTGTGGTGGCGGTGCCGAAGCGCACGCCATAACGCAGCCGCACCTGGTCGATCGGGCTTTCCTTGCCGGCGAACCAGCGACGCTTGGGCAGGTACTGCGGCAGGATGGTGCCGTGAAGGGTGCCGCTGGAAGGGGATTCGAGCAGTTCTTCCATGCGTTTGCGCAGCACTAAAGTGGTCAATTCCGGCAACCCCTCGGTAGCTTGGATATGCCAGCTGGGCATGCGGTCGTGGGCAGCCAGCAGGAACCAGTAGAAGGCATAGGGTGGCAAGGTCAGCAGGAACGGCAGCTGCCCGATCGGTGGGAAGGCGCTGCCACCGAGCATCTCCACCGGCACTTTGCCTGCGTATTGCGACAGTTCGAGCTCGGCAGCCTGGGCGGCACGGGAAACGTTGGCGACGCAGAGGATCACCTCGGTATTGCCGTCGGCGTCGGTGTACTCGCGGATATACGCCAGGATGCGCCGGTTGCTCGGCGTCAGCGTGCGCAGGCTGCCGCGGCCGAAAGCCTTCTGCTGCTTGCGCACCGCCAGCAGGCGGCGGTTCCAGTTCAGCAGCGAGTGCGGGTCGTGGGCCTGGGCTTCGACGTTGACGGTCTGGTAGCCGTACAGCGGGTCCATGATCGGCGGCAGCACCAGGCGCTGTGGGTCTGCCCTGGAGAAACCGCCGTTGCGGTCCGGCGACCACTGCATCGGTGTGCGCACGCCGTCGCGGTCGCCGAGGTAGATGTTGTCGCCCATGCCCAGTTCGTCGCCGTAGTACAGGGTGGGCGTGCCGGGCATGGACAGCAGCAGGCTGGTTAGCAGCTCGATGCGCCGGCGATCACGTTGCAGCAAGGGCGCCAGGCGCCGGCGGATGCCGAGGTTGATGCGGGCGCGGCGGTCTTCGGCGTAGTAGTTCCACAGGTAGTCGCGCTCGCGGTCGGTGACCATTTCCAGGGTCAGCTCATCGTGGTTGCGCAGGAAGATCGCCCACTGGCAGTTGGCCGGGATTTCCGGGGTCTGGCGCAGGATGTCGGTGATCGGGAAGCGGTCTTCCATGGCCAGGGCCATGTACATGCGCGGCATCAGCGGGAAGTGGAAGGCCATGTGGCATTCGTCGCCATCGCCTTCGCCAAAGTACGGGCGAGTGTCCTCGGGCCACTGGTTGGCTTCGGCCAGCAGCATGCGGTCAGGGTAGTTGGCGTCGATCTCGGCGCGGATCGCCTTGAGTACCCTGTGGGTCTCGGGCAAGTTCTCGTTGTTGGTGCCGTCACGCTCGATCAGGTACGGGATGGCGTCCAGGCGCAGGCCGTCGACGCCCAGGTCGAGCCAGAAGCGCATCACGCCGATCACCGCCTTCATCACCTGCGGGTTGTCGAAGTTGAGGTCTGGCTGGTGCGCGTAGAAACGGTGCCAGAAGTACTGACCGGCGACCGCGTCCCAGGTCCAGTTGGACTTTTCGGTGTCGAGGAAGATGATCCGCGTGCCGTCGTACTTCTGGTCATCGTCCGACCACACGTAGAAGTCCCGCGCCTTGCTGCCGCGCTTGGCGTGGCGGGCGCGCTGGAACCACGGGTGCTGGTCGCTGGTGTGGTTGATGACCAGCTCGGTGATCACCCGCAGGCCGCGCTTGCGCGCCTCGGCAATGAAGCGACGGGCATCGGCCATGCTGCCGTAGTCCGGGTGCACGGCCTTGTAATCGGCGATGTCGTAGCCGTCGTCTCGGCGTGGCGAGGGGTAGAACGGCAGAAGCCAGAGGGTGTTGACGCCGAGCTCGGCGATGTAGTCGAGCTTGCTGATCAGGCCGGCGAAATCGCCGATGCCGTCGTTGTTCGCATCGAAGAACGACTTGATGTGCAGCTGGTAGATCACGGCGTCCTTGTACCACAGCGGGTCATCGATGAAGGCTGCCGGGCGGGAACGCTTGGCCATGGGTGACTCCTTTCAAAGCTTTCTTGGGCTAGCGCTGTTTCCTTGTGGGAGCGGCCTTGTGTCGCGAAAGGGCTGCGAAGCGGCCCCAGGGTTTGCGTGTTACACAAGATTGCCGGGGTCGCTCTGCGACCCTTTCGCGACACAAGGCCGCGCCTACAAGAAAACAGCGAGCTGCCGTTAATGAGCCTTTTCGATGCGCCAGATGCCGAACGGCTGGTGCCAGGGCTCGATGCGCATCCACTGGGTCTTGCCATGCCAGGTCCAGCGGTGGCCGGTCATCAGGTCCTCGCCCTGGGTGTCGGCATTGTCCTCCAGCCCCAGTTCCCACAAGGGCAGCTCGAAGCTGGCCTCCTGCGCGTTGTGCGGGTCGAGGCTGATGGCCACCAGGATGTAGTTGTCGCGCTCGGGCGTGCGCTTGGCGAAATACAGGATGTTGTCGTTCCAGCAGTTGAAGAAGGCCACGCCAAGGTGTGTTTGCAGGGCGCGGTTCTGCCGGCGGATACGGTTGAGCTGGGCGATCTCGGCGATGATGTTGCCAGGCTGGGTGAAGTCGCGCGGGCGAATTTCGTACTTCTCCGAATCCAGGTACTCCTCCTTGCCCGGCAGCGGCGTGCCTTCGCACAGTTCAAAGCCCGAATACATGCCCCACAGCCCCGATCCCATGGTCGCCAGTGCGGCGCGGATGAGGAACCCGGCGCGGCCCGAGGTCTGCAGGAAATAGGGGTTGATATCCGGTGTGTTGACGAAGAAGTTCGGCCGGTAGCACTGGCTCCACGGTGGCTGGTTGAGTTCTTCGAAATACTCGCGCAGCTCCTGCTTGCTGTTGCGCCAGGTGAAGTAGGTGTAGCTCTGCGCATAACCGACCTTGCCCAGGCGAGCCATCATTGCTGGCTTGGTGAACGCCTCGGCGAGGAAGATCACCTCGGGGTGCTGGCTGCGCACATTGGCGATCAGCCATTGCCAGAACGGCAGCGGCTTGGTGTGCGGGTTGTCGACGCGGAACGTCTTCACGCCCTCCTCGACCCAGCCCACCACCACGTCGCGCAGGGCCAGCCACAGCGACGGCACAGCCTCGGCGGCATAGAAGTCGACGTTGACGATGTCCTGGTACTTTTTCGGCGGGTTCTCGGCGTAACGGATGGTGCCGTCGGGGCGCCAGCTGAACCAGCCGGGGTGCTCCTGCAACCATGGGTGGTCCTGGGAGCACTGGATGGCGAAGTCCAGGGCGATTTCCAGGCCGTGCTCGGCGGCAGCGGCCACCAGCCGACGGAAGTCTTCACGGGTGCCCAGCTCTGGGTGAATGGCGTCATGCCCGCCTTCCGGGCTGCCGATGGCGTAGGGGCTGCCCGGGTCATTGGGCTCTGCCTGCAAGGCGTTGTTGCGGCCCTTGCGGTGCTTTTTGCCAATCGGGTGAATGGGCGGAAAGTAGAGCACGTCGAAGCCCATGTCGCGGATCATCGGCAGGCGCCCGTGCACGTCATTGAAGGTGCCATGGCGCTCGGGGCTGTCGGTGATCGAGCGCGGGAACAGCTCGTACCAACTGGCGAACAGCGCGGCCGGGCGGTCGACGTCGAGGGGGAATTCGATGCTGCGGGTGAGGTAGCTGCGGTGCTCGGCCTCAGTCATCAACCGGGTGGCTTCAGGGCCCAGCAGCAGTGCCACCTGGTCATCCTGGGAAAGCCCCGGCAAGCGTGCCTGCAAGCCTTCTATCTGTTCGCGCAAGGCACCCTCGCTACGCTCTGCGCCTTGGCCCAGGAGCAAGCGGCCTTCTTCCAGCTCCAGCTTGACCTCTACGCCCGCGTGGTACTTGCGCTCCAGGTCGTGGCAGTAGGTGGCAAACGGGTCGATCCAGGCCTCGATACTGAACAGGTGCAGGCCCAGCTCAGTCGGGGTGAATTCGGCCAGCCAGAGGTCATTGCCGGGCGAATGCATCGGCACACAGTGCCAGCGCCGGCTGTTGGCCTGCCGCCAGTTGAGCATCACCGCCAGGCGGTCGTGGCCATCGCTGTAGACCTTGCTGCTGACCGCAACCTGTTGCCCGCTGACGGCCTTGGCGGCGAACGTGCCGGCTTCGAGCACGGGTTGGGTGTCTTCGATCACGATGCGCGGCGCCAGCAGCGCCTGTGACAGGCTGATGGCCTGGTCCGGGTGATCGTTCGCCGTGGGCACGCTTTCAAAGGGCTCGTTTCGTGTCATCGACCTTGCTCCCTCAGGCTGTTGGCGGTAAGGGTTCAGAGCCGGGCACAGGCATGGGGTTCAAAAAAATTGAGCGAACGGCAGCTGCCAGCGGTCAGAGCCTGCAGCACCTCTTCAATAATCCACCCGTGCGAGGTCAGGCCATGAACATCCCCATTCCACCGGAAACCCCCGATCCCAACATCGACGACCCGAGCCTGCCGCCGCCCGTGCCGGAACAAGAGCCGGACGAGCTGCCGATCAAGCCAACCATGCCGCCGACGGTGGGTGACCCGCCGAGTGAAGAACCACCGGTGAAGGCTTAAGGGTAGACCCAATGTCGAAACAGGGATTGGGGGGCGACGCGGTGGGTTCGCCGTGAAATGTATAGCGCCTGTAAAATCGAGCGCCGCGCGGGCGGCGCTCGATCTCGGCCACAGCAAACATCCCACGACAAGCCCTACCAGCCTCACGCGGTCACAACTGCAATCTCCGCCACACTGATCTCCCTCATCCGGAACTTCTGCACCTTCCCCGTCACCGTCATCGGAAACTCGTCGACGAAACGGAAATGCCGCGGCACCTTGAAGTGGGCAATGCGCGCCTTGCACCAGCCCTGGAGCTCTTCAACCGTGGCACTGTGCCCTGGGTGCAGCTTGATCCAGGCAACGATTTCCTCGCCATAACGGCTGCATGGAATACCGACCACCTGCGCATCGGCTACCGCCGGATGGGTGTAGAAAAACTCCTCCAGTTCACGCGGATAGATGTTCTCGCCACCGCGAATGATCATGTCCTTGTTGCGCCCGACGATGCGCACATGGCCGTGCTCATCCATCACCGCCAGGTCGCCCGAATGCATCCAGCCAGCCGGGTCGATGGCGTCCGCCGTGGCCTGGAGGTTGTCCCAGTAACCGAGCATCACGCTGTAGCCACGGGTGCACAGTTCGCCGATCTCGCCGCGAGGAACGATACAGCCATCGGCGTCCACCAGCTTGGTCTCCAGCTGTGGCTGGGTGCGGCCGACCGTGGTCACGCGCAGTTCCAGTTCGTCATCCGGGCCGGTCTGCAGGGATACCGGACTGGTCTCGGTCATGCCGTAGGCGATCTGCACCTCGGCCATGTGCATCTGGTCGATAACCCGGCGCATCACCTCGATCGGGCAGGTGGCGCCGGCCATGATGCCGCTGCGCAAAGTGGAAAGATCCAGCTGCTGCCGTGACGGGTGATCGAGCATGGCGATGAACATGGTCGGCACGCCATAGAGAATGCTGGCGCGCTCCTCGGCCACGGCGCGCAGGGTGAGTTCGGCGTCGAAGGCGTCGTTGGGGTAGACCATGGTGCTGCCGTGAGTGATGCAGCCGAGGTTGGCCATGACCATGCCGAAGCAGTGGTACAGCGGCACCGGGATCACCATGCGGTCGCGCTCGTTCAGGCCCAGGCTTTCACCGACCATGAAGCCGTTGTTGAGGATGTTGTAGTGGCTGAGTGTGGCGCCCTTGGGTGCGCCGGTGGTGCCGGAGGTGTACTGGATGTTAACCGGCTGGTCGAACTGCAGGGTTTGCTGCCGGGCCGTGTAGGCCTCTGCCGAAGCTTGCCCTGCCCTTTCGGCCAGTGTGTGCCAAGGCAGGAAGCCGGCAGGCGGCTGGGCCGCCAGGCTGATCACCCCGCGCAGGCCCGGCAGGCGCTCGCAGGCCAGTTCACCAGGCGCGGCGTGGGCCAGTTCTGGCGCCAGCTCCCGAACCATGGCGTGGTAGTCGGAAGTCTTGAAGGCATCGGCACACACCAGCCAGCGGCAACTGGACTGACGTAGTACGTACTCCAGTTCACCCATGCGGTAGGCCGGGTTGATGTTGACCAGGATCGCACCGACCTTGGCGCTGGCCAGTTGCAGGATGCACCACTGGGCGCAATTGGGCGACCAGATGCCGACCCGGTCGCCGGTGTTCACGCCCAGGGCCATCAGGGCGCGGGCGTGCAGGTCGACCTGTTCGGCCAGCTGCCGCCAGCTGTAGCGCAGGCCCTGGTGGCGCACCACCAGCGCTTCGCCATCGGCGCAGCGGGCCACGGTGGCATCGAAGGCCTGGCCGATGGTCTGGGTCAGCAGCGGTTGGTCCTGGCGACCGCGGGTGTAGCTTGGTTGACTCATGGGTGTCCCTTCTTGTGGTTGTTCTGGGCACGGCTGAAGCGAGCTGGGAATACTCTGGCGCAGATTTACGTTTACGTAAAGGTGATGAGCCGATTGACAGTGACCGATGGCAGGTTTACGTTAACGTAAAGGTGATGAACGACACCTGGTTTGCCGGCGCACCGCCGACCCTGTGGGAGCGGGTTCACCCGCGAATGCGATCATTCAGGCAATGACGGTGGTCCTGCTGAAGCATTCGCGGGTGAACCCGCTCCCACAGGGCCGGCGGTGAGCCCTTGAGCTACGGTGTAACCCAATTTCAAGAACAAGAAGGTGCTCCCCATGCATTACCCCTCTCTGAACTTCGCCCTGGGCGAAACCATCGACATGCTCCGTGACCAGGTGCGCACCTTCGTCGCTGCCGAGCTGGCCCCACGCGCCGCGCAAATCGACCACGACAACCTGTTCCCCGCCGACATGTGGCGCAAGTTCGGTGACATGGGCCTGCTGGGTATCACCGTGCCCGAAGAGTACGGCGGCGCCGGCCTGGGCTACCTGGCCCACGTGGTGTCGATGGAAGAAATCAGCCGCGGCTCGGCCTCGGTCGCCCTGTCCTACGGCGCGCACTCCAACCTCTGCGTCAACCAGATCAACCGCAACGGCACTCACGAGCAAAAGCTCAAGTACCTGCCCAAGCTGATCAGCGGCGAGCACATTGGTGCCCTGGCCATGAGCGAGCCCAACGCCGGTTCCGATGTGGTGTCGATGAAGCTGCGCGCCGAGAAACGTGGCGACCACTATGTGCTCAACGGCAGCAAGACCTGGATCACCAACGGCCCCGACGCCAATACCTACGTGATCTACGCCAAGACCGACCTGGACAAGGGCGCGCATGGCATCACCGCGTTCATCGTCGAACGTGACTGGAAAGGCTTCAGCCGCAGCAACAAGTTCGACAAGCTGGGCATGCGCGGCTCCAACACCTGCGAGCTGTTCTTCGACGACGTCGAAGTGCCGGCAGAAAACATTCTCGGCCAGCTCAACGGCGGCGTACGGGTGCTGATGAGCGGCCTGGACTACGAGCGCGTGGTGCTCTCCGGTGGCCCGACCGGCATCATGCAAAGCTGCATGGACCTGGTGGTGCCTTATATCCACGACCGCAAACAGTTCGGCCAGAGCATCGGCGAGTTCCAGCTGATCCAGGGCAAGATCGCCGACATGTACACCCAGCTCAACGCCAGCCGCGCCTACCTGTATGCCGTGGCCCAGGCCTGCGACCGTGGCGAGACCACCCGCAAGGACGCCGCCGGGGTGATTCTGTACACCGCCGAACGCGCAACCCAAATGGCCCTGGAAGCGATCCAGATTCTCGGCGGCAACGGCTACATCAACGAATTCCCGGCTGGCCGCCTGCTGCGCGACGCCAAGCTGTACGAGATCGGTGCCGGCACCAGCGAAATCCGCCGGATGCTGATCGGTCGCGAACTGTTCAACGAAACCCGCTGAGCACAGGGGACGGGCGCACATGGCTACCTTGCACACCCAGATCAACCCGCGTTCGGCGGAGTTCGCCGGCAACAGCGCGGCCATGCTCGAACAGGTCCAGGCCCTGCGCGGCCTGCTCGCCCAGGTGGCCCAGGGCGGCGGGCCCAAGGCCCAGGAGCGGCACACCTCGCGTGGCAAGCTGCTGCCACGCGAACGCATCGACCGCCTGCTCGACCCAGGCTCGCCGTTCCTGGAGATCGGCCAACTGGCCGCCCATGACGTGTACGGCGAAGACGTACCGGCCGCGGGCGTGATCGCCGGCATCGGCCGCGTCGAAGGCGTGGAATGCATGATCGTGGCCAACGACGCCACGGTCAAAGGCGGCTCCTACTACCCACTGACGGTGAAGAAACACCTGCGCGCGCAGACCATCGCCCTGCAGAACCGCCTGCCATGCATCTACCTGGTGGACTCCGGCGGCGCCAACCTGCCGCGCCAGGACGAGGTGTTCCCCGACCGCGAGCACTTCGGGCGGATCTTCTTCAACCAGGCCAACATGAGCGCACTGGGCATCCCGCAGATCGCCGTGGTGATGGGCTCGTGCACCGCTGGCGGTGCCTACGTGCCGGCCATGGCCGACGAAGCGATCATGGTGCGCCAGCAGGCGACCATCTTCCTTGCCGGGCCGCCGCTGGTGAAAGCAGCAACCGGTGAAGTCGTGAGTGCCGAGGACCTGGGCGGCGCCGATGTGCACTGCCGCACCAGCGGCGTCGCCGACCACTACGCCGACAACGACGAACACGCCCTGGCCATCGCCCGGCGCAGCGTCGCCAACCTCAACTGGCACAAGCTCGGCAAGCTGCAGCGCCAGGCACCTGTAGCGCCGCTTTACTCTGCCGACGAGTTGTACGGCGTGGTCCCGGCCGATGCCAAGCAGCCATTCGACGTACGCGAAGTGATCGCGCGGCTGGTCGACGGCTCGGCGTTCGACGAGTTCAAGGCGCTGTTCGGCACCACCCTGGTCTGCGGCTTCGCCCACCTGCACGGATACCCGGTGGCGATCCTGGCCAACAACGGCATCCTCTTCGCAGAAGCCGCGCAAAAAGGCGCGCACTTCATCGAACTGGCCTGCCAGCGCGGTATCCCGCTGCTGTTCCTGCAGAACATCACCGGCTTCATGGTCGGCAAGAAGTACGAGGAAGGCGGCATCGCCAAGCACGGCGCCAAGCTGGTCACCGCCGTGGCCTGTGCCCAGGTGCCGAAGTTCACGGTGATCATCGGCGGCAGCTTCGGCGCCGGCAACTACGGCATGTGCGGCCGTGCCTACGACCCGCGCTTCCTGTGGATGTGGCCCAACGCACGCATTGGCGTGATGGGCGCCGAGCAGGCCGCCGGGGTGCTGGCCCAGGTCAAGCGCGAGCAGAGCGAGCGCAGCGGCCAGGCCTTCAGCGCCGAGGACGAGGCCAGGCTCAAGCAGCCTATCCTCGACCAGTACGAGCATCAGGGTCACCCTTACTATTCCAGCGCCCGCCTGTGGGACGACGGTGTCATCGACCCGGCACAGACCCGCGACGTGCTCGGCCTGGCGTTGTCCGCCGCGCTGAATGCGCCGATCGAACAGAGCCGCTTCGGCATTTTCCGGATGTGACCCATGAGCGATTTCAGCACCCTCGAAGTGACCCGCGACCCGCGCGGCTTCGCCACCCTGTGGCTCAGCCGCGAGGACAAGAACAACGCCTTCAACGCGCTGATGATCCGCGAGCTGATCGTCGCCCTCGACCAGCTGGCCGAAGACACCAGCCTGCGCTTTCTGCTGCTGCGCGGCCGTGGCCGGCACTTCAGCGCCGGCGCCGACCTGGCCTGGATGCAGCAATCGGCGCAGCTGGACTTCAACACCAACCTCGATGACGCCCGCGAACTCGGCGAGCTGATGTATGCCCTGCACCGCCTGAAGGCGCCGACCCTGGCCGTGGTGCAAGGCGCGGCCTTCGGTGGCGCGCTGGGCCTGATCAGCTGCTGCGACATGGCCATCGGCGCCGAAGACGCTCAACTGTGCCTGTCGGAAGTGCGCATCGGCCTGGCGCCGGCGGTGATCAGCCCGTTCGTGGTCAAGGCCATCGGCGAACGCGCCGCACGCCGCTATGCCCTGACCGCCGAGCGTTTCAGCGGCGTGCGTGCCCGCGAGCTGGGCCTGCTGGCCGAGGTGTACCCGGCCGCTGAACTGGACGCACAGGTAGAAGCCTGGGTAAGCAACATGCTGCAGAACAGCCCGCAAGCGCTGCGCGCCACCAAGGACCTGCTGCGCGAAGTGGACGACGGCGAACTCAGCCCGGCCCTGCGCCGCTACTGTGAAAACACCATTGCCCGCATCCGCGTCAGCGCCGAAGGCCAGGAGGGCCTGCGCGCCTTCCTGGAAAAGCGCCGCCCCGCCTGGCAAATCGACGACAAGAAGGAGCCGCGCCCATGAGCCGCCCCGCTTTGACCACCCTGCTGGTCGCCAACCGTGGCGAAATCGCCTGCCGGGTGATGCGCACCGCCAAGGCCATGGGCCTGGCCACTGTCGCAGTGCACAGCGCTACCGACCGTGACGCCCGCCACAGCCGCGAAGCCGACATCCGCATCGACCTGGGCGGCAGCAAGGCTGCCGACAGCTATCTGGTGGTCGACAAGATCCTCGCCGCGGCCAAAGCCAGCGGTGCCCAGGCCATCCACCCAGGCTATGGCTTCCTCTCCGAAAACGCAGGCTTTGCCCGCGCCATCGAAGCAGCCGGGCTGATTTTCCTCGGCCCACCGGCCAGCGCCATCGATGCCATGGGCAGCAAGTCGGCAGCCAAGGCATTGATGGAAGACGCCGGCGTGCCGCTGGTGCCCGGCTACCACGGCGAAGCGCAAGACCTGGACACCTTCCGCGCCGCCGCCGAACGCATTGGCTACCCGGTGCTGCTCAAGGCCAGCGCCGGTGGTGGTGGCAAAGGCATGAAAGTGGTTGAGGAGGAAAGCCAGCTGGCCGACGCCCTGGCCTCGGCTCAGCGTGAGGCGCAGTCATCGTTCGGCGATGCACGCATGCTGGTGGAAAAGTACGTGCTCAAGCCACGCCATGTGGAAATCCAGGTGTTCGCCGACCAGCACGGCAACTGCCTGTACCTCAACGAGCGCGATTGCTCGATCCAGCGCCGCCACCAGAAGGTGGTGGAAGAAGCGCCAGCGCCAGGCCTGTCGGCCGAGCTGCGCCGGGCCATGGGCGAGGCGGCGGTACGCGCGGCCCAGGCCATCGGCTATGTCGGTGCAGGCACCGTCGAGTTTCTGCTCGACGCCCGTGGCGAGTTCTTCTTCATGGAGATGAACACCCGCCTGCAGGTCGAACACCCGGTGACCGAAGCCATCACCGGCCTCGATCTGGTGGCCTGGCAGATTCGCGTGGCCTGTGGCGAGCCGCTGCCGATCACTCAGGAACAGGTGCCGCTGATCGGCCATGCCATCGAGGTGCGGCTGTATGCCGAGGACCCGGCCAATGAATTCCTGCCGGCTACTGGCAAGCTGGTGCTGTACCGCGAATCGGCGCCGGGTGAAGGCCGCCGGGTGGACAGCGGGGTCAGCGAAGGTGACGAGGTGTCGTCCTTCTACGACCCGATGCTCGGCAAGCTGATTGCCTGGGGCCAGGACCGCGAGCAGGCACGCCTGCGCCTGCTGGCGATGCTCGACGAATTCGCCATTGGCGGGCTGAAGACCAACATCGCCTTCCTGCGCCGGATTCTCGCGCACCCGGCCTTCGCCGCGGCCGAGCTGGATACCGGGTTCATTCCACGCCATCAGGCCACGCTGTTGCCGCCACCACAGGCTTTGCCTGCGGGCTTCTGGGAAGCTGCAGCAGAAGCCTGGCTGCAAGGCGAGGCGCCGCACCAGCGTGCCGACGACAGCCGCTCGCCGTGGGCCGAGCGCAACGGCCTGCGCCTGGGGTTGCCGGCACGCAGCAGTCTGCATCTGGTGAGTGGTGGCGAAAGCCAGGCGGTCGCCCTTGAGCGCAGTGCTGCTTCGAACTGGCAGCTGCATGGCGAACAGCTGGGCCATGACCAGGGCGGCATACGTCGCCGTTATCTGGCGGTGCGCCGCGGTGGCACGCTGTTCCTGCGCTGGGATGGTGAGATGCACGCAGTCGAAACCTTCGACCCGATCGCCGAGGCGGAGGCCAGCCACAGCCATCAGGGCGGGCTGGGGGCGCCCATGAACGGCAGCATCGTGCGGGTGATGGTCGAGCCTGGGCAGGTCGTGGAGGCTGGAACGGCACTGGTGGTGCTGGAGGCGATGAAGATGGAGCACAGCATTCGTGCGCCCCATGCCGGGACGGTGAAGGCCTTGTTTTGCCAGGAAGGGGATATGGTCAGCGAGGGTACCGTGCTGGTTGAGCTGGCCGAGTGAGGGATCTGGGGCCGCTTTGCGGCCCTTTCGCGACGCAAGGCCGCTCCTACAAGAGACCGCATTTTCCTGTAGGAGCGGCCTTGTGTCGCGATTGGGCTGCGCAGCAGCCCCGGCAATCTAGAAGGTCCCGTGAACCCGCACGACTACCCCGAGAAACTCGCAACCCGCTTCACATACCAGCGTCGGATAACTGCCGTTCAGCGCCTTCAGGTACTGTTGCCCACCCTCCTCGGCCAGCTCACGCAGAATCGCCGTCTTGCCCGGCTGCCGGGCAATCACCAGCCGCCCCGGCTCTACCTCCAGCCCTGGGTCCACCAGGACCCGCATGCCCTGCGGCACACTGCGGCCACTGGCCGAGCTCATCGCATCATTTTCCACGGTCAGCCAGAACGCCTTGCCCTGGGCCAGGTAGTCGGTCTGCTCGAATACGCCAGGCGCGGCAATTTCTGCAGCGCTCAGCTCATCCCAGGCCAGCACCGGGTAGCGGAAGCACACGATGTATTGCATGAGGTCCAGGTCGTCATCGCTGTCACCCACTTCGTAGAGGCCACGTTCCTCGCCAACCTCACCGTGAATGCGCAGCTGCAGGCTGACGCTGTAGTGGGGCATGCCAATCTCGACAAACGTGCGATTCATCGACTCGATCTTCGGCTGCCGCCGCTTGTTCACCCAATGGCCCACGCTGCCTTGAGACACACCAACGCGCTCGGCAAGCTGCTCTTGAGTGAGGCCTAACTCCTCCATCCGGTCACGGACGAGGGCAATCCATTTATCCATATTCATCGCTGGCACGATACGGACTGCCTTCTGGCGCTCAATAAACATTCTGTATTATTTATTAAAGTTCACAAAAATACTTCAGGTATTACTATCAAGCAGAACCCTTTCCCTACTGGCTCTAGCAGGTATCAGGATGAAACCACCGAAAGACGACGTAACAGATTTAGACAGCGAAGCGGCCCGCCGCGCCCTCGACTACTACCTGAACCCCAACCCCACGCGCCCCACCGCGCACACTCAGATTTGGACCTTGCACGCCGGCGTCACCGCCGAGCAGGCCCAGGACCACGCCATCGAGCTGCTGCGCTGTGCTGCCGCCACCGCCCACGAAACCGCCACCCACCAGGAAGGCAGCACCCGCGAGCTGACGTTCGCGCTGATGCACATGATCGATATGGCCAGAGCCCTGCTGGAGCACAGGCGCGCCCTGCAGAACGGGCTGTAGGTAAAAGCAGAAGGGAGAACGTGATGGCCGGCTACCGGCGAAAGGCCCCGATTGCCGGGACAAGGAAGCGCACCGGTAAAACTTTTTTACCGGATAAATGAAAATTCATTTGACTTGCAAATGATAACTATTATTATTGCACTCAGCTGATCGCAAGATCTGCTGGATAACCCGGAGCTTAGGTCGCTCCAGATTATCTCCTCATCAGGCTAATCACGGTTTTTGACCCGGCTTTTTGCCGGGTCTTTTTTTTGGCTCTTCAGGCTAATGAAGATCGTTGATGGCGCGCATGATAGCAAAAGTGTTTCAGAGCGTGAACGCTCATTACAAATCTTTGCGGAATCAGCACTTGAGAATCAATCTCGTTTTGACTACGCTGTTTCTGCATCAAGGACGATGCCCCCACCCCTACCCCCGAGAGCAAGGAGCTGTCCATGAGCCGTCTGCTGCTGCCCCTTGAGCATCCCACGCCTGCCAGCGAGCATGCTGCCGAGAATGAGCTGCTGTACGCCCTCAAGCGCCTGCCCCGGCGCGTACAGCAAGTGTTCCTGCTCAACCGCCTCGATCAGCTGGACTTTGCCAGCATCGCCAAGCGCCTCGACCTCCCGCTGCTCAGCATCGAACGCAACATGAACCAAGCCCTGCAAGTGGCGCAACCACGCGGGGATGCATTGGCCAGTGTGGCCGGGCAATGGTATGTGCGGTTGCAGAGCCCCGACGTGACGTCGTGCGAGCGCATCGATTTTCGCCGTTGGCTGGATGCGGCACCTGCGCACTTGCAGGCGTTTCATGCTACCGAGCTGCGCTGGCGCAGCTTGCTCGCCCCAGCACGAGAGCTGGGCCACGATGGCTGGTATCGGCAAGGGCGTGCGGCGATTTCGGTGGGTGGGTGTTCGGTGGCGGTTGGATTGGGTGTGGCGGCGCTGCTGTTGTTTGGATATTGGGCCTGAGTTACAAACCAACCGGGGCTTCAGCCACCCGCGCTTTACGCTCCAAACCTTTCAGATAGACGAGCAAATACCAGCCAGTAATGCTGGAAGCAATAAAGCCCAGCGCCAGACTCATCGGCAAGCTGCCGCTGATCGAAGCCACCAGCACGCTGGCGCCCCCACCGAATGCAAACAAGATCGTATTGTTGAGCGAAGCCGCTGCACCTGCCCGCCCTGGGTGCAGGCCCAGTGCATGGGTTGTTGCAGCCGGCCGAACAATGGTTGTACCGATGGTGCAGAGCACCAATGGAAGCAGAAGGCTGAAAACTTCAAGCTCATGCACGGTAACAACCAGGCAAAGAGCAACCCCAGCCAGACCGATGAGTGCAAATCCCCAAGCAACCTGCGCCTGCATCCCCATGCGGCCATTCAGCCAGCTGGCAATGAATCCGCCGACCATATATGCCAGCCCATATCCGAGAAAGACCATGGAGAAGGCGAACTCCGTCAGGCCCAGCTGTTCGATGAGCAACAAGGGGGAGACAACCACAAATGAAAAATGGCAAGCGAACGCCAAGCATGAAAATAGCGAGCTGACGAGAAAAGCGCGATCCTTGAGCAATGCCTGATAGCTACTTAATACGCCTGCACTGCTATTTGCTGTCGGTCTTTCTTGTAGCAGCTTCATAGAAAGCACCAGCACTACAACGGCCAGCACCACAAAGGCCTGAAAGCTTCCTGCCCACCCGAAATACTGCTGGAGCACGCTACCTGCAAGAGGCGACAAAGAAATAAATAAACCACTTGCACTGGTCATCAGGATACGCATCGCATTGCGCTGACGGCCATTGAACTTATCCTGCACAAGAGCCTGGCTAAGCACAAAACATCCGCACCCCACCGCCTGCAGAAGACGGAAAGTCATAAAGCCTTCGTAGCTTGTTGCGAGGATGCACCCCAGCGCACCTACAGCGGAAACCACTAGACCAGCAATCAGCAGACGCTTTCGCCCCATCCGGTCAGAAAGCGGACCGATGATGGTTTGCGAAATGGCGACACCGACAGCGAACAGGCTGATCGAATATGCAATGTACTGCGCATCGACACCAAAATCCTGGGCCAACAAAGGCACAGAGGGCAAAATCACATCGAGCGGAAACACGCCCAGAAGACTGATGAGGAGGAGCAATAAAACATAACAGCGAGTGGACTGCGAAACGTCTCGTCTATTCATCGAGCCAACCCTCATTTTTCAACTGGCGAAAGTAGGATGCATTCGTGAGCATATCGGTACGCCTTACAGCGTTCAGAGTCAGTTGCAAAGTAGATGAAACCCTACTACGCCAGTTTTGCTTAAGATGTTCCACAACGCGCTTACGACAAAGTGGTACGCTTGCCTGAAACAGCATAAAAGAGGATGAGCCGAGCACTGTAAAACACAATCCTCACTTATCATCTACTCCTCCACTGGCTGACTAAGCGCAGGCAGGCTCTGCGCTTAGTGATGAGCCTGAAAGACCAATAAGGCCTTCTTTACCAAATGAGCCAGATTGGCCAGCTTACGAGGCTCCAGTTTTACTTCTTTCATTTCCTCCATTGAGTGCCGCATCATGGCGACGCACCAATGATTAGTCACTAGCGCAAGATGCACAAGCTGAATACTTGAAGGAATCCCCCCCAAAAACTTGTAGGAAAACTCACCGCTAGTGTTTTGCGAGCTTGGCTCCCGCCATACATACCAGGCATAGCAAATCCTTGAGCAGCTGAAGAACGCGGCATTCAACTGCTGAGTGCCATGAAATCCCAAGTGCCCCTCAGCCCATCCAGACTTGTTTATTCAAGTTACAAAACAACTACTCATCGCGACCAAGACAAGCGATCTTGCCCTTCTCAACCACACGCCCCACTCTCAAGCGGTGTACAGTACCCCTACAACAAATCCCAAGGAGCCCGCCCATGACCGTGACGCTGTCCCCCCTGCAAATCGACTGCGATTTCGATTCCGGCAACATCCAGGTACTGGATGCCAGCAACCCGGCCCAGGTGCGCCTGGCCATTCGCCCGGACACAAATAGCGGCCACTTCCAGTGGTTCCACTTCAAGGTCAGCGGCCTCACGCCGGGTCAGGTCCATCGCTTCAGCCTGGACAACGCCAGCGAGTCTTCCTACAAAAACGCCTGGAGCGGCTACAACGCCGTGGCCTCCTACGATCAGCAGACCTGGTTCCGCGTGCCGAGCCAGTTCGATGGCAAGGCGCTGTCGTTCGAGATCAAGGCCGAGCAGGCGCAGGTCTGGTTCGCCTACTTCGAGCCCTACCCGCGTGCGCGCCATAACCAGCTGATCGAGCGTGCCCAGCAGATACCGGGTGTCGAACTGCTGGCCCACGGGCGCAGCGTGCAAGGCCGGGATATCCCGCTGCTGCGTGCCGGTGATGGCGCTGAAGGCAAGCGCAAGCTGTGGCTGATTGCCCAGCAGCACCCAGGCGAGCACATGGCCGAATGGTTCATGGAGGGGGTGATCGACCGGCTGCAAGCCAATGACCCGACGGTTCGCGAACTGCTGGAAAAGGCCGACCTGTACCTGATCCCGAACATGAACCCGGACGGTGCCTTCCTTGGCCACCTGCGCACCAACTTCAAGGGCAAGGACCTGAACCGGGCCTGGCAGGATGCCAGTGTCGAGTTGAGCCCGGAGGTGTTCTTCGCCCAGGCGCAGATGAAGCAATACGGGGTGGATGCATTCATCGATGTGCACGGGGACGAGGAAATTCCCCATGTGTTTACGGCGGCCTGTGAGGGCAACCCGGGATACACGCCGCGGCTGGCCAAGCTGGAGGAGCAGTTCCGCACGACCTTGTGCAGTGTGACCAAGGACTTCCAGACAGTGCATGGTTATACCCGGGACGAGCCGGGGCAGGCCAATACCACGCTGGCGTGCAATGCGGTGGGGATGGCGTATGACTGCCTGTCGCTGACGCTGGAGATGCCGTTCAAGGACCATGACGATGCGCCGGAGCCGGTGGCCGAATGGTCGGGCGCGCGGTCCAAGGCGTTGGCCGGAGCGGTGCTGGAGACCTTGCTGAAAATGGTTGGCGATCTGCGCTGAGCAGGCCTGGCCTCTTCGCGGGTTTACCCGCGAAGGGGCCGATACAGGTTTGCACCTTCAGAACTGCACATCCAGAATCACATTGTCGAGGTAACTCGCCGCCGGCGGCGTAGTCTGGTCGGTATAGACCTTGGCGTTGTAGTTGAATATCTGGCTACCCGTCCCCGTCCCGTTGCCTGGGTTCACGTCAGCATCGCTGCTCGAGCGCCGGGCGGTAGTCAGCGACCCCCAGGGCACAGTCCCTGCGCTCTTGAAGATGTCATACGCCAGGTAGTTGCCCGCCGAGGACTTCATCCGTCGCCGCCCGCCCGATACGTTCTCCCCATCATTCAAGCCCACCGTATAGGCACTGCCTTTGGTGCACGACAGGCTCACGCTCTGGCTTACCGTACCGAACCCGGCCACCACCGGCGCGCTGCCGAAGCTGATGTTGGGTGTGGTGATCTGGCAGTCGTTGCTCACGGTCAGGGTGACAGTCAGGTTCTGGGTCCCTGAGCCGATGTCACGCCCCAGGCAGATGGCGCCAACGCCGATGCCGGAGCAGTAGTTCCAGCTCCAGGCAACCGTGAGGTTTTCCTGGTACAGACCTGCCGCGACGTTGCTGCCGACCTGGGTGCGCAAGTAAAGCGGCACGGACTTGGGCGTGGTGCCGCCCAGCAGGCCGAGCAGGTCGAGGATGCCGTTGCGGGCGAAGTCGAACTGCACGCCGCGGCTGATCGGGTAGTTGGTACTGTTATCGGCGTACAGGGTGTAGCCGATGACGTCGCCGGTGGGGCCGACCAGGCCGCTGGTGCCCGTGGCCGAGGTGATGGTGGCGTTGAAGTGGTCGGTAGAGGTCAGCAGGCTCAGCAGGGACCCCGTGCACTGCAGCCCCGAGTTGGTCGACGAAGCGGTCTGCACAGTGGTACGTACCAGGGTCGAGTTGATCGTCCCGAACGCCGCCGGCAACGTGGGCACGGACGAACACAATGCCCAGGCGGAACCCGCAGGCAGCATCAACAGCGCACACCATAGCCGCTTCATCGGCACACCAGCGGGCCGATCAGCGGGACTGTACCTTGCGTATCGGGCAAATCGAATTCGACCAGGCACTGCCCTCCTCCTTCCAGCATTACCTGCAGGCGGTTGTGCGGCGACAGGTTCTCCAGGTAAACCAGGCCGTCCCAACCGACCACGGCCTGGCTGCCGCTTTCCTGGTGGGTGACCTTGCTTCCGAGCTTCAAGGGTTGCTGGTTGCCATCGACCAGCTCGATGCTCGCCGCCAGCACCCGCTTGAGCGGGAATTCCAGCAGGTAGCCGCTGCCACGGCGCACTGCCACCCGTTGCTCGACTTCGGCGGCCAGCACGTCGGGCGGCAGGTTCATCGGGTCGATCTCGTACTTGCCGCGGTAATAGCCGCTGCTGTACGGCACCAACAGGTGACCGCTGCGGTCGGTGCGGCCGATTTCCTGGTTCTCGTAGCGCACCGGCACGTCGGCGTAGCCGCTGGTGCTGACCACCACAAAGGCATCATCGATGCGGTTGGCGGCGTATACGCCGGAATCCATCCACACCAGCGAACCACTGGCATCGGCCCAGCGGGTCATCTCGCCGCTGCTGCCGTACACGCCGGCCTGCAACTGCACCGACTGCATGCGCCAGGTGACGTCGGCCTGGCGATAGGCATCGCGGTCGCTGCCGCTGGCATAGCCGAGGTTGTAGCCCACGCCACCGCCCACTGGTACGGCGCGGCTGTAGTTGACCCGTTGCAGGCTCTCGCCGTCCTTGCTGCGCTCGGTGCTCACCGCCAGGGTGCTGCCGAAATCGAACGGGATCACCACCTGCGCCTGCACGGCCCAGTGACTGTCGCCGACCTCGCGGTTGGCCGACAGGTACAGGCTGCTGTTACCCCACAGCGGCTTGCTCCAGCTCAGGTTGATCAGCCGGGTGCGCGTGCCGTCGCCGGCGCGAACATCGAAATAGCCGGCGCCCAGGCTGCCGTACTGGTTGAGGTTGACGCTGAGGGTCACCTGCTCGCTACGCTGGCTCAGCTGCATGTCGGGTATGTCGACGCGGGTAAGGTCGGCATACTCGCCGTAGCGTTGCAGGCGCTGATAGTTGAAGCCGAAACGCTGGCTGTTGTACTGGTAGCCGAGGGCGACCTGGTGGCCCTTCTCACCTTCGAACTGGCTCTGCGCCAAGGCCGCATTGAGCACGCCGAACGTGCCCACGCGCATGTTGCCGCCCAGGCCACCGAGCAGCAGCGAGTCGGCGGTCTCGGCATGGGTTTCCAGGGTGAAATTGTCGCTGATGCCGTGGCGCAGGCTAGCCGAGGCAACACCGGTGCCGTAGCCGAAGTCTTCCACGGCATAGTCGCGACGCAGGCTGCCGGCGGCCACCGAGAAGTCCGACAGGCCTTTTTGCAGCAGGCTGCTGGTGACGTAGAACGGCAAGGTGGTGGACACCTGCCGGCCAAGGGCGTCAGTGGTCACCACCACTGCCTCGCCGGCACCGTTGATGAACGGTACGTTGGTCAGGGTGTACGGGCCTGGCTGCAATTCGGTGGTGCTGGACTTGTAGCCATTGATGAACAGGTCCAGCGAGGTCGGCACCGCCGCTTCACCGGCAAACGCCGGCAAGGGGTAGGTGACCAGGTCTGGGCGCGCGCCAAAGTCTCGCGACAGCTGAATGCCGCCAACCCGTACCGAGCTGGTCCAGGGCAAGGCCCCGGTAACGAAGTCGCCGGCCTCGTAGGTCAGCAGGCGTTGTTCGTCGGTGAAGCGCCAGGTGGTGTCGTAGCGCAGGAAGCCCTGGCGGCTGTCATCCTGCGCACCATTGAACGACTGACGCCACTGGCCGGTGCTCGAGAACGTGCCCCAGCTGTCGAACAGGCGCAGCTCGTTCCAGGCGGCCAGGTAGGAACCGCCGTCGTCGGTGTCGTTGAGGTACAGATCGTAGTTGAACAAGGCGCCAAAGCTGCTGCGCGCCTCGCTGGCCGGGTACAGGCCGCGGTCGCCGACCTGCTGGTCCGGCAGCCAGGCCGGTGGCACCTGCAGCAGCAGGCGCTGGTTCTGGCTGTCGTAATCGGCATGCAGGCCCGCCACATCGTCCAGCGCCACCTCACCCTGCGGGTCGCCCGGCAGCTTGACGCCGAGGCTGCGCAGCACGTCGTTGTCCAGGTACAGGCGCCCGGCGCGTTGCTGCACCGGCACCAGCTCAGCCCTGGGCATCTGGTTCACCAGCAGGTCCAGGTACAGCGTGGCGTCGGCGATGGCCATGGACTCGCCGGGCGGCGGTGGCAGGTCGTCGGCCAGCGCAAGGCAGGGGCCGAACAAGGTCAGCCCCAGGCACCAGCGGCGCGAAGCCCGCGACAGCCATCTCACACACGGATTCCGACCATTGCCAGGTCCTCCATGGCCCTTGCCCTTCATACGGCGGCGGGCTCATTGCCCTTGCCGGATCGCTTCGGCCGTTTCCTGGCCGTTCACCCTCCCCTTGATCACGCTGCCAGCGCTTGGCGCCACCGGCGCCGGCCAGCGCATGCTGGCACCTGGCAATACATAGCCGAGCAGGCCTTCGGCCAAAGGCTTGGCCTGGCCGCCCTGCTGCACCACCACATCGGTCAGGCGCGCATGCACCGGGCCGGTGTTGCGCATTTCCACATAGGGTTTGCCCTGCACCGTCACCGGGCGCCAGCTCAGCTGCGGCGTGCCCACCCCGGCGGCATTGCGCTTGCCTTCCGGGTCGGCCTTGCCCCACAGCCCCTCGCCGTAGACGAACAGCGGCACGGAATAGCGCATCTGCAGGCGGATCGCTGCCGTGGTACCCGAGCTGCCAGCATCGGCCGGCAAGGGCGAAGGGATTTCATCGATGATGATCCGGTAGGCCTGCTCCTGGCCGGCTGGCGAGCTGCCGGTGCGGGTCAGGCGGATCAGCTGCTTCTGACCTGGGGGGATGTTGGCCACCGGCGGGCTACCGATGATTTCGCGCTGGGCCTGGTACTGCTCCTGATAGTCGCCCTGACGCCAGGCAAACACTCGAACCTGCAGGCTCGCCGGGGCCGAGCCGCGATTCTCCAGCCACAGCGCGCCGGCCTTCTGGTCGGCCTCCAGCACCGGGTCAATCGGCCAGATCAGCACTGAAGTGGCTGCCTTCACCGGCAGGCTCGCCAATAGCAACAAACCGATCAGACCCTGCGCCCACTTCGCGCCTACCCCCATGCCACTCTCCTTGGTTTCTTTTTCTTGGGTGCTGATGTGTTCACCAGGTCACCGATACTTGCACCACATCGGTGTAGGTCCCGGCCGGCAAGGTGCCGGGCAACTGGGTACGGCCATACACCGGCAATTTGATAGCTGTGGCATCCGTGTAACTCACCGTCACGCTCTGGCCGATGCCCAGGGCCTGGCTGAAGGCCGCGTCCCGGTACAACTGGTAGGCCAGCACTTGTGTGCCGCCGGTGCGCTTGAGGTTGCGCGTGCCACTGGCGCTGTTCTGGCCGCCGTCCAGGCTCATGCTCAGGGCCACCCCTGGCGTGCACTGGAAGGTCACCGTGGTCCCTCCCAGGGAGGTACTGAGGGTGCTGGTGGCCAGCGCCGACTGGGTGCCGAAATCGAGCACGCCATAGCTGGTCACACCACCCACCACCAGGCAGCCGGCAACGATCTGTGCGCTCACCTGGAAGGTGCTGCTGGTAGCCGCATCCAGAGGCGCGGCAAGCAACATGCCGGCCCCCGCCAGACACCCGCCGAGCCAGGCGCGCATGCAGGCGCACATGGCTCAGAACGACAGCTCGACGGCAACCGTGTCGGTATACGTACCTGCCGGCAGGCCCGCCTTGCCGCGCGCCTGGCCGTACAGGTTGACGGTCTGCGCCACGCCGGTACTGGTTGGCAAGGTGATAGTGCCGTCGACCGCCAGCAACTGGGTTCGCCCTGCATCGGTATAGAAGTCGTACGGGACGAAGTTGCCGGCTCCATCGGCCAGGGCCCGGGTGCCGCCGCTCGACTGGCCATCATGGGTCCCGGCACGCACCTTGATCACCGGCACCGTGCCGGCCGAGCACAGGATGCTCATGGCACCGCCGCCACCACCCAGCACTTGGGCGTTGGCAGTAGTGAACAGGGCATCGGTGGTACCGAAATTCAGGTTACCGAAGTTAAGCCCCGTGGTGCCGCCGGCGCCGTTGACCTGGCAAGCCGAGGTCAGGGTCAGGGTCGAGGTGATGTTCCCGGTCACCGTGGCGGCCTGGGCGTGAACTGCCATGGCCAGGCCGAAGCCGGCGAGCATGCAGCGGGTGAAAGTCGTTCGCATCGGAGTCTCCTTGCGTCGTTTACCAGTCCAGGGTCACTCTCAGGGTGTCGCGGTACAGCCCGGCCGGCAGCGAGCGCGGTTGCGCCACCACTACGCCGTAGATGGGGATCGGGATCTGCTCGGTGCTGCTGATGGTGAAGGCACGGGCCTGGCCGATGCCGTAGCGGCTGTTGCCACCGGGGTCGACCGCCAGCTGATAGGGGATCATTTCGCGGCCATTGCTGAGCCGACGCACACCATCGTCGCCATTCAGGCCACCATTGATGCGCACATTGAAAGCCCGCACCTCGGGCGTGCAACTGATCTGCAAGCTGCCTTCTCCGCCCGCCTCGTCAACCCGGCTGCGCAGCGGCGCATCCCAGTTCGGGCCGCGCTGGCCAAAATCCATCAGGCCAGGGTTGCCCAAGGTGGCGGGCGGCTGGTCGCCGCTGTTGATCTGGCAGGCGGCGCTGATCACCAGGCGCGCCTGGATGAACCCGGTGGTGGTGCCATGCACCGCGCCGCTGGGCAACAGCAGTGGGCCAAGGCTGAGCAACAGGAGCGAAGTGCGGTTCATGGCATGACGTCCTTGTGCATGGCGGCCTCGCTACCAGGTGACGGTAATTTTCAGCAGATCGGCGTACTGCCCGGCCCGTGGCACCCAGGCCAGCTTGTCGATACGGGCGTACAGCGGCAGTACAACCGAACCGCTGTCCGGTACGCGTGCAGCATGGGGCTCACCGACGACCACCGGCTCGCGCCAGGCAGCATCGCGGTACAGGCGATAGGGGATCGGCCTGGCCTTGGCATCTTCACTGGCGAGGAATCGCAATTCGCCGACACCACCGTGCTGGCCGCCGTCGACACGCACCTGATAAGGCGTGTCGGGGTTGCATTCCAGGCGTGGTGGGCGCTTGTTGAGCAATACGCCACTCAATGGCGCATCAAGGCCGTCCAGACGAGCGGCACTGCCCAGGTCGATAAGACCCAGGGCCTGGGCGCCCGCGTCACGCGGCTGGGTGACCAGCATGCAGCCACGCTGCACCAGCACCCGCACCTCGACCAGGAAGTCCGCCGCTACGGCACTGCCGCTCAACAATAGGCCAAACAGCGCGGCCACAAAGCGTTCCGTCACTGGATGTTCCTTGTTCTTCTACTGTGAGTTTGAGCGTAGCAGCAGGTGGCAGAACCGTGATGGCGGCATGCCATTCTTTTGGGCTAACGACAAAGCGCTAGCGAACCGGCAAGAAATTTCTCAACCCAGGCGAACCCCTGGCCATCCCATGCCTCCAATGGCCATGGGCCGGTAAAGCGGCCAACATTCTGGTACGGTGCCTGACAGCCAATCGCCGGCATCAGATGCATGCGGCATGCATGGAACAAAATCGACAGGAGCGTTTCCATTGACGACTGCAGACAACGCGCTCGCCGCAGCCGTGGAGCGCTGCGCCCAGGAGCCGATCCAGATACCCGGCAGCATTCAGCCGCACGGCTTTCTGCTGGTGCTGGATGAATGCGACCTGCGCATCCTCCAGGCCAGCGAGAACATCGAACGCTGGTTGGGCGTGCCTGCGCGGGAGCTGATCGGCTGCAACTTCGCCGACGTGGTCAGCGAAAACTTCGACTTGCACACCCAGCTCGAACGCCTGCCGGACGAAGAGGCATTCCCGTTTCATATCGGCGACGTGCGCTTGCGCCAAGGCGCCCCCTTCGCCGGCACCCTGCGCCTGCTCACCCACCGCCACGACCAGGTGCTGATCGCCGAATTCGAACCCTTGCGCCCACCCGCCGACCTGGCCGACCAGGGCGACTACTACCCATTGGTGCGCGGTTTCGTCAGCAGCCTGCACAACACCGACAGCCTGGAAGAGCTGTTGCAGCAGTGCGTGGTGCAGGTCAAGCGCGTCACCGGCTTCGGTCGGGTCAAGGCCTACCGCTTCGATGCCGAGGGCAATGGCCAGGTGCTGGCCGAACTCGCCGACGCCGGTTACCCGCGCTACCTTGGCCTGTGCTTCCCGGCCTCGGACATCCCGCGCCAGGCCCGCGACCTGTACCGGGTCAACCGCATCCGCGTGATCGAGGATGCCAACTACCAGGCCTCGCCGCTGCTGCCTGCGACCAACCCGCGCACCGGCAAGCCCTTGGACATGAGCTTCGCCGCCCTGCGCAGCGTGTCGCCAGTGCACCTGCAGTACATGCGCAACATGGGCACCCTGGCGTCGATGTCGTTGTCGATCGTGGTCGATGGGCAGCTCTGGGGCCTGATCTCCTGCCACCACGCCCAGCCGCGCGCGGTCGAGCTGCGCACCCGCACCGCCTGCGAATTGCTGGCCAGCGTGCTGTCACTGCAGATCGAAAGCCGCGAGTCGCACGCCAGGACCCGCCAGCTGCTCGACCTGCGCCAGCATATCGTGCGCATGATCTCGTCGATGGCCGACCACGAGAGCGTCAGCGATGGCCTGCGTGACCTGCCCGAGGTGCTGCTGGCGTTCGCCAACGCCAGCGGCGCAGCAGTGATTTCTGCCGAGCGCTGCGACCTGATCGGCCAGACGCCACCAGCCGCACAAGTCACGGCACTGGTGCACTGGCTGACCCGGCGCGGCGATGAGACGGTGTTCCACAGCGACAACCTGCGCCGTGACATCGATGAGCTGCCAGAGCTCGCGGCCCATGCCGGCGGCGTGCTGGCGGTGGCCATCTCGCAAATCCATTCGCACTACCTGCTGTGGTTTCGCCCCGAACAGGTGCGCACGGTCAACTGGGCCGGGCGACCCGACAAGGAAGTCGGCCCCCAGGGCGCGCTCAACCCGCGGCACAGCTTCGAACATTGGCAGGAGCAGGTCAGTGGCTATTGCGAGCCGTGGGACCCGCTGGTCATCGAAGGCGTGCTCGAACTGCGCACGGCGGTGCTCGGCATCGTCCTGCGCAAGGCTGAGGAACTGGCGCAGCTGGCCAATGAGCTGCGCCGCTCGAACAAGGAACTTGAGGCCTTTTCCTACAGTGTGTCCCACGACCTGCGTGCGCCCTTGCGGCACATCGCTGGCTACTCAGAGCTGCTGGGCGAAATCGAAGGCCACGGCCTGAGCGAGCGCGGCCGGCGCTTCCTGCAGCACATCGAAGAAGCCGCGAGCTTCGCAGGCAGCCTGGTCGACAACCTGCTCAATTTTTCGCAGATGGGCCGCTCGGCGCTGCGCTTGTCGGATGTCGACCTGAACGCACTGGTCGAAGCCATCCGCCAGGAGCTGGCACCCGACTACCAGGGCCGCGAAATCGTCTGGAACATCGCGCCGCTGCCCAAGGTGATCGCCGACCCGGCGTTCATCAACATGGCCTTGCACAACCTGATCGCCAATGCCATCAAATACACCCGTGGCCGTGAACCCGCCCACATCACGATCCGCGCCCGCCAGCACCAGGGCGAGACCGAGGTGTACATTCGCGACAATGGTGTAGGCTTCGACATGGCCTACGCCAACAAGCTGTTCGGGGTGTTCCAGCGCCTGCACCGCATGGAAGACTTCGAAGGCACCGGCATCGGCCTGGCCAGCGTGCGGCGGATCATCGAGCGCCATGACGGGCGGGTCTGGGCCGAAGGTCAGGTCGATCAGGGCGCCAGCTTCCACTTCACTCTGCCGCGCCACCCGGCAACTACCTGAGGTACCCGTATTACCATGCTCAAGCCCATCCTGCTGGTCGAAGACAACCCCCGGGACCTGGAGCTGACGCTCCTGGCCCTGGAGCGCAGCCAGTTGGCCAACGAAGTCATCGTCTTGCGTGACGGCGCCGACGCCCTCGACTACCTGCTGCGGCGCAACGCTTACGCCAATCGCGACGATGGCAACCCGGCGGTCCTGCTGCTGGACCTCAAACTGCCCAAGGTCGATGGCCTGGAAGTGCTCAAGGAAGTACGCGCCACCGCAGAGCTGCGCAGCATCCCGACAGTGATGCTGACCTCTTCGCGTGAAGAGCCAGACCTGCTGCGCGCCTATGAGCTGGGGGTCAATGCCTACGTGGTCAAGCCCGTGGAGTTCAAGGAGTTCGTCGCGGCGATTTCCGACCTGGGCGTGTTCTGGGCGGTGCTCAACGAGCCGCCACCCGGCTCACTGCGCCTGAACCGGCGCGGCAGCAACTGAGGCCTGCACCAAGATGTTGCCGACACCGCTGAAATTGTTGATGGTCGAAGACAGCTCGATGGACGCCGAGCTGACCCTGATGTGCCTCGAGCGCAGTGGGTTGCAGGTGCAATCGCGGCTGGTGTTCGACCACGTCGGGTTCGAGCACGCGCTGCTTCAGGCCGACTTCGACCTGATCCTGTGCGACTGCGTGCTGCCCGGCTCGTCCGGCACCGATGTGCTGGCCATCGCCCAGCGCCTGGCACCCGACACGCCGTTCATCTTCCTCTCGGGCATCTATGGCGAAGAACATGCGGTGGAAATGATCCGCCTGGGCGCCACCGATTATGTGCTGAAGAAAAACCTGCCACTGCTCCCCAAAGCCGTGCGCCGGGCCCTCACCGAAGTGCAGGAGCGCCAGCGCCGTCGCCGCGCGGAGGAAGCCCTGGCCGATGTCGAAGCACGCGCGCGCATTGCCATCGATGCCGCCGGCATGGGCACCTGGGACTTCCGCCCGCAACAGGGCCAGCTGATCTGGGACGACCGCTGCAAGACCTTGTTCGGCCTGCCGGTCGATACCGAGATGGACCTGCAGGTGTTTTATGCCGGCATCTACCCCGACGACCAGCCCAAGGTGCGCGATGCCGTTGAACAAGCCATGCGCCCGGACAGCGACGGCCTGTACCGGGTCGAATTCCGCATCGCCCAACCCAAAGGCCTGGAACCGCGCTGGCTGCTCAGCAGCGGCCAGTGCCAATTCGTCGACGGCCAGTGCACGCGGTTTTCCGGTGTACTGCAGGACATCCATACCCAGCGCCAGGCAACCCAGGCGCTCAAGCAGCTCAACGAAATGCTCGGCGAACGGGTCGAGCGCCGCACCCGTGAACGCGACCGTGCCTGGGAGCTGTCCCAGGACTTGCTCGCGGTGCTCAACAAAGACCTGACCCCGGTGGCCCTCAACCCGGCTTGGGAAGCCAGCCTGGGATTTTCCCGCGAGCGCCTGAGCCAGACTTCCCTGCTGCACCTGCTGCCGGAGGCAGACCAGGAAGCCCTGCTCACCGAGCTGGCTGCCCTTGCCCACGGCCGTAGCAGCGCGCGCTTCGTCGGCCGCATCCAGCATGCCAGCGGCCAGTTGCGCTGGCTGTCCTGGGTGGTGGTGCCGGAAGACACCTTGCTCTACGTGGTAGCGCGCGACATCACCAGCGAGCGGGAAAACGCCCTCGGCCTTGCCGAAGCCAACACCCGCCTGCGCGAACAGATCACCGAGCGCGAACGCATCGAGGCGGCGCTGCAGCAGATGCAGCGGCTGGAGGCCGTCGGCCAGCTCACTGCGGGCGTCGCCCACGACTTCAACAACCTGCTCACGGTCATCCTCACTGGCGCCAGCTTTCTTGAGCGCGACCTGGCCAAGGGTGAACTGGACAAGGCCCGCAGCCGCCTGACGCACATCCGCGAAGCCGGTGAGCGCGGCGCCAAGCTGACCTCGCAGTTGCTCGCCTTCTCCCGCCGCCAGCGCCTGGAGCCGGTGCCGCTGAACCTGAACCGCACCCTTACCGGCCTGGAGGAACTGTTGAGCCGCACCCTCGGCGGCAACATCCTGGTGCGCCTGGACCTGGACCACAGCCTGTGGCAAGCGCTGACCGACCCGACCCAGACCGAGATGATCATCCTCAACCTGGCGATCAACGCCCGCGACGCCATGCCAGAAGGCGGCCAGCTGACCCTGTCGACCCGCAACACGCGGATCAAGGCCCGCCCACAGCGCCCGGAAGACCCGGAGCCGGGCGAGTACGTGATGCTGAGCATCCGCGACACCGGCTGCGGCATGAGCGAAGAAGTGCTGGCCAAGGTGTTCGAGCCGTTCTTCACCACCAAGGACATCGGCAAAGGCTCCGGCCTGGGTCTGGCCCAGGTGTTCGGCTTCGCCAAGCAGTCCGGCGGCGGTGTGCGCATCGATACCGAGCCTGGGCATGGCACCCAGGTGGCGGTGTACTTGCCAGCGGTGAAGCAGGAAGTGGCCGTCGACCCTGTCCTGCCGACTGCCACCCTTTCGATCGATGACAGTGGCCGAGACCGCACGGTACTGCTGGTGGATGACGACCATCTGGTGCGCGACATGCTCGGTGACGTGCTGCGCCAGTATGGCTACCAGGTACGCCAGGCGCACAGTGGGGAGCAGGCGCTGGCACTGCTGGACGACGGTATCGACCTGCTGCTGACCGACTTTGCCATGCCCGAATTCAACGGCGGGCAGCTGGCCCTGGCGGCACGCGAGCGACATCCGCAGCTGCCGGTGGTGTTTCTGACCGGGTATGCGGAGTTGGAAGGGCTGGAACTGCCAGGGAGCCTGGTGGTGCAGAAGCCGGTGCAGGCGGATGAACTGGCCAGGGTGTTGAATGAACTGCTGCGGGTGCCAGGTTAGACCTGTGTTGCCTGCACCGGCCTCTTCGCGGCGGTTCGACGCCTCGAAGAGGCCAGTGCAGGAAAACAGAAACGGCAAATTCCAGCGCCGACGTTCATCTGCACTGAATAAGGAATTTTGTATTTGAAGAGAGAAAATGGCAGGGGCGGCTGGATTCGAACCAACGCATGGCAGGATCAAAACCTGCTGCCTTACCGCTTGGCGACGCCCCTGTATCGGATGCAGCTGATGCTGCTCTGACAATTCCAATTAGGTGACAACTGGGTTGTTGTCTTGGAATGCGCGGCACTTTAACAACAAAGTTTCGGTCTGTGAACCCCCTACGTGAAAAAAAATGCCTTAAAACAGCAAGTTAGTGTTCGCGGGCGGTTTTCACGGGCCTTAAAGGCAACCATCCGTCGTTTTTCCAGCGCTGCGCTTCAACACAATCGCATTCCTCCCTTCCAATCAGATAGACGAACTGCATTGACCAAGGAGGACCCCATGCCCGTTTCTCACGACCTCTACCAGGACCTGCACTACCCGCGCGAAATCGTCCAGCAGCGGCGCCAGCAGGACAAGGCCCTCGACCGCCTGCTCGACGAGTACATGGACATCGATAACCAGGTGCTGGCCGCCGAATCGATCTCGGCAGGCAATTTCGTCGACGAAGACCTGCGCCATCTCAAGGAACGCCGGTTGGCCGTGAAGTACATGATCGAGCGCCAACTGGAGCGCAAGGCCTGAGCTAACGCTCCAGCAGCGCCAAGGTGCGCATGTCCGGTTCACCGCCGTAGAACTGCAGCAGGCCAAGCTTGAACAGCGGATGGTCAGGCGCCGCCTGGCTGAACAGTGTCAGGCAAGAGCGCAGCTTGAGATCGTCGGGGCTGCCCAGGACCTCACGGGCGCTCTTGTCGCTGTGCTGCACCAAGGCAGTCACACAGGCTTCCAGCCTTGGCCCCAGCACAGGATGAGCGAGGTAGGCGCGCGCCTCGTCGATGCCGGACAAGGCATAGCGCTCGGCCATGATGCTGTGGCCCAGGCCGTCCAGCTGCGGGAACACGTACCACATCCAGTGGCTGCGCTTGCGCCCGGCCTGCAGCTCCTGCATGACCTGGTCGTAAACGCGGTCCTGTGAATCGACGAAACGCTCCAGCTCGAAATCGGCAAGCATGGCCGCTGCTCCTCTGTTTTGCACTCCTCCAGCCTACGCCTGTTCGCTCGACCTATCTCGCCAGCCGATCATTGCCCGGCACTTTATCTATTAGTCAAAATGCCCCACCTGGGGCAAGCTGCACGCTGCCCTGCCTTTGCCCAAGGAGCTTAGCTTTTGTCTGCCTGGATCCCTTCCCCGCTGCGCCAGCTTGGCCAGCGCTTGCGCGGCACATCGTCCAACCAGAGCGAACTGCTCAGCTGGTTCGAGGACAAGGCCCACAGCCGCGGCTATCAGCTCAGCGAGGGCCAGCGCCGGGTCATCGACAGCATGGCCGCGCAGCTTGCACAACTGGAGGGTGGCCAGCCTCGCAGCCTCTACCTGTACGGCTCGGTTGGCCGTGGCAAGAGCTGGTTGCTGGATGGCTTTTTCCAGGCGGTACCCGTAGCGGCCAAGCGGCGCCTGCACTTCCACGACTTTTTCGCCCGCCTGCACCAAGGCATGCACCAGCACCGCCTGCTGGACGATGCACTGGGCGCGACCCTCGATGAGCTGCTGGGCGACTGCCAGGTGCTGTGCTTCGACGAGTTCCATGTGCATGACATCGGCGATGCCATGCTGCTGACCCGGTTGTTCAACGCCCTGTTCGCCCGCGGCATCTTCCTTCTGGTGACTTCCAACTACGCACCTGAAGGGCTTTTGCCCAACCCGCTGTACCACGAGCGCTTCCTGCCAGTGATCCGCCTGATCAACAGCTCGATGGAAGTGCTCGAAGTGGGCGGCGACACGGATTTTCGCAGCCTGCCGGCCAACCGCGAGCACCAGCGTTTCACCCAAGGGCACTATGTGTGGCCGGGCAATGCGGCCCAGCGCCAGGCGCTGAACGTGCCGGATGAGCAGCCGGTGGTGCTGGGGGTGAACAAGCGCCCGTTGCGTGCCCTGGCCATCGATGGCCGGCGGGTGGTGCTGGCCTTTGACGACCTGTGCGAAAAGGCCACGGCAGTGATCGACTACCTGGTGCTGGCTGGGCAGTACGATGAGTGGATCATCGATGGGCTGGATGATCTGGCGCAATGCTCGCTGGCGGCGCAGCAGCGCTTCGTCAACCTGGTGGATGTGCTGTATGACCAAGATCGGCAAGTGACCGTGATCGGACGGCGGCCGCTTGAAGAAAGCCTCGGTGGGCCGCTGGCCGACCTGATGCGTACCCGGAGCCGGTTGGGGCAGTTGCATCAGCTCGGCCCAACCTGATCGGAAGTTCTTGCGCTTTGTTGGTCGTCAACTGTTAGTTTTACCAGCAGACAGTATCGCGCATTCGGTTCTTTATGGAGGCTCACAGACAGAGGGCCCCCATCATGAAACTCAAGCAAAACTCCTGGAACCGCATCTATCTGCAATTACCTAGAGATCGTCCAACTGAGGCGATCAGTCGCCCGCCCTATCTGGTGGACGGTTTTTTCTACAGTTCCTGGGCCTCTCGCGACGACCAGGGCATCGACATCATGGTATTGACCAAACTCACGCCTGACGGCAAAGCGGTCGATACGTTTGGAGATCTAGGCACCGTACGGATCCCCATGCCTGGGGAACCGGCCTGGTGGCTGTGCTTCGTTATCAGCGATAATTACATTGTCTGCGGCGCTGCACTTCGAATAAACGAGCATTTTGCAATTTTCCGCCTGGACAAGAACTCTGGCGCTTTGGACCGAAGTTTTGGGAAGCAAGGATTCAAACTGGTCCGTTACCCGGCAGAGCCGGACGCACTCACAGCAGCGACGGACGCAAGCCTTGACAAATCCGAGGGCTATGCTGGTAGCGTCCCCCAATTTCCGGATGGAAAACTTCGCCAGGCTGTGAACTCTGGCCTTGCGCAGTTCGATATGCAAGGCAATCTAGATACCTCTTTCAACAAAGGAGGCATGCGCAGATTCTTCAACTGGCAAGGCCGTAACCTTTTCACCCTGGAAGTGGTTGCTCGTTATGAGGGCCTTGAACATGCGGGGTTCTATTATTGTGGCATGCATCGCGTGGGTGGCGATGATGTGCAGGCATGGGTGGGTGCATGCGACAAGCATGGTGCTGTAGTTGCCAGCTTTGCCGAGCAGGGTGTATGGATAGTCAAGCGCCTGCCGGGCCATCCGAACATAGCTCATCTGAGCGTTCATTCGGCAGTACAAGTAGATGACCGCCTTTACGTGGTGGGTAGCGCCGGAGATAGCGGATTTGTGTTCTGCCTGAAACTGGACGGCAGTCCTGATCAAAGTTTCAATGGCGGAAATGCAATCATTTTTGCTCGAGACGACTTCGACCGCACCAAAGCAATCGCTGTCACCCCCCATAACGAAGGCGTACTCGTTAGCTTTGTTCAATCGCACCACCCCTCTGGTGAATTGCCTGTCGCAATTCTGCGCCTTAACCACAGTGGCCAGGTCGATAGCACATTTGGTAATCAAGGCTGGCTGCTGACACCTGATTTCCCAGAAAGCAATACCCTGCTAACGCTGGAGCACGAAGGCCAGCAGGTCATCGAGGTAAGGGGGCGGGAGTACGTTGCCCGCTATCCGCTTTAGGTCCGAATCATCACAGAGTGTACAGCCCGCTCGCTAGAAGCGGGCTTGCCCCCGAAGAGGCCGGACCAGGTCAACCCATCAGCCAGCCCTGGGCAGGTCCGCCAGCACCGCCTCGATTTCCCCCAGCACCGCCGGGTCATCCAGGGTTGAAGGCGGCACATAAGCCTGCCCATCGGCAATCTTGCGCAGCACCGCCCGCAGGATTTTCCCCGAACGAGTCTTGGGCAAGCGCTTCACCAGTCGCACCCGGTTGAAGCACGCCAGCGCACCGATCTCCTCACGCACACTGCCCACCAGGTCCACCAGCAACTGCGCCTCGGCAATACCCTCGCCATCCTTGAGCACCACCAGCGCCAGCGGCACCTGGCCCTTGATCTCGTCATGCACACCAATCACCGCACACTCGGCCACTGCGGGGTGACGTGCAACCAGGTCTTCCATCTCGCCCGTGGACAAGCGGTGACCGGAGACGTTTATCACGTCATCGGTACGGCCCATGATGTAGACAAAGCCTTCATCGTCCAGATAACCACCGTCACCGGTGTGGTAATAGCCCGGGTAGGTCTGCAGGTACGCCTGCAGGTAACGCTCATGGTCGCCCCACAAGGTCTGGCTGCACCCCGGCGGCAACGGCAGGGCGATGACGATGGCGCCTTGCTGGTCTGGGCCGAGTAGATGCCCGTCATCATCCAGCACACGTACGTGGTAGCCCGGCACCGCGCGGTTGCTCGAACCTGGCCGCGCCGCACTGCCCTCCAGCCCCACGCAAGGCGCGGTCACTGGCCAGCCGGTTTCGGTCTGCCACCAATGGTCGTGTACCGGTTTGCCAGTCACCCGCTCCAGCCACTGATGGGTACTGGAATCGAGCTTTTCCCCGGCCAGGAACAGCTGGCGCAGCGAGCTCAGGTCATGCTTGCGGATCAGCTCGCCGTCCGGGTCTTCCTTGCGGATCGCACGCATGGCGGTGGGCGCGCAGAACAAGGCATTGACCTTGTACTGCTCGACTACCCGCCAGTACGCCGAAGCGTCTGGCGTGCGGATCGGCTTGCCCTCATAGAACACCGTGGTGCAGCCGCTCATCAGCGGCCCATAGACGATCAGCGAATGGCCGACCACCCAGCCGACATCGGAGATACCCCACCACACATCGCCAGCCTGCATGCCGTAGATATGACGCATCGCGTAGCAAAGCGCGACCGCGTTGCCGCCATTTTCGCGGACGATGCCCTTGGGTTTGCCGGTGGTACCGGAGGTATACATGATGTACAGCGGGTCGCCGGCATCCAGCGCCACGGGTGCCACCGGCTCGGCATCGACCAAGGCCTGCTGCCAGTCCAGATCACGGCCTGGTTGCAGCTGCGCGCGGGCCTGGGGCCTCTGCAGCACCAGCACCTGGCGAGGCTGATGGCGAGCGGCCTGCAGGGCACGGTCGACCAGCGGCTTGTACTCGATCACCCGGTCGAATTCCAGGCCGCAGGATGCCGTCAGCAGCAGCGTTGGCCGCGCATCATCGATACGCAGGGCCAGTTCATTGGCGGCAAAGCCACCGAATACCACCGAATGCACGGCGCCGATCCGCGCACAGGCAAGCATGGCCATGGCTGCCTGTGGCACCATCGGCATGTAGATGATCACGCCATCCCCTTTGCCCACACCCAACTGGCGCAACAACCCGGCCAGGCGCGCTACTTCGTCACGCAGCTGGTTATAGGTGAAAGCTTGCTGCACGCCGGTCACGGGCGAGTCGTAGAGCAACGCCGTCTGCTCGCCACGGCCCAGTTCGATTTGCCTATCAAGGGCCAGGTAGCAACTGTTCAGGCGGCCATCGGCAAACCACTGGTGGGTGCCGTCGGCATTTTCCTGCAGGGTCAGGGAAGGTTTGCGGTACCAGGCCAAGTGATCGGCCTGTTCGGCCCAGAAGGCAGCAGGGTCGGCAATGGAGTGGGCGTAGCTGTGCTGATAAGTCATGTTGGTGGCAACCCGGTACTTGTTGTTATTGAAGGGCGAATAGTGAGTATGGCCCGCCACGCCGGGCCCGCCATGGGACTAAAGTCACAACGCATATGCACATTTGCAGAGAACGCTTATGCGCCCCATAACAGTGCAAAGGCCTTAGAATAGGCGCCCCTTAACGCCACAGAGCAGCTCATGGACATCGATCAGGCCCGAACCTTTCTGGAAGTCGTGCGTTGCGGCAGCCTGGTCGCCGCCGCCGAACGCCTGTTCGTGTCACAGACCGCCATCACCGCCCGCGTGCAACGCCTGGAGCAGCAACTGGGCTGCCAGCTTTTCGTGCGCAGCCGCAACGGTGCCAGCCTGACCAGTGACGGCGAAGCCTTCGTCAGCTACGCCAACCAGCTGGTGCAAACCTGGGAAGCGGCACGCCGCGACCTGCCACTGCCCGAAGGTTGCCAGCAGGTGCTGCATGTAGGCGCGGAAGTGAGCCTGGGCAATCCGATGTTGCTCGACTGGGTCAGTGCCCTGCACCGCGAGCTGCCCAGCCATGCCATCCGCAGCGAGGTGAGCGATGGCGAGTCGTTGCTGCGCAAGGTGGAGATGGGCCTGCTCGACGCCGCACTGGTGTACCAGCCGACCTACGGCCCAGGGCTGCAGGTGGAGCAGTTGATGGAAGAAAAGCTGATCCGCGTGCGCCGGGTCGATCAACCCGAGCCGTACATCTACATCGACTGGGGTGAAGCCTTCCGCCGCCAGCACGATGCCGCCCTGCCCGACTGCGCGCGCCCGGCGCTGAGTTTCAACCTCGGCCCGTTGGCCCTGCAGTTCATCCTCGACCAAGGGGGGAGCGGGTATTTCCGTACCCGTGTGGTTCAGGCCTACCTGGAAAGCGGCGTGTTCGAGCGGGTGCCACAAGCGCCGGAATTCACCTACCCGACCTACCTGGTGTACCCGCGCAAACGCGACAGCGAGGCCCTGCAACAGGCCATCACGGTGCTGCGCCGGCTGGTGGCAGCCGGCGCCAGCGATTGGTCACAACGCTGGGACCCGGTTATCTGACGCACTGCCGGCGGCACTGAGCAACTGGCGCTTGAGGCCGGCGACCAGGTCGGTCTGGGTGACCACACCCACCAGCTGATCACCGTCAAGCACCGGTAGGCAGTGCATGCCTTGCTCGCAGAGAAGCGGCAGCAGGCGCTCCAGCGGATGCTGGCTGCTGACACTGACCACCCGCCGGCTCATCACCTGCTCCATGCGCACCACTTTGCGGCCGAACAGGCCACGCCAACTGAACTGGCCGCGCTGCATGGCCGGGCCGACCAGGTCGCTGAGGCTGACGATACCCACCAGCTTGCCCTGCTGCAGCACCGGCAAGGTTTTCAGGTGATGGCTGGCGAGCATATTCCAGGCCTGCTCCAGGGTGGTCTGGGGCGAAGCGAACTGCACATCACGCGACATCACCGCCCCTGCCGTGATGCCGCCGAGGCTGCGCTGCAGCGCGTGGTGCTCGGTGGCGAGGATGATGCGTTCCAGTTCGTCGCGGGTGACGTCGACAAATTCGCCCAACTCTTCCAGCGCCTGATCCAGGTCGGCGCCACTGATGCCGACGCGCTCGCTGGGCAGCGGGTCGTGGGTGTGGTGCGGGTCCTTGCGCGGCAATGCGCCTTTCGGGTAGCGCACACCAGTCAGGCGGTTGTAGATCACCGCCACGCTTACCAGGATCAGCGCATTGAGCAACACCGGCTCCAGCAGGTGATCACCCATGGCCGTCAGCCCAGAATCGGCCAGCACCGCGCTCACCGCCACGCCACCACCCGGCGGGTGCAGGCAGCGCAGCAGGCACATCACCAGTATCGAGATGCCCAGGGCAGCGGCGGCCACCCACAGCTCGGGGCCGAAGCCCTGGCGCATGGCCAGGCCGACCGCACCGGCCAGGGCATAGCTGCCAAGCACAGGCCACGGCTGGGCCAACGGCCCGGAGTGCACGGCAAACACCAGCACCGCCGAAGCGGCCAACGGGCCGAGCAGGTGCAGGGCAATGCCCGGGCCATAGGCCAGGCTGGTCAGCCAACCGGCGAGGAACAGGCCGAGCAACGCGCCGATACCGGCACGCAACCATTCTTTGGGGGGGATATTCAGGGGCGCTGGCAACAGCCGCTGCAGACGACGTTCGGAACGCATGGCAGACATTTGAGTAATCGGGATCTGTAGTTTTTCTGATTAAAAAGAAAGCCCAGCCGAAGTGGCCTGGGCCTTGTATCGCGGATGCAATACCACAAGGGGCTCCGTCCATGGAGAGATGGAAACCGCAGGGTTTCGTGAGGGGGATTGTGCCGGGCGGGGGAAGATTGGGCTAATTCAAAAAAATGCGGCTGTACTGCAATTTTTTTGCAGTGCTGATCTGGCCGTTGGGGGCGCTTTGCGCCCCATTCGCGAAACAAGGCCGCCCCTACAGGGGAACGCAATCTCTTGTAGGAGCGGCCTTGTGTCGCGAAAGGGCCGCGTGCCGGCCCCAGCATTACCTCGACTTGCGCGGTAGCTCGATGCTCACCCGCAACCCGCCCAAGGTGCTCTCAAGCAATGCCAACCGCCCACCCCAGGCCTCGACGATATCGCGCACGATCCCCAGCCCCAGCCCATGCCCATCGACCTGCTCATCAAGCCGCGAGCCGCGTTCCAGCACCTGCAGCCGCTGGCTCTCAGGAATACCGGGGCCGTCATCATCGACCCACAACCGATACCCCTCGGCTGTCGGCACAATCCCCAGCCGCACTTCGCTGTCGGCCCACTTGCAAGCGTTGTCCAGCAGGTTACCGAGCAGCTCCAGTACGTCTTCGCGATCCCACGGCAACAGCAGCCCTGGCGGCACATCGCGCTCAAGCAGCAAGCCCTCGCCATGGATCATGCCCAAGGTCGCAAGCAAGCCCGGCAGTTCGGCATCACAATCGAACTGCGCCCCAGGCAAGGCATCGCCCGCCAGGCGCGCCCGATTCAGCTCGCGGGCCAGGCGCTGCTGGATCTGCTCCAGCTGTTCACGCAGCTGCGCCTGCACCTCTGGCAAGTCTTTCAAGCGCTCGCTGGAGGCCAGGCTGAGCAGCACCGCCAGCGGAGTCTTCAGCGCATGGCCGAGGTTGCCCAAGGCATTGCGCGAACGGCGCAGGCTGTCTTCTGTGTGGCTGAGCAAGTGGTTGATCTGGCCCACCAGCGGCGCCAGCTCACTGGGCACCTGGGCATCGAGCTGCGAGCGCTGGCCTTGCTGTAGTTGGGCGATCTGCTGACGCGCGCGCTCCAGCGGGCGCAGCGAGCGGGTCACGGTAACGCGCTGCAGCACCAGCACGATCAGCAACGCCACCAGGCCCATGCCCAGGCCGATCTGCTGCAGCCGACGAAAGCTCTCGCGTACTGGCGAATAGTCTTGCGCCACGCTGATCGAGATGTTCTGGCCCAGGCGCCGGTAATCGGCGCGCAACGCCAGCAGTTGCTGGCCTTCCGGGCCCAGCTCATGGCTATCGGACAGCCCCGGCGCGGCCGGCTTGGGCATGTCCAGGTCCCACAGCGAACGCGAGCGCCAGGTCCCCTGGTCGAAGTCGATACGGAAGTAGTAGCCCGAGAAAGGCCGCTGGTAAGCCGCGGAAATGCGCCGTTCATCCAGCTGCAGGCCAGACGGCCCACGCACCAACGCCACCAGTAAGTTCTCGCTTTCCTTGCGCAGGCCGTTTTCCAGGTAGCGCTGCAAACCGGCCTCGAACAGCCACAGGGTCAGCTGCGCGAGCACCACGCCGACCATCACCAGCACGGCGACCAGGCCCAGGCTCAGGCGCGCCTGGATGGACTTCACCCGGTGCTCCCGGCATAGATGTACCCCTGCCCGCGACGCGTTTCGATGACGCTGCGCCCAAGCTTGCGCCGCAGGTGGTTGACGTGCACCTCCAGCACATTGGAATCACGCTCGGTCTCGCCGTCGTAAAGGTGCTCGGCCAGGTGGCTCTTGGACAGGATCTGCTGCGGATGCAGCATGAAGTAGCGCAACAGGCGAAATTCCGCGGCAGTGAGCTGGATGTCGACGCCATCGCGGCTCACGCACTGGCGGCTTTCATCCAGGTGCAGGCCTGCAGCTTCCAGGGTTGGCTGGTTGGCCAGCCCGCGGGCGCGGCGCAGCAACGCCTGAATGCGCAGCTGCAGTTCCTCGGGGTGAAAAGGCTTGCTCAGGTAATCGTCGGCCCCAGCTTTCAGGCCTTCGATACGCTCTGCCCACGACCCGCGCGCCGTAAGGATCAGCACCGGCGTGGCCAGGCCGCCGGCACGCCACTGCGCCAGCACCTCCAGGCCCGGCAAGCCTGGCAGGCCAAGATCGAGGATTATCAGGTCGTAGGGTTCGCTCTGGCCCTGGTAAACCGCATCGCGGCCATCGGCCAACCAGTCCACGGCATACCCCTGGCGCTGCAGGTTGGTGGTCAGTTCGTCGGCCAGGGGCACGTTGTCTTCGACAAGCAGCAGGCGCATGTCAGTCGTCTTCCTCGTCTTTGAGCAGGGCACCACTGCTGGCATCAAGCTTGATCTCGCGCACCACGCCTTCCTTGGTCAGCAGTTCGACTTCATATTCGTAGCGGCCGTCGTCTTCTTCCAGTTCGGCCTCCAGCAAACGCGCCCCGGGGTAACGCCCCAGGGCGGTTGCCAACAATTGCTCGAGTGGCAGGATGATGCCCTTCTGGCGCAGTTTCAGGGCCTGGTCCTGGTCCAGGTCGCGGGCAACAGCCAGCGAGCACACGGCCAGCAACGACAGCGCCAGATACCGCGCCGGCCGGGGTAAGTGGATCATCAGCTGTCCCGCTCGTCCTTTAACACTTCACCGGTCTTGGCATCCAGGTCGACATCCCACTCGACGTTCTGCGTGTCGCGCAGGTCGACCTTGTAGATGTAGCGACCGTATTCGTTTTCCAGCTCCGAATCGGTGACGGTGGCACCTGGGTGCTTGGCCACGGCGGCGGCCTTGAGTTCATCCAGCGACTTGATGGTCTTGGCGTTGACCAGTTTGACCACTTCGTCAGGCTGGACGTCCTTGGCGAAAGCAGCATTGGCGCCCAGGGCAAGGGCGGCGGCGGTGAACAGGGCAGTCAAGGTTTTCATGGTGGCTCTCCTGAGCGACGTTCAAGTTGTCTACGGGGTTAAGACTAACCAGTGGTCCTTAATTCAACCTGAAAACAGCTGGCGCCATGATAGCGCAGCTGTAGTGGTATCAAGCCCCTATAATGACCCGCTTGTTACCTGCGAGATCCGTCATGAGCGCCATTCACATCAAATTCCCTGCACTCACCTTCAAGGCTGGCCAGCGCGCGCTGCAGCAAATTCGCGAACGTGGCCTGCAGGCGGCCGATGTGGGTGTATTGCCAGGTGCGGCGGGCGGGCCCAAGCCCCTGGGCATCCAGGGGCTGGACCTGGCCCTGTTCGGTGAATGGCTGCCAGCGGCACCGCGGCAACGCGCACTGATCGGCGCCTCGATCGGCTCCTGGCGCTTCGCCAGCGCCTGCCTCGACGACCCGGTTGCCGGCATCCGCCGCCTGGGCGAGCTGTACACCGAGCAGGACTTCGCCAAGGGTGTTACCCCCGCCGAGATCAGCCGCAGCTGCCAGCGCATGCTCGACGACCTGCTGCAGGGCCGCGACGGCCAGATCCTCGCCAACCCGCACTACCGCCTGAACATCCTGGTGGTGAAAAGCCACGGTCAGCTTGCCCACGACCATCGTGGCCGCCTGGGCATGGGCCTGGGTTCGGTGATCGCCAGCAACCTGCTGGGGCGCGCGCGCCTGGCCCGGCACTTCGAACGCGTCATCCTGCACGATGCGCGCAGTGCACCGCCGCTTGACGCCCTCACCGACTTTCCCTCGCGCTGCCTGCCGCTGGACCTGGCCAACCTGCGCCACGCCCTGCTCGCCTCGGGCTCGATCCCGATGGTGATGGAAGGTGTGCGCGACATTCCCGGCGCGGGCGCCGGCACTTACCGCGACGGCGGCCTGCTCGACTACCACCTCGACCTGCCCTACCGCGGTGACGACCTGGTGCTGTACCCGCACTTCACCGACAAGGTGGTGCCCGGCTGGTTCGACAAGGCACTGCCCTGGCGCAAGGGGGACGCCACGCGCCTGCAGAACGTGCTGCTGATGACTCCGTCGCCGCAGTACCTGGCCGCCCTGCCCTACGGCAAACTGCCCGACCGTAACGACTTCAAGCGCTTCATGGGCGATGCGCCGAGCCGCAAGCGCTACTGGTACCAGGCGATCGCCGAAAGCCAGCGGCTGGGCGACGAGCTGCTGGAACTGATTGCCACCGGGCGGCTGCACGAACGCCTGCAAGCCTTGTAGCGGCCATGCTGGTAGACTGCGCGCATTATTGATTCACACAGAGTTATGACCGCGTGGAAATTTTCAAAGAGTTCACATTCGAATCGGCCCACCGCCTCCCTCACGTTCCGGAAGGCCACAAGTGCGGCCGCCTGCATGGCCACTCGTTCAAGGTCGGCCTGCACCTGACCGGCCCGCTGGACCCGCACACCGGCTGGATTCGTGACTTCGCCGAGGTCAAGGCGATCTTCAAGCCGATCTACGAGCAGTTGGACCACAACTACCTGAACGACATCCCAGGCCTGGAAAACCCCACCAGCGAAGTGATCGCCAAGTGGATCTGGGACCAGGTCAAGCCGTTGATGCCGGAGCTGTCCAAAGTGCGCATTCACGAAACCTGCACCAGCGGTTGCGAATACACCGGCGACTGATCCGCCGCTGTGGGCAGGGTCTCAGCCCTGCCCGTCGCCCACTGCATCGCGCAGGAAGCTCGGGGCGATGTAACGCTGGTAATGGGCCTCGGAGAGCAGGAAAAACTCGCGGTCGATGGCATCGCGCAGTTGCGGCAGTTCCCAGTCGCGAAACTCCGGCAGCAGCGCCATGCCGTAAGCCTCCAGATCGCGGATCATCCGCGCCCCGCGAGCGATCAGCTGATACGCCCAGCAATATTCCGACTGCTGTTCGACGAAGCGGATCGAGCGCTGCTGCAATTGCTGGCGCAGCAAATTTTTGTCGAACACTTCCAGCTTGGCCATCATCACCTGCGCCAAAAGCTGCTCCAGGCGCAGCCACACGGCGCGCTTCTGCGCCTCGTCGTAGCCGTTCCAGTGGATCACTTCATGGTGGAAACGCTTGCAGCCACGGCACACCGTGTCTCCATACACCGTGGAGCAAAGGCCGACGCAAGGGGTCTTGATGGACTGGTTGGACATGGAAAAACAACGGCTTGGCGGTGGAACACGGGCCCATGTTAGCCCTTTGTCTAACCACGGTCACTCGTTAAAGTCATGATCGCCGCCTTACCTTCCGCGACAATTTGCCGTAGAATCATCCCGCCTTTTCAAGGCAACAATGTCCGTTGGAAGCTGTTTTCAAAGCGTCACGAGCACAGTTCATCCGGTAGAACGGCGTTGGCCCGGGCCATGCACCCCTCGCATGCCCGCGCCAGCCCTCATCAGCTCCCGTTCTGCAGGCGTAAAACTTTGAAAGCAGCTTCTGTAAGGATTCTTTGCGACTCTGGCTGGGCGGCCCACAAAGCCGTGGCAGCGCATGGGTGCATTGAATGCTGGATGAGCGTCCCGGACTCCCTTTAGGGACCACTGATGAGGGTAATAACTGTGCTTGAAGCCTACCGCAAACACATCGAAGAGCGTGCCGCCCTGGGTATCGTGCCCCAGCCGCTGAACGCCGAACAAACTGCAGGCCTGGTCGAGCTGCTGAAAAACCCGCCGGCCGGCGAAGAAGCCTTCCTCGTAGACCTGATCACCAACCGCGTTCCACCAGGGGTCGACGAAGCTGCCTACGTCAAGGCCGCTTTCCTCTCCGCCGTGGCCAAGGGCGAAGCCAAGTCGCCACTGATCGACCGCAAGCACGCTGCTGAACTGCTGGGCACCATGCAGGGCGGCTACAACATCGAGACGCTGGTCGCGCTGCTCGACGACGCCGAACTGGGCGCCGTCGCGGCCGAACAGCTCAAGCACACCCTGCTGATGTTCGATGCCTTCCACGATGTGGCCGAAAAAGCCAAGGCCGGCAACGTTCACGCCAAGGCCGTGCTGGACTCCTGGGCTGCCGGCGAGTGGTTCACCTCGCGTCCGGCCATCGCCGACAAGTACACCCTGACCGTGTTCAAGGTGCCTGGCGAAACCAACACCGACGACCTGTCCCCTGCTCCGGACGCCTGGTCGCGCCCTGACATCCCGCTGCACGCCCTGGCGATGCTGAAAATGGCCCGTGACGGCATCGAGCCATCTCAGCCTGGTTCGGTCGGCCCGCTGGCGCAGATCGAAGCGGTCAAGGCCAAGGGCTTCCCGGTTGCCTACGTCGGTGACGTGGTCGGTACCGGTTCCTCGCGTAAATCCGCCACCAACTCGGTGCTGTGGTTCTTCGGCGACGACATCCCGTACGTGCCGAACAAGCGCGCCGGTGGTTTCTGCTTCGGCACCAAGATCGCCCCGATCTTCTACAACACCATGGAAGACGCCGGCGCCCTGCCGATCGAGTTCGACTGCACCAACCTGGCCATGGGCGACGTCATCGACGTTTACCCATTCAAAGGTGAAGTGCGCCGTCACGGCAGCGACGAGCTGGTCACCAGCTTCGCGCTGAAAACCGAAGTGCTGCTCGACGAAGTCCGCGCAGGCGGCCGTATCCCGCTGATCGTCGGCCGTGGCCTGACTGAAAAAGCCCGCGCCGAGCTGGGCCTGGGCGCTTCCGACCTGTTCAAGAAGCCAGAGCAGCCAGCCGACACCGGCAAGGGCTTCACCCTGGCGCAGAAGATGGTCGGCCGTGCCTGCGGCATGCCTGAAGGCCAGGGCGTACGCCCAGGTGCCTACTGCGAGCCGAAGATGACCACCGTCGGTTCCCAGGACACCACTGGCCCGATGACCCGTGACGAGCTGAAAGACCTGGCATGCCTGGGCTTCTCCGCTGACCTGGTGATGCAGTCGTTCTGCCACACCGCGGCTTATCCGAAGCCGATCGACGTCACCACCCACCACACCCTGCCAGACTTCATCCGCACCCGTGGCGGCGTGTCGCTGCGCCCAGGCGACGGCATCATCCACAGCTGGCTGAACCGCATGCTGATGCCAGACACCGTGGGTACCGGTGGCGACTCGCACACCCGCTTCCCGATCGGCATCTCGTTCCCGGCCGGTTCCGGCCTGGTGGCCTTCGCCGCCGCCACCGGCGTCATGCCGCTGGACATGCCAGAATCGATCCTGGTGCGCTTCAAGGGCAAACTGCAGCCAGGCATCACCCTGCGTGACCTGGTCCACGCCATCCCTTACTACGCCATCCAGAAGGGCCTGCTGACCGTCGAGAAGAAAGGCAAGAAAAACGCCTTCTCCGGCCGCATCCTGGAAATCGAAGGCCTGGACGAACTGACCGTCGAGCAAGCCTTCGAGCTGTCCGACGCCTCGGCTGAGCGTTCCGCTGCTGGCTGCACCATCAAGCTGCCGGAAAAGGCCATTGCCGAATACCTGCAGTCCAACATCACCCTGCTGCGCTGGATGATCGGCGAAGGCTACGGCGATGCCCGCACCCTGGAGCGTCGCGCCCAGGCCATGGAAGCCTGGCTGGCCAAGCCTGAGCTGCTGTCGGCCGACGCCGATGCCGAATACGCCGAAATCATCGAAATCGACCTGGCCGACGTCAAGGAGCCTGTGCTCTGCGCGCCGAACGACCCGGACGATGCCCGCCTGCTGTCCTCGGTACAGGGCGAGAAGATCGACGAAGTGTTCATCGGTTCGTGCATGACCAACATCGGTCACTTCCGCGCTGCCGGCAAGCTGCTGGACAAGGTCAAGGGCGGTATCCCGACCCGTCTGTGGCTGGCCCCGCCAACCAAGATGGACGCCCACCAGCTGACCGAAGAAGGCTACTACGGCATCTACGGCAAGGCCGGTGCGCGCATGGAAATGCCAGGCTGCTCGCTGTGCATGGGTAACCAGGCACGTGTGCAGACCGGTTCGACCGTGGTCTCCACCTCGACCCGTAACTTCCCGAACCGTCTGGGCGACGCCACCAACGTGTACCTGGCCTCGGCCGAGCTGGCTGCTGTCGCTTCGATCATCGGCAAGCTGCCGACCGTCGAAGAGTACATGCAGTACGCGAAAGACATCGACAGCATGGCTGCCGACGTTTACCGCTACCTGAGCTTCGACCAGATCGCCGAGTTCCGTGAAGCGGCTGCCAACGCCAAGATCCCGGTGGTTCAGGCGTAAGCTGAGTTACATGCAGTAAAAGAAAGCCCCGGCAGCGATGCCGGGGCTTTCTTGTTTCAGCCTGTGCCGGCCTCTTCGCGGGTAAACCCGCGAAGAGGCCAGCAATGGAAACTCAAATCACGAACAGATCGACAAACCTGTGCACGGCCATCTGTTCCAGCCTTTGCTGGTCCTTGCAGAGTTCAAAAATCGCTTCGCAGCGCTGGCGCACAAAGCGCGTCGCCAGGTTGCCCTTGAACTTGGCCTCCAGCAGCGGTATCCCCTCCTCGCGCCGCCGCCGATGCCCGATCGGGTACTCCACCAGCACCTGCTCGGTACTGCTGCCATCCTTGAAGAACACCTGCACGGCATTGGCAATCGAGCGCTTGTCCGGCTCCAGATACTCACGGCTAAAGCGCGGGTCTTCGACCACCTCCATCTTCTCGCGCAGGCGATCGATGCTGGGGTGATTGGCATGGAAGGCATCTTCATAATGCTCGGCCACCAGGTGGCCGAAGATCAGCGGCACCGCCACCATATATTGCAGGCAATGATCACGGTCGGCAGCATTGGCCAGCGGGCCACGCTTGGAAATGATGCGGATCGCCGACTCTTGGGTGGTGATGACGATGCGGTCGATTTCATGCAGGCGGTTACGCACCAGCGGGTGCAGGGTCACTGCCGCTTCGCAGGCCGTCTGGGCGTGGAACTCGGCTGGAAAGCTGACCTTGAACAGCACATTCTCCATCACGTAACTGGCCAAGGGTTGCGGCAGGCGCAGTTCATACTGGCCGGCAGGTTTTACCGCCAGGTCCTTGTTGGTGTGGCTGAACGAGACGTCATGAAAACCCCACTGCGCCGCAGTCAGCACCCCTGGCACGCCCATTTCGCCACGCAGCGCGATATCAGCCAGGCGCACGCCCCGGCTGGAGGCATCACCCGCCGCCCAGGACTTGCGTGAGCCGGCATTGGGCGCATGGCGGTAAGTGCGCAATGCCTGGCCATCGACGAATGCATGGGAAAGAGCCGAGAGCATCTGTTCGCGATTAGCCCCCATCAGCCGGGCGCATACGGCGGTCGAGGCCACCTTGACCAGTATCACGTGATCGAGGCCGACGCGATTGAACGAGTTCTCCAGTGCCAGCACGCCCTGGATCTCATGGGCCATGACCATGGCTTCGAGCACGTCACGCATCAGCAGCGGTGCTTCGCCACTGGCCACACGCTTCTGCGACAGGTGATCGGCAACCGCCAGGATGCCGCCAAGGTTGTCCGAAGGGTGCGCCCATTCGGCGGCCAGCCAGGTGTCGTTGTAGTCCAGCCAGCGCACGGTGCAGCCGATGTCCCAGGCCGCCTTGACCGGGTCGAGGCGGTAGGCGGTACCGGGAACGCGCGCGCCATTGGGCACTACGGTACCTTCCACCAGCGGACCGAGGAGCTTGGTGCATTCGGGGAAACGCAGGGCCAGCAAGCCACAGCCCAGGGTGTCCATCAGGCAGTTGCGCGCGGTATCCAGGGCTTCAGGGGATTCGACCCGGTAACCGAGGGCGTAGTCGGCCAGGGTTTGCAGTACCCGGTCGTAGTCCGGGCGGTCATTCAGGTCCACGTTGGCGCTCATAGCCAGCTCCCTTCGGAATTGCCGGGGCCGCTTCGCGACCCTTTCGCGACCCAAGGCCGCCCCTACAAGAGACCGCGTATTCCTGTAGGAGCGGCCTCGCGTCGCGAAAGGGCTGCAAAGCAGCCCCAGCTAACGAAAGCCGAGCGCCAGTGGTGCGTTAGAAGCTATCGCCAGGCACGCGAACCCAGCCCTCCATCAGCACGCGAGCACTGCGGCTCATGATTGCCTTGGTCACCGTCCACTCGCCATCCACCTGGCGCGCCTCGGCCCCGACCCGCAAGGTGCCGGACGGGTGGCCAAAACGCACGGCACTGCGCTCGCCCCCGCCCGCGGCGAGGTTGACCAGCGTGCCCGGAATGGCTGCAGCGGTACCAATGGCCACGGCAGCGGTCCCCATCATCGCGTGGTGCAGCTTGCCCATGGACAACGCACGCACCAACAGGTCGATGTCACCGGCCGCAACTGCCTTGCCACTGGACGCAGTGTAGGTGCTCGGCGGCGCAACGAAAGCCACCTTCGGCGTGTGCTGACGCCCGGCAGCCTGGTCGACATGCTCGATCAGGCCCATGCGCACGGCGCCGTAGGCGCGGATGGTCTCGAAACGTAGCAGCGCCTGGGGGTCGCCGTTGATCGCGTCCTGCAATTCAGTGCCGGTGTAACCGATGTCGGCGGCATTGACGAACACGGTGGGGATACCGGCATTGATCAAGGTCGCCTTGAAGGTACCGACACCCGGCACTTCCAGGTCGTCCACCAGGTTGCCGGTGGGGAACATCGCACCGCCATCGCCATCCTCGTCGGCGGCCGGGTCGAGGAACTCAAGCTGCACTTCGGCGGCCGGGAAGGTCACCCCGTCCAGTTCGAAGTCACCGGTTTCCTGCACCTCACCTTCGGTGATCGGTACATGGGCAATGATGGTCTTGCCGATGTTGGCCTGCCAGATGCGCACCGTGGCCATGCCGTTGCGCGGAATGCGCGCCGGGTCGACCAGGGCGTTGCTGATGGCGAACGAGCCGACCGCAGCAGAAAGGTTGCCGCAGTTGCCGCTCCAGTCGACGAAGGCCTTGTCGATGGCGACCTGGCCGAACAGGTAGTCGACATCGTGCCCGGGCTTGATGCTCTTCGACAGGATGACCGTCTTGCTGGTGCTCGAGGTGGCGCCGCCCATGCCGTCGATCTGCTTGGCATATGGGTCGGGGCTGCCGATTACCCGCAACAGCAGCGCGTCACGCGCCGGGCCTGGGACCTGAGCCGGTTCCGGCAGGTCCTGCAGGCGGAAGAACACGCCTTTGCTGGTGCCGCCACGGATGTAGGTGGCGGGAATTTTCACTTGCGCTACATGTGCCATGTTCAAGTCCTGTTCAAGCGGTCGCTTCGAGGAAGTCCTGGGCAAAGCGCTGCAGCACCCCGCCCGCCTCGTAGATCGACACTTCCTCGGCAGTGTCCAGGCGGCAGGTCACTGGCACCTCCACACGCTCGCCATTGCGCCGTGTCACCACCAGGGTCAGGGTCGCCCGCGGCTTGCGCTCGCCGAGCACGTCATAAGTCTCGCTGCCATCCAGGCCCAGGGTCTTGCGGTCGGTGCCCGGCTTGAACTCCAGCGGCAACACCCCCATGCCCACCAGGTTGGTGCGGTGAATGCGCTCGAAGCCTTCGGCGACGATCGCTTCGACACCGGCCAGGCGCACACCTTTGGCCGCCCAGTCGCGGGACGAACCCTGGCCATAGTCGCCACCGGCGACGATGATCAGCGGCTGCTTGCGCTCCATGTAGGTCTCGATGGCCTCCCACATGCGCGTCACCTTGCCTTCCGGCTCGATGCGCGCCAGCGAACCCTGCTTCACGCTGCCGTCATCCTTGCGCACCATTTCGTTGAACAACTTGGGGTTGGCGAAGGTAGCGCGCTGGGCGGTCAGGTGGTCGCCACGGTGTGTGGCATAGGAGTTGAAGTCCTCTTCGGGCAGGCCCATCTTCGCCAGGTACTCACCTGCGGCGCTGTCGAGCAGGATGGCGTTGGACGGCGACAGGTGGTCGGTGGTGATGTTGTCCGGCAGCACCGCCAGCGGGCGCATGCCACGCAGGGTACGTTCGCCGGCCAGGGCACCTTCCCAGTAAGGCGGGCGGCGGATATAGGTGCTCATCGGGCGCCAGTCGTACAGCGGCGCGACTTTCGGCCCGCGGTCTTCCTCGATGGCGAACATCGGGATATAGACCTTGCGGAACTGTTCCGGCTTGACCGCCGCACGCACCACCGCGTCGATTTCCTCGTCGCTCGGCCAGATGTCCTTGAGGCGGATTTCCTTGCCGTCGACCACGCCCAGCACATCTTTCTCGATGTCGAAGCGGATGGTGCCGGCAATCGCGTAGGCCACCACCAGTGGCGGCGACGCGAGGAACGCCTGCTTGGCGTAAGGGTGGATGCGCCCGTCGAAGTTGCGGTTACCCGACAGCACGGCGGTGGCGTACAGGTCGCGGTCGATGATTTCCTGCTGGATCACCGGGTCAAGCGCACCCGACATGCCGTTGCAGGTGGTGCAGGCGAAGGCGACGATGCCAAAGCCCAGTTGCTCCAGTTCCTTTTCCAGCCCTGCCTCTTCCAGGTACAGCTGCACGGCCTTGGAGCCCGGCGCCAGCGATGACTTGACCCACGGCTTGCGGTTGAGGCCGAGCTTGTTGGCGTTGCGCGCCAGCAGGCCTGCGGCAATCACGTTGCGCGGGTTGCTGGTGTTGGTGCAACTGGTGATGGCGGCAATGATCACTGCGCCGTCGGGCATCTGGCCTGGTACTTCTTCCCAGGCGCCCGCGATGCCCTTGGCCGCCAGGTCGCTGGTAGCGACGCGGGCATGCGGGTTGGACGGGCCGGCCATGTTGCGCACCACGCTCGACAGGTCAAAGCTCAGGGTGCGCTCGTACTCGGCCTTGGCCAGGCTGTCAGCCCACAGGCCGGCGACCTTGGCGTAGGTCTCCACCAGCTGTACCTGCTGGTCATCGCGGCCGGTCAGCTTGAGGTAGTCGATGGTCTGCTGGTCGATGGCGAACATCGCCGCAGTGGCGCCGTATTCCGGCGCCATGTTGGAAATGGTGGCACGGTCGCCCAGGGTCAGGGCGCGCGCCCCTTCGCCATGGAACTCGAGGTAGGCACCAACGACTTTCTGCTTGCGCAGGAATTCGGTGAGGGCCAGTACCAGGTCGGTGGCGGTGATGTTCGGCGCCAGCTTGCCGGTCAGCTCGACGCCGACGATTTCCGGCAGGCGCATCCACGAGGCACGGCCGAGCATGACGTTTTCGGCTTCCAGGCCGCCGACACCAATGGCGATCACGCCCAGCGCGTCGACATGCGGGGTGTGGCTGTCGGTGCCGACGCAGGTATCCGGGTAGGCCACGCCGCGGTCGCTGTGAATGACCGGCGACATCTTCTCCAGGTTGATCTGGTGCATGATGCCGTTGCCGGGCTGGATCACGTCGACGTTCTTGAACGCCTTCTTGGTCCAGTTGATGAAGTGGAAGCGGTCTTCGTTACGGCGGTCTTCGATGGCGCGGTTCTTCTCGAACGCCTGCGGGTCGAAACCACCGCATTCCACAGCCAGGGAGTGGTCGACGATCAGCTGCACCGGCACCACCGGGTTGACTGCGGCCGGGTCACCGCCTTTGTCGGCGATGGCATCACGCAGGCCGGCAAGGTCGACCAAGGCGGTCTGGCCGAGGATGTCGTGGCACACCACGCGGGCCGGGAACCATGGGAAGTCGAGGTCGCGCTTGCGCTCGATCAGCTGACCCAGGGAGGCGTCGAGGGTCGCCGGGGCGCAACGGCGTACGAGGTTTTCGGCCAGCACGCGAGAGGTGTACGGCAGGCTGTCGTAGGCACCGGGCTTGATTGCCTCGACCGCGGCGCGGGCGTCGAAATAGTCCAGGGCGGTGCCTGGCAGGTTCTTGCGGTATGCAGTGTTCATATCGTTATCAGGCTCGGTCACGGTATTCGGTAAGCAGGTCAGGCCTGGGGGCGCTGCGCGCCCCTTTCGCGACACAAGGCCGCTCCCACAAGTACAACACCGTCCCTGTAGGAGCGGCCTTGTGTCGCGAAAGGGCTGCGCAGCAGCCCCAACGGTCTTTGACTCAGCGCTGCTCGATTGGCACGAACTGGCGCTGTTCGACGCCGACATACTCGGCGCTCGGGCGGATGATGCGGTTGTTGGCGCGCTGTTCGAACACATGCGCAGCCCAGCCGGTCAGGCGCGAGCAAACGAAAATCGGGGTGAACAGCTTGGTCGGAATGCCCATGAAGTGGTACGCCGAGGCATGGTAGAAGTCAGCGTTGGGGAACAGGCGCTTCTGCTCCCACATGGTCTTGTCGATGGCTTCGGAAACTGGGTACAGGACCGTGTCACCGACCTGGTCGGCAAGCTGCTTCGACCAGCCCTTGATCACCTCGTTACGCGGGTCGGACTCTTTGTAGATCGCGTGGCCGAAGCCCATGATCTTGTCCTTGCGCTCAAGCATGCGCAGCAGTTCGGCGGTGGCTTCCTGCGGGCTCTGGAAGCGCTCGATCAGCTCCATCGCCGCTTCGTTGGCACCACCGTGCAGCGGGCCACGCAGCGAGCCGATGGCGGCAGTGACGCAGGAATACAGGTCGGACAGGGTCGAGGCGCAGACCCGCGCGGTGAAGGTCGAGGCGTTGAACTCGTGCTCGGCGTAGAGGATCAGCGACACGTTCATCACCTTGACATGCAGCTCGCTCGGCTTCTTGCCGTGCAGCAGGTGCAGGAAGTGGCCGCCGAGGGTGTCTTCGTCGCTGGTGCAGTCGATGCGCACGCCGTGGTGAGTGAAGCGGTACCAGTAGCACATCACCGCCGGGAACAGCGCCAGCAGGCGGTCGGTTTTCTCACGCTGGGCGTCGAAGGTCAGCTCCGGCTCCAGGGTACCCAGCACCGAGCAACCGGTGCGCATCACATCCATCGGGTGGGCATCACGCGGGATGCGCTCGAGCACTTCCTTCAGCGCCTGCGGCAGGTCACGCAGGCCCTTGAGCTTGCGCTTGTAATCGGCCAGTTCCGCCTTGCTCGGCAGTTCGCCATACAGCAGCAGGTAAGCGACTTCTTCGAATTCGGCACCGGCGGCCAGGTCACGGACGTCGTAACCACGGTAGGTCAGCCCGGCACCGGCCTGGCCCACGGTCGACAGTGCAGTCTGGCCGGCCACCTGGCCACGCAGGCCAGCGCCACTGAGTACTTTTGCTTCGGCCATGGTGTTTCTCCTTTCTTGAACTTGTTATAGGAAGCGATCTGGCTAATTCGGGTGATTGCCTGGGCCGGCCTCTTCGCGGGTAAACCCGCTCCTACAAGCTACCTCTGGGAGCGGGTTCAGCCGCGAAGAAGCCAGCACACATTCAACCTTTCTTCTGGGCAAACAACGCGTCGAGGCTTTGCTCGAAGGCGTGGTAACCAATGGCATCGTAGAGCTCCATGCGGGTCTGCATGGTGTCGATCACGTTCTTCTGCGTGCCGTCGCGGCGCAGTGCGGTATAGACGTTCTCCGCGGCCTTGTTCATGGCGCGGAACGCCGACAGCGGGTACAGCACCAGCGACACATCGACCGAGGCCAGTTCTTCGGTGGTGTACAGCGGCGTGGCGCCGAACTCGGTGATATTGGCCAGGATAGGTGCCTGCACCCGGTCGGCGAAGGTCTTGTACATCGAAAGTTCGGTGATGGCTTCCGGGAAGATCATGTCGGCGCCAGCCTCGATGCACGCGGCAGCCCGGTCCAGGGCAGCGTTCAGGCCTTCCACCGCCAGGGCGTCGGTGCGCGCCATGATGACGAAGCTGTCATCGGTGCGGGCATCCACTGCGGCCTTGATACGGTCGACCATCTCCTGCTGGGTGACGATTTCCTTGTTCGGGCGATGGCCGCAGCGCTTGGCACCGACCTGGTCCTCGATATGGATGGCCGCAGCGCCGAACTTGCACATCGAGCGCACGGTGCGGGCGACGTTGAAGGCCGACGCGCCGAAACCGGTGTCGACATCCACCAGCAAGGGCACATCGCAGACGTCGGTGATGCGGCGCACATCGGTCAGCACGTCATCCAGGCCACTGATGCCCAGGTCAGGCAGGCCCAGGGAGCCCGCGGCAACACCGCCACCGGACAGGTAGATGGCCTTGAAACCGGCACGCTTGGCCAGCAGTGCATGGTTGGCGTTGATCGCGCCGACCACTTGCAGGGGGTGTTCGGCGGCAACGGCGTCGCGGAAACGCTGACCGGGGGTGCTCTTCACAGTCATTTCTCACCTCGTGGGCTGTTGTTGTTGGCGTCCAGGTAGTGACGCTCGATGTTGCGCTTGGACGCGCCGATGTGGCGGCGCATCAGGAGTTCGGCCAGCTCGCCGTCACGGTCGGCGATGGCATCGAGAATGCGGTGGTGTTCGGCAAAGGCCTGGCGCGGCCGGTTGGGTGTGGCGGAAAACTGGATACGGTACATGCGCACCAGCTGGTACAGCTCGCCGCAGAGCATCTTGACCAGGGTCTGGTTGCCGCTTCCCTGGATGATCCGGTAGTGGAAGTCGTAGTCGCCTTCCTGCTGGTAATAGCCCAGCCCGGCCTGGAACGCGGCATCGCGCTCGTGGGTATCGAGCACCCGGCGCAGCTCGTCGATGTCGGCCTGGCTCATGCGCTCGGCCGCAAGGCGGCAGGCCATGCCTTCCAGCGATTCGCGAATCTCGTACAGCTCGATCAACTCGGCATGGTTGAGCGACACCACCCGCGCCCCGACATGCGGCACGCGCACCAGCAGGCGCTGACCCTCCAGCCGATGAATGGCCTCGCGCAACGGGCCGCGGCTGATGCCATAGGTGCGCGCCAGCTCAGGTTCCGAGATCTTGCTGCCCGGGGCGATGTCGCCCTTGACGATTGCCGCCTGGATGCGCCGGAAGACATTCTCGGACAAGGTTTCCGTTTCGTCTGCCTCGGCCGGGCTCGGGGTGGTGAGGTCCAGCATATTGTCGACACCTTGCTAATCGCTTGAGCAGAAACTAGCGAATCAGAGGCTCGCAGTCAAAGACAAAATCAATATTGTCGACAATCGTCTAAGAACGAACTTACCCAGTGATGGCGTTGTCAGATCGCGGCACGCTGGCGTCAAGACGTCGGCGTGATAGAATGCCGCGCCTCCAACGGAGTATGGATAGTGTATTTGTCATCAATTCATGTTGTTGACAGATGAACGAGGAAGCTTGCGCAGTCGTTGCCAGTCACCTTTGCCCCCGAACCCTGCACAGCTCAGCACCGCGCCAGGATTATGAGACTTACACCCGTATTATTGCTGTTATGCCTCACCTTGCTGCCGGCCCTTGGCCAGGCGGCGGGCAAGACCGTGTACGGTCTGAACGAATACGCCCGGCTCGGCGACCTTGACCTGGAAGTGGCCGCCAAGCTCGACACCGGCGCCAAGACCGCGTCGCTCAGCGCCCGCGACATCAAGCGTTTCAAGCGCAACGGCGAAAGCTGGGTGCGCTTTTATCTGGCCATCGACGCCGCCCATTCGCACCCCATCGAACGCCCCCTGGCACGCGTGAGCAAGATCAAGCGCCGCGCCGGCGACTATGATGCGGAATCCGGCAAGGCCTACACCGCCCGCCCGGTCATCGAACTCGAAATCTGCATGGGCCAGGCCCGGCGCACCATCGAAGTCAACCTCACCGACCGCAGCGCCTTCCAGTTCCCGCTGCTGATCGGCTCCGAGGCGCTCAAGCACTTCGACGCGCTGGTCGACCCAAGCCTTAAATACGCGGCCGGCAAACCTGCCTGTGCCACCGACGCTCCCAAAGCAGAGTAATCCCGATGCGCTCTCTTACCCTCCATCTGAAAGTCCTGATCACCGTGCTGGTGTTGCTCGGCGTGGCGGTCACGGCCTATCAGATCTTCGTGCTCGGCATCCCGGTGACCGAAGACGAAACCGACGACCTGTGGAACATCGACGCCAAGGTCGAGTTCGTCGCCAGCTCCAAAGACCCGGTCAAGATCCAGATGTTCGTGCCACCGTTGAACCGTGACTACGTCAGCCTCAACGAGAGCTTCATCTCCAACAACTATGGGGTGAGCGTCAACCGTGCCGATGGCAACCGCAAGGTGACCTGGTCGGCGCGCCGCGTCAGCGGTAACCAGACCCTGTACTACCGCCTGGTGCTGACCAAGCGCTACAGCAACGAAAAGTCTGCCATCAAGGGCCCTACCTTCCGTGACAGCCTGGCCATCGACGGCCCGGAGAAAATCGCCGCCGAAGCCCTGATGGCACCGATCCGCCAGCACTCGGCCGACGTCGAGACCTTTGTCAGCGAGACCATCAAGCGGGTCAACAACCTCAACGACGACAACGTCAAGCTACTGCTGGCCGGCGACACCTCGCCGATGAAGAAGGCCCAGGTCATCGACCTGCTGCTGTCGATCGCCCACGTGCCGATGGAAAAGGTCCACACCATTCGCCTGGTCGCCGACACCCCGCAAACGCCTGAACTGTGGCTGCGCAGCTTCAACGGCAACGACTGGCTGTACTTCAACCCGGACACTGGCGAACAGGGCCTGCCGGCCGACCGCCTGCTGTGGTGGACTGGTGACGACAACCTGATCACCGTCGATGGCGGCAAGAAGGCCAACGTCACCTTCAGCATGAACAACAGCGAGATGAACGCCATCCGCCTGGCGAAGCTGACCGACGAGAACACCGACGCCGACTTCCTCGAATACTCGCTGTACGGCTTGCCGCTGCAGACCCAGCAGACCTTCATGATCATGGTGATGATCCCGATCGGCGTGCTGGTGATCCTGATCCTGCGCAACCTGATCGGCATCCAGACCCTGGGTACCTTCACCCCAGTACTGATCGCCCTGGCCTTCCGCGAGACCCAGCTGGGCTTTGGCATCGTGCTGTTCACGGTGATCACCGCACTGGGCCTGTCGCTACGCTCGTACCTGGAACACCTGAAGCTGCAGATGCTGCCGCGCCTGTCGGTGGTGCTGACCTTCGTCGTGGTATTGATTGCCGCCATCAGCCTGTTCAGCCACAAGCTGGGCCTGGAGCGCGGCCTGTCGGTGGCGCTGTTCCCGATGGTGATCCTGACCATGACCATCGAACGCCTGTCGATCACCTGGGAAGAGCGCGGCGGTGGCCATGCCATGAAAGTGGCGATCGGCACCCTGTTCGCCGCCTCCCTGGCACACCTGCTTATGATGGTGCCGGAGCTGGTGTACTTCGTCTTCACCTTCCCGGCCGTGCTGCTGATCCTGGTGGGCTTCATGCTGGCGATGGGCCGCTACCGCGGCTACCGCCTGACCGAGCTGGTGCGCTTCAAGGCATTCCTGAAGAAGGCTGACGCCTGATGTTTGGCCTGATCAAGACGTGGAAAGCCCTGGAGGCCCGGGGCATCATGGGGATCAACCGCCGTAACGCGGACTATGTGCTGAAGTACAACAAGCGCAGCCTGTACCCGATCGTCGACGACAAGATCATCACCAAGGAGCGCGCCCTGGCCGCCGGCATCCATGTGCCGGAGATGTACGGCATCATCGAGACCGAGAAGCAGATCGAAAAGCTTCACGAGATCATCGGCGGGCGCAACGACTTCGTCATCAAGCCGGCGCAAGGCGCCGGCGGTGACGGCATCCTGGTGATCGCCGACCGTTTCGAGGACCGCTACCGCACCGTGTCGGGCAAGATCATCAGCCATGAGGAAATCGAGCACCAGGTGTCGAGCATCCTCACCGGGCTGTACTCGCTCGGCGGCCACCGCGACCGCGCGCTGATCGAGTACCGGGTAACCCCGGACCAGATCTTCAAGAGCATCAGCTACGAAGGCGTGCCGGACATTCGCATCATCGTGCTGATGGGCTACCCGGTAATGGCCATGCTGCGCCTGCCGACCCGTCAGTCCGGCGGCAAGGCCAACCTGCACCAGGGCGCCATCGGCGTCGGTGTGGACCTGGCCACCGGCGTGACCCTGCGCGGCACCTGGCTGAACAACATCATCAGCAAGCACCCGGACACCACCAACGCGGTGGACGGCGTGCAGCTGCCGAACTGGGACGGTTTCATGAAACTGGCCGCCGGCTGCTACGAGCTGTGCGGGCTGGGCTACATCGGCGTGGACATGGTGCTGGACCAGGACAAGGGACCGCTGATTCTCGAACTCAACGCCCGGCCTGGCCTGAACATCCAGATCGCCAATGACACCGGGCTGACCCAGCGCACCCATGCCATCGAAGCGCATATCGAGGCACTGGCCAAGGAAGGGATCACCGAGGATGCCGAACAGCGAGTGAGGGTGACCCAGAACCTGTTCGGGCACGTGCATCCGCGCTAAGCCCCTTGGGGCTGCTGCACAGCCCTTTCCGACCGGTCCGGCGCCCCGGCAAGGCCGCTCCTACAGGTTTTCGCGTCTCCCTGTAGGAGCGGCCTTGCCGGGGCGCCGGACCGGTCGGAAAGGGCCGCAAAGCGGCCCCAGACAATGTTTAATGTCGCGCCGAGTGCTAGGCGCTTTTCCTACACAAGTCTACAATCGCCCTCCTCGCTTTTACATCGCCGTCCACACTGATGCCGACCTGTACGCTCCACCCCCTGCCCTACCAGCCCGCTCCCGCTGCCTATTTCGCCCGCCTGCGCCAGGCCCCCGGCGCAATCCTGCTCGACAGTGCCCGCCCCGGCGCAGAGCGTGGCCGCTTCGACCTGCTCAGCGCCTGGCCCGTGCAACACCTGCAGGCCCAGCCCGACGAGGACGGCCGCGCCTTCCTCCAACGCCTGCGCGCCAGCCTTGCACAACTGGGTGAAGCACAGCTGCCCACCGGCATCGAGCTACCCTTTACCGGCGGCCTGATTGGCTACTTGAGCTATGACTTCGGCCGACGCCTGGAACAGCTGCCCAACCTGTCGAGCGACGACCTGAGTTTGCCCGACGCGCAACTGGGCCTGTATGCCTGGGCGATGGTCAGCGATCACCAGCTTGGTACCAGTCAGCTGGTGTTCCACCCCAGCCTGGCCAATGATGAGCGCGAGCGCCTGATCAGCCTGTTTGAATCTGTCGACAATTCGAGCTGCGGCGACTTCCACTTGCTCGCCCCCATGCAAGGCGACTTGCAACCGGCGCAGTACAAGGCCGCCTTCGACCAGGTACAACGCTACATCCAGGCCGGCGACTGTTACCAGATCAACCTCACCCAGCGCTTCCGCGCGCCTTGCCAGGGCGACCCGTGGCACGCCTACCAAGCCCTGCGCCAAGCCTGCCCGACGCCGTTCTCCGGCTACCAGCAACTGGCTGACGGCAGCGCGCTGCTGAGCTTCTCGCCAGAGCGCTTCATCCGCGTCAGCCAGGGCCAGGTGGAAACCCGCCCGATCAAGGGCACCCGCCCGCGCTCGGCCGACCCGGCCGAAGACGCACGCAATGCCGAAGAGCTGCGCCACAGCCCCAAGGACCGCTCGGAAAACCTGATGATCGTCGACTTGCTACGCAACGACCTGGGGCGCACCTGCGAGATTGGTTCGGTGAAGGTGCCAGAGCTGTTCAGCCTGGAAAGCTACCCCAACGTCCACCATCTGGTCAGCAGCATCACTGGCCAGCTGGCCCGCGACAAGGACGCCCTGGACCTGATCGGCGACAGTTTCCCCGGCGGCTCGATCACCGGTGCACCGAAGATCCGTGCCATGCAGATCATCGACGAGCTGGAACCTGCCCGCCGCGCGCTGTACTGCGGCTCTTTGCTGTATGTGGACGTGCGCGGCGAAATGGACAGCTCCATCGCCATTCGCAGCCTGCTGGTCAAGGATGGCCAGGTCAGTTGCTGGGGCGGTGGCGCGGTGGTGGCCGACTCGAACTGGCAGGCTGAATACGAAGAGTCGATTGCCAAGGTGCGGGTGCTGATGGAGACCTTGCAAGGCTTGTGATCGGCGTCGCCTGCTTTGTGGGCGACACCGATATCAGCCCGTCTACTCCGCCATTTTTTGTTACCATCACCCCATTACGAGCGCACAGCGCCACAGCCAAGATGGAAACCGCCTGATGAGCCAACCCTTCGACGTCGCCGCCCTGGCCGCGACCTATGCCAACAAGTCCCCGCAAGACATCCTCAAGCTGGCCTTCGAGCACTTTGGCGATGACCTGTGGATCTCCTTCAGCGGCGCCGAGGATGTGGTGCTGGTCGACATGGCCTGGAAGCTGAACAAGCAGGTCAAGGTGTTCAGCCTTGATACTGGCCGCCTGCACCCGGAGACCTACCGTTTCATCGACCAGGTGCGCGAGCATTACAACCTGCCGATCGAAATCCTCAGCCCGGACCGCGCCAAGCTCGACCCGTTCGTCAAGGAAAAAGGCCTGTTCAGCTTCTACAAGGACGGCCACGGTGAGTGCTGCGGTATCCGCAAGATCGAACCACTGCGGCGCAAGCTCGCCACCGTCAGCGCCTGGGCTACCGGCCAACGTCGCGACCAGAGCCCGGGCACCCGCAGCCAGGTGGCAGCGCTGGAAATCGACGGCGCCTTCTCTACGCCCGAGCGCACCCTTTACAAGTTCAACCCGCTGGCGCAGATGACCAGCGAGGAAGTCTGGGGTTACATCCGCATGCTCGAGCTGCCGTACAACAGCCTGCATGAACGCGGCTTCATCAGCATCGGCTGCGAACCTTGCACGCGCCCGGTACTGCCGAACCAGCACGAACGTGAAGGCCGCTGGTGGTGGGAAGAGTCGACCCAAAAGGAGTGCGGGCTGCACGCCGGCAACCTGATCAGCAAGGTCTGATCCGCAGGTAAAGAAAAACCGGCCCAAGGGCCGGTTTTTCTTTACCTGTACATCAGGGTTGCTGCACTCAATGCACCGGCAGCTCGACGCCTTCAAACAGCTCTTCAAGCTCTTGCTTGTTGTGGCACTGGATGGCCTTGGCCATCACTTCACGGGTCAGGTGCGGTGCGAACTTCTCGATGAAATCGCACATGAAACCTCGCAGGAAGGTGCCACGGCGGAAGCCGATCTTGGTGATGCTGGCTTCGAACAATTCACTGGCATCCAGGGCCACCAGGTCGCTGTCGAGCTTGGAGTCGACCGCCATCTTGGCCACGATGCCCACGCCCAGCCCCAGGCGTACATAAGTCTTGATCACGTCGGCGTCAGCGGCGGTGAACACCACTTTCGGCGTCAGGCCACGGTGGTTGAAGGCCTCGTCCAGCTTAGAGCGGCCAGTGAAGCCGAACACGTAGGTAACGATCGGGTATTCAGCAACCGCTTCCAGGGTCAGCTTCGGCAGCTTGGTCAGCGGGTGGCCTTGCGGCACCACCACGCAACGGTTCCACTTGTAGCACGGCATCATGATCAGGTCGCCGAACAGCTCCAGCGCCTCGGTGGCGATGGCGAAATCGACTGTGCCGTCGGCGGCCATTTCCGCGATCTGCATGGGCGAACCCTGATGCATGTGCAGGGCCACTTCCGGGTACTGCTTGATGAAGCTGCTGATCACCGGTGGCAGCGCATAGCGAGCCTGGGTGTGGGTGGTGGCGATAGACAGCGTGCCCTTCTTCTCGTTGGAGAACTCCTGGGCGATCTGCTTGATGCTCTCGACCTTGCGCAGGATCTCGCCAGCGGTATTGATGATCCGCTCGCCAGCCGGGGTAACGCGGGTCAGGTGCTTGCCGCTTCGGGCAAAGACTTCAACACCCAGTTCGTCTTCGAGCAGGCGGATCTGCTTGCTGATCCCCGGCTGGGAGGTGTACAGACTCTGCGCCGTCGCGGAGACGTTGAGGTCATGGTGCGCTACTTCCCAGATGTAGCGCAGTTGTTGAAGCTTCATAGGTTTCCCTCGAATCGGCGGTAAGTCAGCGGCAGCAGGCAGCGACGAGATATAACTATATTAGTGGTTCTCGAAATAAAACTAGAACTATTTTGTTACACGCGCCTCCGAGATAGCCTACTGCCAGCTTCACGTTTTCCTACGCCCGAGGTGCTGCGAGAGCGGCACCATGTACACCGGCACCGGCGACAGCTGCAGCAGGCGCACCGCCGTTCGCCCGATCGGCACATCCACCCCGGCGCCGGCAGTGTGGCTGCCGAAAATCAGCAGGTCGACGCTCAGCCGCTGCGCCTGCTCGAGGATGACCTGGGCGGGATCACCCTGACGCACCCGCACCGCCTTGATCAGTGCCAGGTCTGCGTCCTCGCCCAATTCGTCACGAAAGTTTTCCAACACCCGCTGTTCGATGTTGGCCATCACCGTATTGACGCCTTCGCTGTGCAATTCATCCAGCGTCTGCTCATCGAGGTAACTCTGCAGCAGGGACTCGGCGAACTGCCCCATGGGCTCGACCGCGTGAATCACATAGAGCTCTGCGCTGAAGGCGCGAGCCAGGGTCAGGGCGTGCTGCATGACAAAAGGTGCATAGACACCGAGGTCGGTGGCGTACAGCATGGAGCGGATCATTCGACCTCCTCGACTGCCGTTGCGGCAGAGCAAGCTTCAGCTTAGCAGCGCACCAGACACGCGCTTTGCCGTCCGGCGCACTGCTGCCGCGGCCTGCAGAGGAGTTAGCCGGCTCGGTTGGCGCGATCGATGAAGGCCAGCGCCTGGTGCAACATCTGCATCCGCGGCAGGCTGCAACCGGCCGCCTGCGCACGCGCAAGTGGCTCGGCATAGATCGCCTGCAGCTCCAGCGGGCGTTGCTGGGCATGGTCGTGGTACATGCTCGGCCAGTAATCGGGCATCTGCTCGGTCATGCGGAACAGGTGCTCGGCGTAGCCCGCCGGCAGTTCATGCCCGCACGCGGCGGCGCCCTGCACCACTTCAGCCATCAGTGCCTGGATCAGTTCACGGCTGTCGGCGTCGGCCATCAGCGGCGTGGTACTGGCCCCCAGCAACACCGAAAGGCCGTTGTAGGGCACGTTCCACACCAGCTTCTGCCAGCGGGCCTCACCCAGATTGGCCATGGCCTGAGAGTCGATGCCAGCAGCGCGGAACAGTTCGGCGCCGGCTTCGACGATCTGCGCACCGCCCGCTTCGGCTGGCCCGCTGTGATAGCCGAGGTTGACCGCCCCCAGCGCCTGATGGCGAATCACCCCGGGGGCCTGGCGATTGACGCAGATGAAACACAGGCCGCCAAGCAGGTGCAGATTGGCCGGCAAGACGGCCCTTAACTGCTCCTCCACGCCGAGGCCATTCTGCAACAGCACCACCTTGGCATCGGCAGCGGCGGCCTGGACAATCAGCGGTGCGAGCTCGGCATTGCTGGTGGACTTGGCACCCACCAGCAGCCAGTCACAGGGCGGCATGTCGGCAGCGCTGGCGTAGGCATTGACCGGTATCTGCAACTCGCCATGCACGGCATGCTCAAGCTTCAGGCCCTGCTCGCGCACCACGTCATATTCGCTGCGCAACAGGAAATGCACATCGAAACCGGCGCGCGCCAGCATCAGTCCATAGAAGCCACCGATAGCACCGCTACCGATGATGCCAATACGTGGGTTGCGAGCAGCCATGTAAATCTCCTGGTCAGGTTGAACCGCTTTTTTACACCTTCACGGCCAGCCAGGCATACACAAGTGTGCCAACACGCGCCAAATCCCATTGTCGCGCCCCCTGTAACGCGCTAAGGTTCGGCTCCCCGCTGCGAACATTATTGCTGCTGGGCCGCACGGGGATTGCTGGCGGCCGGCACCCGTGACCTGACGAGTAACACGATGGCTGATTTACCGATCGACGACCTTAACGTTGCCTCCAACGAGACCTTGATCACCCCCGATCAGCTCAAGAAGGAAATCCCCCTCAGCGCCAAGGCCCTGCAGACCGTTACTGCCGGCCGCGAAGTGGTGCGCAATATCCTCGACGGCAAGGACCATCGCCTGTTCGTGGTGGTCGGCCCCTGCTCCATCCATGACATCAAGGCCGCCCACGAATACGCCGAGCGCCTCAAGGTGCTGGCCGAAGAAGTGTCCGATACGCTGTACCTGGTCATGCGTGTGTACTTTGAAAAGCCACGCACCACCGTTGGCTGGAAAGGCCTGATCAACGACCCGTACCTGGATGACTCGTTCAAGATTCAGGATGGCCTGCACATCGGCCGCCAACTGCTGCTGGACCTGGCCGAAATGGGCCTGCCGACCGCCACCGAAGCGCTCGACCCGATCTCCCCGCAGTACCTGCAGGACCTGATCAGCTGGTCGGCCATCGGCGCCCGCACCACCGAATCGCAGACTCACCGCGAAATGGCCTCGGGCCTGTCTTCGGCAGTCGGCTTCAAGAACGGCACCGATGGCGGCCTGACCGTGGCCATCAACGCCCTGCAGTCGGTGTCCAAGCCGCACCGCTTCCTCGGCATCAACCAGGAAGGCGGCGTATCGATCGTCACCACCAAAGGCAACCCGTATGGCCACGTGGTACTGCGCGGCGGCAACGGCAAGCCAAACTACGATTCGGTCAGTGTCGCTCTATGCGAACAGGACCTGGCCAAGGCCAAGATCAAGGCCAACATCATGGTCGACTGCAGCCACGCCAACTCCAACAAGGACCCGGCCCTGCAGCCGCTGGTGATGGAGAACGTCGCCAACCAGATCCTCGAAGGCAACCAGTCGATCATCGGCCTGATGGTCGAAAGCCACCTGAACTGGGGTTGCCAGTCGATCCCGAAAAACCTCGAAGAACTGCAGTACGGCGTGTCGATTACCGATGCCTGCATCGACTGGTCGGCCACCGAAAACACCCTGCGCAGCATGCACGCCAAGCTCAAGGATGTGCTGCCACAGCGCAAGCGCGGCTGATACAAAAAAGCGGGGCCGTTTCGCGCCCCTTCGCAGGCAATGCTGCGAAGGGGCGCGAAACGGCCCCGCTTTTTACAAGTTCAAGCCTTGCTCGAGTGGCGCTGCTGACGCTCCATGTAGCGCTCCACGTACGAGCAGGAAGGGATCACCGTATAACCCATCTGGTCGGCGTACTCGAGGGCCTTCTCGGTCAGCGCTGCTGCGATCCCGCGGCCACGCAGGGCGTTGGGCACGAAAGTGCGATAGATATCCAGCGTCTGCTTGCCCAGGTCCATGTACGTCAGGTAGGCACGATGACCGTCCACGTTGGTTTCGAACTGATGACCGGCCTGGTCATGGTGGATGGTCAGCGTTTCACTCATCACTACTCCTCGCAGGCCTTTCTGGCAGCCCTTTACCTTAACCGATGTGGTTTATCCGGCGGAGGAACCTCTACGCCACCTCTTGCCCCTTGGACCATAAGCCGACGGCAATCGTTCGACCGGGCCGGGCACTCCCAAATAGTAGGCGCCGAGGGCAGGATTGCTCAAGGTGGCTAGCGTTAAAAAGTAGCAGGAACCCGCACCGGAACCTGCCCCTGGCATGCCCCGCAACAGCAACCGGATGTTGTTGTGCTTAAGACGCTGAAGGACAGTTAAAGTCACCGTTAGTTCAACAAAAAAGTTCCTGTACTACAATCGCTTGCGCCCGCTACACGGTTTTTTCACAATCCCCCCGCAAATCTTGTCGGCATCACCCCTGGCAACATTTTTTTTGCAGTTCTTGCGCTCTGTCAGTTTACTTACTACAAGTAATGGGTACTATGTACGCCGGCCAGTTTCTCTTTTCCGAGAGATGGCTATTTAATAGAAAGTCCTTGAAGGGGAACACGATGAACAACGTTCTGAAATTCTCTGCTCTGGCTCTGGCCGCAGTTCTGGCTACCGGTTGCAGCAGCGTATCCAAAGAAACCGAAGCTCGTCTGACTGCGACTGAAGACGCAGCAGCTCGCGCTCAAGCCCGTGCAGACGAAGCCTACCGTAAGGCTGACGACGCTCTGGCAGCCGCTCAGAAGGCTCAGCAGACCGCTGACGAAGCCAACGAGCGCGCTCTGCGTATGCTGGACAAAGCCAGCCGCAAGTAATAATCCTCACGGATTGTTATGAAGCCGACCCACTTGTGGGTCGGCTTTTTTATTGCCTGGACGAAAGCCCTCCCCCGAAAACGAAGAGGCCCGCAGCAGGCTGTTACCTGAGCGGGCCCCGGGGTGTTGCAAACGCGTTACTGCAGTTCGGGCGGAATGCTCGAAACCATTGGCGCGGCACCCTGGTTATTGACGGGCACGGCAATCTCCACTGGCATACCGTCTTCCGCAGCTACCACATCACGCACCATGTCCCAGTTCATGCGCAGGTTGTTGGCCAGGTCTTCACGCTTGAGCAAGGCATTGATGACCGCCGTATGCTTGTCGACCACAGAAGGGTTGCCGTGATCATCAAGCGGCGTGTGCGCTTCCAGATAAACCTTGCCACCACTGATGCCGAACTTGTAAGGCTCGTTGATGATGCGCACTGGCGTCCCAACCGGAACCATCTTCGACAGTTCCAGCACGTTGTTGTTGAGCATGCGGAAACAGCCATGGCTGGTGCGCATGCCGATACCGAACTTCTTGTTCGAACCGTGGATCAGGTAGCCCGGTACACCCAGGGTGAACTTGAACGGCCCAAGCGGGTTGTCCGGGCCGGCAGGTACGACGGTCGGCAGGATGTCACCGTCTGCGGCGTGCTCGGCACGAATGGATGCGGGAGGCGTCCAGGTCGGATTCGGAGTCTTCGCGGTGATCTTGGTCATCGCGACAGGCGAACCCCAGCCCTCACGGCCGATACCCAGTGGGAAGGTGTGCACCACGTTCTGCCCTTTCGGGTAGTAGTACATGCGGTACTCGGCCAGGTTGATGACGATGCCTTCACGCGGCCCCGGCGGCAGGATGTAGCGGGTCGGCAGGATGATCTCGGTGCCGGCACCTGGCAGCCACGGGTCGACGCCCGGGTTGGCGGCGATCATTTCCAGGTAGCCGAGGTCGTTGGCGGTGCCGATGTCGGCGAAGGTGTCTTCGTACTTGGCCTTGATCGTCTGGACTTGGCCAACGACGTCTTCACCGGGTGGTGGCAATGGCAGTTCCAGCGCAACAGCGGGACCCGCTACCAGCAGGGCGGCCAGGGACAGGCAACGGGTGACGGCGGGAAAGCGCGGCAACATCCGGTAAATCCTTCGAAAGGTGGTCAAGAAGCACGATTGTACACCCGCCTCGCTGCAAGCGGGAGGCATTGGCGCCTTACAAGCGTTTCAGATGATGAAAGGTGCGCGCAGTTGCGCGCCGCAAGTTTACCTCAAAGCTCGGGCCAGACCGGCCGCATGCCGCGGCGCTGAGCGTCTAGAATCGCCCGACAAAGGTTGCACAGGCGCCCGTCACGGTAGATGGTGCGGGGCACACCGGACCAACGCGGTTGCGCAGGCAGCAGGCCGCCGCACAAGGTACGGTCGACCGGCACGCCGAGTTCGAGCTGACGGGCCACAAGGTGGACGCGGATTTCCTGGCAAGCGAACAGGTCGAGCTGCTCATCGGGCTCGATCAGTTGATATGCAAACAAGGACCAGGCAGGGCGCGGCATCGGGGGCTCTCGAAACGGGGGGCGCAACATTAGCCGAAAGCCGCCCCCGTTTAAAGCGTCACAGCAAGGGTTTTATCACCGGCCAGGCATTTTCCAGCAAACGCTGCTGGGCCCCTTGCGCCGGATGGATGCCATCGGCCTGCATCATCTCCGGCACACCGCCAACCCCCTCGAGGAAAAACGGCACCAGCGCCACCTGCTTTTCCATTGCCAGCTGTTGGTAGACGTTGGCGAAGGCAGTGTTGTAACGCACGCCATAGTTCGGCGGCAGGCGCATGCCCAGCAACACGACCTTGGCGCCTGCCTGGCGGGCACTCTCGATCATCGAGGCAAGATTTTGTTGCAATTGCTGTGGCGGCTGCCCGCGCAGGCCGTCGTTGCCCCCAAGCTCCAGCACCACCAGGTTCGGCTTGTGCGCTGCAAGCAGCGCCGGTAGCCGTGCCTGGCCACCTGCACTGGTGTCACCACTGATCGATGCATTGACCACCTGATCGTCGAAACCTTCGTCCTTGAGCCGGGTCTGCAACAGAGAGACCCAACCCTGGCGGATATCCAGGCCAGCACCGGCGCTGATACTATCGCCGACAACCAGCAGTGTTCCCGCTGCCGCGCTCTGGGCCAGGCAATACAGGGCCAGACCGGCACTCAACCACCACACTCGCATTGGATTCTCCATGGGCCCCAGCATTCTCGTTGCTCAGAACCTTAGCAAAGTGGTCCCTAGTGCGGAAGGTGACCTGACCATCCTGCATGCCCTCTCCCTCGACCTGGCCCAGGGCGACAGCCTGGCCATCGTCGGCGCCTCGGGCTCGGGCAAGTCGACCCTCCTCGGCCTGCTCGCCGGCCTCGACCGCCCCAGTGCCGGCCAGGTCATCCTCGCCGGGCACGACCTCGGCCCACTGGACGAGGACCAGCGCGCCAGGGTGCGTGCCGAGCATGTCGGCTTCGTCTTCCAGTCGTTCCAGCTGCTCGACAGCCTCAACGCCCTGGAGAACGTGATGCTGCCGTTGGAACTGGACGGGCGCCGCGACGCCCGCGAGCACGCCCGTACCCTGCTTGAGCGGGTCGGCCTGGGCAAGCGCCTGACCCACACTCCGCGGCAGCTTTCCGGTGGTGAGCAGCAACGAGTCGCCATCGCCCGCGCCTTCGCCGCACAACCGGCAGTGCTGTTCGCCGACGAACCCACCGGCAACCTCGACAGCCACACCGGCGAGCGCATCAGCGACCTGCTGTTCGAATTGAACAAGGAACGCGGCACCACCCTGGTGCTGGTCACCCATGATGAGCGCCTGGCCCGCCGCTGCCGGCGCCAGATCCGCCTGGAAGCCGGCCGCCTGGTGGCACCGGTGGAGGCCTGATGAAGCATATGCCGCTGTCCCGCCTGTGCGGCCTGGCCTTGCGCCAGCTGCTGCGCGACCTGCGCGCCAGCGAAGTGCGCGTACTGTTCTTTGCCCTGCTGGTGGCGGTTGCCGCAAGTACCGCGATCGGCTATTTCGGCGCCCGCCTGAATGGCGCGATGCAGCTGCGTGCCAGTGAATTCCTCGGCGCCGACCTGGTACTGCAAGGCAGCGCACCGGCCCGTGACGAGCAGCTCAGCAGTGGTCTGGCCCTGGGGCTGCGGCACGCCCAGGTCGTGGAGTTCACCAGCGTGGTGGGTGGCGATGCCGGCATCCAGCTATCGAGCATCAAGGCGGTGGACGGTGCCTACCCGCTGCGCGGCCAGGTGCGCAGCGCCGCCGCACCTTATACCGAAGAAACCCCAGGCGGCGGCCCGGCACCTGGCGAGGCCTGGGTCGAACCGCGCCTGCTCGCAGCCCTGGGGCTGAAGGTCGGCGACAGCATCGACGTCGGCATGAAAACCTTGCGCATGAGCCGCGTGCTGACCTACGAGCCGGACCGTGCCAACAACTTCTACAGCCTGACTCCCCGCGTGATGATGAACCTGGCTGACCTGCAGGCCACCGGGGTCATCCAGCCCGGCAGCCGGGTTTCCTACCGTGACCTGTGGCGCGGCGATGCCGAAGCCCTCGGGCAATATCGCAAGGCCGTGGAAAAACACCTCGCCGCCAGCCAGCGCCTGCTCGACACCCGCGATGGCAACCGGCAGATCGGCGGCGCTTTGGGCAAAGCCGAGCGCTACCTGAACATGGCCAGCCTGGTCGCAGTGCTGCTGGCAGGCGTGGCCGTGGCGCTGTCGGCCAGCCGCTACGCTGCGCGCCGCCTGGACGCGAGCGCCCTGCTGCGCTGCCTGGGGCTGTCGCGGCACCAGGCGCTGGGCTTGTACTGCCTGCAACTGGCGCTGCTCGGCCTGGTCGCCGCCCTGGCCGGCGCCCTGCTCGGCTGGCTGGCGCAACTGGGGCTGTTCCGCCTGCTGCACGGCCTGCTACCCAGCGTGGTGCCGGCCGGGGGCATTTTTCCCGCAGTGGCCGGCGTCGCCACCGGCCTGGTGGCCCTGGCCGGTTTTGCCTTGCCGCCGCTCGCGGCTCTGGGCCAGGTGCCACCGCTGCGCGTACTGCGCCGCGATCTGCTACCCGTGCCCCCGAGCAGTTGGTTGGTCTATGGCGCCGCCCTGCTCGCGCTGGGCCTGATCATGTGGCGCCTGAGCCTTGACCTGTTACTGACTTTCGCCCTGCTGGGCGGCGGTTTGATCGCTGCACTGCTGTTGGGCGGGCTGCTGTTGCTCGGCCTGCAAAGCCTGCGCAAGGCACTCGCCGGCGCACCGCTGACCTGGCGCCTGGGGCTTGGCCAGCTGCTGCGCCACCCGATGGCAGCGGCCGGGCAAGCCCTGGCCTTCGGCCTGATCCTGCTGGCCATGGCCCTGGTTGCACTGCTACGGGCAGAGCTGCTCGACACCTGGCAGGCACAGCTGCCAAAGGACGCGCCTAACCACTTTGCCCTGAATATCCTGCCCGCTGACCGCGAACCGTTCGCCCAGCGCCTGCACGAGGTGAATGCCAGCTCGGCACCGCTCTACCCGGTAACGCCCGGCCGGCTGATTCAGATCAACGATCAACCGGTGCAACAAATCGTCAGCAAGGATTCCGCCGGCGAGCGAGCGGTGCAACGCGACCTCAGCCTGACCTGGGCCGCCGACCTGCCTGAGGGCAACTCGCTGAGCGCGGGCAACTGGTGGCAAGCGTTGCCTGCCAGCAATGAAATCCCCGGCGTGTCGGTCGAGGCCGAGTTGGCCGCCAGCCTCAAGCTGAAGCTGGGCGACCTGCTGACCTTCGACATCGGCGGCGAGCAGCGCCAGGCACGGGTCAGCAGCCTGCGCAGCGTGCACTGGGACAGCTTCCAGCCAAACTTCTACATGATCTTCCAGCCGGGCACCCTGCAAGGGCTGCCAGTCACCTACCTGACCAGCTTCTACCTGGCTCCAGGCCATGACCTGGACGTGGTTGCACTGTCGCGGGCTTTCCCGGCTGTGACCATCTTGCAGGTCGATGCCCTGCTCGAACAGCTACGCAGCATCCTCGCCCAGGTCACCCTGGCGGTCGAGTATGTATTGCTGTTCGTGCTGGCAGCGGGGCTTGCGGTGTTGTTCGCCGGGTTGCAGGCGACACTGGACGAGCGGATTCGCCAAGGCGCCTTGCTGCGCGCATTGGGGGCTGCGCGGCCTTTGCTGGTCAGGGCCCGGCGCATCGAATTCGGCTTGCTGGGGGCGGCCAGTGGCGCCCTGGCGGCGCTGGGCTGCGAGCTGATCACACTGGTGCTGTATCGCTTTGCATTCGACCTGCAGTGGAGCCCGCACCCGTGGTTGCTGGTGTTGCCGCTGGTAGGGGCGCTGCTGGTGGGCGGGGCTGGTGTAGTGGGAACGCGACGCGCGCTGAATGCCAGCCCTTTGGCGGTTCTGCGGGAGAGTTGATACCGACCGCTATACTGGCCTCATTGCCGGCAATGAGGCCAGTACGGGCAATATCCAGTCATTGCCCGTAGTGGATGCTGTTCACATACCAGGTCGCTTGACCGGTTGGTGTATTCACCACCACCTCATCACCCTCCTGCTTCTTGAGCAGGGCCCGGGCCATCGGCGAGTCGATCGAGATGTAGTCGTTACGGCCATAGATCTCGTCATACCCGACAATGCGAAATTTCATGGTCTCGCCGTCATCGTTCTCGATCTCGACCCAGGCGCCGAAGAACACCTTGCCTTCCTGCTCCGGCGAATAGGCGACCACCTTCACATCTTCAAGGCGCTTGCGCAGATAGCGGACCCGGCGGTCGATCTCGCGCAGCAGCTTCTTGTTGTATTGGTAGTCGGCATTCTCGCTGCGGTCGCCAAGCGAAGCGGCCCAGGTCACCTTCTGGGTAATTTCCGGGCGATACACCCGCCACAGATGGTCCAGTTCCTTCTTAAGGGCCTCGTGACCTTCCGTGGTGATGATGTTGGTGCTCAACAGCGCGCTCCTCAGCGTCGAGTGATCAGGCCCTGGCGCGCGATACGGGTAAGCTGGCCAATGACTTCGGCCGCGTCTTCGCCGACTGGCGCCTGGATCACTGCCAGGTCGAAGCGGTCAGTGCCGAACTGTTCCAGGCGGCAGGTATCTTCGGCGAACTGGATGAGAAAGGCGCGGGCCTGCCCCTTGCGGCGCGACAAGCCTTCAAGATGACGCAAAAGAGTGGGCTGATGCTGGCCACCGAGCAGAATGCGCGGTGTGCGGGAAGCCTGGCTTGCAGGCAGTGGGCTCAAACAGACACTGGTACGTGGGCAACTCATGGAGTTTCTCTCCGCCTCGCGAATCCCGCTGGGCAGCGGTGGGAGGCGTCACCGAACCAGCGCTTTAGCGGTATTTCGGACGACCCACAAAGGGGCCCGTCCCGCGCCCCGCAAGTAGCTGTTTAAATCGGCGCAGGCGGTATGCTAGAGCGACAAGCCGCAAGCTGCAAGCCCCAAGCTGAAATGCGTTTCGGCTTGGGGCTTGCAGCTTGCGGCTTGCGACCTGTCAGCGGGCGATCAGGCGGTCGAGGGACCAGCGGCCCGCGCCTTCGATCAGTACCGCCACGGTGCCGGCCAGCAGCGCCAGGGCGAACTCATAACCGTTGTTGGACATGAACAGGCCGTTGTTGATGTGTACCGAGAAGATCGCCACGACCAGGGTCACCGTCAGTGCCAGTGCTGCCGGGCGAGCCAGCAGGCCGACCACCAGGGCCAGGCCGCCAAAGAACTCGGCGCTACCGGACAACAGCGCCATCAGGTAGCCCGGCGCCAGGCCGATACTCTCCATCCATTGGCCGGTGCCTTCCAGACCGTAGCCGCCGAACAGGCCGAAGAGTTTCTGCGCACCATGCGCCATGAAGATCACACCGACCAGGATGCGAATCACGCTCAGGCCCAGGCCGGCGTGGGTGTGGAACAGTTTGTTGATTGCGTTGTTCATGTCGAAGCGTCCTTGAAACCGGAATGTTGTGTTGGGATGAGCGCCATCATAATCCAATCAATAGATATGAAAACCGCAAAAAACCCAACATAACAATCGACAAATTTGATTTGTCAGCGAGTAACCACACGCTCCAGTGCTGTGCGCTCGCGGTTGAACGCAAGGAAGTACTTGTTGACGCTGTTAACGAAGTTGACCGGCCCCATGCCGACCTGCTCCATGGCGATGCGCTCGGTCTGGAAGAACCACTGGTTACCATTGAGGCCGCGTTTGCGGGCCTCGGCGCGCATGGCCTGAACCCGCTCCGGGCCAAGGTTGTAGGCTGCCAGCACAAACGCCATGCGCTCGCGCTCGTTGATTTGCGGGCTGGCAAAGAACTTGCGACGGATTAGCGCCAGGTAGCGCGCACTGGCCTGGACATTGCCATCGACCGAGCCGGTATCGCTGACCCCCACCCGCTGCGCAGCCGATGGGGTGATCTGCATCAGCCCGTGTGCCCCGCCGCTACCACGCGCCGCAGGGTTCAGGGTCGATTCCTTGAAGGCCAGGGCCGCCAGGTTGAGCCAGTCGATCTGCTGCGCCTCGCCATGTTTCTGCAACACCGGGCGCAGTGCATTCAGGCGTTGTCGGTCCTTGCGCGCCAAGGGGTTGTGCACGCGGTACTGGCGCCGGTAGATGCGCTCGAAGGCTGCATCCTGGTTTTCCGGTGCTCTATACCCCTGGAGAAAGCGGTCCACCGTGGCCAGCAACAGGGTCGCATCACGCCGCACATACCAGCGCATGGCCTGTGCCTGCCCCAGTTGCACCCGGTTGTCCAGGCGCAGGTTCGGCATGACCCTGGCCCAGCGCTGGGCGATCGGGCGCTCTACCATGGTCAATGGATAGATGCCGGCCTGAACCATCTCCAGCACATCTTCCACCGCCAGGGTCGAATCGACCCATTCGACCTTGATCGGAGGCCGCTTGCGCAACGCCAGTTGCTGGTTGAGCTGCTGGATCACCGCCCCTGCCGCGCTCGCGCTGGTCAATGCCACCGTACGCCCCGACAGTTGCTCGGCGCGGGTATAGCTGCGCTCGCCCTTGCGCCCGACCAGCAGCAACGGCACTTGGTCGAGTACCGGCGAACTGCTGTTGACCCCGCCCGTCACCGCCGGGTCGAGCAACTCGCCTGGCGCGGCGAGGTCACCCTCACCGCGCTGCAAGGCGCCCAGCAATTGCTCCTTGGCCCGCGGAATGATCTTCAAGCGGATTTGCTGACCGTCACCGGCACGGGCATTAAGGTAATGCTCGAGCCCGCGCAGCCGGTAATACTCGATCCCCACCGGCTCGCCCTTGATCTCGCCCGAACTGTTGCGGCTCTGGTTGACCAGTACGCGCAGCACCTTGCTGCTGCGGATCTGCTGCAGGTCACGGTCCTTGCTCGCTGGCACGTTCTGCTGTGGCCCCGGCAGGCGTGCGTAGACCGGGCCGACCGTGGTCAGCCCAAGCATCAGCAACAGGGTCAGCAGGTATCGCAGCATGCGAAATCGTGTCCGTGGTCGGTGGGCGGCAGCCATGGTGGAGCGTGCGATCTTGAGAAATGACGGCAAAAGACCACGGCAAACGCCTGAAGTTCTTGGTTTTTTCCGAATATCACGCTTTTTGCTATGCTGGCCGCCCCGCGGCACGAGGTAGCACCATGCAACTGATCGATATCGGCGTCAACCTGACCAACAGCAGTTTCCACGGCCAGCAGGCCGCCATCGTCGAGCGCGCCATCGAGGCCGGCGTACTACAGATGGTCCTGACTGGCACCAGCCTGGAGGTCAGCGAACAGGCACTGGAACTGTGCCAGCAGCTCGATGGCGACGGCCAGCACCTGTTCGCCACGGCCGGCGTACACCCACACGATGCCAAGTCATGGGATGGCAACAGCGAGCGGCAACTGCGCCAATTGTTGGGTGAGGCACGGGTACGTGCCGTGGGCGAATGCGGGCTGGACTTCAACCGCGACTTCTCCCCTCGCCCACTGCAGGAAAAAGCCCTGGAAGCACAGCTGGCCCTGGCGGCCGAACTGCGCCTGCCGGTGTTTCTGCACGAGCGTGATGCCAGTGAGCGCCTGCTGGCCATCCTCAAGGACTACCGCGACCACCTGCCAGCCGCCGTGGTGCATTGCTTCACTGGTGAACGGGAAGCCTTGTTCGCCTACCTGGACATGGACCTGCACATCGGCATCACCGGCTGGATCTGCGACGAGCGTCGTGGCACCCACTTGCACCCACTGGTAAGCAACATTGCCGAAGGCCGGCTGATGCTGGAGAGCGACGCGCCGTACCTGCTGCCACGCAGCCTGCGACCGAAGCCGAAAAATGGCCGCAACGAGCCGGCATTCCTGACCGAGGTGCTGCGCGAAGTGGCACTGCATCGCAACGAAAGCCTCGAACAGTGTGCCCGGCACACCAGCGATACGGCCAGAGCCTTCTTCCAGCTTCCTTGACGCATGTCATGAGAGTTTCTCGTGTGAGTGGGCACAATGATGGCACCTTGCCAATAATGTTTCCGCTCAACTCAGAGAAGACCTGCCCATGGGTGCCTGGCTTAGCAATATTTCCCTGAAGTACAAATTCTGGGCCGTCAACGCGGTGGCCTTTGTCACGACCTTGCTGCTGGTGCTTTATGCGGTGCACCTGGAGCAACGCGCCCGCGCCGATGGCGCCCAGGCCCAGGCGCAAGCCCAGGCCGAACTGCTGGCGGCCTGGCCCGCCGGGCAGCCCCTGCCCCACCAGGCCAACCTGATTGCCTGGCAACCTGGCCAGACCCCGACTTACGCGGGTGAAAACCTCGAAGCCCTGGCCAACGGGCAAGGCTGGGTTGCCTTGCCTGCAGCCTGGATCCTCGGCGACAACCCGTTGCGCGGCGCACAGGTGCTTCGCCATGGCGACCAGCAACTGGCCGTGCTGGCAGCCGCCCCCAGCCTGCGCCAGGTGTTCCTCGACCGCTTCAGCAACTACGCCTTCTGCGTGCTGATCCTGATGCTGGCGATGCTCGGTGCCTCGCAGTTACTGATCCGCTTCCTGCTCAGCCAGCTCAATACCCTCAAGGACGTGATGCTGCATGTGGAAAAGACCGGCGACCTGTCGGCCCGCGTCCCCTTGGCCTGCGGCGACGAAGTCGGCCAGATGGCCGGTGCCTTCAATGCCATGCAGGCTACCTACCACCGCGTGGTCAGCACCGTAGCCCACACCGCTGCGCAACTGGACTCCGGCGCCGCGCGCCTGGCCGCGAGCATGAACGAAGTGCGCCACGGTATGCTCGGCCAACAGAGCGAGACCGACCAGGCCGCCACAGCGATCAACGAAATGTCCGCCACCGTGCACCATATTGCCCAGCATGCCGGCGCCACTCGCGACTTGTCGCAAACCGCCGACACCCTCGCCGGCAGCGGCAAGGAAGTGGTCTGCCGGGTACAGGATTCCATCTCCGGGCTCTCCAGCGGCGTACAGCAAACCGCCGAAATGATTCGTCAGCTCGCCGACGACAGCCAGAAGATCAACAGCGTGGTCGGAGTCATCCACAGCATTGCCGAGCAGACCAACCTGCTGGCACTCAATGCCGCCATCGAAGCCGCCCGCGCGGGCGACCTGGGCCGTGGTTTTGCCGTGGTCGCCGACGAGGTGCGCAACCTGGCCAAGCGCGTGCAAACGTCCACCGACGAAATCACCCGTATGGTCGCCGATCTCCAGGCCGGTACACGCGATGCCGTGGAGTTCATGCAGGAAAGTTCGTACAAGGCCGACGACTGTGTGCGGCAGGCTCAGGAGGCCGGTGCGGCGCTGGCCGAGATTACCGGCGCGGTCGCACAGATGCGCGAGAGCAACACGCAGATTGCCGTCGCTGCCGAGCAACAAAGCCAGGTAGCCGAAGAAATGAACCGCGCGGTGGTGAGCATCCGCGATGTCACCGAACAGACCGTGCAGCAGACCGTCGGCTCGGCCACCACCAGTACCGAACTGGCAACCCTTGCCGGCGCGCTGAGCAAAGCCATTGGCCAGCTCAAGCTATAGTCGCCATAGCCAGCCTCGATTGGCCCCGCTCCCGGGGCCGCACTAAGCTTTGGGCATGACCGCGAGGAAATGCCCATGAGCAAGCGACTACCCAATCTGCACGCCTGGCAATGGCGTGGCTACCACCACAATCACCGGCACCCGACCAACCTGGTGTTGCACCTGATTGCCGTGCCGCTGTTCATCCTCGGTGCGTTGCTGGTGCTGTCAGGCCTGTTCGCCCTGGACCTGGGCCAGATTGCCGTCGGCGTCATTGCCCTGATTGCCGGCCTGGGCCTGCAGCGCCACGGGCACCGTCTGGAAGCCGAACAGCCCGAACCGTTTGCCAACCGCAAGGACGCCGTGCAGCGGCTGCTGACCGAACAGTTCATCACCTTCCCGCGCTTTGTCCTCAGTGGCGCCTGGTGGAAAGCCTGGCGCGAGCGGCACAAGCAGCGGCATTGATGCTCAGGCGAAGACTGTGACCGTCTGGCGGCTCAAGGCCAGCAATTCACCGTCCGCTGTCCACAACGCTGCGGCTGCATGCCCGTAACCATCGCGCGCGTGCTCGGTCTCGACACGGTAGCGGCACCAGTCCAGCGTCGACAGCTGCGCCGTCGGCTGGATGAACTCGATGGTCCAGGTCAGCGTACTGCCCGCCGCCGGCTGTTTGAGGAACGGCATCAGGCTCGGTGGCCAGGCATCTACCAGTGCCAGCAGGTGCGCCTCGTTGACCTGTTCTTCGGCAACATCGCGCAAGCGCACCCAGCCGCCCATATGGCGCGATTGATTGCCACTGAACGGCAGGCCTCCCACCGCCCAACGCAAAGCGACATGGCGCATGAACTCCGGGGTAATGCCCTTGATGTAAGGCAACTCCGGCGCCGCGTGCTCGAGTGGTTTCATTTCCGCCGCGGGCGCAGCCGCAACATCGACCACCGATGGCCGGCCCGCACCGAAATTGCCCTGCACCAACGTCACCACCTGGCCCTCTTGAATGGCCCGACCCAGCAGTGTGCTGACCGCCTTGCCCTCACGCAGCACCTCGACCTCGAAACGTATGGGCACATCCGCTGCAGCCGGGCTGACGAAGCTGATGGCCAGCGAACGCACCGGGCGAGCATCGGAGAGCTTCAGGCGCATGCTTTCGTAAACCATGGCCGCCATCAGGCCACCGAACACGGCACGCCCCTGTGCCCAGCTGGGCGGAATGCTGACTGCGTCGGGAGTTTCCCGCACGGCGTTGAGCAACTGGTTGAAATTCATCGGCCGGCTCCTGGCTCCTGGCTATAAAGCGAAAGGTCCGCCAATACTAGCCAGCAAACCCCTGCCGATCAGCCCGCAAATCGGTCATTTGCCGGGCTAACGCCGCTTGAGCGCCGCCTGCAGCGCGTCCAGGGTGACATCCGACTGGCGCTCAGCCTCGTGCAGCTCCTGCTCCCAGTCGACCTTGCAAGGCGCAAGGTCAGGGTGATCCTTGGCCTGCAGCAACCACTGCAAGCGGTCGTGCCAATCGCCCAGATCGCCCTGGGCCTTCTTCAGCAGGCGCTGCAGCTTCTTGCCGGCATGATCGAGCTGCGGATAGGCCTCATCGCCGTAACGCGCACGCTTGATCAGCAGGCGCAAGCGATGGCGATCATGGTCTGGGTCCTCCAGAGCCTCACGCAGCTTGTGCCACTGCTTGACCAGTCGCCTGTCGATTCGTTTGCCCAGCGACCTGGCCAGCCCCTCGCGATCCGCTGCCCGCAGAAACAGCGGGAACGCATCGACAATTGCCAGCACCCGGGTCAGCTGCGGGCTGGCGGCTATGCTGGCGAATGTCCTGTCACGCCCTGCCAGGCGCCGTTGCCCGGCCTGGGCATGGCCGCGCCCGATGAGCTCCGCTGCCAGCACCTCACGATCACGCAGCGGTGTCGTCAATGTGCCCAATGACTTGGCCGCCTCCTCCAGTTGCTCGACCCCAGGCAGCCCCTGCAATGGCCGCAGCAGGCTGCGAAGACGCCGCAGGCTGGTGCGCAGGTCGTGCAGCGCCTCGCTGTCGGTATCGGCGGCGAGGCGCTCGCGGCATGCCAGCAGACGCACCTGCAAGGCCAGTAACTGGGCAACGACATGATCGAGCATGGCGGACATGTGACGCTCCTTGGTCAGCGCCCGGCGCGCGACTCACGAATGTAGAAACGGGCCTTTTCGGATTTGTGGGTGCACCCTTCGTACCCTTCGAACTGCTGCTGGGTCTTGGCACCGGTCAGCAGCGACAGGGCCTTGGAATAGCTGACGGTACCGGCGAAGCCTTCGGCCTTGGCCAGGTCCAGCTCCTTCCAGGCGGCATCCAGCTGAGTCGCGCAGCTGTCACGGTAGGCCGTCTTGCCCGCGCAGCCAGCAAGGGCCAGGGCGATCAGTGGAAGGCAGATCCAGGCTTTCATCGGTAATACCTCAAAGGTCAAAAGAGTGGCTGTTCGACGCCCGTGCAACTGAAAAGTGCCCGGTTCGATATGCTTTGCTTAGAGTAGTTCAGCACGCTCTGGATTGAAGCACAGGCAGCAATGAGAGCATTGTAGGACCATGGTTGTACAAGCCGGGGGAAGCTCATGAGCAAACGCGTGGCATTGGTGTTGGGATCAGGAGGCGCTCGTGGGTATGCCCATATCGGCGTGATCGAGGAAATCGAACGGCGCGGCTACGACATCGCCTGCGTCGCTGGATGCTCCATGGGTGCGGTGATTGGCGGCATCTACGCAGCCGGCAAACTCGACGAGTACCGCAACTGGATCGAAAGCCTGGACTATCTGGATGTGCTGCGCCTGGTCGATGTCAGCTTCCGCCTCGGTGCCATCCGTGGCGACAAGGTGTTCGGCCAGATTCGCAAGATCGTTGGCGAGATCAACATCGAACAGCTGCGCATCCCCTACACGGCGGTGGCCGCCGACCTGACCAACCAGCAGGAAATCTGGTTCCAGGAAGGCTGCCTGCACCAGGCCATGCGTGCTTCGGCGGCGATACCCAGCTTGTTCACCCCGGTGATGCAGGGCAATCGCATGCTGGTCGATGGTGGCATCCTCAACCCCTTGCCGATCGTGCCGGTGGTCTCCAGCCACTGCGACCTGATCATTGCGGTCAATCTCAACAGCACCAACCAGAAGCAGTATCAGTTACCCGTGATCGAACGGCCGGCGGCATTCAAGATGCGTTTCGAAGCCCTGCTTAGCTCACTCGGCTCGCGGCTGCCGTTTCGCCGCAAGCCGGCCGAGGAGCTGATTCGCATCGAGCAGGAGATCGTCGCCGAAGGGCTTGCACCGCCCAATCCGTGGTTGGCCGACGCGGCCGATCCCGAGGCCCAGCAACCCGCAGCGGCGCCCGAGCGTGAAGGTGCGCCGAAATCGGCGACCGGCTCATTCATCATCGACAACGTCGGCCCAGCTTCACTGCTCGACCTGATCAACCAGAGCTTCGAGGTGATGCAGACTTCGCTGGCGCAGTACAAGATTGCCGGGTATCCGCCGGATGTGCTGATCAACGTGCCCAAGCGGGTGTGCCGGTTTTTCGAGTTCTACAAGGCGCCGGAACTGATTGCCTTGGGGCGGGAGATTGCGCGGGATACGCTGGATAATTACGAGGGCGAAAAACGCTAGGTTTTGGGCTGCCTGTGCCAGCCTCTTCGCGGGTAAACCCGCTCCCACAGGTACTGTGCAGGACTTGAGCCCTGCGCTGTACCTGTGGGAACGGGTTTATCGGAGTGCCGAAGTGCCGCGAAGAGGCCGGTGCAGACGACAGAAATGAAACAGGCCGCATCAAGCGGCCTGTTTCATCATGCGTCCATCACTCAGTAGCGGGTGATGTCGGCAGTGCCTTCCAGCTGCTTGCGGTAGGCCGCGAAGTCCTGCTGGCCAGCACGCGATGCGAGGTAGCGGCGGATCTGCTGCTTCTCCTCGTCGTTGGCGGCAGCGCCTTCATTGACGCCTTTGAGCTGCAGCACGACCAGGCTGCCGTCGGCCAGGACCACACTGCCGTACACCGGCTTGTCCTTGGCTTGCGGCTTGGCCAGGCGGAACAGCGCCTGCAGCTCGGCCGGGTCGATACCGTCCTGACCACGGGTCACAGCCTCGTGCGCCTTCCACTCCTGACCGTCGTGAGCACCAGCGGCAGCGATGGAACCGTCACGCAGACCGGCGATCAGCTTGTCCGCCTTGGTCTTGAGTTCGGCAGTCGCCCTCTCCTTGGCCAGGTGTTCGCTGATGTTCTTGGCCACGGCCTGCAGCGGCAGTTGCTCCGGCTTGCGGTGCTCCTTGACGCGCAGCACCACGGTGGTTTCCGGGTCGAGCTCGATGGCGGTGCTGTTGGCACCTTCATCCATCACCTCTTCGGAGAACGCGGCCTGGATCACGCCACGGTTGGCCGTAATGCCCTCGCCGCCTTCACGGCCGAACGGGGCGGAGGTCTGCACCTTGAGGTTCAGGTCCTGAGCTGGCTGCGCCAGGTCGGAAGCCTCGTAGGCAGCATCCTGCAGCTGCTTGCTGGCGTCGACGTAACGCTGCTCGACCAGCGGGGTCTTCAAGTCGCGGGTCAGCTTGTCCTTCAGGCTGGCGAAGCTTGGCACTTCCGGCGCCTGCTTGCCCAGCAGCTTGATCAGGTGGTAGCCGAACTCGGTGCGCACCGGGGCCGATACCTGGCCATCGTTGAGCTTGTACAGGGCGTCTTCGAAGGCTGGGTCATACACGCCCGGGCCAGCGAAGCCGAGGTCACCACCATTGCTGGCAGAACCTGGATCCTGGGAGAACTCCTTGGCCAGCTTGGCGAAATCTTCACCCTTGGCCAGACGCTGTTCGACCTCTTCGGCGCGGGCCTTGGCCTGAGCGTCGGTGACCTTATCGTTGACCTCGATGAGGATATGCGCGGCATGGCGCTGCTCGGCGAGGTTGGCGACTTCCTTCTCGTACTGGGCCTTGAGCTCTTCGTCGGTGACCTTGACCTGGTCGAAGAACGCCGACTTCTTCAGCTCGATGTAGTCGATGACCACCTGGTCCGGAGTCATGAACTCCTTGGCGTGCTGGTCGTAATGCGCCTTGACCTCGTCATCGCTGACCTTGACCGCTGCCGGGTTGGCCTTGAAGGTCAGGGAAGCGAAGTCACGGGTCTGGTTTTCCAGGCGGGCAAAGGCGTCAACCTGCTGATCGGTGACGAAGCTGCTGCCGGCAATACCGGTACGCAGCTGGCCAATCAGCATCTCTTCCGCGAGCATGTCGCGGAACTGCATGCGGCCGTAACCCATCTGGCGGATGACCTGGTCGAAACGATCGGCGCTGAACTTGCCATCGACCTGGAATTCCGGCGTCTGCAGAATCACTTGATCCAGCGCGGCTTCGGAGAAGGCGAACTTGGCGTCTTCGGCACCCTGCAGCAGCAGTTTGCGATCGATCAGGCCTTTGAGCGCAGCGTCGCGCAGCAACTTTTCATCCAGCAGCGCTGGGTCAAAATCCTTGCCCAGCTGTTGCACCAGCTGGCGGCGCTGCATGTCGGCGGCCTGGCTCAGCTCGTTCTGGCTGATGGTGTTGCCGTTTACCTTGGCCGCGTCCTGGCTGTGGGTGGCGGCTTTGAAAATGGCTTCGAAACCGGTCAACGCCATCAACATGACGATGAGGCCAATGATGGTCTTGGCAATCCAACCTTGTGAATTGTCCCTGATATTTTGCAGCATGCGTCCCCCAGAAACGGCTGTACCACTGCGTCGACAACCGCGGAGCGTGGGTAGAATCCTGATAAAAGAAAGGCGCATCCGAGGATGCGCCTTTTCTTAGCAAACGTGTCAGGCGGGAACGTTTGCGGCCCGCCGTCAGCGTGCTCGGAGCTGGCCAGGCCAGGTCCGGCTGAAAGAGACGACTTAGTTGACGGCGTCTTTCAGGCCTTTGCCAGCCTTGAAGCCTGGAACCTTGGCAGCCTCGATCTTGATCGCCTTGCCGGTTTGTGGGTTACGGCCGGTGCGCTCGGCGCGCTCCTTGACCGAGAAGGTACCGAAGCCAACCAGTACCACATCGTCACCTTGCTTCAGGGCACCGGTAACGGATTCAATGACTGCATCCAGCGCGCGGCCGGCTACAGCTTTCGGGATGTCAGCAGATGCGGCGATAGCGTCAATCAGTTCCGACTTGTTCACTCTAAGTCCCCTTTTTTCTCTATTGAGTTTGTTTCTAAGTATGTAATGAAAAGCTTATGAAACGTGTGCCGGGTGGCAGTTTGACAATAGCGTGCCGCTTTATAGCAAGGCCCCGAAAAAACTGTCAAGGAAAGCCCCCCGGCCAAAAACTACTAATGCGTGCTGATTCTTTCCTTAGCATCGCCGTCGCGCTTGTCATCTTTCGCGACAATCTCCGGAGCCACATCTGGCAAGGGCTCCGGGGCGTATTGCAGCGCAATTTGCAGGACTTCGTCAATCCATTTGACCGGTTTGATCTGCAGATCCTGTTTGATATTTTCCGGAATTTCCTTCAAGTCGCGAACATTCTCCTCGGGAATGATCACCGTCTTGATCCCGCCACGGTGTGCGGCCAGCAGTTTTTCCTTCAACCCGCCGATTGCCAATACCTGGCCACGCAGGGTGATTTCACCGGTCATGGCCACGTCGGCACGTACCGGAATTTGCGTCAACGCCGACACCAGGGCGGTGCACATGCCGATACCGGCGCTTGGGCCGTCCTTCGGCGTGGCGCCTTCAGGCATGTGGATATGCACGTCGTGCTTCTCGTGGAAGTCGGCGGCAATCCCCAGGCTGCGCGCGCGACTGCGGACCACGGTCTGTGCGGCAGTGATCGATTCGACCATGACATCACCCAGCGAGCCGGTCTTGATCAGCTGGCCCTTGCCGGGGATGACCACCGACTCGATGGTCAGCAGCTCGCCGCCCACCTGGGTCCAGGCAAGGCCGGTGACCTGGCCGATCTGATCCTGCTGCTCGGCCAGGCCGTAGCGGAACTTGCGCACGCCGAGCAGGTGCTCGAGCTGTTCGCTGGCAACCTTGACCTTGACCTGTTTCTGCCCGGTATGTTCCTTGACCACCTTGCGGCAGACCTTGGCGATCTGGCGCTCCAGGCCACGCACACCCGCTTCGCGGGTGTAATAACGGATGATGTCGCGAATCGCCGAGACGTCGATGTCCAGCTCTTCGGCCTTCAAACCGTTGGCCTTGACCTGCTTGGGCGTCAGGTACTTGACCGCAATGTTGATCTTCTCGTCCTCGGTGTAGCCCGGCAGGCGGATGACTTCCATGCGGTCGAGCAGCGCCGGCGGAATGTTCATCGAGTTCGAGGTGCACAGGAACATCACGTCCGAGAGGTCGTAATCGACTTCCAGGTAGTGGTCGTTGAAATTGTGGTTCTGCTCCGGGTCGAGCACTTCCAGCAGCGCCGAGGCCGGGTCGCCCCGCATGTCGCTGCCCATCTTGTCGATCTCGTCAAGCAGGAACAGCGGGTTGCGTACACCCACCTTGGTCATTTTCTGGATCAGGCGGCCAGGCATCGAACCGATGTAGGTGCGACGGTGACCACGAATCTCGGCCTCGTCACGCACGCCACCCAAGGCCATGCGCACGAACTTGCGGTTGGTCGCGGCAGCGATCGACTCAGCCAGCGAGGTCTTGCCCACGCCAGGCGGGCCAACCAGGCACAGTACCGGGCCGCGGATCTTTTTCACCCGCTTCTGCACGGCGAGGTACTCAAGGATGCGCTCCTTGACCTCTTCCAGGCCATAGTGGTCGGCATCGAGAATCTCTTCGGCCTTTGTCAGGTCCAGGCGCACTTTGCTCTGGGCCTTCCACGGCACCTGCACGAGCCAGTCGAGGTAGGACCGCACCACAGTAGCCTCGGCAGACATCGGCGACATCTGCTTGAGCTTGTTCAGCTCGGCCTGGGCCTTGGCCAGGGCGTCCTTCGGCAGGCCAGCCGCGTCGATGCGCTTTTTCAGCTCTTCGACTTCGTTGTGGCCTTCGTCACCATCGCCGAGCTCTTTCTGAATGGCCTTCATCTGCTCATTCAGGTAGTACTCGCGCTGGCTGCGCTCCATCTGCTTCTTGACTCGGCCACGGATGCGTTTTTCGACCTGCAGCAGGTCGATTTCGGCATCCAGCAGTGCCAGCACGTGCTCGACACGGGTCGCCAGATCGACGATCTCGAGGATTTCCTGCTTCTGCTCGATCTTCAGCGCCATGTGCGCGGCCATGGTATCGACCAGGCGCCCAGGCTCTTCGATGCTGTTCAGCGACGACAGGACTTCGGCCGGGACTTTCTTGCCCAGCTGCACGTACTGCTCGAATTGCGACAGCAGCGTACGCACGAAGACTTCCGACTCGCGCTCGGCGGCGTCGGTTTCGTCGATCAGGGAAACTTCGGCACGGATGTGCCCTTCTACTTCGGTGAAGCGCTCGACCGCACCGCGCTGCTCGCCCTCGACCAGCACCTTCACAGTGCCGTCTGGCAGCTTCAGCAGTTGCAATACGGTAGCGACTGTACCGACCCGATACAGGGCATCTTCGCCTGGATCGTCATCGGCCGGGTTCTTCTGGGCCAGCAGCAGAATCTGCTTCTCGCCCGTCATCGCGGCCTCTAGGGCTTCGATAGACTTCTCACGCCCCACGAACAGTGGGATGACCATGTGCGGATAGACGACGACATCGCGCAATGGCAAAAGAGGCAAGTCGAGGGTGGTCTTCATGATTTCGCCTCTACAGCGGCCTTATGGCCGGAAACCGGTGGAAATGATGCTTGGACCTAATGTGGGGGCACGCTTGGGAAATTACAAGCGCTTGCATAGGAAAAGCAGAAAGGGGCCCGTAGGCCCCCTTCTTGCTTGCTGCCATCAACCGGCTTTTACCTGAAATCAGGCGTCGGGCGCGGCCTTGGCTTGCGGCTCGCTGTTCTCGTAGATCATCAGCGGCTGCGAGGTGCCTTCGATGACGCTCTCGTCGATCACCACCTTGCTGACATCCTTCTGCGAAGGAATCTCGTACATGGTGTCGAGCAGCACGCCTTCGAGGATCGAACGCAGACCACGGGCGCCAGTCTTGCGCTCCAGAGCCTTGCGCGCGACGGCCTTGAGGGCGTCGGTGCGGAACTCGAGGTCCACGCTTTCCATCTCGAACAGCTTGGCGTACTGCTTGGTCAGGGCATTCTTCGGCTCGGTGAGGATCTGCATCAGCGCAGCCTCGTCCAGCTCGTCGAGGGTCGCCAGCACCGGCAGACGGCCGACGAACTCAGGGATCAGGCCAAACTTGACCAGATCGTCCGGCTCGACTTCGCGCAGCGATTCACCGACCTTCTTGCCCTCTTCCTTGCTGCGTACTTCGGCGCCAAAACCGATGCCACCCTTGGTGGAGCGGTTCTGTATGACCTTTTCCAGGCCAGAGAAGGCGCCACCGCAAATGAACAGGATGTTGCGGGTATCGACCTGCAGGAATTCCTGTTGCGGGTGCTTGCGGCCGCCCTGCGGCGGAACCGAAGCGACGGTGCCTTCAATCAGCTTCAGCAGCGCCTGCTGCACGCCCTCACCCGAAACGTCACGGGTGATGGACGGGTTGTCCGACTTGCGCGAGATCTTGTCGATCTCGTCGATGTAGACAATGCCCATCTGGGCCTTTTCCACGTCGTAGTCGCACTTCTGCAGCAGTTTCTGAATGATGTTCTCGACGTCCTCACCCACATAACCGGCTTCGGTCAGGGTGGTGGCGTCCGCAATGGTGAACGGTACGTTCAACAGGCGTGCAAGGGTTTCGGCGAGCAGGGTCTTGCCCGAGCCGGTAGGCCCTATGAGCAGGATGTTGCTTTTGCCGAGTTCGACTTCGTCGCCCTTCTTGTCACGCTGATTCAGGCGCTTGTAGTGGTTGTACACCGCTACCGCGAGCACCTTCTTCGCGCGCTCCTGACCAATGACGTACTGGTCCAGGATGCCGCTGATTTCTTTCGGCGAAGGCAATTTGTGCGCACTGCTCTCGGCCTGGGCTTCCTGCACCTCCTCACGGATGATGTCGTTGCACAGGTCGACGCACTCGTCGCAGATAAATACCGAGGGCCCGGCAATCAGTTTGCGCACTTCGTGCTGGCTTTTGCCGCAGAAGGAGCAATAAAGCAATTTGCCGCTGTCCTCGCCGTTACGGGTGTCAGTCATTCGATCGATCCAATCCGGTAGGCTTGCAACACAAGATGAAGGCAATTGCGGGCTTTTTCAAGTCCGCAGGTAGGCACTTTGCGCACCTACCTGCTCTGGCACCTGGGTTCAGGAGGCCAGTTGCCGCTTGTCGTATACCGAGTCGATCAGACCGTACTCGGCCGCGCGCGAGGCGCTCATGAAGTTGTCACGCTCAGTATCACGCTGGATGGTCTCGAGGTCCTGGCCGGTGTGGTAGGCCAGCAGCTCGTTGAGACGTGCCTTGATGCTGAGAATTTCCTGGGCGTGGATCTGGATGTCGGTAGCCTGGCCCTGGAAGCCGCCCAGCGGCTGGTGAATCATCACCCGCGAGTTAGGCAGGCAGTGACGCTTGCCCTTGGCACCAGCGGTCAACAGGAAGGCACCCATGCTGCAGGCCTGGCCGATGCAGATGGTCGACACATCCGGCTTGATGAACTGCATGGTGTCGTAGATCGACATGCCAGCCGTCACCGAACCACCTGGGGAGTTGATGTAAAGATGGATATCCTTGTCCGGGTTTTCCGCCTCAAGGAAAAGCATCTGCGCCACTACCAGGTTGGCCATGTAGTCTTCTACAGGGCCAACCAGGAAGATCACTCGCTCCTTCAACAGGCGCGAGTAGATGTCATAGGCGCGTTCGCCACGGGCGGACTGCTCGATAACCATCGGGACCAAGCCGCCTGCGGCCTGGATGTCAGAGCTCTGCTGAATATAAGAATTGCGGGACATGTCCTGCGCTCACTCCCAAATAGTCATGGCTTGATAACGCACAAGCCAGCTCGAAGGCTGGCTTGTGGGGTTTCCTACGAGAGAACCGTATTACTCAGCTTCGGCAGGAGCCTGTGCTGGCTTAACGGCATCTTCGTACGAGACCGACTTGTCGGTCACAGTCGCTTTCTGCAGAACAGTATCTACAACTTGTTCTTCCAGCACAACCGAACGCACTTCGTTCAGTTGCTGGTCGTTCTTGTAGTACCAGGAGATGACCTGCTCAGGCTCTTGGTAAGCCGAAGCCATTTCTTCGATCATTTCGCGAACCTTGCCTTCGTCTGGCTTCAGCTCGAACTGCTTGACCACTTCGGCGACGATCAGGCCCAGCACCACACGGCGCTTGGCTTGCTCTTCGAACAGCTCGGCCGGCAGTTGCTCAGGCTTGATGTTGCCACCGAACTGCTGAACAGCCTGCACGCGCAGACGGTTGACTTCGTTTTCCAGCAGAGCCTTCGGCACTTCGATCGGGTTGGCGGCCAGCAGACCGTCCATGACCTGGTTCTTGACCTTGGTCTTGATCGCCTGGCGCAGTTCACGCTCCATGTTCTTGCGAACTTCGGTGCGGAAGCCTTCCAGGGTCGACTCTTTGATGCCGAACTGGGCGAAGAATTCTTCGTTCAGCTCTGGCAGCGCAGGTGCCGAAACGCTGTTGACGGTGATGGTGAACTCGGCGGCTTTGCCAGCCAGGTCCAGGTTCTGGTAGTCCTCAGGGAAGGTCACGTTGACAACGCGCTCTTCACCGGCCTTGGCGCCAACCAGGCCGTCTTCGAAGCCAGGGATCATGCGGCCGGAACCCAGTACCAGCTGGGTGCCCTTGGCGGAACCACCGGCGAACACTTCACCGTCGACCTTGCCGACGAAGTCGATGTTGACCTGGTCGTCGTTCTGCGCAGCGCGCTCGACGGCCTCGAAGCGGGTGTTCTGCTTGCGCAGGACTTCCAGCATGTTGTCCAGGTCGGCGTCAGCCACTTCGGCGCTCAGGCGCTCGACGTTGATCGAGTCGAAGCCGGCAACGGTGAACTCCGGGAACACTTCGAAGATGGCAACGAATTCCAGGTCCTTGCCCTTCTCGAAGGACTTCGGCTCAACGGCCGGAGCGCCAGCCGGGTTCAGCTTCTGCTCGACGATGGCTTCGTAGAAGGAAGCCTGGACCAGGTCACCGAAAGCCTCTTGGCGGGCATCGGCTTCAAAACGCTGACGGATCACGCTCATCGGCACCTTGCCTGGACGGAAGCCCGCGACCTTGGCGCGCTTGGCAGTCTGTTGCAGACGCTTGTTGACTTCGTTCTCGACGCGCTCGGCCGGAACGGCGATGGTCATGCGGCGCTCGAGAGCGGAAGTGTTTTCAACAGAAACTTGCATGGATATTCCTCGTTGCACAGACGTTAGCCGGCGATAGCCCGACTCCAGAATCAAGGGCAAACATTCTAGTGAGTCACGCACCAGAAGTCACCCCACCCGGGACGACGGGATACCTCGCCGGTCGATTAACTTGCATGGCCCGCACAATGAAGTGCCAGGCCTCTATATATAGAAGGCAGCGCAACGCCCGCTGGCGGCACGCAACCGAAATACCTTGTGATACAACAGCCGGTACAAAAGCGACGACGCCTTATTCGGGGTCGATCTCGTTGAACTGGCAGTACTCTTCCCACTCCATACCCAGCGCCTCAGCCACCTCGCGATGGGTCTCCAGGCGCATGGCCTGCAGCTGCTCGGGGCTTTCGGCGATCAACTGCAACGCCAGCTCCCAGGGCTGAATCCCTTGCTCATCGGCAGCATCCTCGAATGCCCACTCGATCTGCTGGGCCTGCTCACGCGCATCCAGCTCGCGAATTTCCTCGAGCAGTTGCGGGTTGGCTTCAGCGAAGCGCTGCAGCGCCAGGGCCTGGCGGGCTTCTTTTGCAATCATTGGTCATTCCTCTGCCAGCCAAATCTGGGCCGGCGTTTCAACCGGCTGAAATCTAACAGCTTTTATTGGGGTGTCACCAGAGTATTGCAAGGGGGAAATGAGTGATGGCTGTGAAGTTTGTGACTTGAGCCTTTTAGCGCCTGCGAGACCGAGCGCCGCCCGCGCGGCGCATCGCGGATAAATCCGCTCCTACATTTGTTGCAACGTGCCGAACCTGTCACGCCATGGTTGCCAGCCTTGGCGCATGTCTCGATCCTTGCAAACAAGGCTGACAACCATGACCTCACAGGCATGGCCACATTGCAGCAAATGTAGGAGCGGATTTATCCGCGATGCGCCGCGCGGGCGCTCGATCTCAATGGCGACACATGACCCAAGACATGCAACGCCAGAAACAACAAAGGCGCCCGATCTCACGATCAAGGCGCCTTTGAAAAATATGGGGTGGACGATGGGAATCGAACCCACGACAACTGGAATCACAATCCAGCGCTCTACCAACTGAGCTACGCCCACCATATTGCGGTGTTGCAGTGCTGCGATACAACTTACAGAAGCATGGTGCGGACGAAGAGACTCGAACTCTTACAGCTTGCGCCGCTGGAACCTAAATCCAGTGTGTCTACCAATTTCACCACGTCCGCGTAACGCTTAAAACAAAGGCGCCAGATCATTCAATCAAAGGCGCCTTCGTCGAATATGGGGTGGACGATGGGAATCGAACCCACGACAACTGGAATCACAATCCAGCGCTCTACCAACTGAGCTACGCCCACCATATTGCATTACAGCCTTACTTGTTTGCCCAAGCTGCCTAAATGGCGCACCCGGCAGGACTCGAACCTGCGACCATCCGCTTAGAAGGCGGATGCTCTATCCAGCTGAGCTACGGGCGCTTAAGCTTGAAGCCTAACCGAACGAGGCCTTAACAGGTAACTGCTAAACCACTCATTCTGCCCGACTTCGCCAACCAGTGCTAGGCTGTGCCCGACAAGTGCGGCGAATCTTATAGGCGAGCCCGGAGGTCGTCAACACCTTTCTCCAAAAAATTTAAATTATTTAAGGGGTTAGGGGATTTGCCCGACCACCCGCCTTTGCCCTTGGACGATGTCGTGCGAGAATGCGCCCTCTTTATTGTTCCTTTCTCGATGGTTAATCACGCGTCTATGACTGCACACCTAATCGATGGCAAGGCGATCGCCGCCAACCTGCGCAAGCAGATCGCTCAACGTGTCGAGGAGCGTCGCCAGCAAGGCCTGCGCACGCCAGGCCTGGCGGTGATCCTGGTCGGCACCGACCCCGCCTCCCAAGTCTATGTCTCGCACAAGCGCAAGGACTGCGAAGAGGTCGGCTTCATTTCCCAGGCATTCGACCTGCCTAGCGAGACCACGCAGCAAGCGCTGACCGAGCTGATCGACCGCCTCAACGACGACCCGGCCGTCGATGGCATCCTGCTGCAGCTGCCGCTGCCAGCGCACCTGGATGCCTCGCTGCTGCTCGAGCGCATCCGCCCCGACAAAGACGTCGACGGCTTCCACCCGTACAACATCGGCCGCCTGGCCCAGCGCATTCCGCTGCTGCGCCCGTGCACGCCAAAAGGCATCATGACCCTGCTGGAAAGCACCGGGCAGGACCTGTACGGCATGAACGCGGTCATCGTCGGCGCGTCCAACATCGTCGGCCGCCCGATGGCCATGGAGCTGCTGCTGGGCGGTTGCACCGTGACCGTCTGCCACCGCTTCACCAAGGACCTGGCCGGCCACGTCGGTCGCGCCGACCTGGTGGTAGTGGCCGCCGGCAAGCCGGGCCTGGTCAAGGGTGAGTGGATCAAGGAAGGCGCCATCGTCATCGACGTCGGCATCAACCGCCAGGAAGATGGCAAGCTGGTGGGCGACGTGGTCTATGAAACTGCCCTGCCGCGCGCCGGCTGGATCACTCCGGTTCCAGGTGGTGTCGGGCCGATGACCCGCGCCTGCCTGCTGGAGAACACGCTGTATGCCGCCGAAGAGCTGCACAAGTAATACCGCGTGACATGAAAACGGCACCTCTGGCAGGTGCCGTTTTTTTTGCCTCAAGCCTTCTTGCCGCCTGCCACGGCTCCGGCACTTGAGCACAGCCGATTCGGCTGTGGCCTGCCGCGAAATCAACCGCTACCGCTGCCGCCAGCCCCTGCTTCAGCCAGCATCGCCACGCTCCAAGCCCGACAATATCACCAGAACCCACGCTGGAGGCGTCGCCGCAAGGAGACCTGTCATGACCCGCTATATCGATGTGCAAGACCTCGCCCGCCTGATCAACCGCAAAGGCCTGCCCACCTGCCTGGTGGAGATGGCCGAGTACATCCGCCAGGACTACCTGCGCTGGCAGGCCTTCGAGAAATGTGCACGGATGGCCAACCACTCGCCCGGCGGGGTCATCGAACTGATGCCGGTGTCAGACGCCAGCCTGTACGCCTTCAAGTACGTCAACGGCCATCCGAAGAACACCCAACATGGCCTGCCCACCGTGATGGCCTTCGGCACCCTGGCCGATGTCGACACCGGCACCCCGCTGCTGCTCAGCGAAATGACCCTGACCACGGCGGTTCGCACCGCCGCCACTTCGGCGCTGGCTGCCCGCTACCTGGCACGGGAAGACAGCCGCTGCATGGCACTGATCGGCAACGGCTCGCAGAGCGAGTTTCAGGCCATCGCCTTCAACACCCTGCTGGGTATCGACGAGATCCGCTTGTATGACATCGATCCGGCAGCCACGGCCAAGCTGGTGGCCAACCTGGCCGGCCGCCCGGGCTTGAAACTCAGCGTTGCCAGCTCCGTTGCCGAAGCGGTGCGCGGTGCCGATATCGTCACCACGGTCACTGCAGACAAGGCCTACGCGACCATTCTCACGCCGGAAATGATCGAACCGGGCATGCACCTGAACGCCGTGGGTGGCGATTGCCCGGGCAAGACCGAACTGCACCGTGACATCGTCGAACAGGCGCGAGTGATCGTCGAATACGAACCACAGAGCCGGGTCGAAGGCGAGATCCAGCAGATGCCGGCCGACTCGCCGGTGGTCGAGTTCTGGCAGGTGGTCGCCGGGCTTGTCCGAGGCCGTGAGGATGCAGGGCAAGTAACCCTGTTCGACTCGGTCGGATTTGCCTTGGAGGATTACTCGGCCTTGCGCTATGTGCTGGACACCGCGCGCATGCTGGGCATTGGCCAGGACATAACGCTGGTGCCAAAGCTTGAGAACCCGAAAGACCTCTACTCTCTGCTGCAACCGCGCGTGGTTGGCGTGCGCTCGATGCGCAAGGCAGACACTGCCTGCGCCTGATAAACCCCGGGGCCGCGCAGCGGCCCCGGATTACGCCTACCCTGTCCATGCCCACTTTTGAAAGAAGCCCCGCGCATGGACACCAAGGACGCCAATGCACAACCTCTGGACCGCATCGATGAAGCCATTCTCGAGGTGCTGCGCCACGATGGCCGCATCACCTTCGAAAAGCTCTCGACCTTGGTCCACCTCACGCCACGCCCCTGCCTGGAGCGCGTGCGCAAACTTGAACGACGTGGCGTGATCCGCGGCTACGGCGCGATCATCGACCTGCAGAAACTCGCCCCAGGGCTGTCCCTGCTGGTGCTGGTGGCCCTGTCCAACCAGAGCGGGCGCGCCGCGCAGAAGGCCTTCGAAGCCACCATGCTGGCCTGCCCGGAAGTGTACGAGTGCCAGCTGATCAGCGGTCACTTCGACTACAGCCTGCGCCTGCGCTGCCGCGACATGGAGCACTATCGGGTGCTGAGCGAAAGCTGGATGAACGACGACGCACTGCACATCGACAAGCTGGTGGCACACCCAGAACTGGCTGCGGTCAAGCACATGGCCCCGCCGCTCGGGCAGTGACCGCCCCCTGCCTCTGGCAAGCTGCTTGCAAAGACACCCTTCGCGCCGGCCAGCGCCCTGATTTCCCCTCCGCGAAAGCGCCGCTGTTTACCCCCATGCACCGAACTAGAGCCTGGCCCGCGCAAATGCCCCACAACTGGTCAGACCGGTAAGGCCAAAATCCCTTGCAATGTAGGATTTTTCGCGGTTTTATGATCCCGCACTGAACAAACCGGTAAGACCACAACAATAATGAAGTCCTGCGCTCTTTCGCCCCGTGCGGCACCGAAGCAAGGACACCGATCAGAGATCACTCCCATGCTCAAATGGTGCTCGCGTTCGATCTTCCTGCAAGTCGTGCTCGGCCTTGCCCTCGGCATCGCCTGCGGCCTCAGCTTCCCCGACCTCTCCCTGCAACTCAAACCCCTAGGCGATGGCTTCATCAAGCTGATCAAGATGCTCATCGGCCTGATCGTCTTTTGCGTGGTGGTCAGCGGCATTTCCGGCGCCGGCGACCTGAAGAAGGTCGGGCGCATCGGCCTTAAATCGGTGATCTACTTCGAAGTACTGACCACCATCGCCCTGGTCATCGGCCTGGTGTTCGCCTTCAGCAGCGGCATCGGCACCGGCGCCAACATTCACCTTGACCAGCTCTCCACTGCCGACGCCAACGGCCTGGCCGAGCGCGGTCAGCATATCCATGGCGCCACCGCGTTCTTCATGGACCTGATCCCGACCTCGGTGGTCGGTGCCTTCGCCGACAACAACATTCTCCAGGTGCTGCTGTTCTCGGTGCTCTTCGGTAGCGCCCTGAACCTGGTGGGCGAATCGGCCGCTGGCATCTCGCGACTGATCAACGAGCTGAGCCACGTGATCTTCCGCATCATGGGCATGATCGTGCGCCTGGCGCCGATCGGTGTGTTCGGTGCCATTGCCTTCACCACCAGCAAGTACGGCCTGGAATCGCTGCAGCACCTGGGTGGCCTGGTAGCACTGTTCTACCTGACCTGCGCCGGCTTCGTGCTGATCGTACTGGGTACCGTGATGCGCGTGTCGGGCCTGAAACTGCTGCCGTTCATCAAGTACCTGCGTGAAGAACTGACCATTGTCCTCGGTACTGCTTCGTCAGACGCCGTGCTGCCGCAGATCATGCGCAAGCTGGAACACCTGGGCATCGGCAGCTCCACCGTCGGCCTGGTGATCCCCACCGGCTACTCGTTCAACCTCGACGGTTTCTCCATCTACCTGACCCTGGCCATCGTGTTCATCGCCAATGCCACCGGCACGCCACTGGAAATGACCGACCTGCTGACCATCCTGCTGGTGTCGCTGGTGACTTCCAAGGGTGCTCACGGCATCCCAGGCTCGGCGCTGGTGATCCTCGCCGCGACCCTGACCGCCGTGCCGGCGATCCCGGTGGTGGGCCTGGTACTGGTGCTGGCGGTGGACTGGTTCATGGGCATTGGCCGGGCACTGACCAACCTGATCGGCAACTGCGTGGCCACCGTGGCCATTGCCCGCTGGGAAAAGGACATCGATCTGGAACGTGCACAGAACGTACTCGATGGCAAACCCGGCTTCGCCCCTGCGCCACGCAAGCAAGCCAACCCCCATCAACAGGAATTCTGAGCCAAAGTGGCCGGCGCTGACGCCGGCCCTTCCAGGAGCAAACCGTGATCAGCTCATCGACCGTCGTCAACTCAGTGGTGGAAAAACTGCGCCAGGCCTTGGCCCGTGGCCAGTGGCGCTCCGGTGACATGCTGCCCGGCCAGCGCGAACTCGCCGAGCAACTGGGCATCAGCCGCCCCAGCCTGCGCGAAGCCGTGACCGTGCTGGAAACCCTGGGCCTGGTGCGTGCGCTGCCGGGCAAGGGGGTGCTGGTGCTGGACGCCGAGCCGGCGCCCCAGGACCCCACCACCGAAAGTACCGCAGCGGCCAGCCTGGCCGATGTGCTGGAGCTGCGCTACACCCTCGAACCGTTCATCGTCGGCCTGGTCGCGCAATCGGCCAACAACCAGGACATCGGCCAGCTTCGCCTGACCCTGATGGACATGCGCGAGGCCCTGGAAGCCGATGACAGCGAAGCCGGGGTCAAGGCCTACATTGCGTTTCACGAGGCACTGTTCGCCCTGACCACCAACCCGATCTTCCAGAGCGTGGTGCAGCAGACCGGCAACGCCCTCAAGCAGAGCGCCAGCATGCTGCGCAACTCACCCGAGCACCTGGCCGCGCGGCTCAAGGAAAACGAAGCCGTGGTGCGCGCCATTCGCGAACGCAACAGCGCCCAGGCCAGCGCCCAGATGCGCCAGCACATCCTCGCCGAGGGCCAGCGCATGGGCATTCAACTCAACATCCCGGACGACCAGCCCGGCCAATGACACCAGGAGAGCGACCATGACCGCCTGCGCCCACGCCGCCCCCCGCCTGCCTGCCCTGCTCGCCGCCGGCGAGACCCGCCTTTCGGCCGAGCAGATCTACCCCCGCTTGTTCGACGCGATCCTCGAGCAGCGCCTGCCGCCGGGCAGCCTGTTGCCCGAACAGGCCCTGGGCAATGCCTTCGGGGTGAGCCGCACGGTGATCCGCCGGGTGCTCGGGCGCCTGTCGGACCAGCAAGTGGTGGTGCAGCGCCCCAGCCACACCGCCCACCTGGCCGCCCCCGACCCTGAGCAGGCACGCCAGGTGCTCAGCGCCCGGCGCCTGGCCGAAACCACCCTGATCAGCCTGGCCGCCCAGCGTGCCCGGCCAGCGCAGATCCGCCAGCTGCGCCAGCTGGTCGAGCGCGAGCGCCAGCACCACGAACGCGGCGAGCGCTGCGCCGCCATCCGACTGGGTGGCGAATTCCACCTCAAACTTGCCCAGGTCGCGGCCAATGCGCCGCTGGCGCGCTTTCTCAACGGCCTGGTGCCGATGACTTCGCTGATCATCGCCCGTTATGAATCGCCTTGCTGCGACCACTGCGCCTGGGAAGAACACGCCGCGATCATCAATGCCGTCGAGGCTGGTGACTCGGGTGCGGCACTGACGTTGATGCATGAACACCTGGACCGCCTGGAAGACAAGCTTGACCTTGATTGAGCCGGCTTGCCAGCGATGGGCTGCAGGGCAGCCCCATCAGCACCGCCCTATACTCGGTTAACCACCCAGCCTCTACCTCAAGGGAGGCAGCCGAGTGAGCCCACGCCTGTTGATCCTGCTGTGCTTCTTGCTGGCCATCGCCGGCTGCGCCGGCAAACGCCCACCAGCCGCTCCGCCACCGGCGGTGCTCGATCCTGCGGCCTGGCAGCGCATCGACCAGGAACTGATCGAGGCGTCGGTCGGCGCCGCCGGCTCTGCCAACGACTATGCGCGGCGCTCGATGCGGGTGTGGAAGGAGCAGGTGCAGCAGCGCACCGAAAACGACTTCATCCCCTGGTTCACCGGCTACTGGACCCAGCAATGGCTGACCATGAAGGTGGCCTGGTACAAGCTCGACAGCGGCGAAGGCCGTGAACCTGCTGAGAAGCGCCTGGCGCTGTATCTGCAGGAGCAGTATCACGAGCGGGTGATCGAACCGGTGGCCGAGCAGATCAACCCCGAAGGCATCCGCGATCGTGCCTGTGAGCTTTACGTGCAACTGCTCGGCCAGCAACTGCCGGCCATCATCCAGCGCTACAATGCCGCGCCCGAAGCCTTCAGCCAGCGCCTGAACCGCATCCCGGCGATCAACCTGGGGCCACCGCAGGCCCGCAATGCCACGCTGTATCAATTGCTGCGCGCCAAGTCACTGGATCAGCAGCCAGCCTGGCTGGCGTTGCGCGAGCACTTGCACAAGCAGGCCAGCAAAGGCCCGGGGAAAACCGACGTGGGCTTGTCGTCCGTGGCGACCAATGCCAGCGAAAAACTCGGTGCCACCCTGGCGCCGCGCGGCATCGCCAGCGCCGTGGCCAGCGCCGTGGGCAAGGTGGCCGGGGCCATGATTTCGATTGCAGCGACCGGTTACGGCATGATGACCCACAACCGTGACCAGCCGCAGATGGTCGAGCAGTTGCGGGTCATCCTCAACGTCGCGCTCAACCAGGAATGGCAGGAGCTGATGGAGAACCGCCAGAGCGGCGCGCTGGCGGGGGTGTACTACTTGTCGGGGCAGGTCGAAGACAGCCTGCTGGCCACCGCGCCACAGCCATCCATGCTGCAGCAGAGCCAACAGCGGCAAGCGCCAGCACCCCAGGAGCCTTTGCTGATACGCCTGCCGTAGCAGACTGCCCTGGCCTCTTCGCGGGCAAGCCCGCGAAGAGGCCAGGACAGGTCGCCTCAGGCAGCAGCCATTGCCGAAGTCGGCAAACCAAAGATCCGGTCGAATGCCCAGTTGTAGGCGAAGGTGTAGCACGGGATCAGAACGATGAACGCCAGGTCCACCAAAAACGCCTCCACCAGGCTCATGTCCAGCCACCAGGCGATCAGCGGAATCAGATACACCACCAAGGTCAGCTGAAAGCCGACGGCATGCACCACCCGCCGCGCCACGCTGCGCCCGCGCTTGGCCTGGCGGCTCTCCCAGTACTCGAACAGGCTGTTGTAGATCAGGTTCCAGAGCATGGCGATGGTGGTGATCATCACCGCCAGCGGCCCGGTGTGCGACGCCTGTGTGTCCGACAGATAGGCCAGCCCCAGCGTCGACATGCACAGGCCGATCAGTTCATAGGCGGTCACATAGACCAGTTTGCGTTTGACGCCCTGCACGGGTTACCTCATGTGTCGAAATGCGATGAGGCGCAAGGATGATTCAATCTGCTTGACAGAAAAAGTCAGCAGCTTTCAGATTGGCTGACAGGAGGCTGCCATGAATTTTTCCAGCGACAACATCCAGCTGTTTCTCGCCGTGCTCGACCGCGGCTCGTTTTCCGCCGCCGCCCGCGCCCTGCAGCGCGTACCCTCGGCGGTCAGCATGGCCATCGGCAACCTTGAAGCCGAACTGGGTTACAGCCTGTTCGAGCGTGGCCCACGCGAGGTCCGCGCCACCGCCCAGGCCCTGGCCCTCGAGCCCCATGCGCGGCTGATCGCCGAACAGCTGGGCCTGCTGCAGGTGCACGCGCTGGAGCTGTCCCAAGGCCTGGAAAGCAGCCTGACCCTGGCCGTGGTCCCCGATATCGACCATCGCCCGCTGCTGGCGGCCATTGCCAGCCTGGGCGCACGCTACCCGCTGCTCGACATCCAGCTGCTCAGTGCCCCTCAGGAAGAAGCCCTGCACCTGCTCGACAGCGGCCGTGCAGACCTGTGCCTGGCCTTCGCCGGCTTGCAGGTCGATGCCCGCCGCAGCTTCCAGCACATCGGCATGGAGTCGCTGGTAGCCACCTTGGCGCCGGCCCACCCGGCCCTGCTCCAAGGCCGCATCCACTACCTCGAGGACCTGGTCAATGTGCGCCAGATCCTGGTGCGCAGCCGCGACCTGCCGCTGCTCGACCCTCGCCCGCTGATCGGCGCCACGCACTGGTCCACCGACAGTTTCGACCTGGCCCTGCAGATGGTCGAAGCCGGCCTTGGCTGGGGTGACTTGCCACTGGCACGCGTGGCGCCACTGGTCGATGCCGGCCGTCTGGTGCGCCTGCAATTTCGCAACACCCGCAACGAGCTGCAGCTGCCGATACATGCCTTCTGGCGCAAGCAGCAACCACTGCGCCAGGGCACACGCTTGCTGATCGACCTGCTGGCCGCTGGCTAGCCCGCCGTCCGTCGACCTGGGCCAAAGAAAATAGGTAAGTGTTTCAACCTTTTATCGGCCGAGCCGATATGCCAGGAGACAGGCCCCGCCATCGCGCCACAAGCGCGCGGCGCCCTCCCCTCCATGGCTCAAGGTCTCGAAACATGAACCTGAAATTTCGCCACAAGATCCTCCTCAGCGCCTGCGGTGTCGTGGTGCTGGCCTTTGCGCTGTTCACGCTCTACAACGATTATCTGCAACGCAATACCCTTCGCCAGAACATCGAGTCTTCCGTGCAACAGGCCGGCGCGCTGACCGCCAGCAGCGTGCAGAACTGGATGAGCGGGCGCATTCTGGTGCTGGAAAACCTGGCGCAGGACATTGCCGAACAAGGGGCAGGAGCGACCCTCGGCGGGCTGATCGAGCAGCCTTCCTACACGCGAAATTTCCTTTTCACCTACCTGGGCCAAGCCAACGGCGTATTCACCCAGCGCCCTGACACGCAGATGCCGGCCGGTTACGATCCGCGCCAGCGACCTTGGTACGGCAGCGCGGTCAGCGCTGGCCAGACCGTGCTCACCGCCCCGTACCAGGGCGCAGTCGGCGGCCTGATGGTGACCATCGCGGTACCGGTTAAAAGCAAGCACAGCGGCGAGCTGATCGGCGTGGTCGGCGGCGACCTGACCCTCGACACCTTGGTCGAGATCATCAACTCGGTCGACTTCGGCGGCATCGGCCACGCCTTCCTCGCCGACAGCAGTGGCCAGGTGATCGTCAGCCCGGACAAAGGCCAGCTGATGAAGAACCTCAAGGACATCTACCCCGGCAGCGGCCTGCGCGTGACCGCCGGCATGCAGGATGTCACCCTCAACGGCGAGGAACGGCTGATCTCGTTCGCCCCGGTATCGGGCCTGCCGTCGGCGCAGTGGTACATCGGCCTGTCGATCGACAAGGACAAGGCCTACGCCGCACTCAGCCAGTTCCGCACCTCGGCGATCATCGCCATGCTCATCGCCGTGGCCGCCATTGCCGTGCTGCTCGGCCTGCTGATTCCGGTGCTGATGCGCCCGCTGACCACCATGGGCCGCGCCATGCGCGACATCGCCGAAGGTGAAGGCGACCTGACTCGCCGCCTCGACGTGCAGCACAAGGACGAATTCGGCGAACTGGCCAGCTCGTTCAACCGCTTCGTCGAACGCATCCACACCTCCATCAGCGAAGTGTCCTCGGCCACCCGCCTGGTGCACGACCTGTCGGAAAAAGTGGTCAGTGCGTCCAATGCCTCGATCATCGGTTCCGAAGAACAAAGCATGCGCACCAACAGCGTGGCGGCGGCGATCAACCAGCTGGGCGCCGCCACCCAGGAGATCGCCCGCAATGCCGCCGATGCCTCGCAACACGCCAGCGGTGCCAGCGACCAGGCCCATGGTGGCCGTGAAGTGGTCGAGCAGGCGATCAGCGCCATGACCGCGCTGTCGCAGCGCATCAGCGAGTCGTGCGAACAGATCGAAACCCTCAATGCCAGCACCGACGAGATCGGCAAGATCCTCGACGTGATCAAGGGTATCTCCCAGCAGACCAACCTGCTGGCACTCAACGCCGCCATCGAAGCCGCTCGTGCCGGGGAAGCCGGGCGCGGTTTTGCCGTGGTCGCCGACGAGGTGCGCAACCTGGCACACCGGACCCAGGAATCGGCTGAAGAGATCCACCGCATGATCACCAGCCTGCAGGTTGGCTCGCGCGAGGCGGTACACACCATGAACACCAGCCAGGTCTCCAGCGAACAGACCGTGCAGGTGGCCAACCAGGCCGGCGAGCGCCTGGCCAGCGTGACCCAGCGCATTGGCGAAATCGACGGCATGAACCAGTCGGTGGCCACCGCTACCGAGGAGCAGACCGCGGTGGTCGAGAGCCTGAACCTGGACATCACCCAGATCAACGCGCTGAACCAGCAAGGGGTAGAGAACCTCAACCAGACCCTGCAGCATTGTGATGCCCTGGCTCAGCAGGCCGGGCGCCTGAAGCAGCTGGTGGGCAGCTTCCGCATCTGATGCAGCACGCCTCGTCGGCAAGCACGCGCTTGCCGACGAGGCCCCTCAGCACTACGCGACCACAGCCTTGGCGCTCCTGCCGCGCCGCACCCAGGCCAGCAACACCGCTGCCATCAACACAAAGCCCAGATAGCCGAACAGCGGATACACCTGGCCCACCAGGCTGATGAACCCCACCAGGCTACAGACGAATGCCACCGCTCCGGTCACCACCGAGCCCCAGCGGAACTTGGCCGTGCCCGCTGGCAGCAGCCGCGAGAGGAACGAGAACAAGGTGCCAACCGCCGTGTTGACGATCATGCCGAAGATGATCAGGCACATCACCAGGCCCAGCAGCGGCGACACTTCATTGGCAATCGACAGCATCGGCATCGGCAAGTCGGCAACGCTGTCCAGGCGCGACAGCAGCCCGGCACTCATCACCAGCATCAGCCCGCCCAGTGCGGCACCACCCAGCAGCCCGCCCCACACCGCGGCCTTCTCACCCTTGGCCGAACCACCAAGGATCGCCAGGATCGGTGCACCGGCAACAATGTTGTAGGACACATACAGAAACGCCCCCAGCAACCAGTGCCGGGTGCCCGCCTGCTGCTGGCTGGCCAGCTGGTCAAGCGCGGCAAGGCTCTGCCCGCGGGTGAACACCGCGTACAGGGCAATCGCCGACGCCACCAGGATCAGCAACGGGGCAATGGCGCCGATGGCAACGATGACCTTGCGCACGTCCAGGCACACGATACCCACCACCAGCAGCGTCACCAGCACGCTGCCGGTCAGCGCCGGAATGGCGAACTGCTGCTCCAGCAATGCACCGCCCCCTGCCAGCATGACCACGGTCACGGCGAACATGAAGAAGGTGATCAGCCAGTCGACGAACAGGCCCAGATGACGCCCGCAAATGGCCTGGATCACATCCTTGTGCGACGTGGCGCGCTGGCGGTTGCCCAACCCGGCCAAGGCCATGCCGAGGAAGGTGAACAGCGCTGCGCTGACCAGGGCGCCAAGCAGCCCCCAGAGGCCGAAATCGACGAAGAACAACAGCAGTTCCCGCCCGGACGCAAAGCCCGCCCCCACGATCACGCCGACGAAGGCCCCGGCGATCTTCAGTTGCTCTTGCATGTGAACCTCTGGTTATTGTTGTTGTGGCCCCACTGGCCTTGCCCGCGAACCGCGGCTGGCTCAGCCTTCGCCGACGAACGCCTGCACTTCGATCTCCACGTCCACCCCCAGTGCCAACGCCGAAGCCACGGTCGAACGCACCGGCAGCGCGGCGCCGAAGAACTCCTTGTAAACCTCGTTGAAACCGCCGAAGTGGTCCATGGACGACAGCCACACCGTCACCTTGACCACTTGGTCGAAGCGCGCTCCACACGCCGCCAGGCTCTCGGCGATGCGCTCGCAGGCGGCACGGGTCTGGGCCTGGATGTCACCGCGCACCACCTCGCCAGCGGTGCTCATCGGCACCTGGCCAGACAGGAACAGGAAACCGCCGGCCTTCACCGCACGGGAAAACGGAAACGGCAAGCTGCTGGGAAAACGCTGGATCTGATTGCTCATGACAAACTCCTTTCAGGGTTGCTGGAAACGTGCCGGGGACAGGCGCTCGGGCGCCACCCCCTGGGCGGTCAGGCTCGGGCACAGCGGTTGCCCGAGCAGTAGATCGGCAGCCAGGCGCGAAGCGCCGGCGGCCGACTGGATACCATAGCCACCTTGTGCCGCCAGCCAGAAGAACGCTGCCATCCGGGGATCGAAGCCGATCACCAGGTCACCGTCGGCGACGAATGAACGCAAACCCGCCCAGGTATGGCTGGGGCGGCGAATGGACAGCGAAGTCATCGCCTCGATGTTGTAGATACCCAAAGCGATATCGAACTCCTCGGGTGCGGCATCCTGGGGCTCGACCGGGTCGGCATTGGCCGGTGACCCCAGCAGCTGGCCGGCGTCGGGCTTGAAATAGAAGCTCTCGTCAACGCCTATCACCGCAGGCCAGTGGGCAAAATCCTGGTCGGCCGGGCCGGAAAAGGTAAATGCACTGCGCCGGCATGGCTGCAGGCCGACGCAGGCCACGCCACACTGCTCGGCCACTCGGTCAGCCCAGGCACCGGCGGCATTGACCAGGGTGCTGGCCTGCACATGGCTGCCATCGGCCAGCTCCACATCCCACAGGCCATCGAGGTAGCGGGCCCGAAGCAGTTCGGCGTTGCAGCGCAATTCACCACCAGCGGCGCGGTAGCCACGCAAGAAGCCCTGATGCAGGGCATGCACGTCAAGGTCCATGGCGCCCGGCTCATGCACCGCGCCAGCCAGGCTGTCGGCGTTCAAGCTGGGGACCAGCGCCAGCGCCGCGTCGCGGTCGAGCAGGCTGACGGCAGTGCCGTTTGCCAGATTCTGCGCATGGGTTTGCTCAAGCAGTTCGCGTTGTTCTTGGCTGGCGACATACAGGCAGCCACGCGGTTCGAGCAGCGGGTGCTCGCAGAAGCCGGCTGGCGGCGCTTCGTAGAAGGCCCGGCTGGCACGGGTCAGGGCCTGGATCTGCGGGGTACCGTAGGCCTCCATGAACATCGCAGCCGAGCGCCCGGTCGAGTGGTAGCCCGGTTGCGATTCGCGTTCGAGCAACAGCACGCGGCGTTCACTGGCCAGGCGATAGCCCAGTGAGGCGCCAGCGATACCGGCGCCGATGATCAGGGTGTCGTAGATCTGGGTCATGCACGCTCCTGCTGCGAGAATTATCATTTATGAGAATTCTAATATATGAGAATTTCGAAACATGCAAGCGCGCAAGGTAAGATGCGCGACCAACGACGTATGCCGAGACCCGCGAATGCCTGATGCCCGCCCTGCTGCCCTGCCCTTGCTAGACCGCGCCGAAGTCGGCGGACGCCTGCGCCAGGTGCGCAAGGCACGCCAGATGACCCTCAAGCAATTGTCCGAGCTCAGTGGCGTGCCGGTGTCGACGTTGTCGAAGATGGAGCTGGCGCAAGTTTCGGTGAGCTACGAAAAACTGGCTGCCGCCGCCCGCGCCCTGAATGTCGACATTGCCCATCTGTTCCGCGCCAGCGGCCCAGTGGTGCAAGCCGTCGCGGCGCCGGTGACCGTGGTGGTCGACTCGTTGCCCGCTGCCGCCGGGTATTCCACAGGCACCTACGATTACCACCCGATCGCCGGTGCCTTCCCGGAGCGGCGCATGACTCCCGCCTACGCCCGCATCATCGCTCGCGAACGCGGCCAGTTCGACGATTTTATCCGCCACCCGGGCCAGGAGTTCGCGGTGGTGCTGAGCGGCCGGGTACGTATTGAATTTGAAACCGGCGAGGCCGTCAGCATCGGCCCGCAGGAAACGGCGTACTTCGACAGCCAGGTCGGGCACATCTACCTCTCGGAAAGCGAGGATGGCGGCGATGCCCATGTGATGGTGGTGATGACCGATCGCTGATGCCGGTTATAACCTAATAACGAACAAGTCTATTTGGCTATAAAAACTCCCTATATGCTGGCACCCATCCGATAACGGGCAAAGCTGGGCAGTCGAGTAGCGTATGGATGTAGGTTCTTTCGGTTTCACCATTGCCGGACTGGTTGTGGGCTTCATCGTCGGTATGACCGGCGTCGGTGGCGGCTCGCTGATGACCCCGATCCTGCTGTGGTTCGGTATCAACCCGGCAACAGCCGTGGGCACCGACCTGCTGTATGCCGCCATCACCAAGGGCAGTGGCGTCTGGGTACATGCCCGGCAGAAGAACATCGACTGGAAGATCACCGGCCTGCTCAGCCTCGGCAGCGTGCCGGCAGCAGCCCTCACCCTGTGGTTCCTCAGTACCCTGCATACCGACACCACGGCGCTGAACGCAATCATCAAGCAGGGCCTGGCGGTGGTGCTGATCCTCACTGCGCTGGCGATCCTGTTCAAGTCGCGCCTGCAAGCGTTTGCCAGCCGCCACGCCGGTGATCACTACCACCTCAGCGACCGCAGCCTGAACACCCTCACCGTGCTGACCGGCGTGGTACTGGGCGTCATGGTCACCCTGACGTCGATCGGCGCTGGGGCATTGGGCACCGTGGCGCTGTTCCTGCTCTACCCGTTCCTTGCCACACGCCGCCTGGTCGGTACCGAAATCGCCCACGCCGTGCCCCTGACCCTGGTCGCCGGTATCGGCCACGCCGGCATGGGCAACATGGACTGGTCGCTGCTGGGCTACCTGCTGCTGGGCTCGCTGCCGGGCATCTACATGGGCAGCCACCTCACCGGGCGTATCTCCGACCGCGTGCTGCGCCCTTGCCTGGCGGCCATGTTGCTGCTGATCGGCTACAAGCTGGCATTCTGACCCGGCAAACGGCGCTTGCTCAGCCCAGACGCAAGCGCCATTGCCCGGTAAAGCTCAACTCGATACACGACAACGGCAGCACATCGATCCGCTGCGCGGCAGCCAGCGGGCACTCCAGCACCGTCACCAGCGCAGCGCGAATCACCCAGGGGTGAGTCACCGCCAGCCATTCCCCCGGCCTGTCGAAGGCCATCAACCACACCCCCACGCGTTCGCACACGTGCGCGAACGACTCACCGCCATGGGGCGCGCAGAATGGGTCATTGAGCCACTGTGCCAACGCCTGCGGCTGTTCGGCCTGCAATTGCTTGAGCGGCAAACCCTGCCAATGGCCGAGGGCGCAATCGGCCAACGCCGGCTCGCTCTGCACCTGCGACGAAAGCCACGCCGCCGTCTGTGCCGCACGCCGCTCCGGCGCAGCCAGCAGCTGCGTGCCGGGGGCGATCGCCAAAGGCTCCCCGGCCAAGGGTAAAATGCCGTCGTCGGGCTGCGCCAGACGCCCGCTTTTCTGGGCCTGGGTCAGGGCGTGGCAGAGCAAGGTCAGGCGTACGGCTTTCACCAGGGCGTTCTTCACAGAAAGTCAGGCCGACTGGTTTAACACGCCAGGCGCATTTTTACCGCAACAAAGTCACGCCAACGCGGAACGTCGGGTTAGCATCGCCACTCCAATCAGGCGAAATGCCAGCAGAGACAGACCGATGCCCAGCACCACACCCAGCCCCTTGCTGCTCGCCCTGCGCGAAGGCACCCGCGACTGCCACAAGGCGCTGGAGGCGCGCCTGCCCTTCTTCAGCCCTGGCTTCGATAGCGCGGCTTACCGTCGCCTGCTGCAGGCCTACTATGGCTTTCATGCCCCTCTGGAAAATCAGCTGAGCGACTATCAGGGTCCAGAGCGCCGCAAGGCTGCGGCCTTGGCCCGCGATCTGCGGGCTCTGGACCTGACTGAAGCCGACATTGGCGCCCTGCCACTGTGCCAGGCACTGCCCGCCATCCGCGACGAGGCCAGCGCGCTGGGTGTTATGTACGTCCTGGAAGGCTCGACCTTGGGTGGCCAGGTACTCAAGCGAGCGATGGCCGAGCGCCTGGGCATCGGCCACGACAGCGGTGCAGCCTTCCTCGACGTGTACGGCGAGCTGACCGGCAGCTACTGGCGAAGCTTCCTCGAAAGGCTTGGCCAGGCATCGGCGGCAGCGCCGGCACAGGCCACCACGGTACAGGCCGCCATCGACACGTTCGGCCATTTCGAAGCGTGGCTCGGCCAGCGCAATGTCTTGAATTAGAGCCTGCACTGGTCGCTTTTTGGCGTGTTGCCCCTGTTAATTCACAGCGCCGGCTCTCGTTCCTTGCTGCACCCCGTGACAACAAGGAAATCGATTCATGACCGAATGGCCTGGCATCGTCGCAGGTGCAGGTGTTCTGTGGCTCGAGGCTGGCCCTGGATTCACGCCATGCCCATGACATCGATGCCATGCTGGCGGCCGACAACGCCCTTGGGCTGATCTATCTGTGCAACCCCAACAACCCCACCGGCACGCTGACTGCGCGGCGCGACACCGAACGCCTGCACGAGCGCGCGCCGGCCGGCAGCGTGGTGCCAGGCCGTCTACAGTCAGCACTGTTCCCATCTGCTTCGAGCCCCTACCTGCATGCTCCCAGCCGCGCTGATCTTCCTGTTCACCCTGACGCTGGTCATCTGGCAGCCGAAAGGCCTCGGCGTAGGCTGGAGCGCCAGCCTCGGCGCCGTGCTGGCGCTGTTGTTCGGGGTGGTCTCGTTGCACGACATCCCAACCGTGTGGACGATCATCTGGAATGCCACCGCCACCTTCATCGCCCTGATCGTCATCAGCCTGTTGCTGGATGAAGCGGGTTTCTTCGAGTGGGCAGCGCTGCATGTGGCGCGCTGGGCGCGTGGCGACGGGCGCCGGTTGTTTGCTTTCATGGTGCTGCTGGGGGCCGCGGTGTCGGCACTTTTCGCCAATGACGGGGCGGCGCTGATTCTCACCCCCATCGTCATGTCGATGCTGCTGGCCCTGCGCTTCTCCTCCGCCGCGACCCTCGCCTTCGTCATGGGCGCCGGTTTTATTGCCGACACCGCCAGCCTGCCGCTGGTGGTGTCGAACCTAGTGAACATCGTTTCGGCGGACTACTTCAGCCTGGGTTTCAACGCCTATGCGGCGGTGATGGTGCCAGTGAACCTGGTGGCGGTGGCAGCCACGCTGCTGGTGCTGTGGCTGTACTTTCGCCGCGACATTCCCGCCTGTTACGCCTGTGAAGATCTCAAACTACCGGCCCTGGCCATCCGCGACCGCGCCACTTTCCGCGTCGGCTGGGTGGTGCTGGTGGGTTTGCTGGCCGGGCTGTTCGTGCTGGAGCCGCTGGGCATTCCGGTCAGCGCCGTGTCCGCTGCCGGGGCGCTGGTGCTGTTCGCGGTAGCTGCACGCGGCCATGTGATCATGACCCGCCGCGTACTGCGCGAGGCGCCGTGGCACATCGTGGTGTTTTCGCTGGGGATGTACCTGGTGGTCTATGGGCTGCGCAATGCCGGCCTGACCGACTCGCTGACCCACGTGCTGAACGGCCTTGCCGGGCATGGCCTGTGGGCCGCCTCGCTGGGCACCGGGTTGATTGCCGCGCTGCTGTCCTCGGTGATGAACAACCTGCCCAGCGTGCTGATCGGCGCGCTGTCGATCCAGGCCAGCGAGGCGCACGGCGTGATCCGCGAGGCGATGATCTACGCCAACGTGATCGGCTGCGACCTGGGGCCGAAGATTACCCCGATCGGTAGCCTGGCGACCTTGCTGTGGTTGCATGTGTTGGCGCGCAAGGGGGTGACGATTGGCTGGGGGTACTACTTCAAGGTCGGCGTGCTGCTGACGGTGCCGGTGCTGCTGGTGACCTTGGCGGCGCTGGCAGTGCGGTTGAGCCTTTGAGACCGCCGGGGCCGCTTACTGAGAATGAGTTGAAGATACGCGATGCCGAACGCGACATCGGCGAAGAACTGCTGAAGCCCACCCGTGATGTAAAAGCGGATCACCACGGCGCAATACACCAGGTGAAAGTGCCTGAAGTACTCGATCCGCGTAGCAGAGCCAACGGACTCAAGGATTGACCCGCCACAACCCTGCCATCTGCGTGGTAAACCCCGCACTCATCAACTCCCGCCGCATCGCCCACTGCGCCGTCGCCGGCACCGCCGCGCTGCGTAGCGTCCCCCTCCCCCAGCGCCCGTTAACGCCATCGATCACCTGCATGACCCGCTCGGCCTTCACGCTCTGCGTCGGCGTAAACAGATCACCGGTCACTTCCCCTCGCTGGCACAGCTCCATCAGCAGCACCTCGGCCTTGCTGTAGCGAAACCCCTCGCGGTATACCCGCTCCACCGCCTCCAGCGCCATGCGTGTCAGCAGCCGCTCGTCATCGGTTGGGTATGGCAACTGCACGACCACGCCGTTGGCGTAGCGCGGCTCGTCGGGGTTGAACATGCCGGTGCGGATGCTCACCCGCATCCGCTGCGTCAGCGAGCGCTGCTTGCGCAGCTTTTGCGCCGCGCGCATCACGTAGGTGGCCACGGCTTCCTTGAGCGGCGCGAGTTCGGTCAGGCGCTGGCCGAACATGCGGCTGCAACAGATTTCCTGGCGTGGCGGGTCGACTTCTTCCAGTTGCAGGCACGGCGTGCCGGCCAGTTCACGGGCGGTCTTTTCCACCACCACGCTGAACGTCTTGCGCAGCAGGCCAGGGTTGGCGCGGGACAGGTCCCAGGCGGTGCGGATGCCCATCCCTTGCAGGTGCGCGGTCAGGCGTTTGCCAATGCCCCAGACCTCGGACACATCACAGCGCTTCAGCACCCGCTCGCAACGCAGCGGGTCGCGCAGATCGACTACCCAACCGCTCTGCACCGACCAGCGTTTGGCCGCGTGATTGGCCAGTTTGGCCAGGGTCTTGGTGCCCGCGATACCAACCCCAACCGGAATGCCGGTGTACTTGAGCACCCGGGCGCGGATGTCGCGGCCAAGGCGCTCCATGTCGCCAGGCATGCCGGCCAGGTCGGCGAAGGCCTCGTCGATGGAATACACCTCAAGCGCCGGGACCATGCCTTCGATCACCGTCATCACCCGCTGGCTCATGTCACCGTACAACGCATAGTTGGAGGAAAACGCCACCACCCCGTGCCGCCGCAGCAGGTCCTTCACCTGGAAGTACGGCTGGCCCATTTTCACCAACGGCTTGGCCTCGGCGCTGCGGGCGACGATGCAGCCGTCGTTGTTGCTCAGCACGACAATGGGCGTGCGCTGCAGGTCGGGGCGAAACACCCGCTCGCAGCTGGCGTAGAAACTGTTGCAGTCGATCAGGGCAAAGACAGGTGTGGGTTTCATCGGGCGACATCAACAATACTGTATTTATATACAGTTAACCACAACGCTCCGCCGATGCCTCCAGCCACTCATCCGATTTGCATCCTGCGCACAGGCTCCTACAGTTTCGAACTGTGACAACCCCGCCGAGGCTCCCGATGCGCAGCGCCGAAAAGACCGAGCAAGCCGCCACCGCCAAGGCCATGCCGAAGATCCCTCGCAGCGTCTGGGCGCTGGGCTTCGTCTCGCTGTTCATGGACATTTCCTCGGAGATGATCCACGCCCTGCTGCCGCTGTACATGGTCACCGTGCTCGGCACTTCGGTGGTCGCCGTCGGCGTCATCGAGGGCATCGCCGAAGCCACCGCGTCGATCACCAAGGTCTTCTCCGGCGCGCTCAGCGACCGCCTCGGCAAGCGCAAGCTGCTGACGGTGCTTGGCTATGGCCTGGGCGCGTTGACCAAGCCGGTGTTCCCCATGGCCTCCGGGCTGGAGTGGCTGATGGCTGCACGCTTCGTCGACCGTATCGGCAAGGGCATCCGCGGCGCCCCCCGCGATGCGCTGGTGGCCGATGTGACCCCGCCCGAACTGCGCGGCGCGGCATTCGGCCTGCGCCAGGCACTGGACACCGTCGGCGCTTTCCTCGGTCCGTTGCTGGCGATGGCATTGATGTGGCTGACGGCGAGCCATTTCCAGACGGTGTTCTGGGTGGCGGTGATCCCGGCGTTCGTCGCAGTGGCCATTCTCATCGCCTTCGTTCGCGAACCTGAGGTAGCGCCCGGTGCGCGGCCAGTGCGCTCGCCCCTGGCACTGCATGAACTGGCACGCCTGGGGCCGGCCTACTGGCGGCTGATCGGCCTGGCCATGGTGTTCACCCTGGCCCGTTTCAGCGAGGCGTTCCTGCTGCTGCGCGCCCAGGACATGGGACTGGCGCCGTTGTGGGCACCCGCGGTACTGGTGCTCATGGCCTTGGCCTACTCGCTGTCGGCCTACCCGGCCGGCGCGCTGTCGGACCACCTGGGCCGCCGTGGCGTGCTGATGATGGGGCTGGGCCTGCTGATCGGCGCCGACCTGTTGCTGGCCCTGGCACCGGGCTGGGCCGGGCTGGCACTGGGCGTGGCGGCCTGGGGCCTGCACCTGGGCTTCACCCAGGGCATCTTCGCTGCGCTGATCGCCGACAGCGCGCCGGCCAACCTGCGCGGCACGGCATTCGGCCTGTTCAACCTGCTGACGGGGGTGGCGCTGCTGGCCGCCAGCGTGGTGGCCGGGCTGTTGTGGGATGGCGCCGGGTTCCAGGCGACCTTCCTGGTCGGGGCGGGGTTTGCCGGTGCCACGTTGCTGGGCGTGACGCTGCTGCGCTGAGCCCGTTCAGGCGGCCGGGTCATGGCTGCGCACGCTGAAGGTCACCACGCCCCAGATCGTGAAGTCGTCACCCTCCATGATGTAGCGTGGCGCATAGCGTGGGTTCTCGGAGCGCAGCAGCACTTGCCCGGCAACCCGCTGCAGGCGCTTGCACAACGGTTCGCCGTTGACGGCGGCAATCACGATATGGCCATGGCGCGCCGCGATCGAGCGGTCGACCAGCACCAGATCGCCATCGAAGATACCGGCGCCTTGCATGCTGTCGCCGTCTATTCTGACCAGATAGATATGCGGTGCGCGCAGGTTGAGCAGCTCGTCCAGCGAAATAGGCTGCTCCATGTGGTCGGCGGCTGGCGACGGAAAACCCGCCGGGATGCGGAACAGATAGCGCGGCACGGCAGCACTGCCGCCCGTGATGGGACCCAGGATGGAAGTCATGAGACGGCCTTGATATTAAACTGTATGTATATACAGTAAACGACGTAGCGAGTATCCGGTCAATTTCGCCGTAGGATATTTCGACAAGTGGGGGTACATGCCATGTGCGGACGCTTCGCCCAGTACCAGGGCCTGGCCGACTACCTGCGTGAACTGGACGCCGAGCAGGACGTGATCAGCGGCTACGACAACGTGCCGGTCGGCCGCTACAACGTCGCCCCCGGCAGCCGCGTGCTGATCCTGCATCACGCCACCGATGGCCTGCGCATCGACCCTTGCCATTGGGGGTGGGCGCCGTTCTGGGCCACGGGCAAACGGCCGGCACCGATCAACGCGCGGGTCGAGACGGTGACCACCGGCAAGTTCTTCAAGGCCCTGTGGCCGCAAGGGCGGGCCTTGGTGATGGCCGACGGCTGGTATGAATGGGTGACCGACCCGCACGATCCCAAGCGCAAGCAGCCGTGGTTCATTCGCCTGAAAAGCCAGGAGCCGATGTTCATGGCGGCGCTGGCCGAGGTGCATGCGGGGCTGGAGCCGAATGAAGGGGACGGCTTCGTGATCATCACGGCCGCCAGTGATGCGGGAATGGTCGATATACATGACCGCCGGCCCCTGGTGCTGAGCCCGGAACATGCGCGGGCGTGGATCGACCCGGAGGTACCTGCCGAGGAGGCCGAACGCCTGGCGCGGGAGCAGTGCTTGCCGGTGGAGGCGTTCGAATGGTTTGCGGTGGGCAAGGAAGTGGGGAACGTGCGAAACGAAGGGGCTGAACTGATTGTGATGCTCGATGCCGAGCATCAGCCCTGAAAGCTTGGCTGCAGGTAGGTGGGTTGATCTGGGGCCGCTGCGCGGCCCTTTCGCGACACAAGGCCGCTCCCACAGGTATTGCGCAGCTCTCAACAACTGTGAAGAACCTTGTGAGAGCAGGCTTACCCATGAAGAGGCCAGATCAGCCTGACCTGGGCGGTTGATCTGGGGCCGCTGCGCGGCCCTTTCGCGACGCAAGGCCGCTCCTACAGGTAGTGCGCAGCTCTCAACAACGTTGTGAAGGACCTTGTGGGAGCAGGCTTGCCCATGAAGAGGCCAGATCAGCCTGACCTGGGCGGGTTGATCTGGGGCCGCTGCGCGGCCCTTTCGCGACGCAAGGCCGCTCCTACAGGTAGTGCGCAGCTCTCAACAGCTGTGAAAAACCTGTAGGAGCGGGCTTGCCCGCGAAGCGGCCGGCACTGGCAACCGGGCTGTTGAAGGTTAAGCCAAGACCTCCTGCTGGCGCAGCGACCAGCCACCCTGCCCGTCCACTTCCAGCCGGTGGGTATGGAAATCGGCCAAGGTACTGCGATGCCCCACGCTTACCAGCAAGGTCTCGGGCATCTCTTTGCGCAACAACGCATACATCGCATGCTCCAGCCCCTCATCCATCGCCGAGGTGGACTCATCGAGGAACACCACCTGCGGCCGGTTGAACAGCACCCGGGCAAACGCCAGGCGTTGCTGCTCACCGACCGACAGAATGTTCGACCAGTCGCAAGTCACCGCCAGCCGCTCGGCCAGGTGCGCCAGGTTGACCTCGCGCAGGGCCTGCTGCATGCGTGCTTCGTCCGCCGGCTGGCTGTCGGCCGGGTAGGCGATGGCGGTGCGCAGGTCGCCCAGCGGCAGGTAAGGCCGTTGCGACAGGAACAACGCCTGGGTGCCCAACGGCCGCCGGACTTCGCCTTCGGCATAGGGCCAGAGGCCCGCCAAGGCGCGCAGCAAGGTGGTCTTGCCGCTGCCTGACGGCCCTTTGATCAACAGCGCCTGGCCGCCGTGCAGGCGCAGGTCGAGGTCGGCGATCAGCGCATGGCCGTCCGGGCGCAGCACCTGCAGGCCAATGATGTCCAGCGCCCGTGGCTGGTCTTCGGTCAACACCCGTGGCAGCGCGCTGGCCTGGTCGTTGGCGTCGAGGAAACCGGTCAAACGGTCGAGGGTGGCGCGGTACTGGGCGAAAGTGTCGTAGGACTCACGGAAGAACGACAGCGAATCCTGCACCTGGCCGAACGCCTGGGAGGTCTGCATCACGTCACCCAGCTTGATCGCCCCGCTGAAGAAGCGCGGCGCCTGGAGGATGAACGGGAACACTACTGCTACCTGGCTGACGCCGAGGTTGAAACCGCTGAATTTCAGGTTCCGGAACACCAGCGCCCAGACGTTGACGATCAGCGCGCCGAAGCGCCCCAGCAAGGTCGCCCGCTCGACCGGCGCGCCCTGGTAGAAGGCGATGTTCTCGGCATTCTCGCGCAGGCGCATCAGCGCATAACGGAAGTTCGCCGTGAGTTTTTCGTTGAGGAAATTCAGGCGGATCAACGGCTGGCCGAGACGGAAGGCAATCCAGGTGGCGATCAGCACATAAACGTACACCGCAAACACCATCGCCCGGGGAATCTCGTACCCCGCCACCGTCAGCGGCGCCGAAAGGCCCCAGAGGATGCCGGTAAAGGCCACCAGCGAAACCAGTGCGCTGACCGCGCCCAAGGCCAGCGACACCGAGTTGCTGACGAACGCGCTGACGTCCAGCTCGATACGCTGGTCGGGGTTGTCCACCGGCTCGGCGAGGAAGCGGCCGCGGTAGTAGGCATCGCCTTTCATCCAGTCCCCGGTCAGGCGCTCGGTCAGCCACACCCGCCACTGGATGCTGAAGGCCTGGGTCACGTAGAAGGTGAACAGCGAACGCAACACGTGGATGGTGGCCAACACTGCGAACACCCCCAACAGGTACCAGAAGGCAGTCTGGTCGAGGGCCTGCAGGGCACTGTAGAAGCCGTTGTACCAGAACGAGAACAGCACGTTCAGGCGCACCGAGAACAGCGTCAGCACCAGCAGCAGGCCGAACACCAGCAGCGGGCGCCAACTGCGGCGGAAGGTGAAGTAAGGCCCGGCCAGCTGCCAGAACTGGCTGCCCCAGCGCGTGTAGCGCACGGCCAGGCAGGCAGCGGTGGTAAAGCCGATGAGGGTGACGAACGAGGCGATTGCGAGCCAGCTCAGGCTCTCTTGCAGGGCCTCGTGCCAGTTCATGTCCATGGGAAATATCCGTGACGAGTGTTTCCGCGAGCGTAGCATCGCGGGGGGATTCGTCTTGCATAAATGACGGACATTTCATTTTCCTGTTCCGGCCCCGACTTGCCCGCGAAGGGGCCAGAACAGGCGAGCGCTAGGCCAATGCCTCCACCACCTTGGCATCCAGCCCTTCCTGACCATGGACAGCAATCCACTCCCCCAGCTGCCGGCGCATCGCCGGTGTCCAGAAGCTCTGCAGATGCTGCCTCACCCCCTGCACCGCCAGCGCCCGGTTTGGCTCACTGTCGAAGTAGTGGGCGATCTGGTTGGCCATCTTGACCAGGTTGTCGCTGCTCATCGGCGCACCTCGGCTCTCTCCGCAGTGCGGCGTTCCTTCAGCAGGCGCCGCTGTTCGTCACTGAAGTCCTGGTAGCGTTTCTGCCATTCCGACGGGTGGAACACTTTCACCACCTCTACCGCCGTGACCTTGTACTCCGGGCAGTTGGTGGCCCAGTCGGAGTTGTCGGTGGTGATCACGTTGGCGCCAGACTCGGGGAAGTGGAAGGTGGTGTATACCACCCCCGGCGCCACCCGCGCACTGACCCTGGCACGCAACACGGTCTGCCCCGCGCGGCTGCCGATACCCACCCAGTCGCCCTCGCGGATGCCACGGCTTTCGGCGTCGCTGGGGTGGATCTCCAGCCGGTCGGCATCGTGCCAGGCGGTGTTGCCGGTACGCCGGGTCTGGGCGCCGACGTTGTACTGGCTGAGGATGCGCCCGGTGGTCAGCAGCAGCGGGAAGCGGCTGTTGACCTTCTCGTCGGTGGGCACATAACCGGTCAGCATGAAGCGCCCCTTGCCACGCACGAACTGGTCGATGTGCATGGTCGGGGTGCCGTCCGGGGCGGCGTCGTTGCAGGGCCACTGCAGGCTGCCGTGGCGGTCGATCTCGGCATAGCTGACGCGGTGGAAGCTCGGCGTCAGGCGGGCGATCTCGTCCATGATCTCGGCCGGGTGGCGATAGCTCATCGGGTAGCCCAGGGCGTTGGCCAGGGCCACGGTGGCTTCCCAGTCGGCCTTGCCGGCCAGTGGCTCCATGACCTTGCGCACCCGCGAGATGCGCCGCTCGGCGTTGGTGAAGGTACCGTCCTTCTCGAGGAACGAGCTGCCCGGCAGGAACACGTGGGCAAACTTGGCCGTCTCGTTGAGGAAGATGTCCTGCACCACCACACACTCCATCGCCCGCAGGGCGGCGGTGACGTGCTGGGTGTTGGGGTCGCTCTGGGCGATGTCCTCGCCCTGGCAGTACAGCGCCTTGAAACTGCCGTCCAGCGCCGCCTCGAACATGTTGGGGATGCGCAGGCCCGGGTCGGGCTGCAGGGTCACGCCCCAGGCCTGCTCGAACTCGGCGCGCACGCCTTCGTTGGAAATATGCCGGTAGCCGGGCAGCTCGTGGGGGAACGAGCCCATGTCGCAGGAGCCCTGCACGTTGTTCTGTCCGCGCAGCGGGTTCACCCCTACCCCTTCGCGGCCGATGTTGCCGGTGGCCATGGCCAGGTTGGCGATACCCATCACCGCGGTACTGCCCTGGCTGTGCTCGGTCACACCCAGCCCGTAGTAGATGGCCGCGTTACCGCCGGTGGCGTACAGCCGGGCGGCGGCGCGGATCTGCTCGGCGGGCACGCCGCATACAGGCCCCAGGGCCTCCGGGGCGTTTTCCGCCAGGCTGACAAAATCGCGCCAGCGGGCGAAGTCCTCGGTTTCGCAACGGGCGTCGATGAAACGCTGGGCCAGCAGGCCCTCACTGACGATCACGTGGGCCAGGGCGTTGAGCATGGCCACGTTGGTACCGGGGCGCAGCTGCAGGTGCAGGTCGGCACGGGCGTGGGGCGAGTCGACCAGGTCGATGCGCCGTGGGTCGATGACGATCAACCGTGCGCCCTGGCGCAGACGGCGCTTGAGCTGCGAGCCGAATACCGGATGGGCGTCGGTAGGGTTGGCGCCGATCACCAGGATCACGTCAGCCTGCATCACCGAGTCGAAGCTCTGGGTGCCTGCCGACTCACCGAGCGTCTGCTTCAGGCCATAACCCGTAGGCGAATGGCACACCCGCGCGCAAGTATCGACGTTGTTGTTGCCGAACGCCGTGCGCACCAGTTTCTGTACCAGGTAGGCTTCTTCGTTGGTGCAGCGGCTGGAGGTGATGCCGCCGATGGAGTCGCGCCCGTACTTGAGCTGGATACGGCGGAACTCGCTGGCGGCGTAGGTCACCGCCTCGTCCCAGCTGACTTCCTGCCAGGGGTCTTCCAGGCGTTTACGGATCATCGGTTTGGTGATGCGGTCGGGGTGGGTGGCATAGCCCCAGGCGAAGCGGCCCTTGACGCAAGCGTGGCCATGGTTGGCGCCGCCGTTCTTGTCCGGGACCATGCGCACCAGCTGGTCGCCCTTCATCTCGGCGCGGAACGAGCAGCCTACGCCGCAGTAGGCGCAGGTGGTGATCACCGCACGCTCGGGCTGGCCCAGCTGGACCAGGCTCTTTTCGGTGAGCGTCGCCGTCGGGCAGGCCTGCACGCAGGCGCCGCACGACACGCATTCGGAAGTGAGGAAGTTGTCGCCGCCGGCCGCCGCTACCCGCGAATCGAACCCGCGCCCGGTGATGGTCAGGGCGAAGGTGCCCTGGATGTCTTCGCAGGCACGCACGCACCGGCTGCAGACGATGCACTTGCTCGGCTCGTAGTTGAAATACGGGTTGGAGGTGTCCTTTTTCTCTGCCAGGTGGTTGGCGCCATCGTAGCCGTAGCGCACCTCGCGCAGGCCGACCTGGCCCGCGACGGTCTGCAGTTCGCAGTTGCCGTTGGCCGAGCAGGTCAGGCAGTCGAGCGGGTGGTCGGAGATATACAGTTCCATCACATTGCGCCGCAGGTCGGCCAGGCGTGAGGTTTGCGTGCGCACCACCATGCCCTCGGCAACCGGCGTGGTGCACGAGGCCGGGTAACCACGCATGCCTTCGATTTCCACCATGCACATGCGGCACGAACCGAACGCCTCAAGGCTGTCGGTGGCGCACAGTTTGGGGATGCTGGTGCCCAGCAGCGCGGCGGCGCGCATCACCGAGGTACCGGCCGGCACGCTGATGCTGCGGCCATCGATATTCAGGCTGACCTGCACGTCGCTGTCGCGGGCAGGCGTGCCCAGATCGGTTTCGGGGTCGAAGTAATTGATCACTGCGCGGCCTCCGTGGTGGTCAGCCCGAAATCGGCGGGGAAATACTTGAGGGCGCTGGCCACCGGGTAGGCGGTCATGCCGCCCATGGCGCACAGCGAGCCGTATTGCATGGTGTCGCACAGGTCGCGCAGCAGCAGGGCCTGGTCATGGCGCTCGCTGAAGTCGCTGGTCGCGATCAGCCGGTCGACCACCTCCATGCCGCGGGTCGAGCCGATCCGGCACGGGGTGCACTTGCCACAGGATTCCTCGGCGCAGAACTGCAAGGCGAAGCGCGCCATGCTGGCCATGTTCAGCGTGTCGTCAGCCACCACGACGCCGCCGTGGCCGAGCATCGCGCCCATGGCAGCGAAGGCCTCGTAGTCCAGCGGGGTATCGAAGTGGCTGGGCGGTACCCAGGCGCCGAGCGGCCCGCCGACCTGGGCTGCCTTGAGCGGGCGACCGCTGGCGGTGCCGCCGCCGTAGCCTTCCACCAGCTCGCGCAGGGTCAGGCCAAAGGCGCGTTCCACCAGGCCGCTGTGGCGGATATTGCCGGCTAGCTGGAACGGCATGGTGCCGAGCGAACGGCCCATGCCGAAATCGCGGTAGAACGCCGCGCCCTCGGCCAGGATGGTCGGCACCGAGGCCAGGGTGAGCACGTTGTGCACCAGTGTCGGCAGGCCGAACAGGCCTTCGAGCGCGGGCAGTGGCGGCTTGGCGCGAACGATGCCGCGCTTGCCTTCGATGGATTCGAGCAGCGCCGTTTCCTCGCCGCAGATATAGGCACCGGCACCTACCCGTACTTCCAGGTCGAAGGCCTGGCCGCTGCCGGCCACATCGCTGCCGAGGTACCCGGCGGCGCGGGCGATGGCGCTGGCCTGGTTGAGCACACGGATGGCATCCGGGTATTCCGAGCGCACATAGATGTAGCCTTGGTCGGCCCCGACGGCGAGGCCGGCGATGATCATGCCTTCGATCAGCAGGAAGGGGTCGCCCTCCATCAGCATCCGGTCGGCGAAGGTGCCAGAATCGCCCTCGTCTGCGTTGCACACCACGTACTTCTGCCCAGGCCTTGCGTCGCGCACGGTGCGCCACTTGATGCCCGCCGGGAACGCCGCGCCACCCCGACCGCGCAGGCCGGAATCGAGCACGCTGGCGACCACGGCGGCGCCGTCCAGCGCCACGGCATTTTCCAGGCCCTTGAAGCCGCCATGGGCACGGTAGTCGTCCAGCGACAATGGGCGGGTGATGCCGGCGCGGGCGAACAACAGGCGTTGCTGGGTTTTCAGGTAAGCCATTTCTTCGACCGGGCCCAGCGCCAGCGAATGACCACCGGGTTGGCCGACCAGCGCGTCGAGCAGCGACGGTACATCTGCCGGGCTGACCGGGCCGAAACCTTGGCGCCCTTGCGTGCTTTCACACTCCACCAGCGGCTCCAGCCAATAAAGCCCGCGTGAGCTGGTGCGCTGGATCTCGACCGGCAGCTGGCGGCGTTCGGCTTCCGAAAGGATGGCGGCGGCTACCTGGTCGGCACCAACCGCGCGTGCCACCGAATCACAGGGGATGAACAACTTCAGCATGTTTCGCCCTCCAGGCAACCGTTCACCAGCGCCCGCAGGCACTCGGGGGTAAGCCGTGCATGCAGCTGGCCGTCCAGCTCCAGCGCCGGCGAACAGGCACACGCACCCAGGCAATACACCGGGCGCAGGCTGATGGCACCGTCGGCGCTGGTGCCGTGGTCATCCAGCGCCAGCTGTTCGCGCAGTTGCGCGGCCAGGGCTTCGCTGCCACGGCTCTGGCACGATTCGGCGCGGCACAGGCGCAAGGTGTGACGGGCGGGCGGTGTGGTGCGGAAGTCGTGATAGAAGCTGATCACCCCGCGCACCTCGGCCAGGCTGAGGTTCAGGGCGTGGGCAATTTCCGGGACGGCGGCCTCGGGGATGAAGCCGATGGCTTCCTGGATGGTGTGAAGGATCGGCAACAGCGCGCCGGGGGTGTCCTTGTCACGGTTCAGGATGCTTTGGATAACGGGCAGGTGGAGCAGTTCATCAGGCATACAGCGGACCTCGGCATCACGGACCCGGCCTGAATTGTTATGGAGGGCAGGTATCCGGCGTGTTCTGCTGCGGCACACCGGCCACGTCACGGTGGCGTGGGCACGGGGGCCTCCTTGCCGATGGCCGTGCGTCTGCGCGCACTGGGCTCATGGGCATCCCACAAGCATGGCACTTGTGGCGCCGGGGGGTTGTATGCGAGCGACCAGGCGCATCCTGAAACCGACCTGAAGGCCTGTGCTGGTTTTGCTGGCCCCATCGCGGGCAAACCGCGAAGAGGCCCTTCAGCCAATCACCACATGGGGCAAGAACCGCGAACTGTCCTTGGTAATCAGCGAATCATCTTCGCGGATGCCTATCCCCGAAGCCCTGCCCCCCACCACCCAGGACCCGATCAGGGTATAGCTGTCAGCAAACTTCGGCAGTGGTGCAAACGCCTGCAGGATGTACGGCGCATCATCGTATGGCCCGTCCTCGAATACCCGCTCCCCCTCGGCGGTGCGGATATCCACATTGGCCCCTTCCCGCGAGAAATACGGCTTGCGTACCCAGCCCTTGGGCACCGGTAACTGCGGGCTGTCGTCGACAAAGGCCGGCAACAGGTTCGGATGGCCTTCATGCCACTCCCAGAGCAACGGCAGAATGCCTTTGTTGGAAATCAACGCCTTCCAGGGTGGCTCGACGAACTGCGTGTCGCAACCTGCAATCGCCTGGCCGAAGTCCTCGTGGAAGATGTGCTCCCAGGCATGCAGCTTGAACAACCGCGCAATCGCCCGCCCCTGCAGGTCGACGAAGCGGCCCTCGCCGTTCAGGCCGATGTCCTCCAGGTCGATATGCCGGGTGCGGATGCCGGCATGCTCGGCCATCTTGCGCAGAAAGTCGGTGGTGCCGCGGTCCTCCAGCGAACCGGAAATGGTCGAGAAATGGAACTCGCCATGCCCCGGCATCGCTGCAAATGCCTGCACCAGGTCCTCTGCCAGGGTATTGAACTGGCTCGCATCGGCGGGCAGAACGCCCCTCTGGATCTGCTCCTCCAGCCAGATCAGCTGAAACGCCGCCGCTTCATACAGCGAGGTGGGCGTGTCGTAGTTGGCCTCGATCAACTTCGCCGGGCCGTTGCCGTCGTAGCTGAAGTCGAAGCGCCCGTAGAGGTGCGCCTGCCCCTCTTGCCATGAGCGACGCACCAGATCGAAGAAGGCTGGCGGAATCGCCAGGCGCGCCATCAGTGCCTCGCTCTCTACGATGCGCCCAACCGCATCCAGGCACATCGCGTGCAGCTCTGTGGTCGGGGCATGCAGATCTTGCACCACCTGGGCCTCGCTGAACTGGTAGTAACCACGTTCGTCCCAGTAACGCTCACCGTCGATAGTGTGAAAAGCAAAGCCCTCGCGCAGGGCTGTCGTGCGCCAATCGGGGCGCTCCGCCAGTTCGACCTTGCGCATGCCTACCCCCCGAAGAAACTGCCGGATCTGCCGCCCCAACCGCTGCGCGCTGTGGCCTGGCCACCGAAGCCTCCGCGTATGACCGAGGCCGAGGTCGCGGAACGCGATTCATTGCGGCTTGAGCCGACGTAGCCACCTCCGCCCCCACTCGAAGAACTGCTGGTCTCTTCGTCCTGCTTCACTCGCTGAATGCCGCCGCCCGTGGCAGCGTAACGCTGGCCAAGCAAACCGTGCCGCTGGCCTGCACCGTCGCGATAGGCATACAACGGTTGCGCGTTGTATTGGCGGCCGGCGCTGTTGCCCATCTGCGCAAGCAGCATGCCGGCCACTGCGGCGGTGGCCACATGGCCGTAGCCACCGCCCTGGGCATAACCTGCGTCGAGCTGAGACTGCGTGACCTCAGCGCTGGTCTGCAACTCGAAGCCACTCATGCGCGGCATATAGCGGCCACCGACGGTGATCTGGCAACCGTCCGGGGTGAACTGCGCCTCACACTCCGCCTTGGTGAAGAACGTCGGCGCATTGCGCTGATAATCCGCCAGCGCCCGCTTGAAGGCATCGTTGCAGGCGGCTTCGGGCACCTTGTCGGCCACGCAGGCCGCCACGCTGTCGTAATTGCTTTGCTGGGTAACCGTGTACAGCTCTTCCTGCGGGCCGCAAGCGGTCAGCGCCAGCGGCAGCGAGCCGGCCAGCACCAACTTGACGGAGCTGCGTCGAATAGGTGGCTTCATCGGGAATCCTTGCACTTCAGGCCGCCGGCGTCATGCAGGCCGAATTGAGAAAGCCCACGCTGATTGCCACGCTGGCGGCGTAAATGGCCGCAGCCAGTTCGCCTTTGACGATGCGCCTGGACAGGTCGCGCAGCACCAGGCTGGTGAGGCCAAAGGCAAGCAATTGCACCACGGCTGCGATCACCACCCAGGCAACGAAGTCGAGAATGCTCACGCTGTAGGCGATGATGTTGCTGGCCGGCAGCGAGAAACCGATCAGCGAGCCACCCAGGGCGATGGCGGCCGCCGGATTGTTTTCACGGATCAGCGAAAACTCGCGGTGGGGCGTAATGCGTGTGTAGATGAACTGGAACAGCCAGAACAACAGCAGCGCCACACTGATATAGAGGATGAAGCCGGTCACCGCCGAAGCATTGAGTGACAGACGAAGCGCGTCGAGCATGGTGAATCCTTGTCAGGTTACGTTGAAGTCCGTGGGGAACAGGGTGATGCCCAGCGAGGTGGTGAAGGTGAGCGCGCCGTGCTCATCTTCTTCGAGGGAAAACAGCAGGAATTCGCGGCGGTCGAGCAGGCCCGTGTCGCGGGCATAAAGCATCGACAGGTGCTGGACCCCATAGCGGGCTTGCGGGTTGACCACCTGCTCATGGAACTGGACCAGCTCAGCCTGCCCTTGGGCCTGGCCCCATTGGCGGGAGTAAAGGCAGCCTTCATGGGTATAGATCGGCAGGCCGACCTTGGACAGGCAGCCGACCAGGTACTGCCGGTGCGCATCGTCGCGCACGGCAATGGCACTGTGGTAGCCGAACAGCACGATATCGCCCGGCTGGCTGCCGTGCATCAGCACTTGCAGCCAGTAATCTTCGTTGTCCAGGTAGTAACGCAACAGGCGTACTGACTGGCCAAGGTCGACCTCTCCACAGGCGCAGACTGTTTCCGGGCCGGGGAGTTGGAGTTCAGAGTAACCGTCGAGCAACGGTTCGAGCGTTCGGGCAGGTGTGAAAGTACAGCCATTGCGCAGGCCGAAAGGCGGGCTGGCCCGATTGAAAAGCGACATCAACTACTCCCTGGGGTCGCGGCGTTCCTTGCTGGGGGCGACACCTTAACGGGTTTGACCGCCAGGGCCAATACTGACGGTGTGAGCATTCTTGTCGCTGGAAATGTGATGTTACTACCGGCCTCATCGCCCGCTTGCCGGCGCCCCCTGAGTAGTGTGCAGTTCAGGCGACAGCCTGCTCCTCTGCCTTCTCTGCCTCCAGCGCCCTGACCAATGGCAACACCTGCTCACCGAAGTACGCCACTTCCTCCTGGAAATGCAGGAACCCGGACAGAATCAGGTCCACCCCCACCGCCTTCAACGCCACGATGCGCTCGGCAATCTGCTGCGGTGTGCCGATCAGGTTGGTCTTGAAGCCGTCGTTGTACTGCACCAGGTCTTCGAAGCTGGACTTGGCCCAGTTACCCTCGCCTTCCGGGCTGGCGGAACCGGCATGCTTCACTTCATGCCCGAAAGCCTTCACTGCCTCGGGGTTGGCCTTGTCGATGATCTCCTGCAACACCGCCCGTGCCTGTTCCTCGGTATCGCGGGCGATGATGAAGGCATTCACCCCGATCTTTACCGAATGCCCGTTGGCAGCGGCCTTGGCACGAATATCGTCGACCTGTGCCTTGATCCCTTCTACCGTATTGCCGTTGGTGAAGTACCAGTCCGACACCCGCGCCGCCATGTCCCGCGCCGCCCGCGAACTGCCGCCCTGGAAGATTTCCGGGTGCGGCTGCTGCAACGGCTTGGGCTTGAGGTTGTAGTTGCGAAAGCGATAGAAGTCGCCGTTGAAGGTGAAGTTGTCTTCGGTCCAGATGCCCTTGAGCGCCCGGATGAATTCTTCGGAGCGGCGATAGCGTTCGTCATGGTCCAGCCACGGCTCACCAATGGCATGGAACTCGCCCTTGAACCAGCCCGATACCACGTTGATGGCGACACGGCCATTGGTGAACTGGTCGATGCTCGCCAGCTGCTTGGCCGCCAGCGCCGGGTTCCATGGGCCCGGCAGAATGGCAGCAATAACCTTGAGCTTCTCGGTGGCCGCCAGCAGCGCGTGGCTGATGGTGACCGACTCGTGCTGGTTGTCGGCGCCGTAGCCGGCGGTGAAGCGGATTTGTGACAAGGCGTAGTCGAAACCGGCCCGCTCGGCGATCTGCGCCAGTTTGCGGTTGTAGCCGATGTCCCAGCTGGTGCGCTGCTCGATGGTGCTGACCACCAGGCCACCACTGACGTTGGGGACCCAGTAGGCGAATTTGATCGGTTGCTGGCTCATGAGGGTGCTCCTTGGCAGGACCTGTGAAAGTCCAGGGAGCAGAGCAGCAACCGTGCCAGGGCAGAAAGTGCTTCAAGTTCAACGAGATGCCGAAAAGATTTTGAATAGTTGCCTGCCTCCAGCAAGGCAAGCTGCTGAAACACTGTGCGCCAGCGAACACCTACACCGCTAGCCGAGCCAAATGCTGCAAGGTATGGATTACCTTTTGATCTCTCACCTCCAGTACATCCGCTTGAATCCGCGCGATTTGTAGGAGCGGCCTTGTGTCGCGAAAGGGCTGCGAAGCAGCCCTTTCGCGACACAAGGCCGCTCCTACAAAGACTGCGTTGGCTTTGAGTTCAGCGTCTTACCGCTGAAATCAGTGCAGCGTGTGCACCTGAGGAATCACCCTGCCGTAATGATTTGTTAAGACTTTTTCTATAATTCGTTAACGCAATTTTCACATGCCACCCTCTAGCGTCACTGCCTTTCCGGCAGCCCCCCCTTTTTGGGTTGCCGCCATGGTTCTACGAGGCACACGTGGCAAACACCGCATCCCCATCCGCGTCCAAGCGCGTGGACTGGGCCGGCCTGGGCTGGCTCCTGCTGTTCTTCTGGTATTTCTCCGGCGTCACCCAGTCGCTTCTGCTGTTCAGTGGCACCACCGGTTTCGCGGGCTTCCGTGACGCCCTGTTCCTCAGCACCCTGTGGTTGGTCCCGGTTCTGCTGCTGCCACGCCTCACCCGCGCCCTCTCCGCCGTCATCGGCATGGTGTTGTGGGCTGCCTCGCTGGTGGGTTTGAGCTACTTCGGCATCTACCATCAGGAGTTCTCGCAAAGCGTCATCTTCGTGATGTTCGAGTCGAACACCGCCGAAGCAGGCGAATACTTCAGCCAGTACTTCAGCATTGGCCTGATGCTCGGCCTGGTGGCGTACACCGTGGGCGCGGTATTGCTGTGGACTCGCATCCGCCCGGTCACCCTGAGCCTGCGCAGCCGCGTCCCGGTGGCGGTGCTGTTGCTGGTCGCCAACCTGGTGATGCCGTTCTACAAGCAGATGGTCACCCAGGAACGCAACTTCGCCGATGCGGCAGAGAAAGTGCAGCAACGCATGGAACCTGCCGTGCCTTGGCAACTGGTGGTCGGCTACCGCCAATACCTGCAACAGCTGAACAACATGCAGAACCTGCTGGCCCAGAACGCCGCCCTGCCCCCGCTGCAGAACCTCCAGGACAGCAGCGGCGAAGCCCCGCGCACCCTGGTACTGGTGCTCGGTGAGTCGACCACCCGCGAGCACATGCACCTGTACGGCTACAACCGCGACACCACCCCAAACCTGGATGCCCTGGCCGCCGCCGACAAGAGCCTGACCGTGTTCCAGAACGTGGTCACCCCGCGCCCTTACACCATCGAGGTGATGCAGCAGATTCTCACCTTCGGCGACGAAGAACACCCCGACCGCTTCCTCACCGAGCCGTCGCTGATGAACCTGATGAAACAGGCGGGCTACAAGACCTTCTGGATCACCAACCAGCAGACCATGACCAAGCGCAACACCATGCTCACCACCTTCTCGCAGCAGACGGACGAGCAGGTGTACCTGAACAACCAGCGCAACCAGAACGCCAGCCAGTACGACGAAGTGGTGCTGCCACCGTTCGAAAAGGCCCTGCAGGACCCGGCGCCGAAGAAGTTCATCATCGTCCACTTGCTGGGCACGCACATGGACTACCGCTACCGCTACCCGGATGCCTATCAGCACTTCACCGATCGCAAAGGTGCGCCTGACGCGCTGACCGATGACCAGGTAGAAACCTACAACTTCTACGACAACGCCGTGCGCTACAACGACTTCGTGGTGTCGAGCCTGATCAAGCAGTATTCGGCGACCACGCCCAACGGCTTCCTGCTGTACTTGTCCGACCACGGCGAAGACGTGTACAGCTCCGGCAACCACGACCGCCTGGGCCGCAACGAAGGGGCACCGACCCGGCCGATGTACACCGTGCCGTTCCTGCTGTGGACTTCACCCAACTGGCAGGCCGAACACCCACGGGATCTGCAGTCGATGGCCAACCGTTCCTACAGCAGCTCGCACCTGATTCATACGCTGTCGGACCTGGCAGGGTTGAGTTACGACAAGTACGAACCGGCCAAGAGCCTGGTGAACGCGCAGTTTGCCGCAACACCTCGCTGGATCGGTGACCCCTACCGTAAAGACGGGCTGCATGAGTTTGACCTGCTGCCGCAGGACAAGGCGGAACACAAGCAGGAAACGGCTGCCAACGCTCAGAAGTAGCGATCGGCTACATGGCTGTCCGAAGGCCGAAGGCGAGGTTACCGACCACGCCATCGGCCTTTTTTCTTGCCCCGCTGGCACACCTGCCTGATGACACAATCTTCATACCTTAGTTACAACGCGAACAAAGCAAGCGGCTTTAATTGAAGCTATGGGCGCTTGCAACAACTGCGGGGACGTAAAACATGGGCGAACTTGAAGCACTCAACCGCACCCTTTTCCTGCTGATCAACGCTGGCGGTGACACGCCGCACTGGATGATTCAGCTCGCCATCGGCATCGCTGCCGGCCTGATCTACCTGCTTCCTGTGCTGCTGGGCTTCTGGTTATGGGGGAGCTCTGGCGAGCGCAGGCTGATGCTGAAAGCGACTTTGATTACCGTGATCGCCTTGCTCGCCAACCAGCTCATCTGGGCAGTCTGGCCACACCCAAGGCCATTCATGATGGGCTTGGGGCACACGTGGATGATGCATGCACCCGATTCATCATTCCCAAGCGACCACATGACCGTGTTCGGCTGCATCGGCTTGACCTTGCTGCTGGATGGTTTGTCGGGCTGGGGGGTGGTCATTCTGCTGACCGGGTTGAGCGTTGCCTGGGCGCGGGTATTCCTGGGCGTGCACTTCCCGCTCGACATGGTGGGGGCGATGGTCGTTTCGTTTTTGGTGTATGCAGGGTTCTCGCCTGTCTGGAAACGTATCGGCCTGCCTGTCACCAACCTGGTGCAACGGTGCTATCGCAGCCTGATGGCGGTGCCGATCAGGGCGGGTTGGCTGCGGGGCTGAGGTAAAACCGACGTTGCGTCGCCATCCTGGCAGCGGGCAGGCACAGGCCTGCCACTCTTGGTAAACTAGGGCAACTTTTCCCGAAGGCCGATCTGGCGAGGTCACTGACCGCGCCATCGGCCTTTTTCCATGTTCCGATCGTTGCCCTGGCCCACAATGCCCCTAGAACAGACCACGAACCCAAGTACTACAAGGCCTGAGCCCTCCCGCCGCTTCAGCGTTGCGCCGATGATGGATTGGACTGACCGCCACTGCCGGTTCTTCCTGCGCCTGCTCTCCAAGCAAACCCTGCTCTACACCGAAATGGTCACCACCGGCGCCCTGCTGCACAACGACGCCCACCGTTTCCTGCGCCACGACGTCTCCGAGCACCCGCTGGCCCTGCAACTGGGCGGCAGCGTGCCGGCTGACCTGGCCGCCTGTGCCAAGCTGGCCGAGGAAGCTGGCTACGACGAGGTCAACCTCAACGTTGGCTGCCCGAGCGACCGGGTGCAGAACAACATGATCGGCGCCTGCCTGATGGCCCACCCGGCGCTGGTGGCCGATTGCGTGAAGGCCATGCAGGATGCGGTAGCCACGCCGGTGACGGTGAAGCACCGCATCGGCATCAATGGCCGCGACAGCTATGCCGAGCTGTGCGATTTCGTCGGCCAGGTGCGTGAGGCCGGTTGCCGCAGTTTTACCGTGCATGCGCGGATCGCGATTCTCGAGGGGCTGTCGCCGAAGGAAAACCGTGAGATCCCACCGCTGCGCTACGACGTGGCCGCGCAGTTGAAGGCGGACTTCCCGGACCTGGAGATCGTGCTCAATGGCGGGATCAAGACCCTGGCGGAGTGCCAGACGCATCTGGCGACCTTCGATGGCGTGATGCTGGGGCGTGAGGCATACCACAACCCTTATCTGCTGGCCGAGGTGGACCAGCAATTGTTTGGCAGCGAGGCAGCTGTGGTGAGCCGCAGTGAGGCGCTGGAGCAGTTGCGGCCTTATATCGTGGCGCATATGGAAAGCGGGGGCGCGATGCATCACATCACCCGGCATATCCTGGGGCTGGGGCAAGGCTTCCCGGGGGCGCGGCGGTTCCGGCAGTTGCTGTCGGCGGATATTCACAAGGCGGCGGAGCCGTTGAAGGTGTTCGATCAGGCGGCGGAGTTGATGCAGGGGCGGTGAGGTTCGGAAAGGGATAGGGCTGCCGGAGCATTTCAGCGCCTGTGAGATCGAGCGCCGCGCGGGCGGCGCATCGCGGATAAATCCGCTCCTACATCTGTTGCAACGTGCCGAGCCTGTTACGCCATGGTCGTCCGCCTTGGCGCATGTCTTGAGCCGTGCAAATCGGCTGACAACCATGGCCTGACAGGCATGGCCACGTTGCAAAAGATGTAGGAGCGGATTTATCCGCGATGCGCCGCGCGGGCGGCGCTCGATCTGATAGGCGCTAACACCCTCAAGATGAACCCCAGGGAACCTCGCGCCAGCTGCTGACTCGAATCATCACCTTCGGTAACTCCGCCCTGCCCCACAGGCCTCTTGAGCGCCCGTCTGGGCTCGGGTAATGTCGAGTAAATGCACAGGACAGAGCACGCCATGACCTCCAAGCTGGAACAACTCAAGCAGTTCACCACCGTGGTCGCCGACACCGGGGACCTGGATGCCATCACCCGCCTCAAGCCGGTCGATGCCACTACCAACCCGTCGCTGCTGCTCAAGGCCGCCGCCATGCCGGGCTATGCCGAGCTGCTCAAACAGGTGAAGGCCGATGCCAAGGGCAATGTCGACCTGGCCTGCGACAAGTTCGCGGTGGCCGTGGGCGCGGGCATCCTCAAGGTCATCCCGGGGCGCATCTCCACCGAGGTGGACGCGCGCCTGTCGTTCGATGAGCCAGCCCTGCTGAACAAGGCGCGCCAGCTGATTGCCCTGTACGAAGCCGCAGGGGTGTCGAAAGACCGCGTGCTGATCAAGCTGGCCTCCACCTGGGAAGGCATCCGCGCCGCCGAGAAGCTGGAAAAAGAAGGCATCCAGACCAACCTGACCCTGCTGTTCTCCTTCGCCCAGGCCCAGGCTTGCGCCGATGCCGGGGTGTTCCTGATTTCGCCGTTCGTGGGCCGTATCTACGACTGGTACAAGAAGAGCACCGGCCAGGAATACGTCGGCGCCGAAGACCCGGGCGTGCAGTCGGTCACGCGCATCTACAACTACTACAAGGCCAATGGCTACGACACCGTGGTCATGGGCGCCAGCTTCCGCAATCTCGGCCAGATCGAACAACTGGCTGGCTGCGATCGCCTGACCATCAGCCCGGACCTGCTGGACAAACTCGGCAGCGACCAGGGCGAACTGCCACGCATCCTGAAACCAGGCAATGCCGGCGAAGCCAAGCAGGTGCTGAACGAAAGCCAGTTCCGCTGGGCGATGAACGAGGATGCCATGGGCACCGAGAAGCTGGCCGAAGGTATTCGCCAGTTTGCCCGGGATCAGGAAAAACTCGAGAAGTTGATGGCTGAAAAAGCCTGATACATCTAAGGTTTGCCAGGCGGGCGGGAAATGTTCAGCATTTTCCGCCCGTTGTGTTTCAGCGGGCTGTGAACGCGTTCTGACTCCAAAGGCAAAATGACCTCATCCCCACTGCCCCTCGTACTCGCCGGCCCGGTACTGCGCCGCCTCGAACCGCAAAGGCTGGCCATCTGGCTGGTCGGCAGCCAGCCCCTGCAACCCGAATTCATCTTCGACGGCACCGCACGGGTCGAGTGCCAGATCGTCGCGGTTGGCCAGCACGCCTTCATTCACCTGCTGGACATCCACTTCGCCGAGCCCCTGCCGCGCAACATCGCCGTCGAATACGACCTGCTGATCAATGGCCAGGGCATTGCCGACTGGGCCCCGCACCTGCTTTACCCCGGTAGCCAACGCCCCAGCCTGGTGCTGCGCGAGCGCCTTGACCACCTGCTGCATGGGTCCTGCCGCAAACCCCATCACCCGGCCGCCGATGGCCTGCTCTGCGCCGACCGCCTGCTGCTGGCCTGCCAGCACCCCCAGGAGCGCCCCGCCGTAATGTTGATGACCGGCGACCAGGTTTACGCCGATGACGTCGCCGGCCCGATGCTGCGCGCCATTCATTCGCTGATCGAGCGCCTGGGCCTGTTCGACGAAGCACTGGACGGCGCGGTAGTCAGCGACAGCCAGGCGCTCTACCGCCATCCAGCCAGCTACTACCATCGCGCCGACCTGCTGCCTGCCCAGGCAAGCAACGAAACCCTGCGTGAGCGCTTCTTCGGCGGCAAGCGCAAACCGATCTTCTCCTCCAGCAATGCCGACAACCACCTGGTGACCTTCGCCGAGGTCATGGCCATGTACCTGCTGGTGTGGTCGCCGCAGCCCTGGCGCCTGATTGAACTGAACATGCCCGCAGGCCTGAGCCCTCGGCACCAGCAGCGCTACCGCGAGGAACTGCCGCTGATCGAGGCCTTCGCCGCCAACCTGGGCCAGGTGGCGCGGGTGATGGCCCACCTGCCCTGCCTGATGATCTTCGACGACCACGACATCACCGACGACTGGAACCTCTCGGCGCAGTGGGAACAAACCGCCTACGGCCACCCGTTCTCGCGGCGGATCATCGGCAATGCGCTGCTCGGCTACCTGCTGTGCCAGGCCTGGGGCAATGACCCGGATGCCTGCACCGGGCTGGTCGGGCAGTGCCAGTCACTGCCCCGGCAGCAGGACCAGCTGATTGGCGAGCTGCTGCGCTTCCAGGGCTGGCAGTACAGCCTGCCCAGCGAGCCACCGCTGCTGGTGCTGGACACCCGCACGCGCCGCTGGCGCAGCGAAAGCGACCTGGGCAAGCCGTCCGGCCTGCTCGACTGGGAAGCGCTGTGCGAGCTGCAGCAGGCACTGCTGGACCACCCTTCGGCGGTCATCGTGTCACCGGCACCGATCTTCGGCGTCAAGCTGATCGAGAGCGTGCAGAAGGTGTTCAGCTGGCTGGGTTATCCGCTACTGGTGGATGCCGAGAACTGGATGGCCCACCGTGGCGCAGCACAGGTCATCCTGAACATCTTCCGCCATTCGCGCACACCTGGGCATTACGTGGTCCTGTCGGGTGATGTGCACTATTCGTTCGTCTACGAGGTGCTGATCCGCCATCGCCAGCGCAGCCCGCACCTCTGGCAGGTGACCAGCAGCGGCATCAAGAACGAGTTTCCACGGCGCCTGCTGGACGTGCTGGACCGGCTCAACCGCTGGCTGTACTCACCACGCTCACCGCTGAACTGGTTTACCAAGCGCAGGCAGATGGAGGTAGTGCCACGTACGCCCAGCCGCAGCAGGGCTGGGGAGCGGCTCTGGAATGGGGCGGGATTGGGGCAGGTGTTCTTCGATGAACAGGGGCGGCCGGCGCGCGTGCTTCAGTTGAGTGCGGATGGCAGTGAAGCAACCGAGTTTGCACCTGACAATCAATAAAAGGCTGAGTTGTACAGTGGATTTTCGGGCCTATTCGCGGGCAAGCCCGCTCCCACAGGAAAATTACTGGCTTCGAAGCCTGTGCTTTACCTGTGGGAGCGGGCTTGCCCGCGAACAGGCCGGCACAGGCTGAGCATCAGGTCCGCTCCAGCGCATTCACCAGGTCATGGAAGGCTTCGCGGTTGGAGTCGTTCAGCCCCATGAGAATCTTGTGCGCCTCCAGCACCTTGGAGCGCACCACATCCTCGTTCTGATCCTGCGACGGCAGGTCGGTCAGGCACTCAGGGCGTGGTACCGGGCGGTCGACGATGTTGAACACCTGATCGAAGCCCATGGATTGCAGCAAGCGGGAAATATCCGGGTTGGTGGTGACCACGGTCGGCAGCAGGCCCACCTTCTGCCGCGACAGGATCGACAGCTTGGCCAGCAAGCCCAGGGTGGTGCTGTCGATGCTTTCGGTTTCGGTCAGGTCGATGACAATGGTCGAGAAGTTCAGCGCGGTGAAAATCTTCTCGATCGTCGCATCCAGTGCCGAACACAGGGTCAAGCGCACTTCACCGACGAATTTCAGTACAAAGGTACCGCTCTGCTCGGCGAACTGGATTCTACCGGTACTCATTGAAGGTTCCTGCTCAACACCAATAGGGCGATATCATCCGGCATCTCCCCAAGCGTAGCCAATCCGAATCGTTGGCGCAGCCCATCCAGGCTACCACCCGCCGCCTTGACGATATCCGGCAAGGCAGCTTCTTTATCTTTGAGCGTATGCCCCGGCAAAAGGTCCAGAATGCCATCGGACATCAGGCTCAGGCTGAACTGCGGCGGCAGCTCGATCACCAGGTCCTGGTAGCTCGCTTCGTCGAACAACCCCACCGGCAGGCCCCGGCCCTCAAGGTAGCGGGCCTCGCCAGGGGTATAGAGCACCGGCAGCGGCAGGTGGCCACCCACGGCGTAAGTCAGCAGGCCGGTTTCTTCATCGATCACGCCACCCACCATGGTCACGTGCTTGCCCAGCTTGCAGTTGATCAGGCCGCGGTTGATGTGGCTGAGCACTTCCGAAGGCTTGAATTCACGCAGCTTGCTGCTGCGCTTGAATTCGAACAACAGCCGCGTGGTCATGAACTTCAGCAACACCGTGACGAACGCCGAAGACGCGCCATGCCCGGAGACATCAGCCAGGTAGAAGGCAATGCGCCGCTCATCCACACGGAAGTAGTCGGCGAAATCGCCCGACAGGTACAGCGACGGGATGATCTGGTGCTCGAAAGTGAACTCGCCAAGCTTCCAGGGGCTTTCCGGCAGCATGTTCATCTGCACCTGGCGACCAGCGGTCTGATCCTCCTGCAACAGGTGCAGGCTGGCCTCCAGCTCGCGGTTGGCCGCTTCCAGCTTGTCGCGGTAACGCTGGTTTTCCAGCACCAGGCGCGAGCGGTCGAGCGCCCGGCGCACAGAGTGTTCAAGTACGGCCAAGTCTTCCAGCGGCTTGATCAGGTAGTCAGCGGCACCCAGGCGCAAGGCCTCGACCGCATCGCTCATCACGCCGGCACCGGACACCACGATCACTGGCAACTGCGGCGCGCGCTCGCTGATCTGGCGGATCAGTTCGAGGCCGCCCATCTGCGGCATGCGCAGATCGCAGATCACGAGGTCGGGCTGGTGTTCTTCGAAGACCTGGAGCCCCTGCTGGCCATTACTGGCCTGGAGGACGCTGAAGCCACTGTCTTCCAGATAGGCGGCGAGGCTCGCACGGACCACGTCGTCATCATCGATGATCAGCAGCGTTGCACTGATTTTCTGCATGTGGGCGAACGGCGCCGATTTGGGGTGGTGCAGGGGCGTCTGCAAGGCTGACATCCAACTGCTGGAATACTCTGTGGTAACGCTCTACTTGAGTTGTAGGCCAATAACTCGGGCCAGGCAACCGGCAGAGGCAACTCGTAAGGCGCAGACGGTACTCCCATCCGCCAGGGGTTTCAAGCATACGTCGGTCGAGTTCGCTGCTCTTTACAGGGCAAATCACCGAGAGTTATAAGAATGCCAACCAGTACAACTTATTGGGAAGGATGCAGCATGCCTCAGACGCCCTCCAATCACAGCGAGAAACGCGATTTCATCCGCATGCGCATCGACACCGAGGTCAGCCTGCTGCACGAGGGGCAGGTGATCGCCGCGGTGTGCCTGGACCTTTCCAGTGGCGGCATGCAGGTGCAGGCGCCGCAGCAATTCAAGGTCGGTGACCACCTGGAGGTGCGTATCGATTCCGATCACCCGGCACTCAGGGGCCTGCATGCCAGTACCGAGGTGGTGTGGATCGCCGACCAGCCCGCCGGGCAGCAGAAGTTGGGCTTGCGTATCTTGGCCATGCATTGAGCTGTTACAAAAACGGCGACCCGAAGGTCGCCGTTTTTTTTGCCTGCAACGATCAGAAGTCGTCTTCGACTTCGCCGTCATTGACCTTGAACTCGCGGTTCTGCAGGTAGGCATTGCGAATGAAGATGTACTTGTCACCCTGAATCAGCTTCTCGGCCGGCAGCAGGCTGGCCCGAGTGTCGACCACGTTCAGAGCGAAGATCGAGTTACGCACCGGCACATCGTTGATGTAGCGGTAGGGTTCGGTGTAGGTGTCCGGGTACTTGGCCAGGCCGTCACGCACGGTGCTTGGGCCGAGCAGAGGGATCACGACGTACGGACCGCTTGGTACGCCCCAGTGGCCGAGGGTCTGGCCGAAGTCTTCGTCGTTGCGCTGCAGGCCCATCTTGGTGCCGACATCGAAGAAACCGCCAAGGCCGAACACGGTGTTGACGATCAACCGCGCAGTATCCACGCCTGCCGCATGCGGTTTGAGCTGCAGCACGTTGTTGGCAAGGTTGGTCACATCGCCGACGTTGTTGAACATATTGTGGATGCCATCCTGCAAGAACTGCGGAGTAACCCACTGGTAGCCCTTGGCCAATGGCTTGAGGCCATAGGTGTCGATCGTATCGTTGAAACGGAAGATCGGACGGTTGACCGCTTCCCAAGGATCTTCCTCGGTGGCGGCATGGGTGGCTGCCACAGGCGCCAGCAGCAGGCTGGCGCAGACAAAGGCCTGGGTGACTCGTTCGATCACACCGGCACCGATCCTACGCATAGATGTTTCTCCATCGAATTTCTCGGCCGCAAGCGCAACGGATGCGCTGCTGTACGGCGGCAGTATAGAGGCTTGCACGCTGATAATCAGCTTTACACATTTTTACTCAATAAATTGTGAACAACTGTTGCTCGTCACAGCACGGTAACAATCGTCCAATAGCCTGCGGACTATTTCAGGGACGTTACCATGCTCGCTGCACCTGCCATTACCGCTGTGCTGTTCGGCCTGCGCGGCTGCCTGGTCCAGGCCACCGACGGCAGCCCCCTGCCCGCCCCTGGCGCCCTGGATACGCTGGCCGGCCTGCGCCACGCGCAGGTGCCGTGCATCTGGCTGGACGACCTGAGCAGCCTGCAGAGCAGGCGCCTGGCCAGCGTGCTGCCGGACTGGCTGCCGGGGCACTCGGTCAATGGCGTGCGCTGGCCGGCGCCGAACGCCTGCTGGCAGGCCCTGATGAGCCTGGACAGCGAACGCCTGGAAGGTTGCGTGCTGGTCAGCGGTGAACCGAAACTCCTGCAATCAGGCCTCAATGCCGGCCTGTGGACGGTGGGCCTGGCTGGCTGCAGCCCCTCGTGCAACCTCAGCTCTGCGCAATGGCAGGCCATGACCCAGCAAGAGCAGGACCTGGCCCGTGGCAAGGCTACACTGGCCCTGTTCAGCCTGGGTGTACACTCGGTGATCGACCACCTCGAAGAGCTGGACACCTGCCTTGCGGACATCGCCCTGCGCTGCAGCAAGGGCGAAAAACCCTGATACAGCCCCATTGATGCGGATCATGCAAAGCACCAGCGAGTGGATTACGCTAGAGACAGGCTAGAACCTTTGCCGCTTCGCTGAGGTCCATGCCTTTGCCAAGCCATTGATGGAGAACAGCCAATGCCTGCCCGCGAATTGCAAGAGCGCTTGAACAGCCTGCGCGAGCAACTGGACCGCAACGTACCGCTTTCGGATGAAGAACTGGCCGCCCTGCATGAAGAGGCCAGGCAGATCGAAGCGCAGTTGAAGCTCGAGGAAGCTACACCGGACAACAACGTGGTTGACGGGGTAAACCTGGCGATCGAACGTTTCGAGGCCGATCACCCGGATTTGACCGCCACCTTGCGCAGCATTGCCAACTCCCTGCACAGCATGGGGATCTGAATTGCCGGGGGCGCTCCGGCACCCCGGCAAGGCCGCTCCTACAGAGAAACGTATTCCCCTGTAGGAGCGGCCTTGTGTCGCGAACGGGCTGCAAAGCAGCCCCAACTACACAGAAGTTACTGCCGAACCAGTCGCAGGTTCACCGGGCTGATCGTGCCGGTGCTGCGGTACGGGTTGATGTCCAGCCCGCCGCGGCGCACATACCGCGCATACACGGTCAGGTGCTCAGGCTGCAGCAGGTTCTTCAAGTCCAGGTAGATCCGCTCCACGCACTGCTCATGGAAGTCGGCATGCTGGCGGAAGCTGATCAGGTAGGTCAGCAGGCTGGCATGGTCCAGCGCCCTGCCCTTGTACTCCACCACCACGCTGCCCCAGTCCGGCTGGCCGGTCACCGGGCAGTTGGATTTGAGCAGGTGGCTGTGCACCGTCTCTTCGACAATACGCTCCGCGTCGCAGCTCAGCAGTTCCGGTTGCGGCTGCTCGTAGTTGTCGATCGCCACATCCAGCGCATCGATGCACTGCCCAGGCAAGGCAACCACGCCTTGCGCCTCTACTTCCGCCAGGGTACGCACCTGCACACCCACCGGCTTGCCAGCAGCGGCCGACAGGTCTTTCACCAGGCATGCCTGCAGTTCGCTGATCGAGGCGAACACGGTCTGGTTCAATGAGTTGAGGTAGAGCTTGAACGATTTCGATTCGATGATGTTCGGTGAATCGGCCGGAATGGCGAATTCACCGATAGCCACGACCGGCTTGCCCGAAGGCAGCAGCCACGAAAGCTCGAAGCAGTTCCAGTAGTCCACGCCCTGCCATGGCAGGGTCTGGGCGGTCACACCCAGCTCCGCCCACTTGGCCGTGCGCGGTATCGGGAACAACAGCGAAGGCGTGTAGGTGGCAATGTATTCGCTGGACTTGCCCAGCGGGGAATGTTCGGCGGCGGGATGCATGGAAACTGACCTGAAGGTTCGAAATTGCCCCTAGTCTACCGGTTTTGCACCCCGCCTTGCAGGCCCGGTTACTCGATGGTCAGCACCCCGACCATACCGGCCTGGTAGTGCCCCGGAACATTGCAGGCGAACTCGATGGGTGCCGACTTGCGGAAGGTCCAGGTCAGCTCGGCGCGCTGGCCAGGCTGTACCAGCACGGTGTTGCCGGCATCGTGGCCATGGGCACCGTGGTCCATCGGTTTGGCAGGCGCATGGCCCATCTGCGAATGGTCCATGCCCTCATGCTGCATGGCGGCGTTGTACATCTTGCCCTGCATGGCGATCATCTCTTTCTGGTGCTCGGCATGCATGGCCTTGTCACCCAGGTTGAACTCATGGGGCAGCTTGCCTTCGTTGATTACCACGAAGCGCACGGTCTCGCCCGCCTTTACCTGCAGGCTGGTGGGCTCGAAGGCGATGTCTTTGAGCACCACTTCGACGGTGCGGCTGGCCTTGGCAGCCGGGGCCGGCTCGCCAAATGCAAAGGTTTTCGCCTCGCCTGCCAGGGTGGGCAGGCTGACCAGGGCCAGGGCGGCGGCGATGAACAGGTGTTTCATGATGACTCCGAAGATCACAGCGGGATGAGACCACTCTAGAAAGGTGCGGCTGGCGCTTGGCTGACAGGAAGATTACAACTTTGTCAGCTTGGGCGAGCAGGCACATCGTCACGTATCATTTCAGCCATCACCCTACCCCGCAGGAGCCCCATGAAACTGCTGATCGTCGAAGACCAGGCCCGCACCGGCCAGTACCTCAGCCAGGGCCTGAGCGAAGCCGGCTTCGCCACCGAGCTGGCCAGCGACGGCGAAACCGGCCAGTTCCTGGCCCTGACCGGCGACCACGACTTGCTGATCCTCGACGTGATGCTGCCCGGGCGTGACGGCTGGCAAATCCTGCAGGCCGTGCGCACTGCCGGGCTGGACACTCCGGTGCTGTTCCTCACCGCCCGCGACGCCGTCGAGGACCGCGTGCACGGCCTGGAACTGGGGGCCGATGATTACCTGGTCAAGCCGTTCGCCTTCTCCGAGCTGCTGGCCCGGGTGCGCAGCCTGCTGCGCCGCGGTGCCAGCCCCAGCCAGGACACCACCCTGACCCTCGCCGACCTGCGCCTGGACCTGATCCGCCGCCGCGCCGAACGGGCCGGCACGCGCATCGACCTGACCGCCAAGGAGTTCGCCCTGCTCGAACTGCTGCTGCGTCGCCAGGGCGAGGTACTACCCAAATCGCTGATTGCTTCGCAAGTCTGGGACATGAACTTCGACAGCGACACCAACGTCATCGAAGTGGCGGTACGCCGCCTGCGCCTGAAGATCGACGACCCGCACCCGAACAAGCTGATTCACACCGTGCGCGGCATGGGCTACGTGCTCGAAGAGCGCCACGACTGATGCGCAGGCTTTCCCTCGGCACGCGCCTGGCCCTGCTGTTTGCCGCCTGTACCGCCGCCGTGTCGCTGGGCGCGGGGCTGCTGTTCAACCGTGCCAGCGAGCAGCATTTCGTCGAGCTGGACCAGCAACTGCTGGAGTCGCGCCTTTCTCTGTTTCGTAGCCAGCTCGCCGGCCTGAAGAGCCCCGAGCAACTGCAAGGCCGCTTGCCAGCGCTGCGCAACGAGCTCAGCCACCAGGCTGACCTGGCACTGCGAATTGATGGCCCCGACGGTGCGAACTGGTTCGCCAGCCGCGACGGCCTGCCTGGTACACCGTCGGCATCCGCACTGACGACCCTGCACGCAGACGGCGTCGATTACCGCAGCCTGGCCGCAGCACCGAACGACCAGACCGCTGCGCGGCTGACACTGTTTCTCGACATCACCCATCACCAGCACTTCCTGCAAGGCATGCAGCGCCTGATCTGGCTCACCGTCGGGCTGTCGGCCCTGGCCACTGCCTTGCTCGGTGCCTGGGCCGCGCGCAGCGGCTTGCGACCCTTGCGCCAGATGGGCCGGGTGGCCGCCAGCGTGTCGGCGCGCTCACTGACCACGCGCCTGCCGGTGGCGCAGATGCCTGAAGAGCTGGCGGAACTGGCCACTACCGTGAACGCCATGCTGCAACGCCTGGACGACGCCTTCCAGCGCCTGTCGGCATTCTCCGCCGACATCGCCCACGAACTGCGCACGCCGCTGTCCAACCTGCTGACCCACACCCAGGTCACCCTCACCCGCCCGCGCAGCCTGGAGGAATACCGCGAGGCACTGCATGGCAACCTTGAGGAACTGCAGTGGATGGCGCAGATGATCAACGACATGCTGTTCCTCGCCAAGGCCGACCATGGCCTGCTGGTGCCGGGGCAGACGGCGCTGGCCTTGCACGATGAAGTGGATGCATTGCTGGAGTACTACGCGCCGCTGGCCGAGGACAATGAAGTGCAACTGCTGCGCGACGGCGAAGCGGTGTTGCAGGGTGATCGGCATATGCTGCGCCGGGCCCTGTCGAACCTGCTCGACAATGCCCTGCGCTTCACGCCGGCAGGCGGGCAGATACGGGTGACGCTGGAGCCGGGCTTGCGGATTTGCGTGGCCAATACCGGGGCGGCCATTGAAGCGGCGGCATTACCCCGGCTGTTTGATCGATTCTACCGGGTGGACCCGGCGCGGCGGGAAGGTAGCAGCGAGCATGCGGGGCTGGGGTTGGCGATTACCCGGTCGATCGTGCAGGCCCATGGAGGGAGCATTCGGGCGCAGAGCCAGGATGGCTGGACAAGGTTTGTGATCGAACTACCTGAAACTCGGTGAAATGGGGGCTGCTGCGCAGCCCTTTCGCGACACAAGGCCGCTTCTACAGGAATACACGATACCTTTGTAGGAGCGGCCTTGTGTCGCGAAAGGGGCACGAAGCGCCCCCAGGATCTCAGGCAGACATCAGACCGCCAGGCCTATCGCCGGCTGCACCTGCGACGCCCGATAAGCCGGGTAGATGGTCGCCAGGAAGCTCATCACCAGCCCCGCCGCGCAAATCATCAGCACATCCCCGCCCTGCAGTTCGGACGGCAAGCTGCTGACGAAGTACACATCTGAAGTGAAGATGTGCTGCCCACTCACCCGCTCCAGCCAGCCGACGATCTGGCTGACATTGAGCGCAGCGACCACCCCCAGCACACCGCCGATCAAGGTGCCGACAATGCCGATCAGGCTGCCCTGGACCATGAACGTGCCCATGATCTGTGCCGGCGTGGCACCCAGGGTACGCAGGATGGCAATGTCCGGCCCCTTGTCGTTCACCACCATCACCAACGTGGCGATGATGTTGAACGCCGCTACTGCGATGATCATCAGCAGCAACAGGCCGATCATGGTCTTTTCCATCTTCATCGCGCTGAACAGGCTGCCCTGGGTGTGCGACCAGTCGTCGGCGCGATAGCTATCGCCCAAGCCGGCCGCGATGGCCTTGGATACCTGTGGCGCGGCATACAGGTCATGCAGCTTCAGGCGCACGCCTTGTACCTGGCCTGGCGCCCAGCGCTGCATTTCACCAGCGTCGGCCACATGCATGTAGGCCTGCGAGCCGTCCAGCTCGGCACCGACCTTGAAGATGCCGACCACGGTCAGGCGCTGCATGCGCGGGGTGATGCCACCGGGTTCCTTGCTGATTTCCGGCACGATCAGCGTCAGCTTGTCGCCGGTGTTGAGGCGAAAGCGGCGCGCGGTGAGCTCGCCGATGACCACGCCATATTCACCCGGCTGCAGGTCCTGCAGGCGGCCCTGAACGATATGCTGGCCAACGATGGACACCTTGCCCTCTTCGGCCGGGTCGATGCCGCTGACCTGGATCGGCTGCATTGCGCCCTTGTACGAGAGCATGCCTTCCATCTCGGTGATCGGCGCCGCAGCCATCACTGCCGGATTCTGCAACGCAGCGTCGGCCGCCTTGTGCCAGTCGTCCAGCGGCTGCACGCCAAGGATCGAGGCATGCGGGACCAGGCCGAGAATGCGCGAGCTCATTTCACGCTGGAAGCCGTTCATCACCGACAGCACCACGATCATCGCCAGCACGCCCAGCGACAGGCCGATCATCGAGGTCATCGAGATGAACGAGATGAAGTGGTTGCGGCGCTTGGCCCGGGTGTAGCGCGCGCCAATGAAGATGGGCAAGGGTCTGAACATGTAGGAAACACCCAATTAAAACGGGAAAACGGGGCGGCGCTGCCACCCCGTGCACTCGCTCAGATCGCCACCAGGTGGCCGTCGTCGAGCTTCAATACGCGGTCCATCTGGCGCGCCAGGTTAAGGTCGTGGGTCACCACCAGGAAGGCGGTGCGCGACGCACTGGATAACTCCTGCATCAGTTCCTGGATGCCCTGGGCGGTATGGTGGTCGAGGTTGCCGGTCGGCTCGTCGAGCATTACCAGGCCCGGGCGGTTGACCAGAGCTCGGGCGATTGCCACACGCTGGCGCTCGCCGCCGGACAATTCAGCCGGCTTGTGGTGCAGGCGATGGCCCAGGCCGACCCGCTTGAGCAGTGCCTCGGCACGTTCACGGGCCTCCGGGATGGCGGTGCGGCCGATCAGCAGCGGCATGCACACGTTCTCCATGGCGGTGAACTCTGGCAGCAGGTGGTGGAACTGGTAGACAAAGCCCAGCTCGCGGTTGCGCAGCAGGCCGCGGGCACGCTCGCCAAGGGCCGACAGCTCTTCGCCGGCCAGCCACACGCTGCCCTGGGTCGGGCGGTCGAGGCCACCGAGCAGGTTGAGCAAGGTACTTTTGCCAGAGCCGGAGCTACCGACGATGGCCACGCGCTCACCAGCGTGCAGCTCCAGGTTGAGCCCGGACAGCACCTGCACCGACTCCGGGCCCTCGTCGTAGGACTTGCCCAGGTTGCGGCAACTCAGAACGGCTTTATCACTCATGCGCGACTCACTCATAACGTAGCGCCTCTGCAGGCTGGGTGCGGGCCGCACGCCAGGCCGGGTACAGGGTGGCGAAGAAACTCAGGACCAGCGCCGCACCGCAGACCATGTACACGTCCTGGGCCTGGATCTGCGACGGCAGGTAATCGATGAAATACACGTCGGCGTTGAGGAACTTGTGCCCGATCAACTTCTCGATGCCGGCGATCACCGCACTGACGTTCAGCGCAGCGACGATCCCGACCACGGCGCCGATCAGCGTGCCGATTACCCCGATCACCGTGCCCTGGACCATGAAGATCAGCATGATCTGCCCGGGCGTGGCGCCCAGGGTACGGAGGATGGCGATATCACCGCGCTTGTCGTTGACCACCATCACCAGGGTAGAAATGATGTTGAACGCCGCCACCGCCACGATCAGCAGCAACAGCAGGCCGATCATGGCCTTCTCCATGCGGATTGCCTGGTACAGGTTGCCGTGGGTACGGGTCCAGTCGCGGCTGTAGTATTCCTGGTCGCCCAGCTGCTGGGCGATGCTCCACGCCACCCGCGGCGCCTGGAACAGGTCGTCGAACTTCAGGCGCAGGCCCTGCACCTGGTCCGGCTTCCAGCGGTGCAGGCGGGACAGGTCGGTGATGTTGGTCAGGCCCAGGTAGCCGTCGATCTCGCCGGCGCCCACGTGGAAGGTGCCGACCACGGTGAAGCGCTTCATGCGCGGGAACATGCCGGCCGGGGTCACGCTGACCTCGGGGGCGACGAAGGTCAGCTTGTCGCCGATGGCCACGCCCAGCTTGGCCGCGGCCTTGTCGCCGATCATGATGCCCCACTCGCCAGGCGCCAGCTTGTCGAGGCTGCCCTGCTGGATGAAATTGTCGATGATCGACACCTCGCGCTCGCGCGCCGGGTCGATGCCGTTGAGCAACACCTTCTGCACCTTGCCATCATGGGTCAGCAGGCCCTGCATCTGCGTGTACGGGGCAACCGCCAGCACCTGCGGATTCTGCTTTACTTGTTGGGCAAGGGCAGACCAGTCGTTGATCGGCTGGCCGCTCTCCAGCGTGGCGTGGGGAATCATGCCCAGCACGCGGGTACGCATCTCGTGGTCGAAACCGTTCATGACCGAGAGCACCACGATCATCACCACCACGCCCAGGGCGAGGCCGATCATCGAGGTCAGGGAAATGAACGAGACGAAGTGGTTACGGCGCTTGGCACGGGTGTAACGCGTACCGATGAATGCGAAAAGAGGTCTGAACATGTCGGGGCTTGTTCGGATGAAAGGGAACGTCCTTGTGGCGAGGCGCCTACGGCGGCTTTACACTCGGACCACCGCCGCAACCATGGGTTCGCCATGACGACATTAGACGAAGAAGATCGCCGCGAATACTACCGCATCGAAGATCGGATCGCACTGGAAATCAGCCCCCTCAGCGCGGCCGAAGCCCTTGAGGCAGAACTGTTGCAGGATGATTCACCGCTGTTCAACCTGCTCAGCGAGCTGCACCTGTCCGACTTCGAGTCGCAGCACCTGCTGCGCCAGCTGAGCGAGAAAGACCGTACCCTGGCAGCCTTCCTGCGGGCGCAGAACAAACGCCTGGACCTGCTCAGCGCGGTGGTCGCGCAAACCCTGCTCGGTGAAATCGGCCAGCCACAGCGGGTGATCATTTCCGAAGGTGGCATCGAATTCGCTCAACGCCAGCAGATCGCCCCGGGCACCCGGGTGAAGGTGAAGATGGTGCTGATGCCACGCGCCCACGGCCTGCTACTGCGCGGCAAGGTCACCCACTGCGACCCGCGCCCAGATGGCGATTTCGAAGTCGGCACGGAATTCACCGACATGACCGATGCCCAACGGCAACTGCTGGCCCGCTACATCCTGCAACGCCAACAGCAGCAACGGCGCCAGCAGCTGGAACAAGACGGCCCCGCCTCCTGAGCCCTACCACCCTGATTTGAAGGAACGAACGTGACCCTGATCTACGGCCACCGCGGCGCCAAGGGCGAAGCCCCCGAAAATACCCTGAAGAGTTTTCAGCAGTGCCTGTCCCACGGCGTGAACCGCTGCGAACTGGACCTGCACCTGTCGGCCGACAACGAGCTGATGGTGATCCACGACCCTACCCTCAAGCGTACCACCGGCCGGCGCGGCAAGGTGGTCGAGCACCCGGCCGCCGAACTGATCCGCATTGATGCCCGCAAGGGCGGCCCCGGGCATGTGCAGCCCTGCCCCATTCCGAAGCTGGAAGAACTGTTCGAGAAGTGCGCCTTCGAGCATTGGCAGCTGGAGGTCAAGAGCGCCTCGCGCACCCGTGCCGCCACCACCGTGCTGGCGATCCGCGAACTGGCGCAGCAGTACGGCCTGCTGGACAAGGTGACCATCACTTCGAGTTCACGCGAAGTGCTGGGCGCTGCCCTTGAGCTGGTACCGGATGTGAAGCGCGGGCTGGTTGCCGAATACGCCTGGCTCGACCCGTTGAAGGTCGCGCAGAACTACGACTGTGAGCTGCTGGCGTTGAACTGGACACTGTGCACCCCCGAGCGCCTGCTCAAGGCGCAGGGCCAGGGCCTGCATGTGTCGGTGTGGACGGTCAACGAACCGGCACTGATGCGCCGGCTCGCTGACTTTGGCGTGGACAGCCTGATTACAGACTTTCCCGGTTTGGCCAAGACCACCCTCGGGTAGGGCTGAAATCGGTCTCCCCGACCGGCTCAGGCCACCGGCCGGAGCCGCTTAAAAAAGCCGGTTCAGGCCGTCGTAGGCAGCTACCCGATAGGCTTCGGCCATGGTCGGGTAGTTGAACGTGGTGTTGACGAAGTACTTCAGATTGTTCTGCTCGCCGGGCTGGTTCATGATCGCCTGGCCGATGTGAACGATTTCCGAAGCCTGGTAGCCGAAGCAGTGCACGCCGAGGATTTCCAGGGTTTCGCGGTGGAACAGGATCTTCAGCATGCCCTGCGGCTCGCCGGCGATCTGCGCGCGCGCCATGCTCTTGAAGAACGCCTTGCCCACTTCGTACGGCACCTTGGCCTGGGTCAGCTCCTGCTCGTTCTTGCCGATCGAGCTGATCTCCGGAATGGTGTAGATGCCGGTCGGCACATCGTTGACGAAGCGCCAGCTGCCATTGTCGACGATGCTGCCAGCGGCCGAACGGCCCTGGTCGTGGGCGGCACTGGCCAGGCTCGGCCAGCCGATCACGTCACCGGCACCGTAGATGTTCGGCACGGTCGTGCGGTAGGCCTCGTCGACCTCGATCTGGCCACGGCTGTTGACCTTGATGCCGATGTTTTCCAGGCCCAGCTTGTCGGTGTTACCGGTACGACCGTTGCACCACAGCAAGGCGTCGGCCTTGATCTTCTTGCCCGACTTCAAGTGCAGGATCACACCATTGTCCAGGCCCTCGACCCGCTCGTACTCCTCGTTGTGGCGTACGGTGATGTTGTTGTTGCTGAAGTGGTAGCTCAGCGCCTGGGAAATTTCCGAATCCAGGAAGCTCAGCAGCTGGCCGCGGTTGTCGACCAGCTCCACCAGCACGCCAAGGCCGCTGAAGATCGAGGCGTACTCACAACCGATCACACCAGCGCCGTAGACGATCAGCTTGCGCGGGGTGTGGCTGAGGCTGAGGATGGTGTCGCTGTCGTAGACGCGTGGGTGGTGGAAGTCGATGTCGGCCGGGCGGTAAGGGCGCGAGCCGGTGGCGATGATGATGTGCTTGGCGTTGAGTTTTTCGACCACGCCATTGGGGCAGACCACTTCGACGGTCTGCTCGTCGGCGAAGCTGCCGGTGCCGAAGAACACATCGACGCGGTTACGGGCGTAGTAGCCGGTACGCGAGGCAACCTGCTTGGCGATGACCTTCTCGGCGCTCTTGAGCACGTCCGGGAAGGAGAACCAGCGCGGCTCGCCGATGGCACGGAACATCGGGTTGGTGTTGAACTGCATGATCTGCCGCACCGAATGACGCAGCGCCTTGGACGGGATGGTGCCCAGGTGGGTGCAGTTGCCGCCGACCTGACGGCGGCTGTCGACCATTGCCACCTTGCGCCCCGCTTTGGCGGCGTTCATTGCCGCGCCTTCACCGGCCGGGCCGGAACCCAGCACCACTACGTCGTAGTTGTAGACAGCCATGCGTACTCCTTCAGAACTGGCCCGGGGTTACGGTTACCCACGGGACTCGATCATGCCGCCGGGGCGTCATGAGAAAATTCGGGTGCAGTCTAATCAAGCGTGAACGCCGCGCACATTAACCCTTGGTCGCGTCGTAGGCCAATTTTGCCTGCACTACATGTCATTCACCGTTCCCTGGAGGCGATCATCCCTGCCAACGCTTTCAATCGCCTTTCACCGCCCGTTCGAATGCGGGGGTAGCTCGGGAGACGAAGCCAGCCTCGGCCCGAGTCACCAAAACCGCAGCCAGATCATGGGCCACGGCAAAATCCCAGCCGCGCTCCGGCCCAAGGATCAGCAACAAGGTCGAATAACCATCAGCCTGCAGCGCCGAGGCATCGAGCACGGTGACCGCGGCCAGGTCGTGATCGACCGGGCGCCCCAGGCGGGCATCGAAGGTATGTGAATAGCGCCGGCCATTCTCCTCGAAATAGTGGCGATAGTCACCCGAGGTCGATACCCCCAGGCCATTGACCGGGATGATCTGGCGGGCGATCTGGCGGTCTTCGCGGGGCAGCTCCAGGGCGATGCGCCAGGGGCTGCCGTCGGGCTTGCGGCCCACGGCCTTGAGCTCGCCGGTGGCTTCAGCGACAAAACTGGTCACCCCCATGGCGCGCAGGCGTTCGGCGATCAGGTCGACCGCGTGGCCGGCAGCGATGCTGTTGAAGTCCAGTTGCACCGGGGCATCCTTGCACAGTGCCTGGCCCTCGATGCGCAGGTGGCGGTAGCCGACGCGCTGGCGAGCCTGGGCCAGAGCCTGTGGGTCGGGCACCTGCTCGTGACGGGCCTGCGGACCGAAGCCCCAGAGGTCAAGCAGCGGCTCGACGGTGAGGTCGTAGGCGCCATCGCTGAGTTCGGCCAGGTGCTGGCCGAAGGCGACCAGTTCGAGCATGTCAGGCGGCAAGGCCATGCACTGGTTGGCAGGCAGCAGGTTGAACTGGCTGACAGTGGAGTCGCCGCGGTAGGTCGAGTAATGCTGATCGATGTCGTTGAGAATGGTCTCGACCGCCGCCTGGACCTGGGCCGGTGCCGGGCCGCCGGGTTCGCGGACGTACTGGACACTGTAGCTGCTGCCCATGGTCGGGCCGCCCAGGCGTTCCAAGGTCGGGCCTTGGTTGCAGGCGGTGAGAAGCATCAGGATGAACAGTAAGGCTGTGCGCAATCGGGATTTCTCGGTTCTGCATGCCTGCAAAGTCATTGTAGGAGCGGCCTTGTGTCGCGAAAGGGGCGCACAGCGGCCCCAGGATTCGAGTGTCACATCCGAAAATGCCGGGGCTGCTGCGCAGCCCATTCGCGACACAAGGCCGCTCCTACACTGACCGCGCCAGCACGGAAAATGCCAGGCAAAAAAAACGGGAACCCGAAGGTTCCCGTTTTTTCATGCGCTTACAAGCGGATCAGCGTGGAAACGCTGGCGGGTTCACACCCGACATCTCTTCCATCACGCGAACCACCTGGCAGCTGTAACCGAATTCGTTGTCGTACCAGACGTACAGAACAACGCGGTTGTCGTTGGCAATGGTCGCCTCGGCATCCACCACACCGGCGTGGCGGGAACCTACGAAGTCGGTCGAAACCACTTCCTGCGAGCTGACGTAGTCGATCTGCTTGTGCAGTTCCGAGTGCATGGCGGTCTGGCGCAGGTACTCGTTGATTTCGTCGCGGCTGGTCGGCTTCTCAAGGTTCAGGTTGAGAATGGCCATCGAAACGTTCGGCGTCGGAACGCGAATGGCGTTACCGGTCAGCTTGCCTTTGAGCACTGGCAGCGCCTTGGCGGCAGCAGTGGCGGCGCCGGTTTCGGTGATGACCATGTTCAGCGGCGCGGCACGGCCACGGCGGCTGCCCTTGTGGAAGTTGTCGATCAGGTTCTGGTCGTTGGTGAACGAGTGAACGGTTTCGACGTGACCATTGACGATGCCGTACTGGTCGTTGATGGCCTTGAGCACCGGCACGATGGCGTTGGTGGTGCAGGAAGCTGCCGAGATGATCTTGTCATCGGCAGTGATGTCACCGTGGTTGATGCCGTGCACGATGTTCTTCAGCGCGCCCTTGCCAGGTGCGGTGAGGATCACGCGGGCAGCGCCTGGGCAGGCCAGGTGCTGGCCCAGGCCGTCAGCGTCACGCCATACGCCGGTGTTGTCGACGATCAGCGCGTTGTCGATGCCGTACTGGGTGTAGTCGACTTCGCTCGGGCTCTTGGCGTAGATGATCTGGATCAGGTTGCCGTTGGCGGTGAGGGTGTTGTTGGCTTCGTCGATGGTGATGGTGCCATCGAACGGGCCATGCACCGAGTCACGGCGCAGCAGGCTGGCACGCTTGACCAGGTCGTTCTCGGCGCCTTTGCGCACGACGATGGCACGCAGGCGCAGGCCGTCGCCACCACCGGTCTTCTCGATCAGGATGCGCGCCAGCAGGCGGCCGATGCGGCCGAAGCCGTACAGGACGACGTCGGTACCCTTGCGGGCCGAAGCGTTCTGCTGGCCAACCACGTCGGCCAGCTCTTCACGGACGAACTGCTCGGCAGTGCGGCCGTTGCCTTCCTGCTTGAACTTGTTGGCCAGCTTGCCCAGGTCGACCGAAGCGGCGCCCAGTTTCAGCTCGCTCATGGCTTTGAGCAGGGGGAATGTCTCGTGTACGGACAGTTCGGTCTCGTCGGTCTGACGGTGACGCGCAAAGCGGTGGGCTTTGAGGATCGAGATAACCGAACGGTTGATCAGGCTACGGCCATAAATCGAGCTCACCACATTGTTGTTGCGGTAGAGCTGACCGATAAGCGGGATCATCGCTTCAGCCAGAGCTTCACGATCGATCCACTCACCAAGACACTGGTCGGGCTTCTGAGTCACGGGAACCTTCCACATGTAGGGACAGAAAAAAGGGGCTACATTATGACGCCCCAGCGCGTAACCGGCAATGAGCGCCTGTCGCCGATGGCAAAGCCCGCTGTTCATGGCCTGTCGAGCCTGACAGCAGGCACTGTCACCGGTACAATCGACGTCTTTGCCGCAACGCTTGGAGTGCAATCTCCCGTGTCAGTTCTGCGCCTTCCGCAAATGTCGGCCACGGCCGGCAAACAAACCTGGGGCAACCTGCCCGGTGCCGCCCTCAGCCTGGCCATCGCCGAGGCTGCCAGCAGCGCAGGCCGCTTCACCCTGCTGCTGACCGCCGACAGCCAGGCGGCCGATCGTCTGGAACAGGAGCTTCGCTTCTTTGCCCCGGACCTGCCGGTGCTGCCGTTTCCCGATTGGGAAACCCTGCCCTACGACCTGTTCTCGCCGCACCAGGACATCATTTCCCAGCGCATCGCCAGCCTCTACCGGCTGCCGGAGCTGAGCCATGGCATTCTTGTGGTGCCGATCACCACCGCCCTGCACCGCCTGGCACCGACGCGCTTCCTGCTGGGCAGCAGCCTGGTGCTGGACGTGGGCCAGACCATCGACGTCGAGCAGATGCGCACGCGCCTGGAAGCCACGGGCTACCGCTGCGTCGACACGGTCTACGAGCACGGTGAGTTCGCCGTGCGCGGCGCACTGATCGACCTGTTCCCGATGGGCAGCAAGCTGCCTTATCGCATCGACCTGTTCGATGACGAGATCGAAACCCTGCGCACCTTCGACCCGGAGACCCAGCGCTCGATCGACAAGGTCGACTCGATCCGCCTGCTGCCGGCGCGCGAGTTCCCCATGCAGAAGGAAGAGGTGACCCGCTTCAAGGCGCGCTTCCGCGAGCGATTCGATGTCGACTTCCGCCGCAGCGCGATCTTCCAGGACCTGGCCAGCGGCATCATCCCCGCTGGCATCGAGTACTACCTGCCGCTGTTCTTCGAAGAAACCTCGACCCTGTTCGACTACCTGCCCGCCAACACCCAGGTGTTCTCGCTGCCAGGTGTCGAACACGCTGCCGAGCACTTCTGGAACGACGTGCGCGGGCGCTATGAAGAGCGCCGTGGCGACCTGACCCGCCCATTGCTGCCGCCAGCCGAACTGTTCCTGCCCGTGGAAGACTGCTTCGCCCAGCTCAAGCAGTGGCCACGGGTGGTGGTCAGCGCCGACGAAATCGAAGCCGGCGCCGGCCGTGAGCGCTTCCCCGCACGTGCCCTGCCCAACCTGGCCATCGAAGCCAAGGCCAACCAGCCGCTGGCGGCGCTGGCCGAATTCCTCGACCAGTTCAGCGGCCGCGTGCTGTTCACCGCCGAATCGGCGGGCCGCCGCGAGGTGCTGCTGGAGTTGCTCGAACGCCTCAAGCTGCGCCCGCAGACGGTCGACAGCTGGGCTGACTTCATCACCGGCCGCGAGCGTCTGGCGATTACCATCGCCCCGCTGGACGACGGCCTGCTGTTGGACGACCCGGCAGTCGCCCTGGTCGCCGAGAGCCCGCTGTTCGGCCAGCGCGTGATGCAGCGCCGGCGCCGTGAAAAGCGCGGCGAGGCAGCCAACGATGCGGTCATCAAGAACCTCACCGAGCTGCGCGAAGGCGCGCCGGTGGTGCATATCGACCATGGCGTGGGCCGCTACCTGGGCCTGGCCACCCTGGAAATCGACGGCCAGGCCGCCGAGTTCCTCACCCTGGAATACGCCGAAGGCGCCAAGCTGTATGTGCCGGTGGCCAACCTGCACCTGATCGCCCGCTACACTGGCAGCGATGACGCCCTGGCGCCGCTGCACCGGTTGGGTTCCGAAGCCTGGCAGAAAGCCAAGCGCAAAGCCGCCGAACAGGTCCGCGACGTGGCCGCCGAGTTGCTCGACATCTATGCCCGGCGCGCGGCGCGCAAGGGCTATGCCTTTGCCGACCCGGCCGCCGACTACGCCACCTTCAGTGCAGGCTTCCCGTTCGAGGAAACCCCCGACCAGCAAGCGGCCATCGAGGCGGTGCGGGTCGACATGCTGGCGCCCAAGCCAATGGACCGCCTGGTGTGCGGCGACGTCGGCTTCGGCAAGACCGAAGTGGCCATGCGCGCCGCCTTCATCGCCGTGCACAGCGGCCGCCAGGTGGCGGTACTGGTACCGACCACGCTGCTCGCCCAGCAGCACTACAACAGCTTCCGCGACCGCTTCGCCGAATGGCCAGTGAAGGTCGAGGTGATGAGCCGCTTCAAGTCGGCCAAGGAAGTGGCCGCTGCCGCCGCGGACCTTGCCGAAGGCAAGATCGACATCCTCATCGGCACCCACAAGCTGCTGCAGGATGATGTGCGCTTCAAGGACCTGGGCCTGGCGATCATCGACGAAGAACACCGCTTTGGCGTGCGCCAGAAGGAGCAGCTCAAAGCCCTGCGCAGCGAAGTGGACATCCTCACCCTGACCGCTACGCCGATCCCGCGCACGCTGAACATGGCGGTGGCGGGCATGCGCGACCTGTCGATCATCGCCACCCCGCCGGCGCGGCGCCTGTCGGTACGCACCTTCGTCATGGAGCAGAACAAGAGCACGGTCAAGGAAGCACTGCTGCGTGAGCTGTTGCGCGGCGGCCAGGTGTACTACCTGCACAACGACGTGAAAACCATCGAGAAGTGCGCCGCAGAACTGGCCGAACTGGTCCCGGAAGCGCGTATCGGCATCGGCCACGGGCAGATGCGCGAGCGCGAGCTGGAACAGGTGATGAGCGACTTCTACCACAAGCGCTTCAACGTGCTGATCGCCTCGACCATCATCGAGACCGGCATCGACGTGCCAAGTGCCAACACCATCGTCATCGAGCGTGCCGACAAGTTCGGCCTGGCCCAGCTGCACCAGCTGCGTGGCCGTGTCGGGCGCAGCCACCACCAGGCCTACGCCTACCTGCTGACACCGCAGCGGCAGAAGATCAGCGCCGACGCCGAAAAACGCCTGGAGGCCATCGCCAATACCCAGGACCTGGGTGCGGGCTTCGTGCTGGCCACCAACGACCTGGAGATCCGCGGTGCCGGCGAGCTGCTTGGCGAAGGCCAGAGCGGGCAGATCCAGGCCGTAGGCTTCACCCTGTACATGGAAATGCTCGAGCGCGCGGTCAAGGCCATCCGCAAGGGCACCCAGCCTAACCTTGAGCAGCCGCTGGGCGGCGGCCCGGAGATCAACCTGCGCCTGCCGGCGCTGATCCCCGAGGACTACCTGCCCGACGTGCACGCGCGCCTGATCCTCTACAAGCGCATCGCCTCGGCAGCCGATGAAGAAGGCCTCAAGGACCTGCAAGTAGAGATGATCGATCGCTTCGGCCTGCTGCCCGAGCCGACCAAGAACCTGATGCGCCTGACCCAGCTCAAGCTGCAGGCAGAAACGCTCGGCATCAAGAAAGTCGACGCCGGCCCCAACGGCGGCAAGCTCGAATTCGAGGCCGAGACCCCGGTCGACCCACTGACCCTGATCAAGCTGATCCAGGGCCAGCCCAAACGTTACAAGTTCGAAGGCGCAACCCAGTTCCGCTTCCTGGTACCGATGGAACGCCCCGAAGAACGCTTCAATACCCTGGAGGCGCTGTTCGAGCGCCTGACCCCACAGCCTGCCTAAGGAAGATCCATGCGTGCCATCCGTTGCCTGACCCTGCTGCTCGCGCTGTTCGCGCCAGCCGCCTTCGCCGAAGGTATGTATCAGGTAGAAATGCTTCTGGTGCGGCAGAACAGCGTGCCCGCCTTCACCAGCCCGTTCGCCCCGGAAGACTGGAGCGCGGGCGCCCCACGCCTGGACAAAGGCGCCGAGCGCCCACTGGCGCTGCAGGATGAGGCCACCCGGCTGGAGGCCACCGCCGACTACACCGTGCTGCTGCACAAGGCCTGGCAGCAACAGGTCGGCAGCGAGCCGAGCCGCATCGCCCTGGGTTCAGGTGCAGAGCAATTCGGGCACTTCCCGATCGAAGGCAACCTGAGCATCACCGAAGGTCGCTTCATCGCCGTGGCCGCCAACTTCTGGGTCAACCAGCTCGACAGCAACGGCAACGTGCTGCAAAGCGAGCAGTTCAAGCAGAGCAACAGCAACATGAAAAGCGGCCAACTGACCTTCCTCGATGGCGGCCACCTGGCCCTGCTGCTCAAGGTCACCGCACCGGGCACCCCGAAGATGCCAGTGATGGACCCGGAGATGATGGAGCAGTGATGTGAGCGACAGCGATGCGCGGCAACTGCTGAGGGATCACCCGCGCTGGGTCGAGCATATCCAGAGCGGTGCACTGAACCGTGGGCGCGACTACGCCAGACAAGGGCGCACGCAAGTCCTGTCGATGCATGACAAGCACATCGAAGCCACCTGCCTTGGCTCGTCCGGCGAGCACTACCAACAGGAAATCCAGTTGGTAGTGACCGGCAGCGAACTGCGGGTGTTCGGGCGCTGCAGCTGCCCGGTTGGCCACAACTGCAAACATTGCGTCGCCGTGTTGCTGAATGTGCAGCATGGCGAAGGCAGGGCCGAGGCACCGAGTGCGCAAAACGACGCCCTTTCGCCAGCGCTTGATCAGTGGGTCGAAAGCCTTGAAGCCACTGGCCAGCCTCCCGCCACTCCCGGGCCGGCGCGCAAAGGCCCGGCGTTGCATTATCAGGTTCACGCAGGCCAACAGCACTGCACGCTGGAGGCGGTCAAAGGCACGCGCCAAGCTGACGGAACCTTAAAGTTCGGCAAGATCACTTCGATGCCTGAACTGATCTATTACCCGCCCCGCTACGTGACAGATAACGACGCCCGCCTGCTGCGCCTGATTGATGCCAGCAGCCGGGCAGTGCGCCCCGTCGTGGACCTGCAAGGCAAACAAGGTGCAGAAATACTCGGCTTCGCACTGGCGACCGGGCGCCTGCACGTCGAAGCCGACCCTGAGCCTTTGATCGAAGGGCCAGAGCTGCAAGGCGAGTTCCGCTGGCTCAGGCTGGAGGATGGCAGCTACCGTGGCGCCTGGTTCCATGGCGATCACTCGCAACTGCTGACACTGCCCTTGGAGCCGATGCATTACATCAACCGTGCAACCCATCAACTGGGCAAGCTACGCCATGACCTGGACCCTTTCATCGCCAGTCAGCTCGCACGCGCCCCCGTCGTTCCGGAACATCTGGTCGTACCCTTGAGCCACCGTTTGAACGCCTTGAACCGTCAAGTCCCCACACCGACTTCAGTCAGCACTGAACACATCGATGACACTCAACCCAAAGGGCACCTGACCCTGGGCAGCCTGGAATTCAGCGCCTACATGCCCAAGACCGGCCGCATGCAGCGCCAGATACAGCATCGTGCCGCGCTGTCGTTTGACTACGACGGGATGCGTGCCACTGGCAATGACGACAAGCCCCTGGCCCGCCTGGTTGGCAGCACCAGCCAGCGCATCCGCCGCCAGCCCCAGGCCGAACAGGCACTGCGCAAGGTGCTGCGCGACCTCGGTTTCAAGCCCGCCACCCGGCAGAGCAAGGCCCTGCCCGACAGCGCCGGCGATATGCTCCAGCTGCCCGACGACGAGGCCTGGCTGCGCTTCGCCCGCGATGGCCTGCCACGCCTGCGCGAGGCCGGCTGGGACATCGACATTCACCGCGACTTCGCCTTCAACCTGCAAGAGGTGGACGACTGGTACGCCAGCATTGACGAAGCACCCGGGCATGAATGGTTCGACCTGGAACTGGGTATCGTGGTCGAAGGCCAGCGCCACAGCCTGCTGCCGATCGTGCTGCAACTGCTGCGCAGCAACCCTGAGCTGCTGCGCCCCAGCGAGCTGGCACGGCGCAGCGACGACGAGCACCTGCTGATCGACCTCAACCGCGGCAGGCTGGACAGCCCGGCGCTGCGCGTCGCCCTGCCCTACGGCCGCATCAAGGCGGTGATGGGCACCCTCGGCGAGCTCTACCTGCACGAGGATGCGGTCGGCCCGGCCCTGCGCATGGACCGTGCCGACGCCGCGCGCCTGAACGACATCGAGCACCTGCCACTGCACTGGGAGGGTGGAGCCCACGTGCGCGACCTCGGCCGGCGCCTGCGCGATGCCCGCGACCTGCAGGTCGAAGTGCCGAGCGGGCTCAACGCCACCCTGCGCCCTTACCAGCAGCAAGGCCTGAACTGGCTGCAGGCCCTGCGCGAAATGGGTACCGGCGGCATCCTTGGCGATGACATGGGCCTGGGCAAGACCCTGCAGGCCCTGGCTCACCTGCTGCTGGAAAAACAGTACGGGCGCCTGGCCGGCCCGGCACTGGCGGTGATGCCCACCAGCCTGGTGCCCAACTGGCTCGACGAAGCCCAACGCTTCGCCCCCGGCCTGCGCGTGCTGGCCTTGCACGGCCCGGGCCGCAGCAAGCATTTTGCCAAGCTGCACGAATACGACCTGGTGCTCACCACCTATGCCCTGGTACCGCGCGACCTGGAGCACCTGCGCGCGCAAGCCTGGCATGTGCTGGTGCTGGACGAGGCGCAGAACATCAAGAGCAGCACCAGCAAGGCCGCCCTCGCCGTTTGCGAACTGCAGGCCAATCAACGCCTGTGCCTGACCGGTACGCCGATGGAAAACAACCTGGGCGAGCTGTGGTCGATCTTCCACTTCCTCATGCCTGGCTGGCTGGGAGACGTGAAACGCTTCAACCAGGATTACCGCACTCCGATCGAACGCCACGCCGACAGCGAGCGCCTGGCCCACCTGGCCAGCCGAGTGCGCCCGTTCCTGCTGCGCCGCACCAAGGAACAGGTAGCCACCGAGCTGCCGGCCAAGACCGAAATGGTGCACTGGGTCGAACTCAGCGATGCCCAGCGCGATACCTACGAAGCAGTGCGGGTGGCCATGGACAAGAAGGTCCGCGACGAAATCGCCCGCAATGGCGCGGCGCGCAGCCAGATCGTGATCCTCGACGCCCTGCTCAAGCTGCGCCAGGTGTGCTGCGACCTGCGCCTGGTCAAAGGGGTCGAGACCAAGAGTAATCAGGCCGACAAGGGCAAGCTTGGCGCGCTGCTGGACATGCTCGAAGAGCTGCTCAGCGAGGGGCGCCGGATCCTGCTGTTCTCTCAGTTCACCTCGATGCTGGCGCTGATCGAGCAGGAGCTGGAAAAGCGCAAGATCCGCTACAGCCTGCTCACCGGCGACACCCGCGACCGGCGCACGCCGGTGCAACAGTTTCAGCAGGGTGACAGCGAGGTATTCCTGATCAGCCTCAAGGCCGGCGGTGTAGGGCTGAACCTGACTGCGGCCGACACCGTTATCCACTTCGACCCGTGGTGGAACCCGGCCAGCGAGAACCAGGCAACCGACCGCGCCTACCGGATCGGCCAGGACAAGCCAGTGTTCGTGTTCAAGCTGATTACCCGGGGGACGGTAGAAGAGAAGATCCAGGCATTGCAGCAGGAGAAAGCCGCGCTGGCAGCAAGCCTGCTTGATGGCGGGCAGGCGGGGCAGTGGCGGCTTGGCGATGAAGAAATCGATGCGCTGTTTGCCCCCTTGCCTGGCAAGCGGGGGCGGTGATTGCATCGGGTGTATGGCTTTAGAGTTTGACGCCTGTGATATCGAGCGCCGCCCGCGCGGCGCATCGCGGATAAATCCGCTCCTACATTTGTTGCAACGTGGCCATGCCTGACAGGCCATGGTTGTCAGCCGGTTTGCACGGCTCAAGACATGCGCCAAGGCTGGCAACCATGGCCTGTCAGGTTCGGCACGTTGCAACAAATGTAGGAGCGGATTTATCCGCGATGCGCCGCGCGGGCGGCGCTCGATGTCAGCAGCCCCAGATAACTCAATCCCTACGCTTCGGCTCAATCAACCAACTGTGCTTCTTTCAACGCCCCCAGGGCCTCCAGCCAACGCGGCTGCTGCCGGTAATCAGTCCTGGCAAAGCCACGCCCACGCATCTGCGCAATCCGCGGCGAAGGCTTGACCTTCAGGCGCTGCGCCGCAGTCAGCGCCAGCTCCGCCGCAGCCCGGTCATTGCACACCAGGCCCATGTCGCATCCGGCACTCAGCGCCGCCTCGATACGATTGGCAGCATCGCCGACCACATGCGCACCAGCCATGGACAGGTCGTCACTGAAGATCACCCCATCGAAGCCCAGCTCGCCACGCAGGATGTCCTGCAGCCAGCGCCGTGAGAAACCGGCCGGCTGATTGTCGACCTGCGGGTAGATGACATGCGCCGGCATCACCGCCGCCAGCTGCCCGCTCAGGCGGGAGAACGGCACCAGGTCCGCCTGGCGAAGTTGCTCGAGACTGCGCTCGTCGGTCGGAATCGCCACATGCGAGTCCGCCTCGGCCCAGCCGTGTCCCGGGAAGTGCTTGCCGCAGGCCGCCATGCCCGCAGCATTCATGCCCCGGATAAAGGCCCCGGCCAACTGCGTGGCGCGCTGCGGGTCGCCCTCGAAGGCACGGCTGCCTACCACCGCGCTGCGCTGGTGATCGAGGTCGAGCACCGGGGCGAAGCTGAGGTCCAGGCCCACCGCCAGCACTTCGCTAGCCATCAGCCAGCCGCATTGCTCAGCCAGGTACTCGGCATTGGCATTGTCGGCGATGGCGCGCATGGCCGGCAGGCGCACGAAGCCCTGGCGCAGGCGCTGCACCCGCCCGCCTTCCTGGTCGACTGCCAGGATCAGGTCGGGGCGGATGGCGCGGATCGAGGCGCACAGCTCGCGCACCTGGCGCGGGCTGTCTATGTTGCGGGCAAAGATGATCAGGCCGGCCACTTCCGGCTGGCGCAGAAGCTGGCGATCCTCGGCAGTCAGCCATTTACCGGCGATATCCACCATCAGGGAGCCTTGCAGGCTGGCGGTCATAGGCAATCCTTCATTGCAGATTCAGTGAAGCCCACTGGGGGCAGGCGGCCTCGTCGATGCGCACCGGGCAATGGGCCGGAACACGCTCGAACAGGCCAAGCAGATCAGTGTTGCGCAAACGTATGCAGCCATGGGACAGCGGCACGCCCAAGGGTTCCGTGTCGGGCGTGCCGTGCAGGTAGATGTAGCGGCGAAAGGTGTCAACGCTACCCAGGCGATTGAAGCCCGGCTCACAGCCGCTGAGCCACAGGATACGGGAGAGGATCCAGTCACGCCCAGGGTGCTGCGCATGCAGCGCCGGCGACCACACCTCGCCCGTCCAGCGCCGGCCTTGCAGCACGGCATTGACGGGCAAGCCTGCACCGATCCGCGCACGCACCTGGTGCAGCCCACGTGGCGTACAACCCGAGCCATTGCGCTCACCTGCGCCATTGCGAGCGGTGGATACCGCGAGGCGCACGCACAATTGCCCCTGGGCAAAGCCGTAGAGGCGCTGGTCGGCGAGGGAAATGTGCAGGAAATCGAGGTCAGGCATGGGCGCTAGCTTAGCCGAAGCGCCCTGCCCCGCCCAGCCTTCAGGCCTTGGCGGTGGCGCTACCGGCCTTGCTGCGCGGGCGCAACTGGGCGCTGGCCATGGCGTTATCGGTAACGCCGCTGTCGGCACGCATGCCGGCGGCCAGGAACGGCACCATCAGGCGCATGACCTGCTCGATCGAGGTGTTAATACCGAAATCGGTCTCGGCAATGGCGCGCAGCGCCTTGATGCCAGACATGCTGAACGCCGCAGCACCCAGCATGAAGTGCACGCGCCAGAACAGTTCAAGCGGCGGGATGCGCGGTGCGGCTTCGTTGACCAGCAGCATGTAGCGGCGGAACACCTTGCCGTACATATCCTCGAGATAGCGCCGCAGGTGGCCCTGGCTCTGGCTGAAGGCCAGGCCCAGCAGGCGCATGAAGATCGACAGGTCGTTGTTGCTGCGTGGCTGCACGACCAACGCCTGCTCCACCAGCATTTCCAGCAGTTCTTCGAGGCTGGGCTTTTGCTCGGGCTTGGCCTGACGCCGCTCAAGCTCACGCTCGAGGCTTGCGCAGAACGGCCCGAGGAAACGCGAAAAGACCGCCTGGATCAGGGCCTTCTTCGAGCCGAAATGATAGTTGACCGCTGCGAGGTTGACCCCGGCCTTGCTGGTAATCAGCCGCAATGAGGTTTCCGCAAAGCCTCTTTCCGCGAACAGCTGCTCGGCAGCATCGAGAATGCGTTCAACGGTTTCAGATTGGGCCATCACTACTCCGCCAGACAGAGACAAACAGGTGTTTGAAACATACGTTTCAGGCCTGCATCTGTCAAGGCTCGGTGACTGGGCGGTCGCCATTTAAAGGCGCCAAGCTGCAGGCTGCAAGCGTCATCTTGGGTATTTCCTGCTGCTTTGTGCTTGCAGCGCATCCAGTACTGTATATAATTCCAGTCACTGTATAAAAAGACAGAGCGCCTGCCATGTTGAAACTGACGCCACGCCAAGCCGAGATCCTGGCTTTCATCAAACGCTGCCTCGAAGACAACGGCTTCCCACCAACACGTGCGGAAATCGCTCAAGAGCTGGGTTTCAAGTCGCCAAACGCCGCCGAGGAGCACCTGAAGGCCCTCGCCCGCAAAGGTGCGATTGAAATGACCCCGGGCGCATCCCGTGGCATCCGCATCCCGGGCTTTGAAGCCAAGTCCGAGGAAAACGGCCTGCCGATCATCGGCCGGGTCGCCGCTGGCGCACCGATCCTCGCCGAGCAGCACATCGAGCAATCCTGCAACATCAACCCAGCTTTCTTCCACCCCCGCGCCGACTATTTGTTGCGTGTGCACGGCATGAGCATGAAGGATGTCGGCATCTTCGACGGCGACCTGCTGGCAGTGCATACCTGTCGCGAGGCCCGCAACGGCCAGATCGTCGTCGCCCGCATCGGCGATGAAGTGACCGTCAAACGCTTCAAGCGTGAAGGCAGCAAGGTCTGGCTGATCGCTGAAAACCCCGAGTTCGCCCCCATCGAAGTCGACCTGAAAGAACAGGACATGGTGATCGAGGGTTTGAGTGTCGGCGTTATTCGCCGCTGATCCAGGAGGCGTCATGCAGCAGTCCATCCAAGCACATCAGCAGGTCCAGCTTCCACTGTTCGAAGCGTTCCTCGCACAGCCGGTACTGCCAGGCCTGAAGGCCAGCGAGCAGGCAAGCAAAAGCAGCCATCCGGAGCTGTTCAGCGAACTGTCCCTGCGTGGCGCCCCCGAACATTGCCAGAGCCTGCTGGCCCCAGTCCTGCGCGAGTTGAGCGAAGAGCAGGAAGCCCGCTGGCTGACACTGATCGCCCCGCCTGCCAGCCTGACCCAAGCCTGGCTGCGCGATGCAGGGCTCAACCGCGAACGGATCCTGCTGCTGCATCCCCGTAGCAATCAGAGCGCACTGCAACTGGCCTGCGAAGTACTGCGCCTGGGCCTAAGCCACACCGTGGTCAGCTGGCTGGGCAGCGTCAACGCTACCTCCCGCCAACAACTGGTACGCGCAGCCAGTGCCGGAAATGCACAAAGCCTGAACATCCGCCTCGGCTGATGTTCAGGCTTTGCCTGTGAAGCAGTGCAAGCGGACTCTTTAGTGCAGCACGCGCGGCCCTTCGTCGCGCTCCAGCTCACCATCCACCAGGCGACCTGCCATCTGCACACCAACGCTCAGCATGGCCTTGGCGACTTCGACATGTTGACCCTGCAGGAACGCCTTCGCGTCTTCCGAGAAATCCAGGGTTACCAGGGAGCCTTCATCCTCGGCGCGACGCAGCTCGATACGGCCATCAGGCAACTCGACAATTTCCAGAAACGACGTAGACATATAGGGCAGTTCTCCACGAAAGGCCGTTAGTGTACCAGCCACTGCAGCTGTCAGCACTCACTCAACGCGTCGCGGAAACGCCTCACCAAGCCTTTGAGGTTATTGCGCCAGCTTTCCAGCTCATCCTTCGACAACCCTGGATGCTCGGGCTCATCAAGGTTGACGGCCTGAATCAGCGGTTGGGTGACGTCGGTTTTTGGCGTTTTTTTCGCGACCGGTGGTCGGAACAAATCGGCATAAGCACTGAGTAATTGCGCCAACCAGGTTTCGCGCTGGCGAACCAGCTCGAGCATTTCCGCGACTTCAGGTATGGCGATGGTGTTCAGCGCATCATCGGCGAGCGCCTGCTCGACTGTAGCCACCACGGGCAAGCGGTAGAAGCCACCTATTTCATGACACAGCCCCAGCAGCGCACCGTACAGGTGGAACAGCGCCGACTCTCGCTCGGCCTGGACCAGGCCTTGAGCATTCATGGCCTGGCTCTGTTCGGCCTTGCCCATCGACTCGAGGGCAAGCCCTGCGAAGAACAGTTTCTGGTTGGTGCGAGTGTAGAGTTCCTGGGCCATTTCGAATGACCTCCCATAGGCTGCAAGGCGAATGACTGCATCATAAATGATTGGGGCCGCTTTGCGCCCCTTCGCGGGCAAGCCCGCCCCCACAAGTACGGCACCGCCTTGCGGACTGGTGCTATCCCTGTGGGAGCGGGCTTGCCCGCGAAGGGCCGCGAAGGGCCGCGAAGCGGCCCCAATTAAAGCACTGACGGATCAGCGCTTGTCTTCAACCTTCCACGCACCACCGTCGTAGAACGCCTTCCAGCCAGTCGGCTTGCCATCGACCTCGGACTGCACGTACTGCTCCTTGGTCTTGCGGCTGTAACGAATCACCGCCGGGCGCCCTTCCGGGTCTTTCTGTGGCGCATCACACAGGAAGTGGTACTTCGGATCGATCTCATGCTTGTGCGGCACGATTTCCAGCACCAGCGGCGCACGGGTTTCGCGGTTTTTCGGGAACTGGCTGGCAGCCAGGAACAGCCCCGAAGCGCCGTCACGCAGCACGTAGGTGTCGTCGACCTTCTCGCACTTGAGCTCCGGCATCTCCACCTTGTCCATCTTAGGTGGCGCCGCCTCACCGCTCTTGAGCAGCTTGCGAGTGTTCTTGCACGCAGGGTTGGTGCAACCGAAGAACTTGCCGAAACGGCCCGTCTTGAGCTGCATTTCGCTGCCGCACTTGTCGCACTCCAGGCTCGGCCCTTCGTAGCCCTTGATGCGGTAGCTGCCCTCTTCGATCTCGTAGCCAGCGCAATCCGGGTTATTACCGCAGATGTGCAGCTTGTGCTTCTCGTCCAACAGGTAGGCATCCATCGCCGTGGCGCAGATCGGGCAGCGATGCTTGCCCAGCAGCACGCGCGATTCCGACTCACCCTCGTCGTCCGCGGCAATTTCATCACCCGGCACCAGGTTCACGGTGGCCTTGCAGCGTTCTTTCGGCGGCAGGCTGTAACCCGAGCAACCGAGGAACACACCAGTGGAAGCGGTGCGGATCATCATCGGCCGGCCGCATTCCTTGCACGGAATGTTGGTCATGGTCGGCTGGTTGGCACGCATGCCGTTTTCGGCAGACTCTGCGGTCAGCAGTTTCTTGCTGAAGTCACCGTAGAACTCATCGAGTACGTTTTTCCAGTCGCGCTCGCCCTGGGCCACGTCGTCGAGGTTCTCCTCCATGCCGGCAGTGAAGCCGTAGTCCATCAGGTTGGAGAAGCTTTCCGACAGGCGCTCGGTAACGATGTCGCCCATCTTCTCGGAGTAGAAGCGGCGATTGTGCAGGGTGACGTAACCGCGGTCCTGGATGGTGGAAATGATCGCCGCATAGGTCGACGGGCGGCCGATGCCGCGCTTTTCCATTTCCTTGACCAGGCTGGCTTCGGTGAAGCGCGCTGGCGGTTTGGTGAAGTGCTGGCTCGGGTCGAGCTGAATCAGCTTGAGCGCTTCGCCCTGGGCCATTTCCGGCAGCACATCGTCTTCGCCGGGCTTGCTCTGTTGCGGCAGTACACGGGTGTAACCGTCGAACTTGAGGATGCGGCCCTTGGCACGCAGCTCGAAGTCGCCAGCGGCCACGGTGACACTGGTGGACAGATACTGCGCTGGCGGCATCTGGCAGGCCAGGAACTGGCGCCAGATCAGCTCGTACAGGCGCTCAGCGTCCCGCTCCATACCGCTGAGCTTGGTCGGGTGCGTGTTGACGTCGGAAGGGCGAATCGCCTCGTGCGCTTCCTGGGCGCCTTCCTTGCTGCCATATACCAGCGGGGCTTCCGGCAGGTACTGCTTGCCGAACTCGCGCTCGATGTAGCTGCGCGCCATGTCCAGGGCATCGGCCGACAGGTTGGTCGAGTCGGTACGCATGTAGGTGATGTAACCCGCTTCGTACAGACGCTGGGCCATCATCATGGTCTTCTTCACCCCGAAGCCCAGGCGGTTGCTGGCAGCTTGCTGCAGGGTGGAGGTGATGAACGGGGCCGACGGCTTGCTGCTGGTCGGGCGGTCTTCGCGCTTGATCACGCTGTAGCTGGAAGCCTTGAGCTTCTCCAGCGCGGCCATGGCCTGGGCTTCGTTCAGCGGCTTGAAGGCTTCGCCCTTCTCGCGCGACACCTCGAAACGTACCTTGGCGTTCTTGGCCGTACCGAGGTCGGCGTGCACTTCCCAGTACTCTTCCGGTACGAAGGCACGGATCTCGCGCTCACGCTCGACCACCAGCTTCACCGCCACCGACTGCACACGGCCGGCAGACAGGCCACGGGCGATCTTGGCCCACAGCAGCGGCGAAACCATGTAGCCCACCACGCGATCAAGGAAGCGCCGCGCCTGCTGGGCGTTGACCCGGTCGATGTCCAGCTCGCCAGGCTGCGAGAACGCTTCCTGGATCGCCTTCTTGGTAATTTCGTTGAACACCACGCGCTTGTAGCGGGTGTCGTCACCACCGATGGCTTCGCGCAGGTGCCAGGCAATGGCTTCCCCTTCGCGATCCAAGTCGGTTGCGAGATAGATGGTGTCGGCATCCTTGGCCAGGCGGCGCAGCTCTTCGATCACCTTTTCCTTGCCGGGAAGGATCTCGTACTTGGCCTTCCAGCCGTGTTCGGGGTCGACGCCCATGCGCGCCACCAGCTGGCGACGGGCCTTCTCTTTCGGCGACAGCGCCGGAGCCTCACCCGCAGCGGCCTTGCCACGCTTGGCGGCCGGCTCTTTGCTTGCGCTGGCCGAACCGCTGGTGGGGAGGTCTCGGATATGGCCGATACTCGACTTCACCACGTACTGGTTGCCCAGGTACTTGTTGATGGTCTTGGCCTTGGCCGGGGATTCCACAATGACCAGCGATTTGCCCATGGATCGGAGTATTCCTGAATCTGAAGATGAAAAACGCGTCAGGTGCCGGACGCGGCACCGCTATATATAGTGGCGAAAGAGAGAGGTCAAGCGTGGTCGATCACGCTTGCGACTTGCCAGACAGCTCAGGCAGCCCTTCTTCGGCCTTGACCAAAGCAAAGCGCGGCACCTGCTCGCCGTCAACCTCGACGGACTCCTGGAACATCGCAAGCGGCCTCACCCAGAAGCTGTAATCACCATACAGGCATTGGTAGAAGACCATCCACTCTTCGTTCTCGGAGTGCCGTGCAACACTGAAGACACGGTACTCAGGCCCTTTGTAATGCCGGTAAACGCCTGGTTGTATCTGCATGTCGCCCTTCCTCTTGAAACAAATTCTGTAAAAAACAAAAACCGGGGCACAAGGCCCCGGCTGCTGTCCCGCTACGCGATCAGACGCGTTCGAAGACAGTGGTGATACCTTGGCCAAGGCCGACGCACATGGTTGCCACCCCCAGGGTGCCGCCATTCTGCTTCATGACGTTGAGCAGGGTGCCGGAAATACGTGCACCAGAGCAACCGAACGGGTGGCCCAAAGCGATGGCGCCGCCGTGCAGGTTAACCTTCTCATCCATCTTGTCGAGCACTTTCAAGTCTTTGAGCACTGGCAGGGCCTGTGCGGCGAAGGCTTCGTTGAGCTCGATGAAGTCGATGTCGGCCATGGTCAGGCCGGCGCGCTTGAGGGCTTTCTGGGTCGATGGCACCGGGCCGTAGCCCATGATTGCCGGGTCGACACCGGCTACCGCCATCGAACGGATTACCGCCAGTGGCTGGATGCCCAGGTCCATGGCGCGCTGGCCGGACATGACGATCATGCACGAAGCACCGTCGGTGATCTGCGACGAAGTACCGGCAGTCACGGTGCCGCCTTTCGGGTTGAACGCCGGCTTCAGCGACGCCAGGCCCTCGAGGGTGGTTTCCGGGCGAATGGTCTCGTCGAAATCAAAGACCTTCAGGAAACCATTCTCGTCATAGCCCTGCATCGGAATGATCTCGTCCTTGAACTTGCCTTCGACCGTCGCCTTGTGGGCAAGCTGGTGCGAACGCAGGCCGAACAGGTCCTGCTGCTCACGGCTGATGCCATGCATCTTGCCCAGCATCTCGGCAGTCAGGCCCATCATCCCGGACGCCTTGGCAGCGTACAGCGACATGTGCGGGTTAGGGTCGACGCCATGCATCATGCTGACGTGGCCCATGTGCTCGACACCGCCGACCACGAACACGTCACCGTTGCCGGTCATGATTGCCTGGGCGGCGGTGTGCAGCGCGCTCATCGACGAACCGCACAGGCGGCTGACGGTCTGGGCGGCCGAAGTGTGTGGAATCTGGGTCATCAGCGACGCCATGCGGGCGATGTTCCAGCCCTGCTCCAGGGTCTGGTTGACGCAGCCCCAGATCACGTCTTCGACTTCTTTCGGGTCGACCTTGCCGTTGCGTTCCAGCAGCTTGCTGATCAGGTGCGCGGACATGTCTTCGGCGCGGGTGTTGCGGTGCATGCCACCCTTGGAGCGGCCCATGGGGGTGCGACCGAAGTCGACAATCACCACGTCTCTTGGATTCAGGCTCATATCAAATCTCTCGCTCTAGCTCGTTGACCACTCAGTTGAAGAAGCGCTGGCCGTTCTTGGCCATTTCACGCAGCTTCGCGGTCGGGTGGTACAGCGGCCCCAGGTCGGCGTACTGGTCGGCCAGGGCAACGAATTCGGCCACACCGATCAAGTCGATGTAGCGCAGTGCACCACCCCGGAATGGAGGGAACCCAATGCCATAGACCAGGCCCATGTCAGCTTCGGCGGCGGTTTCGACGATGCCGTCTTCCAGGCAGCGCACGGTCTCCAGGCACAGTGGCACCATCATCCAGTTGATGATGTCTTCATCGGTCACTTCACGCTGCTCGAAGACGATCGGCTTGAGCACATCCAGCACGGTGGCATCGAAGACTTTCTTCGGCTTGCCGCGCTTGTCAGTCTCGTAGGCGTAGAAGCCCTTGCCGTTCTTCTGGCCCAGGCGGTTGGCCTCGTACAGGGCATCGACGGCCGAGCGACGCTCGTCCTTCATGCGGTCCGGGAAACCTTCGGCCATCACGTCGCGGCCGTGGTGGCCGGTGTCGATGCCGACCACGTCCATCAGGTAGGCCGGGCCCATCGGCCAGCCGAACTTCTCCATGACCTTGTCAATGCGCACGAAGTCGACACCAGCGCTGACCAGCTTGGCGAAACCGCCGAAGTAAGGGAACAGCACACGGTTGACCAGGAACCCCGGGCAGTCGTTGACCACGATCGGGTTCTTGCCCATTTTCTTGGCGTAGGCCACGGTGGTGGCGACAGCCACTTCACTGGACTTCTCGCCACGGATCACTTCCACCAGCGGCATCATGTGCACAGGGTTGAAGAAGTGCATGCCGACGAAGTTTTCCGGGCGCTTGAGCGCCTTGGCCAGCAGGTTGATGGAAATTGTCGAGGTGTTGGATGCGAGGATCGCATCTTCTTTCACCTGGCCTTCCACTTCGGCCAGCACGGCCTGCTTGACCTTCGGGTTCTCGACCACGGCTTCGACGACGATGTCGACGTTGGCGAAGTCGCCATACGACAGGGTCGGGCGAATGGCATTGAGTGCCTCGGCCATTTTCGCCGGGGTCAGGCGGCCTTTCTCGACACGGTTGCCGAGCAGCTTGGAGGCCTCGTTCAGGCCCAGCTGGATGGCTTCCTCGCGAATGTCCTTCATCAGGATCGGGGTGCCCTTGACCGCCGACTGGTAGGCAATGCCGCCACCCATGATGCCGGCGCCGAGCACGGCGGCCTGCTTCACGTCGTGGGCGATCTCGTCATGCGCCTTGGCCTTGCGCTTGAGTTCCTGGTCATTCAGGAACAGGCCGATCAGGCTTTCGGCTACCGAGGTCTTGGCCAGCTTGGCAAAACCTGCGGCTTCGACTTCCAGAGCCTTGTCGCGACCGAAGTTGGCGGCCTTCTGGATGCTCTTGATGGCTTCGACCGGCGCCGGGTAGTTCGGGCCGGCCTGGCCAGCGACGAAGCCCTTGGCGGTCTCGAAGGCCATCATCTGCTCGATGGCGTTGAGCTTGAGTTTTTCCAGCTTGGGCTGGCGCTTGGCCTTGTAGTCCAGCTCGCCGCTGATGGCGCGCTTGATCAGGTCCAGGGCACCGGCCTGCAGCAGCTCAGGGGCGACCACGGCATCGACGGCGCCGACTTTCAGGGCGTCTTCGGCACGGTTTTCCTTGCCGGCGGCGATCCACTCGATGGCGTTGTCCGAGCCGATCAGGCGCGGCAGGCGCACGGTGCCGCCGAAGCCTGGGTAGATGCCCAGCTTGACTTCCGGCAGGCCGATCTTGGCGCTGGTGGACATGACCCGGTAGTCGGCTGCCAGGCACATTTCCAGGCCGCCACCCAGGGCGATGCCGTTGATGGCCGCCACGGTCGGCACTTCGAGGTCTTCGAAGGCGTTGAAGATGCGGTTGGCTTCCAGGTTGCCGGCAACCAGCTCGGCCTCGGGCAGCTTGAAATTGTCGACGAATTCGGTGATGTCGGCGCCGACGATGAACACGTCCTTGCCACTGCTGACAATCACGCCTTTCACCGAGGCGTCGGCCTTGATGGCGTCGACAGCCTGGCGCAGCTCTTCCAGGGTCAGGCGATTGAACTTGTTGACGGACTCACCCTTGAGGTCGAACTTCAGTTCGACGATGCCGCTTTCAAGAGCCTTAACCGTGATGGCTTTACCTTCGTAAATCATCAACTGATCTCCACGATATGGAAGCTGAACTGTACACGCCGATCGCTGGTGGAAAAGCAGGCCTTGCCGCCCTTGCCCCAGGCACACCCGTCAGCGCGATAGTCGGGATTCTGTATGAGCGGTATGACATACAAACGCTCAATTCATACGCCCGTTTGATTTGGGTATGCACACATTCTCCGAAAAGATCGGCGTTGTCAAATGCTCCCGAACGGGGTGAAAACGCGACTTTCCAGTCATTTTGTATCGCCGGAGGGCAAAACATGATGACAGTGATCGCCGATCATTCATGTCAGCGATTGACCACAGGGAAACGGCCGGCGCTGCATTTTTTTCATGCAACCGGCCAGGGAATGGCTACACTGCGACTGGATTCAAGAATTTCCCGGCCTGCCTGGCCTTTTCTGCGCTGCAGAAACGACAAAGCGGCAACCTGGTAGCTACCGGGTTGCCGCTTTGTCGTTATGGGCGATCAAGCGAGGGTATCGAAGGCGTGGGCAATATCCTGCAATACAGATTCATCACCGCGCTCGCTCCAGTACAGGGCAATCATGCGCTTGTCGGCCTCGACCTTGTACACGGTCTCTGGCAAGCGCGCGAACACCTCGTTCAGGCGCGGCTCCTCGCACACCTCCTTCCACTGGTTCCACCACACGCCGGGGCTGACCTGCCAGTAGCACCAGCTGTCCTCATGCCCCCGACGGCGGCCGCGATGGTACTGCGGGCACGGGCTAGGCGGCTCCGTTTGCAGCCAGTGCGGCCATTGCTGCGGTGCCAGCTGCATGGCCAGGCCCATGCGCCGCGCCTCCAGGCGCAAGTTCATCTGCTGCCCCTGCTTGCGCGACAGCCGCAACCAGGAAAGCGGACTGAGAATCAGCGCAAGGATTGACACCACCAGCCATACCGTCATATCTGTAGATTCCATAAAGCGTTGCAAATGAGCGGGTTACTCAGTATTCACGGATGACCTGCCGGAAAGCGACCATACTTCTACTATCGCGATTGTCAGGAGTACAGCTCATGTCCTACGAACATCTTCTGGTCGCTGTCGACCTTACCGAAGAATGCGACCCGGTGATCAAACGTGCCATGGCGCTGGCGGCACCGTCGAATGCCAAGGTCTCGCTGGTGCATATCGTCGAACCAATGGCCATGGCCTTTGGCGGCGATGTGCCGATGGACCTGTCGCAACTGCAACAGCAACAGTTCGACCAGGCCAAGGAGCGCATGGATCGCCTGTTCAATAAGTACCCAGACATCAACCGTGGTGATTCGCACCTGACCTACGGCCAGCCGCGCCAGGAAATTCACCAGTTGGCCAAGGAGCAGGAGTGCGACCTGATCGTGGTGGGCAGCCATGGCCGGCATGGCCTGGCATTGCTGCTGGGCTCCACTGCCAATGACGTGCTGCATGGGGCGCCGTGCGATGTGCTGGCGGTGCGACTGCTGAAGAAAGAGTGATTAAGCCTATACCGGCCTCTTCGCGGGCAAGCCAGCCCCCACAGGCACTGCACAGCCCTCAGGCTTTCGCAATCTCTGTGGGAGCGGGCTTGCCCGCGAATAGGCCTGTGAGGGCCAATCAGCCTTCCAGCTCAGCCCACCGCTCTACCAACGCATCCAGCTCACCCTGCAGCTTCTCGATCTTGGCCAACACTGCCGAAGTCTCGGCAATCGGCCGCTGATAGAAGCCAGCAGCGTTCACTTCTTCTTGCGCCTGGGCCATGCGCTGCTCGACCTCGTCGATCTGCCCCGGGAGCATTTCCAGCTCGCGCTGCAGCTTGTAGCTGAGCTTCTTCTTCGAAGCATCCGCCACCGGCGCCGCTGGCGCAGGTGCTGCCACCTCCACGGGTTTCTCGACCACGGCACTGTTGAGCTCGGACTTGCCACCCTTGCTCTCGGTCACGCCCAGCAGCTTCGCCGAACCACCCTGGCGGATCCAGTCCTCGTAGCCACCGACGTACTCGCGCACCTTGCCCTCACCTTCGAACACCAGTGTGCTGGTGACGACGTTGTCGAGGAAGGCCCGGTCGTGGCTGACCATCAGCACGGTACCCTTGTAGTTGGACAGCACCTCTTCGAGCAGCTCGAGGGTTTCCACATCCAGGTCGTTGGTCGGTTCGTCGAGTACCAGCAGGTTGGCCGGCTTGCTGAACAGCTTGGCCAGCAGCAGGCGTGCACGCTCGCCACCAGACAGCGCCTTGACCGGCGTGCGTGCACGCTGCGGGCTGAACAGGAAATCACCGAGGTAGCTCAGCACATGGCGGTTCTGGCCATCGATTTCGATGAAATCGCGGCCTTCGGCGAGGTTGTCGATGACGGTCTTTTCCAGGTCGAGCTGGTGGCGCATCTGGTCGAAGTAGGCCACTTCCAGCTTGGTACCGCGCTCGACCTTGCCTGCCGTGGGCTCCAGGTCACCGAGCATCATCTTCAGCAGGGTAGTCTTGCCGGTACCGTTGGCACCCAGCAGGCCGATACGGTCCTGGCGCTGCAGGACCATGGAGAAGTCCTTGACCAGCAGCGGGCCATCGGCGTGATGGAAGCTGACGTTCTCCAGCACCATCACCTGCTTGCCGGACTTGTCCGCTGCCTCGATCTGGATGTTCGCCTTGCCCTGGCGCTCGCGGCGCTCGCCGCGCTCCACGCGCAAAGCCTTGAGGGCGCGCACGCGGCCTTCGTTACGGGTACGACGGGCCTTGATGCCCTGGCGGATCCACACCTCTTCCTGGGCCAGGCGCTTGTCGAACAAGGCGTTGGCAGTCTCTTCGGCGGCCAGCGCGGCCTCCTTGTGCACCAGGAAGCTGGCGTAGTCGCCGTTCCAGTCGATCAGGCCGCCGCGGTCCAGCTCAAGGATGCGCGTGGCGAGGTTCTGCAGGAATGAACGGTCGTGGGTGATGAACAGCACGGCGCCGTTGAAGCCGCGCAGGGCCTCTTCGAGCCAGGCGATGGCACCGATGTCCAGGTGGTTGGTCGGCTCGTCGAGCAGCAGCAGATCAGGTTCCGACACCAGGGCCTGGGCCAGCAGCACGCGGCGGCGCCAGCCACCGGAAAGCTCGGCCAGGGTCTTGTCGGCAGGCAGCTGCAGGCGGCTCAGGGTGCTTTCCACCACCTGCTGCAGGCGCCAGCCATCGCGGGCCTCCAGCTCGTGCTGGACGTGCATGAGCTTTTCCAGATCTTCGTCGCCCTGGATGTTCTGGCTCAGGTGATGGAACTCGGCCAGCAACTCGCCGACACCATCCAGGCCGGCAGCGACCACGTCGAACACGGTGCGCTCGTCGGCGACCGGCAGCTCCTGCGGCAACTCACCGATCTTCAGGCCAGGGGCGCGCCAGATCTCGCCGTCGTCGCCCTTCTGCTCGCCCTTGACCAGGCGCAGCATGCTCGACTTGCCGGTACCGTTGCGGCCGATGATGCACACCCGCTCGCCACGGGCGATCTGCCAGGACACTTTGTCCAGCAGCGGCATCGCGCCGAATGCGAGGGACACATCGCTGAATTTGAGCAGGGTCATGTTCGTCTCCAGAAAGCGGGCGCGCATTCTACCTGACTTGGCCCTTTCCGGCATTAAGTTGACTACCGCACAGGGGCTTGGCGACGCCCGGTCGGTGTTAATGCCCGGTTACAAGCACAGCGCTATCACCCGCCGCCAGCAAACGGCTAAGCTAAGGCAATCAAATTTCAACAGTGCTGGCTTCGCCGTCACTTCCCCATGGTTCAACTGCCCGGACGTATCATGCGCAGCCGCCTGTTACAGATTGCTTCCTGCCTGCTGCTTACTGCCGCCACCGCCAATGCGGCGCAGGCCATCGACCTTTCCCAGCAACGCCAGTACTACGACGAGGCCAAGCGTGCACTGGCCAAGGGCGACAAAGGCCCTTACCTGCGCTATAGCCAGGCACTGCGCGACTACCCGCTCACGCCATACCTGGCATACGACGAACTGACCGCGCGCCTGAAGAGTGCCAGCAACGAGGAAATCGAAGGTTTCCTGGCCAAGCATGGCGACCTGCCCCAGGCCAACTGGATGAAATTGCGCTGGCTGCGCTGGCTGGCCGAACGCGGCGAGTGGAACACTTTCGTCAAGTACTATGACCCCAAGCTCAACTTTACCGAACTGGACTGCCTCAATGGCCAGTACCAGTTGAGCCACGGCCAACGTGCAGAAGGTTTCGCCAGCGCCGAAAAACTGTGGAACGTCGGCAAGTCGCAACCGGCTGCCTGCGACACCCTGTTCGGCATGTGGGCCGCAGAAGGCCAGCTGACCGAGGCCAAGCGCTGGAACCGTGCCAAGCTCGCGGCCCAGGCGCGCAACTACGCGCTGGCCAACAACATGGTGCAGGGCCTGACCACACTGGGGCCACAGGGCCGCTTGCTGATCGACGTGGCGCAAAAGCCCGAACTGCTCAACCAGCCCTCGCGCTTTACCCCGGCCAACGAGGCCATGTCTGATGTGGTCAGCCTCGGCCTGCGCCGCCTGGCCAAGCAGGATCCCGATCGAGCCATGGAGATGCTCGACGACTACGCCCAACGCATGCACTTCTCGCGCGACGAGAAGGTCGCCATCGCCCGCGAGATCGGCCTGACCCTGGCACGTCGTTACGACCCCCGCGCCCTTGACCTGATGACCCGTTACGACCCCGAACTGCGCGACAACACGGTCAGCGAATGGCGCCTGCGCCTGTTGCTGCGCCTGGGCCGCTGGGAAGACGCCTACGAGCTCACCAAGCGCCTGCCACAGGACCTTGCCAGCAGCAACCGCTGGAAATACTGGCAAGCCCGCAGCCTGGAACTGGCCCAGCCGACCAACCCGCAGGTGCCGTTGCTGTACAAGAACGTGGCACGTGAGCGTGACTTCTACGGCTTCCTCGCGGCTGACCGGGCAAAAACGCCTTACCAACTGAACAACAAGCCACTGTTGCTGAGCCCGCAACTGGTCAACAAGGTGCGCAACACCCCGGGCATCCAACGCGCCCTGGAGTTTCACGCCCGCGGCCAGGTCGTCGAAGGCCGCCGCGAGTGGTACCACGTGAGCCGCCACTTCACCCGCGACGAGATGGTCGCCCAGGCACGCCTGGCCTACGACATGCATTGGTACTTCCCGGCCATCCGCACCATCAGCCAGGCGCAGTACTGGGATGACCTGGATATCCGCTTCCCGATGGCCTACCGCGACACCCTGGTACGTGAGGCCAAGGTGCGCGGGCTGCATTCGAGCTGGGTGTTTGCCATCACCCGCCAGGAAAGCGCCTTCATGGAGGATGCCCGTTCCAGCGTCGGTGCCAGCGGCCTGATGCAGGTCATGCCCGCCACCGCCAAGGAGACCGCACGCAAGTTCAGCATCCCACTGGCTTCGCCGCAGCAGATGTTCAACCCGGAGAAGAACATTCAGGTCGGTGCGGCCTACCTGAGCCAGGTGCACGGCCAGTTCAATGGAAACCGGGTGCTGGCTTCCGCAGCCTACAACGCAGGCCCGGGGCGCGTACGGCAGTGGCTGAAAGGCGCCAAGCACCTGAGCTTCGACGTGTGGGTGGAATCGATTCCGTTCGACGAGACGCGCCAATATGTGCAGAACGTACTGTCGTATTCGGTGATCTACGGGCAAAAGCTCAATGTGCCGCAGCCTCTGGTGGACTGGCATGAGCGGTACTTCGATGACATGTGATTTGCGCTGAGGCCAAACTGGCCTCTTCGCGGGTTTACCCGCGAAGGGGCCTGTACAGGTTATTCCAGCACTTCGACTTCCATCCCGACCTCAAGCCAACCCGTGCCATCCACGGCCAGGTTCTGCCCGAACAGAATATCCCCCTCCCGCTCGCGGAAGGTCTTAAGGGTCGTCAACGGCTCGCGGTCGACACTGCGCTCCCCGGTCGCCGGGTCGAGCGTGGTGAAGATGCACCTTACACTGGGCTTGAGCACACGAAACTCCAGCTCACCAATGCGAATCCGCTTCCAGCCGTCCTCGGCAAACGGCTCAGCCCCTTGCACCACCAGGTTCGGTCGAAAGCGTAGCATTTCCATGGGCCGGCCAATCCTGCGGCTCAAATCATCCAGTGAGCCCTGACCGATCAGCAACAACGGAAAGCCATCAGGGAAAGCCGCACGGTCACTGTTCAGGCCATAACCATTGGGCAGGTATCGCGCCCGCTGCTCTGGGCAATGCACAAGGCGCACCGCCTTGCCGAGCCACTGCGACAACCAGGCGGCAACCTCGTCGCCGGCGTCCGGCACGCGCAAGGTATCGCGCCAGACGGTTACGCCGCGCAGCACATCGTCAGCGCCCGGCACCGCCACGCGCAACGGGCTTTGCCCAGGCAACTCCAGCAGCAACTCGCCAGCCTCGCCCTCACTGGCCTTCAGCTGGCCCAGCTGTGGCCAGGCACGCTGGGTGAGAAAGCGTCCGTTCTCTTCCTCGACCACCATCCAGCGCCGATCGCCCTGCAACCCCAGAAGACCCACCGGCGAGCCCTGCAGGCATTGCGCCTGCCCCGACTTCACCGGGTACCGATACAACTCACTGAGAAACATCCCTGCCCGCCTCATGCCTTGTCAAAAGCCAAGCTTATACCTGGCCGGCGGCGCGATCACGCGTTGCTGGTATCCAGCAGCAGACGCTGCTTGACCACATCGACCAGACGATCCGGCTGGAACTTGGAGAGGAAATTGTCGCAACCGACCTTCTTCACCATCGATTCGTTGAAGCTGCCCGACAAGGAAGTGTGCAGCACCACGTAAAGCTTGCGCAGCCGCGCATCGCTGCGAATCTCGGTGGTCAACCGATAGCCGTCCATTTCTGGCATTTCCGCGTCGGTGAAGACCATCAACAGTTTCTCACAGACATCCTCGCCCGCATCGGCCCAGCCCTTGAGCAGGCGCAAGGCCTTCAGACCATCACTGGCCACATGCAGCTTCACCCCAAGCTGCGACAGGGTATCGCGCAGCTGTGCCAGCGCCACGCTGGAGTCGTCCACCAGCAGCACTTCACGGCCACGCGCGCGCGCCAGCACCGGGTCGGCAAGTTTGTCGCCGGAGACCCGGGCGTTGTATGGCACGATTTCGGCCAGCACCTTCTCCACATCGATCACTTCGACCAGCTTGTCATCCACTTTGGTGATGGCGGTCAGGTAATGCTGGCGCCCGGCACTGGAGGGCGGCGGCATGATGGCTTCCCAGTTCATGTTGACGATGCGATCGACGCCACCCACCAGAAACGCCTGCACCGAGCGGTTGTACTCGGTGACGATGATGGTGCTGTCCGGCCCCGGCTGCAGCGGGCGCATGCCGATTGCCTGGGACAGGTCGATCACCGGCAAGGTTTGCCCACGCAGGTTGACCACGCCACAGACGAACGCGTGGCGCTGCGGCATCAGGGTCAGCTTGGGCAGCTGCAGCACTTCCTGCACCTTGAATACGTTGATCGCGAATAACTGGCGGCCGGCCAGGCGGAACATCAGGATTTCCAGACGGTTCTCACCCACTAGCTGCGTGCGTTGGTCTACCGTGTCGAGAATGCCAGCCATTGGAAAACCCCCAGGGTTGTGTCGAAATATAGATAATGATCCGTTCTATATCGGCGCTTTGCTGCGCATCTTGACCCTTGCGCAAAAATGCCCTGCAGGGCAATTGATATCACATTAGCATCATGCTTTACTGCGATACGCCCAGCTTGGATCCACTCCGGGGCAACCTGTCGCACCCTAGGCAGCCTCAGGGAAACCCCTAGGAGCAATCAGGTGCAACCTGATGTTCGCGATATCCTTTAGCCATTAATGTGACGCCATTCTCACTGCATGAATGGAGTCAGGCTTTTGCTAGCGATCGACATGGCGTGGCCATCCCCTGCTCCAGCCCAACGCGCCGGAGTGCCATGATGGACAGCAGCGTCTCTAAAATCGACACCCTGCAGGACTTCCTGCTGGATGCCCAGGTCTTGCTGACCCAGTCCCAGGAATGCCTGCAGCATCTGGAACTGATCGCCAATGATCCGGACGCCTGCCATTGCCTGAACAAAGCCCTCGATACCCTGGCCCGACGCGCCAGCGGCCTGGGCCTGCTTGAAGTTGCCCACTACGCCAGTGTCCTGCATCAGTTGATCACGCCGGCCTGCCAGCGGCAGCGCCTGGGCAGCGAAGCCCTGCCCACGCTCAATGCCTGCCTGACCCTGCTGGCCTGGCAACTGGAACTGATCGACGTGCACACTGGCCGCCTCGCCCTCGACACCTGCGAGCAGGTGACGCTACTGGGCGAACTGGCAGCCACTCTGGATCAGCCATTGCCGCAAACGTGTGCGCCTTGCAACGACAGCGGCAACACTTGCGTGCATCCGCACTCTACGGCACCGGCCAGGCCTCCAGTCAGCCGGCCCGCGCAGCGCCATTAACCGGCCCGGTTTAAAGCAACTAAGCACATGACCCAAGCCGCAAAATGACCGAACTAGTGGAGTACTGCACTAGTTCAACCCCTTGCACTTGAGCGGTCTCTTGCAAGTTGAACTTGCGGCGGCCATCACCCGGCCAAGTAGTGGCACTTTGACACCCGTCAACCCTGCCGAGCACCCTCTGCCGAGCCCGGAAATGCTGAGGTTTCCAAGCATTGCCCAGCCGCGACCAAATCGAACCGAAGTGTTAATATGCGCGCAAACAAATGCCGGCCGGCCCTCTATCTATCGCTTGAAGCCGCGCTCGTCATTTGTTGCCAGCACGACGCCAGAGCCTCTGCCAAGACCTGTGCACGGCCCCCATCAGCAAGACTTCAGTGGCTTCTCAATTCTATGTTCCCACGCTTGAAGATATCTCTGCGCTGCCGTTCACGCGCCACCTTGCTGCGCTGGGCGACGGCACTGCTGTGCGTGGTATCCCTGCTTGCCAACCTGGTCATTTTTGCTGGCGGGCATGGCATGCCAGCGAGCCTGTTGCTCCTGCAACTGGTGGCCACGCTTGGCGTCTGCTGGCACCTCAGCCACGGTGCCAAGTCGATCAGCCTGCGCCCGGCGGAGCTGGCCGGGCGCATGCTCAAGGTCCAGGAAAGCGAGCGCCAGCACCTTAGTCGCGAACTGCATGACGACATCGGTCAGCTGCTCACCGCCGCCAAGATGCAGCTGGAATGGCTGCAGCGCCGTGTACCGGGCGACTTGCAGGAACACTGTGGCAGCTTGCGCAGCACCCTCGAAGACACCCTGAGCAAAGTGCGCGACGTTTCCGCCATCCTCAACCCGCGGCAGCTGGCCAGCCTGGGCCTGGAAGCCAGCCTGCGGGCGCACCTGGTGCGCACCCTGGCAAACACCGACGTGCACTGGAGCCTGGAATGCCATCAGCGCCTGGGTGGCATTACCGAGGAAGTCGCCATGGCGGCGTTTCGCATCACCCAGGAGGCGGTCACCAACATGCTGCGCCATGCCCGGGCACGCAACCTGACCATCCGCCTGCAGCGCAGCGCAGCAGGGCTTGCCCTGACGATCCAGGATGACGGCCAGGGCTTCTTCCCTGCCGCCAACCCCGCCGAAGCCGGCCAGCGCGGCATGGCTGGCATGCAGGAACGCGCCACCGCCCTCAACGGCAGCCTGGCGGTCACCAGCCAGCTCGGCCTGGGCACGACGATCGACGTGCTATTCCCGTGGCCACCCCGTACCCATGAACGCGCCAGGACTACCGCTTCCTCATGACCTGTAGATTGCTGCTGGTGGATGACCACTCGCTGATCCGTGCCGGAGTCCGTGCCCTGGTATCCGATATCCCTGGTTACACCGTGATTGGCGAAGCCGATGACGGCGGCCAGTTGCTCGAGCAGGTTCGCCAACTGACACCGGACATCGTCCTGCTGGACATCTCCATGCGCTCGACCAGTGGCCTCGATGCCCTTACCCAATTGCGCGCCACAGGCAACACCTGCAGGGTGCTGATCCTGTCCATGCACACCGACCCGGACCTGATCATGCGGGCTCTGGAAAGTGGCGCCCATGGCTACCTGCTCAAGGATGCGACGGCAACCGAACTGGAGCAGGCCCTGGCCGCCCTGCGCAATGGCGAGCGTTACCTCAGCCCGGCCATCGCCCATACCGTGATCAACCAGGCACTGATGCGCGCACAGCAAGGCAAACAGCCTGGCGTCGACCGCCACAACCTCACCGCACGGCAACTGGAGATCCTGCGCCTGATCGTGCGCGGCAAGTCCACCCGCGAAATCGCCGCTGGCCTGGGGCTGTCGATCAAGACCGTGGAGACCCACCGTTCGCAGATCATGAAGCGCCTGCAGATCTACGACGTGGCCGGCCTGGTGCTGTTCGCCGTGCGCGAGAAAATCATCAGCCTGGACGACTGATCAGCGGCGAATTCAGCGGCAAGTGCAGGTTCAATGCCTCTGGTACTGCAGCAAAGCGCAGGCTGTCGGCCTGCAGGGGCTCGCCATCGAGGTTGATGTCCAGCCCCTGCGAACACGTGATCTCGACCCACGGCAAACGCGCACGCACGAACAACCCCTCACCCGCCAGCAACTCACGCAACGCGCCGACCATTTCCTGGGGTGCCGGCAGGATGGCGATATCGAGCAGGCCATCATCGACTTGCGCATCCGGGCACAGCACTTGCCCGCCTCCAGCCTGGCGACCGTTGCCGATCCCCAGCGCCAGCAGGTCACCCTGCCACTCGAAACCCGGCCCCGACAGCTCGACCGAAGCGGCCTGCAGCTCGCTGAAGCGCGACAGCCCGGTGAACAGGTAGGCCGCGGCGCCGAGCATTTTCTTCAGGTCTTCAGACGTGCTGGCGGTAACCTGGCTGCCGAAACCGCCGGTGGCCATGTTCAGGAACAATTGATCGCCCACCTGGCCCAGGTCAATCGGCCGTGGCGGTTGCTCCAGCAATGCCAGTGCCTCGGCAGGCTCCAGTGATATGCCGGCGGCCCTGGCGAAATCATTGGCCGTACCCAGCGGCAACAACGCCAGGCTGGCTTCGCTGCGAGCCTGCCCCATGGCTTCGGCGACATCACGCAAGGTGCCATCACCGCCACCCGCGATCACGTGGCCATAGCCGGCCGCCAGCGCTTCGCCAACCAGCCGCCGGGCATCGCCGCCCTCCCAGGTCACCCGCACATCCAGCGTCCAGCCACGCTCGCGCATGGCGCCCACGGCCTGGCGCACCGCTTCGTTCATTGCCTGCTTGCCATGCAGGATCAAGATTGCCTTGCGCTTTGGCATCGTGCGTCTCCGTAGGGGTCTTACCGTCCAGATCTCGACCACAAACATCGCTGAAATGCTGCATCACGCAGGCAAATCCGCTCTGGATTGCGCGCTGAGCGTAAGCATGGTCGAACAAAAAACAGCCAGATTCACATAAATATCATTGAAAGCTTTTCTCATCGGGCGCATCATCGACAAATATTTGGCCTTCATGGATGAAGCTGTAGTGAAAAGTCGGTTTTTTGACTTATCCGCCAAAACCGTGACAGGTCGCGAAGTTCCCCTTCACTGCGCTGTAGCCAGCGCCTAGAGTCGAGGCTGTGAAATGAGCGTTCTGATCCCCTGCATCATCGCTGGCGGTGCCGGCACCCGCCTGTGGCCGGTTTCTCGCGAAGCCATGCCCAAACCCTTCATGCGCTTGCCCGATGGCCAGAGCCTGCTGCAGAAAACCTTCGCCCGCGCTGCGGCGCTACCGGGCGTCGAACGGGTACTGACAGTGACCAACCGGGAAGTGTTCTTCCGCACCCAGGACGAGTACCGCCAGGTCAACCCCGACAACCTCGCCCTTGACTACCTGCTGGAAACCAACGGTCGCAATACCGCCCCCGCCATCGCCGCAGCCGCACTGCACTGTGCCAGCCATTACGGCCACGACAGCGTGCTGCTGGTGTTGCCAGCCGATCACCTGATCCAGGACACCGAGGCCTTCGCCAGCGCCGTCGAGCAGGCTCGGCAACTGGCCAACGATGGCTGGCTTGCCACCTTCGGCCTGCTGCCCAGCCGCGCCGAAACCGGCTTCGGCTACATCGAGCAAGGCCAGGCCATCGGCAAGCATGCGCATCAGGTGAGCTGCTTCGTGGAGAAGCCCGATGCCCTCACCGCCCGCGACTACCTCGAAGGCGGCCGCCACCTGTGGAATGCCGGCATGTTCTGCCTGCGTGTGGGCACCGTGCTCGCCGAGCTGCAGGCGCATGCACCAGAACTGCTCGCCTGCGTGACTTGCTGCCTGGAGCAGAGCGCGACCAAGGAAGGCGACAAGGCGCTGCAGGTGGAGCTGGACCCGGACAGTTTTGCCCTGGCCGAGGACATCTCCATCGACTACGCCCTGATGGAACGTTCCGACAAGGTTGCCGTGGTGCCCTGCGAGCTGGGCTGGAGCGACATCGGCAGCTGGGAGGCGGTCCGCGAACTGCGCCACACCGACGATGACGGCAACCACTGCAACGGTGAAGCCGTGCTGCACGACGTGACAAACTGCTACATCGACTCGCCAAAGCGCCTGGTCGGTGCCGTCGGCCTGGACAACCTGATCGTCATCGACACCCCTGACGCCTTGCTGATCGCCGACGCCGCGCGCAGCCAGGAGGTCAAGGTGATTGCCCAGCAGCTCAAGCACCAGGGCCATGAAGCCTACCGCCTGCACCGTACCGTCACCCGCCCCTGGGGCATGTACACCGTGCTCGAGGAAGGCCCGCGCTTCAAGATCAAGCGGATCATGGTACGCCCTGGCGAATCGCTGTCGCTGCAGATGCACCACCACCGCAGCGAGCACTGGATCATCGTCAGCGGCATGGCCTGCGTGACCAACGGCGAAGAGGAATTTCTGCTCGACACCAACGAGTCGACCTTCATCAAACCCGGCCGCACCCACCGCCTGACCAACCCCGGCGTCATCGATCTGGTGATGATCGAAGTACAAAGTGGCGAGTACCTGGGCGAAGACGACATCGTGCGCTTTACTGATATTTACGGACGCGTCCCGGCCGCAGCCATCGGCTGAGGGCTGGCGGACGCGTTTTTTGTCCGCAGCCTTCAGCGAGGTTTCCGGTTCATGCGCATTCTCTGGACACTGCCCTACCTGCCCTGGCCCACTACCAGTGGCAGCAAGACCCGGCAATACCACCTGCTGCGCGCCCTCGCGCAGCAGGGCCACCGGATCACCTTGCTGGTGCAGTCGAAGATACCCTTGTGCGATGCCGCCCGCGAAGCCCTCGAACCTTTGCTCGAACGCCTCATCGTGCTACCCCGGCGCCCGCTGCACAGCCCGCTCAACCTGCTTGCTTCGCCGATCATCGACTACCCGATGCGGGCCATCATCAATGGCCTCGCTCCCGGCCTGAGGCACCAGTTCGAGCAGTTGCTGGACGAAGCCTGGGACGTTATCCAGATCGAACACAGCTATAGCTTCCAGCCTTTCGAAAAAGCGCTGCAAGCACGCCAGCTGCCCTACATGCTCAGCGAACATAACCTGGAATCGGTGACCGGTGCAGCCTGTCATGACCGCCTGCCGCTGTGGCTACGCCCACTCAACGCCTTCGACCGTTGGCGTTATCGGCGCTGGGAGCAGCGTGTGCTGCGCCAGCCCAGCGAAGTGGTGGCCGTAAGCCCGCATGATGCCGAGCTGATCAGCCAGGTGAGCGGCCGCCCGGTCAACGTAGTGGTCAACGGCGTCGATTGCGACTACTACCAGAACGTCAGTCCGGCCCTTCACAGCCAGCGTCTGCTGTTCGTCGGCAACTTCGAGTACGCCGCCAATGTGGAGGCCATCGAATGGGCCCTGGAAGAGATCCTGCCCCAGGTGTGGATGAGCAACCCGGCGGTACGCCTGGCCATTGCCGGGCATGCCTTGCCGACCAGCTGGAAATTACGCTGGAACGACCCGCGTATCGAATGGGTTGGTTATCGCCCTGACCTGCGCGAGCTGCAACGCCGTTCCGCATTGTTCTTCGCACCCTTGCGCTATGCCGGTGGCTCCAAGGTAAAGATCCTCGAAGCCATGGCCGCCGGGTTGCCGGTGATCAGCACTGGCAAAGGCGTATCAGGCCTGGCCGCCAATAACGGCGAGCACTACCTGGGCAGTGACGACGGCGACCAGTTGGCGCTGCATATCACCCAACTGCTCAACCAGCCGTGGCGCATGTGCCAGCTGAGCGAGGCCGGCCGCCAGTTTGCCCGCAATCGCCACGACTGGAGCGTGGCGGCCCAGCAGCTGGAAACGGTGCACATGCGCCTCACCCAGTCGGCACCGGCCGACGCCACGCAAGGCGGTGGCGCCTGGCTCGGGCGCTCAGCCGAGTAGTTCGCTCAGCGGTATGAACGGCACGCTGTCACCCGGCTGCGGCGTGCTGCCTTCGCGCACCTCTACCAGCCCCTCGGCCCAGGCAGCGCTGCGCAGCACGCCAGAGCTCTGGTTCTTGTAGATGCGCACCTGGCCATTGTCGATACGCGCGCGCAGGTACTCGCGGCGGGTGCCGGCCTTGGTCCATTCGAACCCGGCTGGTACGTCGAAGCGTAACGGCGTGACATCGGCTACGCCCTGGCGGCGCAGCAGGTAAGGCCGGGTCAGAAGGCCGAACGTGACCAGGGTCGACGCCGGGTTGCCGGGCAGGCCGATCACCGGCACGCCGCGGTAATGCCCAAATGTCAGCGGCTTGCCAGGCTTGATGGCCAGCTTCCACAAGGCCAGCTCGCCCGCTTCGCGCAGTGCGGCGCCAAGGTAGTCGGCCTCACCCACGGAAACACCACCGGTGGACAGGATCAGGTCGACATCACCCAGGCCGCCCAGGCATTCACGGGTACGTTGCAGGTCATCGGGGAGAATGCCCATGTCGCGTACTTCGCAACCCAACCGTTGCAGCCAGCTGACCAGCAGGCGCCGGTTGCTGTTGTAGATTTGCCCCGGGCCCAGTGGCAGGCCGGGCTCGACCAGCTCATCACCGGTGGACAGCACCGCCACCCGCACCCGCCGCACCACCTGTAAATGCGCATGCCCCAGGGTCGCCGCCAGGCCCAGCTCGATGGGCCCAAGCCGCGTGCCAGCGGCCATCACCTGCTCGCCCTTGCGGGTTTCCTGGCCCTGAGGGCGAACGTTCTGATCAAGCGTCAGCGCTTCGAGGAAGCGTACCCGACCATCTTCCAGCACCTCGGTGTTTTCCTGCATCTCGACGCAGTCGGCACCTGCCGGCATCGGTGCACCAGTGAAGATCCGCGCACAGGTACCGGGCTGCAGAGGCTCGGGAGCATGCCCGGCGAAAATCCGCTGGCTGACAGGCAATGGCTCGGCCTGCAGATCGGCCAGGCGCAAGGCGTAACCGTCCATGGCGCTGTTCGGCCACGGCGGCAGGTCGAGCGTGGCCACCAGCTCGGTGGCCAGTACGCGGCCTTCAGCTTCGGCCAGCGAGACGCTTTCGGTTTCCTTGATCGGTGCGGCTTCGGCCAGCGCCAGCAGGCGCTCCAAGGCTTCTTCCACCGGCATCAGTGGCCGGGCAGCCGGCGCCTCAGCCACGGCTGTCACAGGCCGCTGCCTGCTTCAGGTGAGCGACGAAATTGCACGGCCGATGGCGGGCGTCCAGCTGTTCGGCGAGGATGCCGTCCCAACCGGTGCGCACGGCATTGGTCGAGCCCGGCAGGCAGCACACCAAGGTGCCATTGGCCAGGCCGGCCAGGGCGCGCGACTGCACGGTGGAGGTGCCGATATCGGCCACGGAAATCTGCCGGAACAGTTCGCCGAAGCCCTCGACCTGCTTGTCCAGCAGGCAGGCGACAGCCTCCGGCGTGCTGTCACGGCCGGTAAAGCCGGTACCACCGGTGATCAGCACGACCTGCACGCTGTCATCGGCGATCCAGGTGGCGACCTGGGCGCGGATCTTGTACAGGTCGTCCTTGAGCAGCACGCGCGCGGCCAGTTTGTGGCCAGCAGCGGTGAGTCGGTCGACGAAGGTCTGGCCGGATGTATCGGTTTCGAAAGTGCGGGTGTCGCTGACCGTGAGCACGGCAATGTTCAGCGCCACGAAGGGGGTATCTGCCTTGGCTTTCATGGGTGTCCGTCGCAGGGAAAGGGGGATGGCCGCAGTTATATCACAGCCGGCCCGGGCGACAGTGCAGGCAGGCACAGGTCAATACCCCGGGCTTGCCGCTATGCTGGAATGAAAAGGAACTTGCGTGGACGCCCTGCGTCATAAAGAAAACTTGCACCATTGCACTGGAGAAAGACGATGATTCAACGGACCCTTCCCGCCTTCCTGCTCGCCTTGGGCCTCGGCGCCCTTGCCGGCTGCGCATCACCGACCGTGATCACCCTGAACGACGGCCGCGAAATCCAGGCAGTGGACACCCCATCCTTTGACGAGGACTCCGGTTTCTACGAATTCGAACAGCTCGACGGCAAGCGTACACGCCTGAACAAGGACCAGATCCGCACCGTCAAAGAGCTCTGATCTCGCAGTTTTTTTGGCATAAGCCCTTTAAACAACAAGGGCTTGCACCCGAAAAACCTATGCAGTAGGATTTTGTTCATCGGAGTGTAGCGCAGCCAGGTAGCGCGTCTCGTTCGGGACGAGAAGGCCGCAGGTTCGAATCCTGTCTCTCCGACCAGAATCCAGCTCAAAAAGCCCGCCTTGTGCGGGCTTTTTGTTGTGCTCTGGAAAGTGCACGGGCTAATCAGTTGACCGCTGTCACCTGCTCAGCCTGCACCGGCACATAGAGCAACTGCAGACGCGAACTGCTCCACTCACGGGTACGGTTGGTCAGTTCGATGTCGTTGTTCAGCTTCTGCCCGTAGCTCGGCACGATTTCCTTCAGGCGCGCTTGCCACTCCGGTGTCTTGACGCGGTCCTTGAAGGTCTTTTCCAGCACGGCCAGCATGATCGGCGCGGCCGTCGAGGCACCCGGCGAAGCCCCCAGCAGCGCGGCGATACTGCCATCCTGCGCAGCTACCACTTCGGTACCGAACTGCAGGATGCCACCGAGTACCGGGTCCTTCTTGATCACCTGCACGCGCTGGCCAGCCTGCAGCAGCTTCCAGTCCTCGTTCCTGGCGTTGGGGAAGTACTCGCGCAGGGCATGCATGCGATCGTCGAAACTGAGCATCAGCTGGCCCATCAGGTAAGTGCTGAGGTCGAGGTTGTCGATCCCGGCATTCACCATCGGCAGGATGTTGTGGCTGGTAAGCGAGGCGAACATGTCCAGCAACGAACCGTGCTTGAGGTACTTGGTGGAGAAGGTCGCGAACGGGCCGAACAGCAACACTTCACGGCCATCGATCACTCGGGTGTCCAGGTGCGGTACCGACATCGGTGGCGCACCGACCGAGGCCTTGCCATACAGCTTGGCCTTGTGGCGGGCGACGATGTCCGGGTTGTCGGTCATCAGGAACTGGCCACCGACCGGGAAGCCCGCATAACCGTCCGCCTCAGGGATACCCGACTTCTGCAGCAGCTTCAGCGCGCCGCCACCGGCCCCGATGAACACGAACCGGGCATTGACGCTGGCCTCCTTGCCACCTTGGGCAAGGTCAGCCACCACCACCTTCCAGCTGCCATCGGCGTTACGCACGATATCGCGTACTTCATGGCTCAGGTGCAGCTTGACGTTGGGGTTGCGGGTCATCGAGGCAAACAGCTGGCGAGTGATCTCGCCGAAGTTCACGTCGGTACCAATGGCCATGCGCGTGGCGGCCACTTTCTGCTGCGGGTCACGGCCCTCCATCACCAGTGGCACCCACTTGCGGATCTGCTCGTGGTCTTCGCTGATTTCCATGCCGCGGAACAGCGAGCTGTGCTGCAGGGCAGCGACGCGCTTGTGCAGGAAGGCGATGTTCTCGTCACCCCAGACGAAGCTCATGTGTGGCACGTTGTTGATGAACGACTTGGGGTTGTTGAGCACGCCCTGTTCGACCTGGTAAGCCCAGAACTGCTTGGAAATCTCGAACTGCTCATTGACCCCGACGGCCTTGCTGATATCGATGCTGCCGTCCTTGCCTTCGCTGGTGTAGTTCAGCTCGCAGAACGCCGAGTGGCCGGTACCGGCATTGTTCCAGGCATTGGAGCTTTCTTCGGCAACCTGGTCCATGCGCTCGTAGACGCCGACCTTCCAGTTTGGCTCCAGTTCGGTGAGATAAGTCCCCAAGCTCGCACTCATGATGCCACCGCCGATCAGCAGCACATCGACGGTGGTTTCAGGCGCTTCGGGTTTGGAGCAGCCGATGACGCCCAGGCAGAGGAACGTCAGCAGAAATTTCTTCATTGATGTTGTCCAGTTGTTGTGTACACGCGCGCCGCACAGAGCAGGGAGCATGCCAACTGGGTTTGAGCCAATGAATAAGGGCGTGGCAGCGCGTCGCATGGCGACATTCCGCCACAGCGGGATCGGTTTTATCCTGGCAGATGGCGGGTTTCCCCCCTGGGGGCGCTTCGCGCCCCTTTCGCGACACGAGGCCGCTCCTACAAGACTATGCGGCCTCCTGGAGCGACCTTGCCGGGGCGCCGGACCGGTCGGAAAGGGCCGCTGTGCGGCCCCGGCTGCATCAGGCAGTAAGGCGCGAAGTGACCTCACCCAACTGCCCCGACAGCCCATGCAGGCGCTGCCCCGCCTGCTCGGTATGCTGCACCGCCTGCTGGTTGGCCGTGGCAATCCGGGTGATTTCGATAAGGTTGCGCGAAATGTCCTCGGCCACGCTGGTCTGCTCTTCGGCCGCCGTGGCGATCTGCCGGTTCATGTCACGGATTGCCTCCACTGCCAACGTGATGCGCTGCAGCATCTGCCCGGCCTGCTGCACCTGCTCGGCGCCCTCCTCGCTGCGTTGCTGGCCGCTCTCGATGGCCTTGACCGCCTCCACCGCGCCCGACTGCACGGCTTCGATAATCTGATGAATCTCGGCGATCGACGCTGCAGTACGCTGAGCCAGGCTGCGCACCTCGTCGGCGACCACGGCAAAGCCACGCCCGGCCTCACCCGCGCGGGCGGCCTCGATGGCGGCATTGAGTGCCAGCAGGTTGGTCTGCTCGGCGATGCCGCGAATCACTTCCAGCACCTTGCCGATGCGTGAACTGTCATTTTCCAGGTCGCGGATGACTGCGGCAGTGCCGGCAATCTCGCGGTTGACCACACCGATGATGTCGATGGTCTGCTGCATCACCTGCTCGCCAGCCTGGGCACTGTGGTCGGCGTCGTCGGCGGCGCGTGCCGCCTCGGCAGCGTGGCGGGCCACTTCCTGGGCGGTGGCGGACATCTCGTGCATGGCCGTGGCGACCTGGTCGGTACGCTGGAACTGGTCGTGGGTGCCACGGGCCATGTCACCTGCGATGTTGCGTAACTGGCCACTGGCACCTTCCAGCTCCTGGGCGTTGTCCTTCAGCCGGCCAACGGTCTCGGCGAGAAAGTCACGCAGGGTATTGGCAGCTCGCGCCAGGCGGCCCAGCTCGTCCTCGCGACGGCTGTCGACGCGTGCGGCGAAGTGGCCCTGGCTCAGTTGCGCAACGTATTCGATCAGTTGGCCGATCGGCTGGATCAGGCTGCGGTTGACCCGCCACAGGCTGAGCAGGCCGACCAGCAACGCCGAACCGAGCATCACCAGCACGCCCAGCCATACGGTGCGTTCGGCATCGGCATTGATCTGGGCGGCCCGGGCCCGGGCGTCGGCGCGCAATTGCTCGACCAACGCGCTCATCTGCTCGCTGGCCGCCCGATCCACGCCCTTCACCGCCTGGTCACCGGCTACCGGATCACCACCCGCCGCCAGAAACGCCTGGCGCCCCTGCTCGTAGGCCTGGCCCAGCTGCCGATGGCTGTCACGCAATTGCTGCAAAGGCGCCTTGAGCTTGTCGTCACTGCTGTCGATCAGTTGCCCCAGCAGCTGTTGCACCTGTTGCTCACGGGCCTGGAACTGCTGCCAGTATTTTTCCAGCTCGGCTGGCTGGCGCCCACGCAGCAGCACATTCTTCCATTCCTGCACCTGGATCTTGAACTGCAGGTTGGCTTCGTCGATCAATTGCGAGGCCCGCAGCGGCCCGTCCACCAGTTCGCCATAACCACGCACGCTGGAGGACAGGAACTGGAAGCACACCAGGGCGATCAGCAGCATGGTCGCCAGGCTGCCGCCGAGCAGGGTGAGAATTTGCACTCTGAGTGATTTACGCAACATCGCGGATCTCGGGAACAAGGAATAAGGAAATGGCGCGCCATTGCAGCGCCGCGACAGACATCCGTGTCCTCGTTCGCAGGCCAAAAAAAAGCTGCCATCAATCGATAGCAGCCAGGTCGAGCACTTACGCAACAGTTGAATTCAATACTCTCAGGCAATTGCTACAGAAATGTTACAAGTACGCGACACTTAGCCCGTGGTGAACTGCAACTCGGCCAGGCGAGCGTACAACGGGCTTTCCTCGATCAACTGCCGATGCGTGCCGACCGCGACCACCCGCCCCTTGTCGATCACCGCAATGCGTTCGGCGTGCTGTACCGTGGCCAGGCGGTGCGCAATGACCAGCGTGGTACGCCCGGCCATCAGGCTCGGCAGCGCCTGCTGAATCAGGTGCTCGCTTTGCGCATCGAGGGCGCTGGTGGCCTCGTCAAGCAGCAGGATCGGAGCATCCACCAGCAGCGCCCGGGCGATTGCAAGACGCTGCTTTTGCCCGCCGGAGAGGCCGACGCCGCCCTCGCCCAACGGCGTCTGGTAACCCTGTGGCAGTTGCCGAATGAACTCGTCGGCATGGGCACCGCGGGCTGCCGCCTCGACTTCAGCCAAGGTCGCCTCGGGCCGACCGTAGCGGATGTTCGCCTCGACCGTGCCGCGGAACAGTGAAGGGTTCTGCGCCACCAGGGCAAACTGGCGGCGCAGGTCGTCCGGATCCAGCGCCGTGATCGGCTGGCCATCGAGCAGGATCCGCCCCTGTTGCGGATCGTAGAAACGCAACAGCAGGTCGAACAGGGTCGACTTGCCCGCCCCCGACGGCCCCACAAGCGCCACGGTCTGGCCTGGCTCGATGGTCAGGCTCAGGTGATCGATGGCAGCCACCGAAGGCCGCGAGGGATAGGCGAAGGTCAACTGCTGCAGTTCGATGCGTCCACTGGCACGCTGCTGCGCCAGGTTCGCGGGGGCTTCAGGTGTCAGAATCGTGCTGTTCGCCGCCAACAGTTCGGCTATGCGCTCGGCGGCCCCAGCGGCGCGCTGCAATTCGCCGATCACTTCACTCAGGGTGCCGAAGGCACTGCCGACGATCAGGCTGTAGAACACGAACGCTGCCAGTTCCCCTGCGGAAATGCGCCCGGCGATCACATCCATGCCGCCCACCCACAGCATCACCCCGACCGCGCCCAGCACCAGCACGATCACCAAGGTGATCAGCCAGGCACGCTGGGCAATCCGTTGCCGGGCCACGGCGAACGCGGCTTCCACGGTACCAGCGAACAGCTCGCGGTCGAGTGCCTGGTGGTTGTACGCCTGCACGGTCTTGATCTGGCCCAGGGTCTCGGCCACATAGCTGCCCACGTCGGCCACCCGGTCCTGGCTCTGCCGCGACAGGCGGCGCACCCGCCGGCCAAACAGCAGGATTGGCGCCAGCACCAGTGGCAAGGCCACCACCACGATGCTGGTGAGCTTGGGGTTGGTAAAGAACAGCAACACCACGCCACCAATCACCATCAGCGCATTGCGCAGGAACATCGACAGCGACGAGCCGATCACCGATTGCAGCAAGGTCGTGTCGGCGGTCAGCCGTGACTGGATCTCGGAGCTGCGGTTGTCCTCGAAAAAGCCCGGGTGCAAGCCCACCAGATGATTGAATACCTCGCGGCGGATATCGGCAACGCAGCGCTCGCCGATCCACGACACCAGGTAGAAGCGGCTGAATGTGCCCGCCGCCAGGGCCAGCACCAGTATCAGGAACAGCCCGATAGTCTGGTTCAGCTGGTGCGCCGAGCGGGTCATGAAGCCCTGATCGACCAACAAGCGGATACCTTGGCCCATGGACAAAGTGATGGCGGCGGTGACGACCAGCGCCAGCAAGGCCAGCAACGCCTGACGGCGGTAGGGGCGCATGAACTGCCAGGCCAGGCGCAGAGCGCGGCGTTGGCGAGAGGAAGCCGGATCGGGCATGGCGTGGACCACAATTGCAGGAAGATTGAAGACTACCATTCATCCATGCCGGCAGTGCCTATAACCCATCGTTCTAACAGGCCTCTGGAGCTTTGCCGCGCTTTCTGCTGGACTGTTCAGGCCTTGGTGCCCGTCAACTTTTGTAACAGGCCAGTCATGGCACAGGTTTAACCTGAGCCGGAACCTGATGAGGAGAGATGCAATGAGCTTGCAACATGGCAGCGACACCGTGAAAGCGCAGAACAAACCACAGCCCAAGGCCTGTGGTTCGATCATCGACGCCCAGGGCCGCGAGATCGAAATTACCGAGCAGATGATCCAGAAAGCCTGCAAGGAGCTGGAAGACAGCCGCGTGAAGAAAGTACGCCAAGGCTGAAGCACGAATGCTTTGAAACCCGGCTTTATGCCGGGTTTTTTATTTCACCTGCACTGGCCTCTTCGCGGGCAAGTCGGGGCGCCGAACCGCCGCTCCCACAGACTCATCACTCCCCTTGATGCAGGGGTAAACCTGAGGGAGCGGGCTCATCGCTCACCTTGGTTAAGTGGTAAAACTGTGGGAGCGGGCTTGCCCGCGAAGAGGCCGGTACAGGCTTACCTGGCATCAGGCCAGAACGCCGCCCAGGGCACTGACCATTTGCGCCAACTGTGGTGCCTCTCCCCTCACTCGCACTGCCAACCCTTCGATTTCCCGCCGCGGTGGATATTGCTTGCGCAACTGGTCGAACGCCGCCCGCTGCTCGTCCACATTGTCACTCAGGCTGCGACGGAAATCGGCATCGTCACGCCGAGGGTCGTACACCGCCCGGCACAGCGCCGCCAGGGCCCAGGCAGGTTCCGCAGTGCCATCGAACTCGATTTGCGCCAGCGGCGGCGCTGGCAACAGGTCGGCCAGTTGCACCTTTTCGGCCTCCCCCAGGAAGCGGCACAAGGCCTGATAGGTCTGCGCCGTACCGCGCTGGCGGCCATCCAGGCTGTAGCCGGCGATATGCGGCGTGGCCAGGGTGCACAAGTCTGCCAGTTGCAGGTCGACCTGCGGCTCGCCTTCCCACACATCGAGCACCGCGTGCACGTCTTCGCGATCCAGCAGCAGCTCACGCAGTGCCACGTTGTCCACCACCGGCCCGCGGCTGGCGTTGATCAGCCAGGCACCCGGGCGCAGCTGCGCCAGTTGCGCTTCGCCCAGCAGGTGCCAGGTCGGATGCTCGCCGCCGCGTTGCAGCGGGGTGTGCAGGCTGATCACGTCGCACTGTTCAAGTATCGTCGTCAGGCTGACGAAGTCGCCGCCCTCGATGGCCTGGCGCAGTGGGTCGCAGACCAGCACCTTCCAGCCCAGGCCGTGCAGCACTCGCACCAGGCGGCCACCGACTTCGCCGGCGCCCACCACACCGTAGGTGCGTTGAGGCAGTGCGACGCCGTCCAGCTCTGCCAGGGTCAGCAGGCTGCCCAGCACATAGTCGACCACGCCACGAGCGTTGCAGCCCGGCGCGCTGCTCCAGTGGATACCCGCTTCGGCGAAGTAGCCCAGGTCCAGGTGGTCGGTGCCGATGGTGCAGGTGCCGACGAAGCGCACCTTGCTGCCTTCGAGCAGTTGCCGGTCGACCTTGGTCACCGAACGCACCAGCAGCACATCGGCGTCTTTGACGCTGGCGGCGTCGAGGCTGCGGCCGGGATAACGGCGGATCTCGCCGAAGCCTTCAAAGAAGGCATCGAGCAGCGGGATATTCTCGTCGGCAACTATCAGCATGGCGCTCTCCTGTCTGGGGAACGCAGTGTAGGCGCTACGCGAGGTGTGTTCCAGCGCGGTTCAGTCGGCTTTCTTGCGGATCCAGTACAGGTAGGTGCCGGCCTCTTCCTGCTGCTGCAGCAATTCGTGGCCGAGGAAATTGCAGAACTTGGGGATGTCACGACGGGTCGACGGGTCGGTGGCGATGACCTTGAGCAGGCCGCCGGCGGCCAGGTTACGCACGTGCTGGTGCAGCATCATCACCGGTTCCGGGCAGTTCAGGCCGGTGGCGTCGAGGATGGCATCGGGGGTGAAATCAGTCATGGGGGGCTCCGCAAATGATCGCTATTGTGGCCCATCGCGCAGCAAGGACCAATAGCCATTCATGAGTGCCATATCTGTGCCCCCTGGCTCTGCTTTGGCTTTTGCTTTGGCTTTTGCTTTGGCTTTTGCTTTGGCTTTTGCTTTTGCTTTTGCTTTTGCTTCTAAGCGCGCGATAGTTCAGGCGCCGCAAAGTGCGACTTCAGGAGGCCGAACGCAGGCGTCTGGAGGGCCAGGGTGCGCAGCACCCCTTCGGCGCAGCCGAAGGCGCGAGATGTAGACTTGCGCAGCAAGTCGTAGGCCGCGCGGGCCCGGAGGGCGCCGGAGTGAGGGGACCCCGGAGCGCAGCGCAGGGGCCGGATGATGGGAGCCAGCGTTTTTTGGTTACTTTTTGTCGCGTTTGACAAAAAGTGACCCGCCGTAAGGGCGGAAAGGTGACTGTGCGTCGCCATCGCAAATGAATGTACTTGAAACTGTCAAAACCATCGCAGTCGAGCTTTTGGCTTTTGGCTTTTGGCTTTTGGCTTTTGGCTTTTGGAAGTGGGCTTTTGGAAGTGGGCTTTCAAATCAGGTCTACATGCAGTCGCCAGGGTGGCGCTGAATCACCTTTTCGCCTTTACGGCGACCTACTTTTTGACTGGGCAAAAAGTAGGCAAAAAACCCCGCTCCCATCATCCGGCCCCTGCGCTGCGCTCCGGGGTCCCCTCACTCCGGCGCCCTCCGGGCCCGCGCGGCCTACGACTTGCTGCGCAAGTCTACATCTCGCGCCTTCGGCTACGCCGAAGGGGTGCTGCGCACCCTGGCCCTCCAGACGCCTGCGTTCGGCCTCCTGAAGTCGCACTCTGCGTCGCCTGAACTATCGCGCGCTTAGAAGCAAAAGCAAAAGCAGAGCAAGAGCAAGAGCAAGAGCAAGCGAATTTCAGCGCGGCTTGATGTCCAGCCTTCGCAGATGGCATGTCACTTCCTCACGGTCGTGATACAGCTGCTTGCAGGCAATCGACACCCTGACCTTGCGCGCCTTGAACGTTGCTTCCATGCGGTCCAGCAAGCGGCGCACCTCGGCATAGCGCTGCTTCATCGGCAACTTCAAGTTGACCACCGCCTCACGGCACAACCCCTCACCCAGCCACGTTTCGATCAAAGAAGTGGTACGCGCCGGCTTCTCGACGATATCGCAAACCATCCAGTCAACCGGCTGCTTCGGCTGCCAGGTGAACCCATCGGCCATCAGGTGTTGCACCAGCCCGGTATCCATCAGGCTTTCGGCCATCGGCCCATTGTCGATGGCAGTAACCAGCATGCCACGGCGTACCAGCTGATACGTCCAGCCACCCGGCGAAGCCCCCAGATCTACCCCGGTCATGTCGTCGCCCAGGCGCTGCTCCCACTGCTCACGCGGAATGAACTGGTGCCAGGCCTCCTCCAGCTTGAGCGTCGAACGGCTGGGTGCCTCACGCGGGAACTTCAGGCGCGGAATGCCCATCGGCCACAACGCGCTGTTGTTCGCCTCCGCCACACCGACGAATACCCGACGGCCACTGATGAAAGTCAGCAACAGGCGCGGCAGGCTCGGGTTTTCGACCAGGCGGCCGGCTTTTTCCAGAGCCTTGCGCAGCGGCACTTCGAACTTGCGGCAGAAGGTCGACAACTCCTTGCCGTCGTTGCTGTCCAGCACTTCCAGCCACAGGCTGCCGAACCCTCTCCCCAGCTCTGCCAGATGCGCCAGCAGCACGCTGATACGATCGGTCTCTGGCAGCTCGATATACGTGCCACGGGCCCACTGGCGCGGGAAGATCAGTTGCGCGAAGCGCAGCTGGGCCATCAGGCGTTCGGCCCCTTCGGCCTCAGCACAGACGAACTCGGCACAAGCACTCTGCGGCTTGCCCTTGGCATAACCGGCCACACCCAGCTGGGCGGCATGTTCGCTGATCTCGGCGCAGACCTCACCCTCGAAACCGGGCCGGCAATGCATGAACAGGGTATTCATCTCTCACTCCACTACGGCTGGCGCGCCACGGGCGCCGGCAGGGCGGCGATGATAAAGGAAGTTCGGAACCTGCGACATGCCCCGCCGGTCCAGAAAAGAGTCAGGGGCACCAAACGGAGCTAACCTGACCATTCAGCCAGGTCCGTGCCGTGCGGACCGAAACAGCGCGGTGGCACCGGCCTCAACCAGCAATGCCGGGCCCCGCCGCACAAGGAGTTGGCAATGCCCTCGCTCGATAGCCTGAACACCCTCAAGACCCTCCAGGTGGCTGACCGCACCTATCATTATTACAGCCTTGCCGAAGCCGGCCAGCAGCTTGGCGACCTGCAGCGCCTGCCCATGTCGCTCAAGGTACTGCTGGAAAACCTGCTGCGCTGGGAAGACGGTGAGACCGTCGGTACCGATGACCTGCGTGCCCTCGCCAGCTGGCTGCAGGAGCGCCGCTCCGACCGTGAGATTCAGTACCGCCCGGCGCGCGTATTGATGCAGGATTTCACCGGCGTGCCAGCAGTGGTCGACCTGGCGGCAATGCGCGCTGCCATGGCCAAGGCCGGCGGCGACCCGCAGCGAATCAACCCACTGTCGCCGGTGGACCTGGTGATCGACCACTCAGTGATGGTCGACCGTTACGCCACGCCGCAGGCCTTCACCCAGAACGTCGACATCGAGATGCAGCGCAATGGCGAGCGTTACGCGTTCTTGCGCTGGGGCCAGAGCGCATTCGACAACTTCCGCGTGGTGCCGCCGGGCACTGGCATCTGCCACCAGGTCAACCTGGAGTACCTCGGGCGCACGGTATGGACCCGCGAAGCCGACGGCCGCACCTACGCCTTCCCCGACACTCTGGTTGGCACCGACTCGCACACCACCATGATCAACGGCCTCGGCGTGCTCGGTTGGGGCGTGGGTGGCATCGAGGCAGAAGCGGCCATGCTCGGCCAGCCGGTGTCGATGCTGATCCCGGAAGTGATCGGCTTCAAGCTCACCGGCAAGCTGCGCGAAGGCATCACCGCCACCGACCTGGTGCTGACCGTCACGCAAATGCTGCGCAAGAAAGGCGTCGTGGGCAAATTCGTCGAATTCTACGGCGATGGCCTGGCCGACCTGCCGTTGGCCGACCGTGCAACCATCGCCAACATGGCACCGGAGTATGGCGCCACCTGTGGCTTCTTCCCGGTCGACGAGGTCACCCTCGAGTACCTGCGCCTGTCCGGCCGCCCAAGTGAAGCGGTGCAATTGGTCGAACAGTACTGCAAGGCCCAAGGGCTGTGGCGCCTACCGGGTCAGGAACCATTGTTCAGCGACACCCTCGCGCTGGACATGGCCGAGGTCGAAGCCAGCCTGGCCGGGCCCAAGCGGCCCCAGGACAGAGTTGCGCTGGGCCAGGTCAGCCAGGCGTTCAACCACTTCATCGAACAGCAGCCCAAGGTGCTGGCCAAGGAAGTCGGCCGTCTGGAAAGCGAAGGCGGTGGCGGCGTGGCGGTGGGCAATGCCGACCAAGCTGGCGAGATCGACTACAGCCACGGCGGCCAGACACATACCTTGCGCCATGGCGCCGTGGTGATCGCCGCAATCACCTCCTGCACCAACACGTCCAACCCCAGCGTGATGATGGCGGCCGGCCTGGTGGCGAAGAAGGCCCTGGAAAAAGGCCTGCAGCGCAAGCCGTGGGTCAAGAGCTCGCTGGCACCCGGCTCCAAGGTGGTTACCGACTACTACAATGCCGCCGGGCTTACCCCCTACCTCGACCAGCTCGGCTTCGACCTCGTCGGCTACGGCTGCACCACCTGCATCGGCAACTCCGGCCCGCTGGATGAAGCCGTTGAAAAAGCCATCAGCAACGCCGACCTCACCGTCGCTTCGGTGCTTTCGGGCAACCGCAACTTCGAAGGCCGGGTGCACCCGCTGGTCAAGACCAACTGGCTGGCCTCGCCACCGCTGGTGGTGGCCTACGCTCTGGCCGGCAGCGTGCGCGTGGACCTGACCAAAGATGCACTGGGCACTGGCAAGGACGGCCAACCGGTGTACCTGCGCGACATCTGGCCCACCCAGCAGGAGATTGCCGAAGCCGTCGCCAAAGTCGACACGGCCATGTTCCACAAGGAATACGCCGAGGTCTTCGCCGGCGATGCGCAATGGCAGGCCATCGAGGTACCGCAGGCGGCAACCTACGTTTGGCAAGACGATTCCACCTACATTCAGCACCCACCGTTCTTCGATGACATTGGCGGGCCGCTGCCCGAGATCAAGGATATTCAGGGGGCGCGCATCCTCGCCCTGCTTGGCGACTCGGTGACCACCGACCACATTTCGCCGGCCGGCAACATTAAGGCCGACAGCCCGGCCGGGCGTTACTTGCGCAGCAAGGGCGTGGAACCACGGGATTTCAACTCTTACGGTTCACGGCGCGGCAACCACGAGGTGATGATGCGCGGCACCTTCGCCAATATCCGCATCCGCAACGAGATGCTGGGCGGCGAGGAAGGCGGTAATACGCTTTACGTGCCCACGGGCGAAAAGCTGTCAATCTATGACGCCGCCATGCGCTATCAGGCCGAAGGCACGCCGTTGGTGGTGGTCGCCGGCCAGGAATATGGCACCGGCTCCAGCCGCGACTGGGCGGCCAAAGGCACCAACCTGCTGGGGGTCAAGGCGGTGCTGGCAGAAAGTTTCGAACGCATCCACCGCTCCAATCTGGTGGGCATGGGCGTGCTGCCGCTGCAGTTCAAGGCCGGGCAGGATCGCAAGCAACTGGGGCTGACCGGCAAGGAGCAGATCGACCTGCTGGGGCTCGGTGGCGCGCAGATCAAACCGGGCATGAACCTGACCCTGCGCATCATCCGCGAGGATGGGCAACAGCAGCAGATCGAGGTGCTGTGCCGGATCGATACGCTCAACGAAGTGGAATACTTCAAGTCGGGCGGGATTCTGCACTATGTGCTGCGGCAGATGATTCGCAACTGACCGGCTCAGTACGTTCTGCGCCTTTTGCATCGAGCGCCGCGCCTGCGGCGCTCGATGCGCATTACCACAAGAAAAGTCTGCCATTTGCCAGTAGCACTTTAGTGGCCGGTCAGTCATCATTGGCCCTAACTGTCACCAAACGGTCATAAACGTGGGCAAACAGGCAGCCTTCTACGCACTGAAGCTCGATTGCCATTACTGCATCTGCAGTGATGGCCAATTGCCCCAGATCAAGTAAGTTAAATATCCATTCAATAAAACCAGTGGCTTGCCGATATCTGTCGAAAGCCTTGCGGACGATTCAGCTCATGCGTAACAACCAGCCGATTACCCAGAGGGAACGGACTTTCCCTGCCCAACAACGGTTGATCTCCACCACCAATGCCAAGGGTGTGATCACCTACTGCAACGATGCATTCGTCGAGATCAGCGGCTTCACCCGCGAAGAGCTGAATGGCGCCCCCCACAACCTGGTCCGCCACCCCGACGTGCCGACTGCTGTGTTCGCCCACATGTGGCAAACCCTCAAGCAAGGCTTGCCGTGGATGGGCATCGTCAAGAACCGTTGCAAATCCGGCGACCATTACTGGGTGAATGCCTACGTCACACCGATTTTCGAGAACAACCAGGTCGTCGGTTTCGAGTCGGTGCGGGTCAAGCCTACCGCCGAGCAGATCCGCCGCGCCGAGGCCCTGTACCAGCGCATCAACGGCGGCAAGACCGCCATCCCACGCCGTGATCGCTGGTTACCGGTGCTGCAGGACTGGCTGCCGTTCATCCTGGTCAGCCAGGTCGGTTTCCTGATTGGCAACTGGCTCGGCCACTCCTGGGGCTTCGCGCTGGCCGCCGGCCTGTCGGTCCCGCTCGGCCTGCTCGGCCTGAGCTGGCAGCAACGTGGCCTGAAACGCCTGCTGCGCCTGGCCGAACAGACCACCTCCGACCCGCTGATCGCGCAAATGTACACCGACAGCCGTGGCGTGCAGGCACGCCTGGAGATGGCCATGCTCAGCCAGGACGCGCGCATGAAGACCTGCCTGACTCGCCTGCAGGACAGCGCCGAGCACCTCAGCGACCAGGCGCGCCAGTCCGATGCCTTGGCGCACAAGAGTTCCTCTGGCCTGGAGCGGCAACGCGTGGAGACCGAACAAGTCGCTGCCGCCGTCAACCAGATGGCTGCCACCACTCAGGAAGTAGCCAACCACGTGCAACGCACCGCTGATGCAACCCAGGAAGCCAACCGCCTGACCAGCCAGGGCCGGCAGATCGCCGGTGAGACCCGCGATGCCATCGAGCGCCTGTCCACAGCCGTGGGCGAAACCGGCCAGACAGTGACCCAGCTGGCCAAGGACAGTGACGAAATCGGTGGTGTGGTCGATGTGATCAAGGGCATCGCCGACCAGACCAACCTGCTGGCGCTCAACGCTGCCATCGAAGCAGCGCGTGCCGGTGAGATGGGCCGTGGTTTTGCCGTGGTCGCCGACGAGGTACGCCAGCTGGCTCAACGCACCGCCGAATCGACCGGGCAGATCCACGGCCTGATCGCCAAACTGCAACAGACGGCCAACAATGCCGTGCTGACCATGGAAACCGGCCACCGGCAGGCCCAGGAAGGCGTGGACCGCGTGATGCAAGCCGATCAGGCGCTGGTCGGAATCAGCGAGGCAGTGGCCAACATCACCGACATGGCGACCCAGATTGCCGCTGCTACCGAAGAACAGACTGCGGTGGCCGACGAGATCAGCCGCAATATCAGCACCATCGCCGAACTGGCCGACCAGACGGCCGAGCAGGCTCAACATTCGGCGCTGCTCAGCGAAGAGTTGACCACCACTGCCGGCAGCCAGTATTCGCTGGTGGAGCGGTTCAACCGCTAAGCCCCGTGCCTACGCGGTATTGTAGGAACGGCCTTGCGTCGCGACAGGGCTGCAAAGCAGCCCCCTACAATTTGTGCCTTGCAGCTGCAATTGAGGGGCCGCTTTGCGGCCCTTTCCGACTGGTCCGGCGCCCCGGTAAGGCCGCTCCTACACAGCGCTGTGCGCAGGTGCCTTACCAGTCCAGCGCCAGCTGGCTCTCGAAGTAGCGTTCCTCGCCGGTCAACGGATCGGCAAAGCGCAAGCTCTGCGCCAGCAGCTTCAACGGCCGCTGATAGTCGTCCTCTTCCTGGAGCAATTGCGGGTAGAACGGGTCGTTGCAGATCCCCGCCCCCAACGCCGCCATGTGCACACGCAACTGATGCGTCTTCCCCGTTACTGGCGACAGTCCGTAGCGCCACAACTCGCCATTCTTCTCCAGCACTTCGGCAAGCGTCTCGCTATTGGCCTCCCCTGCTACTTCATGCATGCGAAAGAACGGTTCGCCATGCACCAGGCGGCTTTTGTGCACCAAGGGGAATGCATGCTGCGGCATGGCGGCAGCGATGGCTTGATAGCGCTTGTCGATACGCCGCTCCGGGAACAACCGCTGATACGCGCTGCGCGTCTGTGGATTGGCGGAAAACAGCACTAGACCGGCCGTGTGCCGGTCGATGCGGTGCAACGGTACCAGATGAGGGTTGCCCAGGCGCCGGATCAGGCGGCGCAACAAGGTTTGCTCGACGTAGTCTCCAGTGGGTGTCACCGGCAGAAAGTGCGGTTTGTCGGCCACCACCAGATGCTCATCCACATGCAGGATGGTTTCCTGCACCGGAATTGGCCGCTCGTTGGGCACCTCGCGAAAGTAATGCAGGCGCATTCCGCGACGGTACGGCAAGTCAGCGGCAATCGCCCTGCCCTCGGCATCGAGCACCCGGCCGCGGGCGAAGCGGTCGAGCCACTGCGCGCGCTCAATGGCCTTGAAATGGTCGCACAGGCAGTCGAGCACCGTGGCCCAGTTGCCAGGCGGCAGGCAGACCGTGCTGGCTTGCTGGTGGGCAGGGTCGAAAGGCGTGGTCATGGCAAGGCTCGAACATTCAAAGCCGCACATTATCGCTCAAGCCTCGCGCCTCAACCAGCCTCGACCCGCCCTTCGCTATGCGCCTTCAACCAGCGCAGCACCTGCACGGCCTCCCAACGCCCGGGGTCATAAAGTGCGTAGACCAGCCCCTGATAACCCACCACATCCAGCCCCCGGTGGTAGCCGGCGCGCTGAAACAAGGCCTCGATCTCTGCAAAACAGGTATTGAAATGCACCTTGCCGAATGGCGTGCGGTCATCGGTGACCAGGCCCTCGAGGCGCAATTCCAATACGGCGTCGTACACCCGCTCCACCGGCATACGGTTGACGCTGTACTTGAGTTGCTCGACGTTGAGCATGGGTTTACCTCGATACTGTATTTATATACAGCATACGGAGAGGGGCACGGCGCCGTCAATCAAACTCAACGTCACTGCAAGCCAGGCAGATAGCCCGTACCCTTGCGAATGGTCAGCACCTCACGGCGCGGTGCGGCCACCGATACCGAAAGGTGAATCCAGCTGTCGAACTCCAGAATCAACTGGTCGAACGCCACGGCACTCTCGCTCACCCGCCGAACCACTTCACGGCTGTCTATATCGACAACCGTGAAATCCGCAGCCAGGCCGCTCGTGTGCTGGCTGTTGCGCGCCCCGCCAATGTGCGAATTCAGCGCCAAGCTACGGTATCCGCTGCTGATGATGATGGGACTGGCAAACAGCGCCCGCACTTCCTCGAGCGCTTGGCACAGCAGGCGTAGATTACTCATCACCGCAAGTGAAGGGGTGTTGTCCAACCCTTCTCTCGCGGCTGCTTGCGAAGAGATCATTTCTGTCAGGGTAAAGTGTGGCGTGATGTACATGGCAGGCTTCTCGATGACAATGCAATGGAACCGATGACGCTTCACCGGCTCATCATCATCACCTGCACCGCCCGGGGCATGCAGGAGGGTGAGGCTTCCCTCTACCCGTCACTGGGCAAGAAACGCCACCACCTGTTCGGCATCGAATGGCCAATGCAGCTCGGCCGAAGTATCACCACGTCGCAGCACAGGAATGATCAACCCGTAGCGCTCGAACAGCGCCTCATCATCGGCAATGTCGACCAGTTCGATCAGCAAGCCATGCTCGACAAAGGGCATGAGCACGGCTTCGGCCACTTCGCACAAATGGCACCCAACGGTGCCGAAGAGTTGGCATTCAGGCAGCATGGGACAAGGCTCGATTTGGCTGTGGGAAGAAGCCTATTCTAGGTCCGTCCTGCCCCCTGTGCACCTGACCTCGCTCAATCCTGGCTGGTGGCACCGATACGATGGAGCGACAGGTCTGCGCCCTGGAATTCCTGCTCATGGCTCAAACGCAGGCCGTGCAACTGGCGAATCAGGCCGTAAACGGCAAATCCACCGACCAATGCGACCAGCACCCCCGCCAGGCTGCCCAGCAGCTGGCTGATCAGGCTTACACCGCCCATCCCCCCCAGGGCCGCCTGGCCAAACACGCCGCAGGCAATACCTCCCCACAGGCCGCACAAACCGTGCAGAGGCCAGACCCCGAGCACATCGTCGATCTTCCAGCGGTTCTGCGCGGCAGTGAAACTCCAGACGAACAGGACCCCCGCCACCAGGCCGGTGGCCAGCGCACCAATGGGGTGCATGAGGTCAGAACCGGCACAGATCGCCACCAAGCCGGCCAGCGGCCCGTTGTGCAGGAAGCCCGGGTCGTTGCGCCCGGCCAGCAAGGCCGCCAGGGTGCCCCCGACCATGGCCATCAGCGAATTGATCGCCACCAGACCGCTGACCCCCTGCAGTGTCTGGGCGCTCATCACGTTGAAGCCGAACCAGCCGATGATCAGGATCCACGAGCCCAGCGCCAGGAACGGAATGCTCGACGGCGCGAATGCCACCAGGCGGCCGTCGCGATAACGCCCGCGCCGTGGACCCAGCAGCAGCACTGCCGCCAGCGCCAGCCAGCCGCCCATGGCATGCACCACCACGGAGCCTGCAAAATCATGGAACGGCGCACCGAAGCGGGCCTGCAGCCAGGCCTGCAGGCCAAAATTGCCATTCCACACCACGCCCTCGAAGAATGGATAGATGAACGCCACGATCAGCGCCGTGGCGCACAGCTGCGGCGCGAACCGCGCACGCTCGGCAATCCCCCCCGAAATGATCGCGGGAATCGCCGCCGCGAAAGTCAGCAGGAAGAAGCATTTGACCAGCGCATAGCCATGGTCGGCAGCCAGTTGCGCCGCAGGTTGCAGGAAGTTCACGCCATAGGCGATCCAGTAGCCGATGAAGAAGTACACCAGCGCCGAGATGGCGAAATCGCTGAGAATCTTCGACAGCGCGTTGACCTGATTCTTGTGGCGCACGGTGCCCACTTCGAGAAAGGCGAAGCCGGCGTGCATGGCAAGCACCAGAATGGCGCCCATGAGGATGAACAGGGTGTTGGAGCCGTGGACCAGGGAGTCCATTGCGCTGTGCATGTTTTCCATTGAAGTGGCAGACCTGCAATAAAAAGCACCAGGACAGTTCAAGAACCTGCATCCCTGCACCGAATCGGTGCCAGCTTTAGCCCTGTTTTGCCGAAGCGGGCGTAGCCTGCGTGGTTTTTTCTTGGGTTTGTCGTGGATTGGGTTAAGGTTTATCGGTATCCGCCAGGGTCGACGCCCTGGTTCGACGCACCGCTCCGGGTGACGCCCCGCGTTGTGGCAAATTTCATTAGCAAGGCCCATACCAGCGCCGCTAGTGAACCTTCCACGCACGCGGTTACTCGAATGACCTACACACCTGCACACCTGCACACCTACACAGGGAGAGCCCCATGGCCAGCAAATCGGCAAAGACTGCACAAGAGATATTGATGGCTGACTTCCAGGCCTTGGTCCGCGATACCGAAAAATTGCTGGCCGATACCGCCAACCTGGCTGGCGACCAGGCCGACGAACTGCGCGAGCAGATTCACGACCGCCTGACCCAGGCCCGCGAAACCCTGCAGCTGACCCAGGACTCGGTGCGCGAGCGCGGCCAGGCAGCTCTTGGCAGCGCCGAGCAGTACGTCCAGGAAAACCCCTGGCAGGCCATTGGTATCGCCGCAGGCGTCGGCTTGTTGATCGGCCTGCTGGCCAATCGGCGCTGAGGAGCCCCCATGGAGAATGACAGCATAGGCACCAGCGCCTCGGGCAGACGCCTGGGCGCGGCGCTGCTGGGGCTACTGCACAGCCACATCGAGCTGTTCGGTATCGAACTGCAGGAACAGAAAGCACGCACTCTGAGCCTGTTGCTGTTTGCCGGCCTGGCACTGGTATTCGCGCTGCTGCTGCTCACGGCCTTGTCCGGCTTGCTGCTGGTGTTGCTGTGGGACAGCTATAGGCTGGCGGGCATCATCGGCTTGTGCGTTTTCTATGGCCTGGCGGCGTTGTATTGCGGCCTGCGCCTGAAGGCTGCAGTGTTCGATGAGTCTTCACCGTTTGGTGCGACCCTCGAAGAACTGGCCAAGGACCGGGAGCGCCTGTTGCCATGAGCCTGCCTGAACTACCGAACACCCGTAACCCACGGGAATTGCGCAAGGCGCTGCTGCGCCTGCGCATGGAAATGCACCGCCAGCAGATCCGCCATGAGTCCGGGCAAATGCTGCAACCCTTGCAGCGCCTGCGCGGCATGGGCAGCTCGCTGCATGACGGCTTGGGCATCAAGCACGCGCCGTTGTGGGGAATCGGCGCCGTCGTGGCGCTGGGCTTTCTCACCGGCAAAGGGGTGCGCAGCGGTAACCTGAGCCGCCTGGTTCGGCTGGGAACCAGCCTGCTGCCGCTGGTACGCCTCTTCCTGCAAGGCAACCGGCGCCCTTGAGTGCCCTGGCCGGCTCTGATCCCACAGGGCCGGTCTCGCTCTGCCCCTTGCACGCCTGCTCACGACACCGGAAGCTATACCCTTCGATCGACAGGAGACCGCGCCTTGGACTGGCACACCCTGCTCACCCGCGAACGCCTCGGCAAAGCCCTCTACAGCGCTGAAGAACTGGGCCGCAGCCCTTTCCACAAAGACCATGACCGGATCATCTTCTCAGGGGCCTTTCGCCGCCTCGGGCGCAAGACTCAGGTCCATCCCGTTTCCAGCAACGACCATATCCACACGCGCCTGACCCATTCCCTGGAAGTCAGCTGCGTTGGCCGCTCACTGGGCATGCGTGTCGGCGAAACACTGCGCGGCAGCCTGCCCGACTGGTGCGAACCCAGCGATCTGGGCATGATCGTGCAGTCGGCCTGCCTGGCTCACGACATTGGCAACCCGCCGTTTGGCCACTCCGGTGAAGATGCCATTCGCCATTGGTTCCAGCAGGCCGCCGGGCGCGGCTGGCTGGACGACATGAGCGACGACGAGCGCGCCGACTTCCTCAACTTCGAAGGCAACGCCCAAGGCTTTCGCGTACTCACTCAACTCGAATATCACCAGTTCGATGGCGGCACCCGGCTCACCTACGCCACCCTGGGTACCTACCTCAAATATCCCTGGACTTCCCGGCATGCAGACGCCCTGGGCTACAAGAAGCACAAGTTCGGCTGCTACCAGAGCGAACTGCCGCTGCTTGAGCAGATCGCCCGCAAGCTCGGCCTGCCGCAACTCGAAGAACAGCGCTGGGCCCGCCACCCGCTGGTGTACCTGATGGAAGCGGCAGATGACATCTGCTACGCCCTGATCGACCTGGAAGACGGCCTGGAGATGGAGTTGCTGCACTACGCCGAAGTCGAGGCGCTGTTGCTCGACCTGGTGGGTGACGACTTGCCGGAAACCTACCGCCAGCTTGGCCCTGACGACTCTCGCAGACGCAAGCTGGCCATTCTGCGTGGCAAGGCAATCGAACACCTGACCAATGCCGCTGCCCAAGCCTTCGTCGAGCAGCAGCAGGCACTGCTGGGCGGGCGCCTGAGCGGCGACCTGGTCGAGCACATGCACGGCCCGGCCAAGCGCTGCGTACTGCAAGCCAAGGACATGGCGCGCAACAAGATTTTCCAGGACAAACGCAAGACGCTGCATGAGATCGGCGCCTACACCACGCTGGAAATTCTCCTCAATACGTTCTGCGGTGCCGCCCTGGAACAGCACGGCGGCCGTACCCCCTCGTTCAAGAGTCGCCGCGTGCTCGACCTGATCGGTAACAACGCTCCCAACCCGCACGACTCTCTGCACAAGGCTTTCCTGCGCATGATCGATTTCATCGCCGGCATGACCGACAGCTACGCCAGCGAGATGGCTCGGGAAATGACCGGGCGTTCAAGCCCGACGTGAAAAAAGGCGGCGTCGCCCGGTGCACTACCGAGCGACGCTCATTGCTTTCAGAAATCTCCTACAAGCGCCGCCACCAGATTAAACACCAACTAAACAGACAACTGAAAAGTTGCAAAAACACCTTTGATAACGAAGTAAATTCTTACACTTCGTAGCTCAATATGTATTCGGCTGTAAGCCGTTTCCCATATATAGCGAATCTCCATGCCACGCATCCCCGATGACTTGCAACTGGGGTAAGGTGCCACCTGCCTCCGTCATCCGCCGCAGGGAACTTGAACATGAATACTGTATTTATTGTCGATGACCATCCTGTCATCCGCCTTGCTGTCCGCATGCTGCTTGAAAACCAGAATTACAAGGTTGTAGGCGAATCGGACAACGGCGTGGATGCCATGCAGATGATTCGTGAAACCCAACCCGAACTGGTGATCCTGGACATCAGCATCCCCAGGCTTGACGGCCTGGAGGTACTTTCGCGCTTCCAGGCCATGGCCCTGCCGCTGAAGGTGCTGATCCTCACCGCGCAGTCTCCGGCGCTGTTCGCCGTTCGCTGCATGCACTCAGGTGCAGCGGGTTATGTGTGCAAACAGGAAGATCTGAATGAACTGCTCAGTGCGATCAAGGCCGTAATCGCCGGATACAACTATTTCCCCAGCCAGGCCATTCACAACAACCACGAAACAGCGGACTCCGATTTGCGACTTTTCCGACTCGTTAACGATCGAGAACTGATGGTCCTGCAACTTTTTGCCCAAGGTCGCAGCAATCAGGAAATAGCCAAGGGCATGTTCCTGAGCAACAAGACTGTCAGTACCTACAAGAAGCGACTCATGCAGAAACTGCAGGCCGATTCCTTGGTCGAGCTGATCGAAATGGCTAAACGCAACGCGCTGGTCTGAGGTTCTGATGGTGCAAATGTTCGCCTGCCTGGGGTTCATCCTGGCGCTGGCCTGCGACCTGGCGCAGGCCTCATCCCATGAAGTCGTGCCCTATACGCTGCTAGCCCGCTCTTCGACCCAACCGCTGAGCCCGCGGTTGACGGAACAACAGCGGCAATGGCTGCAGGGGCGGCACGCCCTGATTCTGGGCACCTCAGCGCCCGACTACCCGCCCTTTGACATCACTGGCGGCGGCCAGGTCTACCAAGGGCTCACCGCCGAATACGCCAATCTGATTGGCAAGGCATTGAACCTGCCGGTCCAGGTCATGCGCTACCCCCACAGGAAAGCGGCGGTCGAGGCGCTCAAACGGGGGGACATTGACCTGCTCGGCAGTGCCAACGGTTACGAAGCGGCAACCGAGGGACTGGCGCTTTCTCACCCCTATGCCGTCGACCAACCCGTGCTGGTCACACGGGAAGATGAAGGGCAGCCACTCAATGCAGGCCTTGCCGGCATGCGCCTGGGCATGCTGTACCACTACCTGCCCCAGGAAAAGGTCCGCGCAGCCTACCCCAAGGCCGAATTGCTGGCATTCGGCTCTTCTACGCAAGCACTCAATGCTGTGGCATTTGGCCAGACGGACGTGTTCATCGGCGACACTATTTCCACACACTACCAGCTTACCCGCGGGCACTTGCCACGCCTGCGCATGGCCAGTTTCGGCCAGCACGAAAACGTCGGCTTCAGTTTTGCCATGCGCGCTCAGGACGTGCAGCTCAAGACGTTGGTCAATGCAACGCTAGACCGCCAGTCCAGCGCCTTGCGGACCAGCATTTTCAAACGCTGGAGTGCTGGCGGTGACCTGCTGCTGAGCGATCGCAAACTCCAGCTGACGGCCGGGGAGGAAAAATGGCTGCTCAACCACCCGGTGATGCGGGTCGCCATCGACGAAACGGCAGCGCCACTGTCCTATTTCGATGGCAGTGGCCATTTTCGCGGTATAACTGCCGACCTGCTGGACCTGATACGCCTGCGTACCGGCCTGCGCTTCGAGGTGCAGCGGGCCAATGGCATCGCCGACATGCTTGCCCGACTGGAAAGCGGGCGCGTGAACATGATTGCTGCGCTGGCCAGCGACGGTATCACCGACAAACGCCTGCACCTGAGCCGGCCCTACCTTGAAAGCCCGCATGTACTGGTCACCCGCGCACGTGATGAAAAGTACGGTTCGCTGGAGCAACTGAACGGGCGTCGCATTGCCATCTCCCGCTACAGCAACCTGGATGACCTGCTGGCAACCCGCTTCCCACAGGTTGGCTGGATCGAGACGGAGAGTTCCTATTATTCCGTGGCGCTGCTCAACAGTGGCGCCGTCGACGCGGTGATCACCCCCTTGATCGACGCCAACCACGCCCTGGCCGCCAATAGCGACCTGATCATTCGCAATACGGTGGGCAGCGAGCCGGCCATCTTCGCCATGGCCACCAGCGAACAGGACATGCCACTTGCCACAATCCTCGACAAAGCCCTGCTGAGCATTTCGCCGGAAGAGCTGGGTGTCATAAACAATCGTTGGCGCGGCTACGATGTCCATGAGGATGTCAGCTGGCCAGCCTGGCGGCGCCTGATCCTGCAAGTGCTGCTGGGCACCGGCCTGTTGCTGTTGCTGGCACTGATCTGGAACGCCCGGCTGCGCGGGCAGATCAAGCATCGCCAACGCGCCGAACGCGCACTGAACGATCAGCTGGAGTTCATGGGCGCGCTGCTCAACGGCACCCCGCACCCGATGTACGTGCGCGACCGGGAGGGCCGCCTGCAGAGCTGCAACGCCAGCTACCTGGAAGCCGTCCAGGCCCGCCTGGAAGACGTGATTGCCAGGCGCCTGGACGAGAGCCCGTTCACCGGCACCGAGAACACACGTCAGATTCAGGCCGACTACCAGCAGGTAATGGCCGCCGGCGTACCACTGATCATCGACCGACCTTTGCGCTTCAAGGACAGGGAAATCACCATCTACCACTGGATCCTGCCGTATCGTGACTCGCTGGGTGAAGTGCAAGGGATCATTGGCGGCTGGATCGATATCAGCGATCGCCGCAAGCTGGTTCAGGAACTGCGCGAGGCCAAGCGCCTGGCCGATGACGCCAACCGCGCCAAAAGCACCTTCCTTGCCACCATCAGCCATGAGATCCGCACGCCGATGAATGCGGTCATAGGCATGCTCGAACTGGCCCTGAGGCGCGCCCTGCAGGGGCAAGTAGACCCCACCTCGCTGGAAGTCGCCCACCATTCGGCCAAGGATCTGCTTGGCCTGATCGGCGATATCCTGGATATCGTGCGTATCGAGTCTGGCCACCTGTCTCTCAGCCCGGAAGCAGTCGACCCCTCGGCACTGGTCGAGTCGGTTGGCCGCGTTTTCGATGGCCAAGCACGCCAGAAGGGCCTGGCCCTGCAAATCAGCATCAACCCCAGCGCCCGTGTCCATGCTTTGCTCGACCCACTGCGCTTCAAGCAGATCCTGTCCAACCTCGTCAGCAACGCCATCAAGTTCACAGAGCAAGGGCAAATCCAGGTCACGCTCGGCTTGCGCGACGAAGGCCCTGGCGTGCCGCCGACGCTGGAGTTCGAAGTGCGTGACAGTGGCATCGGCATTCACGACGATGATTTGCAGCGGCTGTTCAACCCGTTCGTCCAGGCAAATCCACATAGCCAGGGTGCCCGTGCAGGCACAGGGCTGGGCCTGGCCATCTGCCGAAGCCTGTGCGAGATGATGGGTGGCAGCCTGAGCATCAAGAGCCTTCCGGGCTTTGGCACGCAGGTTCGCCTGCTGATGCCGCTGGAGCGTGTCGATACCCCGCTGCCACCCGCATTGGAGGTGGAAGAGATCGAAGTACCTGCTCAAGACCTGAAGGTGCTGGTCATCGACGATCACCCTGCCAACCTGATGCTGATGGCACAGCAACTGGGCTACCTGGGGCTCAGCCATGCCAGCGCCAGCGATGGTCGCGAGGGCCTGGACAAATGGCACCGCACGCCGTTCGACGTACTGGTGCTCGATTGCAACATGCCGCACATGAACGGCTACCAGGTTGCCACCGCCGTTCGTTGCGAAGAGCGCAAGAGCGGGCGCCCGCGTTGCGTCATTCTGGGTTACACCGCGAACGCTCAACCCGAAGTCAGGCAGAAGTGCCTCAGTGCCGGCATGGACGATTGCCTGCTCAAGCCCATCAGCCTGCGTACCCTCAGCCAATGCCTGACCAGGATCACGCCCCATCTACGGCAAGTCGTTGCCCCGCCGTTCAACCTTGCGGGCCTGGCCGGCATCGTCGGCAACAATCCCGAAAGCCGTTGCCGTTTTCTCACCGCAGTGCATGCAAGCCTGCAAGAAGACCTGACGCTACTCATGGGCTTCGATCCCGTCCATCAGGCAGCCGAGATCCGCGAGCAGGCGCACAAGATCCTCAGCGCGGCACGGCTGCTGGAAGCAAAAGGCATGATGAAGGCCTGCGCGGCCCTGGAGGAGCAACATTCGCCTGCGGCATGCATCAAACTGCAGCGGCAGGTACTGGCACGGCATATGCGCCGAACGGAGAAAGCGCTGGCCAGGGAGCTGGCCAGGGCTTGACGGAGTGACGCCCGCGCGGGGCGCCGCTCACGCACGCATCAGGAAGCCGGGTTGATCGGCTTTTCCGGATACCAGGCGTCCAGCAGCGGGCTGACTTCAATGGTGGTCAGTTCGCTGCGGCCTTTGAGCCAGGCTTCGACGGTAGCACGCTGCTCTTCGCTGACCGAGCCGCGGTTGGCCAGGCAGACCAGGCCGAAATCATCGCCGCCGACGTAGTCCAGGCCGTTGGCATCCATGGCTTCAGCCAGGAAGGCGTCGAGGAAGGCATCAATGGCTTCGTCGGACAGGTCTTCCTTGAAACCCAGGTTCAGTTCGAAACCCAGCTCCTGGAATTCATCAACGCACAGCTTCTTGCGCAGACGACGGGAACGGTTGGTAGCCATGAAACAATCCTCTTGAGTAATAACGCGCGGCACTTTAACAGTTTCCACGCTACAAAGGCGCTTTTCCGTCGAACGTGGCGCATGAACGCTGCGCTTGGGGCATAATGCGCTCTATATTTCATCCTGGGGTGATCATCTCTTACAGCCCCATTGTCATTTTCCCTCGTCCGCAGGGTACTTAATCCATATGATCAAAAAGCTCCGCCCCCTCGTTCTCGCCGGCCTGCTGTTGCCACTCGCATTGCCCAGCCAGGCTGCTGCCGTCAATACCACCCTGCCGCCGAAGGTCCAACAGGCGCTCAAGGCCAACAAGCTGCAGGACAGCGCACTGTCGCTGGTCATGCTGCCGCTGAACGGCCCGGGCCCGGCCACCGTGTTCAACGCCGATGTGTCGGTCAACCCGGCTTCGACCATGAAGCTGGTCACCACCTACGCCGCCCTCGAACTGCTCGGCCCGACATTCCAATGGAAAACCGAGTTCTACACCGATGGCACCCTGAGCAACGGCGTGCTCAATGGCAACCTGTACCTCAAGGGCGGCGGCGACCCCAAGCTGAACATGGAAAAGCTCTGGCTGCTGATGCGTGACCTGCGCGCCAATGGCGTACGCACCGTAACCGGTGACCTGGTGCTGGACCGCAGCCACTTCGTGCAACCCAACCTGCCACAGTTCGACGATGACGGCGGTGACGTCAACAAGCCATTCCTGGTCAAGCCCGACTCGCTGATGATCAACCTCAAGGCCCTGCGCTTCGTTGCCCGCAACGACGGCGGCAAGGTAACCGTTGCCGTCGAACCACCGATCGCCAGCATCCATATCGATAACCAGGTCAAGGCTGTAGCCTCCAAGCAGTGCAGCGGCGACGTGCGCTATAACCCCGTGCCGCAGGCCGACGGCATCAGCGTGACCGTCACCGGCCAGCTGGGCGATGGCTGCAACTCGCAGACCTACCTGTCGCTGCTCGACCACCCGACCTACGCCGCAGGCGCCGTGCGGGCGATCTGGAACGAGTTGGGTGGCAGCATCCAGGGCCGCGACCGCTTTGAGAACGTGCCGAAGAGCGCACGCCTGCTGGCCCGGGCCTTCTCGCCCGACCTGGTGGAAGTGATTCGCGACATCAACAAATACAGTAACAACACCATGGCCCAGCAGCTGTTCCTGAGCCTGGGCGCACAGTTCCGCACCGACGCCGATGGCGACGATGCCCGTGCCGCGCAGCGCGTGGTGCGCCAGTGGCTGGCGAAGAAAGGCATCACCGCGCCGCACCTGGTGATGGAGAACGGCTCCGGCCTGTCGCGCGCCGAGCGGGTCAGCACCCGCGAGATGGCGGCACTGCTGCAGGCCGCGTGGAACAGCCCCTACTCGGCCGAGTTCATCAGCTCGATGCCGCTGGTGGGCATGGACGGCACCATGCGTAAACGCCTCAAGCGCACCGCCATGACCGGTGAAGGGCACATCAAGACCGGCACCCTGAACACCGTGCGGGCGATCGCCGGTTTCAGCCGCGACAGCAACGGCAATACCTGGGCGGTGGCGGCGATCCTCAACGATCCGAAGCCGTGGGGAGCCTCGCAAGTACTCGACCAGGTGCTGCTCGACCTGTATCGCCAGCCGAAACTGAACAACAGCGCGACCGCTGCGGCGCCTTGATACGGCTGTAGCCTGTACTGGCCTCTTCGCGGGTAAAACCCGCTCCCACAGGGATAGCACCACTCTCAAGGGCAGTGGTTGACCTGTGGGAGCGGGTTTACCCGCGAAAGGGCCGGCACAGACCAAGAAGAAAGGTCAGGTCAACTCTGCCTCGACCCTGTCTCGGCCAGCCTGCTTGGCCGCATACACCCCGGCATCCGCGCGCAGCAGCAAGGCATCCGCCCCCTCCCCCAGCCGCCATCCGGCCACACCAAAGCTTGCGGTCACCTTGCCCACTCCTTCTACCGGCACGCTGCGCACCCCATGCCACAGCTCAATGGCCAACATCCGTGCCTGCTCGGCATTGCTGCCCGGGCACAGCACCATGAACTCTTCCCCACCCAACCGACAGAACACATCGGTGCGGCGCAAACGCTGACCGATCCGTTGGCACAGGCTGCGCAACACATGATCACCTACGGCATGGCCATACTGATCGTTGATCCGTTTGAAATGGTCGATGTCGAGCATGATCACCGCCAGGTCCAGCCCATCACGCTGGGCGCGGTCCAGTTCGACCTTGAGCCGCTCCTGGAAATAGCGACGGTTATGAATGCCGGTCAGCGCATCGGTCACCGACAATGCACGCAACTCTTCCTCGACCCCTTTGAGGTCGGAGATATCGGTGAGGTAGCCATGCCACAGCGTACAACCGTCTTCGCCAGGCTCCGGCGTCGCTTCGCCGCGCACCCAGCGCAACCCGGCACGCGGCAGGCACACCCGGTATTCTTCACGCCACGGCGAAAGGTGTTCGGCGGAATAACGCACCGAACGGCGCACGCGCTCCAGGTCATCAGGATGAATGCGCTCGAATACCACTGTGGCATCCTCGCGCAACATCTGCAGGTCGACCTCGTAGATATCGAACAGCCCCTGGCTGGCATACGGGAAGCATGAGTGACCATCGGCACCCAGCTGGTATTGATAGATGCCGCCGGGCACTTCCGCACTGAGTTTCTCCAGCAAGCGATCACGCAGGGCCAAGGCCTCATGCACACGGCGCCGCTCGGTGACATCGATGCAGATCGCCAGGTAGCCGACCCATAGCCCCTGCTCATCGAGTACGGCAGTCACCAGCATGTTGGCCAGCAAATGGCTGCCATCCTTGCGCACCAAGGTCCACTCGCCCGGCTCGCCACCACTGTCCTGGATGGTCTCGGCGAACATCGCCTGGCCACCGGCGATGTGCCGCCCATAGCGCAGGCTCAAGGCATGGGCGCGCTGGCTGAGCTCTTCAGGCATCACCAGATCTTCCAGCTGCAGGTGCCCAATGGCTTCACTGGCCGAATAGCCCAACATGCGTTCGGCACCGGCGTTGAAGGTGCTGACTTCGCCTTTGAGGCTGGTCGCGATGATGGCCACCTGGGTTGCGGCATTCAGTACGCTGCGCAACTGATTGTGAGTATCGCGCAACGACTGCTCGCTGACCCGCAGCGCCACCGTGCGCTGCTCGACCAGGGTCAAGGCACGCTGGCGCTGGCTGAACAGGCTGTAGAGCAATGCACTCAGCAACAGGCTCAGCAAGCCGCCGAGCAGCCCCACGGCCAAGGCAGCGGCAGACTGGTTGGCTTGCAGAAATGCCTGGCTCGGACGAATGTCGAGCTGAAAATGGTGGTCGGCAAGGTGCAGCAACTGCGTGCTGCCCAAGGCCAGTGCCGCCACCGGGTTCTGCGAATCGAACAGCACTTCATGGCCATCACGCCCGCTCGGGTCGATGATGCGCACCACCAGGTTGTCATCCGCAGCGACAGGCAGGCCTTCGGTGATCAACTGGCGCATGTTCAGCAAGGCCATGACAAAACCCGCTGGCGGGTCAGCCGGCCGTGCATCGGAGAACACCGGTGCCACCATCAGCAACCCACGGCCAAAGCCGGGAGCAACGTTGAGCATGTCCAGCGGCTCGGAAACCGCCATGCTGCCTGGATGCAGTGCCCGCGCCAAGGCCTGCTCACGGGCTGGCTGGCTACGCAGGTCGAGCCCGTAGGGTTGCCCCTGCAAAGTGTTGGCCTGGGTGTAGAGCACCGGGTAGTAGTGGTCACGCCGTGGCGAAGGGTGCCAGTTTCCTGCGCCATCCAGCTCGCGAATCAGGTAATCCTGCCCCAACCACGCACTGGCCTGGCGCTCGAACTCGCGTCGCTGCCCGGACTCGACCCGCGGCGCCCAGGAATAGGCCTGGGTCCGCTGCAGCAAGGGCCGCGCATAGCCATCGAATTCGTTCGGGGTGATTTCGTTGGAGTAGGTAAAGAAGCGCCGCAAGCCATCCAGGCGTTGCTCCTGGTCGTCGAAACGCTCGGCGATGCGGCTATGGCGTTCGCTGGCCAGCAGTTCGAAACGCTGGCGCAACTGCTGCTTGTAGAACGCCTGCGCGGCCAGCGCCAAGGCAGCCGAAAGCAGCACGCCGGCCACCAACGCCACCAGCGCCACCGCCCAGGCAGCCATCGCCTCGCTGCACAGGCCCAGCACCTTCGCACGCACGCCCCACTTCGACATAGATCGATCTCATCACGTCAGCGTCCTGCGAATTCTCTGGCCCTGTGCTGAGTTATAGCTATTGGCCATTAGGCACGCAATGCGCCTCGTCGAATTAACGCAACTGCAGGCGCCAGGCGCGATGGATGCGGTTGTTGCGGGCGAAGTCCGGGTCCAGGGTCTGGGCGCTGATTTCTTCGACCGCATAACGCGTGCTCACATGCTCATCGAGCTGGAACTTGCGGAAGTTGTTCGAGAAATACAGCACGCCACCCGGTGCCAGGCGGGCCATGGCCAGGTCGAGCAGCTGCACATGGTCACGCTGAACGTCGAACACCCCTTCCATGCGTTTGGAGTTGGAGAAAGTCGGCGGGTCGATGAAGATCAGGTCGTAGCTGTCGCGGTTGCCTTCCAGCCAGGCCATGACATCGCCCTGCTCCAGGCGATTACGCTCGGAGAAACCGTTCAGCGACAGGTTGCGCCGCGCCCAGTCCAGGTAGGTTTTCGACAGATCGACACTGGTGGTGCTGCGCGCACCGCCCTTGGCCGCGTGCACGGTGGCCGTGGCGGTGTAGCAGAACAGGTTGAGGAAGCGCTTGCCGTTGGCCTCGCGCTGGATGCGCATGCGCATCGGGCGGTGGTCGAGGAACAGCCCGGTGTCGAGGTAGTCGGTGAGGTTGACCAGCAGCTTCACGCCACCCTCATTGACCTCCTGGAAACGCCCTTCGGTCGCCTGGCGCTCGTACTGGCGGGTGCCGCTCTGGCGCTCGCGGCGCTTGAGCACCACACGCTGCGGGTCGATGTTCAATGCCTGGGGGATCGCCGCCAGGGCATCGAGCAGGCGCGCCTGGGCCTTGTCCGGGTCGATCGAACGGGGAGCGGCGTATTCCTGCACATGCACCCAGTCCTGGTAGAGGTCTACCGCCAGGGCATACTCAGGCATGTCGGCATCATACAGGCGGTAGCAGTCGACCTGCTCACGGCGGGCCCACTTGCCAAGCTGCTTGAGGTTCTTTTGCAGGCGGTTGGCGAACATCTGCGCGCCTTCCGACAGGCGTGCCGGCTCGCTGGCAACCGCCGCAGGGCGGCGGACCTCGCCATTGTCGGCCTGGGCCTCGCGGCGCTCGCCGGTCACGAACTGGTCGGGCTGCACCTTGAACAGCAACAGCTTGCACGGCAGTGCGCCGTTCCAGAAAGCATATTGCTTGTGGCTGCGGATGCCCATGCGCTTGCCCAGCTCCGGCGCGCCAGTGAACATCGCCGCTTCCCAGCCCATGCAGGCCTGGCGCAGGCGCTCGCCAAAGTTCTGGTAGAGGTACAACAGGCTGGCTTCGTCACCCAGGCGCTCACCGTACGGCGGGTTGCTGATGACCAGGCCTTTCTGGTTCTGGTCCGGGCGCGGCTCGAAGGTGCTGACTTCGCCCTGGTAGATCTTCACCCAGTCGCCCAGGCCCGCGCGCTCGACGTTGTTGCGCCCTGGCTGGATCAGCCGCGGGTCGGCTTCATAACCGCGAATCCACAGTGGTGGCTTGGCCAGGCCGGCTTGCGCGCGGGCCTGCCCTTCTTCGTGGACCTTGCGCCAGGTGGCCGGTACGTGGCCGAGCCAGGCACTGAAGCCCCAGCGCTCACGCTTGAGGTTGGGCGCGATGTCGGCGGCGATCATCGCCGCCTCCACCAGGAAGGTACCTACACCGCACATCGGGTCGGCCAGGGCGCCACCTTCGGCGGCAATGCGCGGCCAGCCGGCGCGGATCAGTACCGCTGCCGCCAGGTTTTCCTTCAGCGGCGCGGCGCCTTGCTGCAGGCGATAGCCCCGCTGGTGCAGGCTGTGGCCGGACAGGTCGAGGGACAGGATCGCTTCGCCGCGGTCCAGGCGCAGGTGCACGCGCACATCCGGGTCGACCTTTTCCACCGACGGGCGCAGGCCTTCACGGTTGCGCAGCTTGTCGACGATCGCGTCCTTGACCTTGAGCGCACCGAAATGGGTGTTGTCGATGCCCGAACCATGGCCGCTGAACTCCACGGCCAGGGTGCCGTCAGCAGCCAGGTGGTCCGCCCAGTCCACGGCGTGTACGCCATCGTAAAGGTCATCGGCGTTCTTCATCGAGAAGCGCTTGAGCACCAGCAACACGCGGTTGGCCAGGCGCGACCACAGGCACAGGCGGTAGGCGGTTTCCATGTCGGCGGCGCCGCGAATGGCCGAGGTGTGCTCACGCACATCATCCAGGCCGAGGCCTCGTGCCTCTTCGGCAAGCAGGCCTTCCAGGCCTTTGGGGCAGGTGAGATAGAGTTCGAAACGGTCCGACATGAGTATTCCAGCGCCATGGGCTATGTAAGTGACAAGGCGACGCATCGCCTTGCCGATGTTTGCCCGAACGCCCTTCCAGCAAGCGTCCGGGTGGCCTTCCCCACTGCGTCATCGCAGCCGGGCGGCCGGGCCGCCTGATCGTTCAGCCGCTCGCCAGGTGGCAAAAACAGCTTAGATCATCAGGCAGTTCAAATAATTTCCATCGACTTCGGGGCCAGTGTGACCCTTCGTCGCATTACTAAATATTTCTGTCATTCCCCAGCGACGCTGGCGAAATGACGTCAAGGTTCGGCAAACCCTGATCATAGCGGGCTCAACGTCAAACAAGGTTGAGTCGCATTTATTTACTTATCCCCTCACCCTTGGAAAGGTTACGTGCTTATGACAAATCGATCATTCACACGGTGACCTGCATTCGATAGAACTGGTCTCAGGCCGCTTCGCAACGAGGCGGCACCTTCAGCTCGCCACGCCGGCAGCGAGCGCAAAACCGGCAGAAAGACTCTGCCCGGCCTCGGAGAGGCCGACGGGACATTACAGTCAACAAGTGAGGGCAACACCCTATGAGAAGACTTAAGCGTGATCCGTTGGAAAGAGCATATTCACGTGGCTACCAATACGGGGTCACCGGCAAATCCCGCGAACTTTGCCCCTTTACTCTACCTTCAGTTCGCCAAGCCTGGATCAACGGCTGGCGCGAAGGTCGCGGTGATAACTGGGACGGAATGACTGGCACCGCTGGCATCCATAGACTCAACGAAAATCACGCCGTTGGCTGATCGAGGACACTGAATTCGAGTTACCATGCGCGCCCTATCCGGGCGGCGGGCTTCGGCCCAAGGGCCCCTTGAAGGGGCCCTTTTTTATGCCCGCCTTCAGGCCTTGGGCATTGCCGCGATCGCATCCACCGCTTCACGGATCAGTGCCGGCCCCTTGTAAATGAAGCCCGAGTAGATCTGCACCAGGCTCGCTCCAGCGGCGATCTTCTCTGCTGCATGACGGCCTTCGGTAATGCCACCAGCGGCGATGATCGGCAGCTTGCCAGCAAGCTCACCTGCAAGCACCTTCACAATGTGCGTACTCTTCTGAAGCACTGGCGCACCCGACAGGCCACCGGCCTCACCACCATGCTCCAGCGCTTCGACTCCCTCGCGGCTCAGGGTGGTGTTGGTGGCAATCACCGCATCCATTCCCGACTCCATCAGCGCCGAGGCCACCAGCGCGGTTTCCTCGTCGCTCATGTCCGGCGCGATCTTGATCGCCAGCGGCACGCGCTTGCCATGCCCGGCAGCCAGCTGCTCACGGCGCTCGGCCAGGGCATCCAGCAGCTGCTTGAGCGAGTCGCCGAACTGCAGGCTGCGCAGGCCTGGGGTGTTCGGCGAGCTGACGTTGACGGTGATGTAGCTGGCCTCGGTATAGACCTTGTTCAGGCAGATCAGGTAGTCGTCGACCGCTCGCTCGACCGGGGTATCGAAGTTCTTGCCGATGTTGATGCCCAGCACCCCGTCATAGCGCGCAGCACGCACGCGCTCGAGCAGGTGATCGACGCCCAGGTTGTTGAACCCCATGCGGTTGATGATCGCCGTCGCCTGCGGCAGGCGGAACAGCCGTGGCTTGGGGTTGCCAGGCTGCGGGCGTGGGGTCACGGTGCCGATCTCGACGAAGCCGAAGCCCAGCTGGGCGAAGCCGTCGATGGCCGCGCCGTTCTTGTCCAGGCCCGCCGCCAGCCCCACCGGGTTGGCGAAGTTCAAACCCATCACGGTCACCGGCAGCGCAGCCGGCTGCTTGCACAGCACACCGTTGAGCCCAAGCCGGCCACCGGCGCCGATCAGGTCCAGGGACAGGTCATGGGAGGTTTCCGGGGAAAGCTTGAACAGCAGCTGGCGGGCCAGGGTATACATGGGCGGGCAAGGCTCGGGGTGAGTGAGGCAGCGATTATAGCCAGCGCGCGCCTGGCATGACAGGGGCTTGGCACATGGGTTGCTACTTCGCTTGCCTACGGCCTATTCAGTACGGGCGAGGACCTTTGTGAATACAGCACCTCTAGCCTGGGTAAACGGTAGCGACGCGCCGGAAAAACCCAGCCTCAATATCGGCTACATGGCCCTGACCGATTGCGCCTCGGTGGTGGTCGCTGCCACCCAGGGCTTCGCCCAGCAACATGGCCTGACTCTCAACCTCAAGCGCCAGGGCTCCTGGGCCGGCTTGCGCGACAAGCTGGCCAGCGGCGAACTGGATGCCGCCCACTGCCTCTATGGCCTGGTCTACGCGGTGCACCTGGGCATCGGTGGCGTGCCGGCCAGCGACATGGCGGTCCTCATGGGCCTGAACCAGAATGCCCAGGCCATCAACCTGTCGCCAGCCCTGCAGCACAAAGGTGTGACCAGCCCTGAGGCACTGGCGCAACTGGTGCACCAGCATGGCGCACGACTGACCTTTGCCCAGACCTTCCCCACCGGCACCCACGCCATGTGGCTGTATTACTGGCTGGCCAGCCAGGGCATCCACCCGTTGCATGACGTCAACAGCGTAGTGGTGCCACCAGCTCAGATGGCGGCGCACATCCAGGCTGGGCGCATCGACGGTTTCTGCGTCGGCGAACCCTGGGCCGCTGCCGCCGTCGGCCAAGGCCTGGGCTTCACCCTTGCCACCAGCCAGTCGATCTGGCCCGACCACCCGGAGAAAGTACTGGCCAGCGCCCGCGCCTTCGTCGAACACTACCCCAATAGCGCACGCGCACTGATCAAGGCGGTGCTCGCCGCCAGCCGGTTCATCGAACAAAGCCCGGAGAACCTGCGCAGCACCGCACAACTGCTCAGCGGCAGCGCCTATCTGGACACGCCGCTGGAAAATATCGAACCGCGCCTGCTGGGCGATTATCAGGACGGCCTGGGCAACGCCTGGCACGACCGGCACGCCCTGCGCCTGTTCGACCAGGGCCGCGCCAATTTGCCTTACCTGTCGGACGGCATGTGGTTCATGACCCAGTTCCGCCGCTGGGGCCTGCTGCACGAAGACCCCGACTACCTGGGCGTGGCTCGCCAGGTGCAGCAATTGAAGGTGTACCGCGAGGCCGCCGCATCACTCGGCGTGCCCTGCCCCGAGTCAGCCATGCGCAGCAGCCTGCTGATCGACGGTTTGCGTTGGGACGGCAGTGACCCGTATGCCTACGCCCGCAGCTTCCGCCTGCACGCCCTGGGCGATACGCCCGGTGCCCGGATCGGTCTGTGAGGGCCATCGCCATGCTGCGCATACTGCTGATCGACGATACCCGGAACAAACTTGGCCGCCTCAAGGCCGCCTTATGCGAAGCGGGCTTCGAAGTGATCGAAGCCCCGAACCTGACCATCGACCTGCCGTCCTGCATCGAAACGGTGCGCCCGGACGTCGTGCTGATCGATACTGACTCCCCCGACCGCGACGTGATGGAACAGGTGGTGCTGGTCAGCCGCGACCAGCCACGGCCAATCGTGCTGTTCACCGACGAGCACGACCCGGCAGTAATGCGCCAGGCGATCCAGGCCGGGGTCAGTGCCTACATCGTTGAAGGCATTCATGCCGCACGCCTGCAGCCGATCCTCGATGTAGCCATGGCCCGTTTCGAAAGCGACCAGGCGCTCAAGGCGCAACTGCTGGCCCGCGACCAGCAACTGGCCGAGCGCAAGCGCATCGAGCAGGCCAAGGGGTTGCTGATGAAGATGAAGGATTGCAACGAGGAACAGGCCTACACCCTGATGCGCCGGCAGGCCATGAGCCGGCAGCAGAAGCTCATCCAGGTAGCCGAGCAGATCATCGCCATGCATGAAATGCTCGGCTAGCACTGCAATCGCGATCCCTGTAGGAGCGGCCTTGCGTCGCGAAAGGGCCGCGAAGCGGCCCCGGCTGTTCCAGCATATGCCTTAAGATTTTGGGGCCGCTTTGCGGCCCTTTCGCGACGCAAGGTGAACTGGCCTAATGATTTTGGACACCTTCATCGGGCGCTATGATGGCGCCCAATTGGAGGCAAAATCAGTGCGCAAGTCTTATTCGAAAGAACACAAAATCCAAGCTGCCGAAATGGTCCTGGACGGTGGCCAGTCAGTTCCTGAGGTATGCGAAATCCTCGGGATTGGCCGTACAGCCCTTCGCCGTTGGGTTGAGCAGGTACGCCAGGAGAGAGAGGGTAAGGTTCCGACTGGAGCCAAAGCCATCACTCCGGAGCAGCAACGTATCGAAGAGCTGGAAGCATTGGTTCGTCAAAAGGATCGGGATATCGAAATCCTAAAAAAGGCCAGTGCTCTCCTGCTTCGGGACTCCAAAGATCGTTCTCGCTGATCAACGAGCTGAGTGAGCAATACGGTGTTGTCGACTGCTGTCGTGTGCTTGGGGTCAAACGCAGTAGTTTCTATGCATGGCGCAAACGCCAAGGGCGTGAGAATCCCGGCAGGGATGCTCTACGCTCGCGTGTAATCAATCACTTCATGGCGTCACGAAGCTCCGCGGGTTCACGCACGTTGATGCAAGAACTGCGGCGTGAAGGCCATGTGGTTGGGCGTTACAAAGTGCGTGCGCTTATGCGTGAAGCTGGCCTGAAATGCCGGCAGCGTAGGCCACACCGGTATCGGTCATCAGGCACGGAAGCACTGATTGCGGAAAACCAACTGAAGCGAAACTTCAAGGTTTCAACGATCAACGAGGTCTGGTGTGGCGATGTGACTTACATTCAGGTTGGCAGACGTTGGCTGTACTTGGCCGCAGTAATCGACTTGTACGCACGCCGAGTTGTGGGCTGGGCGTTTTCAATGACTGCTGATGCCAAGTTGGCCTGTGACGCGCTGCGCATGGCGTCTGAGTCCAGAGGCAAGCCTACGGGCGTGATGTTTCATTCAGATCAAGGTTGTCAGTACACCAGCCATAAATTCAGGGCTGTACTTGAAGAGTGCAGCTTGAAACAGAGCATGAGCCACCGTGGCCAATGCTGGGACAATGCGGCCATGGAGCGATTCTTCGGGGCATTGAAATCAGAATGGGTGCCAGCAGGAGGCTATGAATCCGAAGCTGAAGCTAAAGCCGACATCATGGCTTATTTGGTGCGCTACAACCTAAAGCGTCTCCACAGCTACAACGGCTACGAGACCCCGGTAGCTATGGAGGAAAAGCTCAGGGCAGCGGCATGAACCTTAACCGGTGTCCAAAATTACTTGACCAGATCAAGGCCGCTCCTACAGGAAGCGTGCCTGCCAGGTACAAAGTTGGCCCAACTCTTGCTGAAGATATTCCACCGGTAGCCAACGGCGGTTGCCTCATAAAACTCCCGACAAAGACGTCGCTCCCCCTCCACGCCAGTGGACCGGGTAGCGGCGTCTTTTTCGTTTCCGTTGCATTGCCGAGTGAGGTGTTCGATGAGTACCAGCTTCTGGAAATCCGGGCATGTGCCCACGCTGTTCGCCGCGTTCCTGTATTTCGACCTGAGCTTCATGGTCTGGTACCTGCTTGGCCCACTGGCAGTGCAGATCGCCGCCGACCTGCAACTGAGTGCCCAGCAACGCGGCCTGATGGTGGCCACGCCGATTCTCGCCGGTGCGGTGCTGCGTTTCGTCATGGGCGTGCTGGTCGATCGCTTGTCGCCGAAAACCGCCGGCCTGATCGGCCAGGTGATCGTCATCGTCGCCCTCGCCGGCGCCTGGTACCTGGGCGTGCACACCTATGAACAAGCCCTGCTGCTGGGCGTGTTCCTCGGTGTTGCCGGTGCCTCGTTCGCCGTGTCGCTACCACTGGCCTCGCAATGGTACCCGCCACAGCATCAGGGCAAGGCCATGGGCATCGCAGGCGCGGGCAACTCCGGCACGGTGTTCGCCGCCCTGTTGGCCCCCGTGCTGGCTGCTGCGTTCGGCTGGAACAACGTGTTCGGCTTTGCCGTGCTCCCGCTGCTGCTGACCCTGGCGCTGTTCGCCCTGCTCGCCCGCAATGCCCCACAACGGCCCAAGCCGAAGGCCGCCGCCGACTACCTCAAAGCCCTGGGCGACCGTGACAGCTGGTGGTTCATGTTCTTCTACAGCGTCACCTTCGGCGGCTTCATCGGCCTGGCCAGCGCGCTGCCCGGCTACTTCAGCGACCAGTACGCCCTGAGCCCGGTCACCGCTGGCTACTACACCGCCGCCTGCGTGTTCGCCGGCAGCCTGATGCGCCCGCTGGGGGGCGCCCTGGCCGACCGTTTCGGCGGTATCCGCACCCTGCTCGGCATGTACAGCGTGGCCGCCATCTGCATCGCGGCAGTCGGCTTCAACCTGCCGAGCGCCACAGCCGCCCTGGCGTTGTTCGTCAGTGCCATGCTCGGCCTCGGCGCCGGCAATGGCGCGGTGTTCCAGCTGGTACCGCAACGCTTCCGCCAAGAGATCGGTGTAATGACCGGGCTGATCGGCATGGCCGGTGGTATCGGCGGCTTCCTGCTGGCAGCAGGGCTGGGCGCCATCAAGCAGCACACCGGCGACTACCAGCTTGGCCTGTGGCTGTTCGCCAGCCTTGGCCTGCTCGCCTGGTTCGGCCTGCACGGGGTCAAGCAACGCTGGCGCACCACCTGGGGCTCGGCAGCGGTTACCGCTGCGCGGGTCTGAGGCAGCGCCATGAGCCTGCAACTGAGCTTTGCCCAGGCCAGCGCCACCGGGCCACGCACAGAGAACCAGGACGCCCTGCGCCTGGTCACGCCTGCGCCGGAGCTGGCCGCCAGCAAAGGCTACCTGTTCGCCCTCGCCGATGGCGTCAGCCAGTGTGCCGACGGCGGCCTGGCAGCCCGCGCCAGCTTGCAGGCCCTGGCCATGGACTATTACGCCACGCCCGCCACCTGGGGTGTGGCCCAGGCCCTGGACCGCCTGCTGCTGGCGCAGAACCGCTGGTTGCGCGCCCAAGGCAGCCAGCCTTTGCTGACCACACTGAGCGCCCTGGTCCTGCGAGGGCGCCGCTTCACCCTGGCGCACGTGGGCGACTGCCGGGCTTATCGCTGGCACGCCGGGCACCTGCATTGCCTGAGCGAAGACCACGTCTGGGACCAGCCCGGCATGCAGCACGTGCTCAAGCGCGCGCTGGGGCTGGATCAGCACCTGCTGGTCGACTACCTGGACGGCGAACTGCAGGCCGGCGAGTGCTACCTGCTACTCAGCGACGGCGTATGGGCAAGCCTAGGCGACCAGCACATCCAGGCCGTGCTGCGCGAGCAACCCGACCTGCAGTCTGCCGCCGACACCCTGGTGGCCAGCGCCCTGCACAACGGTAGCCAGGACAACGCCAGCGCCTTGCTGGTGCGCGTCGAGCAACTGGGCACAGCCAACCTCGGCGACACCTTGGTGCAACTGCAGCAGTGGCCATTACCGGGCCCACTGCGTGACACCCAGATGATCGATGGTTGGCAGGTCGAAACGCGCCTGGCGCACAGCCGCCAGTCACTGCTCTACCGTGTGCGTGACGCGCAGGGCCAACCATGGCTGCTGAAGACTTTGCCCGAGAACCGCGAGCAGCAACCCGGCGCCGCCCAAGGCCTGCTGCTGGAGGAATGGTTCCTGCGCCGGGTCGCAGGCCGTCACTTCCCCGAGCTGCATACCGCCAGCCAGCGTCAACACCTGTACTACGTGATGCGCGAACACAGCGGCAAAACCCTCGCGGCACACTTCGCCGAAAATGGCCCATTACCGCTGGCCCAGTGGATGGAGGTCGCCCGCCAACTGCTGCAAGCGGTCGGTGTACTGCACAGGCGCAACCTGCTGCACCGCGACATCAAGCCCGACAACCTGCACTTGGGTGATGACGGCCAGCTGCGCCTTCTGGACTTCGGCCTGGCGTATTGCCCCGGCCTCTCCCAGGACCCGTTGCACGAGCTCCCCGGCACGCCTTCGTTCATCGCTCCGGAAGCCTTCGAAGGCCAACCGCCCAGCCCACGGCAGGACCTGTACGCGGCGGGCGTCACGCTCTATCACCTGCTGACCGGGCACTACCCCTACGGCGAGATCGAGGCCTTCCAGCGCCCACGCTTCGGCCAGGCGGTCAATGCCTCACGCTATCGCCCCGACCTGCCCGAATGGCTGCAGCACAACCTTCAGCAAGCCGTGGCAGCGGACCCGTCACAACGCTTTGAAACCGCTGAGCAGTGGCTACTTCTGCTCGAGCGCGGTGACCGCCAGGAACTGCCCAACCGCCCACGCCCGCTGCTTGAACGCGAGCCGTTGAAAGTCTGGCGAACGCTGGCCCTGCTATCGCTGTTGTTCAACCTGATACTGCTGTTCGCCCTGTTCAAGGGCTGAATGTGCCTTGCCGATGAGGAAACACTGATGAATGCAAAAGTCTGGCTGGTCGGTGCCGGCCCTGGCGACCCTGAACTGCTCACGCTCAAGGCCGTGCGCGCACTGCAACAGGCCGAAGTGGTGATGATCGACGACCTGGTCAACCCGACCGTACTGGAGCATTGCCCGCAAGCCAGGGTAATTGCCGTAGGCAAGCGCGGCGGCTGCCGCTCCACGCCACAGGCCTTCATCCAGCGCCTGATGCTGCGCCATGCTCGGCAGGGGCGTTGCGTGGTGCGCCTCAAGGGCGGTGACCCGTGCATCTTTGGCCGAGGCGGCGAGGAGGCGCTGTGGCTGCAAGGCCATGGCATCGACGTGGAACTGGTCAACGGCATTACCGCAGGCCTGGCCGGAGCCACCCAGTGCGGGATCTCGCTGACCTCGCGCGGGGTCAGCCGAGGGGTGACGCTGGTGACCGCGCACACCCAGGATGACAGCGAACTGAATTGGGCAGCACTGGCCCAGGGCGGCACGACCCTGGTGGTTTACATGGGCGTGGCGCGGCTTGAGCAGATTCGCCGGGGGCTGCTGGAGGGCGGTATGGCGCCGGGGATGCCGGTGGCGATGATCGAGAATGCGTCGTTGCCACAGCAGCGGGAATGTCGCAGCGATGTGTCGCGAATGGTCGAGGATGCGCGGGCGTTCGGCCTGTGCAGCCCGGCAATTCTGGTGATCGGCGAAGTGGTTGGGGAGCAGGCGATGAAGGAATGGGTGGCAATGGCTGGATAAGGCCGGCACAGGCAAAAGAAAATCCAGGCAAAGAAAAACCCGGCCGAGGCCGGGTTTTTCATTGAAGCTTCAGACCAATTACTTGGACTGGGCTTCTACCTGAGCTTCAACGCGACGGTTGATAGCGCGGCCTTCTTCGGTGGCGTTGTCGGCAACCGGACGGGTTTCGCCGTAGCCAACCGAGTCAACACGGCTGGATTCTACGCCGTACTGCTGGGTCAGGACCTGCTTGACAGCGTTGGCACGACGCTCGGACAGCTTCTGGTTGTAAGCGTCTGGGCCGACGGAGTCAGTGTGACCTTCAACCACGGTGGTGGTTTGTGGGTACTGCTTCATGAAGTCAGCCAGGTTCTTGATGTCGCCGTAGCTGTTTGGCTTGACGACCGACTTGTCGAAGTCGAACTTGACGTCCAGCTCAACGCGAACGACTTCGGCAACAGCCGGGCAGCCATCAGCGTCAACGGTAACGTTGGCTGGGGTGTCTGGGCACTTGTCGACGTTGTCGCAAACGCCGTCGTTGTCGGAGTCGGAGCAGACTTCAGCAACTGGAGCCGGAGCAGCAGCAACTTTGCCACCGCTACCACCGAAGTTCAGACCAACACCAACGGTTGGACCCCACTCGGTGTTGCCGTCGTCGATGTTGTACATGGCTTCTACGCCGGCACGGGCGAAGAACATGTCGGTGATGTACCACTTGGCGCCAGCGCCAACGTTGGCGAAGGTGGAGTGGTCACGGCCGCTACGAGTGGCCTGGCCCAGGCTCTCGTGAGCGAAACCAGCGGAAACGTACGGACGCAGAGCGTCGCCGACGGTACCGAAGTGGTAGGTAGCGTCCAGCTTGGCCTTGGAACCTTTGATGTCCTTGTTGAAGACTTCGCCACGAGCGTTGTGAGTCTCGTTGTAGCCCAGGTCCAGGGATACGTCGTCAGTCAGGAAGTAGCCCAGGCGAACACCAGGATTGGTGCCGTCGTTCTTGAAGTTACGCTCGCTGTCGTAGTACTGCTTGGTAACGTTGCCTTCGATTTCGACCGCGCCCTGGCCTTGAGCCATAACGCCGAACGAAGTAGCTGCGACGAGCGAGCCAATGGCCAAGCCCAAGGTGTTTTTCAATTTCATCCGTTAAATCCCCATCTGGTGATAGTTAAGCAGTCCCACCAACATCCGGGGGACAACTCGACGGCAAGTCTAGCAGAACTCGCCGATCCGTTAGAGATATTTACAAGGGACTAAGTTTCATCCAGACCTGCAAATTTCTCACGAAGCTTGTCTAGCGCGCGCTTGTAGCGCATTTTCGTCGCGCTCAGGCCCATGTGCATGATATCGGCGATTTCCTGAAATTCCAGTTCCGCGACAAAGCGCAACACCAGAATTTCCCGATCGATCGGGTTCACATGCACCAGCCACTTGTCCAGCCCGCCTTTTTCTTCCGGTTTCGGAGCCTTCTCTTCGGACGCCTCTTCTACAGGGTCCAGGCTCAAGGCATCCATCAACCGGCGTTTACGACGCTCCTTGCGGTACTGGGTAATGCATTCGTTGTAGGTAATGCTGTAGAGCCAGGTCTTGAACTTGGACTTGCCCTCGAAGTTCTTCAGACCGTACAGCACCTTCAGCATCACTTCTTGACAGACATCATCAGCATCGCGGTCGTTCCCCAGATAACGCGCACAGACGTTGAACAGGGTCCGCTGATAGCGCCGCATGAGTTCCTCATAGGCGCGGGTTACGTGGTACAGCTCCTCATGCGAACGCGCCACCAACTCCTCGTCGGTGAGTTCGCGGGGGTCATAACGCATGGGCGGCGAATGAACTTTATTCAAAACGGATCTGGCCGACAGTCAGGTCAATGTCGCCGCTCAGCCCCCTTTGGGCTGATTTCGCGGCGGCATACATTAACAGCTTTTGTGCGGTTAGCGGCTATTGACTCGCTGCTCAAGGAGCACGCGATTGGACAGCGATACCAGTTCGCCATCATCGGTCAACAGCGTCGTCTTGACCGTGCCGATCTCTTCGATCATTCCTTCAACCTCTCCAATCCGCACCTGCTGGCCGACCTGGTAGAGTTCGCGAACGTAGATGCCGGCCAGGATCTGCCCGGCGATTTCGCGGCTGCCAAGGCCCATCGCAAGCGCAACGGCCAGACCAACGGTTATCAGCCCAATGACGATCACGTGGTTGAGCAGGTCGGTCTTGACCTCGAGCTGGCTGATCGCCACCGAGATGCTGATGATGATCACCAGGCCCTGGGTGATGCGCCCCAGGCCTGCGGAGTACTCCAGGCCGATACCTTCGGCAGCGCCACGCACCAAACCGTTGGCAACCTGCGCCAGCAGCACGCCGGCCAGCAGCACCAGGGCTGCGCCAAAGACCTTGGGCAGGTACAGGGCGAGCATGTCGAGAGTTGCCGAAACCCGCTCCAGGCCCAGCGATTCAGCGGCCGAAACAAGGAAGATCAGCAACACGAACCAGTAGACGACCTTGCCGATCAGGGTCGAGATCGGCACCTGGATGCCGACCCGGCCAAGCATCTTGGTCAGCCCGGTGCCGGCCATCAGGCGGTCCAGGCCGACTTTGGCCAGAAGCTTGGAAAGCAGTGTATCGAGCAGCTTGGCCACCACGAAACCGAGCAGCACCACGACCAGCGCGCCGAACAGGTTAGGGATGAAGTTCGCTACCTTGGTCCATAGGGCGGTCATCGCAGTGACCAGGCTCTGGGTCCAGAGATCGAGTTCCATATTCAATCGGCCTTATCTGCTTTGCTGCCATCGGCAGCGTTGCGGGTAGAGTGTCGACGCACCGGCGCAACGTGCGCCGAACCATTGTTCACGGCAATCAGCAGCGCCTGGCTCCAGCGGCCAAGCAGGCTGAACAGATCACCGGCACCGACCTGGCGGTTGGCGGTTTTCAGCACGCGACCCAGGCACGCGGCATCGTCTCGCTCCTCACCGGAGGGCGACGCATTGAGCAGGTCACGCAGGGATTGTTCAAACGGATCGTGCATGGGCACCTCGCGCAGTATCAGTCAGAGACGAGATGGCCGGGCGACGGGTCACACATCGCACAGGGGCGAATGTTTCAAGATGACTCGGCACCTTCATACCCAGCGCAACCGCCGGAACAACCACCACTGCCCCACTGCAAGGGCCAGTACGACGATGCAGGCCAGCAGGAAGCCGTATGGGTTGCTCGCCCCCGGGATGCCGCCGACATTGATGCCGAGCAGCCCGGTGATGAAACTCATGGGCAGGAAGATGCAGGTGATGATGCCGAAGCGGTACATGGTCCGGTTCATCCGTTCGCTGCGCCGGCGGTCTTCGCTTTCCAACACCAGCGCTGCGCGCTCGCGGGTCAGTTCGAGCTCTTCGAGGTAGCGGATCAGGCTGTTGTTCAGCTCGTTCCAGTAATCGGCGTCGGCATCGCAGGACCAGCTCCACTTGCTGCGCGACAACTGGGCATAGATATCCCTCTGTGGCGCCAAAAACCGGCGCAAGCCCGCAGCGCGCCGACGGATCTGCTGCAAGCTGCCTTGTTCCGGGGTATACCGTTCGTCGGATTCAACCTTTTCTTCTTCGAGGTCGACCAGTTCCGAGAGGTCGCTGACCAGGCTCTGAACCTTCTCGGTCAGCAGCTCGCCCATCAGCAGCAACAGTTCGGACGCTGATTTCGGCCCCCTGCCCTCTTCCAGTTGCTGGAGGACTTCATCACTGGCACGCAGCGGCCGCAAACGCAGCGAAATGACCCGCTGCGCCTGAGCATGAATGCGTACCGAGACCATGTCCTCGGGTTCGGCCCCCGGGTTGAGGTTGACTCCACGCAGGAACAGCAGCAACTGCTCCCCTGCCTGCGGCAACAGACGTGGCCGGGTGTTTTCTTCCAGCAGAAGGTCACAGGCAAACTCGCTCAGGCCGCTGTTATGCAACAGCCAGGTACGGGTTTGCGGATGACTGCGGTCCCAGTGCAGCCACAGGCTTTCCTGAGGCTGCAACTGCAAGCCGTCCAGCTCGGTCCGGGCGATCGAACGCGCGCCACCTTTACCATCGAGCACCAGGGCATGCACCAGCCCCCACTGCGCGTTGTCTTCCTCGAACATCAAAACTCCATCAGCGCGTACTGCGCGTCACTCCGGCATTTTCAGCGGGCTTGGCGAGATGATCACACCGTTGTTGTCGGCGTACAGGTACTCACCCGGGCGGAAGGTGACACCGGCAAAGGTCACGGCCACATTGAGGTCGCCGATACCGCGCTTGTCGGTTTTCATCGGGTGGCTGGCCAGGGCCTGCACACCGACGTCGGTCTGGATCAGCACGTCGACGTCACGCACGCAGCCATAGATAACCAGGCCTTCCCAGCCATTTTTCGCAGCCTTTTCCGCGAGCATGTCACCGAGCAGCGCACGGCGCAGCGAGCCTCCCCCGTCGACCACCAGGACCTTGCCCTTGCCATCGAGTTCGACCTGTTCCTTGACCAGCGAGTTGTCTTCGAAGCACTTGATGGTGACGATCTGGCCACCGAAGGAATCGCGGCCACCGAAGTTGCTGAACATCGGTTCCAGCACCTGAACCAGGTCCGGGTAGGCGTCACACAGGTCGGGCGTTACGTAATGCTGCATGGGAAGCTCCTGTCAGTCACAACGAAAGCGGTTATCGGCCAAGGCTACACCGTAGAAGCTGTCGCAGTCATCCGGGACCGGGCAGTCAGTTCTGTATTCAGCCTGTACCGGCCTCTTCGCGGGCAAGCCCGCTCCCACAGGAACTGCACAGCCCCTGAGATCGGTGCTATCCCTGTGGGAGCGGGCTTGCCCGCGAAGAGGCCGGTACAGGCGAAACAGATTCAGCCAACAGGTACAGGCTCGCGCATCACCGTCGACTCATGCACCGGCAGCAGCGGATCGCGCAACCAGCGCTCCACCAACGGCCAGACCTGCGCCTGCGCCGCCTTGCTCACCAGCATGTCGACATGCCCGAAAGCCTCGAAGCCCTCTTCGCGCCCCAGGCGCAGGAACTGCTTGCGCTCCCCGCCGAGCTGATCGAACAGTTTGCGGCAGGCCCACACCGGGTCCTGGAAGTCGCCGGCGCCAGCCACGGCCAGCAGCGGCACATCCACTTCAGCCAGCCCCGCCCACCAATCACCTTGCTTGTCGCCAAAACGGCCGAACAGGCCATGCCAGCGCATGCTCTCAAGGGCCAGGCCGATCGGCTCGTCCTCCGGCCCACGCTTGAAACGCGGCCCGGAAATCTGCCCCCAGCGCCTGAGCAGCAGTTTCGCCCCCCAGGTCAGCGGCGGCACTTTGAGCGGCCAGTAGACACGGCTGATCTGGGTACCGAACAGCGCCACGCTGGCTACCTGCTCAGCCTTGAGAAAGCCGCCGCCCAAGGCCGCCACCAGGGTGGTTCCACCCAGGGAGTGGCCGACCCAGTGCGGCGCCTGGCCAGACTGTTCGCGCACGAACGCGCTGATCAGCGGTAAATCGTCGCGGGCATAGTCGGCGACGCTGTTGTGCTTCCAGGCGATATTGCGCGGCGACAGGCCATGGCCACGCATCTCCGGGATCCACACATCGAACCCGGCCCGCGCCAGGTAGGCGCCCAGGCCGATGCCTTTGGGCGAATACCAGAAGCGCCGGTTGGAGAAACTGCCATGCAGCAGAATCACCGGCACCCCCTGGGCCCGGCCTTGATCAGCCAGACCCAGGCGGGTCACGGCCAGTTCGACGCTGGGATCAGGGCTGTTGCCGGCCTTGATCCGGTACACGTCTTCGCTGAGGTCGCCGCGGCGCTCGGCACTGAGCAAGGCCACGGGAAAAAGGTTGCTGCTGCTTTGCATAAGGTTGCTTGGTGCACAAAAAAGGGCGGGATCCATCACTGGAACTCGCCCTGGAAAAAACCAGGCGGGGGCGCGCCAGACGCGCCCCCGCAATTTACCGCATCAGGCTGCGCCTTGGCCTTCGGCCAGGAAGAACCAGGTCTCGAGTACCGAGTCCGGGTTCAGCGAGACACTTTCGATGCCTTGCTCCATCAGCCACTTGGCCAGGTCCGGGTGATCCGATGGGCCCTGGCCGCAGATGCCGATGTACTTGCCGGCCTTGTTGCACGCCTGGATGGCGTTGGCCAGCAGCTTCTTCACGGCCGGGTTACGTTCGTCGAACAGGTGGGCGATGATGCCCGAGTCGCGGTCCAGGCCCAAGGTCAGCTGGGTCAGGTCGTTGGAGCCGATCGAGAAGCCGTCGAAGTACTCGAGGAACTCTTCGGCAAGGATCGCGTTGGACGGCAGCTCGCACATCATGATCACGCGCAGGCCGTTGTCGCCACGGGCCAGGCCGTTTTCGGCAAGCAGGTCGACGACCTGGCTGGCTTCGCCCAGGGTGCGCACGAACGGCACCATGATCTCGACGTTGGTCAGGCCCATTTCGTTGCGCACGCGCTTCAGCGCACGGCACTCGAGCTCGAAGCAGTCACGGAACGACTCGCTGATGTAGCGCGAGGCGCCGCGGAAGCCCAGCATCGGGTTTTCTTCTTCCGGCTCGTACAGCTTGCCGCCGATCAGGTTGGCGTACTCGTTGGACTTGAAGTCCGACAGGCGCACGATGACCTTTTTCGGGTAGAAGGCTGCAGCCAGGGTGCTGATGCCTTCGACCAGCTTCTCGACATAGAAGCCGACCGGGTCGTTGTAACCGGCAATACGCTTGTCGACGCTCTCTTTCAGCTCGGCTGGCAGGCCGGCGTAGTTCAGCAGCGCCTTGGGGTGCACACCGATCATGCGGTTGATGATGAATTCCAGACGCGCCAGGCCCACACCTGCATTGGGCAGCTGGGCGAAGTCGAAGGCGCGGTCCGGGTTACCGACGTTCATCATGATCTTGAACGGCAGCTCCGGCATGGCGTCCACCGAGTTCTGCTTGACGTCGAAGCCCAGCTCGCCCTCGAAGATGAAGCCGGTATCGCCTTCGGCGCAGGATACGGTCACGCCCTGGCCGTCCTTGAGCACCTGGGTCGCATTGCCACAACCGACCACGGCCGGGATACCCAGTTCACGGGCGATGATCGCCGCGTGGCAGGTACGCCCGCCACGGTTGGTAACGATGGCGCTGGCGCGCTTCATCACCGGTTCCCAGTCCGGGTCGGTCATGTCGGAGACCAGTACGTCGCCCGGCTGCACCTTGTCCATCTCGGACACGTCGTTGATCACGCGGACCTTGCCGGCGCCGATGCGCTGGCCGATGGCGCGGCCTTCGACCAGCACGGTGCCCTTCTCTTTGAGCAGGTAACGTTCCATGACGTTGGCGCTGGCACGGCTCTTGACCGTCTCAGGGCGGGCCTGAACGATGTACAGTTTGCCGTCGTCACCGTCCTTGGCCCATTCGATGTCCATCGGGCGCTGATAGTGCTGCTCGATGATCATCGCCTGCTTGGCCAGCTCGTTGACTTCGTCGTCGCTCAGGCAGAAGCGGGCGCGCTCGGCGCGGTCGACCTCGACGGTCTTGACCGAACGGCCGGCCTTGGCTTCTTCGCCGTAGACCATCTTGATGGCCTTGCTGCCCAGATTGCGGCGCAGGATGGCCGGGCGGCCGGCCTGCAGGGTGTTTTTGTGGACGTAGAACTCGTCCGGGTTGACCGCGCCTTGAACCACGGTTTCACCCAGGCCGTAGGCGCCGGTGATGAACACCACGTCGCGGAAGCCCGACTCGGTGTCGAGGGTGAACATCACGCCGGCGGTGCCGGTTTCGGAGCGGACCATACGCTGCACACCAGCCGACAAGGCGACCAGCTTGTGGTCGAAGCCCTGGTGCACGCGATAGGAAATGGCGCGGTCGTTGAACAGCGAAGCGAACACTTCCTTGGCCGCGCGGATCACGTTGTCGACGCCGCGAATATTGAGGAAGGTCTCTTGCTGACCGGCGAACGAGGCGTCTGGCAGGTCTTCGGCGGTGGCCGAGGAACGCACGGCAACGGCCATGTTGTCGTTACCGTTGGCCATGGCGGCGAAAGCGGTTCGGATTTCCGAATCAAGGCGCGCCGGGAAATCAGCTTCCATCACCCATTGGCGGATCTGCGCGCCGGTCTTTGCCAGGGCGTTGACGTCGTCTACGTCCAGCGCGTCGAGGGCCGCGTGAATCTTGTCGTTCAGGCCACTTTGTTCAAGAAAATCACGGTACGCCTGAGCCGTAGTGGCAAAGCCGCCCGGCACCGACACGCCGGCACCGGCGAGGTTACTGATCATCTCGCCCAGGGATGCGTTCTTGCCCCCCACATGCTCTACATCATGGACGCCGAGCTTATCGAGGGAAACTACGTACTCTACCAAGGTGATCTCTCCACTAACTGTATTGGAAAAGCTCAAGGGCGCCCGCCTGCCATCGTTGACTGGGCCGGACGCGTGTGGCCTGGACCTGGAAAATAGGCTCGTAAAATATGGCAGAATGCCGACAGCCGCATTCGGCAAACCGAACCTATCATATCCAAGAAACGTCATCAGCTTAAGGCCCATATCGCAAATGAAACGAACCGCGTTTTTCATCTCCGATGGCACCGGCATCACCGCCGAAACCCTGGGCCAAAGCCTGCTCGCTCAATTCGAGAGCATTCCGTTCAATAAATTCACCCGTCCGTACATCGACAGCCCGGAAAAAGCACGGACCATGGTGCAGCAGATCAACACTGCCGCAGAGCGCGACGGCATGCGCCCGATCATCTTCGACACCATCGTCAATCAGGACATCCGTGAGATCCTGGCGACGTCGAACGGCTTCATGATCGACATCTTTTCGACGTTTTTATCCCCGCTCGAGCAGGAATTGACAGCCCATTCGTCGTATTCCGTGGGCAAGTCGCACTCGATCGGCGGCAATTCCAACTACATGGAGCGGATCGAGGCGGTCAACTTTGCCCTGGATAACGACGATGGCGCGCGCACCCACTACTACGACAAGGCCGACCTGATCCTGGTTGGCGTGTCGCGCTGCGGCAAGACCCCGACCTGCCTGTACATGGCCATGCAGTTCGGTATCCGCGCAGCCAACTACCCGCTGACCGAAGACGACATGGAGCGCCTGCAGCTGCCAGCGGTGCTGAAAAAGCACCACAACAAGCTGTTCGGCCTGACCATCGACCCTGACCGCCTGACCGCCATCCGCCACGAGCGCAAGCCCAACAGCCGCTATTCGAGCTTTGCCCAGTGCGAGTTCGAGGTGCGTGAGGTGGAGAACCTGTTCCGCCGCGAGAACATTCCCAACATCAACTCCACGCATTTTTCGGTGGAAGAGATTTCGGCGAAGATCCTTGTGGAGAAAGGCGTGGAGCGCAGGTTCAAGTAAACACCGACCCTGTTGAAGCGGCACTGTGGGAGCGGCCTTGCGTCGCGATAGGGGTGCGTAGCGCCCCCCCAGATTTGAGCCCCTCGCTAGATTGCAGGGGCTGCTGCGCAGCCCTATCGCCACGCAAGGCCGCTCCCACAAGGGCCAGCACAGGCATAAAAAAAGCCCCGGCATCGCTGCCGGGGCTTTTCATTTCAGCTCAAGGTTCAGGACGGCACCACCGCCGCCTGCCCGCTCATGGCCAGGTCGACCAGCTCGCGGTTGGCCACCGCGTACATCGCATAGTCGGTGCCCGTGGCATTGCGCAGGTCATCGAGCATGGCGCGCCAGCGCTCGACCATCACCCGGTGCTGCTCGGCCCACAGCGCCACACGGGCATCCATGTCCTCCGGGCCATCGGCCATCTGCAACACCGAGATGGTGATCGCCCGCTGCTGCAGGTCGATGTCGTCGCGGAACGCCTCGCGGGCCAGGGCCTGCCAGTTGTTTTCCACCGGCAGGTTGCTGATTTCCTGCAGGTACCAGGTCAGGTCCAGCGCGCTGCCCACGGCGAAGAACGCCTTGGCCACCTGCGCCGGCTCATGGCCGGTCACGTCGGAGGCCTCGATGATCGGCAGCAGGGTGTACAGGTGGGTGGTACCGGCAACCATGCGCGCCAGCAACTCCGGTACACCTGCGTCGACGAAGCTCTGGTAACGCACCATCCAGCGCTCGCGGGTCGGGCCTTCGAGCAGCTCGTCGAGCTTGAGCCCCAGCTGGGCGATCTTCGGCCCGAAGTGCGCGGTGTCACGCCCGGCATCCTGCTCATTGCGCCGGCTACGCAGGAACCAGCGGGTGGCGCGGCGGCCCAGGCGCATCAGCTCGTCCATCAAGGTCAGCTGGATTTCCGCTGGCACCTGGTAGTCCAGCGCCTCGATCTGGCGGAACCAGTGCGGCAGGTGGAAGATGTCGCGCACGATCACATAGGCCCCGGCAACGTTGGCCGGGCTCATGCCGGTCGACTCCTTCAGGCGCTGGACGAAGGTGATACCCATGTTGTTGACCAGGTCGTTGGCGATCTGGGTGCTGACGATTTCGCGCTTCAGGCGGTGACGGCGCATGGCGTCGGCGAATTTGCTGACCAGCGACGGCGGGAAGGCGGTTTCCATGTCGCGGGTCAGGTAGTCGTCGTCCGGTACCAGCGACTTGAGCAATTGCTCCTTCAGGTCGATCTTGCTGTACGAGATCAGCACCGACAGCTCGGCGCGGGTCAGGCCCTGGCCAGCGGCCAGGCGTTCGGCCAACTGATCTTCGGACGGCAGGAACTCGATGGCCCGGTCCAGCTTGCCACGGCCTTCGAGGTCGGCCATCAGGCGCTTGTACTCGGCGATCCGCTCGCGGGCGCGGCGGGCTGCCAGCGACAGCGCCTGGGTCTGCTTGTAGTTGTTGCCCAGCACGAGGCTGGCCACTTCGTCGGTCATGCTGCCAAGCAGTTGGTTGCGCTGCTTCTCGGTCATGTCGCCACCCTGCACCACTTCGTTGAGCAGGATCTTGATGTTGACCTCGTGGTCGGAGCAGTCCACGCCACCCGCGTTGTCGATGAAGTCGGTGTTGGTGGCGCCGCCGTGCAGGCCGAACTCGACACGGCCGAGTTGGGTCATGCCGAGGTTGCCGCCCTCGCCCACCACCTTGCAGCGCAGCTCGTTGCCGTTGACGCGCAAGGCGTCGTTGGCCTTGTCGCCGACATCGGCGTGGCTTTCGCTGCTGGCCTTGACGTAGGTGCCGATGCCGCCGTTCCACAGCAGGTCGACCGGTGCCTTGAGCAGTGCGTGCAGCAGTTCGGTCGGGGTCAGGCGGTCTGCCTCGATGGCGAAGCGTTCCTTCATCTGCGGGCTGATGGCGATGCTCTTGGCACTGCGCGGGAAGATCCCGCCGCCTTCGGACATGATGCTGGCGTCGTAGTCGCTCCAGGCCGAGCGCGGCAGGTCGAACAGGCGCTTGCGCTCGACGAAGCTGGTGGCAGGGTCCGGGTTGGGGTCGATGAAGATGTGCAGGTGGTTGAACGCCGCCACCAGTTGCAGCTTTTCAGACATCAGCAGGCCGTTGCCGAATACGTCACCGGCCATGTCGCCGACGCCAATCACGGTGATCGGGTCCTGCTGCACGTTGATGCCGCGCTCGCGGAAGTGGCGCTGCACGCCGACCCAGGCGCCACGGGCAGTGATGCCCATCTTCTTGTGGTCGTAACCGGCCGAGCCACCCGAAGCGAACGCATCGCCGAGCCAGAAGCCGTAGTCGATGGCGATGCCGTTGGCGATATCAGAGAAGGTCGCCGTGCCCTTGTCGGCCGCCACCACCAGGTACGGGTCGTCATCGTCATGACGCACCACGTTGGCCGGCGGCACCACGCCACCGTCCTTGAGGTTGTCAGTGATGTCGAGCAGGCCGGAAATGAAGATGCGGTAGCAGGCCACGCCTTCGGCGGCGATTTCGTCGCGCGTGCCGCCCAGCGGCAGACGGCGCGGCAGGAAGCCACCCTTGGCGCCGACCGGCACGATCACCGAGTTCTTCACTTGCTGGGCTTTCACCAGGCCCAGTACTTCGGTGCGGAAGTCTTCTTCGCGGTCCGACCAGCGCAGGCCGCCGCGGGCGACATTGCCGAAACGCAGGTGCACGCCCTCGACCCGTGGCGAATAGACGAAGATTTCGAACTTCGGCACCGGTTTGGGCAGTTCGGGAATCAGCTTGGGGTTGAACTTGAAGCTGAAGTACGACTTGTTCTGGCCGTTGGCATCCGGCTGGTAGAAGTTGGTGCGCAGGGTGGCCTTGATCAAGTCCAGGTAGCGCCGCAGGATGCGGTCCTCGTTGAGCACCTGGACCTCGTCCAGGGCAGTGAGAATCGCCTGCTCCAGGCGCTGCTGCTTGTCGTCCAGGTCCTCGATGGTGAGCTTGCGCGCCAGGTAGAAGCGGGTCTTGAACAACCGCGTCAGCTCGCGGGCGATGTCGGTGTGGTTGTTCAGGGTGCTGGCGATGTAGCCAAGGTCGAAGCCCAGGCGGATCTGCTTGAGATAGCGGGCATAGGCGCGCAACAGCGCCACGTCACGCCATGGCAGGCCGGCGGTGAGCACCAGGCGGTTGAAGGCGTCGTTCTCGGCGTCGCCGTTGACGATGTGGACAAAGGCATCCTGCAGGGTGTCGTTGAGCTGCTGGATGTCCAGGTTCAGGCCTTCGCTGTAGGTGAAGGCAAAGTCGTGGATCCAGAACTCACGCCCACTGGCATGGCGCAGGCGGTAAGGGAATTCGCCGAGCACGCGCAGGCCGAGGTTTTCCAGGATCGGCAGCACGTCCGATAGCGCCAGCGGGGTGTCGGCGTGGTACAGCTTGCAGTGCAACAGGCGGTCGCCCAAGCGCGTCAGGGGCTGGTAGAAGCTCATCGCCAATGGCTTGCTTTCGGACAACGCCACCACGTGCTGCAGGTCGACCACGGCCGAGTGCGCCGGGAAGCGCTCGCGGTAGCCCGCCGGGAAGCCCTTGGGGAAGTCCGCGAGGATGTTGGTGCCCTGGGCTTCGCCGAAGTTCTCGATGACCAGTGCCGAGTAGTCGTCATGCCACGAGCGGCAGGCCTGGATCACTTCGTTTTCCAGTTGCTGCGGGTCGATGTCGATGCGGTTCTTCGGGTCGACCCGCAGAATCAGCTGCACGCGCGCCAGCACCGACTCGGAGAAGAAGGTCCAGAACTCACAGTCACTGGCCTTCAGGCGCTCCATCAGCACCTGCTGGATCTTCTGCCGCACTTCGGTGGAGTAGATCTCGCGCGGCACGTAGGCCAGGCAGTAGCAGAAGCGCCCGTACGGGTCCTTGCGCAGGAACACGCGGATCTTGTTGCGCTCCTGGATCTGCACGATCGACATCACGGTGCTGAACAGCTCATCGACCGGGGTCTGGAACAGGTCGTCGCGCGGCAGCACTTCGAGCACCTGGGCCAGTTCCTTGCCCAGGTGCGCTTTCGGGTCGAAGCCGGAACGGCGCTCGACCTCGGCAACCTTCACGCGGATGTAAGGGATGGCATGCACGCTCTCGCCATACACCGACGAGGTGTACAGGCCCATGAACCGGTGTTCCTTGATGACCTTGCCGTCAGCGCCCAGCTGGCGGATCGACACGTAGTCCGGGTAAGCCGGGCGATGCACGCGGCTGGGCAGCGCGGCCTTGGCGAACGACAGCAGCAGCGGCTCGTTGAGGTAGGCCACGGCGTAGTCTTCGATGCGCAGTTCTTCTGCTGTCAGGCCCACCCGCAGGCGGCGCGGCAGACCGAGGAACGACTGCTCGTCGTAGGTCATCTGGCCGCCGGAGCTGTCGGCCTGGACGGTGAATTCTTCATAGCCGAGGAAGGTGAAGTGGTTGTCCAGCAGCCATTCGAGGAAGGCCTTGACCTCGCCCTTTTCATGCTGGACCGGGCCATAAGCGGTGTTTTCCACCTCGGCGACGACTTCACGCAGCTTGGCTTTCATCGGTTCGAAATCGGCCACTGCCACGCGCACTTCGGCCAGCACCTGCTCGATCTCGCGTGTAAGCACGTTGAGCTCGGCGGCATTGGCGCAGCGGTCGATTTCCAGGTACATCAGCGATTCGTGGCGCACGCCCTCGCCCTGGGTACCCTTGGGCAGCAGTTCGAGCAGTTCGCCCTTGGCGCCCCGGCGCACGCTCAGCACCGTGGTCTGCAAGGTATGGATGCTGTAGCCGCGGCGGTTGAGCTCGGTGCGCACCGAGTCGACCAGGAACGGCAGGTCGTGGTGCAGCACTTCGACCACGGTGTGGGTCGATTGCCAGCCATTGCGTTCGTAATCGGGGTTGTACACCCGCACTTGCGGGTACTCGGGGTCGAAGCGCTCGATGATCCGCCACGCCGACAGGGTGCAGCCGGCCAGGTCGGAAAGCCGGCGCTGGGTAAGTTCGTCCAGAGAGATGATGCCGAAGAACTGCTCGGCGAATAGCGCCACTTGTGGCAGGGACTGTTCGCTGATGTGCTGCGCCAGGGCCGCTTGCAGTTGATGCTGGAAGTCGGCTTTGCTGGCTGCGGTGAAGAACGCCATCTGTGGTACTCCGCTTGGGCTTTGTATTAGTTGAAGCGTCGCGCACGTCCGCCATGTACGGATCAACGATAGCCAACCCGTGGCAAGCCGGACGGTAAAAACCAGACGTTGAACGTGGCAGGCACGCTCAGGGCTCGCCGAAGCTTAACGACTGAGCGGTCATTGCCGCTTGCGAGGCTGCGACAATTTCGGTCAAGGGCTGGCAACTTTACGTTTATGGATGTTTGCAAGGCTGTCAGAATTCCCTCTCATTTCCCTTGACCCGAGTCGTAGCCATGCAAATCCACACCGCCTTGCTGTTCGCCACCCCTTGCGATGACGAGGAAGACAACATGGCGACCCTGTGCTGCCACAGCGACAAGGGGCAGATGTTTCTGCTGACCCGCTACCCGGATGAAGACACCGTCGACCTGACCCTGGATGACGAGCCGTCGACCCTGGATGGGCTGAAGGTGACCTTGAGTGCGCAGCGCTTGCTGATCGAGGTGGCGGCCGGGGATCGCGATGCGCTGAAAGGGGATGAGGCGCTGGAGATCGTGCTGACTTCGGCGGGGACCGACCTTGAGGAAGTGGCGCTGACCCTGCGCAATATCCTTGATGGCACTGGCACCTTCGTCAGCGAGCTCTGAGATATTGGGGCTGCGGGGTGTATGCCGATAGATTCTCAGCGCGTGGGAGATCGAGCGCCGCCCGCACGGCGCATCGCGGATGAATCCGCTCCTACATTTGTTGCAACGTGCCGAACCTGTTACGCCATGGTCGCCAGCCTTGGCGCATGTCTCGAGTATTGCAAACAAGGCTGACAACCATGGCCTCACAGGCATGGCCACGTTGCAACAAATGTAGGAGCGGATTCATCCGCGATGCGCCGCGCGGGCGGCGCTCGATCTCAAAGGCAATGAATCTCTCCAGACATGCACTCCAGCCCCAACGCACCATTGACAGCCCATCCCCACACAGGCATTGTCTGACAACCTGATAACTAGGCAACCGTTTCCATGCTAGAGCTCCAGCGCCCCGACACCCTGGTCGAGCGGGTCGTCAGCGCCATTCGCGCCGAGATCGATTCCGGCCGCCTGGCCGCCGAATCGCGCCTGCCCACCGAACAGCAACTGGCCGAACAGCTGAACGTCAGCCGCTCGGTGGTGCGCGAGGCCGTGGCGCAGCTCAAGGCCGACGGCGTTCTGATCGCCCGTCGCGGGCTCGGTTCCTACATTTCGCAAACACCCGCCGGCACCGTGTTCCGCTTCCCCGGCAGCAATGGCCGCAAGCCGGACCTGGTGCAGATGTTCGAGATGCGCCTGTGGATCGAAACCCAGGCCGCCGCCATCGCCGCCCGCCGCCGTGATGAACAAGACCTGGCCCACATGGCCAAGGCCCTGCAGGAAATGCTCGACAAGCGCAGCGACTTCGCCACCGCTTCGGCTGCCGACGTGGCGTTCCACCGGGCAATTGCCGAAGCCAGCAAGAACGATTACTTCGTGGCTTTTCACGACTTCCTCGGCGGCCAGCTGGCCAGCGCCCGGCGCACCGCCTGGGAGAACTCCGCCGCCCACTCGGTGGGGGGCTCGGCCGATGCCAACCGCGAACACCAGGCGCTGTACCAGGCCATCGCAGCTGGTGACCGCCAAGCTGCCGCAGCCTGCGCCGAAGCACACCTGCGCGCCTCGGCCAGGCGCCTGAAGATCGACCTCCCCGCCCTCGACTGACCCCGGAGATACCGACGCGGCCTGACGCGGGCCTTTTTACGCACTACTTAGTCTGACAACCTGATAAGCAGATCCACCGACAAGAACACCAAGGTACCCCTGCATGACTTACGACTACTGCATCATCGGCGGCGGCATCGTCGGCCTCGCCACTGCGATGGCCCTGCTCGAACAGCGCCCGGGCGCATCCCTGCTGATCCTGGAAAAGGAAGCCAGCCTCGGCCGTCACCAGACCGGCCACAACAGCGGCGTGATCCATGCAGGCATCTATTACGCACCCGGCAGCCTCAAGGCCGAACTGTGCAAGCGTGGCGCCCAGGCGACCAAGGATTTCTGCAGCGAGCACGGTATCGCCTTCGAGGTCTGCGGCAAGTTGCTGGTGGCTTCCAACGACCTGGAAGTGCAGCGCATGCAGGCGCTGTATGAGCGTTCGCAGCAGAACGGCCTGAAAGTCGAGCGCCTGAACGCCGCCGCACTGGCTGAACGTGAACCGAACATCGTCGGCAAGGGCGCGCTGTTCCTCGATGCCACCGGCATCGTCGACTACACCCAGGTGTGCAACGCCATGGCCAAGGTGATCCGCCAGGCCGGCGGCGAGGTGCACCTTTCGACCAGCGTGCGCGCAATCCAGGAGCATGCCGACCACGTCGCCATCGGCACCGACAGCCACACCTGGCGTGCCCGCCAGCTGGTCGCCTGTGCCGGCCTGCAGTCCGACCGCCTGGCGCGCCTGGCCGGGGTGAAGATCGACCACCAGATCATCCCATTCCGCGGCGAGTACTACCGCCTGCCTGCCAGCAAGAACCAGATCGTCAACCACCTGATCTACCCGATCCCCGACCCGGAACTGCCGTTCCTCGGCGTGCACCTGACCCGCATGATCGACGGCAGCGTCACCGTCGGCCCGAATGCCGTGCTCGGCTTCGGCCGCGAGAACTACCGCAAGTTTTCGGTCAATTGGCGCGACGTGGCCGAGTACGCCAGCTTCCCGGGCTTCTGGAAGACAATCTGGAACAACCTCGGCTCCGGCACCACCGAGATGAAGAACTCGCTGTTCAAGCGCGGTTACCTGGAGCAATGCCGCAAATACTGCCCATCGCTGGAAGTGGCAGACCTGCTGCCTTACGAAGCGGGCATTCGGGCCCAGGCGGTGATGCGCGATGGCACCCTGGTGCACGATTTCCTGTTCGCCGAAACCCCGCGCATGGTGCATGTCTGCAATGCACCGTCGCCGGCTGCCACCTCGGCCATTCCCATCGGCCAGATGATCGCCGAAAAGATCCTCAAGGCCCGCTGAAACCTGCAGCACCCACAACTACAAAGACAATAAGGAACCCCCCATGTCGGTACATGAGGCGGCCCCGGCCGCGCACGAGACCCCGCAACAGCAACGCAAGCGCCTGCGCAAGGTGGCAGCGGCGACCATCTTCGGCTCGATGCTGGAGTGGTACGACTTCTACCTCTACGCGACCATGGCGGCGATCGTGTTCTCGAAGATCTTCTTCGATGCCAGCAACCCGGCGGTGGCCTCGCTGCTGGCCTTCTCCACCTTCGCCATCGGCTTCATCGCCCGCCCCTTCGGCGGCATCCTGTTCGGCTACCTGGGTGACCGCTTCGGGCGCAAGCATGTGCTGGTGATCACCTTCTGCATGATGGGCGTGTGCACGGCGCTGATCGGCTTGATCCCCAGCTATGCCAGCATCGGCATCTGGGCACCGATCCTGCTGGTGGTAATCCGCATCATCCAGGGCCTGGGCGCGGGCGCCGAGCTGTCCGGCGCAGCAGTCACCTCCTACGAACATGCCAGTGAAGGCAAGCGCGGGAGCCAGGGTGCGTGGCCGGCGCTGGGGCTGAACCTGGGGCTGCTGCTGTCGTCGCTGACCGTGTACCTGCTGACCATGAATGGCAACGACTTCCTGCTCGCCGGTGGCTGGCGCATCCCGTTCATTGCCAGCATCGCCCTGGTGGCGGTCGGCCTGTGGGTGCGCAAGAGCATCCCCGAGACACCAGACTTCAAGGAGCTGGACCAGGCCGACAGCAGCAAGCCGCAGGTGTCGCCGTTGAAGCTGCTGTTCAAGAACGACCTCAAGGGCCTGGCCGTGGTGTTCTTCGTGGCCATCGGCTACAACGCCCTGAGCTACATCTTCAAGACCTTCTCGCTGGCCTACCTGACCCAGTTCAAGGGCGTGCAGGCGCATGTCACGTCGCTGTCGGTGACCATCGCAAGCCTGGTGGCGATCTTCGCCGTACCGTTCTTCGGCTGGCTGTGCGACCGCTGGAGCAGCAAGACCGTACTGATGCTCGGCGGGGTGCTGTCGGCGCTGTTCGCCTACCCGTTCCTGCAACTGTTGAGCACCGGTGAGCCCACCCAGATCTACATCGCCATCGCTATCGGCACCGGCATCCTCGCGCCGATGATGTTCGCCCCACAGGGTTCGTTCCTCAGCCGTCAGTTCCCGACCCAGACACGCTCGTCGGGCTTTGGCACCGGCCGCGAAATCGGCACGGCGGTAGCCGGTGGCCTGGCGCCGCTGGGCGGGTTGGCCCTGGTGGCCGGGTCTGCGACCCATTCCACCGATGGCGTGGCGCTGATCCTGGCGATTGCCGGGGTGCTGGTGGTGGTGTTCGCCCTATGCGACCAAGGGCGCAAACACTCCAGCGCAAAAAACTGATACCCGAAGGATACGGCCTCTTCGCTGCGGTTTGACGCGAAGCGGCCGCCACAATCAAACCGGGTTGTCATGCAGTACCCTGCCCCCCTCCTCAGGCCTATCGACGAACAAAACATCCAGCCTGCTGTTGCGCATGCCCTTCAAGGCATTCCAGTGGGCTGATGCATGCACATACCTGGCCCGCAACAAAGCCTGCTCTTCGGCAGAAAGCGCCGCCGACTCTCCCCCGCCCAACACATAGTCGTGCAGCTTGTCACTGATCCCCAGCAATGCCGGCGGTAGCCGATGGCCCTCGTCATCGCCCAGCGGCAGGAAAGGCACCCCGGCCCGAACCCCCAGTTCACGCATGATGCTCAGGTACACCCGAGACAGATGCCCAAGCACCTCGCGCTCGCTGAGCACAGCGGCGTAGACCGTTTTCTGCGGGGTGTCTCGCTGCGCCCGCCCTCCCGCCACCGGCTCCTCCCAGGTCACCACCCGCAGGCATCGCTCGCCATCAGCTGCCGACGCCGACGCCAGCAAAGCCTTTGCAGCCGCATAGGCCGCCGTCCGCTCTACAGGCGTGCATTGCGGCACCTGGTTCGAAAAGGGCTTGCACAGCATCACCTGCTCACGCATGCAAGGCGGATAACCGCCTCCGATGTTGGAGTGCACACCCGGCACCACGATATCGTTGCCGCTACGCACCAAGGCAAAATTGTGCCGCCGCTCATCGGCAGCCACCAGTTGCACCACCTGCCGCGCCACCTTCGGGCCCAAGCCAAGGCGCAAGCCGGCATACTGGGCATTTGCCGGGTCGAAGTTTCCCCGCAGGGGGGCAACCATCGCCGCCACCGAATCGAAAAGGCCAATGAAGTTGATCACCCGCTCGCCCTGCAGTTCGGCCGGCAGGCCCTGCTCCCCGGCCCCCAGCCGATTGGCCAGGTGCCTGGCCGCCGCCGCCCCGCGGCTAAAACCGAACAGGTCGAACTCGATGCGCCCAGGCATCGTCTGGGCCTGAGCGGCCAGGTGATCGCGCAACTGCCCTGCGATCACTGCCAGTGCCTCTTCGACACGCGCCAGCACGCCTGTCTCACCTCTTCCCGTGGCCTGGCCGAATACCGAATCTGGCGCCCCTGCGGTCGTGCCAATGCCTTGCGCATAGTGCTTGAAGTACACCCGGCCCTGCACCACCCCGCTGGGATAGAGCCCATGCAGCAGCGCCACGTTGCTGTGCACATTGCCATAGCTGCCTGTGGCGGTGGCAATGCCCCCACAGGGCGCGGCCGCATTGCTCGCGTTGTTGCCAGTACCGTCGAAAAAAACACCTATATGCCAACTACCACACTGCTCGTTCATGCCCCTGCTCCTTCACTTTGGAAGGTATTGAGCAGGCAACAGATCGCAGCGCCGGCAAATCAGCAATCACGCAAAGTCACTGCGCAGATTTCGACGCGGCATCACGGATAGATTAAAGTATCCCCCCCAGCCAGGTCGCCCGCGCCTTGGCCCAGACCCAGGAACCGCCACCGATGGAACACCGTGAAGCGCTGATCGCGCTACGCACCTTTCTTTCCTCCCAGATCCTAGGCCAGGAAAAGCTTGTCGAACGGCTGTTGATCGTGTTGTTGGCCGACGGCCACATGCTGGTCGAAGGTGCACCGGGCTTGGCCAAGACCAAGGCCATCAAAGAGCTGGCCGAAGGCATCGAGGCGCAGTTCCATCGCATCCAGTTCACCCCCGACCTGCTTCCGGCCGACATCACCGGCACCGAAATCTATCGCCCGGAAACCGGCAGTTTCGTGTTCCAGCAGGGGCCGATCTTCCACAACCTGGTGCTGGCCGACGAAATCAACCGCGCCCCGGCCAAAGTGCAGTCGGCACTGCTTGAAGCCATGGCCGAGCGCCAGGTCAGCGTGGGCCGCAGCACCTACGACCTGTCGCCACTGTTTCTGGTGATGGCCACGCAGAACCCGATCGAGCAAGAAGGCACCTACCCGCTGCCCGAAGCCCAGCTCGACCGCTTCCTGATGCACGTGAAAATCGGCTTCCCCGATGCCGCCGTGGAGCGCCGCATCCTCGCCCAGGCCCGTGGCGAGGCGCTGGGCGGCGAAGTGAAACCCGAACGCCGGGTCAGCCAGCAGGCGATCTTTGCCGCGCGCAAGGAAATCCTCGGCCTGTACATGGCCGACGCCGTGGAGGAATACCTGGTACAGCTGGTCATGGCCACCCGCACCCCTGCCAAGTTCGACGCCGAGCTGGCCGACTGGATCGCCTATGGCGCCAGCCCCCGCGGCTCGATCGCCCTCGACCGCTGCGCCCGCGCCCATGCCTGGCTGGCCGGGCGCGACTTCGTCAGCCCCGAAGACATCCAGGCGGTGCTGTTCGATGTTCTGCGCCACCGCATCATCCTGTCGTTCGAAGCCGAAGCTGCGGGGATCGACCAGGACCGCGTGGTCCAGCGCATCCTCGACGTCGTAGCCGTCGCCTGACCCATGCCCACCACGCAGCAGGCCGAACCCGGCATTCGCATCGGCCTCGCCGAATTGATCGACATGCGCCACCGCGTGCGCGAGATTCAGCTGTTTTCCCGCCCTGGCCAGCGCAGCCCGCTGGTCGGCCTGCACCATTCCAAGCTGCGCGGGCGTGGCGTGGACTTCGACCAGGTGCGCGTGTACCAGGCCGGTGACGATGTGCGCAACATCGACTGGCGCGTGACCGCACGCACCCAGGAGCCGCACACCAAGCTGTTTCACGAAGAACGCGAGCGGCCGATCTTCATCCTCGTCGAACAGAGCCAGCGGCTGTTCTTTGGCTCGGGCCTGATGTTCAAGTCGGTGCTCGCCGCCGAGGCGGCCGCGCTGTTCGGCTGGGCCGCGCTAGGCCACAACGACCGCATCGGCGGGCTGGTGTTCGGCGACAACGAGCACCACGAGATCAAACCCAGGCGCAGCAAGCAGAGCCTGCTGCAGCTGCTCAACCGCCTGGCCAAGGTCAACCAGGCCCTGCACACCGAAGCCGCGCCCCAGGCCGACAGCCTCGGCCTGGCCCTGCGCCGCGCCCGTGAAGTGCTGCGCCCCGGCAGCCTGGCCATCGTCATCTGCGACGAACGGTCACTCAGCCCCCAGGCCGAGCAACACCTGGCCATGCTCTCACGCCATTGCGACCTGCTGCTGATGCCGGTGTCCGACCCGCTCGACCACGCCCTGCCCGCTGCCGGCCTGCTGCGTTTTGCCCAGCGCAGCGCGCAGTTGGAGCTCGACACCCTCGACGCCAACCTGCGCCAGGCCTACCGTCAACAAGCCGAAGCGCGCATCGAGCGCTGGGAGCTGATGGCGCAGAAGCTTCGCGTAGTGCTGATGCCATTGAGCACCCAGAGCGAGATGATCGAGCAATTGCGCGAATACCTGAACGCTCAGCGCCCCGGGAGTGGTCAATGAACCCTTTGGATCAGCTGCAACCGCTGATCGCGCCACCGGCGATCGGCCTGTGGCCGCCAGCGCCGGGCTGGTGGCTGCTGCTCGCACTGCTGCCGCTGCTGGTCTGGGGCCTGTGGCGGTTGCGCCGCTGGCGCCCGGGCAAGCGTCCGGTGGTGCGCGCCGAGCTGCCGCTCGACCCGGTGCGCCTGGAAGCCCTGGCCGAACTCGCCCGCCTGCCGCGCCCCTATGACGGCGCGCCGGCCGGCGCCTGGCTGCAGCAGATCAACGCCCTGCTCAAGCGCCTGTGCCGCAACCATTACCCCGGCGCCAACAGCCATACCCTGAACGGCCGCCAGTGGCTGGCCTTTCTCGACAACCGTTGCCCGGCTGCCGGCCTGACCCGCTGGATGGTGCTGGTCGAAGGTGCCTACAAGCCCGAGTGCAAGCTCGACGACAAGGCCATCGTCGGGCTCAGCCAGGCTGTCGAAACCTGGATTCGCAAACATGTTTGAACTGGCCTGGCCGTGGATCTTCGTGCTGCTGCCGCTGCCGTGGCTGGCGCGCCTGCTGCTGCCCGCCGCCGACAGTGGCGAGCCGGTGCTCAAGGTCGGCTTCCTCGACGAACTGGAAGGCCTGGCCGGGCGCCGCGCACGCCTGAACCTGCCAACCCTTCGCCAACAGGCGCCGTACGTGCTGATCTGGCTGTTGCTGCTGTTGGCCGCCGCGCGCCCGCAATGGCTCGGCGAGCCGGTACCGGTGGCCGCCAGCGGCCGCGACCTGCTGGTGGCGGTGGATGTCTCGGGGTCGATGGACTTCCCCGACATGCAATGGAAAGACGAAGACATCAGCCGCCTCGACCTGGTCAAGGCACTGCTCGGCGACTTCCTGCAGGACCGCGAAGGCGACCGTGTAGGCCTGATCCTGTTCGGCAGCCAGGCCTACCTGCAAGCGCCGCTGACCTTCGACCGGCGCACCGTGCGCACCTTCCTCGACGAGGCGCAAATCGGCATCGCCGGCAAGAACACCGCCATCGGCGACGCCATCGGCCTGGCGGTCAAGCGCCTGCGCCAACGCCCGGCACAAAGCCGGGTGCTGGTGCTGGTCACCGATGGCGCCAACAACGGCGGGCAGATCCACCCGCTGACCGCCGCCCGCCTGGCCGCCCAGGAAGGCGTGCGCATCTACACCATCGGCATCGGCGCCAACCCCGAGGCCAGCGGCACGCCCGGCCTGCTTGGCCTGAACCCGAGCCTGGACCTCGACGAAGCGTCGCTCAAGGAAATTGCCGACATCACCCACGGCGCCTACTTCCGCGCCCATGACGGCGCCGAGCTGAACGCCATCGGCGACACCCTCGACCAGCTGGAGCCGGTGGCCCAGCAACCAACCCAGGCGCGCACGGCCAAGGCCTTGTATGCCTGGCCGCTGGCCCTGGCCCTGCTGCTCAGCGTGTTGCTGGTGGTGGCGGTGCAATGGCCCGACAACCTGCTGCACAAGGTGCTGCGCAAACCGCGTTTCCTGCAGCCCCATCCGGAATGGCGCCAACGCCTGAAACGCCTGCGCCTGAGGAAACGGCGATGATCGATCTCTGGCCTCAATGGCTGCGCCCGCTCTGGCTGCTTGTCGTCCCCCTGCTCGGCTGGCTGCTGTTCAAACTGTGGCACCGGCGCAAGCGCGCCGGGCGCTGGCAGATGATATTGCCAGCGGCCTTCCACCCGGTGCTGCTCGGCGGTGGCAGCGGCAGCAACAGCAAGCTGCCTTGGGTAGCCCTCGGCCTGGCCTGGCTGCTGGTGGTGCTGGCCCTGCTCGGGCCGAGCTGGCAGCGCCTGGAGGAAACCCGCCAGCGCCCGGCCGACCCGCTGGTGATCCTGCTCGAACTGACCCCGCAGATGCTCGCCGAGGACGTTACCCCCAATCGCCTGGAGCAGGCCCGGCGCAAGATCCTCGACCTGCTCGAACACCGCAACGACAGCCAGACCGCGCTGATCGTCTATGCCGGCAGCGCGCACACCCTGGTACCGCTGTCAGATGACCTGGGCACCACGCGTAATCTGCTGGAGGCCATCGACCCGTCGATCATGCCCAAACCCGGCCAGCGCGCCGACCTGGCCGTACAGAAAGGCCTGGCCCTGCTGGCCCAGAGCGGCCTCGGCCAGGGTCGCCTGCTGCTCGTCGGTTCGGCACTGAGTGCAGCAGAACGCCAGGGCATCACCCAGGCCCTCGGCCGCCAGGGCCCGAGCCTGCTGATGCTCGGCATCGGCACCAGCGACGGCGCCCCGGTGCGCCAGGCCAATGGCGAATACCTCAAGGATGACCAGGGCGGCATCCTCCTGCCGCGGCTCGACAGTGCCAGCCTCAAGGCCTTCGTCAGTGGTACCGGCGGGCGCTACCGCCATGCCCGCATCGACGACCTCGACCTGCGCGGCCTTGGCCTGTTCGACAACCCGCGCCATCTGCGCGACGCCGGCCAGACCCTGCAACTGGACAGCTGGGCTGACCAGGGTTACTGGTTGTTGCTTCCGCTGTTGCTGCTGGCCGCCTGTGCCGGGCGCCGCGGCTGGCTGTTCTGCCTGCCGCTGTTGCTGGCCTTGCCGCAACCCAGCCAGGCCTTCGAGTTCAACGACCTGTGGCTGCGCCCCGACCAACAGGGCCAGATGTTGCTGCGCAAGCAACACCCGGCAGATGCCGCCCGGCACTTCCAGGACCCGCAGTGGCGCGGCATGGCGCTGTACCAGGCCGGCGACTACGCCGGTGCCGCCGAAGCCTTCGCCCAGGGCGACAGCGCCGCGGCCCACTACAATCGAGGCAATGCCCTGGCCCGCAGCGGCGAGCTGGAAGCCGCTCTGGACGCCTACGAACAGGCACTGGAGCGCCAGCCCGACCTGCAACCGGCGCTGGCCAACCAGGCGCTGGTGCAGCAATTGCTGCAGCAACGTGATGCCCAGGCCGAGGAACAACCGGCCAACAGCGATGCCCAAGGCCCCCCCGGCAGCGAAACCGAAGGCAACAGCAGCTCGGCCAGCAGCCCCGCCCAAGGCACGCCAGGCAGTGAAGAACAGGCCAACGCCGAACAACCCGGTGAAGGCAGCAACAACAGCCAGGCAGCGCCTGGCAACCAGGGTGGCGATGACGACAGCATCACCCAGCCGCCGCAGCGCCCGGTATCGACCAGCCTCGATGCCGAGCAGCGCCAGGCCCTGGAACAATGGCTGCGCGAGATCCCCGACAACCCGGCGGAGCTGTTGCGGCGCAAATTCTGGTATGAACAGCAATTGCATCAGGAAAAAACACGATGAGTCGCTTCGGCGTCTTGCTTCTCGGCCTGTTGTGGGCCGCCATGGCCCAAGCCCTACCCACGCTGCAGGCCAGCGTCGACCGCACGCGCCTGGAGGCCGGCGAAACCCTTGAGCTGACCCTCGAAAGCCAGGACGTGACCCAGTTTGGCAAGCCCGACCTGCGCGCCCTGGAAAGCGACTTCGAAGTGCGCGGCACACGCCAGCTGAACAGCCTGCACACCCTCGACGGCGAGACCCGCGCCAGCACCCGCTGGATCATCACCCTGCTGCCAAGGCGCAGCGGCAGCCTGCGCATCCCCGAGCTGCAACTGGGCCAATCGCAGAGCCAGGCCATCGACCTGCAAGTGCTGCAGGCCGACGCCAGTCGCCCGGAGATCGCCTCGCAAGTCTTCGTCGAAGCCACCCTGGACAGCAACGAGGTGTACGTCCAGGCCCAGGCCGTGCTGACCCTGCGCATCTACCATTCGGTGTCGCTGTACGACGACAGCAGCCTGAGCCCGCTGCAGCTGGAAAACGCCAAGGTCGAACCGCTCGGTGAATCGCGCACCTACGAGAAAGAAATCAACGGCGTGCGCCACGGGGTGATCGAAACCCGCTACGCGGTGTACCCGCAGCAAAGCGGCAGCCTGGGGATTCCACCGCTGACCTTTACCGCCACCGCCGCCGATAATGGTCAGCAACCCGCCGCTACCACCCGGGCCGGCCGCCAGGTGCAGGTCAGCTCGCTGCCGCTGCGCCTGGCCGTGCGCCCCATCCCTGGCGCCTGGCCTGCCAACGTACCCTGGTTACCGGCACGCAGCCTGACCTTGGAAGAACACTGGAACCCCGACCCGGCCAGCCAGCAGCCGCAGATCGGCGACTCGCTGACGCGCAGCATCACCCTGCGCGCCGAGGGCCTGTCGAGCACCCAGCTGCCGCAGCTGCCCGCCACCGAGATCGTCGGCCTGCGCCGTTACCCGGACCAACCGGTGCTGCGCAACGAAATCAGCGAACGCGGCATGACCGCCAACCGCGAGGAGCGCGAAGCCCTGGTGCCGACCCACAGCGGCAATCTGGCCCTGCCGGCGGTGGAAGTCACCTGGTGGAACACCCGCGAAGACCACCTGGAACACAGCAGCCTGCCGGCGCGTATGTTGGACGTTCAGGACAACCCGGCGCTGAGCGCGGACACCCCGGTCAGTGACAGCAGTGGCGCCAGCCAGCTGCTCTGGCCTTGGCAGTTGGCCACCCTGCTGTTTGCCCTGACCACGGTGCTCGGCTTCGCCCTGTGGTGGCGCGCCCGCTCGCAACCGGCAGTGCTGCGCGCCGCCCAGAACGGTCCTAGCCCGCGCACCTTGCTGGACGACCTCAAGCGCGCATGCCTGGCCAACGACCCGCAGGCTACACGCCAGGCGCTCGATGCCTGGGCACGCCAGCAGCCGGAAACCCTGGCCGAGATGGCGGCGCGTTTCGTGCCGTTGTCGGATGCGCTGGATGGGTTGAACGGGGCGTTGTACAGCGAGAGCGGGCAGTATTGGCAGGGTGAGGATCTGTGGCGGGCGATCGGGACGATTCCGCCGGCGGAACAGGTGTTGTTGCCGGCAGGGGAAAGTGGGAGTTTGCCGCCGCTTTATCCGAAGTGAGGGGTGTGGCCGAGAGGTGCATGCCTTTGGATTTTCAGCGCCCTTGAGACCGAGCGCCGCCCGCGCGGCGCATCGCGGATAAATCCGCTCCTACATTTGTTGCAACGTGACCATGCCTGTAAGGCCATAGTTGTCAGCCGGTTTGCACGGCTCAAGTCATGCACCAAGGCAGGCGACCATGGCATAACAGGTTCGGCACGTTGCAACAGATGTAGGAGCGGATTTATCCGCGATGCGCCGCGCGGGCGGCGCTCGTTCTCACAGGCGCTGAATACCTCACGCCAGGCCCATAGCGGCCCTCAGACAATCACCAACTCAAATAAACCGCTGCCCCTCAAACGGGTTCCAGCCATTCAGCCCTTTGGTCTGCTTCAGGTAGTAAGCCCGGTTGCTCAGGAAACTATAAAGAAATGCAAACGCCATGCTGAGCCCGTTATCCACCGGCCGCGGGATCTCACTCCCGGTCACCGCCTCGACGACGCCCAGCAGCAACCCTAGGGCAATCATGATCGCCAGCATGACCAGGTTCTTCTTCCACAACCCCAGCACGAACCAGTAGATCGGGCCGAAGAAAAAGCCGATGAAGTTATTGTTGATCAGCAGCTTCTTGCGAAATGGCAAGGCGCGGAAAGCGGCTTTGTAAGCCTCGGAAGTTGGGGCGCCGTACTGATCGAAGAAGGCGAAACGCTCTTGCCATTTAGGCTTGAGGTTGCCAGAGGTAGATTGGGATTGCGGGATGCCTTCCATGGGGAGCTCCGTGATGATCGTCCGTGGGTGTTAAATGGCCATGAGTTTGGCCGGTTCGGAGGGTAGGTCAGCATTGGCTTGCCATCAACTCCAGAAATGCCGGCAGAGCGCGAACCAAGTCACGGAATGGGCAAAACGCCTGGCCTGGCGCAGTCATAGTAGGCGTGACTGCCGTGTAACCCGGGGTTGGGTTACCATACCCGGCTCCGCGAAGCCCATCATTCACGCCAAGCCCCCGGCTTGCTGACTCGACACCAACAGGTCATCCATGCGTCTGTTTCACACCTCCGACTGGCACCTGGGCCAAAGCCTGCACGGCCAGGAACGCGACTTCGAACACGCCTGCTTCCTCGACTGGCTGCTCGGCCAGCTGCGCCTGCGCCAGCCGGATGCGCTGCTGATCGCTGGCGACATCTTCGACACGGTCAACCCGCCGGTCAAAGCCCAGGAACGGCTCTACGATTTCATCGTCCAGGCCCACGAGCAGCAGCCGAAGCTGGACATCGTGATGATCGCCGGCAACCACGACTCCGGCTCGCGCATCGAGCTGCCCGCCGCGCTCATGCGCCGCCTGCGCACCCACGCGCTGGGCCGGGTGCACTGGCTCGACGAAGGCCAGCTGGATGCCGAGCGCCTGCTCATTCCGCTGACCAACGGCCGTGGCAAGGTCGCCGCCTGGTGCCTGGCCCTGCCCTTCCTGCGCCCGGCCGAAGTGACCGGCCCGCAGCTGGGTGACGACTACCTGCAGGGTATCACCCAGGTGCATCAGCAGCTGATTGGCGCGGCGCAGAAAAAGCGCAAGAAGGACCAGGCGCTGATTGCCATCAGCCATGCGCACATGGCCGGTGGCGCGGTGTCCGAAGACTCCGAGCGCAGCCTGATCATCGGCAATGCCGAGGCCTTGCCGGCCAAGCTGTTCGACAAGTCGATCAGCTACGTGGCGCTCGGTCACCTGCACAAGCCGCAGAAGGTCAACCGCGAAAGCCGCATCCGCTACAGTGGCTCGCCGATCCCGCTGTCGTTCGCCGAAATCAACTACCCGCACCAGGTGCTGGAAGTCGAGCTCGACGGCAGCGAGCTGGTCAGCGTCGAGCCTCGCCCGGTACCGCGTGCGGTGGCCCTGCAGCGGGTCGGCCCGGCGCCGCTGGGTGAACTGCTCGAACAACTGGCCGAGCTGCCCGTGATCGACCTGCTCGAAGACCCTAACCGCCAGCCCTGGCTGGAAGTGCGGGTACACCTGGACGAACCGCAACCGGACCTGCGCCAGCAGATCGAAGCCGCCCTGCACGGCAAGGCGGTGCGGTTGATCCGCATCAGCGCCGAGTATGCCGGCGCTGGCCGTGGCGAAGACGATGACCTGGCATTCGTCGAGCTGTCGCAAATGACCCCGCAGGACCTGTTCAGCCGTGCCTGGGAACAGGCCTACGGCAACCCCGTCGACGAACAGGCCCTGGCCGACTTCGCCCTGCTGCTGCAGGACGTTCAGCTGGAAGAGGAACAGCCATGAAGATTCTCGCCATCCGCCTGAAGAACCTGGCATCCCTGGCCGGCCCGGTCGACATCGACTTCACCGCCGAGCCCTTGGCCAGCGCCGGCCTGTTCGCCATCACCGGGCCGACCGGCGCCGGCAAAAGCACGTTGCTCGATGCCCTGTGCCTGGCCCTGTTCGGCACCGTGCCGCGCCTGAACGACATCGGCCGCGAAGCCAAAGTGCCAGACGCCGACGGTGAGATTCCCACATCCGACCCGCGCAACCTGCTGCGCCGCGGCACCGGCAGCGGTTTTGCCGAAGTCGATTTCGTCGGTATCGACGGCCACCGCTACCGCGCCCGCTGGGAAGCCAACCGCGCCCGCGACAAGGCCAACGGCAAGCTGCAATTCAGCCGCCAGAGCCTGTATGACCTGGACAGCGAGCAAGTGCTGGGCAGCGGCAAAAGCGAATACAAGCAACTGATCGAAGCCCGCCTGGGCTTGAATTTCGAGCAGTTCACCCGTGCGGTGATGCTGGCCCAGAGCGAGTTCGGCGCCTTCCTGAAGGCCGACGACAAAGAGCGCAGCGAGCTGCTGGAAAAGCTCACCAACACCGCCATCTACACCCGCCTCGGCCAGCGCGCGTTCAGCAAGGCGCGGGAAACTGCCGAAACCCACAACACCCTCAAGGATCGCGCCAGTCACTTGCTGCCAATGGCCAGCGAAGCCCGCGCCGAGCTCGACCAGCGCCTGGAACAGGCGTTGCAGCAGTTCAAGGCCGACCAGGCCGGCGAGCGTCAGCTGGAGCAGCAGCGCAACTGGCTCGATGAACAACGCCAGCTGCAAACCCAGCACGCCGAAGCCGGCGCCACCCTGCAAGCCGCCGAACAGGAATGGCAGCAACTGGCCGAGCAACGCCTCGACCTGCAGCGCCTGGAACGCCTGGCGCCGCAGCGCCACCAGTTCCACCGCCAGCAGATGCTCGCCGCGCAACTGGCACCAGTCGCGGCGCAGATCGCCGAGCAACAGCGCCAGCAAGACGCATTGCAAACGCGCACCGCAGCGCTGGAACAGGCGCTGCTGGCATCTCGCGAAGCCTTGGCACAAAGCCAGACCCTGCACAGCGAAAATGCGCCGCGCCTGCGCCAGGCCTTCGCCGGCCAGGACAACCTGGCGCGCCTCGACCAGCAACAGGTGGAACAGCAAACGGCCTGCCAGCAAGCCGAACAGCAAGTTGCCGAAGGTCAGCAGCAACTACAGCAAACGGAACACAACCAGCAGCGCAGCCAGCAGCAACTGGCCCAGATCGACACCGCCCTGGCCGACAGCCAGCACCTGGCCGGCCTGGCCAATGCCTGGCAGGCCTACCTGCCGCAACTCAAGCAGGTGATGCTGATCGGTGGCCGCCTGGCCAAGGGGCGTGAAGAGCTGCCAGGCCTGCAGGCCCAGGCCAGCCAGGCCAATGCCCAGCTGCAGGCCCAGCGCGACAACTTCGAGCTGCTGTTCCGCGAAGCCAAGGCCGAGCCCCAGGCCCTGGCCGAGCAGATCGACTTGCTCGGCAACATGCTGCAGGATAACCGCAAACAGCAACGCGCCGTCGAGGAACTGTCACGCCTGCACGGCCGCGAACTGGAACTGCGCCAGCAGCTCGATGCCCTGCGTGAGCGCCAGCTGCAAGCCATGCAGCAACGCCAGCAACTGATCGGCGAAGGGACTGCGGCCAAGGCTGAACTGGAAGCCGCCGAACAGGCGCTCAACCTCACCCGCCAGTTGCTGCAACGCCAGCGCCTGGCGCGCAACACCAGCGTTGAAGAACTGCGCGGCCAGTTGCGCGATGGCGAGCCCTGCCCGGTCTGCGGCAGCGCCGAACACCCGTTCCACCAACCCGAAGCACTGTTGCAGAGCCTCGGTCGCCATGACCAGGCCGAAGAGGAAGCGGCGCAGAAACAGGTCGAAACCCTCAACGGCAAGCTGGTCGAACTGCGCACCCAGCTCGGCGTGGTCAATGCCCAGCTCAAGGACTACCAGCAGCAACAGCAGCACCTGGGCGAGCAGCTGCAGCCGCTGGTGGCACAGGTGCAGGCGCACAGCCTCTGGCCCGCCCTCGCCCCGCAGGATGACAAGGCCCGCAGTGCCTGGCTCGACAGCCAGCTGCGGCGCCTGGACGAAGAAATCGGCAAGGACGAGAAACGCCAGAGTGCCCTGCTCGCCCTGCAGAAGGATGCTGCTCGCCTCAACCAGCAACTACAGGCGGCGCAGGATGCCCAGCAGCAGGCCCAGCGCCATCTCGACCAGCAACACCAGGCGCTGGCCAATGATGAGCAGCAACTGGAGCAAGGTCTCAATGACCTGGCCAATGTACTCCCGGGCGATGTACTCAAAGCCCTCGGCGATGACCCGGCCAATGCCTTCCTCGCCCTCGACCAGCAGATCGCCCAGCGCCTGCAGCAACTGGAACAGCGCAAGGACGAACAGGAAGAACAGCAGGCGCGCCAGCTGCAACTGGACAAGCTGCGTGACCAGCAACAGGCGCGCGTGCAGGCCCTGGCGCAGGCGCAGCAACAGCTCGCTGCACTCGACACGCAGCGCCAGCAAGCCCAGGCCGCGCTGGCCGAGTTGCTCGGCGAGCAGGCCAGCGCCGAAGCCTGGCAGCAGCACATGGACAACCAGCTGGAACAGGCCCGCGCCGCGGATGCAGACACTGCCCAGCAGCTGCAAGACCTGCGCACCCAGGGCGTGCAACTGGCCAGCGAACTCAAGGCCAATATCCAGCAGCAACAGGCGCTGGAGCATGAGTACCAGCAGCTGCAAGGCGACATCGCCCAGTGGCGCGCCGAACATCCGGAGCTGGACGACGCCGGGCTGGATCGTCTGCTGGCCATCGACGATGCCCAGTTGAATGCGCTGCGCCAGCGCCTGCAAAGCGCCGAAAAGGCCATCGAACAGAGCCGCGTGTTGCTCCAGGAACGCGCACAGCGCCTGCAGCAACACGCCGGGCAGATGAGCGTCGAGGCTTCGGTCGAAGACCTTGAGCAAGCGCTGGGCGAGCTGCGCGAACGGCTGACCGGGCATGAACAGCAATGCGCCGAACTGCGCGCGCAGCAGGCCGACGACCAGCGCCGCCAGCAGGCGAGCCAGGCCCTGAGCGGGGAGATCGAGCAGGCCTACCAGCAATGGCAGCGCTGGGCGCGGCTGAATGCGCTGATCGGCTCGGCCTCGGGCGACGTGTTCCGCAAGATCGCCCAAGGCTACAACCTTGACCTGCTGCTGCACCACGCCAACACCCAACTGCGCCAGCTGGCGCGTCGCTATCGCCTCAAGCGCGGTGGCAGCGCCCTGGGCCTGCTGGTGCTGGACACCGAAATGGGTGACGAGCTGCGCTCGGTGCATTCGCTGTCAGGCGGTGAAACTTTCCTGGTCTCGCTGGCATTGGCCCTGGGCCTGGCGTCGATGGCCTCAAGCACCTTGCGCATCGAGTCGTTGTTCATCGACGAAGGGTTCGGTAGCCTCGATCCAGAGTCGCTGCAACTGGCCATGGATGCCCTCGACGGCCTGCAGGCGCAGGGTCGCAAGGTCGCGGTGATCTCCCACGTGCAGGAAATGCACGAACGCATCCCGGTGCAGATCCAGGTACGCCGCCAGGGCAATGGCTTGAGCGACGTGGAGGTGTGCGGGTGATCCTCTACTCGTTCCGCCGCTGCCCATGGGCGATGCGTGCGCGCCTGGCGTTGCGCTATGCCGGCTGTGCGGTGGAAATCGTCGAGGTGGCGATGAAGAACAAGCCGGCAGAACTGCTGGCCTTGTCGCCCAAGGGTACGGTACCGGTGCTGGATACCGGTGCCGGCGTACTGGAAGAGAGCCTGGACATCATGCGCTGGGCGCTTGAACAGCACGACCCGCAGGACTGGCGCCTGCAGGCCGACCCGGCCGCAGCACAGCACGCCGAAGCCCTGATGGCCCGCAACGACAGCACGTTCAAGGCGCAGGTGAACCTGTACAAGTACGCCGAGCGTTACCCCGAACACTCACGCGAGCACTATCGCCAGCAGGCTGAAGCCTGGCTGGCAGAGCTTGAGCAGTTGCTCGAAGGCCGGCCGTACTTGCTGGCCACCCACCCGAGCCTGGCCGATGCCGCCCTGTTGCCCCTGATGCGCCAGTTTGCCGGGGTCGAACCGCAGTGGTTCGCCGAGGCAGCTTATCCGCGGCTGCGGAGCTGGCTGGAGGGATGGTTGGCTTCGGACCTGTTCAAGTCAGTGATGGCCAAGTAGCGTGCGCGGTCCCTTGTAGGAGCGGCCTTGCGTCGCGAAAGGGCCGCGTAGCGGACCCGGTATTTTGCGTCACCGCCGAGATTGCCGGGGCCGCTTCGCGGCCCTTTCGCGACGCAAGGCCGCTCCTACAAGACCGAGTACCGTTCAGTGGCTGTGCTTGCCACTCAAGGCCGCATGGAAGTTGGCGCTCTGGCGCAGGTACTGCTCGGTGTAGCTGTGGGTGGCCGTGGGCTTGCTGCTGTCGGCATGGGCATGGGCCGGCAGCACGACGGAAGCGGAAATGGCGGATGCGGCAATCACGGGGAAGAGATTGAAGTTCATGGTGGCTGACCTCGACTTGAGTGGTTTGACGTTCAGCCGCTTGGGCCTTGGGTCAAACTTACGCCGCCGAGGTCGCCCGCAGAAATTCATTGCGCTGGTAAGGATTATTACCCGTATCGATAGTCCCTCCAGCGAGCCTCACTTGATGAACTTGAGGTCCGAAGGCGCATCCTGAGTGAAGGTCTGCACTGTCTCGCCGAGCTTGCCACTGCGCGGGTCGCGGCGCATGACCACAATCTGGTTGCTCTTCTGGTTGGCCACCAGCAGGAAGTTGTCGCTCGGGTCCAGGGCGAATTCGCGCGGGTGGTCGCCTTCCACCGAACGGCGTTGCAGGAAGGTCAGCTGGCCATCGTCCTTGCCCACGCTGAACACCACGATCTCGTTCGCCGTGCCGCGGTTGCTGACATACAGGAAGCGCCCGTCTGCCGACAGATGCAGGCCACCCGAGGCCTTGGCGGCGGCATCCTGCTGTTCGGTGAGCGGCAGGCGCTGACGCTCCAGCAAGGCATCGTCCTTGACGTCGAACATCACCACTTCGCCACTCATCTCCAGTGTCAGGTAGGCATGCCGGCCCTTGGCATCGAACAGCAGATGACGCGGCCCGCTGCCAGGCGGCAGGTCCACCGACGCCGGGATTGCCGGGGTCAGCGGGTGATCGGCGCTGGCGCCATCGTAGCGATAGATGAATACCTTGTCGGCTCCCAGGTCGCAGGCATACACATGCTGGCCATCCGGCGACAGCACCAGCGAATGCACATGGGCCCCGGCCTGGCGCTCGGGGTTGACGCCACTGGGCTTGTGCCGCAGCTGCTGGATCACGTCCTTGAGCTTGCCGTCCTTGGCCACCGGAATCACCACCAGGCTGCCACCCGGGTCGGGGGCGACGGCGTAGTTGGCGACGAACAGGTAACGCTGGTCGCGGCTGAGGCTGGCGTGGGTGGGCTCATCGCCACGGCTGCTCACCTGGTTCAGCGGCTTGATCTCGCCCTTGGTGCTGACGCTGAAGCTGCTGACATGGCCATTGGGGGTTTCATTGACAGTGAACAACTGGCGCTGGTCGGCTGACAGCACCAGCCACGACGGGCTGACGCTCTTGACCACCTGCTGCGGCGTGGGGTCGATTTTCCCCGCCTTGCTGTCGAACTGGTAACGATAGATGCCCTGGCTCTGGCCATCGGTGTAGCTGCCCACCAGCAAGGTGGCAGCGTGGGCGGTGATAGTCAGGCTCATCAGGCTAGCGGTCAGCAGGCTCGTCCAGATCCGGTTCATCGTCGTCTTCATCCGGGGCGCGAAAGGCACTCATACAGACTAGACGATGCTCGCCCTGGGCATCGCTGAGTTGCCACTCATCACCGGCGCCGACAGCGGCAGCAAGCTGCTCGGGGGTGAAGGACCAGCGGCGGTGCTGGCGGCCATCCATGCATTCGATGGTCAGGCCGGATTCGTCGCAGGTGAAATCGAAGGCGTGCAGGCCGTCGATCAGGAGCATGTCGCAGGAAGCGAGGGCGGTGGCGAGGGGGGACATGGGGATACCGGTTTTGAATGAGCCGGCATTATAACCTCTGGGGCTGCTTTGCAGCCCATCGCGACACAAGGCCGCTCCTACAGGGGTTCGCGTTTCCCTGTAGGAGCGGCCTTGTGTCGCGATGGGCCGCAAAGCGGCCCCCGGCGATTCAATGGGCGAAAATGGAGCCGCCCTGCTTACCCACCATTTTCTCCGGCTTGATCAGGAACCGCGCCAGCGCCGGCAGCAGCCACAACGCGCCAAACATGTTCCAAAGCAACATGAAGGTCAGCATCAGCCCCATGTCGGCCTGGAACTTGATCGCCGAGAAGATCCAGGTGCACACGCCGATCGCCAGGCACAGGCCGGTGAACAGTACGGCCTTACCGGTCGAGCGCAAGGTCTGGTAGTAAGCCTCCTGCAACGGCAGGCCGGCACGCAGGAAGCTTTCCAGCCGGCTGTAGATGTAGATGCCGTAGTCCACGCCGATGCCCACACCCAAGGCCACCACCGGCAGGGTGGCGACCTTCACGCCAATCCCCATGAACGCCATAAGCGCATTACCCAGTACCGATGTCAGCACCAGCGGCAGGACAATGCACAGGGTCGCGGCGAATGAACGGAAAGTGATCATGCACATCACCGCCACGCACAGGTAGACCAGAATCAGGATGGTCAGCTCGGCCGACTTGATCACCTCGTTGGTAGCCGCCTCGATCCCGGCGTTGCCCGCCGCCAGCAGGAACTGCAGGCCTTCCTTGTCATGGCTGTCGGCGAACGCCTTGGCCACAGCGGTGACACGTTCCAGGGTCTCGGCCTTGTGGTCGTTGAGGAACACCAGCACCGGTGCCAGCGAGCAGTCGGCGTTGTACAGGCCGTCGGCGCGCGCGATGGAGTTGTTGAGGATGTCCGGGTTGCGCGACAAGGTCTCCCACTTCAGGCTGCCCTCGTTCATGCCCTTGATCACCTGCTTGGACACGGTCACCAGGGAGATCGCCGACTGCACGCCGGGGGTGTTGTGCATGGTCCACATCAACTCGTCGATCGGCGCCATGGTCGAGTGGATCGAGCAGCTTTCCGCCGGGGTCTTGACCATGATCACCAGCACATCGGAACTGGTCGAGTAGTTGCTGATGATGAAGTTGTTGTCCTGGTTGTAGCGCGAGTCCGGGCGCAGTTCCGGCGCACCCTGGTCGAGGTCGCCGATCTTCAGGTTCTGGCTGTACCACAGGCCGCCGGCAAAGGCGATCAGTGCCAGGGTGATGGATACCGGAGCCACCTTGGCGCTGGCGAAGTTCGACAGCAGGCGCCAGAACGGGTGCTCGCGGGTCGCGTCCTTCTTGCTGCGTTCGATGGCCTTCTTGCTGATGCCGACATAGGAAATCGCCACCGGCAGCAGGATCAGGTTGGTGAACACGATCACCGCCACACCGATCGATGCGCCGATGGCCAGCTCGCGGATTACGCCAATGTCGATGATCAGCAGGGTGATGAAGCCCACGGCGTCGGCGAGGATGGCGATCATCCCCGGCAGGAACAACTGGCGGAAGGTGCGCCGGGCGGCGGTCAACGCATTGTCGGCGTCACTGGACTGCAAGGCGATGCCGTTGATCTTCTGCACGCCGTGGGAAATACCGATGGCGAAGATCAGGAACGGCACCAGCATGGAGTACGGGTCCAGGCCGAAACCCACCGCATGCATCAGGCCTAGCTGCCAGACCACCGCCACCAGGGTGGTGATGAGCACGGCGATGGTGCTGCGGATGCACCAGGTGAACCAGTACAGCAGGGCCCAGGTGATCACCAGGGCCACGCCGAAGAACATCGCCACCATCACCAGGCCGTCGATCAGGTCACCGACCTTCTTGGCGAAGCCGATGATGTGGATCTTCACGTTGGGGTTCTGCGCCTGGAACTTGTCGCGGATCTTCTCTTCCAGCTGGTGCGAGAACTGCTGGTAATCCAGTTTGACCTGCTTGCCGGGGTCCTGCGGGTCAGGGAAGCTTTCCAGCAGTGGCACGTCGACGATGCTGGACTTGAAGTTGTTGCCCACCAGGCGCCCGACCTGGCCAGACTTGAGCACGTTATCGCGCAGGGTGTCGAGGCTGTCCTGGGAGCCGTTGTAGGTGTTGGGGATGACTTCACCGCCGGAGAAGCCTTCTTCGGTGACCTCGCTCCAGCGCACGCTGGGGCTCCACAGCGACTTCAACCCGGCCCGGTCGACACCCGGAATGTAGAACACCTCGTCATGGATCTGCCGCAGCGTTTCCATGTAGTCCTTGTCGAAGATGTCGCCATTGACCGCTTCGACCGAGATACGCACGGTGTTGCCCAGGTTGGCCAGGTCGTTGCGGTGCTCCATCATCTGCTCGATGAACGGATGCTGCAGCGGGATCATCTTCTCGAAGCTGGTGGAGGGGCGGATCTGCGTGGCCTGCCAGAACAGGAAAATGCTGACCAGCAGGCACAGGGCAATGACCACCGGCCGGTTGTTGAAGATCAGGCGTTCGAGCAGCGTGGCCTTGTCCTGATGATGCGGGTGCATGGTAATGCTCTCCCTGCTGGTCATGGACGCACCTCCCTGGCTGCTTGCTCGGCGCCTTCGGCGCTGGCCAGGTGTACGCCGCCCTGCCCCACCAGCAGCAAGCCACCGTCGGCCAGGCCAGTGACACCGGCCAGGGCGATGCGGTCGCTGCGGTTGTAGACGCTGAAGGTCTGGCCATCATCGGTGCTGCGCAGCACGCTGCCACCATTGCCGACCAGTACCAGGCTGCCATCTTCGACAAGCGTAGCGCCTGCCAGGCCGAATTCGAGGTCGCCGCGCGCGGCCTTGAGTTCGATCGGCTGCCAGCTGTCACCGAAGTCGCTGGAGCGGAACAGGTTGCCGCGCAGCCCGTAAGCCAGCAGGGTATTTGCCTTGGCAGTGCCGATCACGCCGAACAGCGAGCCCTCGTAAGGGCCCTGGACCTTGGCCCAGGTCTGGCCGTTGTCGCTGGAGCGGTACATGCCACCCTGCTCGCCGACGATGAACAGGCCAGCGTCGCGCACCCGGGCGATGCCGTTGAGGTGCAGCTGGTCGGGGTTGTCCAGGCGTTCGGCGATGTCCTGCCAATGCTGGCCGCCGTCGCTGGTCTCCAGCAACGCGCCATAGGCGCCCACGGCAAAGCCGTGCTGGGCGTCAAGGAAGGTGACATCGAGCAAGGGCGCTTCGCGGGACAGGTCTTCGAATTGCTTGCTCCAGGTGGCGCCACCGTCGCTGCTGGCGAGGATTTGCGCATCGTGGCCGACCGCCCAGCCGCGCTTGTCGTCAAGGAAGAACACGGCGGTGAGCAGTTGCCGGGTGGGCACCCGGGCCTGAGTCCAGGTGCTGCCCTGGTCGTCGGAGAACAGAATGTGGCCGCGATCACCGACCACCACCAGGCGCTTGCCGGCATGGGCGGCGCCGATCAGCAGGCTCTGGCTGGCCTTGGCTGATTCGGTCGAGTATTCATCGGCAGCAGCGGCCTGCGCGCTGTCAGCCCACATGCCCAGTGCCAGCGCCAGCATCGCGCCGGCCGCCAACGGCCAGGCACCACGCCTGGCCTGCGTCATCACCCGCTCCTTCATGACCATCCCCTATTGTGTTCTTTTTGGTGGGTCTGTGCTGTGGAACGCCTGTGTTAGAGGCTTGTGGGGATCGTATCGGGGAAGGTTGCGCGAACACAACGCACGCTGCGTTATGTTTTGTTAACCGGAAAAAACCGGGGCCGCTGTGCGGCCCTTTCGCGACGCAAGGCCGCTCCTACAGGGATTTGCATTTCCATGTGGGAGCGGCCTTGTGTCGCGAAAGGGCTGCACAGCAGCCCCAGGATCTACCCAGCTTACGCCAGGCTCTTGCTCACCACTTCATAGACATCGCTGGACAGCTCACCGGACGCGAGAATCCGCTCCAGCTCGCCCTTCATCAGCACCTGCCGCGCATCGTCATACTTGCGCCAGCGGGTCAGCGGTGCGAGTTGACGCGAAGCGATCTGCGGATTCAGCGCATTCAACTCGATCACCAGGTCCGCCAGGAAGCGATAGCCCGAACCATCGGCCGCATGGAAATTGACCAGGTTCTGCCCGGCAAAGGCACCGATCAGCGCCCGCACCTTGTTCGGGTTTTTCAGGGTGAACGCCGGGTGCTGCATCAGCGCCTTGACCCGCGCCAGCCCGCCCGGCAGCGTGCTGGCTGCCTGCACGCTGAACCACTGGTCCATGACCAGCGGGTTGTCCTTGAAGTGCTCGGCAAAGCTTTCCAGCGCCTTGGCGCGCTCGGCTTCGAACGGCGAGTTGACCAGCACGGCCAGCGCGGTCAGGCGCTCGGTCATGTTGTCGCACTTTTCGAACTGCTCCAGGGTCGCCTCCAACACCTGCGGCCTGCCGCTTTGCATCAGGTACGACAGGGCAATGTTCTGCAGGCTGCGGCGGGCGAAGTGCTCGGCGGCGGCCACGTAAGGGGTGTTACGCGACACCTCGCGGTTGGCCTGGTAACGCGCCCACAGGGCGTCGAACAGCTGCTCGGCGATCTGTTGCCGGGCGAACTCACGGGCGGCGTGGATGGCATCCACATCGGCCACCTGGCTGATCTCGGTCAGGTAGGCTTCGCCTGGCAGCGAGAGCATCTCGGCGACCATGGCGGGGTCCAGCGACTCGTTGCCCAGCACAGTACCGAGGGCAGTGATCAGGCGCTGGTCGAGCTTCAGCGCTTCACCGCGCTGATGCTGGCCGATCAGTTCCTGCAGCACTTGCACCGACAGCTGCTGGCCCGCTTCCCAGCGGTTGAAGCCGTCGCTGTCGTGCTGCATGAGGAACATCAGCTGGTCGCGGTCATACGGGAAGCTCAGCTTCACTGGCGCACTGAAACCACGCAGCAGCGAAGGCAACGGCTTGGCGGCGATACCCTGGAAGGTGAAGGTTTGCTCGGCTTCGGTCACCGACAGCACCCGGCTGGTACCAGCGCCAGTGGCCTCACCGGCCAGTTGCAGCGGCAGGTCGTTGCCTTGAGCGTCGAGCAAGCCCAGTTCCACCGGGATCACGAACGGCAGCTTCTCGGCCTTGTCCGGGGTCTGCGGGCAGCTCTGGCGGAAGGTCAGGCTGTAGGCCTGCGCAGCTGCGTCATAGGCTTCGCTGACGTCCAGGCGCGGGGTACCGGCCTGGGTGTACCAACGCTTGAACTGAGCCAGGTCGACGCCGTTGGCGTCTTCCATGGCCTTGATGAAATCGTCGGTGGTCACCGCCTGGCCATCGTGGCGCTCGAAGTACAGGTCGCTGCCCTTGCGGAAGCCTTCGGCGCCCAGCAAGGTACGTACCATGCGTACCACTTCGGCGCCCTTCTCGTACACCGTCAGGGTGTAGAAGTTGGAGATTTCGATAAAGCTGTCCGGGCGCACCGGGTGGGCCATGGGGCCAGCATCTTCGGCGAACTGGTGGGTGCGCAGGTAGGCGACGTCCTCGATGCGCTTGACCGTGCGCGAGTTCATGTCGGCGCTGAACTCGGCATCGCGGAACACCGTGAAGCCTTCCTTGAGCGACAGCTGGAACCAGTCGCGGCAGGTCACGCGGTTGCCCGACCAGTTGTGGAAGTACTCGTGGGCGACAACGCCCTCGACGCGCTGGTGAGCGGCGTCGGTGGCGGTTTCGGCGCGGGCCAGCACGCAGCTCGAGTTGAAGATGTTCAGGCCCTTGTTTTCCATGGCGCCCATGTTGAAGTCGTTGACCGCGACAATCATGAAGATGTCCAGGTCGTATTCACGGCCGTAGACTTCTTCATCCCAGCGCATGGACTTCTTCAGGCTGACCATGGCGTGGTCGCACTTGTCGATGTTCTCGGGCTCGACATAGATGCGCAGGGTCACGTCGCGGCCGGATTGGCGGACGAAGTTGTCCTCCACGCACCACAGGTCACCGGCCACCAGCGCGAACAGGTAGGCCGGCTTCATGAACGGGTCTTCCCAGGTCGCCCAGTGGCGGCCGTCTTCGGCCGGCCCGCTGCCGATCGGGTTGCCGTTCGACAGCAATACCGGGTAGCGATGCTGCTCGGCGATCACCGTGGTGGTGAACGTGCTCATCACGTCCGGGCGGTCGAGGTAGTAGGTGATCTTGCGGAAGCCCTCGGCCTCGCACTGGGTGCAGAACATCTTGCCGGACTTGTACAGGCCTTCCAGCGCGGTGTTGCTCTCCGGGTGGATCTTCACGCTGGTGTCGAGGGTGAAGCGCTCCGCCTTGGGTTGCACGGTCAGGCTGTCGGCGTAGAGCTGGTACTCGCCTGATTGCAGTTCCTGGTCGTCCAACGAGGCGCGCAGCAGCTCCAGCTGCTGACCGTCGAGCTCCAGTGGCGGCAGGCCGGCACCGCGTGCCGGGTTGCGGCGCATGACCAGTTGCGCGTGAACCAGGGTGTGGTCCTCGAACAGCTCGAAGGTCAGGTTCGTCTCGTCGATCAGGTACTCGGGCGCCTGGTAATCCTTGAGGTAGATCACTTGCGGTTGTTCGGTACGCATGTGCAGGTCCTTTTTACTGGAGCACGGCCAACTGGTAGGCCGTGTACTTGCGAATATTGATCACGCCGGTGTCAAAGATCAGGTACTGGCCCTTGATACCCAGCAGCGTGCCTTCGGCCACCGGGTCCTTGTCGAGGTTGAAGCTGACGATCTTTTTCGGATAGGCCTCGACCGGGTAGCGCATCTCCACCACCTCGGCGTCAGGCAGCGGCTGGATCGCCTGCAGGCCGAAACGGCCCTGCAGCTCGCGCAGCCCGTCGGCACAGGCCTCGAAGATCTGCTCGCGAATGGCCGGCAGGTCGAGCACTTCGGCGTCGCCCTTGAGCAGCGTGCGCCAGTTGGTGCGGTCCGGCACCTGGCTGCGCAGCACGTCCTCGACCAGGCCCGATTGCTGGCGGGTGGCCACGCGCATGATCGGCAGCGCCTGGCTGGCGCCCTGGTCGAGCCAGCGGGTGGGCAGCTGGGTGGCGCGGGTGATGCCGACCTTGATCCCCGACGAGTTGGCCAGGTACACCACATGGTCGGTCATGCAGAACTGCTCACCCCACGACGGCTCGCGGCAGGTGCCAGCGTCGTAGTGGCATTTTTCCGGGGCCATGATGCACACGTCACACTGGGCCAGCTTGGTCATGCACGGGTAGCAGTAACCCTGGCTGAAGCTGGTCTTGGTGCGCTTGCCGCAATGGCTGCAGTGAATGGCGCCGAGGTATTCCAGGCGCAGGCGCTGGCCGATCAGCGGGTTGACCGGCACCTGGGTGTCGTCCAGGCGGAAGCTGTATTGCACCACCGGCGCCTGCAGGCTGACCGCCATCTTGCTCAAAGAGCCACGAGCGAGTTCGATCAATGTACCGAGTCCGACTTGAACAGAATGTTGGCGATGGGTGCGGACTTGGACGCGCATTCCTGCGGGCCCATGTAACCGGTGCGCTGCTCTTCGGGCAGGTTTTTCATCTCCCAGGCGATTACCGCCTGCAGCGACAGTTCTTTCTGCTCGGCGGTGAGCTTGCGCCCGTCCGACCATTTGCCGATTTCCACGGCCAGTTTCAGGCTCTCGTAGATTTCCGGGGTAATGTTTTCGATCATTTGCGCGAAAGTGGACATAGTGTCTCCTGGTTCAAGCCGACAGTTTACGCCGGGCCAGCGCCCCGCCCAAGAGCCCGGTCAGGCATCCGATGAGCAGCCCGCCGACATGGGCGGCGTTGGCGATCTGGCCGAAGCCGAGCTGGCCGACCACGCCGGTCAGGCAGATCACCAGCCAGATCAGCATCATCACCAGCACGCCCTTGGGCAGGTTGAAGTGAGGGTTGGGCGCCAGCCACTGGTACAGCCAGACGTGGCCGAGCAAGCCGTAGAGCACGCCGGACAGGCCGCCGAACAGGCTAGGGCCACTGGTGTAGTGCTGGGCCAGGTTGGACACCAGGCTGAACAGCAGGGTCAGGCCCAGCAGTAGCCAAGGGCCCTGGCGCAGTTCGATGCGCTTGCCAAGCTCCCAGTACCACATGCCATTCATGGCCAGGTGCAGCACGCCAAAGTGCAACAGCATGGGCGACACCAGGCGCCACCACTGGCCCTCGGCCAGGCCCTGGGCCAGCGGGGTGAAATGCAGGTATTCCCCCTGGACGCGGAAGTCGAGGAAGGTGAACCAGCTGATGGCGTTGAGGTTGTCGCCCAGGCTGGTGAGGCCGGCGACGACCAGGCAGAGGACGAGGATGGTGGCGGTGACTTTGCAGGCTTTGGCCTGATCGGCCAGGGAGGGCTGTGTGGGGGCTATCGCGGATGAATCCGCGCCTACAGGGGCCTGCGCAAGCTGCACATCCGCGTTGCCATCGGGGAAACGCTGGTAGAGCTCGCGCACGTCAGCGGCCAGGCTGTCGGGGGCCCAGAGCACTTGCTCATCGCCCTCTTCGCTGACCCGGTGCGGCAATTTCAGGCGCTGCAGCAGGTGGACGAAGCCGCTGAGGTCGACCGACAGCGGCAGGCGCATTACTTCGATGATATTCATTGGTTGGCCTGTGGGCGTTCGACGTCGACCCAGACGAACTTGTGCGGGTCGATGCGGGTTTCATCATCCAGCCGGTAGGCCGCCAGCTTGCCATACAGCACCGCGCTGTAGTCCAGGCAGGCCAGGTTGGCGCGGATCGGCGCCGGGCGGCCGCTGCGCCAGTAGTGGCCGACGAACAGCATCGGTTCACCCTCGGCATAGCGCAGCAGGGCGTTCTTTTCGGTGTGGCTCAGTGGCGTGCGGGCAACGTCATCGGGCAGCGCATCGGGCTGGAAGACGATGTCGCCGTAGGTCTGCGGGTCTTCTTCCCAGAACTTGGTACGGAAGAAGGCTCGGGTCAGGCCATCGCCGCCGGTGAGGGTCAGGCCATCCGGCAGGCGCATGTCGGTGCCCCGCAGCAGACGGTTGCACACGGTAGCGGCAAAGCTGCCGGAAACCGCCGAAGCCTGGATGAAGTGCTCGTCGATGCGCCCGTCCGGATACTGCTGGCGCAGCGGTGCGATCAACTGCGGGTCCCAGCAGGCATGCACCAGGCGGAAGCGCCCGGCGTCGACGAACAGCGGCATGTCGTAGAACCACTGCACGAAGTCGTGCCAGTCGCCGGGGTGGTGGGCGAACTGGGTCAGGGTTTCGTCGATCAGCCGGGCGTGGCGCGGCGTGTGTTCGCGCACGAACGACTTGCCGCTGCCGGGCAGTGCCGGGGTGACCCAGCCCAACGCGTTGTACTCGTGGTTGCCCATGATGCAGAACGCCTGGCCGGCCTCGACCATGTCATGAACGATATGCAGCGCCTCGCGAATACGCGGGCCGCGGTCGACGATGTCGCCAAGGAACAATGCCTGCCGCCGCGGGTGGCGCCACACGCCAGCGACGCGTTTGTAGCCGAGGGCGTCGAGCAGGCGTTCGAGGGTCAGTGCACAGCCGTGCACGTCGCCGATGATGTCGAAACTGCGCGCCGGATCGAGCATCAGTCGTCCCTGCCTCCCAGGCGGCTGCCCCAGCCGAGTTTGGTGCGACACACCTCATAGTAGTTGTGATCGAGCGGGTGGATCAGGCGCAGCTTCTGCGGCTTCTTGCTGACCGTGATGGTGTCGCCCGGGGCGCAGGTGAAGTGGTTCTGGCCGTCGCACGACACTTGCGGGTAGATCTGCAGGTCCTTGGACACCACGATCTTCAGCTCGCTGTTGCCGTCGACCACGATCGGCCGGCCCGACAGGGTGTGCGGGTACATCGGCACGATGACGATGGCGTCGAGCTTGGGGTGCATGATCGGGCCGCCGGCCGACAGCGCGTAGGCGGTGGAGCCGGTCGGGGTGGCGACGATCAGGCCGTCGGCCTTCTGGCTGCAGACGAACTGGCCGTCGATGTAGATCTCGAATTCGATCATCCGCGTCGACTTGCCCGGGTGCAGGACCACGTCGTTGAGCGCGTCGCCCTGGCCGATGGCTTCGTGATGGCGGCGCACCTCGGCCTGCAGCAGGAAGCGGTTTTCCACCAGGTAGTGGCCGTCGAGCACTTCGGCGACTTTCTGCTCCAGCTCGTCCGGGCGGATGTCGGTCAGAAAGCCCAGGTTGCCGCGGTTGATACCCAGCACCGGAACATTATGCCGGGCCAAGGCGCGGGCAGCGCCGAGCAGGCTGCCGTCGCCACCGACGACGATGACCAGGTCGCAGACCTCACCGAGCAGCTTGCGCGTCGAGGTTTGCAGGCCGTGGCCAGGCAACACTTCGGCGATGGTGTCCTCGAGAATCACGTGCAGGTGGCGCTCGAGGAGGAATTTTTTCAGTCGGCGAATGGTGTCGAGCACCTGCGAGCTGCCAAGGCGGCCGATGATACCGATATTGCGAAATTGCTCCATGGGGCTCCTGCGAGGCTCTGCGGCGGGGTGACGATGTCGCGATTATGGGCGAAACGACCGGGCAGCGGCAAACCGGCTATGCTCGCAACATGATGCCATTTGCCGAGCTCCATGAGCTGCCCCGCCACTTGCGCCGCCCTGCCGTGCGCGACCTGGCCTGGACCCTGCTGTCGCCTGCGCTGCTCAGCGCCCCGCCCTGCCCCCAGCGCCACCCGCTGGCGGGCAGTGCCTGGTCGGGTGATCCGCAACGCCTGCAGGACTGGCTGCGTGCCCTGGATGCAGATGACCGGCCCTTGCGCGACTGGTTGGCCAAGCTCACCAGCCGGCGCCTGGGGTTGTACTACGAAGGTCTGTGGCAGTTTGCCCTGGCGCAAGCGCCCGGGGTCGAGTTGCTGGCGTCCAACCTGGCGATTCGTGCAGGCGGGCGAACCTTGGGCGAGCTGGACATTCTGATGCGTGATGGCGAAGGCACTCATCATCTGGAGCTGGCGATCAAGCTCTACCTTGGGCCGACCGTGGACGACGGGCGCGACCCGGTGCAATGGCTCGGGCCAGGCTGCCATGACCGCCTGGGGAGCAAGCTGGCCCACGTCGCCGGGCACCAGCTGCCCATGTCGGCAGACGCACAGAGCCGCGAAGCACTGGCTGCTTTGGGGGTTGCCCAGGTGCAGGCGCACCTGTGGCTGAGCGGCTATCTGTTCTACCCATGGCCAGGGCATGCCGAGCCGCCTGCAGGTGCCAACCCCCGGCATTTGCGCGGGCGCTGGGTACGGCGAAGCGATTGGCGCGTTGCAGCGGATGAACACTGGCAACCACTGGCGCGGCATGCCTGGCTGGCGCCCGCGCGGGTCGAGACGGATGAATGCTGGACGGTGCAGCTGTTTGCAGACTGGCTGGAGCAGCTGGACGAACATACACCGGCGCAACTGCTGGTGAGGTTGGAGTTGGGTGGCGATGGTGCCTGGCAGGAAGCCGAGCGCGTGTTTCTGGTGGCTGACAGCTGGCCACACCTACCCGGAAATTGAGGTTGCCTGCACCGGCCCTTTCGCGGCGGTTCGACGCGAAAGGGCCGAGACTGACAACACAAATTTCACCGACCTGGCGCAAAACTTTCTTCCCAGATTGCGATTACAGTTACCCCAGAGCGCCAGCAAGAGCGCCATTCCGACCTGATGACGAGGACCGATCATGGTTTCATCCACCCCCGCGCCCCATTACGCACGCCTGTCCATCGCCCTGCATTGGCTGATGCTGGTACTGCTGGCCGCTGTTTACGCCTGCATCGAGTTCCGCGGCCTGTTCCCCAAGGACAGCGCAGAACGCAACCTGATGAAGGACCTGCACTTCATGCTCGGCCTGAGTGTGTTCGTGCTGGTCTGGCTGCGCCTGGCCGTGCGCCTGAGCCGCCCGACCCCGCCTATCGTGCCCAAGCCGCCAGCCTGGCAGACCGGCCTTGCGCACCTGATGCACCTGGCGCTGTACCTGCTGATGATCGGCCTGCCCCTGGCCGGCTGGCTGATTCTCAGTGCCGCCGACAAACCGGTGCCGTTCTTCGGCCTGGAACTGCCGCACCTGATCGGCCCAAACCCGGACCAGGCCAAGTTCATCAAGGGCTGGCATGAGCGGGTGGCGACCTGGGGTTACTGGCTGATCGGCCTGCATGCGCTGGCCGGGCTCTACCACCACTACGTGCAGCGCGACAACACGCTGCTGCGCATGCTGCCCTACAAGTAACCACGACGGCCCTGCAGGCCGCCCGTGTGCAGGAAGATCAGGCGGGTACCGGGCGCGAACAGCCCGGCCTCGACCTGATCGCGCAGGGCCAGCAAGGCCTTGCCGGTGTACAGAGCCTCGAGTGGCACGCCAGTGTGCTGCTCACTCTCGGCGACGAAGGCCAGCAACTCATCATCGAACTTGCCGAAGCCGCCACGGCAGGCATCGTGCAACTGGTAGCCCTGCGTGCCGGCCAGTTCAGCGACTGTCTCCGGCACGCCATGATCCATCGGCACCGCCAACGCGCCATGCACTGCATGCGCCCCTGCCTCAGCCAGCACCAGCCCTGCCAGCGTGGTGCCGGTGCCTGCGGCCAGCCACCAGGCGTCGTAGCCCGGCCAGCCCTGTGTCGCAAGTTGCGCACGCGCCTGCTCGACGATCAGCGCACAACCCTCGGCGCCTGCTGCACCGCCACCGCCCTCGGGAATGCAGTGCCAGCCTGGATAACGCGCCTGCCAAGGCTGCCAGAATCCCGCCTCATGGCGTGCCCGATAGCCTCCATAACCCAGCCAGTGCAGTTCCATGCCCAATGCTTGCAGGTCGCGTACCGTGGGGGTGTCCTGAGGGTGGCCGCGCAACAGCCCGGCAGTGGCGAAGCCGAAGCGTTTGCCGGCTGCAGCCAGGGCGTGGAGGTGGTTGGAATGATTGCCGCCCAGGCTGATCAGGCCGGGGGCACTGGACTGATGGGCTTGCTGCAGGTGGTGGCGAAGCTTGAACCACTTGTTGCCGCTGATCAGTGGGTCGATCAGGTCCAGGCGCAGAATCGCGGCTTGGATTTCAGCTTGCTGGAGCCAAGGCAGAGCCAGATGCTGGAGCGGGGCTTGGGGTAGAGGCAGGTACATGGTGCGGAGTCTATCAGTGAAATCCTGGGGGCGCTGTGCGCCCCTTTCCGACCGGTCCGGCGCCCCGGCAAGGCCGCTCCTACAAGGGAACGTGTCGCCTGTAGGAGCGGCCTTGCCGGACCGGTCGGAAAGGGCCGCTGTGCGGCCCCGGTGATCTCAAAGTTCAGCGGCCAATCGAGACCCTTGGTTGATGGCCCGCTTGGCATCCAGCTCGGCTGCCACATCGGCGCCGCCGATCAGGTGCACCGACTGCCCTGCCGCCAGCAGCCCTTCATGAAGCTCACGCAACGGCTCCTGCCCGGCGCAGATCACCACGTTGTCCACTGCCAGCACCTGCGGCTCGCCGTCGCCAACACGAATATGCAGGCCGGCGTCGTCAATCTGCAGGTACTCGACACTGTTGAGCATCTGCACCTGTTTGTTTTTCAACCCGGTACGGTGAATCCAGCCAGTGGTCTTGCCCAGGCCATCGCCGACCTTGGACTTCTTGCGCTGCAACAGGTACACCTGCCGCGCCGGCGCGTGTGGCTCGGCCTTGACACCGGCAACCCCACCGCGCGCCTCCAGGTGGGTATCGATCCCCCACTCTTTCCAGAACGCTTCGCGGTCCTGGCTGCTGGCCACGCCCTGATGCACCAGATACTCGGAAACGTCGAAGCCGATGCCGCCCGCGCCAATCACCGCGACCGATTTGCCGACCGGTTTGCGCTCGAGCAGCACGTCCAGGTAGCTCAGCACCTTGGCATGCTCGACACCGGGAATGGCCGGGGTACGCGGCGCAATACCACTGGCCAGGATGATCTCGTCGTAACCACCGCTTACCAGCGCCTGCACGTCGACCCGGGTATTCAGGCGCAGGTCGACACCGGTGCTTTTCACCTTGTTGCGGAAATAGCGCAAGGTCTCGTGGAATTCCTCCTTGCCCGGCACCCGTTTGGCCACGTTGAACTGCCCACCAATCTCGCTGGCGGCATCGAACAACGTCACCTCATGGCCACGCTCGGCCGCCACAGTGGCCGCTGCCAGGCCTGCCGGGCCGGCGCCAACCACGGCGATGCGCTTCACGGCGCGCACCGGCAGGTAGTTGAGCTCGGTCTCGTGGCAGGCCCGCGGGTTGACCAGGCAACTGGTCAGCTTGCCGCCGAAGGTGTGGTCCAGGCACGCCTGGTTGCAGCCGATGCAGGTGTTGATTTCGTCGGCACGCCCTTCTGAAGCCTTGTTGACGAAGTCCGGGTCGGCCAGGAACGGCCGGGCCATCGACACCATGTCCGCGTCACCCTCGGCCAGCACCGCTTCGGCCACTTCCGGGGTATTGATGCGGTTGGTGGTGATCAGCGGAATGCTCACCACGCCGCGCAGCTTGGCGGTGACCTTGCTGAACGCCGCACGCGGCACTTTGGTGGCGATGGTCGGGATGCGCGCCTCATGCCAGCCGATGCCGGTGTTGATCAATGTTGCGCCGGCCTGCTCGATGGCCTTGGCCAGCAGCTCGATCTCGTCCCAGGTGCTGCCACCCTCGACCAGGTCAAGCATCGACAGGCGGAAGATGATAATGAAGTTCGGCCCCACCGCATCGCGCACACGGGTGACGATCTGCACCGCCAGGCGCATGCGGTTTTCGTAGCTGCCGCCCCAGCGATCAGTGCGGTGGTTGGTGTGGGCGGCGAGGAACTGGTTGATGAAGTAGCCTTCCGAGCCCATGATCTCGACACCGTCGTAGCCCGCGCGCTGGGCCAGCACGGCGCAATTGACGAAGTCGGCGATCTGCTTCTCGATACCCGCTTCGTCCAGTTCCTTGGGTTTGAACGGGTTGATCGGTGCCTGGATCGCGCTCGGCGCCACCTGGCGCGGGCTGTAGGCGTAGCGCCCGGCATGCAGGATCTGCAGGCAGATCTTGCCACCCGCGGCATGCACGGCCTCGGTGACGATGCGATGCTTGTCAGCTTCTTCCTCAGTGCTGAGCTTGGCAGCGCCGGAGTACACCCCACCTTCATCGTTCGGGGCAATGCCACCCGTGACCATCAGGCCGACACCACCCCGGGCGCGCTCGGCAAAATACGCCGCCATGCGCTCGAAACCGCCCGGGCGCTCCTCGAGGCCGGTGTGCATCGAGCCCATCAGGGTGCGGTTGCGCAAGGTGGTGAAGCCCAGATCCAGCGGGGCCAGCAAATGCGGGTAGCGGTCGGCAGCCATGGTACGGTTCCCCAGGTGGCGTGATCACGGAATGCGAGTACCTCTGCGGGTGCCCGTCGTTTGTCTGCCTGCGACATTAAACAGCCGTTTGAACGCGCTCAATGATCGAAACTGACAACTTATTGATCCTTACGCACAGCAGTACTACCCTAGGTAACCCTCTTATCCAAGGCGCTGCACCGCTTCATGCGAAAACTCCTGGCAGGCGCCCTGGCGCTGGTGACGATTGCCGCGCTCTGCGGTTACGGCTTCTGGACCCAACAGCGCCCGGAAGGCCACTACCTCTCCGATTTGCGCATCGAACTGGCGCTCAACCACGGCGTGCCTGGCGAGCATGGCAATCTGCTGGGTGTCGAGCCGTTGCTGTTCCCCAGCGACTACCAGAACCTGCAACGTCTGCACCGCAAGCTTTCTGCCTACCTGGAGCAGGCACGCGCCCAGGGCCTGGTTGGCCCACGCACGGTCGTGGTGCTGCCCGAGCACATCGGTACCTGGCTGTGGGCGCGAGGCGAAAAAAACGAGCTGTACCAGGTCACCCGCAACCGTGACGCCGAGCAGTGGCTGGAGCTGAGCAATCCGTTGCGCTATGGCCTGGCGATGCTGAGCGCCAATGGCGACGATCGGCGCGCCGATGCCCACCTGCGCATGAAAGCCCAGCAGATGGCCAGCGATTACCAGCTACTGTTCGGCGGCCTGGCAAAGGAGTTCGGCGTGACCCTGGTGGCAGGCTCGATCGTACTGCCTGCGCCCTACGTCGATCAGGGCGTGCTGCACATTGGCCACGGGCCGCTGTTCAACAGCAGCATGGTGTTCGCTGCAGATGGCTCGCTGCTGGGCCAACCCCAACACCAGCAATACCCCGACAGCGAAACACGGCGCTACATCCACCCTGGCCGGGATTACCCGTTGCAGGTAGTGCAGACTCCCGCCGGCCGCCTCGGCGTACTGATCGGCAGTGACAGCTGGTACCCCGAGAACCAGCGCCAATTGCAGCAGCAGCAGGTCCAGCTGATCGCCAACCCGGTGTTCCTCAGCGGCAAAGGTAGCTGGGATGCCCCCTGGCGCGGCAATCGCCACCAGGACGCCGCTGCCGAGCTGGCCCTGCAACGCGGCGAGGTCAGCGAACAGACCGCCTGGCAACGCCTGACCCAGGCCGCAGGTAACAGTGTCAGCAGCATGAGCGTGTTCATGCGTGGGCAGTTCTGGGAACAGGGCAGCGACGGCCAGGGCTTCGCCCATCAGTCAGGTGAGTTGCTGGCAGGCCCCCCCAGCCACGGCGCGCGCCTGCTGAACGTGTGGCTGTAGGCACATGAGCCGCCCCCGCGTGCGCCTGGGCGACCTTTCGGTAGGTTTCGTCCAGCCTCTTGCCGAGGCGCTGCGCGAACTGGGCCATGATCCGGAGTCGCTGTTGCAGCAGTACGGGCTTGATGCCGCACGCCTGGCCGAAGCCGGTGCGCGCCTGTCGATCCCGCGCTACATGCACTTGGGGCATGCGGCCATCGCGCTGTGTGGCGAGCCTGCGCTGGGCTTGCGCATGGGGCAACTCAGTCGCCTGGCCCAGGCCGGTTTGGCGGGCGTCACAGCAGGTCAGGCACCGACCCTGGGAGAGGCTGCACGCACGCTGCTGCGTTTCGAGCCACTTTACGCCGCCAACTATCGTGGCCATTCCAGCTACCAGGAAGACGCCCAGGGCGCATGGCTGCGCTTTTATTCGATCAGCCCCTACAACGACTACAACCGCTTTGTGGTCGATTCGCTGCTGGCCGGCTGGCTGGCTCAGCTCGCCGCCCTGGCTGGCACCCCTTTGCAGGCCGAGCGCCTGGAAGTCGAATTCGATGCACCCGGCTACGCCGCCAGGTATCAACCCCTTTGCAGCACACCCGTGCAGTTCGCTGCCAGCGCCAACCGCTTGCGCCTGAGCCGCAGCACGCTCGAGCTGGCCAACCCACAGCACTGCCCGAGCACCTTCGCCCACCTGCTGCAGTTGTGTGAAGCGCAGATGCTCCAGCGCACCCGGGTACGCAGCCTGGGCGAGCGTATAACCCATCTGCTCGGGCCGTTGCTCAATGGCGGCCGTGAACCCGACCTGGAAGAGGTGGCATTGCACCTGCAACTGCCCACCTGGACACTGCGGCGCAAACTGGCTGAAGAAGGCACGCGTTTTCGCGACCTGCTCAATGACACACGGCGCGACCTTGCCGAAGCCTATATCCGCGATACAGAGCTGGCCTTTGGCGAAATTGCCTATCTGTTGGGGTTTGCATCGGCAGAGGCCTTCCAGCGCGCATTCAAGCGCTGGACGGGCCTTACGCCGGGGGAGTTTCGCCGCAATCAGCGGCGGGCAGGTTAGAGCTCTGTGGCGTCGTCTGCCGGTTCTGGCGGGTCCAGTTCGTAAGCCTGAAATTCGAGCAGCTCTTCCTGATAATCATCCATCGCCCTGCGTCCTCTACTCATCTGTCTTCGTTGGTCATGCCTTCAACCTAAGGGAACCGGGTGAAGGATTGATGACAAGCTCATGAGTGGTAAACGTAGCAGGTGTTCAGGAACTTATCGCCGCTCATCTGTAACAGCTAATTAAAGCGACGACGGTGCCGGCGCAGCAGGCTGCGCGTCCTGCTGCACCTGAATCGGTGCAGCCTCCGCTGGCGGCGCCACCGGTTGCGAACCCTGGCTGTCATCGACCACCGGCTTGGCAACTGCTTCACTGGCAGGGGCAACCGCCGCAGGTGCGGGAGTGGTTTCAACCAAGGGGGCAGCCGTTGGCGGTGCGGCTGCAGGCGCCACCGCTGCCTGCTCCGGCAAGCCCAGGTCTGGCGCGGGCTTTTCGGGCTTGACGACAGGCGCCTCGACCTTGGCCTTGGCGACCTTCTTCGGCTTGGGCAGGAAACTTTCGACAAGGGCGAAGTAACGGTCGTAGAACTGGGCCGCCGTCACCGTCTCGCTGGCGACCTTGACCATCGAGTCGTCGCTGGAGCCAATCGGCATGGATACCGAGCCGAGCACACCGACACCCAGGCTGGCCGAGCTGTTGGACTTCTTCAGACTGTAGCGGTCCTGCAGGGCGTTGGCGAACATGGTCGAACGCTTGTCGTCGTTGACATCTGGCGCACAGGTCACGTTGAAGCTGATCTGCAGGTGGTTTTCGCTGTTCTGCTGGAAGCTCTTGTTGCCCATTACCTGGTTGGCGCCACTGCTGGTGATGATGTAACCCTGGCTGAGCAACGCACGGCGGGCCGCTTCGCAGGAGCCGGCATCGGTCACCGGGAAGCTGCGCGAATAGGTCCCCGAATCGTCGAAGTTCTCGTGCTCGTAGATGGCGGCTTTCTTCGAGGAGCAACCGGTCACGCCCGCCAGCACCAGGGCCAGCCCGAGCGCACCAAAGACGGATGATCTGGTCATTGCGAATTCCGGGTAAGTCAAAAAGAGGCCTATTGTGCATCACAGCAGGCAAGCACAGGAACCGTTGATCGGTGAAGAGTCTGTCAGGTTCGTGTAAATCTGGTCATCGCCGAGGCCCAGAAACGAAAAAAGCGACCCGAAGGTCGCTTTCTCGTTGCTTCAAGGCGTTCAAGGGGCCTTGAAACGAAGATGGCGCAGCGGACGGGACTCGAACCCGCGACCCCCGGCGTGACAGGCCGGTATTCTAACCGGCTGAACTACCGCTGCGTATCATTCAGGCTTGCGCCCGATTGAAACCTGGGTCTACCCTTCCGGCGCGATGGCCTCAGGGCAGGCACAAAAAAAGCGACATCAGATCGCTTCATTTGTGTTTGCTTCAAGGTGTTCTAGGGACCTCGAAACGAAGATGGCGCAGCGGACGGGACTCGAACCCGCGACCCCCGGCGTGACAGGCCGGTATTCTAACCGACTGAACTACCGCTGCGTATCGTTCAGGCTTGCGCCTGATTGAAACTGGGATCAGCCTCAGGCGTTTTGCCTTCGGCTTCAGACCGGTGCCAGGCACCCATCTGTTACTGAAAAATGGCGCAGCGGACGGGACTCGAACCCGCGACCCCCGGCGTGACAGGCCGGTATTCTAACCGACTGAACTACCGCTGCGCAGTGCGTTTCTCTCCGGCTATCGGCTTCATCAGAAGCGTCCAGCGCTAGAAACAATCTCAGGAAGTGGTGGGTGATGACGGGATCGAACCGCCGACCCTCTGCTTGTAAGGCAGATGCTCTCCCGGCTGAGCTAATCACCCTCGCGATGTTGCTTGTTGCGTTTGCTTCGCTGAGGCCGCGAAATTTACGCAGGTACCGAAGCTAAGTCAATAGCCCCGTTGATTTTTTTTCAAAAAAGGCAAAAACGGAAAAGGGACCTTTCGGTCCCCTTGCCTTATGGCTGCCTGCTCAGGTGTAGATCATCTTGCGGGTCATGCCGCCGTCGACCACGAACTCCTGGCCGGTAACGAACCCGGCCTGGCGCGACAGCAGCCAGGCGACCATGGCCGCAACATCTTCCACGGTCCCTACCCTGCCGGTCGGATGCTGGGCATGATCGGCATCGGTCAACGGCTCGGCACGGCGCTGGGAAGGGTCACGCGCATCGATCCAGCCCGGGCTCACCGCATTGACGCGGATCTCCGGGCCCAGGCTCATGGCCAGGGCATGGGTCAAGGCCACCAGGCCGCCCTTGCTCGCCGCATAGGCCTCGGTGTCCGGCTCGGACTGCCGGGCACGGGTCGAGGTCAGGTTGACGATTGCGCCATTGTGCGCACGCAGGTACGGCGCACAATGCTTGGCCAGCAGCATGGGGCCATTGAGGTTGACCGCCAGCACCCGGTTCCACTGCGCCAGGCTCAGGCTTTCCAGGGTCTGGTTGTGCGGGTTGGCGATTGCCGCGTTGCACACCAGCGCATCCAGCCGCCCGAACTGGCCGAGCACCTCGGACACACCGGCACTGACCTGGGCTTCGTCGGCCACGTCCATGGTGATGAACCAGGCGTTCTCGCCCAAGGCCTTGGCAACCTTGTTGCCGCGCTGGCGGTCAAGGTCGCTGAGCACCACTTGCCAACCTTCGCAGATAAGCCAGGCGGCAATGCCCAGGCCGATGCCGCGGGCGGCACCGGTGACCAGGGCAACCCGACCGTTATGGCCTGGCACACCGCCTCGGATTTCCATCACAGCACCGCCAACCCACGGGCGAGGTCCGCCTGCAGGTCAGCCACGTCTTCCAGGCCCACGGCAACCCGGATCAGGCTGTCGCGAATGCCCGCCGCTTCACGCTCTTGCGGCGTAAGGCGGCCGTGGGAGGTGGTGGCCGGGTGGGCGATGGTCGTCTTGCTGTCGCCGAGGTTGGTGGTGATCGAAATCACCCGGGTCGCATCGATGAAGCGCCAGGCGCCCTCTTTGCCGCCTTTGACCTCGAAGCTGACCACCGCACCAAAGCCGCTCATCTGGCGCTTGGCCAGTTCGTGCTGCGGGTGGCTCGGCAGGCCGGCGTAATGCACCTTCTCCACGCCATCCTGTTGCTCCAGCCACTCGGCCAGCAGCTGGGCGCTCTCGCAGTGCGCACGCATGCGCAGCTTGAGGGTTTCCAGGCCCTTGGTGAAGATCCAGGCATTGAACGGGCTGAGGGTCGGCCCGGCGGTACGCAGGAAGCCCACCACTTCTTTCATCTGCTCGGCGCGGCCGGCAACCACGCCACCCATGCAACGGCCCTGGCCATCGATGAACTTGGTGGCCGAGTGGAACACGATGTCGGCACCGAGCTTGAGCGGTTGCTGCAAGGCCGGGGTGCTGAAGCAGTTGTCTACCACCAGCATGGCGCCACGGGCGTGGGCAATTTCAGCCAGCGCACGGATGTCGACCAGTTCGGCCAGCGGGTTGGACGGCGATTCGACGATCAGCAGCTTGGTGTTGTCCTTGATGGCCTTTTCCCAGCCAGCGAGGTCGACCAGTGGCACGTAGTCCACCTGCACGCCGAAGCGCTTGAAGTACTTCTCGAACAGGCTGATGGTCGAGCCGAACACGCTCTGCGACACCAGCACGTGGTCACCAGCGCTGCACAGAGACATGACCACGGCAAGGATCGCCGCCATGCCGGTGGAAGTGCCCACGGCCTGCTCTGCACCCTCCATGGCCGCCAGGCGCTCTTCGAACGCACGCACGGTCGGGTTGGTATAGCGCGAGTAGACATTGCCCGGCGTTTCGCCGGCAAAGCGCGCAGCGGCGTCGGCCGCCGTGCGGAACACATAGCTGGAGGTCAGGAACAGCGCTTCGCTGTGCTCGGCCTCCGGTGTACGGTTTTGACCGGCGCGCACCGCCAGGGTGTCGAAACCGACACCCTCGAGGTCACTGTCCAGTCGTCCGGCATCCCATTGATCCGTCATGCCGTCGCTCCCAAATCAGTTGTTGTAGAGGTCGATGATCGCGCTGACCGCCTGGTTCTTGACCTTGGCCAAGTCGTTACGGGCCTGCTCGATGCGGTCGAGGTAGGCTTCATCGATGTCGCCGGTGACGTATTCACCGTTGAACACCGCGCAATCGAAGTGATCGATCTTGATCTTGCCGCCACCGACCGAGTCGATGAGGTCTGGCAGGTCCTGGTAGACCAGCCAGTCGGCGCCGATCAACTCGGCCACCTGTTCGGTGGTACGGTTGTGGGCGATCAGTTCGTGAACACTCGGCATGTCGATGCCGTAGACGTTGGGGTAGCGCACCGCAGGGGCTGCGGAGCAGAAGTAGACGTTCTTGGCGCCGGCTTCGCGGGCCATCTGGATGATCTGCTTGCAGGTGGTGCCGCGCACGATCGAGTCGTCCACCAGCATCACGTTCTTGCCGCGGAACTCCAGCTCGATGGCGTTGAGCTTCTGGCGCACCGACTTCTTGCGCGCAGCCTGGCCAGGCATGATGAAGGTACGGCCGATGTAGCGGTTCTTGACGAAGCCTTCGCGGAACTTCACGCCCAGGCGGTTGGCCAGTTCCAGCGCGGCAGTACGGCTGGTGTCCGGAATCGGGATGACCACGTCGATATCGTGCTCCGGGCGCTCGCGCATGATCTTGTCGGCGAGCTTTTCACCCATGCGCAGACGGGCCTTGTACACCGAGATACCGTCGATGATCGAGTCCGGGCGAGCCAGGTAGACGTGCTCGAAGATGCACGGCTGCAGCTTCGGCGCGTCGGCACACTGCTTGGTGAACAGCTGGCCTTCTTCGGTGATGTATACCGCTTCGCCTGGCGCCAGGTCGCGGATCAGGGTGAAACCGAGCACATCCAGGGCAACGCTTTCCGAGGCGATCATGTACTCCACGCCTTCGTCGGTGTGGCGCTGGCCGAACACTACCGGGCGAATGCCATGCGGGTCACGGAAACCGACGATACCGTAGCCGGTGATCATCGCGACCACCGCATAGCCACCGACGCAGCGGCTGTGCACGTGGGAGACTGCCGCAAACACGTCTTCTTCGGTCGGCTGCAGCTTGCCACGCACGGCCAGCTCATGGGCGAACACGTTCAGCAGCACTTCCGAGTCGGAATTGGTGTTGACGTGGCGCAGATCGGACTCGTAGATCTCCTTGGCCAGCTGCTCGACGTTGGTCAGGTTGCCGTTGTGCGCCAGGGTGATGCCGTATGGCGAGTTGACGTAGAACGGCTGGGCTTCGGCCGAAGTCGAGCTGCCCGCGGTCGGGTAGCGCACGTGGCCGATGCCGATGCTGCCGACCAGGCGCTGCATGTGGCGCTGCTGGAACACGTCGCGCACCAGGCCATTATCCTTGCGCAGGAACAACCGGCCGTCGTGGCTGGTCACGATACCGGCAGCGTCCTGGCCGCGGTGCTGGAGGACCGTAAGCGCGTCATACAGCGCCTGATTGACGTTCGACTTACCGACGATACCGACGATGCCACACATGCGACGCAACCCCTACTTTGATGAAACTAGAACGAACAGCGCTCAGGGCTTTGCCGGCCCGAGCAACTGCTCCTTGAATGGAAGATCAGCCGGAGCGCTGATCAGCCCACTGGAAGTCCACTGCCCGGTGAAACCCAGGATCAGGTTTTTCGACCAGTCAGCGACCAATAGAAACTGTGGTATCAGGCGTGATTCCTGCCACCAGGTGTCTTGTTGCACCGGCCCCAGGCTGAGCAGCCCGACGGCCACCACCACCAGCAAGCCCCCGCGCGCGGCGCCAAAGGCCATGCCGAGGAAACGATCGGTACCGGACAGCCCGGTCACGCGGATCAGCTCGCCGATGAGGAAGTTGAGCATGGCCCCCACCAGCAGGGTGGCGACGAAAAGAATGGCGCAGCCGGCGATGATGCGCATCGACGGTGTCTGGATGTAGCTTTCAAGGTACACCGAAAGCGACCCGCCGAACATCCAGGCGACCGCCCCCGCAACGATCCAGATGAGCAGGGACAAGGCCTCCTTGACGAAGCCGCGCTTGAGACTGATCAGTGTGGAGACGGCGATGATCGCGATGATCGCCCAATCAACCAGGGTAAAGGCCACGGTGCTGCCTGCAGACGTTTGAGGCGGCGCATTTTACCAGAGCGAAAGGCTGGGAGTAAGCGGAATGTCAGGTGGATCGGCGGGTCAGGTTTTCAGGCCTGCGGCGCCCTTTTGTGAGCGGCCTTGCCGGGGCGCCGGACCGGTCGGAAAGGGCTGCAAAGCAGCCCCGGCAATTCGCGAGTTTTCGCTGAAATCCTGGGGCCGCTTCGCGCCCCTTTCCGACCGGTCCGGCGCCCCGGCAAGGCCGCTCCTACAATGGCGGCAGTGCGCAGCCTCAGCCTTTTTCAGGCTGGAATCGCGTCACGAAGCCATTGAGCTTCTGCTGGCGGTTGATCACGTCTTTCAGCCTGTCAGCTTCGGCTCGCTCGATCAGCGGGCCGACATACACCCGGTTCATGCCACCAGCCGAGCGGATATAGGCGTTGTAGCCCTGGCTGCGCAGGGTCTTCTGCAGGTTCTCGGCGCCGGCCCGGCTGGACAGGCTGGCCAGCTGGATCGACCAGCTCACCGGCAAGCCATTGACGTCGATCTTCGACGGCGCAGGTGCAGACGCTACCGGCGCAGTCGCCTTGGCTGCAGGTGCTGGCGCGGGCGCTGGCGTCGGCACAGGCGTCTGCGGCTTGGGCTGAGCTTGCACCTGGGGCTGAGGCTGGGTCTGCGGCGACGGCGTGATCGGCTGGCTCGGCGTCCTCACCGGCGCTGTCGACTCGTTGACCACCACCGGCTGCTGCTGGGGCTCCTCCGGCAGCGGCTGCGGCTCAGGCACTGCCACCTGCTCGACCTTGACCTCCGGCAGGCTCGGCATGGCCGGCGCCTGCGGGGCGTCGACACGCACCTGGCGCATCTCGTCCTGGCGGGTGAACAGCATCGGCAGGAAGATCACCGCCAGCGCCACCAGCACCAACGCACCCACCATGCGCTGTTTCATCCCTTTGTCCAGCACTGCCATCTAGTCACCCCTCCAGGGCCTGCCGCTCCAGCCATTCCAGGGCCTCGGCGACACAGAAAAACGAACCGAACAGCAGAATCTGGTCATCCGCCGTCGCCTGCGCGCATTGCCCTTCAAGGGCGGCGTCGACGCTGGCGTAAGACTTCACCGCAGCGCCGTGGTTCGTCAAGGCAGCGGCCAATTCGGCAGCCGGACGGCTGCGTGGCGTGTGCAGAGGCGCAACCGCCCAGTCGTCGACCAGCCCATGCAGCGGCGCGATGACACCCTGCAGGTCCTTGTCGGCAAGCAGGCCGAACACCGCCAGGCGACGACCTTTCAGCGGGCGCGCGGCCAGACGCCGGGCCAGATACTCCGCAGCATGCGGGTTATGCCCGACATCCAGCAGCAGTTCCACAGCCCGGCCCTGCCAGGTCAACTGACGACGATCGAGGCGCCCGGTGATGCGGGTGTCGAGCAAGGCCTGGCGGATCTGCCGGGCATCCCACGGCAAGCCCATCAGCAGGTAGGCCTGCAAGGCCAGGCTAGCGTTCTCCATAGGCAGGTCGAGCAGCGGCAGGCCATGCAGCTCGACCGGCTTGCCGTCTACCGTGACCCCGCGCCAGTCCCAGCCAGCTTCGCTGCTTGCCAGATCGAAATCACGGCCGCGCAGGAACAGCGGCGCAGCCAGTTCGGCGGCCTTGTCCAGCAGCGGTTGTGGTGGATCGAGATCACCGCACAATGCCGGTTTGCCCTGGCGGAAGATGCCGGCCTTCTCGAAGGCCACCAGCTCGCGGGTATCGCCCAGGTAGTCGACATGGTCAACGCCGATGCTGGTCACCAGCGCCAGGTCGGCATCTACCACGTTCACGGTGTCCAGGCGGCCACCGAGGCCCACTTCGAGCACCACGGCATCCAGCTGCGACTGGTAGAACAACCAGAACGCCGCCAGCGTGCCCATCTCGAAGTAGGTCAGGGAAATTTCGCCCCGCGCCGCCTCGACGGCGGCGAAGGCTTCGCACAGGCGCTCATCGCTGGCTTCACGGCCATCGATCACTACCCGTTCGTTGTAGCGCAGCAGGTGAGGCGAGCTGTACACGCCCACCTTCAGCCCCTGGGCGCGCAGCAGCGAGGCCACGAAGGCGCAGGTCGAGCCTTTGCCGTTGGTGCCAGTCACCGTTACCACGCGTGGCGCCAGCTTGCCCAGCGCCAGCCGGGCAAGCACCTTCTGCGACCGCTCCAGGCCCATGTCGATGGCCGAGGGGTGCAACTGCTCGAGGTAGGCGAGCCACTCGCCCAGGGATCGTTGTTTCATCACGCGACCGCAGCGACCTCACGGGCCTGCTCAGGGGTTTCCTGGCCGGTCATCTGTGCCAGCAGGCGAGCCAGGCGCGGGCGCAGGTCGCCACGGGAGATGATCAGGTCGATGGCGCCGTGCTCCAGCAGGAACTCGCTGCGCTGGAAGCCTTCCGGCAGTTTTTCGCGCACGGTCTGCTCGATCACGCGTGGGCCGGCGAAGCCGATCAGCGCCTTCGGCTCACCGACAATGACGTCGCCGAGCATTGCCAGGCTGGCGGAAACGCCGCCGTAGACTGGGTCGGTCAGCACCGAGATGAACGGAATGCCTTCTTCGCGCAGGCGCGCCAGCACGGCCGAAGTCTTGGCCATCTGCATCAGCGAGATCAGCGCTTCCTGCATGCGCGCGCCGCCGGAAGCCGAGAAGCAGACCATCGGGCAGCGGTTTTCCAGGGCGTAGTTGGCGGCGCGCACGAAGCGCTCACCGACGATGGCACCCATGGAGCCGCCCATGAACGAGAACTCGAAGGCGCTGACCACGATCGGCATGCCCATCAAGGTGCCGCTCATGGAGATCAGGGCGTCTTTTTCGCCGGTCTGCTTCTGCGCACCGACCAGGCGGTCCTTGTATTTCTTGCCGTCACGGAACTTCAGGCGGTCGACCGGCTCCAGGTCGGCACCCAGCTCGGCGCGGCCTTCCGGGTCGAGGAAGATGTCGATGCGGGCACGTGCGCCGATGCGCATGTGGTGGTTGCACTTGGGGCAGACATCCAGGGTCTTTTCCAGCTCCGGACGATACAGCACGGCCTCGCAGGCCGGGCACTTGTGCCACAGGCCTTCCGGCACCGAGCTCTTCTTCACCTCGGAACGCATGATCGAAGGGATCAGTTTGTCGACTAACCAGTTGCTCATGCTTTCTTTCTCCAGTATTGGCGGACGGGGACCGGACTGGCCGGCCATGCCCTGCCCTTGAGCTCAAATTCTTCTATGAAACGATGACGGCCCGGCCACAGGGGCTGCCTGCGTGCCGCGCCGTCTTCAATCTGTCGTTTGGCCAAACGGCATGCCGCTGGCCGCCCCGCAGGGCTGCGAAACCTATGGACGATGGCGCGCCGCCAGCCGTCACATCTGCCGTCACGCCTGCTTCACCGCACGCATGAAGGCTTCGATCTTCGCCGCGTCCTTGATGCCCTTGGCTTCCTCAACACCACCACTGACATCGACCGCATACGGCTGCACCTGGGCGATCGCCTGGCCGACATTGTCAGCCGACAACCCGCCCGCGAGGATGATCGGCTTACTCAGACGCGCCGGCACCAACGACCAGTCGAAGGCCTCGCCGGTACCGCCAGGCACACCGGCCACGTAGGTGTCGAGGAGAATGCCGCGAGCGCCGGCATAGTGCTTGCAGGCCGCTTCCAGGTCATCGCCCGGGCGCACTCGCAGGGCCTTGATCCAGGGGCGGTGATAGCCTTCGCAATCGGCCGGGGTTTCGTCGCCGTGGAACTGTAGCAGGTCCAGCGGCACCGCCTCGATAATCTCGTTCAGCTCGCAACGCGAAGCGTTGACGAACAACCCCACAGTGGTCACGAACGGTGGCAGCTCGGCAATGATCGCCCGCGCCTGGCGCACGTCCACGGCACGCGGGCTTTTGGCATAGAAGACGAAACCGATGGCATCGGCCCCCGCCTCGGCGGCGGCCAGCGCGTCTTCGATGCGGGTGATCCCGCAGATCTTGCTGCGAACGTTGCTCATGGACAGCAAACCTTGAGTGAGTGGTGAAAGGCCCGATGGTAGCAAATGACTACCGACGCGTCAGTCGGCCAGCGCCTCGTAACCGGTCAAAAAGTGTGGGCCGATGTAACGCTGCGGCAGCTGGAATTCTTCCGGGTACTCCACCTGCACCAGGTACAGGCCATAGGGGTGCGCGGTAACCCCGCCTTCTCGCCGGTTGCGCCCCTCCAGCACTTCGCGCGCCCACTCGACCGGGCGTTCGCCGGCACCGATGGTCATCAGCACACCGGCGATGTTGCGCACCATGTGGTGCAGGAAAGCGGTAGCACGCACGTCCAGCACGATCATCTGGCCATGGCGGGTCACGCGCAGGTGGTGGATGTGCTTGATCGGCGACTTGGCCTGGCACTGGCTGGCACGGAAAGCGCTGAAGTCATGAGTGCCAAGCAGGTACTGGGCGGCCTGGGCCATGCGCTCGACGTCCAGCGGGCGGTGGTTCCAGGTGACTTCTTCGGCCAGATGCGCGGGGCGGATCGGGTCGTTGTAGATCACATAGCGATAGCGCCGGGCACAGGCCTTGAAACGCGCATGGAAGTCTGCCGGCATCGGCCGCGACCAGACCACGCTGATGTCGTGGGGCAGGTTGAAGTTGGTACCCAGGGTCCAGGCACGCTCATCACGCACGGCACGGGTGTCGAAATGCACGATCTGCCCGCAGCCATGCACGCCAGCATCGGTGCGCCCGGCGCAGATGACACTGATCGGTTCGTCGGCCACCTTCGACAACGCTTGCTCCAGGGCCTGCTGAACACTGGGCACACCACTGGCCTGGCGCTGCCAGCCACGATAGCGTGAACCTTTGTATTCCACACCCAGGGCAATGCGGGTGAAGCCTTCGGCGGCCGATTCGGTGGCGGCAGTGTCGATGATGTCCAAGAGCGTGAAACCTGTGGGTGGTACGGATTGGCGGGGATTATAACGACAACGGCAGCCATGTAGGGCTGCCATTGATTTTGCATGAGCTTCGATGGCCTCTTCGCGGGTGAATCGGGGCGCCGAACCGATTCACCCGCGAAGAGCCCCGGGAGGGCAGCCTCAGACCAGGCGCGACAACATCTCTTCGGCTTCCTGACGCTGGCCGTCATCACCATCCTTGACCACTTCGTCAAGGATGTCGCGGGCGCCCTGGTGGTCGCCCATGTCGATGTAGGCACGTGCCAGGTCAAGCTTGGTTGCCACCTCGTCGGCACCGGAGAAGAAGTCGAAGTCGAGGTCGTCCAGTGGTGCAGGTTCGGCGGCGGCGTCCTCAGCGGTGAAGTGCGGCTCCAGCGATGGCGACTCCAGGCTCTGCGACAGCTTGTCGAGCTCGGCGTTGACGTCGCTCAGCTCCGAGGCGAAGCTTTTGGCAGCCGGTGAGTCGTCATCCAGCGACAGCGACAGGTCGAAGTCTTCAGGCAGCTCCAGCTCGGAAATCGGGTCGAATTCCGGGATGGCGTCGAAGGCTGCCAGCTCGGCGGCGACATCCACCGGCTCTTCATCCGCGACAACCGGGGTTGCCGGGGCTGCCGCTTCAGCGCCATCCAGATCGAAATCGGACAGGTCGAAATCGGCCAGGTCGTCGACACTCTGCGGCTCGGCCTGGGCCTGGGCCAGCAAGGCTTCGAAATCGTCATCGGCATCGGTTTCAGGTTCGGCCACTGCCTGTGCTTCGGCCAACGGAACCTCACCCAGCATCGGCGGCTCGAGCTGATCATCAGCCGGCAGATCATCACCCAGGCTCAGGTCGAAGGCGCTGTCCAACTCGTTGTCATCGAGCACCGAGGTCTCGGTGAAGGCCTCGGCGGCGGCTTCAAGCTCGGGCTCAGATTCAGGCGCTGGCTCTGCCACTGGCTCGACGACCGCCTGCGGCTCTGATTCTGCTTCGGGCTCTGGTTCAGCTTCGGCTTCGGCTTCGGCTTCGGCTTCGGCTACAGCCGGCGCTTGCGGCTCTTCCTGAAGCAACTCCTGTACATATTGCTCGTCCATTTCGGCGGCCAGGGCCGCAGCACCCACGCCAACGGCAGCGAGACCCAACATGGCCGGGTAGCGCTCTTTGAGGTTGCTGACCTGAGCAGTATTCGCTTCGCTACCAGGCAGCTTGCGCTCTTGCTCGACGAAGGCGCTGTGGTCGCCCTGACGGGCATAGACGTCCATCAGCTTGAGGCGCAGGGTGTCATTTTCCGGCTGCGCCGCCACGGCCGTTTCCAACAGGTCAGCTGCGTGGTTCAGGCGACCACGCGACACACTCAGGTCGACTTCGGCCAGCAACTCGGCATTAGGGTCCTGAACCGGCTCGGGCTCGACAATCGGCGACGCAGGGGCATCCAGTTTTTCTGCGGCCACGGCGGCGGCGGCCGAGGCGGCCACCACGGCAGGCGAGAGGGTCACGCTCGGCGCGGACACTTCCAGCTGATCGAAGCTGCTTGGCGGCAAGTCGAGATCCGGGCTGCGCTCGCCCTCCTCGGCCAGCGCTCGGGCCATGCGCAGGTGTTTTTCCGCCTCTTGCTGGGCCTTGCGCTTGCGCGCCAGCAGCAATAGCAGGAGCAACAACACAAGGAACGCGGACCCGGCGACCAGGCCCAATACGACCGGATTGCCCAGCATTTCGTCCAGGGCGCTTGGCTGCTGTTGCGCAGCAGCAGCCTCGTCAGCGGGAGCCTCGGCAGGCGCGGTATCGACAGCTGCCGGTGCTGGCGCGACCGCAGGCTCGGCCGGGGCAGCATCGGCTGCTGGGGGCTGTGCAGGGGCCGGCTCGCCAGGCAAGGCGGCCGCAGGCGGCGCCTCAGGTGCCGCGCCTTGGGCTTCAAGGCGCGCCAACTGGTCATTCTTCAGCTGGATCAGCTTCTGCAGCTTGTCCATCTGGCTCTGCAGGTCGCTCACCCGGCTCTTCAGCTCGTCGTTGTCACGGCGGCTGGTATCCAGGCTTTCCTGGGCCACGGCCAGCTTGTCGTTGATGGCCTTGGCGCTGTTACCGCCAGCCTGGTTGCCGGGGCTGACCAGGCGCAGGTTATCGCCCTGGGCGATACGCTCGGGCGCGGCGTCGGCGGCACCGCGGCGGGTGGCATCGAGCTGTCGCGCACGCGGCCCCAAGCGCCGGCCTTCACGCCAGGCCGCATACTGCTCGGCCACTTCACGATTGGCTTCGCCCTGGGGAATGTTCTGGACCTGCTGCTGGTCCGGCAGGCGCAAAACCTGGCCAACCTTCAGCTGGTTGATGTTGTTGCCAATGAAGGCATCCGGGTTGAGCGCCTGGATGGCGATCATGGTCTGCTGCACCGAACCGCCGCCCTGGGTATTGCGGGCGGCGATCTGCCACAAGGTGTCGCGGCGCTTGGTGGTGTAGCTGCCTGCGCTGCTGGTGGCCGGATTGACATTGCCTGCTGCGGGCTGCTGACCCTGGGCCTTGGCCTGGTCGAGCAGCACGCTGTAGTCACGCAACAGGCGGCCCTGGGGCCACATCACCTGGACCAGAAACTTGACCACCGTGCCGGGCAGCGGCTGGCTGGAAGTGACTCGCAGCACACTCTTGCCGTTGGGGTTGATCACCGGGGTGAAGGTCAGGTCTTCGAGGTAGCTCGGAAACTCCACCCCGGCCTTGCTGAACTCTTCCGGTGGCGCCAGGCTCGGCGCCACTTCGGCTGCGGTGAGGTCGCGCACGTCGAGCAGTTCGATCTCTGCATCCAGAGGCTGGTTCTGCGCCGACTTCAATGTCAGTTCACCCAACCCCAGGGCATTCGCCATGCCCGACGTCAGCGCAGACGCTGCCGCCATGGCCAGAACCAGTTTGCGAATTCGAAGCATGACCTCTTCCCTTGTATGAATCGTCCCAAAAACCTGCGTGCGGCGCGGGACAAAAGTGCTCGCCAGTATCTTTTACGCCATGTGTTTAATCAACAATTGCGCCACCTGCACGGCGTTCAACGCAGCGCCCTTGCGCACATTGTCGGTGGTCAACCAGAGGTTGAGCTGCTGGTTTTCGTCAATTCCATGGCGTACACGACCAACATAGACCACGTCTTGGCCGACTGCGTCACCGACCGGGGTCGGATAATCATCGTTTTCCACCAGCTCGACGCTATCGGCATGTTCCAGTGCCTGGTTGACCTGCGCCAGATCGACCGGGTTGCGGCTCTGCACCGCCACACTGAAGCTATCGCCGAAAAACACCGGGACTTGAATGCAGCTCACGGAAATCTTCAGTTCCGGCAGCCCCAGCAGCACACGCAGCTCGCCAACCAGGCGGCGCTCCACGGCAGTATGGCCATGCTCGTCGACGGCGCCGACCTGGGCCAGCACGTTGAATGCCATCTGCCGATCAAAGAACCTTGGCTCCAGCGGGCGGGCATTGAGCAGCTCGGCGGTTTGCCTTGCCAGTTCGCTGACCGCCTCGCGACCTTGCGCAGAGACCGCCAGGGCGGCCATGACCTGCACCCGCTCGATGTCCAGTTGACCCTTGAGCGGTGCCAGGGCAACCGCCAAGGCAACAGCTGCGCAACTGGGGCTGGTGATGCGCGCCGGCAGTTTCAGTGTGGCAACGCTGTCACCATTGGCTTCCGGCACCACGGCCAGGGCATCTTCCAGGCCACCGGAAAGGTCGATGACCGTGCAACCGCCCTGCTCGGCCTTGCTGGCAAAGCTGCGGCTGACGGCCGCGCTGGCGGCGAAGAAGGCCAGCTTGACCTGGGCGAAATCGAAACTGTCGACCTCACGCACTTTGATCTTCTTGCCGGCGAACATCACGCTGCTGCCCGCCGATTCCATGCTGGCCAGCAGGTGCAGGGTGCCGACCGGGAAGGCCAGTTCTTCGAGGATCTGTACGAGGGTTTCACCAACGCTGCCGGTGGCGCCAACGATGGCGATGTCCAGGGGAGTGGTCATGGTAGAGATCCTTTTGCTGAAACGGCGGGGGCGGCACTTTACTTGGATTGTAGGCTTTTGTCTGTGCTGGCCTCTTCGCGGCGGTTCGACGCCTCGATGAACTCGCGCCTACAGGGAAATCACAGCGCCAGACGATCGCGCTTTATCTGTGGGAGCGGGTTTATCGAGGCGTCGAACCGCAGCGAAGAGGCCAGCACGGCATAAAAAAACCCGCGCTGTCACCAGCGCGGGTTTTCGGTGCAGCAAGAACGATCAACGCTCCAGCAGGATCCGCAGCATGCGGCGCAGCGGTTCGGCGGCGCCCCACAGCAGCTGGTCACCCACGGTGAACGCGCCCAGGTACTGGGAACCCATGTTCAGCTTGCGCAGGCGGCCAACCGGGATGTTCAGGGTGCCGGTAACCTTGGTCGGGGTCAGCTCTTGCATGCTGATCTCGCGCTGGTTTGGCACCAGTTTCACCCACGGGTTGTGCTGGCTGATCATGCCTTCGATGTCGGCCAGTGGCACATCCTTGTTCAGCTTGATGGTCAGCGCCTGGCTGTGGCAGCGCATGGCGCCGATGCGCACGCAGATACCGTCGACCGGAATCGGGCTCTTGAAGCGGCCGAGGATCTTGTTGGTCTCGGCCTGGGCCTTCCACTCTTCGCGGCTCTGCCCGTTCGGCAGCTCCTTGTCGATCCACGGGATCAGGCTACCGGCCAGCGGCACGCCGAAGTTCTCGGTCGGGAACGCTTCGCCGCGCATGGTTTCAGCCACCTTGCGGTCGATGTCGAGGATGGCGCTGGCCGGGTTGGCCAGGTCATCGGCAACGGCCGCATGGGTAGCGCCCATCTGCTTGATCAGCTCGCGCATGTTCTGCGCGCCGGCACCGGAGGCCGCCTGATAGGTCATGGCGCTCATCCACTCGACCAGGCCGGCTTCGAACAGGCCGCCCAGGCCCATCAGCATCAGGCTGACGGTGCAGTTGCCGCCGATGTAGTTCTTGGTACCGGCGTCGAGCTGCTGGTCGATGACCTTGCGGTTGACCGGGTCGAGGACGATGACCGCGTCATCCTGCATACGCAGCGACGAGGCGGCATCGATCCAGTAACCCTGCCAGCCGGCTTCACGCAGCTTGGGGAATACCTCGTTGGTGTAGTCGCCACCCTGACAGGTCAGGATCACGTCGAGGGTCTTGAGTTCTTCAATCGAATAAGCGTCCTTGAGCGGAGCAATATCCTTGCCCACGTTCGGACCTTGGCCACCCACGTTGGACGTGGTGAAGAACACTGGCTCGATAAGGTCGAAATCCTGCTCCTCCAGCATCCGCTGCATGAGCACGGAACCGACCATACCGCGCCAACCGATCAGACCTACACGTTTCATCGCAACTACACCTTTGCTAAAAGTGGGCCGCCACCTCGAATTTTTGGTGGCGGGCCAGAGAGATTACAGATTCCGCAACGCTGCGACTACTGCGTCGCCCATTTCCTGCGTGCCTACTTTGTCGCAGCCGGCCGACCAGATGTCACCGGTACGCAGGCCCTGGTCCAGCACGACGCTGACCGCCTTCTCGATCGCCTCGGCCGCCGCGTGCTGGTTGAAGCTGTAACGCAGCATCATCGACACCGACAGGATGGTCGCCAGCGGGTTGGCGATGCCCTGCCCGGCGATGTCCGGAGCCGAACCGTGGCAAGGCTCGTACATGCCCTTGTTGTTGGCATCCAGGGAGGCCGAAGGCAGCATGCCGATGGAACCCGTCAGCATGGAAGCTTCATCCGACAGGATGTCACCGAACATGTTGTCGGTCACTACCACATCGAACTGTTTCGGCGCCCGGACCAGCTGCATGGCGGCGTTGTCGACGTACATGTGGCTCAACTCGACGTCCGGGTAGTCCTTGGCCACGTCTTCGACCACTTCACGCCACAGCTGGCTGGAAGCCAGGACGTTGGCCTTGTCCACCGAGCACAGCTTCTTGCCACGCACGCGGGCCATGTCGAAACCGACACGGGCAATACGGCGCACTTCGCTCTCGCTGTACGGCAGGGTGTCGTAGGCCTGACGCTCGCCACCTTCCAGCTCGCGCTGGCCGCGCGGGGCACCGAAGTAGATGCCACCGGTCAGCTCACGGACGATGAGGATATCCAGGCCCGAGACGATTTCCGGCTTCAGCGAGGAAGCGTCGGCCAGTTGCGGGTAGAGGATGGCCGGGCGCAGGTTAGCGAACAGGCCCAGCTGCGAACGGATTTTCAGCAGGCCGCGCTCCGGGCGGATGTCACGCTCGATCTTGTCCCACTTCGGGCCACCCACGGCGCCCAGCAGCACGGCGTCGGCCTTGCGTGCACGGTCCAGGGTTTCATCGGCCAGCGGCACGCCGTGCTTGTCGATGGCGGCGCCGCCGATCACGTCATGCTCCAGGCTGAAGCCGAGCTGGAACTTGTCGTTGGCCAGCTCCAGTACCTTGACCGCCTCGGCCATGATTTCCGGGCCGATGCCATCACCTGGGAGAATCAGAATCTGCTTGCTCATGCTTTCCTCTATCCATTCACGCGGTGCGGCCAAGCGGGCCCCACCGAAAAGTTCTTATCGCTCGGCCCACAACACCAGCACATCGGTGCTGAACGAGCCATCGGCCTCGATCTGGTAATACTGCCGTACTTCTTCGCCCATGGCTTGCTGCAATTGGCGGATGGCAACGCGCATCGGCTCCGGGGTGCGCATGCGTTCGACCCAGCTGGCAAACTCCAGGCGCAATGGCTGGCGCGTGTGGCTGCGCACGTGCAGGCCGGCTTCGCTGACCTGGCGCTGCCATTCGGCTGCCGAGTAGTCGCGCACATGGCTGGTGTCACGCAACACTTCGACGGTCTGCAGGTAGGTGTCGAGCAACGGGCTGCCCGGCGACATCACATCGATGAATGCTGCCACGCCACCCGGCTTGAGCACCCGGCGCACTTCGCGCAGGGCCACGCCGAGGTCGCTCCAGTGGTGCGCCGAGTAGCGGCTGAAGACGAAGTCGAACGAAGCGTCGGCGAACGGCAGGCGTTCGGCGGCACCGCATTCGGTGGTGATATTGCCCAGGCCGCGCTCGCTGGCGGCACTGGCGACCACGTCGAGCATCGATTGCGAGAGGTCGTAGGCGACCACTTCGGCGACCAGAGGCGCGACGTGAAAACTGACATGGCCAGCACCGCAACCCAGGTCCAGCACGCGGGCACTGCCCTGCCCCGCCAGCTCGGCCTGCAGCAGGGCGAATTCGCTGCCCTGGGCGTGCACGGCGCTGCTGAGGTAGGCGCTGGCCTGTTCGCCGAACTGGCGCTGGACCACATCGGTGTGGGTGGTGCTGGTCATGGGTATCGATCCTTGGGTGGTGTGTTGCCTTCACCGGCCTTTCGCGGATGAATCCGCTCCTACAAGGATCACGCACGGTCTGTAGGAGCGGATTTATCCGCGATGAGGCCAGCCGCTCAATCAGGCATCCCGGAACAACCAGGGCTGCGCTGCACGGTGCTTCTGTTCAAAAACCTTGATCGCGTCGCTGTCCTGCAAGGTCAGGCCGATGTCGTCCAGGCCATTGAGCAGGCAGTGCTTGCGGAACGCGTCGATCTCGAAGTGCAGCACCTTGCCATCCGGGCGGGTCACCGCCTGCGCCTGCAGGTCGATGGTCAACTGGTAGCCCGGGTTGGCTTCGACCTGCTTGAACAACTCGTCGACTTCCTCGTCGCTGAGGATGATCGGCAGCAAGCCGTTCTTGAAGCTGTTGTTGAAGAAGATGTCAGCGAAGCTTGGCGCGATCACGCTACGGAAACCGTATTCGTCCAGCGCCCACGGTGCATGCTCACGGCTCGAACCGCAGCCAAAGTTTTCCCGCGCCAGCAGCACGCTGGCACCCTGGTAACGCGCGTGGTTGAGCACGAACTCCTGGTTCAGCGGGCGCTTGCTGTTGTCCTGGTACGGCTGACCGACATCCAGATAACGCCACTCGTCGAACAGGTTGGGGCCGAAGCCGGTGCGCTTGATCGACTTGAGGAACTGCTTGGGGATGATCTGGTCGGTGTCGACGTTGGCACGATCCAACGGCGCGACGAGACCGGTGTGCTGGGTAAAGGCTTTCATGCTGCGCTCCCTTGGATCAACTCGCGGACATCGATGAAGTGGCCGGTCACCGCGGCAGCGGCAGCCATGGCCGGGCTGACCAGGTGGGTACGGCCACCGGCGCCCTGGCGGCCCTCGAAGTTGCGGTTGGAGGTGGATGCGCAGTGCTCGCCGCTTTCCAGGCGGTCCGGGTTCATCGCCAGGCACATCGAGCAGCCAGGTTCACGCCATTCGAAGCCAGCTTCGAGGAAGATCTTGTCCAGGCCTTCACGTTCGGCCTGGGCCTTGACCAGGCCCGAGCCCGGCACCACCAGCGCCTGCTTGACCGTCGCGGCGACCTTGCGGCCCTTGGCGATTTCGGCGGCGGCGCGCAGGTCTTCGATGCGCGAGTTGGTGCACGAACCGATGAATACGCGGTCGAGCTTGATGTCGGTGATCGCCTGGTTGGCAGCGAGGCCCATGTACTTGAGGGCGCGCTCGATCGAACCACGCTTGATCAGGTCTGGCTCGGCGGCCGGGTCCGGCACGCGCTGATCCACGGCCAGCACCATCTCCGGCGAAGTACCCCAGCTGACTTGTGGCTTGATTTGCGCAGCGTCGAGCTCGACTACGGTGTCGAATACGGCATCGTCGTCGGAAACCAGGTCTTTCCACGCCTCGACGGCACGCTTCCAGTCCTCGCCTTTCGGCGCATACGGGCGGCCTTCAACGTAGGCAACGGTGGTGGCGTCGGTCGCCACCAGGCCCACACGGGCACCGGCTTCGATGGACATGTTGCAGATGGTCATGCGGCCTTCCATCGACAACTCGCGGATGGCGCTGCCGGCGAATTCCATGGCATGGCCGTTACCACCGGCGGTGCCGATCTTGCCGATCACGGCAAGGACGATGTCCTTGGCGGTGACGCCGGCCGGCAATTGGCCTTCGACACGCACCAGCATGTTCTTCATCTTCTTGGCGACCAGGCACTGGGTAGCGAGCACGTGCTCGACCTCAGAAGTGCCGATGCCATGGGCCAAGGCACCGAAAGCGCCGTGGGTGGAGGTGTGCGAGTCACCGCAGACCACGGTCATGCCCGGCAAGGTGGCACCCTGCTCCGGGCTGATGACGTGGACGATGCCCTGGCGCTCGTCGTTCATCTTGAATTCGACGATGCCATATTCGTCACAGTTCTCATCGAGGGTCTGCACCTGCAGGCGCGACACCTGGTCGGCGATGGCTTCGATGCCGCCCTTGCGCTCTGGCGTGGTCGGCACGTTGTGGTCCGGAGTGGCGATGTTGGCATCGATGCGCCACGGCTTGCGATTGGCCAGGCGCAGGCCTTCGAAGGCCTGGGGCGACGTCACTTCGTGAATGATATGGCGGTCGATGTAGATCAAGGACGAGCCGTCATCACGGCGCTTGACCTCATGGGCTTCCCAGAGTTTGTCGTAGAGCGTTTTGCCAGCCATCAGACTGTTCCTCATCAGCGTCTTTCTATGCCAAAGACCCCTTGGCTTGTACGGACGATGCTATGGGGTTAGATTGAATAACTCAAATTCATAATTTTTATGCTTTGGATAACCAAAAGGAATCCGAAATCATGGACCTCGCCAACCTCAGCGCATTCATCGCGATTGCCGAAACCGGCAGCTTTTCTGGCGCTGGCGAGCGCCTGTTCCTCACCCAGCCAGCGATCAGCAAACGCATCGCCGGGCTCGAGCAGCAACTCGACGTGCGCCTGTTCGACCGCCTCGGTCGCGAAGTGACCTTGACTGAAGCCGGCCGCGCCCTGCTGCCGCGCGCCTACCAGATCCTCAACGTCCTTGATGATACCCGAAGGGCACTGACCAATTTGACGGGGGAAGTGAGCGGTCGCCTCACGCTAGCCACCAGCCACCATATCGGATTGCACCGCTTGCCCCCGCTTTTGCGGGCTTTTACCCGGCAGTACCCGGCCGTGGCGTTGGATATTCAGTTCATGGATTCGGAACAGGCCTACGATGAAATCCTCCATGGCCGCGCTGAAATTGCCGTGATCACCCTCGCCCCCGAGCCTCACCACCTGGTCAAGGCCGTAGCCGTGTGGGACGACGCCCTGGATTTCGTGGCAGCGCCCGAGCATCCGCTGGCCAGCAACCACGCTGTCAGCCTGGCCGACGTGGCCCGCCACCCGGCCGTCTTCCCCGGCGGCAACACCTTCACCCACCACATTGTCCAGCGCCTGTTCGAAAGCCAGGGCCTGACGCCGAACATCGCCATGAGCACCAACTACCTGGAGACCATCAAGATGATGGTATCGATCGGCCTGGCCTGGAGCGTGCTGCCCCGGACTATGCTGGATGATCAGGTTGCACCCATCGCCTTGCCCGGCATACAGCTGTCGCGCCAGCTAGGCTACATTCTGCACACGGAGCGCACGCTATCGAACGCTGCAAGGGCCTTCATGGCCCTGCTCGACAGCCACGCAGGGTCCGCCTGACCGGTCGTCAGCTCGGCATTTCCAACTCATGGACGCGTCAAACGCCAAAGGTCTGGTACCAATGCCCAAATCAGCAAATCGCTTTCCGCGCCTGCCGCGCATCCCTGCGGCCGACCCTCAGGAATCGGAACAGGCCTGGCAGAACGCCCCGCAACTGCTGGCCGCGCTCAATGGCGCCCGCCTGGGCGCCTGGCTGTGGGACATTGACACCGGCCGGATCAGCTGGTCACGGGGCACCCAGGCGCTGTTCGGCTTTGACCCGCAACGACCGCTACCCAACGACATCGACTACCTCGACCTGCTGCCAGAAGAAGACCGCGCCCGTACCCGCCAGCTGTTCCACGCAGTGGTCAATGGCGAACCGGTAGAACAAGCCATGCGCCATCGCATCCGCTGGCCGGACGGCAGCCTGCACTGGCTGGAGATCAACGGCAGCCTGACCCACGACCGCCATGGCCGCAGGCAGATGATCGGGGTGATCCGCGAAATCACCCGCCAGCGCGAACGGGAAACCGCGCTGATCAACTCGGAAAAGCGCTTCGCCACGCTATTTCACCTGAGCCCCAACGCGATTTTGCTGAGCCGCCGCCAGGACGGCATGATCATCGAGGTCAACCAGCACTTCGAGGACATGTTCGGCTGGCCCGGTGGCCAGGTAATCGGCAAGACCAGCATCGAACTGGGCCTGTGGGTCAATCCCGAACAGCGTCACCAGGTCATCGAAGCAACCCGCGGCACCCAGGGCCCGGCGACCATGGAGGTGCAGTTCCGCGCCAGCACCGGCAAACTCCACGATGGCATTCTGTGCACCCAGAGCATCGAAATGGAGGGCGTCACTTACCTGATCAGTACCTTCGTCGACACCACCGAACGCAAACGTGCCGAGCAGGCCCTCAAGGACAGCCAGGAACGCCTGGACCTGGCACTGGATTCCGCGCAGCTGGGCACCTGGGACTGGCACATCCCGAGCGGGATGCTCTACGGCTCGGCCCGCGCCGCGCAACTGCACGGGCTGGACCCGGTGCCGTTCCACGAGTCGTTCGACTCGTTCTTCGAAGGTGTGCCGGAGCTCGAGCGTGCCAGCATGCGCCAGGCCTACCGCAGCCTGCGCGAAGGCCCGGCCGGCAACTACCAGATCACCTACCGGGTACAGCTGGAAAATGGCACCTCACGCTACATCGAAAGCCGTGCACGCCTCTATCGCGATGACCAAGGCAACCCGTTGCGCATGGCCGGCACCTTGCTCGATATCACCGAGCAGGTAGAACGTGAACAGCGCCTGAGCGCCTCAGAAGAAAAATTCGCCAGCCTGTTCCAGGTCAGCCCCGACCCGATCTGCGTAACCCGCCAGGACACCGGCCAGTTCATCGAGATCAACCCGGCCTTCACCCAGACCTTCGGCTGGAATGCCGAACAGGTGATCGGCCGCACCGCCGAAGAGATTGGCCTGTGGGCCGAATCGATCGAACGCGCCCAGCGCATCGAGCGGGTGATCCGCGAACAGGCGCTGAGCAATGTCGCGGTGGTGGTCAACCACCGCAATGGCTCGCCACTGACGTGTGTAATTGCCAGCCGCCTGATCACCGTCGACGACCAGCCCTGCAGCGTCACCACCTTGCGCGACATCACCCAGCAGCAACGTGCCGAGGCGGCGCTCAAGTCCAGCGAAGAGAAGTTCGCCAAGGCCTTCCATTCCAGCCCCGACGCCATCACCATCACCGAACGCCGCAGCGGCCGCTACCTGGAAGTCAACGACGGCTTCTGCCGGCTGACCGGCTACAGCGCCGGCGAAGTGATCGGCCGCAGTGTCTACGAAATCGGCATCTGGGCCGATGACAAGCAGCGCGGCGCCCTGCTTAGCGAGCTCAAGGAGCGTGGCCGGGTGCACCACCGGGAGATGCTTGGGCGCAACAAGCGTGGCGACATCCTCACCGTCGAGGTGTCGGTGGAGCCGATCAGCCTCAACGAGGTCGACTGCCTGTTGCTGACCGCCCGCGATGTCAGCCAGCTGAAGAACGCCCAGGCGCAGATCCGCCACCTCGCCTACCACGACCCACTGACCAACCTGCCCAACCGCGCCTTGCTGATGGACCGCCTGAGCCAGCAGATCGCCCTGCTGCGCCGGCACAACCTGCGTGGCGCGCTGCTGTTCCTCGACCTGGACCACTTCAAGCACATCAACGACTCGCTCGGGCACCCGGTGGGCGACACCGTGCTGAAGATCATCACCGCACGCCTTGAAGCCAGCGTGCGCCTCGAAGACACCGTGGCGCGCCTGGGTGGCGACGAGTTCGTGGTGCTGCTCAGCGGCCTGGAAGGCAGCCGCGAAGCGGTGGAAGCCAAAGTCCGCGAGCTGGCCGATACCCTGCGCGAGCTGCTGGCCGAACCGATGTCGCTGGACGGCCAGCGCCTGCAGGTGACGCCGAGCATTGGTGTGGCGCTGATCCCCGACCATGGCGCGACCCCGGCCGATCTGCTCAAGCGCGCCGACATCGCCCTGTACCGGGCCAAGGATTCCGGGCGCAACACCACCCAGCTGTTCCACACCACCATGCAGAAGGCCGCCAGCGAGCGCCTGCGCATGGAAAGCGACCTGCGCCTGGCCCTGGCCCGCGGCGAGCTGGCCTTGCATTTCCAACCTCAGGTCGACGCCCGCGACAATCGCATCGTCGGCGCCGAAGTGCTGCTGCGCTGGCACCATCCGCAACTTGGCCAGCAACCTCCCTCGCAATTCATCCAGGTACTTGAAGAAAGCGGCCTGATTCTGGAAGTTGGCAGCTGGATCCTCGACGAAGCCTGCGACGCCTGCGCGCGCATGCTGGAAGACCGCCTGATTGATGCCGATGATTTCAGCCTGTGCGTGAACATCAGCCCGCGGCAGTTCCGTCAGAATGATTTTGTCGAGCGGGTGCTGCGCAGCCTCGACGACTACCACCTGCCGCGGCAGATGCTGAAGCTGGAAATCACCGAGGGCATCGTCATCCAGAACCTAGAAGACACCATCAGCAAGATGCGCGAGCTCAAGCGCTATGGTGTGAGCTTTGCCATGGACGACTTCGGCACAGGCTATTCCTCGCTGACCTACCTCAAGCGCCTGCCGGTGGACGCGCTGAAAATCGACCAGACCTTCGTCCGCGACGCCCCGGAAGACCCCAATGATGCCGAAATTGTCCGCGCCATCGTGGCCATGGCCCGCAGCCTTGACCTGGCAGTGATCGCCGAAGGGGTAGAGCTGACCGAGCAACTGGCGTTCCTCGAACGCCTGGGCTGCCACCTGTATCAAGGCTACCTGCACAGCCGGCCACTGCCGCTGCCGGAATTCCGGCAGATGTTGCTGGAGGCGCCGGCGGATTACTGAAACGAAAAAAGGGCACCCGAAGGTGCCCTTTCTATCAGCCCGCCTGAATCAGTTCAGTGCAGGCTTGTCGCCATTGATCGGGATGCGCTTGGCCTTGGCTTCTTCCGGCACGATGCGCAGCAGGTCGATGCTGAGCAGGCCGTTGGCCAGGCCCGCCGACTTGACCTCGATATGGTCCGCCAGACGGAACGACAGTTTGAAGGCGCGCTGGGCAATACCCTGGTGCAGGTAGGTCACTTCAGCGGCGCCGTTTTCGCGCTTGCCACCGATCACGGTCAGGACGCCTTTTTCGACCTGCAGGTCGAGGTCCTGTTCTTGGAAACCGGCTGCGGCAACCACGATGCGGTAGTGGTCATCGCCATGTTTTTCAACGTTGTAGGGAGGGTAGCTGCTACCCGCCTCATTGCGTGCCGCGGATTCGAACAGGTCGTTGAAACGGTCGAAGCCAACGGAATGGCGGAACAGTGGAGCGAGAGAGAAAGCGCTGGTCATGGTCATAAACTCCTGAAATTCAGCAAGTAGGTCATTACGCGACCCGACTTCGGCATCGCGTACTCAAGAGATATGGCCTGCGGAAAAGCTTTCAAGGGGAAGGGTAAAAAAATCCGAAATCAGCTTCGGGCTTTATGGCCTCTTCGCGGCTAAAGCCGCTCCAACAGGTTCTGCGCTGCCCATGTAGGAGCGGCTTTAGCCGCGAAGAGGCCGGGTCAGGCAACACATGCCTCGAAGGATGTAGCTTCAACCCCAAGCAACCGGCTGATACGGGCGCAATCATCTTCACGGCGTAACTCGGCAAACAGCACTACCGCCTCGGGATAACTGCGGGTCATCATCGCCAGCCACTGCTTCAATCGCCCTGGCGCATAGCGCGGCGACAGCTTGGCCTGGGCCTGGCGCCAGAACTCGCGCAACAACGGCAGCAGCTCACTCCAGCTCATCGGCTGGTATTCGCGCCCATCCCGTGCCGCGGCGATCTGCAAGGCCAGGTCCGGCCGTGACACCAACCCGCGCCCCAGCATGATGTCTTCGGCACCGCTGACCTCGCGGCACCGCCGCCAGTCGTCAACGGTCCAGATCTCACCATTGGCAAATACCGGCACCTGGACCACATCCTGCACCCGCGCCACCCACTCCCAATGGGCAGGCGGCTTGTAGCCTTCCACCTTGGTCCGCGCATGCACCACCAAGTGCGCCGAACCGCCCTCGGCCAAGGCCGTGGCACAGTCCAGCGCGCCGTCCGGGCTGTCGAAGCCCAAGCGCATCTTGGAAGTCACCGGGATGTGCGCCGGCACCGCGCGGCGCACTTCACGCACGATGGCATGCAACAGCTCCGGCTCCTTGAGCAACACCGCACCGCCACGCGACTTGTTCACAGTCTTGGCCGGGCAGCCGAAGTTCAGGTCGATGACCGGCGCACCCAGTTCGCACGCCAAGGCGGCGTTTTCCGCCAGGCATACCGGGTCAGAACCCAGCAACTGCACGCGCATTGGCACGCCGGCCGCCGTGCGCGCACCCTGGCGCAGCTCAGGGGCGAGCTTGTCGAACGAGGATGCCGGCAGCAGGCGGTCGCACACACGGATGAACTCGGTGACGCACCAATCGATGCCGCCCACTCGGGTCAGGACGTCGCGCAGGATGTTGTCGACCAGCCCCTCCATGGGGGCCAGGGCAATTTGCATGTCTGGGTCTCGGCGGAAAAGGCGGCAGTCTAGCAAAAAAAGCCGCTGCTTCAGCTACCGATCAGCGCTGGACCGTAACCGTCGAGGAACTCAGCCGGCATGCGCTTGGGCTTGCCGCTGGACAATTCGATACAGGCAAAGGTGGTCTGCGCACGCAGCAAGGTCACGCCGTCGCGTGGGCGCTTGAGCTGGAAGCGCCGGGTCATGCGCAGGCGCTTGTCCCAGTCGATGATCCAGGTGCCCAGTTGCAATTCATCGTCCTCGTAACCTGCGGCAAGGTAGTCGATTTCGTGGCGCACCACCGCCATGGCCCGGTCCAGGCGCCGGTATTCGGCCAGGTCCAGACCCAGGCGCTGGGAGTGGCGCCAGGCGCAGCGCTCCAGCCAGGTAACGTAGACCGCGTTGTTGGCGTGACCGAGGCCGTCGATATCCTCGCTGCCGACGCGCAGGTCGATGATGAATGGCGTTGCCAGGTCCCAGCTCATGCCCGCTCCTGTGGTTCAATTCAGAATTGCTGGGGGCGCCTTGCGCCCCTTTCGCGACACAAGGCCGCTCCTACAGAGAATTACGTCTCCTGTAGGAGCGGCCTTGTGTCGCGAAAGGGCTGCGCAGCAGCCCCAGAATTTGCCCGAGTGTAACGGATGTTCAAGCACTCTGCCGCGCCGGCGCAGCTGCGCGAGCAAGCAATTCGAGCACCGCTTCGCTCAACTGCGGGTCGGCCAGCACGCGCTGGTGGCCACCCTCTTCCAACAGCATCAGCCGGCTGTCGAACCAGGCCTTGTGGATGACCTGCGCCTCGCCGGCAGGCACCAGCGCGTCATCAGCGGCATGCACCACCAAGCCCGGCAGCTCCAGCTGATAGCCACTGACATCGAGGCGGGCAATCTGCATGCCGACGTCGTGTTCGACCTGGCGAATGAAGGCCGCCCTTGCGCGCGCCGGCAAGCCCAGACGATGGGCAAAACCACGCAGCACACCAAGCAACTGCGCTGGCGCCGCAATGCTCACTGCGGCTTCGGCACGCAGCCCCATCTGCAGCGCCAGCAGCACGCTGGCACCGCCCATGGAATGACCGATCACGGCTCGCAGTGGCGGCAGCTCGGCCGCCGCCTCCAGCAGCGCCCGCGCAAACAGCACCACATGCGCCTGCTGGCCGGGCGAGCGGCCATGGGCCGGGCCTTCCAGCGACACCACTGTATGCCCGGCCTGCACCAGGGTTTCGATCAACGCCGCAAACTGGGTGGGGCGCCCTTCCCAGCCATGCATCAACAACACCGTTGGCCCCTTGCCCCAGCGCAAGGCCGACAGGCCGAAGCGCAAGGTGATGCGCTCGGCGCTGGCCAGCAGCGGCAGCTCCCATTGCCGGGGCGGCAAGTTGCGCGGGGTCATGAAGGCACGGCGCATCTTGCCGGCAATGTGCTCGGGGGCCAGCCGGCCCAGGGTGCCATTCACGCCACGAATCCAGTTCAGGGTAGTCATCGCCTTGCTCCAGGATCAGAGGTATCAGAGAACTGCCGACTTGGCGGCACGCAGAATGCGGTCGGACAACTCACCTGGGCCCAAGGCACGTGCCAGGGCCAGGCCACCGATCATCAAGGCCAGGTCGGCCAAGGCTTTGTCGGCGTCTTCCGGGCGGTCGACCATGGCCGCCGTCATCAGCTCGATATGCTCGGCCAGTACCTCGCGAAAGGCTTCGGGCAGGCGCTGCATCTCGCCGAGCGAGTTGGGCAACGGGCAGGCATGCACTTCGGCGTCGCGGTGCTTGCGCGACAGGTAGAAGGCGCTCACCAGGGCACGACGACCTTCCCCATCCAGGCTTGGATCGACCTGGGCGAGCAAGGCACGACGCTCGTTCAGCAACTGGCGGAAGGCCTCGAGCATGAGCTCGTCCTTACTCTCGAAGTGCGCATAGAACCCGCCTACGGTCAGGCCTGCCGCACCCATCACCTGGCTGACACTCGGCTCGGCAGGGCCATGCTGGATCAATGCGCTGCGGGCTGCTTCGAGGATGCGTTCGCGGGTCTTGCTCTTCTTGTCACTCATTAGCCGGCTCGCCGATAAAAATATGATGATCGAAATATTATTCTCATCATATTTTTTGGCAAGCGAAATCTGCTGCCGCTTATCGGCGCCAGAGTTTTAGGGAGGGGAGAAAAACAAAAGGCCCATTCAATAAGCGAATGAGCCTTTAAAGTCCCGCAAAACGCGGGTAAAAATGGCGTCCCCTAGGGGACTCGAACCCCTGTTACCGCCGTGAAAGGGCGGTGTCCTAGGCCACTAGACGAAGGGGACGTAACCTTCGCGAAGATTCGACGCATCGAACCCTGGCAGAAATGGTGGAGCTAAGCGGGATCGAACCGCTGACCTCCTGCATGCCATGCAGGCGCTCTCCCAGCTGAGCTATAGCCCCGAAACAAAAGACTCATCCAATATACGAATGAGCCTTTTAAAGTCCCGCAAAACGCGGGTAAAAGTGGCGTCCCCTAGGGGACTCGAACCCCTGTTACCGCCGTGAAAGGGCGGTGTCCTAGGCCACTAGACGAAGGGGACGTAACCTTCGTGCCGACCCGCTTTCGCGAATCGCGGCAAAATTGGTGGAGCTAAGCGGGATCGAACCGCTGACCTCCTGCATGCCATGCAGGCGCTCTCCCAGCTGAGCTATAGCCCCGGATTTCTAGCCTCTCGGCCCAGCGACATCCTGAAACATCGCTTGTGCAAAACTGGCGTCCCCTAGGGGACTCGAACCCCTGTTACCGCCGTGAAAGGGCGGTGTCCTAGGCCACTAGACGAAGGGGACGAACCTTCTTACCTTCAAGACCCGGTTGCTGGACCCGGTCTTGCTTGACAGCCTTGGCTGTCAAACGGAATTTGGTGGAGCTAAGCGGGATCGAACCGCTGACCTCCTGCATGCCATGCAGGCGCTCTCCCAGCTGAGCTATAGCCCCACAATGTCGCTCTGAACAGAAGCGCTGGCTGGGTGCCTGGCGTTTCGTTTTCGTTCATCGCTGTGGACGGGGCGCATATTAAGATCGGATTGCACAGCTGTCAAACTAAATTTTGAAAAAAATCGAAATTTTTTTCACAGATAACAATCACTTACCGCCCTGCCCTAGTAAAACCGGTTGTTCTGCCTTGCGGTAACCGCTGTGGGAGCGGCCTTGTGTCGCGAAAGGACCGCCACGCGGTCCCACGAATTCAACTTCAACGCAAATTTCGCTGGGGCCGCGTGGCGGCCCTTTCGCGACACAAGGCCGCTCCCACAGGGTTCGGCTGCGGCCTTCGGAAAGCTATCAGGCGATGTTGGCCAGCAGCTTTTCCCATTCCTTGTTTTCTTTCTTCGACACACCACCGAGCAGGTCCAGTGCCTGGCGCAGGCGGTAACGGGTCAGGTCGGGGCCAAGGATCTCCATGGCATCAAGCACCGAAACCGAGCTGGCCTGGCCGGTAATGGCGGCGAACATCAGCGGCATGGCGTCACGCAGCTTCAACTCCAGCGCTTCGACCACGGCCTGGATGCAGCCAGTGATGCGTTCTTTCTCCCACTGCCGCAGGCTTTCCAGTTTCCACAGGATCAACTGCATGACCTGGCGTACCTGGTCGGCAGACAGCTTCTTGCTTTCGAACAGCTTGGCATCGAGCTTGAGCGCACCTTCGAAGAAGAAACCACCCAGCGGGGCGATCTGACTGAAGGTCTCGACCCGGCCTTGCACGTGCGGGGCGATCTTCATCATGTAGTCGCTATTGAACGCCCACTGCTGCACGCGTGCGGCAAACTCTTGCACCGGCAACTCGCGCAGCCACTGGCCATTGAGCCAGGACAGTTTCTCGATGTCGAAGATCGGGCCACCCAGGGAGATACGCGACAGGTCGAAGTGCTCGACCATCTCGGCCAGGGAGAACTTTTCGCGCTCGTCCGGCATCGACCAGCCCATGCGGCCCAGGTAGTTGAGCATGGCCTCGGGCATGAAGCCCATGCGCTCGTAGAAGGTTACCGAAGTCGGGTTCTTGCGCTTGGACAGCTTGGACTTGTCCGGGTTACGCAGCAGCGGCATGTAGCACAGCTTCGGCTGCTCCCATCCGAAGTACTCGTACAGCTTGATCAGCTTCGGTGCCGACGGCAGCCACTCTTCGCCACGCAGCACGTGAGTGATGCCCATCAGGTGGTCGTCGACCACGTTGGCCAGGAAGTAGGTCGGCAGGCCGTCGTTCTTCATCAGCACCTGCATGTCCATGCGGTCCCAAGGAATTTCGACATCGCCACGGAGCATGTCCGGAACCACGCAGATGCCTTCGCTCGGCACCTTCATGCGGATCACGTGTGGCTCGCCAGCGGCCAGGCGGCGCTGCACCTCCTCGGCGCTCAGCAGCAGGGCACGGCCGTCGTAGCGTGGGGTTTCACCACGGGCCATCTGCTCGGCGCGCATCTGCTCCAGCTCTTCGGCGGTGCAGAAGCAGTAGAAGGCGTGACCGGCGTCAACCAGCTCCTTGGCGTATTTGGCGTAGATCTCGCCACGCTCGCTCTGCCGGTACGGGCCGTGCGGGCCGCCGACATCTGGGCCTTCGTTCCATTCGATGCCGAGCCAGCGCAAGGCGTCGAAAATCTGCTGTTCCGACTCGCGCGTGGAGCGCAGCTGGTCGGTGTCTTCGATACGCAGGATGAACTCACCGCCGTGCTGCTTGGCAAAGCAGTAGTTGAACAGGGCGATGTAGGCGGTGCCGACATGGGGGTCGCCAGTGGGCGATGGCGCGATACGCGTGCGAACGGTGGTCATGGAGAGTCTCGAACGAAAGATGAAACAAAGGCGGGATGTTAGCAGGGAGCAGGCACCGGGCTCCAGCAATGGCGCGAACGACACTTGTCGACTGGCCATCTGCCGCTGTTAAATTTAATTACATTTCTGGAACGATAGTCCTCATGCCTGCCCAACTCAAACGCCGCCTGGCGATCTTCTTCACCCTGGTGGCCATCATCGCCCTCGCCTTCCTGGCCGAGTGGTACTTCAAAGGCCGCTTCTACGAAAGCACCGACAACGCCTATGTGCAGGGCGAAATCACCCGTATCTCCAGCCAGCTCGGCGCACGCATCGACGAGGTACGGGTCGACGACAACCAGCACGTGAACAAGGGCGACCTGCTGGTGCGCCTGGAGGCCGCCGATTTCCAACTGGCTGTGGACCGCGCCCGCGCCGCCTTGGCCACCCGCGAGGCCGAGTATGCACAGGCGCAAAGCCGCCTTACCCAACAAGGCAGCCTGATCGCCGCCGGCCAGGCCCAGGTATCAGCCAACCAGGCGACCTTCGACCGCTCGCGCCTGGACCTGAGCCGCGCCGAAAAGCTGCGTAAACCCGGTTTTGTCTCAGAAGCACAGGTCACCACCCTGTCGGCAGATACCCACGTGGCCGGTTCCCAGGTTGATAAAGCCCGTGCCGACCTGCAAGGCCAGCGCCAGCAGGTCAACGTCCTGAATGCCGACCTCAAGCGCCTCGACGCCCAGATCGCCAATGCCCATGCCGACCTGGCCCAGGCCGAGCTGAACCTGAGCCGCTGCGAGATTCGCGCGCCCTTGAGCGGCACCATCGGCCAGCGCAATGCCCGCAATGGCCAGGTGGTGCAGGCTGGCGCTTACCTGTTGTCGATCGTGCCCGATGAAAACATCTGGGTGCAGGCCAACTTCAAGGAAACCCAGATCGGCAAGATGCAACCCGGCCAGCGCGCCGAATTGCTGTTCGACAGCTACCCCGATACCCCGATCGAGGGCCGTGTCGACAGCCTGTTCGCCGCTTCCGGTGCGCAGTTCAGCCTGTTGCCGCCAGACAACGCCACCGGCAACTTCACCAAGGTGGTGCAGCGCATTCCGGTGAAGCTGACCTTCGCCGCCGATAACCCGTTGCATGGGCGCATTCGCCCCGGCATGTCGGTGACCGCCACTGTCGACCTGCGCCGCGAAGACGAAGGCCACGATGGCCGGTGATCAACTGCTCCGCCCTACTGCGGAGCCGACCCGGCGCGACTGGATCGCGGTGATGAGCGTGATGCTCGGTGCCTTCATGGCGGTGCTGGACATCCAGATCACCAACTCCTCGCTCAAGGACATCCAGGGCGCGCTGTCAGCGACCCTGGAGGAAGGCTCGTGGATTTCCACCTCGTACCTGGTGGCCGAGATCATCATGATTCCGCTGACCGCCTGGCTGGTGCAACTGCTCTCGGCGCGGCGCCTTGCGGTGTGGGTGTCTGGCGGCTTCCTGCTGTCATCGCTGCTGTGCTCGATGGCCTGGAACCTCGAGAGCATGATCCTTTTCCGTGCGCTGCAGGGCTTCACCGGCGGTGCTCTGATCCCGCTGGCTTTCACCCTGACCCTGATCAAGCTGCCCGAACACCACCGCGCCAAAGGCATGGCGATGTTCGCCATGACTGCCACCTTCGCCCCGTCCATCGGCCCCACCCTGGGCGGCTGGCTGACCGAAAACTGGGGCTGGGAATACATTTTCTACATCAACATCCCGCCCGGGCTGGTGATGATCGCCGGCCTGCTCTACGGGCTGGAAAAGAAGGAAGCGCACTGGGAACTGCTGAAAAGCACTGACTATGCCGGCATCGTCACGCTCGGCCTGGGCCTGGGTTGCCTGCAGGTGTTTCTTGAAGAGGGCCACCGCAAGGACTGGCTGGAATCGAACCTGATCGTCGGCCTGGGCACCGTGGCCCTGATCAGCCTGATCACATTCGTCATCCTGCAGCTTTCCAAGCCGCACCCGCTGATCAACCTGCGCATCCTCGGCAACCGCAATTTCGGCCTGTCGAGCATTGCCAGCCTGGGCATGGGCGTGGGGTTGTATGGGTCGATCTACCTGCTGCCGCTGTATCTGGCACAGATCCAGGGTTACAACGCGCTGCAGATAGGCGAGGTGATCATGTGGATGGGCATTCCGCAGCTGTTCCTGATTCCGCTGGTGCCACAACTGATGAAAGTGGTGTCGCCCAAGCTGTTGTGCGCCCTGGGCTTCTGCCTGTTCGGTGTCGCCAGCTTTGGTTCGGGGGTGTTGAACCCGGACTTTGCCGGGCCGCAGTTCAACCATATCCAGATCATCCGCGCCCTCGGCCAACCGATGATCATGGTGACCATTTCGTTGATTGCCACGGCGTACATCCAGCAGCAGGATGCCGGGTCAGCGTCGAGCCTGTTCAACATTCTGCGCAACCTGGGCGGCGCGATCGGCATTGCCTTGCTGGCGACCTTGCTGGATGCGCGGACCAAGGTCTATTTCGATTATCTGAGGGAAGCGCTGGTGCCAAGCAACCCGCAGGTGGCGGAGCGCTTGGCGCAATTGACGGAGCGTTTGGGCAATGACAACGCGGCGCTGGGCAAGCTGAGCGAGATTGCCCACCAGCAGGCACTGATCATGGCTTACAACGATGCGTTCCACTTTGTCGGGATCGGCTTGGCGGTGAGCATGGTGGCTGTGTTGCTGACCCGCAAACTGCCGGAAGGGTTGAAGGCTGGTGAAGCCCACTGACTCACGCACCCGGTAGGAGCGGCCTTGTGTCGCGAAAGGGCTGGGCAGCAGCCCCGGCGATTTATGCGTTCATGCTGAAATCCTGGGGCTGCTTTGCAGCCCTTTCGCGACACAAGGCCGCTCCCACAGAGGGCCGCGCTAAGCCTCAGCTGGTGATCAGGCGCTCGCGCAGTTGGGTAATCTCGTCACGCAATTGCGCGGCGGCCTCGAACTCCAGGTCGCGGGCAAACTGCATCATTTTCTCTTCCAGCTGCTTGATGCGTTTGGTGATTTCGCCCGGGGTACGCAGCTCGGCCTCGTAACGGGCGCTCTCCTCCGCGGCCTTGGCCATGCCCTTGCGCTTCTTGCTGCGCGCGCCAGGCACGGTGGCACCTTCCATGATGTCGGTGATGTCCTTGACCACACCCTTGGGCACGATGCCGTTGGCCTGGTTGAAGGCGACCTGCTTCTCGCGACGCCGTTCGGTCTCGTCGATGGCACGCTGCATGGAGCCGGTGATGTTGTCGGCATACAGGATCGCTCGGCCATTGAGGTTGCGCGCAGCGCGGCCGATGGTCTGGATCAGCGAGCGCTCGGAGCGCAGGAAGCCTTCCTTGTCGGCATCGAGAATCGCCACCAGCGACACCTCGGGCATGTCCAGGCCCTCGCGCAGCAGGTTGATACCCACCAGCACATCGAAGGTACCCAGGCGCAGGTCGCGGATGATCTCGACGCGCTCCACCGTGTCGATGTCCGAGTGCAGGTAACGCACCCGCACGTCGTGGTCAGCCAGGTAATCGGTGAGGTCTTCGGCCATGCGTTTGGTCAGCGTGGTGGCCAGTACCCGATCACCCTGAGCGACGCGCTTGCGGATCTCCGACAAAAGGTCGTCGACCTGGGTCAGCGCCGGGCGCACTTCCACCTGCGGGTCGACCAGACCGGTCGGGCGCACTACCTGCTCTACCACGCGGCCTGCATGCTCGGCCTCGTAGGGGCCTGGGGTGGCCGAGACGAAGATGGTCTGCGGGCTGACATCCTCCCACTCGTCAAAGCGCATCGGCCGGTTGTCCAGTGCCGACGGCAGGCGGAAGCCGTATTCGACCAGGGTTTCCTTGCGCGAACGGTCGCCCTTGTACATGGCGCCGACCTGCGGAACGCTGACGTGGGATTCGTCGATCACCAGCAGCGCATCAGGCGGCAGGTAGTCGTAGAGGGTGGGCGGTGGCGCACCGGCCGGGCGCCCGGACAGGTAGCGCGAGTAGTTCTCGATACCGTTGCAGTAACCCAGCTCGAGGATCATCTCCAGATCGAAGCGGGTACGCTGTTCAAGGCGCTGGGCTTCGACCAGCTTGTTGGCCTTGTGCAGGTACTCCAGGCGGTCCTTCAGTTCCTCCTTGATGCCCTCCACCGCCTCCAGCAGGGTTTCCCGCGGGGTGACGTAGTGGCTCTTGGGGTAGAACGTGAAGCGTGGCAGCTTGCGGAAGACCTCGCCGGTCAACGGGTCGAAGGCGGCGATGTTCTCGACCTCGTCGTCGAACAGCTCGATGCGGATGGCCTCGAGGTCGGATTCGGCCGGGAAGATGTCGATCACGTCACCGCGTACGCGGAAGGTGGCACGGGCAAAGTCCATTTCGTTGCGGGTGTACTGCAGGTCGGCCAGGCGGCGCAGCAAGGCGCGCTGGTCGAGCTTGTCGCCGCGGTCGACGTGCAGGACCATTTTCAGATAGGTCTCGGGGCTGCCCAGGCCATAGATGCATGACACGGTGGTGACGATGATCGCATCGCGCCGTTCCAGCAGCGCCTTGGTCGCCGACAGGCGCATCTGTTCGATATGGTCGTTGATCGAGGCATCCTTCTCAATGAAGGTATCCGACGACGGCACGTAGGCCTCTGGCTGGTAGTAGTCGTAATAGGAAACGAAGTACTCCACCGCGTTGTTCGGGAAGAACGCCTTGAACTCGCCATACAGCTGCGCCGCCAGGGTCTTGTTCGGCGCCAGTACCAGGGTTGGCCGCTGCACCTGCTGGATGACGTTGGCGATGCTGAAGGTCTTGCCCGAACCCGTCACCCCGAGCAGGGTCTGGTGCGACAGGCCCGCGTCGATGCCTTCGACCATCTGACGGATGGCCTCGGGCTGGTCGCCGGCCGGCTGGAAACGGGTGACGAGCTGGAACTCGGACATGACGGACCTCGCGGTAACGCAGCAACTGTAAATTTAGCCAGTAGTCTATACCCAAATGCGCCCGCCAGGGGCCCGAATCAAGGCCACGCTGTGAACGCGCATTACGGTGGACCGGGCAATTCGACCAATGGTCGAAATTTTTTTGCGCAAATCGCCGGAAAACCTGCGCCAAGCTGTCGCAGTGACCGGTCGGTATCACTATACTGACTCCCCGTTTGTGCACCGCTTCAGTGCATTCGGCTGGAGCGTGTACGCCCTATCACTCTCCAATCAGAGCCGAAGTAACAATGAGCCTGTTTTCCGCTGTCGAGCTGGCACCCCGCGACCCTATCCTGGGCCTCAACGAAGCATTCAACGCTGACCCACGTACCGACAAGGTCAACCTGGGCGTAGGCGTTTACTGCAATGAGGAAGGCCGCATTCCGCTGCTGCGCGCCGTGATCGAAGCCGAGACCCAGCGTGCCGCCCAGCACGCCTCGCGCGGCTACCTGCCGATCGATGGTATCGCTACCTACGACCAGGCTGTACAAAAGCTGCTGTTCGGTGCCGAGTCGCCACTGCTGGCCGCTGGCCGAGTGGTTACCGTACAGGCCGTGGGCGGTACCGGCGCTCTGAAGATCGGCGCCGACTTCCTCAAGCGCATCTCGCCGAACGCCGTGGTGGCCATCAGCGACCCAAGCTGGGAAAACCACCGCGCGCTGTTCGAAAGCGCTGGCTTCCCGGTACAGAACTACCGTTACTACGACGCTCCAAGCAACGACGTCAACCGTGCCGGCATGCTCGAAGACCTCAACGCTCTGCCGTCCGGCTCGATCGTGGTGCTGCACGCCTGCTGCCACAACCCGACCGGCGTCGACCTGACCCTGGACGACTGGAAAAACGTCCTGGAAGTAGTCAAGGCCAAAGGCCACGTACCGTTCCTCGACATGGCTTACCAGGGCTTCGGTGACGGCATCGGCGAAGACGCCTTCGCCGTGCGCCTGTTCGCCGAGTCGGGCATGGAATTCTTCGTTTCCAGCTCGTTCTCCAAGTCGTTCTCGCTGTACGGCGAGCGCGTTGGTGCACTGTCGATCGTCACTGCCTCGAAAGACGAAAGCACCCGCGTGCTGTCGCAGGTCAAGCGTGTGATCCGCACCACCTACTCCAACCCGCCAACCCACGGCGCGACCATCGTCGCCACTGTGCTGAACAGCGCCGAACTGCGCCAGATGTGGGAAGCCGAGCTGGGCGAGATGCGCGAGCGCATCCACGGCATGCGCAAGCAGATGGTTGCGCTGCTGGCCGAATACGGCGCCAACCGCGACTTCAGCTTCGTCGGCCGCCAGGTGGGTATGTTCTCCTACTCGGGCCTGACCGTTGACCAGGTCGCCCGCCTGAAGAACGACTTTGGCATCTACGCGCTGGATACCGGCCGCATCGCCGTCGCCGCACTGAACCAGAGCAACATTCACGTGGTCACCAAGGCCATCGTCGAAGTGCTGTAACTGCTTGATTTGGCTTTCGAATTGTTAGGGGGTGGGTTGACTTCCCCCTGGCAATCGGTAAGATACGCACAGATTCCGCGATAGCTCAGTCGGTAGAGCAAATGACTGTTAATCATTGGGTCCCTGGTTCGAGTCCAGGTCGCGGAGCCAAATACTGAGAAAGCCCCCGAATGCGCAAGCATCGGGGGCTTTTTCTTTGCCTGGCTGAAAATATGTGGGGCCTGTGAGACCGAGCGCCGCGCGGGCGGCGCTCGGTCTCACAGGCGCTGAACATCTCCAGCCAAGCCTGTTACGGCCACCACATCACTGCCCAAGCGGCTCGGTCACCGGCTTGCCCTCATCCACCAAACTCCACACCAGCAATTTGGCAGGCCGTGTCTTGCTGGCATTGCGCGAAATGCTGTGCACGGTACCGGGCGCTTCGTACCAGAACTCGCCTGCCTTGTAGGTCTTTTCCTGTTCGTCGTTCAGCTTCGATACCACCGCACCCTCCAGCACATAGGCCATTACCGCTCCCGGATGCTGGTGGGCAGGTGAAGCTTGCCCTGGGGCATAGCTGACCGTGAGCATGACGGCGCTTTTGCCTGGAGCATTCGAGGGCTGTTGTTGCTGCAGAACTTTGACCTGGTCAGCGGCGTCGCCGTGGGCCCAGGCAGCAGTCTGGCCACCGAGCAATCCAGTGGCAATGAGCAAGGCAAACGCAAGGGGGGAAGTTTTCACAAGGTTTCTCCTGATTGGCAACTGCCTGCAGGTTAGGCCCAGTGGCACACGGCACAAACGGCCAATCAGGAGAAAAAGCAGGGGGCCAGCGGCAATCGGCCTCAGCAATTGCGCCCGATCGGGTAGAACTCGCCGTGGCTCCAGACCCCGAGCCACTCCTCGCCCTCGATCATGCGCGGCACCGCCAGGTCGACCAACTGGTAGAACACATTGCGATGGATCAGCGCCTCCAGGTTCGTGCGCATCAAGACGTAGGGTGATGGTTCCTGGGTGAGCGGATCGATCTCGACCCGCAACGGGTTTTGCGGCCCCGCCTCGGCCTGGTCCTCGACATTGCTGGTAAAGCGCAGCACCTGCGCCTCACCACTGCCCAGCACTTCCAGCGTCACCGCCACGAATGGCGCGTCATCGACGCGGATACCGACCTTCTCCACCGGCGTGATCAGGAAATAGTCATCACCATCGCGGCGAATGATGGTGGAGAACAGGCGAACCATCGGTTTGCGCCCGATGGGTGTACCCAGGTAATACCAGGTACCATCACGGGCGATACGCATGTCGATATCGCCGCAGAACTCCGGATTCCACAGATGCACTGGCGGCAGCCCCTTGTGCTTGGGAATCTGCGCCAGTAGATCGTTGGCCTTGCCGGAATCCGTCATCACCCTGCCCTCACTCGCTCATGCCCAGAAGGCTACGAGCGTACTCGCGCATCGGTGCGCCAAGCAAATCCTGCGGCGACTGATCGTGGAACGTCAACAAACCGCCACGGCTCTTGATCCGCGCCGTGTCGATCAGATAGCGCGTGTTGGTTTCGATCAGCATCATCTGCACCACACCAGTATCCCAACCCAAACGGTCGACGGCCTGTTCGTCATACCACTCGTCGCCATTGCCGATACGGTCATCGGTGCGGGCGAAGCGGGTATACAGCACGTAGTCGGCGCCGACTGAACGCGCCTGGGCAATCGCTTCCTCCAGGCCCAGCGGGCCTTGGGCGCGACGCACCAGCGGGAAATACTCTACGAAACTCTTGAACGCCTCCTCGGCCACGACGTTCTGCTTCGGCACCGGGCCCTTGCCTGGCGGCATGAACGCGCCTTGGCCGATGAAGATGAATGAATCAGGCTGCAGGCGAATCGACAGGGTACGACGGGTGTCGCTGTGGTCCAGCAGGCCGGCATCACTCATGTGGTAACGGACACCCTCGCCCATATCGCTGACATTCATGCAACCGCCCAACGCCATCAGCGCCAGCAGCAAGACCAGGCTACGCATCTTTCCTCCAGTGGCCGGTGACGAAAAACCGGCGAATAGCCGGCGGATGCAGCTTTTGCGCCAGCTTCAGCCGCCAATCACCTTCATCACCGTCACTCCCCCGGAGAATGCCAGCTCCTGCTTGTCCGCCAGGGCTTTCACCAACAACCGCTGCAAGCCTGGAAGCGCCAGATGACGGGGCTTTTCCAGCAGGTCGCCGACAAAATGACGATTACCCGAAGACAGGCAGCCGTGCAGCCAACCGGTAGAGGACAGGCGCAAGCGCGAGCAGGTACGGCAGAAGGGCACGCTTTCGTTGGCGATGACGCCGAAATGGCCGCGCCCTGGGATCTGGTAACGCAGCGCTGTGGCATCGAGCGGAGCGTCGACCTGTTGATAGCCATACCTGCCGCCAATCACATCGAGCAATGCATCGAGCCCGACAAATTGCTGCAGGAACGCATTGCTGTCCCGGGCCAGATGCCCCATGCGCATCAGTTCGATGAAGCGCAGCTCGAAACCACGCGCCATGCAGTAGTCGAGCATCGGGAGCACCTGATCGAGGTTCTGCCCACGCATCGGTACCATGTTGACCTTGATACGCATGCCCACGGCGCTGGCCTTGTCCATGCCTGCCAACACGCTGGCCAGATCACCACCACGGGCGATGCGGCGGAATGCCTGGGGATCGAGGGTATCGAGGGACACGTTCAAGCGACGGATGCCTGCCGCCTGCAACTGCGGCAGTTTGCGCGCAAGCAGCTGCCCGTTGGTGGTCAGCGAAATATCGTCAAGGTCGAGCTTGGCCACCGCCGCCAGAAAGGCATCCAGCCGAGGGCTGACCAGCGGTTCGCCACCGGTGATGCGCAAACGCTCGATGCCGGCGGCTTCAATGAGGTATGCCACACCACGCGCCAAGGCTTCAGCCGACAGCTCATCCTGGGCGGCGACCAGGCGCTTGCCATCCGGCACGCAGTAGCTGCAGGCATAGTTGCAGGCAGCCGTCAGGCTGACGCGCAGGTTGCGAAAACGCCTGCCTTGACGATCGACGATCATGGATGACTCCGGCATGGATGAATCGGGGCCGGCAAAACTTGACTCATGGTTCAAGTTTTTGCAAGTCCCCATTTCACGCCAGGCTCACCCTGTGATGACGAGTGCCGTCAGTTGGTGGCTTCCGGATCACGCTTGCGCTTGTTGCCCATGCGCACGCCGATGTCCATGAGGAACTGGAAGAAGCCTTCCTGATCCTCCAGCACATTGCTCCAGAACGGCGAGTGGTACAGCGCCACGGCGCCGTGCACCAACGCCCAGGCGGCGCAGTAGTGGAAGTACGGTGGCACGTCTTCGAGCTTGCCTTCGCTGATGCGGCCCTTGATCAGCTGGGTCAGGCGGTCGAAGTTGGACGCACGGATGCTGTGCAGCTCCTCGACCATTTCTGGCACCTGGTTGCCCTTCACCACCTTCTCTTCCAGGCGGTCGAACAGCCGGTAGCGCTGCGGGTCGCGCATGCGGAACTCGAAATAGGCGCGCGACAGTGCTTCCTTGTCGCGATCGACATCGGCCGAGTGCAACAGCGCGTTCAGGTCACGCTCATAATCGAGCATCAGGCGCAGGTAGATCTCCGCCTTGGACTTGAAGTGCTTGTAGATCGTGCCTTTGCCGATACCCACGGCGTCGGCGATCATCTCGACGGTGACGCTGTCTTCACCCTGTTCGAGGAACAGCTTCAGCGCTGTATCGAGGATTTCCTGTTCGCGACGGCGAAACTCACGGACCTTACGAGGTTCTTTCTGCATAGGAAGGACTGGATGACATTGAAGCGGTTTATTATGCCTAACTTGCAGCAAATTGCACGGATCATCCAACCATGTCTATGTTTCACGATGAGTTCGAACTGGCGCCGGGGCTGCGTTACCTGAACCATGCAGCCATCGCTCCCTGGCCACGCAGGGCCAGCGAGGCCGTGGCGCGCTTTGCCCGTGACAACGTACGCCTGGGTGCGAGCGACTACCCGAGCTGGCTGGCCACCGAACGCAGGCTGCGCGAAAGGCTGGCGCGCCTGATCAACGCCCCTTCCTGGGCAGACATCGCGCTGGTGAAGAACACATCCGAGGCGCTGTCACTGGTCGCTTTCGGTCTCGACTGGCAAGCCGGTGACCAGGTAGTGATCAGCGACGAGGAGTTCCCCTCCAACCGGGTAGTCTGGGAAGCATTGGCCGAGCGCGGCGTCGGGTTGACTCAGGTGAGCCTTGCCGGGCCAGACCCGGAAGCCGCGCTGCTCGCCGCCTGCGGCCCACGCACGCGTCTGCTGGCAGTGAGCGCCGTGCAGTACGCCAGCGGACTGCGCCTTGACCTGCCTCGCCTCGGCGAGGGCTGCCAGGCACGCCAGGTGCTGTTCTGTATCGATGCCATCCAGCAGATTGGCGCCCTGCCCTTCGACGTGCAGCGCTACCGCTGCGATTTCGCCATGGCCGATGGCCACAAGTGGATGCTGGGCCCGGAGGGCCTGGGCCTGTTCTATTGCCGCGCCGCCTTGCGCCCGCAGCTCACGCTGCATGCCTATGGCTGGCATATGTTGGAGCGACTGGGTGACTTCGAGCACCGCGAGTGGAAGCCAGCCCGAAGCGCCAGGCGATTCGAAAGCGGCAGCCCGAACATGCTGGGTGCATGTGCCCTGGAAGCCAGCCTGTCACTGCTGGAGGAGATCGGCATGGACGAGGTTGGCCGACAATTGCAACTGCGCGTCGATCAACTGCTTCACGGTTTGGCCGGTATTCCCGGGATACACCTGCACAGCCCCGCGGCCCAGGAAAAACGGGCGGGTATCGTGACTTTCAGCCTTCATGGGCAGGACAGCGAGGTTGTCTATCGAAGGCTGCTGGCGGAGCAGACAATCTGCGCACTAAGAGGGTCCGGTGTGCGATTTTCGCCACATTTCTACACCAGCGAGCAGATGATCGACGAAGCTGTCCAGCAAGTAAGGCGTCTTGCCATGCATTGAAGGAGGAAGGGAAGGCGGGCGTATTCCAAATCTGTTTAAAAAACGAACAGAGAAGCACTGGCACTGCGCCAAACCTGACCAATACTTGAAGTGTTGGCGCGGCGCATCCCCCCCAAGTGGCGCGCCAATAAAGGTGCTCAGGGACCGCGTACCTTTGTTTTACTCCTAATGGTCTTAACCCGGATTCCCCCCCCCAGAACCCGGGTTTTTTTTGCCCAGAACCAGCTGCCCGGTTCTGGCTCTTGCTCTTGCTCTTGCTCTGCTTTTGCTTTTGCTTTTGCTTCTAAGCGCGCGATAGTTCAGGCGACGCAGAGTGCGACTTCAGGAGGCCGAACGCAGGCGTCTGGAGGGCCAGGGTGCGCAGCACCCCTTCGGCGTAGCCGAAGGCGCGAGATGTAGACTTGCGTAGCAAGTCGTAGGCCGCGCGGGCCCGGAGGGCGCCGGAGTGAGGGGACCCCGGAGCGTAGCGCAGGGGCCGGATGATGGGAGCGGGGGTTTTTGCCTACTTTTTGCCCAGTCAAAAAGTAGGTCGCCGTAAAGGCGAAAAGGTGATTCAGCGCCACCCTGGCGACTGCATGTAGACCTGATTTGAAAGCCCACTTCCAAAAGCCAAAAGCCAAAAGCCAAAAGCTCGACTGCGATGGTTTTGACAGTTTCAAGTACATTCATTTGCGATGGCGACGCAAAGTCACCTTTCCGCCCTTACGGCGGGTCACTTTTTGACTGGGCAAAAAGTAACCAAAAACCCCGGCTCCCATCATCCGGCCCCTGCGCTGCGCTCCGGGGTCCCCTCACTCCGGCGCCTTCCGGGCCCGCGCGGCCTACGACTTGCTACGCAAGTCTACATCTCGCGCCTTCGGCTACGCCGAAGGGGTGCTGCGCACCCTGGCCCTCCAGACGCCTGCGTTCGGCCTCCTGAAGTCGCACTTTGTGGCGCCTGAACTATCGCGCACTTAGAAGCAAAAGCAGAGCAAAAGCAGAGCAAAAGCAGAGCAAAAGCAGAGCAAAAGCAGAGCAAAAGCAGAGCAAAAGCGGTTGGCCTGGGTTCAGGCCACTCGCGCAAGTGGGAACAAGCGCTTGAAGTTGCCCGTGGTCTGCTCGGCCAGCTGGTCGTAGCTGACCCCACGCAGCGAAGCCACGTACTCCGCCACTTCCCGCACATACTGCGGCAGGTTCGGCTTGCCGCGATACGGAATCGGCGCTAGGTACGGCGAGTCGGTTTCCACCAGCAAGCGGTCAACCGGCACCTGCCGCGCCACCTCGCGCAGGGCATCGGCATTGCGGAACGTGACGATGCCAGACAGCGAAATGTAGTAACCCAGGTCCAGCGCCGCCTTGGCCATGTCCCAGTCTTCGGTGAAGCAGTGCAGCACACCAGCCTGCGGCAGATTGGCTTCACGCAACAACGCCAAGGTATCGGCCCGCGCGGCACGAGTGTGTACGATCACCGGCTTGCCAGTCTGGCGCGAGGCCTCCAGGTGCAGGCGGAACGACGTTTGCTGCAACTCGGCGGCTTCCGGTTCGTAGTGGTAGTCCAGGCCGGTCTCACCGATCGCCACCACATGCGGGTGCGCCAGCTCGCGCAGCAGCCATTCCAGCGCCGGCGTTTCGCCCGGCGCCAGGTCCAGCGGGTGCACGCCCACCGAGCAATCGACATCGCCGTACTGCTCGCTCAACGCCTTCACCGCCCCGGCATTTTCAGCACTGACGCCAATGCACAGGAAATGCCCGACCCCGCGTTCACGCGCCGCCTGCAGGGCAGCATCGAGGGAGCCCTGGTGGGCACTCAGGTCAAGACGGTCGAGGTGGCAATGGGAATCTACGAGCATGGGAGGCGGCACACATGAAAGATGGAAAAATCAGCGGGAACCCGGCAGCTGTACCCAATGGGCCAGCAAGGCTTCCAGCAGCAAAACGCGATTGAGGTTGGCTTTACCGAGCACCTTCTGGCGCTGTTCGAGGATCCACGCCTGGACTTCCAGCACCTTGCCCTGACGGGCTTTCTGCGCCAGGTACTGCACCACCTTGCGCATGTCGGCCAAACCCAAGCCGTCTTCATCCTGGGTCAACTGGTAGCGCAGAATCAGGTGTGACCAGTCGCAGAACCAGTCAAACAGCAGCAACAACGGCACACTGCCCCAGGCCTCGGCCAACTGGCTGGGCGATTGCTGCTGTTTGAGCAGCTTCTTCACCCCATCGGTGACCAGGGCTCGCTGCTCGCGCACACCTTGAGCTTGCAGGCTGACCGCCATCAGCGGCGAACCGGCAGCCAACGTCAGCAGCTCCTCGCGCTCGGCCTCGTCGCTGTCGGGCAAGGCAGTGGCCAGCCAGGCCTGGCTCTGCGCCAAGCTCGGCTGCGGGCAAACGACTTGCTGGCAGCGGCTCTTGATCGTCGGCAGCAGGCGGCTCGGCTGGTGGCTGACCAGCAGCAACACGGTATCGCCCGAGGGCTCCTCCAGGCTCTTGAGCAAGGCGTTGGAGGCATTGACGTTCATCGCCTCGACCGGCTCGATCAACACCACTTTACGCCCACCCAGCTGCGCCGTCTGTACTACAAACGAAACCAGTTCGCGCACCTGGTCGACCTTGATCGGCTTGTCGGCCTCTTCGGGCTCCAGGACGAAGTTGTCCGGGTGGCTGCCAGCCTTGAGCAGCAGGCACGACTTGCACTGCCCGCAGGCGTCCAGCCCCTGCGGCTGCTGGCACAGCAGACGCGCCATCAGCCGCTCGGCCAGGGCGCGCTTGCCGATGCCCTGCGGGCCATGCAGCAGGTAGGCGTGGGCGTGCCGGGCACGCCCGGCCAGTTGCTGCCACAGCGCCTGCTGCCAGGGGTAGGCCTCAGCCACGGCAACGCCCCACGATGCCAGGCAGCAGCGCATCGATGGCACGCTGCACGGCCTCCAGCGGCTGCGCGGCGTCGAGCAGGCTGTAGCGCTGCGGCTCGCCCTGGGCGCGCTGCAGATAGGCTTGGCGCACGGCCTCGAAGAAGGCCTGGCCTTCCTGCTCGAAACGGTCCAGGCGGCCGCGCGCAGCGGCACGGGCCAGGCCGACTTCCACTGGCAGGTCGAAGACCAGGGTCAGGTCCGGGCGCAGATCCCCTTGGACGAATTGCTCCAAGGAAGCGATTCGCGCCACGGACAGGCCGCGACCACCCCCTTGGTAGGCGTAGGTCGCATCGGTAAAACGGTCGCACAGGACCACCGCGCCACGCTCCAGTGCCGGGCGAATCACCTCGGCCAGGTGCTGGGCTCGGGCAGCGAACACCAGCAGCAGCTCGGTGTCCGCCGCCATGACTTCATCGCTTGGCGCCAGCAACAGCTCACGGACCTTTTCAGCCAGTGGCGTACCGCCAGGCTCTCGCGTCAGCACCACGTCCAGGCCCTGCTCACGCAGGCGCGCCGCCAGGTAATCGCGGTTGGTACTCTTGCCCGCGCCTTCGGGGCCTTCCAGGGTAATAAACAAGCCGCTCACAGGCAGTCCTTAATGTTGTTCGTCGGGCGCCGGCACGTCGGCCGGTGCAGCCTCGCTGGCGGGATCCTGCTCGGCAGGCTCGGCTGCGTCCTCGGGCGCACTTTGCGGAGCCGGACTGGACCGGTAATCCGCGCGACGCTTGAGCTGAAACTCGCGCACCGCCGAGTTGTGATCGTCCAGGTCATCGGAGAACACGTGGCTGCCATCGCCACGGGCGACGAAGTACAGGCTGGTGCCATCGGACGGATTGAGCGCGGCATGGATCGCCTCGCGCCCGACCATGGCGATCGGTGTCGGTGGCAGGCCAGTCATGGTGTAGGTGTTGTAAGGCGTCGGTTCGCGCAGGTCAGCACGGGAAATCTTGCCGTTGTAGCGCTCACCCATGCCGTAGATCACCGTCGGGTCGGTCTGCAGCATCATGCCCAGGCGCAGGCGGCGGACGAAGACCCCGGCGATCTGCCCGCGCTCCTGGGGGATACCGGTTTCCTTCTCCACCAGCGAGGCCATGATCAGGGCCTGGTAAGGGTCACGGTAAGGCAGGTCAGTCGTACGCTCTGCCCACTCCTTGGCCAGCACCTCGTCCAGGCGCATGTACGCCTGCTGCAGCAACTCGACGTCGCTCATGCCACGCACGAAGCGATAGGTGTCGGGGAAGAAGCGGCCTTCAGGGAACACACCCGTGTGGCCGAGCTTGTCCATCACCTCGGAATCGGAAAGCCCTTCGAGGGTGTGCTTGATCTTTTCATGCTTGGCCACCGCCGAGCGCACCTGGCGGAACGTCCAGCCTTCGACCAGGGTCAGGTTGTACTGCACCACATCGCCACGACGCCAGACGTCGAACAGTTCCTCCACGGTCATGCCGGGAGTGAGGCGATACTCGCCGGTATGCAACTGTGTGCCGGCCATGTTGAAGCGCCAGTAAAGGCGCAGCCAGACGGCGTCATCGAGCAGACCATCGGCCTGCATGCGATAGAACATGCGGTTGGGGTTGGTGCCACTGGGCACGTCGAGCATGCGCTCTTCAGCCACATGCAGGGGCTGCTCCAACACCGAGTTGATCTTCCACGCCGACCAGCCCAGGGCCAGGCCGGCGAGGATCAAGCCCATTTCCAGCAGCAGCAGGAATTTGCGTCTCACGAATTCAGGTATCCAGTAACGTACGGGCAACGGCCTGCAGTTTACGGGTGAGCGGGCCCGGCGACCAGTTCAGCGCGGCAATTCCACGCACAGGCCAGACACCATAGACACTGTTGCAGACGAACACTTCATCCGCCTGCTGCAGTTCGTCGAATGCGATATCACGCACCTGCACCGCCATGCCCAGCCGTTGCGCCTGCTCCAGCAGGGCACCACGCATAACGCCAGCAACGCCGCAACGGCTGAGGTCAGCCGTAAGCAGCACGCCATCGCGAACCAGGAACAGGTTGCTGTATACGCCTTCGACCACCCTGCCCTGCCCGTCACGCATCAGGCCTTCGGCATGTTCGCTGTCCTGCCATTCGGCACGGGCCAGCACCTGCTCCAGGCGGTTGAGGTGTTTGAGACCGGCCAGCAACGGTTGTTCCCCAAGCCGGGTCTGACAAGGGAACAGCCGCACGCCATGCTCGGCATTTTCGACAGGATAGCTGGGCAGCGGGCTGCCCTGGAGGATCCGGCGCGGCGCAACACCGGCAACCGGCGCGTAGCCACGCTGGCTGTCGCCACGGGTGAGGACCAGTTTGGCGACACCGTCACCGAGCTGGCTGGCGAAGCGCAGGATTTCATCACGCACCAGCGCCAGGTCGGCGTCGATGGCCAGGCGCTGACACCCCAGCGCCAGACGGGCCAGATGGCCGTCCAGCAGGCTGGGCCGTGCACCGCGCACAGCGATGGTCTCGAACAGGCCATCGCCGTAGGCCAGGCCGCGGTTCTGCAAATTGATCGCAGTCGCGGGCTGGCCGTCGATCCAGCTGTGCATCAACCGGCGAACCGGCGGAACACCAGCGAACCGTTGGTGCCACCAAAGCCGAACGAGTTGGACAGCACCACATCGATCGGCATGCTGCGCGCCTGGTGAGGCACGAAGTCGAGGTCGCAGCCCTCGTCCGGCTCGTCGAGGTTGATGGTTGGCGGTGCCATCTGGCTGTTGATCGCCAGCACACTGAAGATCGCCTCTACCGCACCGGCAGCGCCAAGCAGGTGACCCGTCATCGACTTGGTCGAGCTGACGGCCAGCTTGTAGGCATGTTCACCGAACACGCGCTTGATCGCCGCGACTTCGGCGATGTCACCGGCCGGCGTCGAGGTGCCATGGGCGTTGATGTAGCTGACTGCTTCAGGCTGGATGCCAGCATCGCGCAGGGCATTGGCCATGCAACGGGCAGCGCCTTCGCCGCTGTCGGGTGGCGAAGTCATGTGGTAGGCGTCACCGCTCATGCCGAAACCGACCAGCTCGGCATAGATGGTCGCACCACGGGCCTTGGCGTGTTCGAGCTCTTCGAGCACCAGGGCGCCGGCGCCGTCGGACAACACGAAGCCATCACGGCCCTTGTCCCACGGACGGCTGGCACGGGTTGGCTCATCGTTGCGGGTCGACAGCGCACGGGACGCACCAAAGCCACCCATGCCCAGGCCACAGGCGGCCATTTCGGCGCCACCGGCAATCATCACGTCGGCTTCACCGTAGGCGATGTTGCGCGCGGCCATGCCGATGCAGTGGGTGCCAGTGGTGCAAGCGGTGGCAATGGCGTAGTTCGGCCCCTGCAGACCCAGGTGGATCGACAGGAAACCGGAGATCATGTTGATGATCGAACCGGGCACGAAGAACGGCGAAATACGGCGCGGGCCCTGCTCGTGCAAGGTACGGCTGGTTTCTTCGATATTGGTCAGGCCACCGATACCCGAGCCCATGGCCACGCCAATGCGCTCACGGTTGGCATCGGTGACTTCCAGGCCAGCGTTACGCACCGCCTGGAAACCGGCCGCCAGGCCGTACTGGATGAACAGGTCAAGCTTGCGGGCCTCTTTGGCCGACAGGTACTGCTCAACCTCGAAGCCTTTCACCGAGCCGCCAAAACGGGTGGAGTAGGCAGACAGGTCCGTATGCTCGATCGGACCAATGCCACTGCGGCCAGCCAGAATGCCCTGCCAGGTGCTCGGTACATCGGTACCCAGTGGCGACAGCATACCCATACCGGTGACCACGACGCGTCTACGCGACACAGTACTCTCCTTTTCTAATCACAGAGTTTCTTGCCATTGCATTCAAGCAATGGAATGAAATGGCAACAAGCTCTCGGTGCGAGCGAAGCGACGCTGAAGGCTCGCAAAGAAAAAACCGCACGCCGGCAAAGGCAGTGCGGTTCTTCTCGACAAGAAGCGTCGACTACAACGTCTTAGGCCTTGTGGCTGTTGACGTAGTCGATTGCAGCTTGAACGGTAGTGATCTTCTCGGCTTCTTCGTCAGGGATTTCGGTCTCGAATTCCTCTTCCAGAGCCATCACCAGCTCAACGGTGTCAAGCGAATCGGCACCCAGGTCATCGACGAAGGACTTCTCGTTGGTCACTTCCTCTTCCTTGACGCCCAGTTGCTCGGCGACGATTTTCTTGACGCGTTCTTCGATGGTGCTCATACCTAGTTTTCACTCCTAATGGACATATGTCAGGCAGCTGGCCGGTGACCAAGTTTATAGAAAGACGTTCGCTTTTCAAGCGGAACGAACCTTCCCTTTAGCCACCTCACCCGCTGCCTGGAATCTGGTTGCAGCTTTATAACGGATTTTAGGCTCGCAGTATGACTCTTTTTTGAAGCAATCCGTCACATTGCGTTGCAGTTTTACATGTACATCCCGCCGTTGACCGGCACGGTAGCGCCGGTAACGTAGCCAGCGCCGTCCGACGCCAGGAACGAAACCACCTTGGCGATTTCGTCAGCCTGGCCCAGGCGGCCCAGCGGAATCTGGGTCTGCAGGGCTTCGCGCTGCGCTTCAGGCAGCTCGCGGGTCATGTCGGTGTCGATGAAGCCCGGGGTCACCGAGTTGACGGTGATGCCACGCGAACCCACTTCACGCGCCAGGGCGCGGCTGAAGCCTTCGAGGCCGGCCTTGGCCGCCGCGTAGTTGGCCTGACCGGCGTTACCCATGGCACCGACGACCGAACCGATGCTGATGATACGACCCCAGCGCGCCTTGGTCATGCCACGCAGCACGCCCTTGGACAGACGGTAGAGGCTGTTCAGGTTGGTGTCGATCACGTCGAACCACTCGTCGTCCTTCATGCGCAGCATGAGGTTGTCGCGGGTGATGCCAGCGTTGTTGACCAGAATGGTCGGCGCGCCGAACTGCTCGCCAATGGCGCCCAGCACTGCTTCCACGGACTCGGCGCTGGTAACGTTCAGTTCCATGCCGGTGCCGGTGATGCCGTGTTCTTTCAGGGTGGCGGCGATGCGCTCGGCACCGGAAGCCGAGGTGGCGGTACCGATCACGGTCGCGCCCTGGCGGCCCAGCTCGAGGGCGATGGCCTGGCCAATACCACGGCTGGCGCCGGTGACCAGTGCAACTTTACCTTGCAGGCTCATGCAAGCTTCTCCAAATCAGGCCAGCGCCGCACGGGTGGCGGCGACAGCGTCAGGGGTATTGAGGTTGTAGGTGGTCACGCCGTCGGCGCAACGCTTGTTCAGGCCGACCAGCACCTTGCCCGGGCCGCATTCGACCAGGTTGACGGCACCGTTGGCCGCCAGCGTCTGCACGCACTCGACCCAGCGTACCGGCTGGTAAAGCTGCGCCAGCAGGTCCTGCTTCAGCGCATCGAGGTCGGCGGCGACGGCGGCAGTGACGTTCTGCACCACCGGGATTTGCGGAGCCTTCCATTCGATGGCGTTGACGAACTCGGCAAAACGCTCGGCAGCCGGCTTCATCAGGGCGCAATGCGACGGCACACTGACCGCCAGAGGCAAGGCGCGCTTGGCACCTTTGGCCTTGCACAGTTCCATGGCACGATCGACCGCAACCTTGTTACCGGCGATGACCACCTGGCCCGGCGAGTTGAAGTTGACGGCACTCACCACTTCGTCTTCGGCCGCTTCGGCGCAGATTTCCACCACGACGGCGTCGTCCAGGCCAAGGATTGCAGCCATGGCACCGTGACCGGCTGGCACGGCTTCCTGCATCAGCTGGCCACGGCGCTCGACCAGGCGCACGGCATCTTTAAGCGACAGGGCGCCGGCAGCGACCAGGGCGCTGTATTCACCCAGGCTGTGCCCGGAAACGAAAGCCGGCTGCGCGCCGCCCTCTTCCAGCCACAGGCGCCACAGAGCAATGGAGGCGGTGAGGATCGCCGGCTGGGTCTTGTCGGTTTGGTTGAGTTGTTCTTCCGGGCCTTCCTGGACCAGCTTCCACAGGTCGTAACCCAGAGCGTCGGAGGCCTCCTTGAAGGTCTCGACGATCACCGGTTTTTCGGCGCCCAGCTCTTTGAGCATGCCCAGCGACTGGGAACCTTGACCGGGGAAGACGAATGCGAGGGATGCAGACATTGAACAAGCCCTTATGATCTTGTCGTCGAATGGGGTGCGCCGAGCCCTGAGCTAGACGCAGAATTTGAAAACTTGGATGGATACGCAGACCAAGCGGTCACATTTAAGCACTTCATCGGCGAAATGCCTAAGGCAACAAATCTTCAAGGCGGCCATGCAGCCGCTGCGGAAGGTTTTCCTGGATCTCGATCAGCGCCCGCTGGATCGCACTTTGAAAACCCTGCACACCCGCTGAGCCATGGCTCTTGATGACGATGCCCTGCAGCCCGAGGAAGCTCGCGCCATTATGCCGCGCTGGCGCCAGGTCGGCCTGCAGGCGCTTGAGCAGCGGCATCGCCACCGCCCCGGCCACCCGCGACAACGCCCCACCCTTGAACAGCTTTTCGATACGCTCGCCGATCATGGTCGCCAGGCCTTCGCTGGACTTGAGCAGGATATTGCCGACAAAGCCGTCACACACCACCACATCCGCCTCGCCGCGGTACAGGCCGTCACCTTCGACGAAGCCGACATAATTGAGGCCGCGGGCATTCTGCAGCAACGTGGCAGCCAGCTTGACCTGCTGATTGCCCTTGATGTCCTCGGTACCGATGTTCAACAGCGCCACGCGCGGCCGGTGAATGCCCAAGGCCTGGGCAGCCACGGAGCCCATGACGGCGAACTGGTAGAGGTTCTCGGCACTGCAGTCGACGTTGGCACCCAGGTCGAGCAGCTGGCAGTAGCCTGCCTGCGTCGGGATAGCCGCGACCATGGCAGGCCGATCGATACCCGGCAGGGTCTTGAGCACAAAACGCGACAACGCCATCAGCGCCCCGGTATTGCCAGCACTGACGCAGGCCTGAGCCTTGCCGTCCCGCACCAGTTCAAGGGCGATGCGCATCGACGAATCCGGCTTGCCACGCAACGCCTGGGATGGCCGCTCGTCCATACCGATCACCTCACTGGCGGCGACAATCTGCAGGCGCGCGCGATCCGCAGCTGCAAGGCCGCTGACAAGATCTTCAAGGAGGGAGGGTTGACCGACGAGGGTCAGGTGCAGCGAGGGGGTAGCCGAAAGGCAGGCAATGCTAGCCTGGACAATGCTGCGGGGACCGAAGTCCCCGCCCATTGCGTCGATCGCGATGATCTGAGCGGACAAGGATTACTCGTCAGCGCCCTTGTCGATCACTTTACGACCACGGTACACGCCTTCTGGCGAAACGTGGTGACGCAGGTGTACTTCACCAGTGGTCTTTTCTACCGACAGCGCGTTTTCCGACAGAGCGTCGTGCGAACGGCGCATGTCACGGGCAGAGCGGGATTTTTTGTTCTGCTGAACAGCCATAATTGATTAACTCCTAAACGTTTGGGTCACGCTTTAACTGCGCCAAAACACTGAACGGGTTGGACCGCGATACCTCGTCCTTGCTCGATTCGGGCTCGTCTGCGCCCGCCGGCTGCTGGCATTCTTCCGGATGATGAGCAGGCACGATAGGCAAGGCGAGCAGCAGCTCCTCCTCGACCAAGGCCTGCAGATCCAAAGGATCTTCGCCCAGTTCCAGCACGTCATAGCCTTTCGGCAACGACTGGGTATTCGCACCCTCCTTCACCACGGCGTAAGTACATTCGCTGTGGATCGGCAGGGTGACCAGCTCAAGACAACGCTGGCAAACCATTTTGACCTCGACGTCCAGCTCGCTGTGGATAACCACCACGTGCTGTTCATCTCGTTCAAAATCGAACTTCGCCTGCACCGTACCGACATCGTCGGAAAGCGGGTCGCAGAGTCTTTCCAAATCAGCGAGTTGCAGCGTACCAGTGATGGATACGCCTCGGTCGGCTAATTTGCGCGGGTCAACGTGAGGTGGAATCGGGTCATTCAACATAGGCGCAGCATTCTAGGGATGCCCCCCGCCCCTGTCAAAGGAAATTCGGTGGCATCTCGCATGTTAGAATCAGGTTCAACTGACCAGGAGTCTATCATGCTGCCTCTGTTGCTGGCTTCCAGCTCTGCCTACCGGCGCGAACTGCTCGCGCGCCTGCGCCTGCCCTTCACCTGGGCAAGCCCCGACCTAGACGAGCAGCGCCTGGCTGACGAGCCCGCCGTCGAGCTGGTCCGGCGCCTGGCCAGGCAAAAGGCCGAAGCTCTGGCCGGCAGCCATCCACAGCACCTGATCATCGGCTCAGACCAGGTAGCGGTACTCGGCGAGCAGATCCTCGGCAAGCCACACACCTTCGAGCGCGCCTGCGAGCAACTGCTCGAAGCCAGCGGCCAGCAGGTGACCTTCCTGACCGGGCTGGCGCTGCTCAATACCGCGACCGGGCAATGCCAGGTCGACTGCGTGCCATTCACGGTAACAATGCGCGAGCTGGATCGGGAGCGCGTGGAGCGCTATGTGGAGGCAGAGCAGCCACTGGATTGCGCAGGGAGCTTCAAGGCCGAGGGGCTGGGCGTGAGCTTGTTTCAGAGCACCCACGGGTGTGATGCGACCAGCCTGATAGGGCTGCCGCTGATTCGACTGGTGGATATGCTGACCAAGGAAGGCGTGACGGTTCCTTGAGCCTGGCTTGAGGGTTGTGGCGCCTGAGAGATCGAGCGCCGCCCGCGCGGCGCATCGCGGATAAATCCGCTCCTACATCTGTTGCAACGTGCCGAACCTGTTACGCCATGGTCGCCCGCCTTGGCGCATGTCTTGAGCCTTGCAAACCGACTGACAACCATGGCCTGTCAGGCATGGCCACGCTGCAGCAAATGCAGGCGCGGATTTATCCGCGATGCGCCGCGCGGGCGGCACTCGATCTCTCAGGCGCCGCAAAACGCACGACAGGCTCAGCGCAGCTGAGGGCCCTGGAAGCCCATCCACATGGCCAGGTGTTCGGCCACGCTGGCACCAATGCGCTTGGAGAAGCGATCGAAGGGCGATTCCTGCACGGTGTAGTCGACCAGGTCCTTCTCACCAACGATTTCACGCGCCACATAGCTGGCACTGCCCAACCCATCCACCAGCCCCAGCGCCTTGGCCTGCTCACCCGACCAGACCAGGCCACTGAACAATTCCGGATGCTCCTTATCCTTCAAGCGGTCTCCCCGCCCCTGCTTGACCATGGCAATGAACTGCTGGTGGGTAGTATCCAGCACACCCTGCCAGAACGCGCGCTCATCAGGCTTTTCTGGCGAGAACGGGTCAAGGAAGGCCTTGTGCTCACCCGCGGTGTAGGTACGGCGCTCGACACCTAGCTTCTCCATTGAACCCACGAAGCCGTAGCCGGCCGCCGTCACGCCAATGGAGCCAACCAGACTGGCCTTGTCGGCATAGATCTCATCCGCGGCACTGGCGATGTAGTAGGCACCGGAAGCCCCCAGATCGGCGATTACCGCATACAGCTTGATATCTGGGTGCTCACCACGCAGACGACGAATTTCATCGTACACATAGCCCGCCTGCACCGGGCTGCCGCCCGGGCTGTTGATGCGCATGACCACTGCTTTGGTCTTGGGGTCCTTGAACGCATCGCGCAAGCTCTTGACCAGGTTGTCGGCACTGGCGGCCTCCTGGTCGGCAATTACCCCGCGCACCTCTACCAAGGCGGTGTGATTGCCACTGCGCGAAGCGGCCTTGTCCATGTCCATCAACGGCGTGAACAGCACCAGAATGCCGAACAGATAGACGAAGGTCAGCAGCTTGAAGAAGATTCCCCAGCGCCGGGCCCGACGCTGCTCCTGAACACCGGCCAGCAGGGTCTTCTCCAGCAGCTTCCAGCTCTTCTGCTCGACACGAACCTCTTCGTTCTGCGCTTCACGCGCCTCGCGGGCGAGGCGCTCCTCGTCGGTTTCGTTAACCGGCGCTTTCCACTCGTCAGCCATGCTCACCTACCTTGGAATTGAACTTGCCTGGAACCGGCCAGCCACTCGCGCAACTGGGAAAAATGCTCGATGCACACCTGCGGACCGAACTCGGCCAGCGCCTGCAGCGACATGGCACCATAGCCCACCGCCACCGAATGCATGCCGGCATTGCTGGCCATTTGCAGGTCGAATGCCGAATCTCCGACCATCAGCGCCCGCCCGGGTTCGACGCCGCAATGCCCGAGGATTTCTTCGAGCATCAGTGGGTGCGGCTTGCCACGGGTTTCGTCAGCGGCACGGGTGATGTCGAAGAACTGCTCCCAGCCATTGGCCTTGAGCACGCGATCCAGCCCGCGGCGCGCCTTGCCAGTCGCCACCGCCAGGCGATAGCCCTCGGCACGGAACGCATCCAGCGACTCGACCACACCCTCGAACAGCGGCGAAGGCTGCTGATCCAGGGCCATATAGATGTCGGCGTAGTGCTGGCGGAAAGTTTCGACCTGCAACGGATCAAGGTGCGGATACAACGTCGAAATGGCCTCCCCCAGCGCCAAGCCGATGATGCCCTTGACCGCGCCCTCGGGGCTAGGCGCTTCGCCGGCACGTTCGGCAGCGGCATTCATCGCCTCGACGATGCGGCCGATGCTATCGGCCAGGGTGCCATCCCAATCGAAAATCAGTAGCTCATAGTCACGGCGCACTGAGTCGCTCCACGGTTTTTGCCCACACCTCGTCCACTGGCGCCTCAAGCTTGAGCTCACCGCCATCGGGCAGCGGCACGGTCAGGGCATAGGCGTGCAGGAACAGACGCTTGCCACCCAGCTCGCGAATCTCGCGGCTGAAGTCCTCGTCGCCATACTTGCTGTCACCGGCGATCATGTGGCCGGCATGCAAGGTGTGCACGCGAATCTGGTGAGTGCGGCCGGTGATCGGGCGCGCCTCGACAATGGTGGCGAATTCGCCGAAACGGCGCAGTACGCGGAACAGGGTCAGCGCCTCCTTGCCTTCATCGTTGACCTCGACCATGCGCTCACCGGAGCGCAGGTTGCTCTTGAGCAGCGGCGCATTAACCTGTTTCTTCGAAGTCGGCCAGTGGCCACGCACCAGCGCCATGTAACGTTTGTCCACGCCATCACCACGCAGGGCGGCATGCAGGTGGCGCAGCATGCTGCGCTTCTTGGCGATCATCAGCAGGCCCGAGGTATCGCGGTCCAGGCGATGCACCAGCTCCAGCTCCTTCGCGTCCGGGCGCAACTGGCGCAGCGCTTCGATCACGCCAAAGCTCAGGCCGCTGCCACCATGCACAGCGATGCCGGCCGGCTTGTTCATCACGATCAGCGCCTTGTCTTCATAGACAATGGCTGCCTCCAGGCGCTGCAGCAGCCCCTGGGCCACGGGTGCCGGTTCGTCACGCTCGGGCAACCGGACAGGCGGAACGCGCACGATATCGCCGGCCTGGATCTTGTATTCAGGCTTGACCCGCCCTTTGTTGACCCGCACCTCACCCTTGCGAAGGATGCGGTAGACCAGGGTCTTGGGCACGCCCTTGAGCGCCGTGATGAGGAAATTGTCGATTCGTTGGCCGGCAAGTTCCGGCGCGACTTCGATCAGCTGAACGCCGGAAGTCGGAGGGGTATTGGTCGTCATGGCGGGGATCATAACAATTATTTATGGAATTGAAGCACTTAATCATTACTGCTATAGTCGCGAACGCCGCCAAAAGCGGCAGGCCAGTGAAACCAGGCCCTGGGCCGGTTCCTGACCTACGCAGTTCTCCAGGACGCGAGGCCGTCCTACGGGGTTTTCGCCAGTTTACCGAATTGCCTGGAATCGCCACCAGCGCTGTGTAGAGAAGACCGAAAAAAAACGACAAGTGTGGTTTTTCACCTGCTTCCCGATTCTTTTCGCTGCACCTCTGCCCGCCCCCGTCGCTTCCACGCAACGCAAGGCGAATGCTTCGGAAATACCTGCCTTGGATATGTAATGGCGTCAGCTTCCCGTTCGAAGCTGGCGAAAAATGCAACCCGTTGCGGATTCAGCGCGCGGCAGCACCCGAATTATCAGGGATACGTGCAGGGTGGAGATGCACAGCCCTCGGACCGTGTAGCACCGCGTCCGGCCACCGGCCCACTGAATGGCCGGCGAGCGGATAAGGTCCTGAACAGATGCCTCCGGGCGTCCACGGCCGACGGTTGATTCCTCCTCCTGACTGAGTGCACGAGGCCCGCTTGGTTGATTCGGATACCCATTCGAAGCCACCGGGGCCTGGTAGGCACCGCAGCAAACAGGACGCGTCGTCGCGACAACGGCAGGCTGGGCAACCGGCTGGTGCCGAACGTTGCTCGACACGGGGGTGGCCCGGCCACCCTTTGCGCACCTTGGCACCGACCATGAGAAGTCGTGTGTGCCGAACGCCGTTTCCGGCAGCCCGGAAACCGACGGTACAACATGAAAAGAATGCTGATTAACGCAACTCAACCCGAAGAGTTGCGTGTAGCCCTGGTGGACGGCCAACGTCTCTACGACCTGGACATCGAGTCCGGCGCACGTGAGCAGAAAAAGGCCAACATCTACAAAGGCAAGATCACCCGGATCGAGCCCAGCCTCGAAGCCGCCTTCGTCGACTTCGGCTCCGAACGTCACGGCTTCCTGCCGCTGAAGGAAATCTCCCGCGAATACTTCAAGAAAGCCCCTGAAGGCCGGGTCAACATCAAGGAAGTCCTGAGCGAAGGCCAGGAAGTCATCGTCCAGGTCGAGAAGGAAGAGCGCGGCAACAAAGGCGCCGCCCTGACCACCTTCATCAGCCTGGCTGGCCGCTACCTGGTGCTGATGCCGAACAACCCGCGTGCCGGTGGCATCTCCCGCCGCATCGAAGGCGAAGAGCGCAACGAGCTGCGTGAAGCCCTGAACGGCCTGACCGTGCCGGGCGACATGGGCCTGATCGTGCGCACTGCCGGCCTTGGCCGCAGCAGCGAAGAAATGCAGTGGGACCTCGACTACCTGCTGCAACTGTGGACCGCCATCAAGGAAGCGTCCCTGGACCGCGCCGCGCCGTTCCTGATCTACCAGGAAAGCAACGTCATCATCCGCGCCATCCGTGACTACCTGCGCCAGGACATCGGCGAAGTGCTGATCGACAGCATCGATGCCCAGGAAGAAGCACTGACCTTCATTCGCCAGGTGATGCCGCAGTACGCCAGCAAGGTCAAGCTGTACGAAGACAGCGTGCCGCTGTTCAACCGTTTCCAGATCGAAAGCCAGATCGAGACCGCCTTCCAGCGCGTCGTCGACCTGCCGTCCGGCGGCTCGATCGTGATCGACCCGACCGAAGCACTGGTCTCCATCGACATCAACTCGGCGCGCGCCACCAAAGGCAGCGACATCGAGGAAACCGCCCTGCAGACCAACCTGGAAGCGGCCGAGGAAATCGCCCGCCAGCTGCGTCTGCGTGACATCGGCGGCCTGATCGTCATCGACTTCATCGACATGACCCCGGCGAAAAACCAGCGCGCAGTAGAAGAGCGCGTGCGTGAATGCCTGGAAGCCGACCGTGCCCGCGTCCAGGTCGGCCGCATCTCGCGCTTCGGCCTGCTGGAAATGTCCCGTCAGCGCCTGCGCCCATCGCTCGGCGAAAGCAGCGGCATCGTCTGCCCACGCTGCTCCGGCACCGGCATCATCCGTGACGTCGAATCGCTGTCGCTGGCCATCCTGCGCCTGATCGAAGAAGAAGCCCTGAAAGACCGTACCGCCGAAGTACGTGCCCAGGTGCCGATCCCGGTTGCCGCCTTCCTGCTCAACGAGAAGCGCAACTCGATCACCAAGATCGAACTGCGCACTCGCGCACGCATCATCATCCTGCCGAACGACCACCTGGAAACCCCGCACTTCGAAGTCCAGCGCCTGCGCGACGACAACCCGGAAGTGCTGAACAACCAGTCCAGCTACGAAATCGCCGCCGCCGAAACTGAAGAGGCGCCACAGCCGACCGCCACCCGCACCCTGGTTCGCCAGGAAGCCGCGGTGAAGACTGCTCCGGCCCGCGTCAACGCTCCAGTACCGAGCGCCGCCGAAGAACAGCCTCAGCCTGCCGCACCGGTAGCCCCCGCACCAAGCGCACCTGAGCCAAGCCTGTTCAAAGGCCTGGTGAAGTCGCTGGTCAGCCTGTTCGCCGGCAAGGAAGAACCTGCCGCCGCACCGGTCGTCGCCGCCGCCGAGAAGCCGGCTGCCGAGCGCAGCGCACGCAACGAAGAGCGCCGCAACGGCCGCCAGCAGAGCCGCAACCGCAACGGCCGCCGCGATGAAGAACGCAAGCCACGCGAAGAGCGGGCCGAACGCGCCCCGCGTGAAGAACGCGCACCACGCGAGGAGCGTGCTCCACGTGAAGAACGCGCCCCTCGCGAAGAGCGTGCGCCACGTGAAGAGCGTGCACCACGCCAGCCACGCGAAGACCGCCGCGGCAACCGCGGTGAAGAGCGCGTACGCGAACTGCGCGAGCCGCTGGACGTTACACCGGCAGAACGCGAAGAGCGCCAGCCGCGCGAAGAGCGTGTAGCCCGTGAAGAGCGTGCACCTCGCGAAGAACGCGCCCCACGTGAAGAGCGTGCACCTCGTGAAGAACGCGCACCTCGTGAAGAACGTGCTCCTCGTGAAGAGCGCGCCCCGCGTGAAGAACGTGCGCCCCGCGAAGAGCGTGCCCCGCGTGAAGAACGTGCTCCTCGCGAAGAACGCCAGCCTCGCCCACCGCGCGAAGAGCGCCAGCCACGCCCAGCCGAACAGGCTGCTGAGCAGGCGGCCGAACTCGCCGAGGAGCAACTGCCGAACGAAGAGCTGCTGCAGGATGAGCAGGAAGGTAACGATGACGAGCGTCCGCGTCGTCGCTCCCGTGGCCAGCGTCGCCGCAGCAACCGTCGTGAGCGTCAGCGCAATGCCAATGGCGAGCTGATCGAAGGCGGCGACGAAGAAGGCAGCGAAGAGCAGCCGCAGCAGCATCAAGCCACCGAGCTTGGCGCCGAACTGGCTGCCGGCCTGGCTGTCACTGCCGCTGTCGCCAGCAGCCACATCAGTGCCAATGCCGAGGCTGAAGCCAACCAGCAGGCCGAACGCGCCAGCGCCGAAGCCGTAACCACCGAAAACAGCGAAGTCGCCCAGCCGGCCGAGCAGGTTGAAGTGGTTGCTCAAGCCGAGGAAGCTGTCATCGCTCCAGTGGTCGAACAGCCTGTCAGCGAGCCGGTCGCCGTAGTCGAAGCCAGTGCCGAGCCAGTGGTCGAGGTCGCACCACAGCCAGTGGTTGAAGTGGCCCCTGCCGCCGAGCCAGTGGTAGTAGCCGAAGCACCGGTTGAAGCACCTGCTGCCAAAGCCGAAGTGATCGAAGCGCCAGTGGTCGAGGGCGGTGAAGCCGAGCAGGCTCAGGTTGTGGCTGAAGAAGCACCGGTTGCCGAGCAGCCAGTTGCCGTCATCGAAGCCCAGCCGGAAGTGGCGGTAGAACCTGTTGCTGCCGAAGCTGCCCCAGCGGTAGTGGAGCCAGCGCCTGTAGAAGCCCCTGCAACCGTCGAAGCCGCTACTGTCATGCTGCCTAACGGCCGCGCGCCGAACGACCCACGCGAAGTGCGTCGCCGCAAGCGTGAAGCCGAGGCCGCTGCCAAGGCTGCCCAGGAAGCTGCCGAGCCCGCGCTGGAAACCGCCGATGAGCACAAGCCTCATCACGGTTGATAGCCAAGGCTGAATGAAAAAGCCCCGCCAGTGCGAACTGGCGGGGCTTTTTCTTGCCTATCTGTTTTACCTGTTCCGGCCTCTTCGCGGGCAAGTCGGGGCCGGGACAGGCAGAGCAATCAGTACAGGTTGGGCTCCATTTCCAGCTCCACCCCGAACCGCTGCAGGATATCTGCCTGAATCCGCTGCGCCAGCGCATGCACCTGCGCCCCGCTCGCCTGGCCATAATTGACCAGTACCAGCGACTGCAGCCGATGTACACCCGCATCGCCGTCACGGTAGCCTTTCCAGCCAGCCTGCTCGATCAACCAACCAGCTGCCAGCTTCACCTGGCCGCCTGCCTGGGGATAGGCCACCACGCCCGGGTACTGGCTTCGAATGCTGTCGACCAGCTCAGCCGACACCACCGGATTCTTGAAGAAGCTCCCGGCATTGCCCAAATCGGCCGGGTCCGGCAGTTTTTCGCGACGAATGCTGCAAATGGCGTCGCTGATCGACTGCGCGGTTGGCTGCTCGACGCCCTGCTCCGCCAGGCGCTGGCGCACAGGGCCATAGTCCAGATGCGCCTGCAGGTCGTGGCTCAGCGCAAAGCGCACACGCAGGATCAACCAACGCCCAGGGTTGCGCTTGAACACGCTGTCGCGGTAACCGAAGGCGCATTCCTCCAGGCTGAAATCGCGCAGCTCCCCGGTCTGCCGGTCCAACGCGGTCAGCCCGGCGAACACATCCTTGATCTCGACGCCATAGGCGCCGACGTTCTGCATCGGCGCAGCGCCCACGGTGCCAGGTATCAGGCTGAGGTTCTCCAGGCCACAATAGCCCTGCGCCAACGACCATTGCACGAACGGGTGCCAAGGTTCGCCGGCTTGCGCCTCGACCACCACCCGCTCGCCGTCATCACTCAGCACGCGCTGGCCACGGCTGGCCATGTGCAATACCAGCGCATCGATATCGCGGGTCAGCAGCAGGTTGCTGCCCCCCCCGATCACCTGCACCCGCAACTCACGCTGGCGCGCCAGGGCCAACGCCTCGCGCACTTCGTCATCACTGTGTGCCTGGGTGAAATACCGGGCTTTTACGTCGATGCCGAAGGTGTTGTACGGCTTTAGCGAAACGTGCTCCTGCCAAACCGCTGTCATAGCCGCCCCTTGATTTCCACGACCAGCTCGCGGCACGCAGCCTCGATCAGGTCGAGCACCTGCTCGAAGCCCTCGGCGCCGCCATAGTAAGGGTCCGGCACCTCGTCCAGGGCCGCGCCGTAACGGCGCAGGAACAGGTCGAGCTCGCCACTGGCATTGTGCGGGCGCATGGCACGCAGATGGGCGAGGTTGCTCTCATCCATGGCCAGGATCAGGTCGTACTCGGCGAAATGCGCCGGCTTGACCTGCTGGGCACGCTGGCGCGACAGGTCATAACCACGCATCAGCGCGGCCTTGCAGGTGCGGCTGTCTGGGGCCTTGCCAACATGCCAGTCGCCGGTACCGGCAGACGCCACATGCACCTGCTCAGCCAGGCCGGCTGCCTGCAACTGATGGCGCAGCACGCCTTCGGCGGTGGGCGAGCGGCAGATATTGCCGAGGCAGACGAACAGGACGCGCATCAGGCCTCCAGCAAGCGCCGTACGCGCTCCAGGTCTTCGGGGGTATCCACTCCCACGGCTGGCGCCTGGATGGCGTCTTCGACGTGGATACGCACGCCATGCCACAGTGCACGCAGCTGCTCCAGGGCCTCGGTCTGCTCGAGCCAGCATGGGCCCCAGCTGACGAAGTCCTGCAGGAAGCCGACGCGGTAGGCATACATGCCGATGTGGCGGCGATACGGCACGCCTTGCGGCAGCACGTCGCGGTCCTTGGCAAAGGCGTCGCGGGCCCAAGGCAGCGGCGCACGGCTGAAACTCAAGGCCAGGCCGTTCTTGTCGCTGACCACCTTGACCGCATTGGGGTTGAACACGGTTTCCGGCTCATGGATCGGCTCGGCCAGGGTGGCGATGCCGGCTTCCGGGTGGGCTGCCAGGTTGGCGGCCACCTGGTCGATGATCACCGGTGGGATCAAGGGCTCGTCGCCCTGCACATTGACCACAATGGCATCAGCCGGCAGCCCCAGGTGCGCAGCCACTTCGGCCAGGCGGTCGGTGCCCGATTCATGGTCGGCGCGGGTCATCAGCACTTCGGCGCCAAAGGCCTGGCAGGCTTCGAGGATGCTGACGTCATCGGTGGCGATGACCACCCGGCTGGCGCCACTCTTGCGCGCCTGCTCCCAGACGTGCTGGACCATAGGCTTGCCAGCAATTGCCAGCAGCGGCTTGCCCGGCAGGCGCGTGGAGCGCAGCCGGGCGGGAATGACCACGGTGAAGTTCACGCTCATTTGTCCAGACGCTCGTCGTCGGTCAAGGTACGCGCTTCGCTTTCCAGCATCACCGGGATACCGTCACGGATCGGGTAGGCCAGGCCTGCGCCCTTGCTGATCAGCTCGGTCTTGTCAGCACTGAGCTTGAGCGGGCCCTTGGTGATCGGGCAGGCGAGGATATCGAGCAGTTTGGTGTCCATGGAGGCTTCCTTGAGGCCAGGTGGCCGGAACATTGAATTGGCTGAATGAGCGTTCAGGGCTTGCGCAGCAACCGTTGCAGCTGGTTGTCGAACCAGGCGCCGAAGGCAGGCGTGGGCTGTGCCTCGACCGCCAGGTACCACCAGTCGTCGGCGGCGAAGGCCCGGCATTTAACCGCATCCTTCTCGGTCATGATCAGCGGCAGTGCCGGGCTGAACGCCAGGCTTTCGGCACTGAACTGTGCATGGTCGGCAAAGGGGTGCGGCACCGGCTGCCAGTTTAGCTCCAGCAGGGTATTGAAGAAACGTTGCGGGTTACCGATACCGGCCACCGCATGCAGGCGCTGGCCTGCCGGGAAAAAGCCCAGTTCGCGGCGTTCGCCGCTGCGCAGGTTGACCAGGGCAGACGGCTGCAGGCGGAAGCCAAAACCGTCTGCACGGTCGCCATCGGCACCGTTGTAAAGCACGGCATCCGCCTCTTGCAAGCGCTCGCGCGGCTCGCGCAGCGGGCCGGCCGGCAGGCAGCGGCCATTGCCCAGGCCGCGGGCGGCATCGATCAGCACCAGTTCAAGGTCACGGGCCAGGCGGTAGTGCTGCATGCCGTCGTCGCACAGGATCAGGTCCAGCGGTTCGCTGGCCAGCAGTGCCTGCACCGCGCCGGAACGGTCAGGGTCGATCATCAGCGGCACGCCAGTGCGCTGAACAATCAGCAAAGGCTCGTCACCGGCTTGTTCGGCCGGCTGGCTCGCCTCTACCCGCCACGGGTAGTGCGGCGGTTTGGCACCGTAGCCACGGCTGACCACACCGACCTTGAGGCCCTGGCGGCGGCAATGCTCGATCAGCCAGAGAATCATTGGCGTCTTGCCGGTGCCGCCCACGGTGATGTTACCCACCACGATGACCGGCACCGGCGCCCGGTAGCTGGCACTTTCGCCACTGAGGAAACGCGCGCGCTTGCGCCTCACCACACGCCGGTACAACGCTTCAAGCGGGCGCAGCAACGCCAGGGCCGGATGCCCGGCGTACCAGGCGGCGAGCAAGCGGTCGGCGAGCGCCATCAAGGTGTCCCCTGGGCGGCCTCGACGGTGGTCATGCGCAGGTGGCTGAAACCGAGCTTGCCGGCGGCATCCATTGCGGTGATCACGGCCTGGTGCGGAGTCTTGCCGTCGGCGCTGATGGCCAGAGGCAACTTGTTGTCACCGCCAGATTCGCGTTCGATGGCCTCGCTGAGGGTCGCCAGGTCGCTCTTGGGCAGCAGGTGGTTGTTCACCGAATACACGCCATCGGCGCTGATGGTCACTTCCACCAGTTTGCCCTGATCGGCCGGTGCCTGCTCGGCGCTGGCCGCTTCGGGCAGCTCGACACGCAACTGGGTCTCGCGGGTAAAGGTGGTGGTGACCACGAAGAACAGCAGCAGGACGAACACCACATCGATCAGCGATGCGAGGTTGATGTCGACGTTTTCCCGCTGCCGATTGCGCCGGAACTTCACGCCTTGCCTCCGGCCACTTCCACTTCGCGGTCGCCCTGGATGACTTCTACCAGCTTGATCGCCTCCTGCTCCATGCCCACCACCAGTTCATCGATGCGGCGCAGCAGGAAGCGGTGGAAGAATACCGCCGGGATACCAACCATCAGGCCGGCCGCAGTGGTGACCAGGGCCTTGGAGATACCGCCGGCCAGCACAGCGGCGTTGGCGGTCATCTGCGAGCCCATGAAGGCGCTGAAGATATCGATCATGCCCAGCACGGTGCCCAGCAGGCCGAGCAGCGGCGCCATGGCAGCGATGGTGCCGAGGGTGCTGATGTAGCGCTCGAGTTCGTGGATGACGCGCGAGGCGGCCTCCTCGATGCACTCTTTCATGATTTCGCGGCCATGGCGCGAGTTGGCCAGGCCAGCAGCGAGAATCTCGCCCAGCGGCGAATCCGCGCGCAGGGCCTTGAGCTTGTCACTGGTGAGTTGCTTGTCCTTGATCCACATCCACACCTGGCTCAGCAGGTGCGGCGGGGTGACGCGGCTGGCGCGCAAGGTCCACAGGCGCTCGACGACGATAGCCATGGCGGCGATGGAACTCAGAATGATCGGCAGCATCATCCAACCACCGGACTTGACCAATTCCCACACAGTAAACGCCCCTTTGGAAAAAGGCCGCCACTCTAACACAGGAGCGCAAAGGGCTCATCTGCCGGAGGTCAGGCAAATGGCAGGGCCGGCCTCTTCGCGAGCAAGCCCGCCCCTACCGAGACTTGCGATCGCCCGTGGGAGCTGGCTTGCCCGCGAAGAGGACCGGTCAGCCACCGCCAGCCTCCCGCCAGAATCGCCGCTGCCGACGCACACCCTCGACATCACCATGGCTCCCCAGCACCAGCCGCAAGCCCCCTTCTGCCGCCGTGTCGTGAATGGCCACGCCATGCCGACGATAGCGTTCGACCACCTGAGCATGCGGGTGCCCGAAGCTGTTGTTACGCCCCCGTGAAATCAGCACCCCACGCGCAGCCGTAGCGCGGATGAAGGCCTCGCTTGAAGAAGTGCGGCTGCCATGGTGCGGCGCCTGCAGCCAGTCGATACGGGGTGCTTCGGCCTGTGCCAGCCAAGCCCGTTCTGCGCCGGCCTCCATATCCCCCGCCAGCAGCAAACGCTCGCCCTGCGCCTCGACCAGCAACACGCAAGAGCGGTCATTGCTGCTTTGCCCGTCAGCCCAGCGCCATAACGAAAAGCGTACGCCATCCCAGGTCCATTGTTCGCCACTGGTGCAAGGTTGCAGCTGCACATCATCCAGCGCTTCGCCGCCGATCATTTGCCGGACTGGCAAACCACGCTCAATGGCCGCAGCACCGCCCGCATGGTCGGCATGGGCGTGGCTGATCAACATCAGGTCCAGGCTGCCTACCCCAAGCTTGCGCAGGGTCGGCAGCACCACCCGTTCGCCCAGGTCGAATTCGCCCTTGGCCGGCCCTGCGTCATACAGCAGGGCGTGATGCCGCGTGCGCAGCAGCACCGCCAGCCCTTGGCCGACGTCCAGCTGCCAGACCTCAACCTGGCCATGCGGCACGGGTTCCCTCGGCACCCACAAGGCCAGCAGCAGGACCCCGCCCAGGCCGCGCAGCGGCACTCCGCGTGGCAGCAACAGCAGCAGCGCTCCAATACACACAAGCAACCAGGCAAGCATTGGCAAGGCCGGCGGTGTCCATGCCGGGTGCCACGCTGCTATCAAGGCAAGCAGGCGCAACAACACGTCCAGCATGCCACCCGCCAGCCATAGCAAACCCTCGCCAATACCGGCCAGCGGCAACAACAGAGTGCCGAGCAACGCCAGCGGCAACACGCCCAGGCTGACCCAGGGCACTGCCAGCAAGTTTGCCAGGGGGGCGGTCAGGCTCACCGGCAAGCCCGTGGCCAGCAACACCGGCAGCAGGCCTACGGCGATTACCCACTGGGCCCGCGTCCACGCCTCCCAGGGCCGCCAGCCGCCAAGACGCGCGGCAAAGCTGCAGATCAGGATGGCCACTGCCGCGAACGACAACCAGAACCCGGGTAGCAACACCGCCAGGGGCTCTGCCAACAGCACCAGGTTCAGCGCCAGCAGCAGCGGGAACATCGCACCCAGTTGACGAAAGCGCAGGCGCCACAGCAGCACCACCGCCAGCATCAAGCAAGCGCGCTGCACCGGCACGCCGGCGCCGGCCAGCCATCCATAAGCCAGCGCCCCCGTCAGCGCCAGGCCGCATGCCCAGGGCAACCATGGCCAGTCACGTGGCCACAATCCCCAGCGTGCCAGCCCCGCTATCAAGGCATACAGCAGCCCTGCAACCAGGCCGATGTGCTGGCCGGAAATCACCATCAAGTGCACCGTGCCGGTAGCCTGCAGTACCTGCCACTGGTCGCGGGCCAACCCCGCACCATCCCCCAGCACCAACGCCACCAAAGCAGCTTCCTGACCAAGGGCATCGACATTCAGCAGCCGCTCGCGCAGCGCATCTCGCCACCCCGGTGGCGCCGCGTGCAACACCTGGCCCGCCTTTACAGTGCCAGTGGCGCCGATCCGGCGCGCCAGCAGTTGAGCTTCACGGTCCGGGCCATGAGGGTTGAGCAACCCCGCCGGGCGCTGCAGGGTGACCGCCAGGCGCCAGTGCTCGCCAGCGCGAATGGCCGGGCCGTTGAACCAGCTCAGTTGCAGCCGCCGGGGCAACTCGGCGCGACGCGAACGTGGCTGCTCCAGCTCAAAGCGCACGCCCTGCGCAGTCCGTGTGGGCAAGCCTACGACCCGGCCCTCAAGCCATAGCGTGCGGCCATCGAGCCCCGCAGCCAGGCGCTCATCCAGCGCCTGCTGGGCCGACCAGCAGGCCCAACACAGCCCCAGCAAAAAGCAGCCCAGCGGCCACAGCCGGGTGCACGCGAAGACACCACCACCCAGCACAAGCAGTAGCAGCCACCCGACCGACGGCAAAACGGGAAGAAAGCCCAGGCACAACAGCCCGAGCGCGAGCGCAAACATCCCTGTGCGCATGAGGTAGAGCTCCAGAAGCGGAATCGCCTACTGAGGCATAGCCGAAAAGCCGCCCATGTCTGCTCAACAATTGTCACAAACTCTGAACAAGGCTGAGATGGAATCAAGGCATACTTCCCCGATCAATGCTCCGGGAGCCCACATGCCGCGCCGCCTTTTCAAACGCTACATGCCGGACCCGACCAGCATTCGGGAACACAAGTCCTTACGCTTTTTCGGCAAGTTGCTGCACGACCCGAACCTATGGCACCTCAACCGCCACTCGGTGGCGCGGGCCATGGGCGTGGGCCTGTTCGCGGCATTGATCCCCATCCCCATGCAGATGCTGCTGGCTGCAGCACTGGCGATCCCGGTACGCGGCAACCTGCCGATCGCCGTCAGCCTGGTCTGGCTGACCAACCCGCTGACCATGCCGCCGGTGTTCTTCGTCACCTACATGACCGGCGCCTGGCTGCTGCAGATTCCGCCCCGCAGCCTGCCCGACGAACTGACCTTCGAATGGATCACCGACCAGCTGGCCACGCTGTGGCAGCCGTTCCTGCTGGGTTCGGTGGTGTGCGGGGTGGTGCTGGGCATTTTCGCCTACTTCACTACCCTGCTGTACTGGCGCTGGTGGATTGGCCGGCAGTGGCGCCGGCGCAAGCAACGGGTGTCAGGCACGCATGCCGCGGCCACTGACCAGCAGGCGAACGCACAGCACATAGAGCACCGCGGTGGCCACCAGCATGAAGGTGATCGCCGTGCCAATACTGATATCCGACACCCCTAGGATGCCGTAGCGGAACGAGTTGACCATGTGCAGCACCGGGTTGGCCAGCGACACGGTCTGCCAGAACGGCGGCAGCAGGTTAATCGAGTAGAACACTCCGCCCAGGTAGGTCAGGGGCGTCAGCACGAACGTTGGAATGATCGAGATATCGTCGAAGTTGCGCGCAAACACCGCGTTGACGAAGCCCAGCAGCGAGAAGATTGTCGCGGTCAGCAGCACCACGACCACGGTCACACCCAGGTGATGCACCTGCAGGTCGGTGAAGAACATCGACAGGATGGTCACGATCACCCCAACCGCCAAGCCACGCAGCACGCCACCCAGGACATAGCCGACCAGAATGGTGTGCGGCGACACCGGGGACACCATCAGCTCCTCGATGGAGCGCTGGAACTTGCTGCCGAAGAAGCTCGACACCACGTTGCCGTAGGAGTTGGTGATCACCGACATCATGATCAGCCCCGGCACGATGTACTGCATGTAGGTGAAACCGCCCATGTCGCCGATCTGCCGGCCGATCAGGTTACCGAAGATGACGAAGTACAGGACCATGGTGATCGCTGGCGGCAGCAGGGTCTGCGGCCAGATCCGCAGGAAGCGCCGCACTTCGCGGTAGACGATGGTGTTCAGGGCGACCCAGTTGGTACGCAGTTCCACACTCATACGGCCACCTTCGACAGGTTTTTTTCCACCAGGGACACGAACAGCTCCTCGAGTCGGTTGGTCTTGTTGCGCAGGCTCTGCACCTCGATGTTCTGCAGCGCCAGCTGGCCGAACAGCGCGGTGATGCCGATGTCCTTCTCCACCTGCACTTCCAGGGTATGCGGGGTCAGCAGCCGGCACGGGTAACCCTGCAGCACCGGTGCGCTGGCCAGGTCCTGCTTGAGGTCGAGGACAAAGGTCTCGACATGCAGCTTGCCCAGCAGCTGGCGCATGCTGGTGTTCTCGACGATGGTGCCGTGGTCGATGATGCCGATGTTACGGCACAGTTGCTCGGCCTCTTCCAGGTAGTGCGTGGTGAGGATGATGGTGATGCCCTTCTGGTTGAGCTCGGTGAGGAAGCTCCACATCGAGCGACGCAGCTCGATGTCCACGCCGGCAGTCGGCTCGTCGAGGATCAACAGGCGCGGCTCGTGGATCAGTGCGCGGGCAATCATCAGGCGGCGCTTCATGCCGCCGGACAACGAGCGCGACTGCACATCACGCTTGTCCCACAGGCCCAGCTGGGTCAGATACTGCTCGGCACGTTCCTTGGCCACCTTGGGCGGGATACCGTAGTAACCGGCCTGGGTGACTACGATGTCGAAGGTTTTCTCGAACTGGTTGAAATTGAACTCCTGCGGCACCACGCCCAGGCAGCGCTTGAGCGCCGAGGGTTCGCGGTCAAGGTCGTGGCCGAACACGTTGACTATGCCACTGGTCTTGTTGACCAACGTCGAGAGGATGCCGATGGTCGTGGACTTGCCGGCGCCGTTGGGGCCGAGCAAGGCGAAGAAATCGCCTTCGGCAACATCGAGGTCGATGCCTTTGAGGGCCTGGAAGCCGTTGCCGTAGGTCTTGGTCAGCTGTCGGATGGACAGGGCGGAACTCATAGCGGGTCACTTACCGAAGAAAAAGGTGCAGGACACGCCAGGGCAGATCACTGGCGCAGTGAGTGCGGCCATGGTGCAAGGCCCGGCCGCACAAGTACAGTCACATCTATTGATAATGACTATCGAAGCAAGCTCAGGTCAGCGCAGTCATCACCGCGGCCTGGTAGGCCGGGCGGGCCCTGAGGCGCTCGTACCAGGCTTCCAGATGACGCATGGCCGGGCGTTCGATGGGCATTTCGAACCAGGCGTAGACGAAGCTACCCAGTGGGATGTCGCCCATGCCGATCTGGTCACCGGATAGGTACGGCTGGTGCGCCAGGGTTTCGTCGGCAATTGCCAGCAACTGCGCGCACTGCTTGTGCGCGGCGTTGATTGCCACCCAGTCGCGCTGGTCTTCAGGGGTGCGCAGCAGGCCCCAGAACAGCGGGCGGAACGGGGTGGCGAAGGACGAGGTGGTCCAGTCCATCCACTTGTCGGCCAGGGCGCGCTGGCGGGGGTCGTCCAGGTACCAGCCCTGCTCTGCACCGTATTCGGCGCACAGGTAGCGGACGATGGTGTTGGATTCCCACAGGGTCAGGTCGCCATCTTCAAGCATCGGCACCAGGCCGTTGGGGTTACGTGCACGGTAGTGCGGCTCGTTGACCACGCCAAAGGCGCCACCAGCGTCGATGGATTCGAAATCAAGACCCAGCTCATGGGCGACCCACAGCGCCTTGCGCACATTGCTCGAATTCTTGCGGCCCCAGATCTTCAGCATGGCAATGTCCTTATGGAATGCAGAGGGTGAACAGTCTACTCCAGAGTTTTATTGCCTGTACTGGCCTCTTCGCGGGCAAGCCCGCTCCCACAGGATCACCACTACCGTCAAGCCAGCGATATTTCTGTGGGAGCGGGTTTATCGAGGCGTCGAACCGCCGCGAAGAGGCCGGGCACAGACGCACAATGAACTGAAACTCCCACCGCCACACCCTGTCACTGTTCTGAACAGGCCGTTCACAGCGTTGCGTCTAAGCTGTCTGGGACGGCTCAAGCCCTTGGTTCCAAGGAGGACCGATTATGTTGCTGTTGTGGTTGGTGGTGCTGGTGATCGGCGCGGCATATTTTACGCACCGGCGCCTGGCGCCCTTGCAGATACTGGGCATCATGGCGGCCTATGTGCTGTTGATGGGCATTTTCAGCAGCGCCCCTGGCTGGCTGCTGACGCTGCTGTGGATTGTGCTGGCCCTGAAAATCGCCCTGGTGGCACTGCCGGACTGGCGCCGCAAGGTGTTCACCGGCCCGGTGTTCAAGTGGTGCCAGCGCACCCTGCCGCCCATGTCGCAGACCGAGCGCGAGGCCATCGACGCCGGTACCGTGTGGTGGGATGGTGAGCTGTTCAGCGGCCGCCCCGACTGGCGCACCCTGCTCGACTACCCGGCGCCCAAGCTCACCGAGGAAGAACAGGCCTTCATCGACGGGCCAACAGAAGAGCTGTGCGCGATGGTCAGCGACTGGCAGATCGGCCAGGACATGGACCTGCCACCCACAGCCTGGCAGCACATCAAGTCCCACGGCTTCTTCGCCCTGATCATTCCCAAGGAATACGGCGGCAAGGGCTTCTCTGCCCATGCCCACTCCCAGGTGGCGATGAAACTGGCCACGCGCAGCGGCGACCTGGCGTCCACGGTAATGGTGCCCAACTCACTCGGCCCGGCCGAACTGCTGCTGCACTATGGTACCGACGAACAACGTAACCACTACCTGCCGCGCCTGGCCCGTGGCGATGATATTCCCTGCTTCGCCCTCACCGGCCCGCTGGCCGGCTCCGACGCAGGTGCAATGCCCGACACCGGGGTCATCTGCAAAGGCCAGTGGAACGGTGAAGAAGTCATCGGCCTGCGCCTGAACTGGGAGAAACGCTACATCACGCTCGGGCCGGTCGCTACACTGCTGGGCCTGGCGTTCAAGGCCTACGACCCGGACCACCTGCTGGGCGAGGAAGAAGAACTGGGCATCAGCCTGGCGCTGATCCCCACCGACACCCCCGGGGTTGAGATCGGCAAACGCCATATGCCGCTGGGCGCCGCCTTCATGAACGGCCCCAACAGCGGCAAGGATGTGTTCGTGCCGCTGGACTTCCTCATCGGTGGCCAGGCCATGCTCGGCAAGGGCTGGATGATGCTGATGAACTGCCTGTCAGTGGGCCGCTCCATCTCACTGCCAGCCGTGGGCACCGGTGCCGCCAAGTACACCAGCCTGGTCACTGGCCAATACGCCAACATCCGCGAGCAGTTCAACGTACCGCTGGCTGCTTTCGAGGGTATACAGGAATCGCTGGCACGCATCGGCGGCAACGCCTGGCTGATGGACAGCGCACGCCTGCTGACCGCCAAGGCCGTGGACCTCGGTGAAAAACCTTCGGTGTTGTCGGCGATTCTCAAGTACCACCTGACCGAGCGTGGCCGCGAATGCATCCAGCACGCCATGGACGTGCACGGGGGCAAGGGCATCATCATGGGCCCGAACAATTACCTGGGCCGCAACTGGCAAGGGGCACCGATCTTCATCACTGTCGAGGGGGCCAACATTCTCTCGCGCAACCTGATGATCTTTGGCCAGGGCGCCATTCGCTGCCACCCGTTCGTACTCAAGGAGATGGCCCTGGCCGGTCGCGAAGACCGCGACCAGGCACTGCGCGAGTTCGACGACCTGCTGATGAAGCACATCATGTTCGCCGCGGGCAACGCTGCCAGTACGCTGGTGCTCAACCTGGGGCTGGGTCGCCTGGAGAGTGTGCCGGGTGATGCCCTGAGCCAAGGCTACTTCCATGCGCTCAATCGCCAGGCTGCCGCCTTTGCCCTGCTGGCTGACCTGTCGATGATGCTGCTGGGCGGCGCGCTCAAGCGCCGAGAGCGCCTGAGTGCACGCCTGGGTGATGTACTTAGCTACCTGTACCTGTCGTCTGCCGCACTGAAGCGCTACCACGATCTGGGCTCACCTGAGCACATGCAACCGCTGCTGCGCTGGGCCATGGAAGAAAGTCTCGGCCAGGCGGAAAAAGCCCTGGACCGCCTGCTCGACAACTTCCCCAACCGTTTCGTCGGCTGTGCGCTGCGGGTGCTGGTGTTCCCCTTCGGGCGCCGTCACACCGGGCCGAGTGACGAACTGGATGCCGAAGTGGCTGAGCTGATCGGCCGCACCAAAGGCGACCCGGCACTGGAGGAGTTGCTCGCGGGCTGCTTCAGGCCGCAGGCCGAAGGCGACCCGGTGGCGGCCTTGCAACGGGCCAGCGATCTGCTGGGCGAAGCGGCACCGCTGCACAAGGCGCTGCATCAGGCCGTCAAGGAGGGCAAGCTCCAACCTCTGCCGGGGCAATCAGCAATTGATGCTGCGGTTCAGAGCGGCGTACTGCAGCCTGCGGAGGGGGAGCGGCTGCAACATGCAGAGAACGCACGACGGGCGGTGATCGATGTGGATGCCTTCGACAAAGAGCACTTGCTGCCCGAGCCGGGCAAAGTGCGCTGAGCTATCCGCTTGTGGGGCCGCTCTGCGGCCCTACGCGGATCAGGCGGGCGCCGAGCCTACACGCCCTACCGCAACCGGCGTATACTCCGCCCCCCGTTTCAACACCCGAGGTCCGTCACCATGGCCAACCCCCACCTGGAATACCACCTGCAACTGCTCCACCACCTGCGCACCATCCTGGCAGCCCTGGGTGAAGCCGAACAGGTACCAGAGGAAAGCCACGCCCTGTTCCTCGAACGCTTCGACGAACTGCTGACCCTGCTGCCGCAAGACCCGCTGGAAAGCCAGTACCTGGGCCAGGACCTGATCTGCCAGGTGATCCAGCGCTACCCGCAGATCGCCCACCTGGTGCCGCGCGACCTGCTGTGGTTCTTTGGTGGTGATTGCCTGCACTTCATGCCTGACGAGGAGCTGGACCTTTACCAGCAATTGGAAGAGCGGCGCTTCGAAGCGGAGCAGAACGATGAACCCTTTGACTGGAACCAGGAAAAGCAACTGCTGAACCTCTCAAACCGGGGCTCCAGCCACTAACCCTGATTACGGCTGCCCAGGCTTCTGGGCAGCGTTCCACGCTGACAACTACCTTCAGGCACACTGTCCTTTAATCTCAGCAGTACGCACACTTTCCCTTACAGACCTCGCCTTGTGCCTTCCTTACTCTGCCTCACGTTGCATGCGGGTTGCCCTTCGACGGGTCACCCATGCCACAGATTTATTCAGGCGCAGTTTTAATCAAGGAAAGCACATGAAAAAAATACTCTCCATACTTGCAATCAGTTTGACCAGCGGCGCGGCCATGGCCAATACCGGCACGATGAATTTCACCGGCACTGTGAGCGCTGGCGGTACTTGCCCTATTGATGTCGTAACCCCCGGCACCGGCACTCCCCTGCCTCTGGTGAACCTGGGTGATTTCAGGAAAAAGGATTTCACCGCTACCGGTCAGGAAACCCCGCAAATCGGGTTTGCACTGCGGATCACCCCTGACTCTACCTGCACCATCCCCACGGGTTCAGTGGCCAACATCACATTCACCCCGTCTTACGGCCAGGCCGGTACCGGCAAACTCTACGCCCTGCAGAGTGGCCTCGGCTACACCAGTGGCCTGGCCCTGAAGATTTCTGACCGGACCGGTGCACAGCTTGATCCAGACACGGCGTCCATGGATTACCCGCTGAGTGACTCCGATCCAACCGAGATGGTGTTCTCTACCCGCCTGCAGACAACAGCAGCATCGGTGGATGAAGGTCAGGTCGCAACCACCATCACCTACGTAGTCGCGATCAACTGATCATCGCCCCAGCTGCTGCAACTCAGCACCTGGGGTCCTGCCGATGCACGAAGCCTCGAACCAAGGTTCACCCTCTCGATGTCCATCATTCAGCGATTCTCGAATTTGCGTCATCTCGCGCTTGCGGCCTGCCTGGCATCCACGCTACCTGCGGCACAAGCTGCATTGACAATCAGTACCACACGCATCGTCCACGGCACCGATTCGCGCAGCTCGTCGGTGATTGTCGCCAACCCCAGCGACCGCACCTTCGCCGCACAGGCCTGGGTCAATACAGAACAGGACGATACAGTCACCCCCGTACCCATGATTGCAGCACCCGCACTGTTCCGCCTTGACCCGGGCAAGGAGCAGATGGTTCAGATAAACCGGCTGCCTAACGACTTGCCGAAAGACCGTGAGTCACTGTTCTATTTCAATTTACAGGAGATCCCCCAGCAGGAAAAAACCGGCGCGAACATCCTCAACATCGCGCTGCGCACCCGCATCAAGCTGTTCTACCGCCCCAGCGAACTCGAAAGCCGCCCGGAAGATCACCTCAAGGCGCTGAAATGGTCGGTGAAAATGCTTAACGGCAAACCACACCTGGCAGTCGACAACCCTTCGCCCTACCATCTCACGTTCAACCGCCTGCGCATTCATGCCGGCGGGCATGAACAAAGCCTGCATGCCACCGCGATGGTGGCGCCTTTCGCTGAACAAACCTATGCATTACCTGATAAGCGACTGACGCCCAATGCCAAGGTGACGTTTTCGATCCTCAACGATTACGGTGCAACATCGAAAGAGCACACCAGCAAAATCCATTAGTACTCACATCAAGCGACCAGCGTCAGTTGCAGCACGAAATTTGCCGAGCTGGGCCAGGTCTCGCCCCCGTCCAGGCTGACTGTCGTCTCGACTGTCAGCCTGCTGTTCAAGGCCAACGTCAGCAAAAAACTTCGAGGGATGGTAAGCGTACTTCCTGCACCCAGCCCCGCTGACATCTCCGCCATGGTTACCGGGTGCCGCTCCACCACGATATGGGCTTGCGACTGGCCAGCTGAGTTGCGACCGACAGCCTTGATCGTGACCCGTTGGTCGGTGCTGATGAGCGACCAGGGCTCCTGGGTAACGTGAGCGACGGTCGGCACGGCGCGCAGGCTCAATGTACTGGTATCCGCCTGCCTGACCTGCGGCGGCGGCGCAGAAGGCCTGAACACCGTCAGCCTGACTTGACGCCTGGCCGACTCATCGCTGGAGGCGACGTAATACAGCGGTATGGTCTTGCCGCTGTGTGCGGCCAAATGTTCAAGCGGCACGAGAAAGCGACGGGTACCCGGCGCACCCTCAATGGTCACCGCGCCCACTTTGCCGGGCTCGCCCCACTGCATCTGGACAGGCTCCTGGCTACCTACACCCGCATCGTCCGGAACCAGTGCCTCCAGCTCCCCCCTTACAGAGTCGGTCTCAAGCACGACAGTCTCTCCCGCGCCCGCTGCCTTCGGCAGTTCTGGCCAGGACAGCACACGCGGAGGAATCGTCGCCGCCACCTGTAGCGTTCTGATACCCGATGCAGCCCCCTGGTTACCGGCACGGTCTTCGATTTTATAGTGCAGGTGACGGGGGCCATCACCACGCTCACGAATCATCTCACCGGTATACTTCAGCTTGAGGTCCCCCCCAGCCTCCAGATCTGCCTGGTGGAGCACACGCTGGTCAACCAGTTCGTTACTACCTGGCTGCTGGTCCCAGTAGTAGCTGATACGGTCGCCCACCTCGGGGGCATCGTAGGCAGGCAACGTTGCCCACAACTCATCGCCGTTCTGCTCCAGATACTCGACAGTCACACCATTGGCAATAACCTCGGGCGGGAGCGGCAACAGGTTTTCATTCGGCAACAGGGGAGCTTGCCGATCAATCGTCAACGTCAGCGGATTGGAGTCTCCAACTTCCCCATTGAAAATGACAACCCGATAGCTCAGAACAGGGGTGCCTTCTCCAAGCTTTTCCACAGGGACGTAAAGCGTGAGGTCAACTTCAGGGATCGGCGCAGTCCAGGTTTTCTGGATGACGACATCCCCGTTCCAGAACAATGTAAGTGACTCCGGGTCTTCCTCAGAAGGGTCGGAATTCAGCCACATCGGCACATCGACGCGTAGCGGTTGCGTCAGCGCGCTGACGGGTAGCAGGTTTGCCTGACCACCGGGCACGTTTTCCAGCATCAGCGGCACGCGTGGCGTGTTGTCACCCAACAGCACCGCATTGCCACCTGATGACGTGAAGAAAGACTTCAACCTGTTGCGTAACGTTGCGAACAAACCCTTGGCGCTGATGACCATGAAGCTGCACTCCAACGAACCATAAAAAGGGAAAGCCAATGCTTTCCCTCGCTCAGAATCACCAGCTGTAATGCAGACCCACGTTGGCCCCCCAGGGCTGCTCGATCCTTTCACCATTGCTGTAATCAAAGTCGGCGTGGAGCTGCCAGCGCTCCGCCAACGACACGGCGACACCAACACCCAGTTCGCCTCGGGAACCGGACAAGTCGCTGTCGAACTTATGTTCGTTGACCTTGGCATTATTGTTGGTAGCAAACTCATGGGCATAGGCCATGCGCACATAAGGTTGTGCGAACTGCCCATCACCCAGGTCGAAGTTACGCCCGACTGTCGCACCCGCCTTGCCGAGCAGTGAGCGGGTATCGCCACCCTTGACGCGCAGGCCATTGTCCAGGCTGTAACTTGCGCCCTGAATGCTCACTGCAGACCACTGCGTGTAAGGCTCGATGAAGTAACCATCGCTCAGCGGGATGTTACGACCGAACTCCAACGAGGCACCGATCCCGTGATTGTTGAAATCACCATCACTGCGCTTGCCATCGCTGAGGTTGACTTCCGTGCTGTTATCGAAGCGATTGAGTTTGACCACACCATCGACGTAGTAACCGCTGACGGCATCCAGCCAGGTTGTGTACAGGCCAAAGTAGTAGCTTTTGACCTGCGCCGAGGCCCCTCGCGCCACATCCAGGTCAGAGCTGCTGTAGCCTGCCAGCACACCGGCCAGCCATTGCCCGTCCCCGATGGGCAGTGGTGCATCCGCGCCCAGCGATACGCCCTGCTGTACTTGCGAATACGAGGCCCCAGAGGCAGGTGTGGCGTTGAGCTTGTTGCCATAGGTACGTATCCAGCCACCCGACTTGCGCTCATCCAGCCGCAGCTCGCCCATGCGCGTGCGCAGGGTGCTCAACTCGCCATACCAGACGGTGGGTGCAGTGTTGAACAAGGCCAGGCCAGCCGCCGTACCTGGGCTGATGACCTTGCGCGAACCATCGAGGAACCAGTCGTTACCGCGCTGCACAAGCTCGTAGGAGAAGGCACCCAGGTCAACCGGCCCATTGAGCAACGAGAAGCTCGCATCACCTGCGCCTGCATGTACCAGATGCAGCGAGTTCTGCTCGCTAGGCTCGCTGCCGCTACTGCCCACTTGCAGTGTGTGGCTGCCAGTTGCCGTGCCCACCTCCAGGAAGTCGGTCTGACCATTGGCAAAATCGGCGTCCATGATGAAGGTACCGTTGCCGCTCAGGGTGCCCAGGGTGAGGCGCTGGTACTGCCCTGGCTCACCAAAGCGCACCGAGCCACCGTTCATTGCCAGGCTCCCACCTGGCTGTCTTCCACCATGTTCCAGCGTGCCTGGCTGTTGAGCGTAAGCCCGGCGACGTTCTCCAGGCGGCCGGTCAGGCTGGCTTGGTTCTCAAGTGTCAGATTAGCGGTGGAACCCGCCTCGGCGACTACATCACCCACCAATTGGCTAGCATCGACGCGCAGGTTGGCCGTCGACCCGCCCACGACCTGCATCAACACGTCATTCCCGCCCACCAGACTGGAGCCCGGGCCTACCACGATGTTGGCCGTGAGGGCCGGCACTGACGCACTGCCCACGACAATCGCCGGGCCAGTCAAGCCTTCCACTCGGCTACCCACCAGGTTCACTTCGGCTGCGCCACCCGTGGTGTCACCAAACAATCGCATCCCCGCGCCGCCGCCAGTGAACACACTGTCCTGGGCATTGAGCTTGCCACTGCCGAACAGGTCCACCGCCGCACTGCTGCCTTCGCCAACAAACGTGCTGCGCAGCACTGTCAGGGTGGAAGCTGAGGATACATAGGCTGCACCTCTACCCCCTTGTACATGGCTGTCGCTGACCGTCGCCGATGCCCCGGTATCGCCGGCGCGGCCGAGGCGAATGCCATAAAGGTCAGCCTTGATTGATGCGCCCCCCTCCACCACCGTGCTGCTGCCAGCCATCAGTTGTACACCGTCGTGGCTACCGGTGGCATTGATCGTGCCGCCACTCATGCTGAAGGTGGAACTGGACCGCGCCACCACGTAGTCGATGGTAGCGCCCCTGGAGATCAATGATGCGCCGTCGTTCAGCCTGTAGTCATCGACCGGGGTCGAAGGGCCGATCACTCGCTCTCCCGTGACGGGCGTCGTAGCCGCTGCCATTGGGCTCATCGCAAGTGCCAAAGGGGCCATCACGCCCCAGGCCAAAACCCGGGTCGCATGGGAAACAGGGCGATAACTACATGGATACATCAGGCAACACCTCTTCTGGTTCGAAGCCAGCGACCTGGACACAGGTCGCCAGAAAAGACGGCAAAGCTATACAAACCAGCCGACTAGTTATGTCGGAAAAGTCTGATTAAGCAGTCGCGATGGGGGCGTTAGCCGATATTTTTCAGCGATTGAAGAACACTGGACACGGGCCGAAGGGGTTCTCCATCGCAATCTTCTGCTCAGCGATGTCCGAAATGATCAAGGCATCCAGACCTTGATTACGGCGGGCAGGGTCCTGGAATGTGTACCAGCAGAAAGCCCGCCCTTTGTGTTCATCTACATCGAACTCGTACAGCGGCAGAATGTAGTCGTCGTACGGTTCGACCCGCCAAGTGAAGCCACTTACCGGGTACGCTGTACCCAGTGTGATCTCCTGCTCCCAGGTCAGAACCTCTTCATCGCCGGTTTGCGCATGCAGCAGCTTCCAGTGCATGGTCACCTGGTCGTCATCCTTCAGGCCATACTGGCTGAGGTCTCCGACCTTGATCCGTATCGCCGCGGGCAATAGGAGATCGTCCGGATCTTTAAGCGCTTGACAGCTCAGCCACCCGTTTGCTCCGACACCTTGGAACTCGGGCTCGTCTGGATGCACCACAATTGCACTCACCGCCACCTGTTGGTCAGCCGACGTGGGCTTGTTCGGAACGCCGACGCGGGTTAGCTGGTAATGCACGGCCACTGCACCGTTACCCGTCTGGTGGATGTAAGGCCAGGGAATCGGCCGCACGAGCGGATCGCCCGCTTTATCGGCAGCCTTTACCGTGTAGCTGGCTTCCGTGATGAGGGTGCCGCCCCAGAAGAACTCTACGAGATCGTCCTTGGCAAGGCCCTCATAGAGTTCGACCTTGAGCGTGGCATCCTTACCATCGTGCGCAGGGAGCAGCATATTCGGCTGACTCGACCCATCGCCGAACACATCGCATAGCGGCAGCTGTGGGTTGACCGGGTCAGGCCATTGCGGGTCCGGGTCGGGGCCGGGGTCCACCGGCCCGAATGTCTCGAAGTTCACATCAACGGCAATGCTCTTGTTACCGCGGGGCTTGCCACCTCGCAACACCTCATAACCGACAGCCATTTCCTTGGTACCTTGGGCGGGTGTGCCATATTCGCGCCGCAATACCTCAAGGCTTACGCTGAAGACCAGTGGAAACGTTTGCCCTTCGCCAATCGTCCGTCGGCCAAGCGGCGAGCCCGCCCATGAAACACTGACCTCATCGGTCGCTTTCCAGTTATCGTATTGCGGCACATGCACCTGAACACCCTGCGCCGCATCCAGCCGATCGACCAGGCCATCGGCAGCAAGCGGCACCAGCGGGTCCTTGAGGTTTGCCGGCATTGCGCCCAGCGCCACCGTAACGCCCGTGGGTTTGGACACATGGCCGATGTTGCCGGCCTTATCCACCAGCACATACACAACAAACCACTCACCATCCCCTCCTGACTTGATCAAAGCTTCAGGAACGGTCAGCCTCTGACCGGCCGCAGTGACCTCGGCCTGCCCTGCCGGAGTAATGCCTTCAACATCATCGGGAACGCTGTCGAGCCAGTAGTAGTAGACGACATCCTTCTCGGCACGGTCCGGATAATCCGGGAGCAGAATGCCGACGGACGCGACGTTGCCATCGATCACTTCAGCAACAGCCGGCACGGCTTCCGGAGCCCTGCCATGGTTGGGAGCGATACGGTCAAAAATCAGCGTCACCGGATCGGAGGTGTAGGTTGCCCCATCGTAGAACGAGGTAATTTCATAGTAAAAGTGGTGCGCCCCATCAGCACCGTATTCCTCTGCTGCCTTGTCCAACATCAGACGAAGTGGCAGTTCATCCGCATTGGACTGGTCAAAGGTACCCGCATAGATCTCCTCTACGAACGCGCCAATCGTGTGGAATACATTCAAGTTGTCTTGCCCATCGATTGGGTCCGGGAGGTTTATCCATTTGGGAATGAAGATCGCCAGCTCCGCATTCGGGTCATTCAACACCGACGCTTTAACTGTGTTGTCTGCCTTATCCGCCAGCACATCGTCCGGGTTCTCAATAATGGGCTCAATCATGATCACCGCGCCCTTGCCACGAACTTTGCGCGCCTCCAGGCGAGCACGATGGGCTTTCTCGAATGCTTCTTTCGGGCTATTCATTGCGAGCATCTCCGTTGTCAGGGGCCAGAACAAGCCACCAGTAAACTTGCCGATGAACGCAATTGAGCGCGCTGCAAGGTTTGACCACAACTGGCATTTTTAACAGTTTGACAACGTAGAGCGTGCGCACTTGTAACCGTGAAAAAACGCCAAAAGGCCTGTAAGTGGCTGACGGATATCAGCCGCTGTACAGGCCAGCAACCACTCAGTTAGATAACTAAGCTTCGTCTTGCTCCGTCAATGCCGCCAATGCACTGCCGCCCTGGCTAGCCAGGCGGTCTAGCGGATCGTAACCATATACCGCCTGCCCACCATCAGGCAGATCGACGCGCTCCAACTGCCCCAAGGCGTTATAGACAAGTGTTCGTCCCTGCTCGTCCTGGATCAGGTTGCCGTCACCGTCGTATAACAGTGCAATACTGCCGGGGTAGTCGTCGTGAGTATTGCTAATACCGGTCAACTGCGCCGGGTCCAGGGGGTTGTCAAACGTGTAGTTCGCCGTATTTTTCTCTTCACGCCCCTCAGCATTGGGGAACCAAGTATCGACTCTTGTGATGTTGTCCAGCGCATCAAAATAAAAGGCTTGAGCAGTGATGGTCTTGCCGTACGGATCGACCGGCGAAAGTTCACCTTCACACTCGTAATCCTCCAGATGCCCACGCTTGTCATACCAATAGGTTTCCAGACGCAGCGTCCGCTCGTCCTCGGTCATGAGGTGGCGCTCGGTCAGTGCATCAGCGCCGTCGTAGGTCTGTTTGAGTAACTGGACCTCGTCCTGCAGCTCGAAGCGACGCTCAATCTCGCGATCGAAGTCATCGTAGGAGAGGAAGGTGCCCAAGCGCTGAGAACCGTCGGTGGTTACATAGCTTTTCATGCGCCCGAGCTCGTCATAGTCAAACTGCGCCTTGGTGGTTCCAAGCTCGGTGCTGCTCAACCGTCCCTTGTCGTCATACCTGTAGAATTGCGTATTACCCAGCACGTCCTCATAAGTCAACTCGCGACTGCGCAGGCTGGAGCGGTAGCGCATGGTGTAGATGACGCTGCCGCCGTCTTCGACGGTGCGTGTTTCCGACTTCACCTGGCCGGTACTGAAGTAATCACGCTCCAGCACTTTCTTGCCATTTTCCAGGCATGTCTTCAGGCGCGCATCCTGTGGGTCATATTCATAATCGAGGGAGGCAGTGGGGATTACACGCTTGAGCGGCTCCTCATTCAACTGCGGCTGGTAGGTGTAGTCGATCCTGACCCCTCGTGGGGTAATCACCCAGCTCGGCTGGCGTTGGCCCGGCAAGTAATGCAACTCCCGTTTGCGCCCCCCTGTGGTGGCCTCGATCATACGGCCCAGGCCGTCAAAGCGTTGTTCACCCAGCAACTTGCCATCAACCGAAATGCTGATCGGCAGGTCTTCGCTACTGTGCTCAGCGTAGTGGCGCTGCACCTTGCTGCCATCGGCCAAGGTCTGCTCGGCCAAGCGGTCGAACACGTCGTAGACGGAGCTGACCGTAGCCTGACGAGCATCGATCTCGCGCACGGTTCGGCCCAGGCCATCGTAGAAGTACTGGTGGCGGCTAATCCGTGTACCCTTGGTATCCACCCGTTGCACTTCGATCGGTTGGTCGAAAGCATTCAGCCACTGCGTCGTCTTGCCCCCTTTGATGGTGCCATCAGGGGTTTGTGACCAGTTGGTCTGCACAGGGCGCCGGTCGTCTGCCAACGTCTTGCCAGGTTCAGCCACTCTGGCGTGCCGCGGTAACCTGCGCTGGCTGTCGACGGCCAGCGCTTGCGCCCCAGGTACCGAGCCAATCAGGTCGGTGCGCTCCACATGCATGACGCCATCGGCGCCGATCTCGGCGTACTGCTGGTTCCAACCGTCGTACTTGAGAGCTTTGGGCAGCTCCAGCGTAACTTTTATCAAAGGGCCTTCCGGCTTTTGCGGATCGACCTCATCCAGCCAGTCATGCTCCACTTCCTTGACCTGATTGCCGAACACGTCGTACTCGGCGGTGTAATTGAGCCGGAATTCGGCCGCACGCCTGGCGTCCTGGGCATCGGCGTCATGGCGCTCAGTCCTGACCAACCGATTCAGGCCATCGACGAAGGCCCGTGTGGCCACACCCTTGACGTTGGTCTCTGTCTGCCGGGCCTGCTGCCCCTGGGTTGCCACTAGCTCATAGGTATACTGCCGCGAAGCGCGGAAGTCGTCGTCGTTAGGTGACACGGTTTCCTTGGTGACCCGGCGCAGTTCGTCGTACTCGTAAGCGATCTCCACATCGTTTTCGTCGCGATTGAGCAACGGCAGGTCGATGAGCATGCTTTGGCGCAGGGTGATCTGCTTGGTCGAGTTGCGGGGCTCATCCTCGCCATCGACCGGCTCACCATCATCAAAGCCGATCACCGTCTGCAGTGTTTGCAGCACGGTGTCGTTGGTCTGGGACTCATACTCGAACTCGGTCAGGGTCTCAGTTTCTGGTTTGTCGTGCATTGTCACTGTCTGGGTTTGCAGGCGGCCATGACGCAACAAGTCGGACTTGTTCGAGATGTAGACGAACGCGGTATCACGCAGGGTAGTCTGCACGGGCTCATTGGAAGTGCCTGTCAGCTCGAGCAATTGTTCCTGCTTCACCTGCAACCAGTAGCTACCCACCCGTCGGCGCACCGCACGCAGACGTGACGACAGGATCGAATCGTATTGGCCATAGCGGTACTCCGTGCGCAGCACAGGTGCCGCCGGTACAGGCTCGAACAGGGTCGACGGATGGACCGTACGGCTCTTCAAGTTGCGCACAAAACCCTGCGGGTCTGGCGGGCAATCGTCGCCGCTGCCGGCAGCCAGGTAATACTCACTGACCGTACGCACACCGTTAGGTTGGACCTCGAGCGTCTGGTTGCCAAAATCGTCATAGCCGTATTCGCTCACCTCGGTACGCACACGCGTCGGGTCATCGCGCATCCGCCACTGCTCGGCTACCAGTTTGGGCAACTGGAAGTAAGGCGGCTGCAGATCGAACCCTACGCTGGCGTTGCCGTGATAGGTCGTGTCGGTCTGGGTGACATGCCATTGCTGTCGAGGTTTATCGGCCGTGTCGTAATCGAACGTGTCCCCCAACTGTTCGGTCACCTGCTGGATCATCAGGTGATGGCGGTCATAAGTCCGTACGATCTTGCGCACCACCTCGCCCTGCAAAAGCAGCTGTTCGGTGCTGTTGAATACATAGCTCGCACCGGCCTTGTAGAGGTTGTCCTCCCCCTCCGACCAGGTGATCGTACTGTTGCCGGCCATGAAGTTCTCGGGACTGTAGGTGTAGTCCGTTACCATGACGGGCTGACCGGCGCCTGGGTTGAGCTGGTGGCTCTTGACCCGCGGCAGCCGCTCACGCGGTGCTCCCGTTGGCAGCAGATGGCCCGCGTCATCGTATGTAATGGTTTCTACACTGCCGGTCGGCGTGCCCACGGTCGCCAGGCAGGTCATGTTCTGGGTGCTGGCGTTGGTCAGGTAGGTAAAGCGCCAACTGCCTTGATCCTTGGTCGGCAGTACCACCTTGTCGACCAGCCTCCCCGTCAGGTGTACAGCATAAGTAGCCAGTGGCTTACCCTCTGTGCCTGCATCAGGGTGCAGGTGCAAGTTGTAACGCCCACTACTGGCATACTCCACCTGCAACAGGCGCTTGCCTGTCGCATCCTGAATACTCGCAAGGCATTGGTGGCTGCTGCCTGATGGCCGGGTATAGGCCAGTTCGATCCAATGCCCGGAGGGTGCATGGACCCGGTAAGGTAGGGCCAGCGTGACGCCGTTGCTGGTCATCGTGCGCAGGTGTTCCACCAGGCCGGACTTGTGCACCACCCGGTAGTTGCTGGCATCGTCCCGATAGAACTTGAAACTCTCGAGTTTCTTTTCCCGAATGCGCGCTGGCTGGGTTTCGGTACTGGTGACCACGAACTGCTCGCCGGTGTGCAGTGACAATGCCCGGGTACTGGGTACGTACTGGCTGAGGTTGATGTTCCACCCTTTGCCAAAACCACTGTCTTCGGTGTTCAAAGGGTTGTAGGCCAGTTGCAGGGGCAGGTCGGGCCCCTGCAATTGATTGGCCGGAACACTGGGCAACTGAATGGCAAGCGTGTACTGGCCTGTACGTGGGTCGACACTGTTATTGATGAAACTCATGAAATTGAAGGCGTTGGAATGCACAACAGATTCTGCTGTCATCGCTTTGATCTCTCTGTGGGAATGCGGCTGGCGGTACCTCGTCGCGACGAGGCACCGCCGCCTTTTTCAGGTGCGCTTGGGTTGTCTTGAAAGGAGGAAGGTATTGCGCCCGTCTCGCCCGCTCCCCGGGTAACCGATCTGCAAGTCGTGGCGATTGCCTTGCTGGTCGAGCAAGCGGAACTTGAACGTACGTAACAGGTGTTCGCGTTGGGGCGCCTCTTCATCCGTCAGAATGTCCGGATCGTCTGGCGTTTCGTACCGTTGGCGGAAGTTGGTCACACGGTTCAGGCTGAACAGCAACTCTCCACTGGCCGGCGCGCGGGTGGGTTCCAGTTTCTCCAACGTCAACCCACGCTTGCCGGCCATGCGTGCCAGGGCGCCGTCGTAGATCATCTCTTCATCAAGCCCGCCGACCATGAAGCCGCTGTAACTGCAAAGCTCATCTTCGTACTCATCAGAGGCCCAACGCATGACCGACTTGTTGCCAAACCAATCGATATCGATTGCCACAAACGGGATACGTTTACCGGGGGCCTGAACGTGGGTCAGCTTCCAGTAATCCACCGTCAGCGTCATGTAGTTGAATGTATCGTTGCCCACAGCCTTGCCCTCTTGCTTGACCCGCTTCTCCTCTGCCGACCATGGGTAATCCGTGGCTGGGTCGTAGGTCGGCAGCGTAAGGCCCTGTACTCTCACCTTGCCGTTATCCTTGCTTTGCTCAACCGAGCTGAACCACCTGCCACCTAGCCCGGACTGCTTGAACATGGCGTAGACCTCGACCGGCACCGTGGAGGTGGTCTGCAACCAATAGTCCCAAAGGGTTTGGCCCGCAGCAGCAGGCACGGGGGCCGGGCTGGCGCCACTGGTACCCCTCATCTCCAGTAGCGGGTTATGGCTGCGACGCATCACCCAGGTGCCTGGCGTACCCGCTGCCGGAGGCTCGATCCCCACGTCCACCACCTTCAGCTCACTGCCATTCACGGTGTAGAACTTGAGCGTCTGCAACTCGTCATCGCTGATCGGGTCGACAAAGCCGTCCTCTTGATCCGTTTGAATGTCAACCTGAATCTGTATCTGCTGCATGCCATTGGCGTAGCATTCTGGTGTCGTGGATGCCTTGACGTAGAAATGTGACAACTTGTTCCAATTGGCCACTGATGCCGAGCGTGTGCCTTGGCGTTGGCCGTGTTCGATGATGGCGTAGCCGGACAACCTGTTTCTCACAACCGCCCGTACTACGCTGGCCGAGGAAACCGCACTGTCCGGTGGTGTATACAGGCCCTCAGGCGTAATTGAACCCTCGCCAACGACCGACCAGACGATATCGCTCTGCTGCAGGGCATCTGGCGGCCTGATACCGGCTTTCGCCAAGGCCTCGCGCCAATCCTCCGCCAGCGAGAACGTGATAGGTGTGAACGAGTCCTCACGCGCCACGTAAAATGGCTCGACGCCCAATGAAGAGGGCCGATTTACGATGATCACGCAAGCCTCGGTAGCGTACTCGAGCCCATTGTCGTTGTACTTCACCCGCACGCGTTGGCGTTGCACAGGGGGGGATGGGTCCGGTGGGGCTGCAGGTGTGAAAGTGGCCCGGTGGCCTTCGCTCACCAGACTACCCACTTTATCGCCCTCCAACGTCCAGGTTACGGCTGCCCCTCCCGCCGCTACGAACTCGATGGTTGGATCATCGATGGACCAGTTGACAGTTTGAGGCGCAATCGTCAAAGGTTGATCGGTTTCCACCACCAGGGCTGAGGCACTAGTGCGCTCGTCATCACCTGCAGCGTGGCCAGTCACCAGCACCATCTGGGTCTTCTTGACGAAGTCCTGGCTGGCGCGCGCACGGTAGAGGCCAGCATCCATGCTCCCCGTTGCCAGTGGTCGGAACATGTTGCGCGCCCGCCATTCAGTGGCGCCGGTGCCACCGGACATCATGAACTGGCATGATTGAGTGGCGCCCAGCGTGGTGAAAGCTGGCTGCAGCTCGCGGTTGAGCGTGCCGCGCGCCAGCTTGCCGAAACTCAGCACAGCATCCAGCTGATGAGTTTCTGTCAGGGTTATCTGGCGGCGATTACCCAACGTCAACGACTTCAGCACATCCGCAGGCTCACCCAGCTTAAGGTCGCGCAGATCCGTCTGGGTTGCCAGCGCTATGTCGGCACTGCCGTCTTCAGGTAACGAGTAAGCATAATTGCCCGCCGGCAAGTTACCCGGTTCCCAATCCACGCCCGTCTGCATGAACACCACAAGTGCACCGTCGCCTTGCTTGCCAGGCTCGCCCGCCCACGGTGCCGGGTGCGTGATCAGGCTGCCATTGGTGAGGCTCAACGGCTGGTAGTTGCGCATGTCGAACTCGCCCAGGCGCAGCAGGCGCCGCTCTTCGGGCTGCTCTGCGAGCCATGCCTGCAGGCGCTCACCAATCTTGGTGCGCTCGTAGGGGCGCTCGCCAAGGTTGCAGGTGAAATGCGTAGCCTCGCTCAGATCGAGCACGATCTGCCGCTTCAGGGCAACCGGGTCCATTACCAAAGCCAGCCTGCAACGCGCCTCCAGGTAGAACCCCATCTGCTCACGAATGGTGAAACTGCGGTGGAACCGGGGCGGCTCTCCGGGCAGGTGAAGCCGGTAGCGGTATTCCCCGGCCAGCAGGTTCATGCGCACAGTGACCAAGCGGTCGGTCGCCACGGCACTCTCGAACGATACCTGCGCAGGCCCGATCACCAGCCCCTCGATCTCAATGACCTGGGAATTGCCCTCGTTGATTGGGAAGTAGTCGGCGAAGGGCTCCAGATAGGTCATGTTACCCAGCGACCCCAGAAAGGCATCCTGAAGCAAGATGTTCAACGCCTTGCGGCCGATGGACATTGCTGCACCCCAGCCGTACAGCAGGTTTTCATCGCGTAGCTGCTGCAATTGCTCCGATTTAGAGAGTTTTTTAGACATCTACTTAACTCCTGACCGTTGGGTAGCCACCTGAGAAGCGTCGAGCATCGCCCGCGTCAGAATTCTGTAATTCCATTGCAGGTTACGGCTACCCCCCTCTAAATCGATAGCAGCAACGATGATATAATGATCAGCCGCATTGTCAGCAAACTTATATACCCCTTTTTCATCCAACGTGCCCTTACCACTCACAAGGTGCCATTCAATCTCCGTATCCGGCAGTTGAACTTTCTCCCCGTCATCATCCGTTACCCAAAACTCGAATTGCGTGCCACCCCCTACCGCTTTAAAATCAAAGAAGTACTCCGACTTTGGTGTTTTCGTGAGAAGCATTTCACACGTTGTAACGGGGCCGCTTCCTTGTGAGACTTCCACTTTGTCCACGCGCAGAACTTTTTCAAGCCCCTCGCCATCTGTCGGAAAGTCTGTAGCGGCCCAGTACTGCCGCGCATCCTGAACATTGGGATCATCCACAACTTTCAGTGAGCCGCCGGCATTACCCGAGATCTTCCAGTCCAGCGCCCCTCCATTGGTGGAGCCTGCCCAGACCACATAACCTCCGAGGTCGTTGCCCTCATCGTCCTTGGTAGTCAGGTTGACCGTGTTAACCAGAGGGAACACCGAAACCGGTGCCGCCACCAAATGCACCAAGGCATTGGCAGACCAGTCGCCTTTTTTTGCCGTTACGATGACCCGCCTGAAGGCATAACCGAAGCTGTCAGCAGCAGGGGCGGTATACACACCAGTGCTTTTACCGATTGTCCCCGTGTTCTCGTCGCCAGTGGGGTCACCTGGCAGCGGGCTGACTGACCATTCCACACCTTCAAGTGCGGGGGTGACTGTGAATGTATGATTGCTTGCGGCCGTTACTGTCACTTCATTGTGCGAGAGCCGGTTGCCTGTCAATGCACGCGCTAGATCGCCCAATGCCGTCAGGTCACCGGGCAGCTCGATCGTTCTGGGCACGACCACTGACTCATCAGGGAACAGCAGGCCGTTAAAGCGGAACGCGTCGAGGCTGAACCCAAGTGTTTCGGATAAGTCGCGCAACCTCTCGAAACGCGCTGCAAGCTCAGGGCCGGCCTGACCATACCCATCCATGAAGCATTTTTTCGCAGTACCGTCCCCACTCCCGCTAACGAATGCAGTACGGAAATCGAACGTATCGACTACGCCTTCGATCACGATGATGGCGCGGCCACTAGCGTCCTTTCCCAGCTTGGCCTTGAACGTATACTTTATGTCCCAGTCAACGCGAATCTTTCCTTCATACTTGATCTCAGTGGGAGGGTATGGAGGATTTACGACCCATGTACTGGCTTTCCCGACTATCTCATTGCTCCCCGCCCATTTTACGATCATGGCGCCACTGCCAAGTTCGAGTGTAAATGGCGTCGCACTTTTGAATGGCAGTTCAGTCAATGGAAATCCGAGGCTCCAACCATCCCAAGTTCTTAGAACGAGATGGGTTGAGTAACCACCACCTACGGCGACGTAGCGCTTGAAATTGCCGACACTAACCTCATCAAACTTGGCCCCACTCAGCTCTGGACGCTTGATCAACGTCTCATACATCATACGTTTGAGGATTTGTTCAAAACTGATCACCAAATTGCTCGAATACCCATCCGGCAACAAGTAGGGAATTGACGTGTCGGACGGCGGCAACTTACCTTCGCGGTCATCCAGCCCGATCATCAACAGCACTTCACCGTCACCAAAGTTATCGGCATGTCGCGCAGTCGCACCAGGCGCAGGACGCGTCAATACTCTAAACTCTCCCGGTTGCAAAGGGTCTTCAGGGTTCTTTCGTAGCTCACCAAGTTGGAATTTTTTCTTATCATCGCCCCATTTTTCGATCGTGCTTTTCAGATAAGTGCCCAATTTTACAGACTCGTAAGCAGTATCCACCCCCGTGAACTCAAAGTTCGCTGCACCGTTGCCTGCCAGATCAAGCTCCACGGCGCCCGCACTCGTTACAGTTCCCGGCGTATTTCTCAAGTTAATGGTCATCGTCAAGATTGGCCCCACCAGGCCGTCCGAGATGCCAAAACGTTTTATTTCTTTACGCGTGGTGCCTTGCGGGGTCGTGGTCTCGTAGATTTTGCCGCCCACCGTTCGCATCACGCAGCGGGCCCGCGACTCGGTGATGACAGCGTTATCGAACGATAGCCGCGGCTTGTCCAGTTGCAGGCCGTCCATTGTATGCGTGGTCCCACCCGTGGACTCCGAACCATCCACAGGATCAAACAATGAGTCTTTGCCAAAACGGGAAATGTAATCCTGCAGCAGCAGATAGTTGGTCTTGTCACGGTCAAATGCCGCCACCACATCCCAGTCAAGTGTTTGCGGTTTTTTTGCCATTTCCTTCAGGAAATCGGCCAAAGATTGCTTTTTCATTTAGTATCCTCGAGCGTATTGCTCACATGAGTGTGATTGCCTTAATGGCATCAAGACCGGATCGCAACGTTGCTGTCCGGTACTGCGTGAGTGGACTGACCATCATCGAAGCTGATCTCTGCCTTCATGCTCATGCGCGAGTCGATTGCCAGCCCCTTCAGGTCCTGCAAGGGCACCGTCGCCACCACCATGCCTTTAGCAACTTCGCCGGCATCGACCTTTTGCGCATCGCGCAAAGTCTTCTTGTACTCACCACCAACGGCCAGCACGCCGGTCACCGAGATCGTCACCCGATTGCCGACGGCCATGAATGGCCAGCTACGAAGCACCAGGGAGGGGTCCGCTTTGAGAGCGCCTATACTCAGGTTGCCCAGCCCATCTGCTTCGTCGCAGATCACCTGCTGGTAGTTGCCTCGTGGCACTGGCTGGATTCTCAGCCGCAACGCTTCCGAGGGCAGTTCGCCGGTATCGGTGACAAGGGTGTAGGACACCGGGAAGCGCTTGGCAGAGGCGTCATTGCTCTGCTCCATGTTGGCGGCGATGTACTCGGCAGGAATCTTGAACCGCAATGGGGCATTCGGATCATCCGGTGTTTCGACCGTAACGCAGCCGGCATAGGGGTCGCCCTCCCAGTGCACCTTTACTTTGTCCGAGGCCTGTACTGCATCAGGAGGCACATTGACCCAAGCCCCGCCTCTGAACTCAATGGCCGACCCAACAGCGGCGTCTGCTTCGGGGGTGGTCTTCTCAATGGTCGGTGCCAGGCGAGGCCCTCGCGCACGCTCGACTTTGAACGACAGGAGCAACGAACTCAGCGCCCACCCCTCACGCGCGATCTGGAAGAACAGTTCAATTTCATCGCCGACACTATCGATCAGCGCCTCGGGGCCCAGGCTGAACTGAAGCAGCCCATCTGGCAGGTTGCTCGCATCCAGACGCAGTGCCAGGATGTGGCGGTTCTCCACCCTCCCACCGCTCCAGTGGCACAGCACCCAGTCACCCGCCCTGGCCAGCGCTGGGCATCGCGCCTGGATGATCAGCCCATCGAGGAAAGCGTCCGGGTTCAACACATCGCCGGAGAAACCTTCGATGCTCAGAGCCGGCAAGTACGGATGCCTGTGAACAGGCTTCTCCATTACCGCAAATTTCTGACCAGGCGACTGCAGTGGGGCGGTCTTCCCTTTCAATGTGATCAGGTAGTGAAGTTCGGCTCGCCCGTTCACCAGGTCGCGCAATTCACTACGACGGATCGGGCACTTCAGTGCATTACCCAGGTCAGCCGCCTGGGGGGAACAGTCGAAAGTCGTTTCCGCTACCGGCTTGCCGTCCTCGTCAGTGCCATTGAGCACCAATGTCACTGCATCACCCACCTGCATGGCCTGGTAATGAGGGATATACACAGTGGCACCCGCGCTACCTAGAGCGCCGTAGTCGATGACCTGATCGTGGGATTCAAGTACTTGCACCACACCCAGGCGTTCCTCCCAGACTGGCCTATCGACCAGCCCCACCAGGCAGAACAACCGGAACGACTCGGTGGCCTCATCCCCATTGACCCGATAGGAATAGAACCCTGCGCCGCTCCTGGCACTCACAAGGGTCTGGTTTCGGATGTGCACAAGCATCCCTACGGTCGGGTCCGGGTCAATCACAGGCGTGCCCGACTCCAGGTCGTCGAACGGCACTCCGCTCCCACTGGCACCTCGCCAGATCACCGTAATTACGTCGCCGGTCTTGATACCGGGATAATTCACAAACGTCGGAAGGTCAGCGCCTTGCAAGGCATCCACGTCGATTTCAAGTTTATCCGTCAACAGGGGAATACTGGGCAACGGGTAGCGCGCCACTTGTTTCGTCAGGGTCATATTTTTGAACTCCACAGGTTCACTCTTTTTTACCCCGTGGCTCAACAGCTGCCTACTGGCAAAAATAATAGGTAGCCGCCGTCAATCACTGCCGGCAGCCTGCGGCACCGACCTGTTATTTTTGCCAGGTGACCCTGCCCTGACAATAATTTAAATTGAAATGTTCACGCATAAACCAACACGCCCACCGGCCTAGTATTTCTATCAGGTGCAAAAAACCACCTGCACTTTTATCCTCCAGCTTTGCAGCATGCACGCTCCGCAGACTGCAAGATTCACAACGGCCCTTCCAGCGCCACTTATTTCACCCCATTAGTACCGAGCCTCATCTGGAGGAAATAAAATGTTATTTACCCGCCCCCTTGGTCGCTTGGCCCGACGTAGCCTTATCGTATTGACCATTGGCGCTGCTGGCGTCTTGCCCAGCAGCGTCGTACACGCGGCAATACCCTCTGCCAATGAAAACGGGAGCATTACCCTGTACGGCAAGAAGGGCAATATTACAGACCCTGAGAACGACAGTAATGCCAGCTGCACGATCAACGTCCTGCCGGCCGGCAGTAGCCGTACAGTTGATGTGCTGCTCAACAACCCTGCTTCCGAATGTTATGGCCTGCGGGTCGCTTCCATCTCCATGGAGAATATGCCACCGGCCACCCAGGTGCTGCTCACAGACGACTACCTGTGTGACACCACCTTGGGCAGCAGTTTCGAACGCGAACGCGACCCGTCCACCAACAAAAACTTTTGGGTCAAACTAAAAACCGGAGCAGCCGGTGCAACGCTTGTTGAAGAAAGTATCAGTGCGCTTAATTTCAAAGGCTTCGCTTCGAACCGTTCACCGTCCGGGGACCAAGTCAGCGAGGAAGTAAAGGTTGAAGACTTTGGCGTGAGCGGTACGACTGAACGCATGACCTACACGCTGTCGTGTGTGCGCATTACAACATCGACCAACAAGACAACAAAAATAGGCACCTATTATAGTGTCCCCGCCACAGCGTGGAGCAGTGCCGTCAAAGAAAGTGCAAGCAGAAAGTGGCAATGCCCGGAAGGCCAGGTCATGACCGGGCGCAAACACAAGGGGGACGAGAATGCGGACACTCAGTACAAATGCACAAGCATCAAAGACGTAAACACAAAACCGTCGGCGTGGTCACCCATGTTTCGCGAATGCGGTGTCAGGTTAGACGCCAAGTTTGACGACGACAAAAACCGCTACAAAACCTGCAATGAACTGGTCCGTGACAACAACTGGAACAATACCGACTATTACTACTTCACCTGCCCTGTCGACCAAGTAATGATCGGCCGCGGCCATGGCTATTCGAACCCCAGCGACTGGCCAGAAGATGATACAGGCGACGATAAGGGCGACGATAATGGCCGTACCGACTATCGCTGTGCCGAACTTTATCAGGGCGCGCCTTCAGAAAGCACCCGCGTTACGGTACTGCCTGGCAAATGGAGCACGCCCAACACCGAGAGCGGCAAGGAAAATAACGATCACGGCTACCCAGAGCATAACGGTGAGTCTGAATGCCCCTTGAATCAGGTCATGGTAGGCCGGGCTCATCGCGGTGACGAAAACAACTTGACCCGCTATCTGTGCGCCAGGCTGCGCAGCCCCGCCTCCAACTAGTTGCTCGCCAAGGAGTTATGCCATGATCGCTACATCCGCCACACACTCCAATGCGTTCAACTTTCTCGGTTTCATGCAAGGCCAGGTCGACCCGCGTACCGGTCAGTACACACTCGGCATCGAACTGCCAAAGTTGGTCGCCAATGACCTGATCGGCCCTAACCTCCCCCTGCGCCTGGACTTCAGCCCGCTCAACGATGCAGACAGCGGCTACGGTATAGGGTGGGGCATCAACCTCACACAGTACGACCTTGGCAGCAAAGCCTTGTCACTGATCACCGGTGAAAACTATCGCGTGACCAGCGACGAACCCAAACCGGCCCGCATCAGTGAACAAAAACTGGTGAGTTTCGAGTTTTACAAGGATGACGCGGACAACTACCGCGTCGTTCACCGCTCCGGCATGGTCGAACACCTGCGCGCCCACGTCAGCAATGGCCAGCGGGTGGCGCTGCCACACCGGATCTATGCAATATCTGCGCACTGGATCGAATTGTCCTACATCAAGCCTGACAACCTCAGCCACCTTTGCCTGAGCGAAGTTCGCGATGCCACGGGCAAGCGCCTGCTGTGGGTGGAATACCCAAGCCTGAACCGCTACAACATCCACTTGCATCCAGACGATAGGGCCAGCACCTTCACTGTCGAGCTCACCGCTCGCCAGGTGACCAAGGTTATGTTGCCCAGTGCTGACAACGCCAACTGGCGCTTTGAATACCTCAACAATGCCTCGACCCAAGACATGACCTGCCTGAAGACCGTATATACCCCTACTGGCAGCGTCGAAACCCTCAGCTACGACGACAGCGGCCACTTGATGCCCACAGGGGCACCAAGACCCAAGCTGCCCAAGGTCGCAAGCCACAGCATCGACCCTGGTTTCAAACAACCGAAAATGGTTACCCATTTTGCCTTTTCGGCAGAGAATTTCATGGGTGGCAATAGCGGCCAGCCCTGGACCGAGGGCGAAGATACGCTCTACAAAGTCCCTAACAGCGCTGGCTATTTCTACACCTCGACCCAGACACAACAGGTAGGCGGTGAAGTCGTTCGCAAGGTCATCAGCCATTACAACCGCTACCACCTGATGACAAAGCAAAGCACCGAGCAGTATGGCCCCGTGGCCCAGGTGCTGCCGCCGCAGGGTGAAGAGCCGCCAGAGCCGGTCAAGGACTGGCACATCCACGAGACCGAAACCCTTTACCACGAAAAACCGGCACTGGGCTTCGCCCTGCAGCCGCGGTACTTCCAGATGGTCAAGTTCGTCATACAGCGCTGGCGGATGAAGAGCGACACCAACAAGCTGCGCCAGGAAGTCACCTTCACCGACTACGATGAGCATGGTAATCAGACCCTGGAGGTTCAGCCCAACGGTATACAGACCGTCAGCGAGTACTACACGGCAGAGGCCAGTGACGGCTGCCCAGCCGACCCGCACGGCTTTGTGCGCAGCCTCAAGCAGCGTACCGTTTACCCGGCTGGGGCGCGGCCATCCTGGACGCCGCCAGACGACATGGAACCCACCCTGCCCAAACCTGTAGCGGTCGAGAATGGCGCACCCGTGCTCACCACGCGCTACCGCTATCGCCTGTTCGACGCGCTGACCGACGCCAGCCGCATTGCCAGCATCCCGAACCAGTACCTGGTGGCGGAAAGCACCACACTGTCCCACGGCCTTGATGAGGCAGAGGTGACACTGGAACTGACCGAACTGGGTTACCACCGTGCACCGGATCAACCCGCACTGCATGGCCGCCAGAGCACCGAAGACCGAACCCTGTACAACGCCGAAGCCAAAGGTCTGCTGGCCAGCCAGGAGAAAGTTTCCACCCGCTGGCACTACCCGGGCGCAACCACGAAAAAACGTAATGCACCGCTGGAAATCAAAGAAACCGTAACCTGCAAAGGGCAACAGAAAAGCCTGGTCACTACCCTGTCGAGCCTGACCGGCGACAAGCTGACCGAGCAGGATATTCACGGCGTAGTCACCGCCTATGAATACGATGCGCTACAACGGCTGGTGAAACAGACGATCGCTGCCAACAGCGCGAACGCGGCCGTGCGCACATATACCTATCAGCTGGTCGCCGCAGCAGGCCAACAAGCCGGGATGACCGAAACCGATACCACCAACGTTGTCACTTCTACCTACTACGACGGCCTGAACCGTACCATCAGCCAGACGCGCAAAACCGAGGGCGCGCAGCAGCCGCAACTGGTTTACCAGGCGAACCATGACGAACTGGGGCAATTGATCGATGAAACTGTCCACGACCACCACCCCCGGCTCACGGGCACTACGCTGGCCACCAAGACCCAATACACCTATGGCGCCTGGGGTGAAGTGTGCGAAACCCTGAATGCCGACGGCACCCGGCAACACAGTGCCTATTCACCGTTTGGCGAGCAAGGCGACATGACAGCCAGCTGGATGACTGGCACGGGCCAGCCGACACTGCGCCAGCATTTCACGCTGACCCAGGACAACCTCGATGAAAAACCATGGCAGGTGCAGCGGCTGGATGCCGAGGGCAAGGAAGCCGGGCGCCAGAACTTCTTCTACGATGGCGTTGGCCAGAGCACCCGCGAAGAGCAACGCATCCGCGACCCGCTGGACCCGCGGCGCGAGCTGCTGAGCATCAACAGGTACACGTACGATGCCTACGGTCGCATGACCCAGACCGAACGCCCTGACAAAACACTGATGAGCCGGACATTCGCCGCCCACAGCCGCAATGAACTGGTCGAAGCGCTGTACGCGCACCAGAAGCAAGGGGTTGACGGCACACTGGCCTGCAGGCGCACCTTCGATGGCCAGGAGCGCCTGCTGACGCTCAATGCCGGCCCGCGCCAGGAAACCTACGAGTACAAGGACGAAAACGGCAACGACAGCGAACAGGTGCTGATGAGCAAACGCACCACTGCCGCCAAGCGTGTGTTCACATTCAGCTACGACCCAAGCCTCTCCCTGGAACCCAAGACAGTCACTGTAGGCAGTAATCAGCCCGCCAGGTACGACTACGACCGCAAAACCACTGCAATCAACAGCGCCAGCAATGTTGAGGGCGAGCGTCGCTACAGCTACACCGACCAGGGCTATCTGCTCAATGAAACCTGGGAGGACAAGGTTAATGCCAGCACCTATGTCTGCGACCACACCACCTCGCTGCAGGGCCGCCCACTGCTGCGCGAGGACAGCGACCAGCAGACGACCGAACACGGCTACGACAACCTGGGCCGCCTGAGCTGGACCACCCAGGGCAACCTGCGCGCAGACTTTACCTACGATGACGACGGGCGATTGAAACTGACCCGCACCCAGGACCTGACCAGCCTGCACCGCATCGACTGCGAACAGCGTTACGACAGCCACGGCCAGGAAGTCGAACGCACTCTGACCCGCTACAACGACCAGACCAAGGGCATGGTGCTGCGCATTACTCACGTCTGGCGCGATGATGGCCTGCTGCACAGCCGCACGCTGCAGCGTGACGGCGAAGATGAACTCACGGAGACCTTCGAGTACGACTTGCGCAAACGGCTGGAAAGCTATTTGTGCGAGGGCGAGCCCTCAGCCCTGCCAAGCAACGCCAAAGGTCGCCCCATCGAGGAACAGAGTTTCAAGTACGACCTGCTGGACAACCTGATCGAGTGCAAAACCTGGTTCGCCGATGGCGGCAGGGATACGGCCACCTACACCTGTGATGGCTTCCAGTTGAAAAAGGTGACCCACACCCATGAGGACTACCTCGCCAGCTGCGACTTCAGCTATGACGATGACGGCAACATGCTCAACGACGAGGCCGGCAACCAGCTTGTGTACGACGACCATGGCCGCCTTGAACAGGTACTGGATGCCACTGGCCAGCCGTTGTACAGCTACCGCTACGACGGCCATGATCACCTGGTGGGCGTGCGCCACCGCAACAGCGCGGAGGTGCTGCGCCGCTATCAGAATGAACGCCTGCACAGTACCGTCGACGGCGATGTGCTGACGCAGTACCTGTATGACGGCGAACGCCCGCTGGGCCTGCAAGCGAACAACGACAACGGCGCTACCCGCCTGCTGCTGACCAACATGAGCAACAGTGTGCTGGGCGAGAGCACCCAGAACGCGCTGACCGAAGCCCGCTACAGCGCCTACGGCGACACTGACCAGCAAGACCCGGACAAAGCGCTGCAAGGCTTGCTGGCCTTCAACGGTGAAGCTCGCGAACGCACGCTGGGCTGGTACCTGCTGGGGCGTGGCTACCGCGCCTACAACCCGCAGCTGATGCGCTTCCACAGCCCGGACTCGATGCCACCGGAGGTCGCCGGTATCAACCCCTACCAGTACTGCCTGGGCGACCCGGTGAACTGGCGCGACCCCAGCGGGCACGTGAGTTACAGAGCGCCCACTACCCCGCCGGCGACGGGTGGTACGAAGAGGAAAAAAACAAGCAAGACCTCACTGTGGATTACGTTGGGGCTTTCGATTGGTGCAGCCCTTCTTTCCATCATTCCCTTTGCACAGTCTGCGGCGGTTGCCGTCTCGACCATCGGGTTCAGTGCGTTGTCCGTTTGGTCAAAAGTCTGGCTGGCTGTCGGCGTGGCAGGCGTGGCCACGCAAGTTGCTGGCCTTGCAATACAGGGCGTAGCCACGAACGAGGATGACCCCGAAAAAGCCAACCTACTCTGGGCGATCGGCGGCGGGCTGAGCTTCCTGGGGGCGATGATGACGGGGGTTGCAGCGTACAAGTTGAACTCAGTAGTAGCGAAAATGAAAGGAGTGGGCAGGTGGGAGCAGTTCAAAGATGCGACAAAAGAAACTCTGGCGAAAGTTATCAAAAAACAAAAAGCTATTGGACGCAACCTTGGCAAGGCAAATAATCGTTTGAACAAATTGGAAGCGAGAGTAAACGCCCTGGAACAAAAACCCCCAATCCCTGGAAAAGACGGAGCTCAAGGGCCACAAGGACTGCAAGGACCGCAAGGCGTACAAGGCCCTCCAGGCGTACAAGGCCCTCCAGGCATACAAGGCCCTCCAGGCGAGGTGATATCGAAAAACCCTGTGTATGGTATTGACCTTGATAGCGGATTACCCCCTTCCTCCCCAGTGGCAAAACAGGCTGGAAGCTCGAATTGGAGTTTCCAGCCTCAGGATAGAGTTCATACAACATATAATAATTATTGGTCTAAACGATAAGTTTCACCTCAAGGCCCACCTCATCCGAGGTGAGCCTATCTCTCCCCAAGACGAACTAATCCCCCCCTTCCTCAGATCCCTCCTACATACCGCCCTCCTTCATCCCACTAACCTCCCCACCATCCTCTAGCTCACCCCTTGCGACCCGAGCGCGGAGCACAGCGTTTCGCGGCCAGTCCACATCGCGTGGCTTTCCACTGGCCATCAATCTTCGCCAGCCGAGACATCCCCATGCTAAACGCCAAACGGCGTCGGCAGCCGCCGTCGCGTCTTCGTTTCGCCCCCTTGCTGGCTTTGGGCGGCAGCTGCCTGCTGCCAGCCGCCCAGGCCGTCGAACCCGAACTGAAATTCCATACCGGTTTCATGCGCCAGGCCCCCGGCCAGCCCCAGGGCAGCGCCGAACTGGCGCTGCAGGCGCTGGCCGCGCACCAGCCGCTGGCCGCCGGGCGCTACGCGGTGCAGGTGCGGGTAAACCTGGCCCACGCCGGCGAGCACACCCTTGACTTCCAGTATCGCGGCCCAGACCAAGGGCTCGCCCCCTGCCTGAGCGCTGCGTTGCTGGCCGAGCTGGGGCTGCGCCTGGAACGCCTGGAAACACCACTGGCGGCAGACGAGCAGTGCCTTGACCTGGCCGCCCGCTTGCCCGGCGCAGCGGTCGAGTTCGACAGCAGCCGCCTGCAGCTCGACATCTCGATCCCCCAGGCGGCAATGCGCCGTGACGCGGCAGGCAGTGTCGCCCCCGAGCGCTGGGACCATGGCATCAATGCCGGCTTCGTCAGCTACCAGGCCTCGGCCCAGCACAGCAGCCAGCGCGGCGGGCCAAGCCGCAGCCAGCAGGACCTGTACCTGAACAGCGGCCTCAACCTCGGCGGCTGGCGCCTGCGCAGCAACCAGAGCCTGCGCGAAGATGAACACGGCCAACGGCGCTGGACCCGCAGCAACACCTACGCCCAGACCGACCTGCCCGGCAGCTGGGGCACACTCACCCTCGGCGAGACCTTCAGCAATGGCGAGGTATTCCGCAGCCTGCCACTCAAAGGTGTGCAGCTGGCTTCGGACATGGGCATGCTGCCCGACGTGCTGCAAAGCTATGCCCCCGTGATCCGCGGGGTGGCCCAGAGCCGCGCCAAACTCGAAGTCCTGCAAAATGGCTACCCGATCTACAGCACCTACGTCGCTGCCGGCCCCTATGAAATCGACGACCTGGCTATCGGCGGCGGCAGTGGCGAACTGGAAATCGTCCTCACCGAAGCCGACGGCCAGGTGCGTCGTTTCATCCAGCCCTATTCAAGCCTGGGCAGCCTGCTGCGCGAAGGCGTATGGCGCTACACCGCCGCCTTCGGGCGCTATAACGCAATCAACGGGCAGGACCAACCACAGTTGTGGCAGGCGACCCTGGCACGCGGCATCGGCTGGCAGTCAACGCTCTACGGCGGGGTTTTGGGGGGCGATTATTACCGCGCCGGGCTGCTGGGCATTGGCCGCGACTTCGGCCACTATGGCGCGGTATCGCTCGACGCCACCCACGCCAGCAGTGACTTGGGCCAGGCGCTGGGCAGTGTCACCGGGCAGAGTTTCGCCGCCCGCTATGGCAAGACCTTCCAGACCCGCACCAACCTGCGCTTTGCCGGCTACCGCTATTCCACCGAGGGCTATCGCGACTTCGACGAAGCCGTGGCCCAGCGCAATGCCGACCGCTTTTACCTGGGTAACCGCCGCAGCCGCGTGGAAGCCTCGATGCAACAGCCGCTGGGTTCAAGCAGCTCACTCAGCCTGACCCTGACCCAGGACGACTACTGGAACAGCAACCGTCAGCGCCGTCAGTACCAGTTCCAGTTCAATACCCAGCACAACAGTATCAGCTACAACCTGTTCGCCTCGCAGTCGCTCAGCCGCGACAATTTCAACGATCGCATGGTCGGCCTGAGTGTCTCGATCCCGCTGGGCCTTGGCAACAGCAGCAGCGCCACCTTCGACGTGCAACAGCGCGCCGGGCACACCAGTGAACGTGCCAGCCTGAGCGGCAGCGGCCTGGACAACCGCCTGGGCTATCGCGCAGGCGTCAGCCAAGACGAGCAGCGCCGTAATAGCCTGGAGCTCTCGGCAAATTACCATGGCGCACACGCCAGCTATGGTGCCGGGCTTGTCGAAAGCCGCGACCTGCGCAATGTTTCCGTCAACACCAGCGGAGCACTGCTGGCCCACGAAGGCGGCATCACCTTGGCACCCTACCTGGGTGAAACCAGTGCCTTGGTCGAGGTGCCCGCCATCGCAGGTGTCGGCCTGGAGAACGCCCCAGGCGCGCGCACCAACGCCAAGGGGTACGCCTTGGCGCCACACCTTCGCCCTTATCGGGTCAACCAGGTGAACTTGCTCACCGACCAATTGGGCCCAGAGGTAGAAGTGGAGAATGGCACGCAACCAGTAGTGCCTCGCCGCGGCGCCATTGTCAAAGCCACCTTCGCCGCCCGCCAGGTCACCCGCCTGGTGCTCACCTTGCAAGAAAGCAACGGCCAGCCGCTGCCATTCGGCACCCAGGTCAGCGACGAGCAGGGCAATTCACTGGCTATTGTCGGCCAGGCTGGCCAGGCGCTGATCGCCACCGGCCCGCATCCACAGACGTTGAACGTGCGCTGGGGAAAACAAGGCGACCAGCAGTGTCGGCTGCCCATCGAGCCTTTGCAAATGGAGCATCGCCAAGGCTACCGGCTGCAGACGCTCACCTGCCCGCCACTCTGAACCCTGCGCGCCAGCAATGGCGCCTTACCTGCGGATTTCCCCATGCCAGTAACCAGAAACATCTGTACGGCCCTTGCCCTCCTTGCCTTCGCCGGTAACGCTCATGCAAGCATCAACTGCACCTGGCAGTCCACGCCCGGCCCACTGAGCTATCGCATCGACCTCGGCACCCCCTGGATAGCACGCGATGCCCCGATCGGCAGCATCATCGGCACGGTCCGCGCCCTCTACGCGCCCGAGGAGAATCAGCGTAGCATCCGCTGCGAGAACGACGGCAGCGGCACGTTAACCTTCCAGGCAACACCAACTGCCCCCTTGCACCCTGGCCCACTGCCTCCGGTAAATGGCTGGAACGTCGATGGCAAGGTCATGGAAACCGGCATCCCCGGAGTCGGCCTGCACATCCGCCTTGGCTTCCCCTTCGCCGGAGGCTTCAGCAATGTGTTCACCCCAACGGACGACGAGGCTATTCCCTACCTGGGTGAAAACAGCCAGGATTCGGGCGCCACGCCACTCCAAATCTCATCACTGCTTTACACTCCCGTCCTGATAAAGACCGGGCCTATTCCCACTGGCCCCCAACATTTCAGCAAACAGATGGTCCGCAGCCAGATCAGCTACCTTGGCGACGCACTGAATATCCACGTCAGCGGTGGGGTGCACCAGGCCCAGTGCACACTCAAATCCAACCCGGTCAGCGCCGACCCGGTGCAACTGGGCAACCATGACCGTGCAGACTTCACTGGTATCGGCAGCACCACGCCTGCAACGGACTTCCACATCACACTCAGCGACTGCGAAGATGACCCTACCGGCAGTATCGCCCGCGCCCATGTACGCCTTGAGGGCGCACGCGGCTCGGTGCCTCTGCTACCAGCACAGGGGGTGTTTGGCCTGAGTAGTAACTCCACCGCGACCGGCGTCGGCATTCAAATATTGCGCAGCGACAGTAGCCCGATGCCACTCCAGCAGGACGAGCCAATCACCTCGCTGGTCATCGGCACCACACGCCTGGACTTCAAGGCTCGCTATTACCAGACCAACGCCACGGTGACAGCGGGGCTGGCCGAGGGCGCGCTGGATTTCACCATCAGCTACCGCTAAGCGATCCCCCTTGGGCACTGAGCGTGCCCAAGGGGGACATGATAATTTCAGGAACGACAAAAACGAAGAAAGGGACTTTCGTCCCTTTCTTCGTTTCTATATTTGGAGCGGGAAACGAGACTCGAACTCGCGACCCCGACCTTGGCAAGGTCGTGCTCTACCAACTGAGCTATTCCCGCATTGTGAAGCTTTTACCGCTATCGGCGTGAAGCGCCTTGACGACCTTCACCACCACTGCACCGCATAGACGCCACAGTATTTAAACTGGAGCGGGAAACGAGACTCGAACTCGCGACCCCGACCTTGGCAAGGTCGTGCTCTACCAACTGAGCTATTCCCGCAAATGGCGTCCCCTAGGGGACTCGAACCCCTGTTACCGCCGTGAAAGGGCGGTGTCCTAGGCCACTAGACGAAGGGGACACACAACACTTTTCAGTGTGCCAGGTATTGAACCTCACGATTCAGCCTGGACTTTCTTTTCCTGCCCCGCCGTTAAGCAGTGCCGGAGAAACTGGAGCGGGAAACGAGACTCGAACTCGCGACCCCGACCTTGGCAAGGTCGTGCTCTACCAACTGAGCTATTCCCGCAATTTGGCGTCCCCTAGGGGACTCGAACCCCTGTTACCGCCGTGAAAGGGCGGTGTCCTAGGCCACTAGACGAAGGGGACACGCTGCTGGCATTACTGCCTGCTTTCACTCCCTGCCGCGTTTCGCTGTGTGCTTTACGCTGCAAGTGGCGCGCATTCTATGGATGCTTCGAACACCCGTCAACCCCTTTGTAGAAATTTATTTAAATCAATGACTTCGGTCCATATAGAAGGCGCCGCCAGGGCACGCCGAAGGATTGGCGTTGATTTTCTGACACGGTCGTCGCAAAGTGCCATCACTTGAGGAAACTGGCAGTCAGCCGACAAAGTGCATTGAGGAGGCCACGCCGGTCCCTTCGCGGCAGCGACGGCTACCACTACACTCTATTAAGCAAAACTTCTGGATGAGGCGTTAACGGTGACACCACTTCTGATCACTCTGCTCATCGTGGCGGGTATCGCGTTGCTGATCGTGATCGGCTACCTCAACAACGTGGTCGAAAACAGCAAGCTTGAACGTGCGCGACTTAAGATCGACCTCGCCGACCGGGTCCGCCGCTGTGGCGAAATCACCGAGACCTTCCCCGGCCAGTTCATGACCCCGGCACTGAAGCTGCTGCTGGCCCGCCTGGAGCTGAACCTCAACCAGCGGCAACTGGCGCTGGACAAGCACAACGCCGATTTCAAGGCGCGCATCGCCGAGCTCGAAGGGCTGATCGGCCAGGGCGAGAGGATCCCGGTGAACAACCCGCCCTGCCCGATCCAGACCGAAGTCAAAGCCAAGGATGTGCGCTTCCTGCTTGAGGCGCTGCACACCCAGATCGTCAAGGCCACCCAGGAGAACGTGCTGCCAACCAACGAGGGCAAGCAATGGGTCAAGGAGATCCGCCACATCCTGGTGCTGCTGCATATCGAGTTCTTCAACAACCTCGGCCAGCAGGCGCTGCAGCAGGAACAGCCAGGCCAGGCGCGGCTGGCCTTCGAACGCGGCGTGCAGTACCTGCGCAAGCAGCCGGAGCCGAAGGTATATGAAGAGCAGTTGACGTATCTGGAAAAACTGCTGGCGCGGGCCAATGCCCAGGTGATGGACAAGATGGAGCCGGCGGAGAATGAGCAGAACGAACTGACCGACGGGCTCAAGACCGACGAGGAAGAGACCTGGAAGAAGAAGGTCATCTACGATTGATGCTTTGCCTGCATTGGCTATGCCGGGTAACCCGCTTGCCACCTGTCATTTTTGCCAGTTGTGAGTTTACGTGAGGGGGGGGTACGGTGCTCAGCAGCTGACCTAACTGCAGGTGCCCCATGGAAGCCTCTAAAATTGCACGTTCTTATAATATGCAGGGATGGAGGGCTCATCTTGTTTGCGAAACGGCGAGCCTGAACAATGCCCTGCTTGCATTCCATTCCCAACGCCCAGACGACCGACCCGATGATTGCAACACGCTCGAATTTGAAATCCCAACGTCATCGGGTTTTGCATGGCAATTCGTCAGGTGCACGCTAGGCCGACCACTGCTGAGTTTTTCGACGTCATCGGGTAACCAGACAATTTGTATTACCCGGCGTTTTCTGGATTACCAGAACGTCACCCTTCGTCGCAAGCCAGGTAGCACATCAGCCTATGTCGAGGCGATCACCGCCTCGGGTAAAAATGGCAGTTTGAGTTTGTTTCATGAGTTTGAGACTGACGCATGTAAAGGATTGTATGAGCCGGGCAAGCGCGTGAGGTTCGAGATTGATAAAGGACGATCAAACTTCTCTATCGGCTACCCTGGGCGTGAGCCACTCGAACGCCATCATGAATTTGAGCTACATTTCGATGCGTTACCGCCAAGCGAGCGATATGTATCTCTGCATGAAGTGGATCCGCTAACCGGCAGTGAGTGGCTACTACGCCCTTTGCGGTTCTACCCTCGGGCTTCGGAAAGCCCAACGCACTCCATTTCCTACATCGCCTGGGATGAAGATAGTAATGGTAGCCACGTCTCACTCCCCCTGACGTGCGCGGATGGAGCTGTTGAACGTATGCAAACATACGCAACGAATGCCTCCTATATGAATACCTATGTCAGCATTTATTCCATACCTGCGGAGGGTTACAGACTCTCAGACTTCTACAGCTTGAGCATGTTGCTCCACCCACGCAGTACTGATGGTTGCACAGGGGCAGAGCAAATAGAAGATGTCGTGTGCGGCCTGTTTGAGAATAGATCACGCGCTGCAGTGGCAGTTGAAGCAGATACGCTGCAAATCTCTGGTGTGCGGCCGCTGGTCAAGATGGTGAGCGCAAGCGAGCCCTACAAAGAAACGCTTACCCCCCCTGCTGAAGCCAGCATGCAGGAACCTGTATGGATCGATTATGTACCAACAGGCAATCTCACATTTCCACACTACAGCACGTATGTTGTACTTAATAGAGCACCGACACATGACTTCAAGCTAAGCAAGAGCGGCGACAAGTTAAAGCTGGCTTTAACCTATCTGGACGCCAATGGGCTCGAGCGTGAAATCGACCCGCGCACCACCGAATGGAACATACTGGCAGGTGGAGGAAGCATTAGCGTTGATGGTGTTTTCACCCCAAGCTCATTTAACAGATTCGCCGTAGTACTCGCCGTCGAACCCGACCCGAAGCACGTTTTCTGGGCCGTGTTGATCGTGCCGATTCCATTGATGTCAGTGGATGATTTCCTAAAGCTCGCAAACAGAGGTTGAGGCCCTGTAATCCCTATGAAAATGCTTCGTAGCCTACGCGTCGAAGCATTTTGTGGGCTGAGCAGTTTGTCAGCGGCTTACAACAACCCACCAAGTTGGCCATTGCCTGTCAGCAGTCGGTCAACTCCAGAAAAATCGCCGCCAACCGCTCAAGCCCCACTTGGTCCGCCTCACTGAAACGCCCAACCTTCGGGCTGTCCAGGTCCAGCACTCCAATCAGCCTGCCCTCCTTCACCAATGGAATCACCAGCTCACTGTTGGAAGCACTGTCACAAGCAATGTGCCCGGGGAACGCATGCACGTCCTCCACCCGCTGGGTCTGCCGCGTTGCCGCCGCCGCCCCGCACACGCCCTTGCTGAACGGAATGCGCACACAGGCCACCTGCCCCTGGAACGGGCCCAGCACCAGCTCTTCGTTGCGGTTGAGGTAGAACCCCGCCCAGTTCAGGTCGTCCACCTGGTTATAGAGAAACGCCGAGAACTGCGCCGCATTGGCGATGAAGTCACGCTCGTCGGCAAACAGCGCCTGCACTTGCGCTGCCAGCAGGTTGTAGCCGTCGAGGCCAGCACCACTGGCATTGAGGTCGATCATTTACTTTTGCTCCAGCAATTGCAGCCCGACCCAATAGCGGGCGAACTGATAGGCACAACGGCCATTACGGTTACCGCGGCCGGTGGCCCAGCGCACGGCGAGGATGTCGAGCTGTTCGTCACGCTGCCAGGCCAGGCCCGCAGGGCGTGCCAGCTGGCCGATCCAGTGCTCGACAACATTCAGGAAGTGGTCCTGGGTGAACGGGTAGAACGACAGCCACAGGCCAAAGCGGTCAGACAAGGCAATCTTGTCTTCCACCGCTTCGCTAGGGTGCAACTCGCCGTCCACGCGTTTCCAGTTTTCGTTGTCGCTCTCTTTCTCTGGCACCAGGTGGCGCCGGTTGGAGGTGGCGTACAGCAGCACGTTGTCCGGGGCCTGCTCCAACGAGCCGTCGAGCACGCTCTTGAGCACGCGGTAGTCGCCCTCCCCGGCTTCGAACGACAGGTCGTCGCAGAACAGGATGAAGCGTTGCGGCAGCTTTTGCAGTTGCTCGACCACCCGTGGCAGGTCGGCCAGGTGGTCGCGCTCGATTTCGATCAGGCGCAGCCCGGCGCCAGCATGCTCGGCCAGCAAGGCGCGCACCAGCGACGACTTGCCAGTGCCACGCGAGCCCCACAGCAGGGCATGGTTGGCCGGCATGCCATTGATGAACTGGTGGGTGTTGCGACCCAGCTGCTCACGCTGCTTGTCGACGCCGATCAGGTCGGTCAGGCGGATGTCCAGGCTGACTTCCAGCGGCAGCAGGTAGCCGCTGCGGCCGTCGCGCTGCCAGCGCGCGGCCAAGGTGGTGCCCCAGTCGATGTGCGGGCGCGGCGCCGGCAGCAAGGGTTCGAGACGCGCCAGCACCGATTCGGCGCGTTCCAGAAAACTATTCAAGCGAGCGTCCATGACGACTCCTACAAATTCAGATTCACGGCTGCTGTACCGGCCTCTTCGCGGCTGAAGCCGCTCCTACAGGGATATCACTGCCTTTGAGGCCTGCGTTGACCTGTGGGAGCGGCTTTAGCCGCGAAGAGGCCGGCACTGGCAATTGAGCAATCAAGGCTGAATGTGCGACAGACCCGCCAGTAGCCAAGGTTGATCGGCTATGCTTGCGCAGCGCAAGGGACGTGAAACCGGCTCGGGACTCATGGATATCAAGTTCACCAATCGCCTGTCATACAAGCAAGCCCGGTTGACAGTCCTGGTCGGCTTCATCCTGGGAACATTGCTCAGTCTCATCCAGATCGGCATCGATTATGCCAGCGAAGACGCATCCATCAACCGTGAAGTGCAGGCTTTGCTGCAAATCAGCCACGATCCGGCTTCGCGCATCGCCTACAACATCGATTCGGAGCTGGCGCTGGAGCTGACCCGCGGCCTGTTGCAGTCACCGGCGGTCATCCGGGCGCGGCTGATCGACAACAACGAAACGGTGCTGGCCGATGTCGAGCGCCCGCGCCTGCAAGACCGCTACCGGCCACTGAGCGACTTTCTGTTCGGCGAGAAGCGCCAGCTCAAAGACCGCCTGTTCCTGACCCACATGCCTGAGGAGTACCTCGGCACCTTGTACCTGGACGTCGACACCTACGCGTTTGGCAGCCGCTTCCTCGACCGCGCCGGGGTCACCCTGCTAAACGGCTTCGCCCGTAGCCTGGTACTCACCGGTATCCTCCTGGCGCTGTTCTACATGATGCTGACCAAGCCGCTGGTGACGGTGATCGGCGCCCTCACTGGCCGCAACCCTCGCCAGCCCGGGCTAACCCGGGTGGATTGCCCGCCTGGCCACGAGCTCGACGAGATCGGCGTGCTGGTCAAGGTCGCCAACCAGCAGTTCGTCAGCATGGCCACCGAGATCCAGCAGCGGCGCACCGCGGAAAACCGCCTGACGCAATACCTGAACGAGCTGGAAGACATCGTCTCGGCCCGCACCGAAGAGCTCAAGGCCAGCAACAGCCGCCTCAGCCAGTCCAACCAGGAGCTGGAAGAGGCCCGCCAGCGCGCCCTCGACATGGCCCAGGCACGCGCCGCCTTCCTGGCCAACATGAGCCACGAGATCCGCACCCCGCTCAACGGCATGCTCGGCATGATCGCCCTGGCCCTGGACAGCCCGCTGGCCGGCGAACAACGCCAGCAGCTGTCGATCGCCCACGACTCGGGCAAGGTGCTGGTGGAATTGCTCAACGATATTCTCGACCTGTCCAAGTTCGACGCCGGGCAGCTGGAGCTGGAGCGCATTCCCTTCGACATGGGCGCCATGGTCGAGGACACCGCCAACCTGCTGTCGCAGAATGCCGCACAAAGCGTCGAGCTGACCTGCCTGATCGCCGGCGGCTTCCCCAGCTCGGTGCTCGGCGACCCTACGCGGGTGCGCCAGGTGGTCAGCAACCTGCTGTCCAACGCCCTCAAGTTCACCCGCTTCGGCCGCGTCGATGTGCGCCTGGTACGTATCGTCGGCGGTGTGCGCCTTGAGGTACGCGATACCGGCATCGGTATCCCCGAAGATGCCCAGGCGCGGATATTCCAGCCGTTCACCCAGGCTGGCGCCGGCATCACCCGCCAGTACGGTGGCACCGGGCTGGGCCTGGCCCTGACCCGCAACCTGTGCAAAGCCATGCAGGGCCACCTGCGCATTCAATCCGAACCAGGCTTTGGCAGCCGCTTCAGCGCCGAACTGCCGCTGACCACGCATACCGAGGCTGTTAAGCCGCCAGCCCTGCAGGGCAAGGTCGTCGCCCTCAGCGACGCCGGCAGTGGCCTCAGCGAACTGCTGCAGGCTCTGCTGCCCGGCTGGGGACTCGACTATCAACGGCACGATAGTGGTGCAGCCATCGACAACAGCATCGACCTGCTGATCACTGACGACCTGGAGCACCTGTTCCAGCTGCGCCCGGCACTCAAGGCCCCAATCCTGCTGGTGACCGCATACGGCAATTTCCTGCCCAGCGAGCAATCGGCGCAATTGGCACCCCTGCACCAGTTGGCCCGGCCGCTGTCGCGTAACGCGCTGTACCAGACCTTGCGCCGGACCTTGCAGGGGCATGCCCCGGAGCACCCGCTGGCCACCCCGCTGCTCACGGCCACCGAGGGCCGCGCGCGCATCTTGCTGGTGGAGGACAACCCGGTGAACCAGCTGGTCGCCAAGGGCATGCTGGCCAAGCTCGGCTGCCAGGTGCAGCTCGCCACCCAGGGCGCCGAGGCCCTGGAATGGCTGGAACGGGAAGACTTCGACATGGTGCTGATGGACTGCAACATGCCGGTGATGGATGGCTACGAGGCCAGCCGGCGCATCCGCCAGAGCGGGCGTTGGCCAGAGCTGCCGATCGTCGCCCTGACTGCCAACGCCATGCCCGAAGAACGCGAACGCTGCCGCGCGGCAGGCATGAACGACTACCTGGCCAAGCCTTTCCGCCGCGAGGAGCTACTGGCACTGATCGACCACTGGGTGCCGCTCAGCGGCTGAGCAGGCGCTCGATGTCGGCTTCCAGGGCCTGGGGCTTGGTGGTCGGTGCGTAGCGCACGACCTTGCCGCTGGCCGGGTCGACCAGGAACTTGGTGAAGTTCCACTTGATCTTCTGCGAGCCCAGCAAACCCGGTGCGCGCTGCTTCAGTTCGACGAACAACGGGTGAGCACCAGGGCCATTGACCTCGACCTTGCGGAACAGCGGGAAACTCACGCCGAAATTGGCTTCGCAGAACAACGCGATCTCCCGTGCATCGCCCGGTTCCTGCTTGCCGAACTGGTTGCAAGGGAAGCCCAGCACCACCAGGCCACGCTCGCGGTAGTCCCGCCACAGCTGCTCCAGGCCCTTGTATTGCGGGGTGAAGCCACACTGGCTGGCGGTGTTGACCACCAGCAGCGCCTTGCCAGCAAAGTCGCCGAGCTTTTTCTGCTCGCCGCCCAGGGTCACGCAGGGGATGTCCAGCATCGATCCGGCCATTTTCAGGCTCCGTCGCGGGGTTTGAAGTCCAGGCACACCGAGTTGATGCAGTAGCGCAGGCCAGTCGGCGGCGGGCCGTCGGGGAATACGTGGCCCAGGTGGGCATCGCACTGGGCGCAGGTGACTTCGGTACGGATCATGCCGTGGGAAGTATCGCGGATCTCGATCATCGCGCTTTCTTTGATCGGCGCGTAGAAGCTCGGCCAGCCGCAGCCGGAGTCGAACTTGGTCTGCGAATCGAACAGCGGCAGGTCACAGCAGATGCAATGGTAGATGCCAGCGCGGCGTTCGCTGTTGTACTTGCCGCTGAACGGCCGCTCGGTGCCCTTGAGGCGGCACACCTGGTATTGCTCCGGGTCGAGCATCGCACGCCATTCTTCAAGGGTTTTGTCGATCTTTTGCATGTGGGGACCTCGGCAGGCTGAATTTCACCTCGCGCCGTCTTTTCCGTAGCGCGGGTGGCACGTATATTAGTTGGCTTCGTGTGCACGGGCTCCAAGTCTGGCACCCGCGCCCCGCCCTTTCAAACCTTTCGACGGCGGCGCACCGCGTATTCTCAATCGGGATCACATCATGCAGTTCAGCAAATCGAACAAGCTCGCCAATGTCTGCTACGACATTCGCGGCCCAGTGCTCAAGCACGCCAAACGCCTGGAAGAGGAAGGCCACCGCATCCTCAAGCTGAACATCGGCAACCCGGCGCCGTTTGGCTTCGAGGCGCCAGACGAAATCCTCCAGGATGTGATCCGCAACCTGCCTACCGCCCAGGGCTACAGCGACTCAAAGGGCCTGTTCAGCGCGCGCAAGGCGGTGATGCAGTACTGCCAGCAGAAGGAAATCGAAGGCGTCACCATCGAGGACATCTACCTGGGCAACGGTGTGTCCGAGCTGATCGTGATGTCGATGCAGGCGCTGCTCAACAACGGCGACGAAGTGCTGATTCCGGCGCCTGACTACCCGCTGTGGACTGCGGCCGTGAGCCTGGCCGGCGGCAAGCCGGTGCACTACCTGTGCGACGAGCAGGCTGACTGGTTCCCGGACCTGGAAGACATCAAGGCCAAGATCACCCCGAACACCAAGGCCCTGGTGATCATCAACCCGAACAACCCGACCGGCGCGGTGTACTCGAAAGAGCTGCTGCTGGGCATGCTGGAGCTGGCGCGCCAGCACAACCTGGTGGTGTTCTCCGACGAGATCTACGACAAGATCCTGTACGACGAAGCCGTGCACATCAGCACCGCCTCGCTGGCCCCTGACTTGCTGTGCCTGACCTTCAACGGCCTGTCCAAGTCGTACCGGGTGGCCGGTTTCCGCTCCGGCTGGCTGATCATTTCCGGGCCCAAGCACCACGCCCAGAGCTACATCGAAGGCATCGACATGCTGGCCAACATGCGCCTGTGCGCCAACGTGCCGGCCCAGCACGCCATCCAGACTGCGTTGGGCGGCTACCAGAGCATCAACGACCTGGTGCTGCCACCGGGCCGCCTGCTGGAGCAGCGCAACCGCACCTACGAACTGCTCAACGATATCCCGGGCGTCAGCTGCGTCAAACCGATGGGCGCGCTGTATGCCTTCCCGCGGATCGACCCGAAAGTCTGCCCGATCCTCAACGACGAGAAATTCGCCCTCGACCTGCTGCTGTCGGAAAAGCTCCTGATCGTTCAGGGCACTGCGTTCAACTGGCCGTGGCCGGACCACTTCCGTGTGGTGACCTTGCCGCGGGTGGATGACCTGGAAGCGGCGATTGGGCGGATTGGCAATTTCCTGCGGACTTATTCGCAGTAAGGTTTGACGGGATATTTGTGATGTCTGTGGGATCGAGCGCCGCCCGCGCGGCGCATCGCGGATAAATCCGCTCCTACATTTGTTGCAACGCGGCCATGTCTGTCAGGCCTTGGTTGGCAGCCGGCCTGCACGGCTCAAGTCATGCGCCAGGGCTGGCAACCATGGCGTTACAGGTTCGGCACGTTGCAACAAATGTAGGAGCGGATTTATCCGCGATGCGCCGCGCGGGCGGCGCTCGATCTCAAAGACCCCGCAAATCTCAAGGCATGCACCTTTCTTACATCCTGCAACGCTCTGTCTCACAGCCTCCACGCCATCCTCTGCCATACTGCGCCGTACACAGTTTGAAATAGTCGCCCGATTGAATCGCCGCGGCCGGCACCTTATATACCCCGCAGTAAGCAACGACTTATCCGTCAGGAGAACGTAACAACCATGATGCGCATTCTGTTGTTTGTAGCCACCAACCTCGCGGTGGTGCTGGTTGCAAGCATTACCCTGAGCCTGTTCGGCTTCAACGGGTTCATGGCCGCCAACGGGGTTGACCTCAACCTCAGCAGCCTGCTGGTGTTCTGCGCCGTGTTCGGCTTTGCCGGCTCCCTGGTCTCGCTGTTCATCTCCAAGTGGATGGCGAAGATGACCACTGGCACCCAGATCATCAGCCAGCCGCGCACTCGCCACGAGCAGTGGCTGCTGCAAACGGTCGAGGAGCTGTCCCGCGAAGCCGGCATCAAGATGCCCGAAGTGGGTATCTTCCCGGCCTACGAGGCGAATGCCTTTGCTACCGGCTGGAACCGCAACGACGCCCTGGTCGCTGTTTCCCAGGGCTTGCTGGAGCGCTTCTCGCCCGATGAAGTGCGTGCCGTGCTGGCCCACGAGATCGGCCACGTGGCCAACGGTGACATGGTCACCCTGGCACTGGTGCAGGGCGTGGTGAACACCTTCGTGATGTTCTTCGCCCGCATCATCGGCAACTTCGTCGACAAGGTGATCTTCAAGAACGAAGAAGGCCAGGGTATCGCCTACTACGTGGCGACCATCGTCGCCGAACTGATCCTGGGCATCCTTGCCAGCATGATCGTCATGTGGTTCTCGCGCCGCCGCGAGTACCGCGCCGACGAAGCCGGTGCACAACTGGCCGGCACCGCTGCAATGATCGGCGCCTTGCAGCGCCTGCGTGTAGAGCAAGGCCTGCCAGTGCATATGCCCGACACCATGAAGGCCTTCGGCATCAACGGCGGCCTCAAGCACGGCCTGGCCGGCCTGCTGATGAGCCACCCGCCACTGGAAGACCGCATCGAGGCCCTGCGCCGCCGCGGTTGATCCACCTGGCAAAAGAAAAGGGCGACTTCGGTCGCCCTTTTTCGTTTTTCTGCGCCAGCCTCTTCGCGGGTGAACCCGCTCCCACAGTACTTATGGGAGCGGGTTCACCCGCGAAGAGGCCAGCACAGCAAACACATTACTCAGAACTGTACTCGATACACCCGCTCCACCACGCTCTCGACGCCGGCCTGGAGGAATTTCGGGCTTTCCTCGATGACCTCTCGCTCTTCCAGCGCCTGGACCTTGCCACGCGCATACCCTCGGCGCACCTCATCATCCGGCACCGAAAAAGGCGGGCCGGCCAGCAGTTGCTGATCGTAATCCATGGTCAGCAGCAGCCCTTTGCACCCCATCGGCAGCACCTGCTCCAGGTGTGCCATGTAGCGCGCCCGCATCTCGGGCGGCAGGGCGATGGCCGCAGCGCGGTCGTATAGCCCCATGCAATCGGCAACGTCCTGCGCCTGCAAGGCAAAGAAATCGCCACACCAGACCTCTATGTCGTTACTGCGCCAGACCTCGAATGCCCCCTGCTCCGACACCTGCACCGGCAACGCCTGCTCGCGGAAAAAGTCCTCCACCGCCCGCCGGGACAGTTCCACGCCCAGCACCCGGTGCCCTTGCTCCTTCAACCAAGCCATGTCCAGGCTCTTGCCACACAAAGGCACCAGTACGCGACTGCCCGCGGGCAGTGCCAGCTTGAGCCAGTGCGCCTGGAGGAAGGGGTTGACGTCCGTGCGGTGAAAACCGATCTGGTTATCGTCCCATCGCTTTTGCCAAAACGCAGGTTCCATGATCACTCCCGATTTTTAGATGGATTGCGGGTAAAACTTGGTTTGGATTTCGATCTGTACTTGATCGAAGATGATTGCATCTTAACCCTCAGGACCCCGTCATGCTGCCCAGCCTGTTCATTTCCCACGGTTCCCCCATGCTCGCCCTGCAACCCGGCGCCAGCGGGCCGGCATTGGCCGGGCTGGCCAATGCCCTGCCACGGCCGAAAGCGATCGTGGTGGTGTCGGCACACTGGGAAAGCCGCGAGCTACTGGTGACCAGTGGCGCACAGCCAGAAACCTGGCATGACTTCTACGGATTCCCGCCTGCCTTGTACGCGGTGCAGTACCCGGCGCCAGGTGAGCCCGCCCTTGCCAGCCAAGTCAGTGAGTTGTTGAACGCTGCGGGCCTGCCGGCGCGCCTGGATGCACAGCGGCCATTCGACCATGGCGCCTGGGTACCCTTGTCGCTGATGTATCCGGATGCCGGCCTGCCGGTGATTCAGGTTTCCCTGCCAAGCCAGATGGGGCCTGCACTGCAGATCAAGGTCGGCCAGGCGCTGGCTGGGCTGCGGCGCGAAGGTATCCTGCTGATCGGCTCCGGCAGCATCACTCATAACCTGGGCGAACTGGACTGGCACGCCGGGCCGGATGTGATCGAGCCGTGGGCACTGGCATTCAGGGATTGGGTGGTGGAGCGGTTGAAGGCGGATGACCAGGCTGCGCTGCTGGACTACCGGAAGCAGGCGCCATTTGCGGCGCGCAACCATCCCAGTGATGAGCATTTGCTGCCGTTGTTCTTTGCCCTTGGGGCTGGGGACAGGTTCGGGATTGTGCACCAGGGCTTCACCCTGGGCGCCTTGGGAATGGACATCTACGGGTTCGACTGAAGATTACCGGGGGCGCTTTGCGCCCCTTTCGCGACACAAGGCCGCTCCTACAAGCGATACGCGATCCCTGTAGGAGCGGCCTTGTGTCGCGAAATGGCTGCGCAGCAGCCCCAAAATAGTACTGGCAAAAAAAATCCCCGACCTAGGCCGGGGATTTTTCATTGCTTCAGGATCAATCTTCGCGGTAGCGGCGCAGCTTCAGTTGCTTACCGGCTACACGAGTGTCCTTCAGCTTGGTCAGCAGCTTCTCGAGGCCATCTTCCGGCAGCTCGATCAGGCTGAAGCTATCGCGCACCTGGATGCGACCGATGGCGTCACGGGCCAGGCCACCTTCGTTGAGGATCGCGCCCAGCAGGTTCTTGGCGGCGATACCGTCACGGGCACCCAGGGCGGTACGGCAACGCACACGGCCTTCGGCCAGCGGCAGTGGAGCACGACGCTCGCGGTCACCACGATCACCACGGTCGCTGCGCTCAGTGCGCTCACCACGCTCGGCACGCTCACCACGCGGGGCGAAGCTCGGCACCAGCGGCTGCTCGCGCTCTACCGCGGCCAGGTCCAGCGCCTGGCCATTGGTGGCCTTGCGCAGCAGGGCCGAAGCCAGGGCACGTGCGCTGCAACCGAGGTCGGCGGTCAGGCGGTCGAACAGTTCACCATGGGTGGCTTCTGCTTCGGCAACCAGCGGCGCCAGGCTCGAGGTCAGCTTCTTGATGCGGGCGTCCAGTACAGCCTGGGCGTTCGGCAGACGGGCTTCGGCAACCTTCTGCCCGGTCACGCGTTCGATCACCTGCAGCATGCGGCGCTCACGCGGGGTGACCAGCAGCAGTGCACGGCCATCGCGACCGGCACGGCCGGTACGGCCGATACGGTGCACGTAGGATTCCGGGTCGTACGGCATGTCGACGTTGAACACGTGAGTGATGCGCGGTACGTCCAGACCACGGGCAGCGACGTCGGTGGCGACGACGATGTCCAGGCGGCCATCCTTCAGCGAGTCGATCACGCGCTCACGCTGGTTCTGGGCGATGTCGCCGTTCAGCGCGGCAGCCTTGTAGCCCTTGGCTTCCAGCGCGGCGGCCAGGTCCAGGGTGGCTTGCTTGGTACGCACGAAGGCGATCAGCGCGTCGAACTCTTCGACTTCCAGCAGACGCAGAACAGCCGGGATCTTCTGGTCGGCATGGACCATCAGGTGGGCCTGGTCGATCGCGGTGACGGTCTGGGTCTTGCTCTGGATCTTGACGTGCTTGGGCTCGCGCAGGTGGCGTTCGGCGATCGAGCGGATCGACGACGGCAGGGTTGCGGAGAACAGTACGGTCTGACGGCTGGCCGGGATGGCATCGAAGATCACTTCGAGGTCGTCCATGAAGCCCAGTTTCAGCATTTCGTCGGCTTCGTCCAGTACCAGGTACTGCACGGTCGACAGGACTTTCTCGTCACGACGCAGGTGGTCGCACAGACGGCCCGGGGTGGCAACAACGATTTGCGCACCGTTGCGAATGGCACGCAGCTGTGGGCCCATCGGGGCACCACCGTATACGGCCACCACGTTAACGCCCGGCATCTGCTTGGCGTAGGTTTCGAAAGCGGTGGCTACTTGCAGCGCCAACTCACGGGTTGGCGCCAGGATCAGGGCTTGCGGTTCGCGCTTGCTCACATCGATCTTGTTGAGGATCGGCAGGGCGAAGGCAGCGGTCTTGCCGGTGCCAGTCTGCGCCTGGCCGATCATGTCGTGACCGGCGAGGATGATCGGGATCGATTGTTGCTGAATGGCGGACGGCTCTTCATAGCCGGTAGCCAGAACGGCAGCAACAATGTTCGGATTAAGATCGAGAGCGGCGAAGCCGCCGGTTTCCTGGGTCATGGGTCTGCCTCTAAGTGCATCCGCAAAGACCCATGCTGCAAAGCTGCACATGCCTTGAAAGACCGGACGGTCACCCAGGCAGCTTTGTCGGCGGGGATTTGCGAAAACGATTGAAAAAGAAAAACTTGGGAAGGTCCGCCTAGCGGACGTGCAGCCGAAGCTGGACTCGGAGGATTTGCACCACCTGATTTTGAGGTCCGCTAAAAGACCGGCGCGTACTATACCCGAATTAATGCCAGGGAGTGAGTAAATTTTTCTGGCCCTACGGCCAGTACCGAGCCATCAGCTGCTATCCGCTGAATCGATAATTCTCAGATGGCTGACGCGCTCATTGTGGGAGCGGCCTTGTGTCGCGAAAGGGGTGCGCAGCGCCCCAGGATACAGCTTCGCCGCACGGATTGCCGGGGCCGCTGCGCGGCCCTTTCGCGACACAAGGCCGCTCCCACAGTGAACGTGCGGGCCTTCAGGTAGCTGGCCGGATCTCGCGAATCAGCCCTTCCAGGCTATACCCCAACCGCGGCGCCATGGCCTCGGCCCGCGCCCGCAGACCGTCGAGGTCCAGTTCCTGCTCCAGATCCGCCGGCACCAGCAGGATCACATTGCCCTCCTTCACCGGCAACTCCCAGTAATGCCGGTGGTACAACCCGCGCAGCAGCGCCGCGCCCAGCGGCTTGCCATCATCGTTGGCCCACTGGTTGATCACCAGCCAACCGCCCGGGTTCAGCTTCTTCTGGCAGTTCTCGAGGAAATTCCACGCCAGGTGCCCGACACCCGGGCCGTGGTCGGTGTAAAGGTCGACGAACAAAAGGTCGGTCTGCTCGGCCGTGGGCAGCAACTCCAGGGCGTCGCCTATGCGCACGTACAGGCGCGGGTCATCGTCCAGCCCCAGGTGTTCCATGGCCAGGCGAGGTACGTCCGCGCGCAGCTCGATAGCCTCGATGTCTTCCAGCGGCAGGAACTTCATGCACGCCTGGGTCAGGGTGCCGGCGCCCAGGCCGAGAAACAGCGCGCTCTCCGGCTGCTCATGGCACAGCGCGCCAACCAGCATGGCGCGGGTGTAGTCATATTCCAGCCAACTCGGGTCGGCGGTGAACACGCAGCTCTGCTCGATGGCATCGCCGAATTCGAGGAAGCGGTAATCTTCCACCTCGTACACGCTGATCACGCCAAAGGCATCCTCGACCCGGGCCAACAGCTTCTCTTCCCGCTCCGTCGCCATCTACCTGCCACCCACCCGCGCAAAAACGCGCATTGTCCGCCAACGCCCCGGATGCAACAAGCGCGGCGCCAACTGTTACCATGGCAGGCAGCCCAAACAGACAATACCGAGCCTGTGATGAACCGACCGTGGAGCCCTGACAGCTGGCGAGCCCTGCCGATCCAGCAGCAACCGACCTATCCCGACGCCGCGCACCTGCTCAAGGTCGAGCAGACCCTGGCCAGCTACCCGCCGCTGGTGTTCGCCGGCGAGGCGCGTGAGCTGCGCCGGCAGTTCGCCGAGGTCACCGAGGGCCGCGCCTTTCTGTTGCAAGGCGGCGACTGCGCCGAGAGCTTCGCCGAGTTCTCGGCGGCGAAGATCCGCGACACCTTCAAGGTGCTGCTGCAGATGGCCATCGTCATGACCTTCGCCGCCGGCTGCCCGGTGGTGAAGGTCGGGCGCATGGCCGGGCAGTTCGCCAAGCCGCGCTCCTCGGGTGACGAAACCATCGGCAACGTCACCCTGCCGGCGTACCGCGGCGACATCGTCAACGGTATCGGCTTCGACGAAAAGAGCCGCGTACCGGACCCGGAGCGCCTGCTGCAGGCCTACCACCAGGCCACCGCCAGCCTCAACCTGCTGCGCGCCTTCGCCCAAGGCGGCTTTGCCGACCTGCATCAGGTGCACAAGTGGAACCTCGATTTCATCGCCAACTCGGCGCTGGCTGACAAGTACCACCAACTGGCCAACCGTATCGACGAAACCTTGGCCTTCATGCGCGCCTGCGGCCTGGACAGCGCGCCACAACTGCGCGAGACCAGCTTCTTCACGGCCCACGAAGCGCTGCTGCTCAACTATGAAGAAGCCTTCGTGCGCCAGGACAGCCTGACCGGCGACTACTACGACTGCTCAGCGCACATGCTGTGGATCGGCGACCGCACCCGCCAGCTCGATGGTGCCCATGTCGAGTTCCTGCGCGGCGTGCACAACCCGATCGGGGTCAAGGTCGGCCCCAGCATGAACCCCGAAGAGCTGATCCGTCTGATCGACACGCTCAACCCGGCCAACGACCCCGGCCGCCTCAACTTGATCGTGCGCATGGGCGCCGGCAAGGTCGGCGCGCACCTGCCGGGCCTGATCCGTACCGTCGAGCGCGAGGGGCGCAAGGTGCTGTGGAGCTCCGACCCGATGCACGGCAACACCATCAAGGCCAGCAGCGGCTACAAGACCCGCGACTTCGCGCAGATCCTCGACGAGGTGAAGCAGTTCTTCCAGGTGCACCAGGCCGAGGGCAGCCATGCCGGCGGCATCCATATCGAGATGACCGGGCAGAACGTCACCGAGTGCATCGGCGGCGCCCGGCCGATCACCGAGGATGCCTTGTCCGACCGCTATCACACCCATTGCGACCCGCGGATGAACGCCGATCAGTCGCTGGAGCTGGCCTTCCTGATCGCCGAAACCCTCAAGCAGGTGCGGCGCTGAGCAAAGCCTGACGCAACCGGCTGCCCTCTGCCCGAGGGCAGTTCAGTTGCACCCGCTCCAGGCCCAGCCAGCGGGCCATGCGCAACAGATGACCCGCCAGGGCTTGATACCCCTCATCGTCCAACGCTATCGACTCTGTATGCACGGCGTGTACCGCCAGTTGCCCCAGGGCGCGCTCGGCGCGCAGGTCCAGGCGCGCGGCAATGCGCTCGCGGTAGAGGAACGGCAGCACGTAGTAGCCATATACCCGCTTGTGCGCCGGGGTGTAGATCTCCAGGCGATAGTGGAAATCGAACAGCCGCTCGGTGCGGCTGCGCTCCCAGACCAATGAATCGAATGGCGACAGCAGTGCGCTGGCTTCGATGCGCCGGGGGATGCGTGGTGAGCCGGCGCAGTAGGCCAACTGCTTCCAGCCCTGCACCTCGACCGGCTGCAAACGGCCATCGGCGACCAGCTCATCCAGCGCCGCCCTGCCCTGGCCGGGCTCAAGGCGGAAGTAGTCGCGCAGGTCGCGTTCGGTGGCCACGCCCAGGGCCGTGGCGGCGTGCAGCATCAGGCCTTGATGGGCTTCGGTTTCGCACGGCAGCGCCTGATCGAGGATCGCCTTGGGCAGCACCTTTTCCGGTACGTCGTAAAGCCTTTCGAAGCCGCGGCGCCCCGCCACCGTCACTTCACCGGCGGCGAACAGCCATTCCAGCGCATGTTTTTCTTCGCTCCAGTCCCACCAGGGGCCGGCCCGCTCCTGGCGGGTGGACAGGCTGCCCGCGCCCAGCGCACCCTGTTCGCGCACTGCAGCCAGCACGCGGGCGATCACGTCCTGGCGTTCGCGGCCAAATTGCGCAAGCTGGCGGTAGATGCCGCGGCCATCGGCGGCATGGGCCATGCGCCAGCGCAGCAGCGGGTAGAGGCTGAGAGGTAACAGCGAGGCTTCGTGGCCCCAATATTCGAACAGCTGGCGCTGGCGGCCACGGCCCCAGGCGAGTTGGTCGAGCATGGCCGGCGGGTAGTCGCCCAGGCGGGAGAACAGCGGCAGGTAATGGGAGCGCACCACGGCGTTGACCGAGTCGATCTGCACGACGCCCAGGCGCTGCAGCATGCGTTTGAGTGCGGGCAGCGCCGGAGTAGCTTCGGGTGGCTTGCCAAAGCCCTGAGCTGACAAGGCCAGACGGCGGGCCTGGTTGATGGACATCTTGAGCGCCAAGCCTGGGCTCCTTGTGGTGGGGCTACCGGCCTCTTCGCGGCTAAAGCCGCTCCTGCACAGGCTACCGTTTCGCCTGTAGGAGCGGCTTTAGCCGCGAAGAGGCCGGTAGACCCACCGACAAACTTAGCTCATTTACGCAACGGGTCATCCCAGAAATGCCGCTCGGCCTCTTGCTGTATGTCCGCCCGGCTCAAGCCCAGGTCATGCAGGGTCGCATCACTCAGGCTGGCCAGTTCCTGGCGCTGGCGGTACAGCTGCAGCCACCGGGCCGGACGGTCCAGGGCCACATGCCACAGGTGGTTCAGGGAAAAGGCAGGTTGCTGGATGCTGCTGACATGACCTTTCATCGTGAAGCCCTCCGTGTTGATGGCTCCAGTCTCTGCCCGGGCTTAAGATCAATCCAACGAATGTTTCTGATGCCATGCATCTCGGAGATTGATGCAATGTCCCAGTACCAGAGCCTCGATGCCGACGTGCTGCGCACCTTCGTCGCCATCGCCGAGCAAGGCGGCTTCACCCGCGCCGGCGAAGTGGTCAACCGCACCCAGTCGGCGGTAAGCATGCAGATGAAGCGCCTGGAGGAAGACATCCTGCAGCGCCAGCTGTTCGAGCGCGAAGGCCGCCAGGTCAGGCTCACCGCCGAGGGCCAGGTGCTGCTTGGGTATGCCCGGCGCATCCTCAAACTGCATGGGGAAGTGTTCAACACCCTGCGCATGCCGCACATGGTCGGGCTGGTGCGCATCGGCACGCCGGATGACTACGCCATGCGCTTTCTGCCGACCATCCTTTCGAGCTTCGCCCAGGCCTACCCGCTGGTACAGGTGGAGGTGCATTGCGACTCGTCCAAGCAACTGATGCTGCGCCAGGACCTGGACCTGACCATCGTCACCCGCGAGCCGGGCAACGAGGTTGGCCAACTGTTGCGCCAGGAGCGCCTGGTGTGGGCTGCCGCCGAAGGCTTCTGCCCGCAGGAGCAACGGCCCATGCCGTTGGCGCTGTTCAACACCGACTGCTTCTGCCGCGCCTGGACCTGCAATGCCCTGGAGGCCCAAGGCATCGACTACCGCATTGCCTACACCAGCCCCAGCCTGGCGGCGATCTTTGCCATCGTCACCGCGGGGCTGGCGGTGACGGCGCAGTTGCAGAGCCTTGTGGGTGGCAACATCCGCATTCTGGGCGAGAGCGAAGGGTTACCGCAGTTGCCGGTGGCCAACGTGATGCTGCTGCGCAACAGCCAGAGCCAGTCGCCGATTACCGACTGCATGGCCGATTACATTGTCGAAGGATTCCAATAATTTGGGGCTGCTGCGCAGCCCATCGCAGGCAAGCCAGCTCCCAGAGGTACTGCACAGGCCTCGAAGCCTGCACTATCCCTGTGGGAGCTGGCTTGCCTGCGATGGGCCGCAAAGCGGCCCCGGCGATCTTATAGTTCAAACGTCAACATCACGGCACACACAACCAGAAATACACAGAACATCGCCCGCAGTACCTTCTCGGGCAGCGCATGGGCCAGTTTCACGCCCCAGCTGATACTCAGCAGCCCACCGACCGCCAACGGAATACCCACGCTCCAGTCGACACTGTGATGCACCCCGTAAGTCACCAGCGTCACCAAGGTACTCGGTGCCGCCAGCGCCAGCGACAGCCCCTGCGCCACCACCTGGGTAGCGCCGAACACACTGGTCAGAATCGGCGTGGCCACCACCGCCCCACCCACGCCAAACAGGCCGCCCATGGTCCCGGCAAAGCTGCCCAGCACACCCAGCCACGGCCAGGCATGGCGCAGCTGGGAAGTGGGCGGCGCCCCCTTGAGAAACATCCGCGCCACGTTCCACACCGCCAGCGCCACCAGAAAACCGACAAAACCCAGACGCATGGCATGCGCATCGATGCCCACCGCCCAGATCGACCCGAGCCAGGCGAACAGGAAGCTGCACAGTGACAGCGGCAAGGCGTGGCGCAACTCGATACGGTTGCGCTGGTGATAGCGCCACAGCGCCAGCAGCACGTTCGGCACCACCATCACCAGCGCCGTGCCCTGGGCCAGTTGCTGATCGAGGCCGAACAACACCCCTAATGCCGGGATGGCGATAAGCCCGCCACCGATGCCGAACAACCCACCCATGGTGCCCAGGGCAGCGCCCAGCACGATATACAACAACCACTCGATCATCAGGGTCTCACCCGCCTGTTTGGAATGCGAGCATGCTAACGATTGCGCGCTGGCAGGGAAACTCACCGCGACGCACAATGGCTACCCGCGCTTCGCATAAGCAAAATGGTCATGAGCCCCGATACCCTGACCGCCCCGCCAGGCCTGATCCTCGATGTACAGGAGACTGGCAGTTTCTATGCTGCGCGGCGAACGAATACCGCTGTTCTGCGACAACAGCCCGCCCGAAGCTGAAACCAGTGGCATTTATGCACTGCGCCTTGAACATGAAACGAACTCTCGCAGCCGTTTGCTGCTCGAATTTCTCAAGAGCCGCTTGCGCCCGGTTCCACCCTGGGGCCTGGCGCCGCGCAGTGAGCTGCGCTGGTAGTAAGCGCACCAACCTTCAGCGTGCTAGATTTCTCCATTGATGACATTCAAGGACCTGCATGAACGCCAACACCCAAGCTTCCTGTGACGAGCTGCTGCTGGACAACCAGGTCTGCTTCGCCCTGCACTCCACCTCGTTGCTGATGACCAAGGTCTACAAGCCGCTGCTGCAAGCGCTGGGCCTGACTTACCCGCAGTACCTGGCAATGCTCGTACTGTGGGAGCAGGACGGCCTTACTGTCGGTGAAATCAGCCAGCACCTGCTGACCGACCCTGGCTCGCTCACGCCCCTGCTCAAGCGCCTGGAAAGCGAAGGCCTGCTACAGCGCAACCGCAGCCGCGAAGATGAGCGGGTGGTACTGGTGCAACTGACCGACAAGGGCCGCGCCTTGCAGCAGCAAGCCCGGGAAGTGCCGCAGTGCATCCTCAAGGCCAGCGGCCGCAGCCTCGAACGCCTGCAACAGCTGCAGGCCGACCTCCTGGAGCTGCGCGACAGCCTGCAAAAAAACCTCTGACGGCTACGCTGTGTGATGCCCGTTCGGATGAGCGGCGAAGATTTATCTTGCGCACCAACTAATTGCGCGCTAATTTAAATCCCGCACCCACACGACGCCACCTGATCACCAGGGGCGCACAGCACACTAGCGAGGCTCAAGATGCAAAAGGTCACTCCGCTGTACATCGCAGAAGCCACCTCCACCGGCGGTCGCGACGGCAAATCCCGCTCCAGCGACGGCAAGCTGGAAGTCAAGCTGAGCACCCCCAAGGAACTTGGTGGCGCAGGTGGTGACGGCACCAACCCTGAGCAGATGTTCGCCGCCGGCTACTCGGCCTGCTTCATCGGCGCGCTGAAATTCGTCGCCGGCCAGGAAAAGAAAGCCCTACCTGCGGATGCCTCGATCACCGCCAAGGTCGGTATCGGCCAGATCCCCGGTGGCTTCGGCCTGGATATCGACCTGCACATCAACCTGCCGGGCCTGGCCCAGGCCGACGCCGAAGGGCTGGTGGAAAAGGCCCACAAGGTTTGCCCGTACTCCAACGCCACCCGCGGCAATGTAGACGTCCGGTTGCACGTGACTGTCTGAATGTGGGAGCGGCCTTGCGTCGCGAAAGGGGTGCGAAGCAGCCCCAAGATCTCGCATAGGTCGCAATATCGCTGGGACCGCGTTGCGGTCCTTTCGCGACACAAGGCCGCTCCCACAAGAGCATGCCGATAGCTGCAGCAATCACAGGCATAAAAAAACCCGGCCAAGGCCGGGTTTTTTGCGTTTCGCAAGAAGGATTACTTCTTGGAGCGGCCTTTGAAGCTGTTGTCGCGAGTGTCGATGTCGATCCACTCGTCGATAGCGATGAAGTCGGCAACCTGGATCTCGGTACCGTTTGCCAGCTTGGCAGGCTTCATGACCTTACCGGAAGTGTCGCCACGAGCAGCGTTCTCGGTGTAGACAACCTTACGGCTGATGGTGGTCGGCAGTTCAACCGATACCAGACGGCCTTCGAAGAATACGGCTTCGCAGACGTCTTCCATGCCTTCTTCGATGTACGGCAGAACGGCTTCGATGTCCTCGGCGTTCAGTTCGTACATGGTGTAGTCGGTGGTGTCCATGAAGGTGTATTCGTCACCATTGATGAACGACAGGGTCGCTTCTTTGCGATCCAGGATCACGTCGTCCAGCTTGTCGTCTGCACCGTAGACGGTTTCGGTCTTGTAGCCGGTCAGCAGGTTCTTCAGCTTGGTCTTCATGATCGCGCTGTTACGGCCCGACTTGGTGAACTCAGCCTTCTGAACCAACCACGGATCGTTATCGATGCGCAGAACGGTACCGGGTTTGATTTCTTTACCAGTTTTCATTGCAAAATATCCGAATCTGGATGGATTTATAAAAATCGAGGCCGCGTATCATAGCGAATTTCGGTAAAAGTGTACTAGCGCTGCGGCAAGGTCCGGCCGAGCGGCCTGAGTCGCGGCCCAATCAGCGGCGTGCTGCTGCAGTTCTGCCCAGTGTTTGCGGGCACCTTGCCAGGCCGCGTGCATGTCGCGGTCCATGTTCCAGGCACGCCACAAGGCCATCAACGCCTCGCAGGCGGGGTCCGACAGGCCCTGTCGATAATGGCCGAGGAACGCTTCGAGCTTTTCCCAGTGGGCATTCTCGTCCTGCACATAGATGTGCCACAGCATCGGCCGGCCGGCCCATTGGGCGCGCACGAACGAATCTTCCCCCCGCACTGCGTTGAAATCGCAGCTCCACAGCAGGCGATCATAATCGTCCTGGCTGACGAACGGTAGGATCTGCACGGTCAACGTGCCGCGCTGGTGCACATCACCGGCTTGCAGGTGCAGCTCACCCAGCCAGGCACCCAGGTCGCCGAGAATGCGCCCTTGCGGGACCAGCAGGTGGACCGGGTCGGCATCTTCGACCAGCGCATCGAGCCACCGGCCCAGTTGCCCGTTTTCGTAGGCGAACAGCGACATCAGCAGCGCACCGGGCTGCGGATGCACACCCAGGCTCTGCAGGAACGCCGCGCGCGCCTCGGCCGATTGCTCGAACGCCTGCCGGCGCGGCAGCAAGCTGGCCTCGCGCAGCAGCCCGCCGGTCCTGGCCGTGAACCCCGGGAAGAAAAACACCTTGCGCAGGCCATTGGGCTGGGGCGATGGCAAGCCATGGCAACCTTCCACCCAGTCCTCGGCACTGAGGTACTCAAGGTTCAGCCACAGCACCGGCACCGCGCGTGCGCGCATTGCTTCGACGTAGGCCGCCGGCAACTGACAGGCAAAGGCACCGATCACCACATCCGCAGGCACCGCGGGTTGCCATTCGGCAGGCCAGGCGCGCACATCGACACCCTGCTGCCATTGCTGCGCGGCAGCGGCATCGGCACCCGGGCACAGCGGCACGAAGGCATTCAAGTCATCCACCCACAGGCGCACCGCCAGGTCGTACTCGGCCACCAGTTGCCGGGCCAGGCGCCAGGTCACGCCGATATCGCCATAGTTGTCGACGACGCTGCAGAAAATGTCCCAGGTGGTTTTCATGTGCCCTGCCTCGCCCTGCGCAAAACCGCGAATTCTGCGGATAAATTGTCGCCGACAAAAGCACCGCTCGGAAAAAAGCGCCAGCGCCATGCGACAATGGCCCCCTCGCCCGCCCTGCCAGGAGGCCACCATGCCCCGCCCCCGTGAACTAAAGATCACCCTGCAACCGCTGCAACTGGTTTTATGCATAGCCTTAGGCCTATGGCTCGGCGCCCTGGCAATTGGCCTGAGCCTGTGGCTGGCCCTGGGCCTGTGGCCCGAACGGCTTGAGCCCGAACTGCCGCCAGCTGTCTTCCACGAGCCGGCACCTGCAACGGCGCCCGCGCAACCGGCGCACGCGCAGGACGAGATGTTCGAGCGCTACAAGGATATCCTGCGCAAACAGGAAGCCCAGCAGGCCGCCGAAGCCGCCCAAGGCAACCCGCGCAACCTCAACAGCCCCAAGTGCCAGTTCTGGCTTTCGCAGAACCGTACCGCGCCTACCGACAAGAGCCAGGCCAACGTACTGGAGTTCTGTTACTGACCATGGACAAGGCCACTTTGCTCGCGCGCATCGTCGCGGCCCTCGAAACCGACGTGGAAGTGCTGCGCCGTGCGGCGCAAACCGCCTACGAGGCAGCCACCGCCGAAGAGAACATCGCCGAGAACAAGTACGACACACTGGGGCTGGAGGCATCGTACCTGGCCACCGGGCAGGCACGGCGCACCGCCGAAATTCGCCAGGCGCTGCTGACTTACCAGCAATTGCTGTTGCGCGATTACGACCCGGCGCGAGGAGTGCAGGTGAGCAACCTGGTTACCCTGGAAGATGAACACGGCGGGCAGCGCCTGCTGTTCCTCGGGCCTGAGGCGGCGGGGTTGAAGATTGGCGAGGGGGATGAGTTGGTGACCGTGATCACCCCTCGTTCGCCGTTAGGGCAGCAACTGGCGGGCAAGAAGGTCGATGACGAGGTGAACCTGGGCTCGCAACTGTTCTACATCATTGATGTTGCCTGACAGGGCCCTTTCGCGGGCAAGCCCGCTCCCACAGGTTCATCACCGCCCCTGAGCACAGCGCCGTACCTGTAGGAGCTGGTTTACCCGCGAAGAGGCCGGGCCAGGCGACAAATTTCTAGGCCAAGGCATCAAAGCGCTCCGCCAACCCCCGTTCGGAAAACTGCTCCACCACAAAATCGATGAACGCCCGGGTCTTGCCCGGCAACAGCTTGTGCTCGGCGTAATACAAGCTGATATGCCCATCATCCACATACCAGTCCGGCAGCACCCGCTGCAGCTGCCCCGCCTCCAGATAAGGCACAGCGAATGGCAAGCTGACCAGGGCAATCCCCAAGCCCTGCTGCGCCACCGCACACGCCGCATCCGAATCGCTCATGGTCATCGCCTGGCGCAACAGCAGCGGCTGCTGCGCCTGCCAGCGGCTGGTCAATGGCCAGGAACGTACCCGCCCGGTCTGCGGCGAGCGGATCAGAATCCCGTCATGGCGCTGCAACACCTGTGGGTCTTCGATGGCGGCATGCCTGCTCAGGTACGCGGGCGCCGCCACCAGCACCCGATGCGCCGGGGTCAACTTGCGTGCCACAACCCCAAGCGGCAGCTCGAAACCACCACCAATGGCCGCATCGAAGCCCTGGCCGATCAGATCGACCTGGCGGTTGTCGAAATGCCAGTCGGGGGTAATCGCCGGGTAACGGCGCAGAAACTCGCCCAGCAGCGGCAGCACGTACAGGCGGCCGAACACGGTGCCCATGCTCACCCGCAGCAGCCCGGCCGGCTGGCCCTCGGCGCTGGCCAGGTTGGCCACTGCGTACTGGATGGTCCGAAAACTGTCGCTCACCTCGCCAAGAAAACGCTGCCCCGCCTCGGTCAAGGTCAGCTTGCGCGTACTACGCTGGAACAGCCGCACCCCAAGGCGCGCTTCCAGCTGGGCGACGTGCTTGCCCACTGCCGCCGGGGTGATGCTCAGGCGCCGGGCCGCCTCGGCGAAACTGCCCACCTCGGCGCTTCGGATGAAGCACTCGAGGGCATTGAAAGACTCCATGGCCATGATTACCAACCAAAGGTTTACTCTGCTGATAGTGATTGCCATCTTATCAGCGGGTAATCATCGGTCGATACTGCGTCCATCCAAGGCATCCGGCCTTGCTTCCAGCAGGAGATCAGCATGTCCAAGCAACTTACCCTCGAAGGCAAAGTTGCCTTCGTCCAAGGCGGCTCGCGCGGTATCGGTGCGGCCATCGTGCGGCGCCTGGCCCGCGAAGGTGCACATGTAGCCTTCACCTACATCAGCTCGGCCGGCCCGGCCGAAGCGCTGGCCGAAGAGGTCAAGGCAGCCGGCGGCCAAGCCCTGGCCCTGCGCGCCGACAGCGCCGACGCCGCCGCACTGCAACTGGCTGTGGACGATGCGATGAAAGCGTTCGGCCACCTCGATATCCTGGTCAACAACGCCGGCGTGCTGGCTGTGGCGCCACTCGCGGAGTTCGACCTGGCCGACTTCGACCGCACACTCGCGATCAACGTGCGCAGCGTGTTCGTCGCCAGCCAGGCAGCTGCCCGCTACATGGGCCAGGGCGGGCGCATCATCAACATCGGCAGCACCAACGCCGAACGCATGCCGTTCGCCGGCGGTGCCCCCTACGCCATGAGCAAATCGGCCCTGGTCGGCCTGACCAAAGGCATGGCCCGTGACCTGGGCCCGCAGGGCATTACCGTGAACAACGTGCAGCCGGGGCCGGTGGACACCGACATGAACCCGGCCAGTGGCGAGTTCGCCGAGAGCCTGATTCCGCTGATGGCGATCGGGCGCTACGGGCAGGCCGATGAGATTGCCAGCTTCGTCGCCTACCTCGCGGGGCCCGAGGCCGGCTACATCACCGGCGCCAGCCTGACCGCCGATGGTGGTTTTGCCGCCTGACTTCAGCCTGCACCGGCCCCATCGCCGTGGCGACGAACCACTGCGACAGGGCCAGCACAGGCAAGGAAACAATCAGCCGCTGACCGCCAGACTCTGCTCCATGACTTCAAGAAATGCCCGCGCGGCCGGTGTCGGGCTTTTTGCCCACACCGCATACAGGTGCCGCACTGGCGCGTCCACCAAGCGTGCCACCGCCACCCCCTGAAAGCTCTGGCCTATACGCTCCGGCACCAGGCCGATCGCCATGCCCCGCCGCACGAACTTTTCCACCAGTCGAATATGCCCGATCTCGAACTTCACACGCCTTGCCAGCCCCGCAGCCTGAAACGCCTCGTCCGTCTGGCGTCGCGCTCCGGTATCTTCGGGAAAGTCCACCAGCACCTGATCAGCCAGGTCAGCCAACGTCAGTTGCGCCCTGCCCGCCAGCGCATGGGTCAGCGGCAACACCGCCACCAGTTCCTCCCTCGCCAGCAACCGATGCTGCACACCTTGCAATACCTCGCCCTGCCACAAGCCGATGAAACCGACATCCAGCCGACGTTCGCAGACATCGGCAATCAACAGTTCGCTTTTAGCGGTGAGCCAGCGCACATCCACTTCCGGGTAGCGGCCATGGAACACCGCCAGAACATCCACCAGGTCCAGCGCTGTCAGCGAACTGATTTCGCCAATCGACAGCCGCCCACGGACTTGGCCGCAGGCCGCAGCCACGTCATCGCCAATGCGTCTGGCGGCCTCCACTGCAGGCCGGGCACTCAGCACGAACGCCTCGCCAGCAGGCGTCAGGCGCACCCGCCGCGAACTACGCTCGAACAGGCTGACGCCCAACTGCGATTCCAACCTGGCCACTTGGTGGCTGAGTGCCGATTGCACCACGTGGCAACGCTCGGCAGCACGGGTAAAACTGCCGGTGTCAGCCACCGCCAAGGCGTATTCGAGCTGTTTCAGATTCATCGATCTATCTGCTTTCAAGATGGATATGTTGAAAACTATACATTGGCGTCATCCAAGACACTTCCCGATACTTATTGTCACTGACTGCCCGCGACGAGATTACCCATGAAATCCCCATCCCTGAGCCGCACCCTGATCCTGCTGATGGCCACCGCCACCGGCCTGGCCGTGGCCAGCAACTACTACGCCCAACCGCTGCTGCACAGCATCGCCCAACAGTTCGGCCTGAGTACCGCCAGTGCCGGTAGCATCGTCGTCGCCGCGCAACTGAGCTATGGCGCCGGCCTGTTGCTGCTGGCACCACTGGGCGACCTGTTCGAACAGCGCCGGTTGATCGTGGTGATGACAGCCATTTCCACCCTGGGCCTGGTAATCAGCGCCTGCTCGCCGAGCCTGCCCTGGTTGCTGCTCGGCACCGCGCTCACCGGCCTGTTCTCGGTGGTGGCGCAGATCCTCGTGCCGCTGGCCGCCACCCTGAGCGAGCCGCATCAGCGCGGCCGCGCGGTGGGTACGCTGATGAGCGGCTTGCTGCTGGGCATCCTGCTGGCACGCACCGCAGCTGGCTTCATGGCCGAGCTGGGCGGCTGGCGCAGCATCTATGTGCTGGCAGCGGTGCTGATGGCGCTTGCGGCGCTGGCGTTGTACCGCAACCTGCCCGAGCACAACAGCCATGCCGGCTTGAAGTACCCGGCGCTGATCGGCTCGGTGTTCCGCCTGTTCATCGAAGAGCCCGTGCTGCGTCTGCGCTCGCTGCTAGGCCTGCTGGCGTTCAGCCTGTTCGCGCTGTTCTGGACGCCGCTGGCATTTCTGCTGGCGCGCGAGCCCTATCACTACTCCGACGCGGCCATCGGGCTGTTCGGCCTGGCCGGCGCGGCTGGCGCACTGGCGGCCAACTGGGCCGGGCGCCTGGCCGACCGTGGCCAGGGCTCGCTGGGCACCACCGTTGGGCTGGTGGCGCTGTTGTTGTCATGGGTCCCGCTGGGCTTTGCCGAACACTCGCTGATGGCCTTGCTGGCAGGCGTGCTGGTACTGGACCTTGCCGTGCAGCTGGTGCACGTGAGCAACCAGAATGCGGTGATCGCCTTGCGACCTGAAGCACGTACGCGACTGAATGCCGGCTACATCACCTGTTACTTCATAGGCGGTGCGCTAGGCTCGTTGCTGGGCACGCAGCTGTTCCAGCGGCAAGGGTGGATGGGCATCGTGGTGGCAGGCCTGGTGATCGGCACGCTGGCCCTGGTGGTATGGGGCGTGGCGCAGCGCAAAGCCGCCGCGCAACTAGCCTGAGGCCACCATCGAGTGCGACAACCCGGCGCATTACCCTCCGTCGCCTGGCCGTTGACTTGCCCGCCCCGGCGGCGCTCAGTAGGCGCTGGTCAAGGACCTTTCACTGACAGGACGAATCAATGACAAGACTCACGGTGCAATCCGGCGATTTCTTGCAAGGTGAAGGCGAGTTTCGCAATGGATCGCTCACACTCAAGACCCCGCGCAGCCCTTCACCCGGCGAACGCATTTCACTTGCGCGCATCGCTGACCTGCGCCTGGCCAGCCTGGAATCCAGCCGCAGCCTGGGTACTGCGCTCGGCTGGGGCGTGGCCGGGGCACTGGTGGCTGGCCCGGTGGGCTTGCTGGCCGGGCTCTGGCTGGGCGGCAAGGAGGAAGAAGCCACCTTCCTGGCCACCTTCAAGGATGGCCGCAAACTGATGGCCATTACCGACGGCAAGACCTGGTCGAAAATCGACGACACCTGGCGCCAGCATCGCCGCCCGGCACCTGCCGACTGAAGACCCGCAAGACTGGGGCCTGATAAGATAGCGCCCCTTTTTTCTGCCTGTTTCGGCCTTTTCGCGGGCAAGCCCGCTCCCACAGGTCACGCACTGTCTTCGTGGGCAGTGCAGCACCTGCGGGAGCGGGCTTGCCCGCGAAAAGGCCTGCGCAGTACTTGCCTCAAGGACGCCACGCATGCCCCTGCTTCGCCCTCACCTGCCCCTGAGCCTGCTCAGCCTGGGCCTGGCCCTGCACAGCCCGCAAGGCCTGGCCGAGAACAGCCTCGAACTGGCGCCAGTGCAAGTGTCCGATACCTACGGCGATGAGGGCTACCAGGTGCGCGAGGCTTCGGTCGGCGGCTTTCAGCCCGCACCACTGCTCGACACCCCCGCCTCGGTCAGCGTGTTCAACCAGCAACTGCTGGAAGACCGCCAGGTCCGCCTGCTCAGCGAAGTACTGCAAAGCGATGCCTCGGTGGGCGAAAGCTATGCCCCGATCGGCTACTACGAGAACTTCAATGTGCGCGGCTTCGAGCTCAACGCCGCCAGCAGCTATCGCATCAACGGGCAGACTATCGCCGGCGAGCAGAACGTGGCGCTGGAGAACAAGCAGCAGGTCGAGTTGCTCAAGGGCTTATCCGGGCTGCAGAGCGGCGTCTCGGAGCCGGGTGGCTTGATCAACTACGTGACCAAGCGCGCCGCAGACGTACGCAGCGTGACGGTTTCGACCAACGCGCAAGGCGAGCATTATCTTGCCACCGACCTCGGCGGCTGGTTCGGCAGAGAGCGCCAGTTCGGCCTGCGCGCCAACCTGGCCCACGAGGACATCCGCTCCTACGTCGACCATGCCGACGGCAAGCGCGACTTCGCCTCGCTGGCCTTCGACTGGCAGATCAGCCCCGATGCCACATTGCAGCTGGATGCCGAGTACCAGCACCGCGAACAGCGCTCGGTGCCTGGCTACCAGCTGCTGGGCGGCAGCGAACTGCCCCACGGCATCGACCCAGGCGACCGCCTGGCCTATCAGCACTGGGCCAAGCCGGTGCAGAACGACACGCTGAACCTCGGTGGGCGCTTCGAGTACCGCTTCAACGAGGCCTGGACCGGCACCTTGAGTGCGTCGCGCAGCAAGGTGGTGATCGATGACTACAGCGCTTTCGCCTGGGGCTCTAGTGAAGGTGCGTTTTTTGGCAGTAATGGCGACTACGACATCTATGACTTCCGCAGCCCGGACGACACGAGGCGCACAGACGAAGCCCAAGCAATGCTCAGCGGGCATTTTGAAGCGCTCGGTGCAGGACACGACCTGACGTTAGGTGGCAGCGCCCAGCGTCGGACTCTGGATCAACGTCCGAGCTACATGGACTGGATTGGCAAAGGAAATATCTACACGGGTGCCCCGCTTCTGGAGCCATCTGCCAACCCCATAGAATCGAGCGAACGCCGACTGGACAGCCGCCAGTACGGCCTGTTCATCAGCGATCGCATCAGCTTCAACGAGCAATGGCAGACCGTGATTGGCGCACGCGAAGTACGCCTGGATGAGAAGACCTGGGACGAGAACGGCGTTGCCGGGCGACATACCCGGCAATACCAGCTGTTGCCCAATGCCGCGCTGATCTACAAACCACGCCCCGACACCACTGTGTATGCCAGCTACGCCAAGGGGCTGTCGGCTGGCGGCACAGCGCCATGGTATGCCAGCAACGCGGCGGAGATTCTTGCCCCCTCCCTCTCGCACCAGCTGGAACTCGGCATCAAGCGCGACTGGCAGGGCATGAGCTTCAGCGCCGCGCTGTTCCAGATCCGCCAGGCGTACCAGTACGCACGCCCGGAAGGCGACGGCAGTTTCACCTATGTGCAGCAAGGCCAGCAGAAGAACATTGGCCTGGAACTGGGCGCCAGCGGCTGGGCAACCTCGAACCTGCAGCTTCAGGCTAGCGCCGCCGCGATTCGTGCCCGGGTGCAGGGCAGTGACACCGACGCCTATGAAGGCCATCAGGCGATCAACGTGCCGCGCTTGCGTGCGGCCCTGCATGCCGAGTACAGCCTGCCATTGCCCGGCCTGGCATTGCTTGGTGGGGCACGTTACAGCGCCAGCAAGTATGCGAGCCAGGCGGGGAATGTGGAGGTGGGCGGGTATACCGTGTTCGACGTCGGCAGCCGCTATCGCACACGCATTGGCGGCTACAACACGACGCTGCGGCTGACAGTGGATAACGTCTTCGACAAGCGCTACTGGCGCGATGTGGGGGATTACCTGGGTGACAACTACCTGTTCCAGGGGGCGCCGCGCACGGCGCGGTTGTCGGCATCTGTGAACTTTTGAGTCTCAGGGAAGGCGAGACGGCTCTTGTAGGAGCGGCCTTGCCGGGGCGCCGGACCGGTCGGAAAGGGCTGCGGAGCAGCCCCATCACTTCAAGCGTCTGCGCTGAATCCTTGGGGCTGCTTCGCAGCCCTTTCCGACCGGTCCGGCGCCCCGGCAAGGCCGCTCCTACAAAGGCCCAGAATGCAAAAAGCCCCCGAACTTTTCAGCTCGGGGGCTTTCGCAGAATGTGGCGGTGAAGAAGGGATTTGAACCCTTGATACGATTTCTCGTATACACACTTTCCAGGCGTGCTCCTTCGACCACTCGGACACTTCACCGTTTTCTCTTCAAGGCTTTCACCCCGTCGAGGCGCGCTAATTTAGTAGAAGAGCTTTTCTTTGGCAAGCATTTTTTTCAAATTTTTCATGCATTTAAGCCAACCCACTGAAAAACCGAGGTTGCCAGGGCAAAGCTGCCAATCTCGCCAGCGCTTTTTCCCCCTGCCAGCGCCCTACCCTCGCCGTGCAAGGCGTCGCGCCCTGGCGCTGACTGGCCGGTCAGCCTTGCTGCTTTACCTGGCCCGCCGTGCTGGGTAACGTCGTCGCCACGCCACCCAAAGGATTCCGCCATGAGCGAGCTGATTACCTACCACGCCGAAGACGGCATCGCCACCCTGACCCTGAACAACGGCAAGGTCAATGCCATCTCGCCAGACGTCATCGCGGCCTTCAATGCCGCCCTCGACCGCGCCACGCAGGAACGTGCCGTGGTGATCATCACCGGCCAGCCGGGCATCCTCTCCGGCGGTTACGACCTCAAGGTAATGACCTCCGGCCCCAAGGAGGCCGTGGCCCTGGTCACCGCCGGGTCCACCCTGGCGCGCCGCCTGCTGTCGAACCCGTTCCCGGTGATCGTCGCCTGCCCCGGCCATGCCGTGGCCAAAGGCGCCTTCCTGCTGTTGTCGGCGGATTACCGCATCGGCGTCGAAGGCCCCTACAAGATCGGCCTGAACGAAGTGCAGATCGGCATGACCATGCACCACGCCGGCATCGAACTGGCCCGCGACCGCCTGCGTCGCTCGGCCTTCCACCGCTCGGTGATCAATGCCGAAATGTTCGAGCCCAAGGACGCACTGGACGCCGGCTTCCTCGATCAGGTGGTACCGGCCGAGCAGCTGCTTGAAGTCGCCCTAGGCGTTGCCCGAGAGCTGAAGAAGCTGAACATGCTGGCGCACAAGAACACCAAGCTGAAAGTGCGCAAGGGGCTGCTGGATACCCTGGACGAAGCCATTCTGCTCGATCAGGGCCACATGGGCTGACTGCACCGGCTCACACCAGGGTTTGCCCCGGCCAGTGCACAGCCGTACACTGCGCCGCGACTGTCTGGTGTGAGTCGTACCATGCTTTACTCCCTTCGCATGCTCCTGCTGGCGCTGCACTTTTTGCTGGTTGGCGCTGTTGGCTTGCTGATCGGCCTGCTGCGCCCCTTCAACCGCGACAACAGTCGCCTCTTTGCCCGCCTTTACAGCCTGCCGGCCACCTGGCTGATGCGCATCAAGGTCAAGGCTGAAGTCGGCCCCCTGTGGGACCAGCCGCCCGGCTGCGTAATCGTCGCCAATCACCAGTCCAACTTCGACCTGTTCATCCTTGGCCATGTGGTGCCGCAACGCACCGTTGCCATAGGCAAGAAGAGCCTCGGCTGGATTCCACTGTTCGGCCAGCTGTTCTGGCTCGGCGGCAATGTGCTGATCGACCGCAAGAACGCCTACCAGGCGCGCAAGGCCATGCAGACCACCACGCGCATCCTGCGTGACGACACTTCGATCTGGATCTTCCCGGAAGGCACACGCAACCCGGCAGAGCAGCTGCTGGCGTTCAAGAAAGGGGCGTTCCACATGGCCGTCGAAGCCGGCGTGCCCATCGTCCCGGTGTGCGTCAGCCGCTATGCCCGGCGCCTGAGCCTGAACAGTTGGCGGCGGCGTACCGTGATCGTGCGCTCACTGCCACCGATCGCCACCAGCGGCCTCAGCCAGCAGGACGTGCCGGCGCTGATCGAGCAGTGCCGCACCCAGATGCAGCAGTGCATCGACCATATGGAAGGTGAACTCACCCAGCACTAGGTTGCTCTGCGGCCAACTACAGCCCAAGCTGTAACCCGTGTGCAACCGAAAAAGTGGATAACCATGGGTCGAGTCGTGGCATCGGCGGTGTATGCCGCAGGCAGAAAGGTCACCAACATCAGCATCGACGAAGGCAGCGAGTGGGCACGCAAGCCGGGGCACTTCGTGTGGATCGGCCTGGAAGAACCCAATGCCGAGGAACTGGCCAACCTGCAGTGCCAGTTCAACCTGCACGAACTGGCCATCGAGGATGCGCTGGAAAAGCACAGCCGGCCCAAGCTGGAAACCTTCGGTGACGCGCTGTTCATCGTCACCTACTCGCCGGTACGCCACGAAGGCAAGCTGGAGTTCATCGAAACCCACATCTTCGCTGGCAATGGCTACATCATCACCTGCCGCAACGGCCACTCGAAATCCTACGCACTGGTGCGCCAGCGCTGCGAGGCGCGCCCGTTGCTGCTCGAACATGGCGAAGACTTCGTCCTGTACGCCCTGCTCGACTTCGTCACCGAGAACTACCAGCCGGTCAGCGAGGCCATTCATGGCGAAATCGAGGAGCTGGAGCAGAGCGTGCTGAGCAACTCGTTGCAGGAAGAGGACATTCAGCGCCTGCACAGCCTGCGCCGCGACATCCTGCGCCTGCGCCGCTACGTGGCACCGATGGTGGAAGTCAGCGAGGAACTGCAGCGCTTGAGCTTCCCGTTCATCGACAAGAACATGCGCCCGTATTTCCGTGATGTGCAGATCCACGTCACGCGGCAGATGGAGGACCTGGCCGGGATCCGCGACATTGCCAGCCAGACCATCGAGATCGGCATGCTGCTGGAGTCGTCACGGCAGAGCATCGTACAGCGCAAGTTCGCCGCCTGGGCAGCGATCCTGGCCTTCCCCACGGCGATTGCCGGCATCTACGGGATGAACTTCCAGAACATGCCGGAGCTGGGGTGGCACTATGGCTACTTCGGGGTGCTGGGGGTGATCGTGCTGGGATGTACCGGGCTTTATGCCAGCTTCAAGAAATCTGGCTGGCTTTAGATTGCCGGGGGCGCTTTGCGCCCCTATCGCGACACAAGGCCGCTCCTACAGGATATCGTGTGCCCTTGTAGGAGCGGCCTTGTGTCGCGAAAGGGCCGCAAAGCGGCCCCAGCTATTGATCAGGCAGCGCTGTCGCTGGCCTTGGCCGGCTGCTGAATGAAGCGCATCATCCACTCGCCCACCAGGTCGCCCTGGTGCTCGGTGGCCAGGCTGGCAATGGCCTTGTGGTACACCTCGTCACCCAGGTATTCCTGACGCGCATCGAGCAGCGCCCGCGAGTAGTCATGGACGAACTCCGGGTGGCCCTGGAAGCACAGCACCTGATCACGGATGTGGTACGCCGCATTCGGGCAGAAGTCACTGGAGGCAATCACCGTGGCGCCTTCGGGCAGCTCGGTGACCTGGTCCTGGTGGCTGATCAGCAAGGTCAGCTCGGAAACTTCCGGGTCCATCCACGGCGCATGCGCCGCCAGCGAATAGCGGTGAATACCTACGCCCCAGCCTTTGTCGGCGCGCTCGGCCTTGCCACCCAGGGTCAGCGCCAGCAACTGATGACCGAAGCACACACCCAGCAACTTCTCGCCACGCTCGTAGAGTTTGAGCAGGTAGGCCTTGAGCGTCTGGATCCATGGATCGCTGCCGAACGAATCGGCCTTGCTGCCGGTGACCAGATAGGCATCGAAGCGCTCGCCATCGGGCGGGTAATCGCCGTTCATCACGTTGTAGACGCGAAACTCGGCTGCGATCGGCTGACGCGAGAAGAGCTGCTCGAACATCCTTCCGTAGCCCTGGTACTGCGCGGTCAACTCCGGTCGCAGGACATCGGTTTCAAGGATGCAGATGCGTAACGACATAGGGATAGTCCTGAACGACATGGGTGGGAATCTGTTGTAGAGACTGCCGCGAAAGCCACGTACAAGCAAGTAGGCTGCACTGACGAACGGTCACATTTTGTCGGAGAGACGCAGGTGGATACGCGGCTGTCTAGGCAGAGCTTGCCAGCGTTATGGCCACTGGCCTCATAGCCAATGGAATCTGATCCGTTATCCGCTTAGAACAAAGGGTTCTCAATAATGGATAACGCTCGGCCTGCGGGTGGTTTATATCCACATACATGAGGCAAGCAGACCCGACAAGGAAGCCACCGGGTATTCAGGAATAACAACAAGAAGGCGGTCCGCCATGTTCAGACAATCGAAACTTCGCCAAGCCGGGCTTATTCTCTTCGCCACGACTTTGCTGCTGATTCTTCCCAACCTCACGCGGTTGTTCGGCTGACAGCGCCAATGCTTCGCTTGGGTTAATCTTCCGGCTTTATGGTCGGAGATTGCCCATGCGCCATTGCCTTGCCGCGCTAGCCCTGTTGTTGAGCCTGCCGCTATCGGCGGCGCAGTTGCACCTGGAGCTGGGCGACAGCGCCCGGCAGTGGTCCACTGAAGAACTGCTCAAGCACCCTCTGGCTCGCGACATCGATATCGATCAGGACGTTTCCTACAAGCGGCCCATGCACTATCGCGCCGTGCCTTTGGCAGCGCTGCTGGAAGGGGTCAAGGCCGATGACCATCTGCAGGCAGTGGCGCTGGATGGCTTTGCCGCCGAAATGCCGGCCGGGCCGTTGCTGCAGGAAGGCCCGGCACGCGCCTGGCTGGCCGTCGAAGACCCAGCCAGGCCGTGGCCGGCGCTGGGCAACGACAAACCCAGCGCAGGGCCGTTCTACCTGGTCTGGAGCAACCCGCAGGCAAGCGGCATCCGCCCCGAGCAATGGCCCTTCCAGGTCGCCACGATCCGACGCCTGGCGCCGATCGAACAGCGCTTTCCGGCGCTGCTGCCCGACCCCAGGCTGCCGGCCAATAGCCCGGTGCGCCAGGGCTTTGCCCTGTTCCAGCAGAATTGCCTGGCCTGCCATCGGCTCAATGGCGCAGGGGATGCGCAGTTCGGGCCAGACTTGAACGTGCCGCACAACCCGACCGAGTATTTCCGGCCTGAATACCTGCGCAAGTACATTCGAGACCCGCAAAGCTTGCGGCAATGGCCGCAGGCGCGGATGCCGGGGTTTGCAGAGAGTGTGCTGAGTGAACAGGAGCTGGATGAGCTGCTGGCTTATCTGGGGCATATGGCAGGGCGCAAGCTTTGAGATTGTTGGGGCTGCTGCGCAGCCCATCGCAGGCAAGCCAGTTCCCACAGGGTCATTGCAAGCCCTGAATACTGTAGAGATCCTGTGGGAACTGGCTTGCCCGCAATGGGCCGCAGAGCGGCCCCAGAAACTCAGGCAATCGGCCTTTCCTGCTTGACGCCCCACCCTTCGACTTCGCCGCCATAGGGTGACACGACCTGCTCGAAAGCCTCCTCGAAGTCACCGATCCCACCGTAGGTGGCATACATGACCTTGCTCAGTTCCAGGTGCCACGCGCCATCGTCCCGTTCACGCACCTGAGCATTCAACGATTCGCCACGAAACTGCCCGGCAGCCCTTCGCGCGCCGGCTTCATCTGGAAATACCGCGTAGAACTCGATGGGGTGGATGCGGGTGAAGTCGAAACCGCCAGCTTTCATCTGGCGTAGGACATTACTGCTGATATCGTCGTTCAGGCTGCTCATGAATCGTCCTCCCGAATAATGCGATGGATAGACTTTCCGTGCACTACGCACCTGCCGGCACTGCCAGCAGATCGAGCTGATGCAAGACGCGAATTGAATGGGTGCAAGCCCGCAGAAAAGGCCAGCACCTCCCACCAGCGTAGTGCCTGCGCAGGCACCACGCCAACCTGTGATTCAGGGCGCTTCGTGGATGCTGGTGATGATCACGCCGTTCTGCTCCTTGAGCCAGCGTGCAGTAGGGGATGGGGCGCGGTCCTGGAAGTCGTTGAGGTCCAGCTCATCCATGACCGGAAACAGGTGCGAACGAATGGCACGGGCCGCCTCTTCCTCGCTGGGGCACTGTTCACCGTGCAGCAGCAAAGTGGTTGGCTCGCCTTTCTGGTCGGCAAAGATGACTTCCCACTCTTTCATTGAATTGCCCTCAGTCAAAGAAGACCCAGTGAGTGACACCTGTAGATGCAGACCTTGGACCTGGGGATTCGTTCCTGCAACAGAAAGGGCCGCAATGCGGCCCTTTCTGTCTGGTGCTGGCTGTTTACTGGTTACTTCTTGGGCGTGCCGTGAACGACACCAGCCGTGTTTTCCAGCAAGCTCTTGGTCGCCGTCTGGATGAAGGCTTCGAGCTGCTGCAGCATCTGCGGCTGCTCAGGGCTTTCGATCAGCTCGGCCTTGAACTCGCTGCCCAGCTGGTAGCGGTACATGCGCGGGCTCATGTCCTTGGACTCGATGAGCAAGTGATCGCCCTTGACCAGGCCGACGATCTGCTCGCTGCCCGACGGTTTGATCATGCCCATGCCCGGGTCGCCCTCAGGCAGGTTGAGCAGGTCGCGGCCCCAGCATTGGTGACGGGTCTCGCCGCCCAGGCGGCCCATGATGGTCGGCACGATGTCTACCTGGGTACCCACGGTGTGGCTGACTGCACCGAACTTCTCCTGGATGCCCGGGGCAATCAGCAGCAGCGGCACGTTGAAGCGGCCCAGGTCCAGCTCGGTGACCTGCTGCTGGTTGCCGAAGCCGTGGTCGCCGACGATGACGAACAGAGTGTCCTTGAAGTACGGCTCTTTACGCGCCTTCTCGAAGAACTGCCCCAGCGCCCAGTCGGAGTAGCGCATGGCGGTCAGGTGCTCGTCCAGGCGGCCCTGGCCAGTGACTTTCTCGACCGGCAGGTTGGCAGGCAACGCGTACGGGGTGTGGTTGGACAGGGTCTGCAGCAGCGCGTAGATCGGCTTCTTGCCATCGTGCTTGGCCAGTTCCTCGTTGCCGCGGTCGAACATGTCCTGGTCGGACACGCCCCAGGTCGGGTCGGAGAACACCGGGTTGACGAAGTCGTTACGGCCGATGAAGGTGGTCATGCCCTGGTTGCCGAAGAACCCGGACTGGTTGTCCCAGGCGAAATCGCCGTTGTAGACATAGACGTCGTCGTAGTCGCGGGCACTGAGCAGCGCTGGCAGGCCAGACAGCTTGTGGCCGCCTTCAGGGGTCTGCATCAGGTATTCAAAGCCTGGCAGGTTGGGGAAGCAGGCCATGGTGGCGAACATGCCCTGGTGGGTATGGGTGCCATTGGAGAAGAAGCGGTCGAACAGCAGGCCTTCTTTGGCCAGCTTGTCGAAGTACGGGGTGATGTTGTTCGGGCTGCCCAGAGCGCCTACCGAGTGGCCGGCGAAGCTTTCCATGAGGATCACCACGACGTTCTTGATCGGCAGGGTGCGGTCGGCCGGCGGCACGAAGTCGCGACGCACGGCAGCCTCGTCGGCATCGACCAGGGTATCGTTGGCGGTCAGCAACTGCTTGCGCACGGTCTCGGTGGCCAGTTCCTGTTTCAGCACCGGCTTCCAGATATTGGCGCGGTCTTCGCCGAAGCGGCTCTTGGCGGCGTCGATCAGGGTCAGGGTGCCGTTCAGGCCCAACTGGTTGACGAAGTTGGAATCGGTGGTGAAGGCATCACCCCAACGCATCGGCGGCCCTTGGCGCAGGGTGCCGCGGGCGGCGACCACGGCTACCAGCAGGATCACCATGAACACCGCCAGGCGGTTGTACCACGGCGCCACGCGCTGCTCGCCGGTACCGCGGGTCAGGCGGTCGATGCCCTTGAACAGCAGGCTCAACAGCCAGGTGCCGAAGGCCCAGGCCAGCAGGTAGCGGACCACCGGGAAGCCGTACCAGAGCATGCTCAGCACGGTCTTCGGGTCTTCCTTGATGTACTGGAAGACCAGGCCGTTGAGGCGCTGGTGGAATTCGCGGTAGAAGTCCATCTCCATCAGGCCGAGGAACATCACCACGCTCGAGGCGAGGGTCAGCCAGAAGCGGAACAGCCCGCGCCGGGCCATGAGCCAGGGGCTCAGCATCGCCAGCAGCAGAGGAATGCTCAGGTACACCACCACCCGCAGGTCGAAGCGCAAACCGTTGAAGAAGCCTTCTGCGACGGTCGAATAAGGGGTGTCGCCGATCATGTCGCTGTTGTAGACCAGCAGCGCCAGGCGCACCAGGCTGAGCATCAACATGATCACCAGGCCGCTGAGCAGCGTGTAGGCCAGGTGCGATTTCAAGGTCGGCGTGAAAGCTCGCGCGCCCTGTTGCTTCAAGGCATCCGTGTTAGCCATGAATGGGAAGGTCCTAGGATTGCGGTTTGCGGAGATGGCGATGGGGGTGGCCCAACGCAGCATTATGCGGGTGCGAATTCTGTTTAAACCAATGTGAAAATTTTGTCACGACTCTGTTGCTGATTTTGTCTGGGACGCGGCTTTCATATACGGACATTGCCCCGCGGCCCGGCAATCGCCCAGATCACCAGGCCGATCACCGGCAGCAGGGCAATCAGCAGAATCCACAGTACCTTGATCCCCACTTCGCTACCGCTCTTGATCACGTTGAGGATCGCCCAGATGTCCAGGGCAAGGATGATCAGGCCGACCAGGCCATTGAAAGTAGAGCCCATTGCCACGTTCTCCTTGAAAGGCTGTTGCTGAGCATAGTCCTCTATCAAGGCCATAGAAGGGAATCCTTGGCCTGCCACGCGGGTCACTGGATAGACTGCAACCATTCATGGATACGAGGTTCACATGCCCCCCGCCCACAGCCAAAGCGCCACTTCACCCTCCCTGCTGAGCGCCTGGCGCCAGCAGGCGCTCAACACGCCATGGCTCAGCGCGGGCCTGGCCGTGAGCTTGTTGGCGGTCATCGTGCTGCTGGCGGCCAGCTTCTGGAACGCCATCAACGGCGACCATGCCGACAACCTGCACCTGGCTGCGCTCGGCGGGCTTTCCGGTTTTGCCGCTACCGCCCTGGGTGCGGTGCTGGCCGTGGTACTGCGCGATGTCAGCGCGCGCAGCCAGGATGTGATGCTCGGCTTTGCCGCCGGCATGATGCTGGCTGCCAGTTCGTTTTCGCTGATTTTGCCGGGCCTGGATGCTGCCCGCGCGATCACTGGCAATGGCCCGGCGGCAGCGTTCACCGTGGTGCTGGGCATGGGCCTGGGCGTGCTGCTGATGCTCGGCCTCGACCGCTTCACCCCGCACGAGCATGAAAGCACCGGCCCTTGCGGCCCGGAGGCCGAGCGTATCAACCGGGTATGGCTGTTCGTGCTGGCGATCACCTTGCACAACCTGCCCGAGGGCATGGCAATCGGGGTGAGCTTTGCCAACGGCGACATGAACATCGGCCTGCCGCTGACCAGCGCCATTGCCATCCAGGACATCCCCGAGGGCCTGGCCGTAGCCCTGGCCTTGCGTGCGACCGGGCTGTCGAACCTGAAAGCTGCGCTGGTGGCGATTGGTTCGGGGCTGATGGAACCCTTGGGCGCGGTGATCGGCCTGGGCATTTCCACCGGGTTTGCCCTGGCCTACCCGATCAGCATGGGGCTGGCGGCAGGGGCGATGATCTTCGTGGTGTCCCACGAGGTGATCCCCGAGACCCACCGTAACGGGCACCAGACATCGGCGACCCTGGGGTTGATGGGTGGGTTTGCGGTGATGATGTTTCTCGACACCGCGCTGGGCTAGGAACAATCGTTAGCCTGTACTGGCCTCTTCGCGGGTGAACCCGCTCCCACAGGGACCGCACTCTATTCGAGAGGGTGGAGATCCTGTGGGAGCGGGCTTGCCCACGAAAAAGCAAACTGTGCTGTCAGATGTGAACCGCGACCTTCAGTGCCTCAAGCGCCGGCTCCACCTTGATCCCGAGCTCTGCCCCCAGCTCCAGCACCCGCGCCAGGTCGTGCTGGCCAACCATCACCATCTGCAGTTCGTCATCGAGCAGCTGGCTGAAGTTGAGCAGCACATAGCCACCGGCTTCCTTGTTCAATGCGCCCATCTGCACCTGGATGCGGTTGAGCGCGGTCAGTGGCTCGGTGCGCGCCAGCTGCTTGGGCTTGAGGGTGAACGGCACGCTCTGGTCGAACGAATCGCTGATGTGCTGGAACAGCTCCTGATAGCTATCGGCCTGGAACACCACGGTGTCTGGCAGGCTGCCGAGCACCACCCATTCCCCCAACGGGATCGGGAAGCTGTCGTCGTAATTGATATCGGGGTTGGCGGCCAGGAAGGCGGCGGAGTCGGCGTAGGCCTGGGCGGCCTCGTCGGCGATGCGCTCGATTTCCTCATCGCGCATGCAGCCGGCGCCGATAAGGCTGATGAATTCGAGCAACTGGTTTTTCATGGCGGGGGCCTGCGACGGGTGAAAAGTCGCCAAGGATAGCCGCAAATGCCCCCGGGCGGTTAGCCGACCAGCGCTTGCAGGCGCGCAGCGGCGTCCACCGCGCCCATGGTCTGCGCAGCCATCAGCGCCGTGGCGCCGCGGGCATCCTGGCGCGCTGGGTCAGCGCCCTGGGCCAGCAGGAAGTCGAGAATCTCGCCGCGGTTGAACATCGCCGCCAGCATCAACGCGGTACGCCCGTCCTGCGCGGCGGCATCCACCGGAACGCCGCTGTCCAGCAACAGGCGGATCATCGCAAGGTCCCCTTTGAATGCCGCACCAGCGATTGGCAGCTGGCCATTGTCGTTGGCGATCAGCGGGTCGGCACCGTTGGCCAGCAGCACGCGTACCGCTTCATGCTGGCCGTGGTAGCTGGCCAGCATCAGCAAGGTGTCGCCCTTGTGATTGCGCAGGTTGGCCGGCAGGCCGCTGGCCAGCAGACGCCCAAGCATCTCGGCGTCGCCTTGGCGGGCACGCTCGAAGACCTGCTCGGCAAAGGCGGCGGTCTCATCATCGGTCATGGCGGTAGCGGTGGGTTGAGCGGACATCAGGAACCTCCTGGCATAAATGATTGCCCAAGTCTTTGTCAGGCATGCCAGTTCGGTCAAAGGTTCAGATTCTATAGGGTCGATAGGCAACGCCTGAGCCGTGCAAAATGCACTGTGCAAAATGCACGACCATGCAGCCTGCACGATGCCGCTTCTGAAAAGTCTTGATAACACCCTGTATTTACTGGGTTTTCCCGCCAAGTGCGTTCTGGCACGGTCACTGCAACGATCAACTCACGTCTGCCCACACAACAGTCAGGAGTTGATATGGACCTCATCCAGGAAAAATTCGTCTCGGTGTTCTCGGCCTACCAGGTTGCCACCCAGCCCCGCCCTGACGGTGGCGTATTGCTGACGCTGCGCGCTGCCGACGGCAAGGTTACCCGACGCGTGCTGACCTACGGCCAACTGCACAGTGCCGAGCAGCTGTCCTGGGCGATCAGTGCCATTCGCCGTGACCTGGCCGAGCAGGCCAGTGAGCTGCCGGTGATTTCCATGCTGCAGAGTCAGCAGCGGTTTGCGCTGCCGACCTACCGCTGAGGTTTGTCTGTACCGGCCTTTCGCGGATAGATCCGCTCCTGCAATCAGGTACTGCATTGCCCTTAGGGATGGCGGGGTACCCGTTTGCGGGAGCGGATTTATCCGCGATGAGGCCGGGTCAGACACTAAAGCTCGTCGATCCCAGGAAACGCCCGAGCGGTCGCATCACCGGTAAACCGCGGCTCGACACCCTGCTCGCTGCCAAACAGGCGCAACGCCAGGCAGAACGGATTGTCCCCCAGCTCCACCCAGCGCCGCGTCCCTGCAGGCACCACCAGTTGATCCCCCTTCTCGCACAGCACCGCGTACACGTACTCGCCCAGGCGCAAGCCGACTTGCGCGCGGCCGGTTGCCACGGCGAACACTTCTTCGCTGTCGTGCACATGTTCATCACGCACATCGACTTGCATCGGGTCGAGGCCATCACGGTTGAGCAGCGTGAACGCCACACTGCCCTGGGCCGTCATCAGCTGGTCGAGGTGCTCACGGCAGGCGTCGAGCACTTCAGCCTGGCTGCTGCCCGGGCGCACACGCAGCGCCAGCGGGCTGTGGCTGAAGCGCACGCCCTGCTCGGCCAGGGTCGCGGCGATGTCATCGTGGTGGGTCAGCACCTTGTTCGGCAGGTCCGGGCTGGATGGGTGGAAAACACAGAGGATGCTCATCGGCTGCTGGTCCTGATCGATTTAGAACGAGTGGCAATGATAACGGCTGCGGCCAACGCTGCGGCGCTGGCCATACCAAAGGTGAAGGTCGGCCCCAGCAGTTTCCAGCTGTAGCCCGAATACAAGGCGCCCAGTGCACCGCCGGTACCCGACAGAGCCGCATACAGCGCCTGGCCCTGGCCTTGCTGGCGGGCGCCGAAGCTGGCCTGGACGAAGGCGATGGAGGCGGCATGGAAGCAACCAAACGTGGCCGCATGCAGCAATTGGGCGAAGATCAGCACGGCCGGTTCATCCGCCAGGTTGCCCAGCAGCAGCCAGCGCAGCGCCGCCAGCAGGAAGCTGACCAGCAGCACCCGCTGCACGCTGAAGCGTGCAAACAGGCGGCTCATGACCATGAACATCAGCACTTCGGCGACCACCCCCAGCGCCCACAGCAAGCCGATGGCACCGCGGCTGTAGCCCAGGTGTTCCAGGTGCAGGGTGAGGAAGGTGTAGTACGGGCCGTGGCTGAGCTGCATCAACGCCACACAGATGTAGAAGGCAATCACCCCCGGCGCGGAGAGCTGGCGCAGGAAGCCGCCTGCTTCACGGCGCTCGCCCTGCTCTACCGGCTGGGCGTTTGGTACCCACAGGCTGGCGGCAACGATGCCGGCCATGATGGTCACCAGCGCCACCGGGTAGATGTCCAGGCTCAGCCACTCGAACAGCCGCCCCAGGCCGACCACGGTGAGGATGAAGCCGATCGAGCCCCACAGGCGCACCTGGCTGTAGCGCGACGTCTGCCCATGCAGGTGGGCCAGGGTAATGACTTCGAACTGCGGCAGCACCGCGTGCCAGAAGAACGCGTGCAGGGCCATGACCAACGCCAGCCAGGCGTAGCTCTTGCCGAAGAAGATCAGCGAGAAGGTGGCCAGGGTCGACAAGGCGCCCAGGCGCACGATCAGCAGGCGCTGGCCGCTGCGGTCTCCAAGCCAGCCCCACAGGTTGGGGGCGATGCAGCGCATCAGCATGGGGATGGCCACCAGTTCGCCGATGCGTGCCGGGGAAAAGCCCAGGTGGTCGAAGTACAAGGCCAGGAACGGCGCGGTGGAGCCCAGCAGGGCGAAGTAGAACAGGTAGAAGCTGGACAGGCGCCAGTAGGGAATCGGGGACATGGGGTGGGCCTTGTGGTATGCCTGTGCCGGCGCTGTCGCCTGTAGGAGCGGCCTTGCCGGGGCGCTCCTACAACCGACAGGGCCGCTACTGGCGAATCAGAGCTGGCCCAGCACCGGGGTGTTGACCTTCACCTCGGCATTCTGCGCACGGTGGCGCAGCAGGTGGTCCATCAGCACGATGGCCATCATCGCTTCGGCGATCGGCGTGGCGCGGATGCCTACGCACGGGTCATGGCGACCCTTGGTGATGACGTCGACCGGGTTGCCATCGACGTCGATCGAACGGCCCGGAGTGGTGATACTGGAAGTCGGCTTCAGTGCCAGGTGGGCGACGATCGGCTGGCCCGAGCTGATGCCGCCGAGGATGCCGCCGGCATTGTTGCTGAGGAAGCCTTGTGGGGTCAGCTCGTCACGGTGCTCGGTGCCACGCTGGGCAACGCTGGCGAAACCGGCGCCGATTTCCACGCCCTTGACCGCGTTGATGCTCATCAGCGCATGGGCCAGTTCCGCGTCGAGGCGGTCGAAGATCGGCTCGCCCAGGCCGGGCATCACGCCTTCGGCGACCACGGTGATCTTGGCGCCGACCGAATCCTGGTCACGGCGCAGCTGGTCCATGTAAGCCTCGAGTTCTGGCACCTTGCTCGGGTCGGGGCTGAAGAAGGCGTTCTGCTCTACCGAGTCCCAGCTCTTGAACGGGATTTCGATCGGGCCCAGCTGGCTCATGTAGCCACGCACCTGGATACCCTGGGTGGCCAGGTATTTCTTGGCGATGGCACCGGCAGCCACGCGCATGGCAGTTTCGCGGGCCGAACTGCGGCCGCCACCACGGTAGTCGCGGACACCGTATTTGTGGTGATAGGTGTAGTCGGCGTGGGCCGGGCGGAACAGGTCCTTGATCGCCGAGTAGTCCTTGGACTTCTGGTCGGTGTTGCGGATCAGCAGGCCGATCGAGCAGCCCGTGGTACGGCCTTCGAACACCCCGGAGAGGATCTCCACTTCGTCGGCTTCCTGGCGCTGGGTGGTGTGCCGGCTGGTGCCAGGCTTGCGCCGGTCGAGGTCGTGCTGCAGGTCGGCGAGGGAGATTTCCAGGCCAGGTGGGCACCCATCGACAATGGCGACCAACGCCGGGCCATGGCTTTCGCCTGCGGTGGTGACAGTGAACAGCTTGCCGTAGGTATTGCCGGACATGGACGCTCCGCGAAATCTGCCTGAGATGAACGAAAGCGGGCAGTATACAGATGCTTTGGTTGCCTGTGCTGGCCTCTTCGTGGGTGAACCCGCTCCCACAGGGGCCGCGCCAAGCCTGCAGGAGCGGGTTCATCGAAGCGTCGAACCGCCCCGAACAGGCCAGACCTGCCGTATACAGCCATCGAACCTTCCCGCAAACATTGGGTCAAACCGTCATCTCTCCATGTAGTACCGCATGATGTCGCGCTTCGTCGCCTTTTTCCTTCTGCTGTGCACGGGCCTGGCCCAGGCCGCCGCACCCACCGTGCTGCAACGCCCCATCGACCTTGACACCGGCCAGGGTGTGCTGCACGGCAGCCTGCTGCTGCCGCAACAGGCCACACCGCCGCCAGTGGTGTTGATCATCGCGGGCTCCGGCCCGACCGATCGCGACGGCAACAACCCGGCCTCAGGGCGCATCGACAACCTCAAGCGCCTGGCGCTGGTACTGGCCAACGAGCACATCGCCAGCGTGCGCTACGACAAGCGCGGAGTGGCCGCCAGCCAGCCGGCCACTCCCGATGAGCGCGACCTGAGCGTGCAACGCTACGTCGACGACGTGGTGGCCTGGAGCCGCAAGCTCAAGGCCGACCCCCGCTTCGGTCCGCTGATCCTGGTCGGCCACAGCGAAGGTGCGCTGATCGCCAGCCTGGCCGCAGAACGCGCTGGCGCCAGCGCAGTGATCACCCTGGCCGGCATGGGCCGGCCACTGGCGGACGTACTGCGCGAGCAACTGGCACAGCGCATGCCACCGGCACAGATGGCCCAAGGCAGTGCCTTGCTCGACCGCCTGCAAGCGGGGCAGACCAGCCTGGACGTGCCGGCCCCCTTGCGCCAGGTGTTTCGCCCCAGCGTGCAGCCCTACCTGATCACCCTGCTCCAGCAAGACCCGGCGCAGGCCTTCGCCCGGTTGCCGATGCCGGCGCTGATCGTGCAGGGCCGCAACGACGTTCAGGTCGACGTGGCCGACGCCGAACGCCTCAAAGCGGCCAAGCCGGATGCCCAGTTGGTGTTGATCGACGGCATGAACCACATGCTGCGCATCAGCCCCAAGGACATGCACCTGCAGCGTGACAGCTACCTCAACCCGGAGTTGCCACTGGCAAGGGAACTCGGCGAGCGGGTGGTCAGCTTCATTCACCAACTGCCATCAGCCTGACCCTCAAACATCGGCAAAACCTGCCGATAACGCGGTATTGGTGTTGATTGCGGCCGCTTTACGGCCCATCGCCGACAAGCGCGGCTCCCACAGGGTGCGTACAGGATCCAGGCCTGTGCAGACCCTGTGGGAGCCGCGCTTGCCGGCGATGGGCTGCAAAGCAGCCCCGGTCAGTGCAAGCCCGTATCCGAGGAAACACCCTGATGACCGATGCCCCTGCCGCCGTAGAGCCAGCCGAAGAGCCGCACGCCACGGAACCCGCCGCCCTGCCCTGGGCCGACCTTGCTGTCGAACACTTCCAGCTGCTGCGCCTGGCGCCCTTGCCCACCGACCGCAACAGTGGTGCACGGCCATTGCGCTTCGTCGAGTTCGCCTATGCCGAGCGCCATGACAAGGCCCACAGCCTGCTGCGCATGGAAATCCGTCTGCCCGGGCAGAAAGTGCGCAAAGAGCAGAACCAGCTGGATGTGCGGGTGGATCACGCCGAGCGCCTGGTGACCCTTGGCAGCGACAGCGGCCTGCAACTGGAGCCGCTCAATCGTGGCATCGGCCGCTTCATGCTGGGCCAGGCCGTGCAGTGGCTGCAGCGGCGCTGGTCGAACTACCGGGTCGAAGGCATGGCCCTGCCGAACAAGGATGCGCTGAACGAAGACACCCGCCTGCGCCGCGACCGCTTCATCACCGCAACCGGCCTGGAAGTGGAATACGCCGACCCGCAGCACCTCAAGGGCCGTACGCTCGACACCACGGTAAGCCAGCTCAAGGGCGGCTGGAATACCGAAAAGGTGCAGCAAGTGAGCATGCTCGATGCCGCAGGCATGCTGCAGCAGGCCGAGCAGAACCTGCTGGAAAAAGAGGGCCAGTTGCGCGAGCGTGATGAGCGGGTGGCCAAGTATCGGCGTGAAGACAGCGGGTTGCGCTTTACCATCACCTGCCTGGTGGCGTTTGCCGTGTTCCAGGCCGGGCTGCTGATCTGGATCGCTACCCGGTAAACAACCGGGGCCGCGTTGCGGCCCTTTCCGACCGGTCCGGCGCCCCGGCAAGGCCGCTCCTACAGGGCACGCGCACATCTGTAGGAGCGGCCTTGTGCCGCGAAAGGCTGCGAAGCAGCCCCAGCGGGCCTACGTCAGACGCGAGCCTTGAACAGTTCCTGATGCTGACGGCACTGCTCGGCGGTGAGCATGAATACGCCATGCCCACCACGCTCGAACTCCAGCCAGGCGAAGTCCACCTCCGGGTACAGCGCCTCGACGTGCACCTGGCTGTTGCCAACCTCCACGATCAGCAGCCCCTTTTCGGTCAAGTGATCAGCCGCCTCGGCCAGCATCCGCCGCACCAGGTCCAGGCCATCGTTGCCGCAGGCCAGGCCCATTTCCGGCTCGTGGTGATACTCAGCCGGCATGTCACCGAAGTCCTCGGCATCGACATACGGCGGGTTGGACAGGATCAGGTCGAAACGCTGCCCCGGCAGGCCGGCGAAGCCGTCACCCTGCACAGTGAACACGCGCTCGTCGAGGCCGTGGCGCTCGATGTTCTGGTTGGCCACTTCCAGCGCGTCGAACGACAGGTCGGCCAGCACCACTTCGGCTTCGGGGAACACTTCGGCAGCCACGATGCCAATGCAGCCAGAGCCGGTGCACAGGTCGAGGATACGGGCCGGCTCCGCCGCCAGCCACGGCTCGAAACGTTTTTCGATCAGCTCGCCAATCGGCGAACGGGGCACCAGCACGCGCTCATCGACGATGAACGACATGCCGCAGAACCAGGCCTCACCCAGCAGGTAGGCGGTCGGTACGCGATCTTCGATGCGGCGCTTGAGCAGGTGCTGCAGGCGTACCCGCTCGTCGTCCTCAAGCTGGCAGTCCAGGTAGCTATCGGCGATTTCCCACGGCAGGTGTACCGCGCCCAGCACCAGCAGGCGGGCTTCGTCCCAGGCATTGTCGGCACCGTGGCCGAAGAACAGCTCGTGCTCATGGAAGCGGCTGACCGCCCAGCGGATATGGTCGCGCAACGTGCGCAGACGAGATGTGATCACGGGGTACTCCTATTCAGACCGTACAAAAGTCTAACAGCCCAACCCGCACAATTGTTCCTCGCGATGCCCCGATGGCAGGCCACAGGCCAGTAATCACGCTGCTTGCGATGTCAACCATTCCCATTGGCGCCAAGGCAAGGGAGAATAGGTATACAAAAGCCCTACCCAAGGAGCCCTTGATGTCCGTTCCAACCACGATGTTCCGCCTCACTGGCCGCGATTATCCGCCGGCCAAGCTGAGCCAAGCCAGCCTGATCATCATCGATGCGCAGAAGGAATACCTGAGCGGTCCTCTGCAACTGTCGGGCATGGACGAGGCCGTGGCCAACATCGCCCGGTTGCTCGACGCCGCCCGCAAGGCCGGCCGTCCGATCATCCACGTTCGCCACCTCGGTACCGTTGGCGGGCGCTTCGACCCGCAGGGCCCGGCCGGCCAGTTCATCCCGGGCCTGGAGCCGCGCGAAGGTGAATTCATCATCGAAAAGCGCATGCCCAACGCCTTCAAGAACACCAAGCTGCACGACACCCTGCAGGAGCTGGGGCACCTGGACCTGATCGTGTGCGGTTTCATGAGCCACTCCAGCGTCAGCACAACCGTGCGCCGCGCCAAGGACTATGGTTATCGTTGCACCCTGGTGGAAGACGCCTCGGCAACACGCGACCTGGCGCTCAAGGATCAGGTGATCCCCGCCGCGCAGATCCACGCGTGCGAAATGGCCGTGATGGCCGACAACTTCGCCTGTGTCGCCCCTACCGCCAGCCTGATCTGAGCTGACGATACGATGACCGCCCGGCAGCCGGGCGGAACCCGAGGGCCGCGCCCAGGTCGAATTCCGGATGTCCACAGAGGAAACTGGAATGAAGCTCAAAGGCAGTTTCGACGCCAAGCGTCTGCGCCCGCGGGAACCGCGTAACTGGGGTGCGCGCATTGCCGCCGGCCTGTCGGCCCTGATCGCCACCCTCGGCGTGTTGCTGGCCATGGCCGGCATCGCCGGGCTGCTCGGCAACTACACCGCCCTGGCCGAACTCAATGCCAACCGCCCGCTGGCCAGTATCCTGGCTGTGGTCGGGCTGTTGCTGCTGTATTTTGGCGTGCGCTTCTGGCGGCGCAGCCGCATTCGCCTGCGCCGCGGGCGCGAACTGAACCTGTCGCCGCACCTGATGAAAAAGCACGATTAGTGGTTTGTGCCACTGGCCTCTTCGCGGGTGACCCGCTCCCACAAGTACAGCGCAACATTCAAGCTTTGCACCGGCCCTGTGGGAGCGGGTTTATCGTGACGTCGAACCGCCGCGAAGAGGCCGGTACTGACGACACAAGGCTGATCGCGTAAACTACGCCGCCCACGTGGAGGCAGCATGCAAGACGACGATTTTTCCCTGTTCAGTGCCGAAGTGCGCGGCGTCAAGCCGATCAAGCACGACCGCGCCGATGTGGGCAAGCCGAAAACTGACCGCAAGCAACTGGCCGGCCTGCGCCAGGCGGCGACCATCCGCAGCGACCAGGCCCTGGTCATCGACGGCCTGTCCGACCAGTTCGTCATCGACGTCGGTGCCGAAGACGAGCTGATGTGGCGCCGCGACGGTGTGCAGGAAAGCCAGATCCGCAAGCTCAAGCTCGGCCAGATCGCCTTCGAGGGCAGCCTCGACCTGCATGGCATGAGCGTGGAGAAGGCCCGGGAAACCCTGTGGGCCTTCATCGCCGAAGCCACCAAACTCGAAGTACGCTGCGTCCGGGTGACCCACGGCAAGGCCGCACGCCTGGACGGCAAGCGCCCGATGATCAAGAGCCACGTCAATACCTGGCTGCGCCAGCACCCGCAAGTGCTCGGTTTCACCTCGTGCCAGGCCCGCCATGGCGGCACCGGCGCGGTGTATGTAATGCTCAAGCGAACCATGATGGAAGGCCGCGACGAGTAACGCCGTGCTTGCAGCGCCGCCCGCTCCGCCGTACCCTTCATTTTTGCGATTTTTACCCACAGGTAGATACATGTCCCTGGAACAGAACTACACCGAGATCCTCAGCCAACTTGGCGAGGACGTCTCCCGTGAGGGCCTGCTCGACACGCCCAAGCGGGCTGCAAAGGCCATGAAGTACCTTTGCCGCGGTTACGAGCAGACGCTGGAAGAAGTCACCAACGGCGCGCTGTTCACCTCCGACAACAGTGAGATGGTGCTAGTCCGGGACATCGAGCTGTACTCGATGTGCGAACACCACATGCTACCTTTCATCGGCAAGGCCCACGTGGCCTACCTGCCCAAGGGCAAGGTCCTGGGCCTGTCGAAGGTTGCGCGCATCGTCGACATGTTCGCCCGCCGCCTGCAGATCCAGGAAAACCTCAGCCGCCAGATCGCCGAGGCCGTTCAGCAGGTGACTGGCGCCGCAGGCGTGGCGGTGGTCATCGAAGCCAAGCACATGTGCATGATGATGCGCGGCGTTGAAAAGCAGAATTCGACCATGCTCACTTCGGTGATGCTGGGTGAGTTCCGCGAGAACGCCTCGACTCGTGGCGAGTTCCTCAGCCTGATCAAGTGATCGGCGCATGTTCCGAGCCGGCCCCAAGGGGTCGGCTTTTTCATTTCAGGAGTAGCCCATGATCGTCAAAGCCCTGCGGGTCGGCCTCGGCCAGCTCATCGTTTTCGGCGACTGGATCAGCCGCCCGGCCAAGCAGAAGCGTGATGCGGCGGCCCAGGCGCGTGTCGAGCAGGAGGCCAAGGGCCTCGCGCTGTACCAGTTCCATGCCTGCCCGTTCTGCGTGAAGACCCGCCGCACCCTGCACCGCTTGAACGTGCCGGTGGCATTGCGTGATGCCAAGAACGACGACGTGCATCGCCAGGCCTTGCTCGAAGGTGGCGGCCGGGTGAAAGTGCCGTGCCTGCGCATCGAGGAACAAGGCAAGGTGACCTGGATGTATGAATCCAAGGCCATCATTGCCTATCTGGACAAGCGCTTCGCGTAAGCCCTGCGCGGCCCTTGTAGGAGCGGCCTTGCGTCGCGAAAGGGCTGCAAGGCAGCCCCAGCAATAGTGGCACCGTCGCTGAAATTCCGGGGTCGCTCTGCGGCGCTTTCCGACCGGTCCGGCGCCCCGGCAAGGCCGCTCCCACAGAAGGCGGTCCTGCCTTACTCGACCATCGGCACATGCCGAGGATGGCTGGCCACCCGCGCCAGCCACTCGCGCACTGCCGGGTAATCCGTCAGGTCAAAGCCACCCTGATGCGCCACATGGGTGTAGGCATACAACGCCACATCGGCGATCGAGTACTGGTCCCCGACCAGATACGGCGTCATCTGCAACTGCCGCTCCATAACCCTCAACGCCTTGTAACCGCCCTTGTGCAGCTTGCGGTATTCCTCCACGCGCTCGTCCGGCAGCCCCAGGTAGAACTGGATGAAGCGTGCCACGGCAATGTATGGCTCATGGCTGTACTGCTCGAAGAACTGCCACTGCAGCACCTGGGTTCGCAGGCGCGGCTCGCTGGGCAGGAATTCGCTGCCATCGGCCAGGTAGTTGAGGATGGCGTTCGATTCCCACAGGCAGGTACCGTCGTCAAGCTTGAGCACCGGCACCTTGCCGTTGGGGTTCATGGCCAGAAACTCAGGCGTTTCGGTCTCGCCCTTGAGGATATCCACCGCCTGCCATTCATACGGGCGGTCGAGCAGGCTGAGCATCAGCTTGACCTTGTAGCAATTGCCCGACTGGTAGTCACCATACACCTTGAACATCGCCCCTCCCCTCCCATGCAGTTACGCGAACTTGCCCAATAGTTGGCGACTGTACGGCTAAAAGCAATGCCTGCTGTATGGCAAAGATCAATCCGGCCCGCGTTAGTCTGAAAAAACTGCTTACACATGGACAAGGACCCAACCCAATGACCGATGCCACCTCCGCACGCCTGCGGCCCCTGGCAGACAGCTCACCGTCGGCGGTGGTCGCCGGCTTCATCGCCATGCTCACCGGCTATACCAGCTCGCTGGTACTGATGTTCCAGGCCGGCCAGGCGGCCGGCCTGACCAGCGCGCAGATTTCTTCGTGGATCTGGGCGCTTTCGATCGGCATGGCGGTGTGCAGTATCGGCCTGTCACTGCGCTATCGCACCCCCATCACCGTGGCCTGGTCGACTCCCGGTGCGGCGCTGCTGATCACCAGCCTGGGTGGCGTCAGTTACGGCGAGGCCATCGGTGCCTACATCACCTGTGCGGTGCTGGTGGTGATCTGCGGCCTGACCGGCAGCTTCGAGCGGCTGGTCAAGCGCATTCCGGCGTCCTTGGCATCGGCCTTGCTGGCTGGGATCCTGTTCAAGATCGGCAGCGAAATCTTCGTTGCCGCACAGCACCGTACCCTGCTGGTACTGGGCATGTTCTTCAGCTATTTGCTGGTCAAGCGCCTGTCGCCGCGCTACTGCGTACTGGCCGCATTGCTGGTGGGCACGGCACTGTCCGGCGCCCTCGGCCTGCTGGACTTCAGCGGCTTCAAGCTGGAGGTGGCTACTCCAGTGTGGACTACGCCAAGCTTTTCGCTGGCCGCGACCATCAGCATCGGCATTCCACTGTTCGTGGTGGCGATGACTTCGCAGAACATGCCTGGCGTGGCCGTGCTGCGTGCCGACGGTTACCAGGTACCCGCCTCGCCGCTGATTTCAGCGACCGGATTCGCCTCGCTGCTGCTGGCACCGTTCGGCTCGCACGGGGTCAACCTGGCGGCCATCAGTGCGGCGATCTGCACCGGGCCGCATGCCCATGAAGACCCGAGCAAACGCTATACCGCAGCGGTGTGGTGCGGGATTTTCTATGGCATTGCCGGCACCTTCGGCGCCACCCTGGCGGCATTGTTCGCGGCGTTGCCGAAGGAGCTGGTGCTGTCGATCGCGGCGCTGGCGTTGTTCGGTTCGATCATGAACGGGTTGACCGTGGCCATGAGTGAGGCACGGGAGCGGGAAGCGGCGCTGATCACCTTCATGGTGACGGCTTCGGGGTTCACCCTGTTCTCGATCGGCTCGGCGTTCTGGGGGATCGTGGCGGGGGTGCTGACCTTGCTGATCCTCAATCCGCGAGGTGTTCGGCAGTAGATCGGTGTCGAGATTGAGACCGAGCGCCGCCCGCGCGGCGCATCGCGGATGAATCCGCTCCTACATCTGTTTCGTGCCAGTGTGTCCTGTGCCAGAGGGGCTGCCACCTCGATATTGAAAGGTACGAACACGCGGACAGCGGTGACCTCACAGGCGCGATGGGCCCGAAAAAGATGTAGGAGCGGATTCATCCGCGATGCGCCGCGCGGGCGGCGCTCGACCTCCCCCCCGCAAACTCTTGCGCCAGCCCCTCACAATCTGAAGTGGCCGACCATGCCTTTGAGGTCACTGCCCAGCTGAGCCAGCTCGATACTGGACCGGGCATTGTCCTGCATGGCCAACGCCGCCTGGTCGGCGCTGCCACGGATCTGCGTCACGCTGCGGCTGATTTCCTCGGCCACCGAACTCTGCTGTTCGGCCGCCGCGGCAATCTGCTGATTCATCTGCTGGATCAACGACACCGCCACCGCGATGCTGCCCAGCGCGCTTTCGGTCTGTAGCGCATCGGCCACGGCCAGGCGCACCAGCTCGGTACTGCCACGGATCTGCGCCACCGACTGCTGGGCATTGCCACGCAAGCTGGCCACCAGCCGCTCGATTTCCTCGGTCGACTGCCGGGTACGCCGGGCCAGCGCCCGTACTTCGTCGGCCACCACCGCAAAACCACGCCCCTGCTCACCCGCCCGGGCCGCTTCGATGGCCGCGTTGAGCGCCAGCAGGTTGGTCTGCTCGGCAACACTCTTGATCACCTCCAGCACATCACCAATGGTGTGGATCTCGGCACTCAAGCTGTCGATGCCGGCGCTGGCGGTGTCCGCTGCCGTTGCCAGTTGCTCGATGCGCTGCATGCTCTCGCGCACCACGCGCTGGCCGGCGTCGACCTTGTCATCGGCCGCCTGCGCTGCCTGCGCCGCTTCTTCGGCATTGCGCGCCACATCATGCACGGTGGCAGTCATCTGCTGCATGGCGGTAGCCACCTGCTCGGTCTCTTCCTTCTGGCTGCCGACTTCGCGGTTGGTCTGCTCGGTCACTGCCGACAACGCCTGGGCGCTGCCCGCCAGCTGCTCGATACCTTGCTGCAAGCCGCTGACCACGCCAGACAACCCGGCAGCCATCTGCTGCATGGCCTGCATCAACTGACCGACTTCATCCGTGCGCGGCGCTTCGTGCTCCATGCTCAACTCGCCAGCGGCAATGCGCTGGGCACGGCCTATCACGCGCTTGAGCGGGCCGACCACGGCACGGGTGATCAACCAGGCGGCAAGGATGCCCACCAACAACGCCAGCCCGGTTGCCAGCGCAATGGCCACGCTGTTGCGCGCCAGTTCAGCCTGCATGGCCTGCTGATCGACGGCATAGGCCTGGTCGACCCGGCCCGTGACCTGCTCGGCACGCGCCTGCAACTGAGCCTTGATGCCTTGCTCCTTGCCCAGGAGGTCGGTGTATTCGTTGAGCTTGTCGGAGAAGCTGGCAATGTGCCCGGCCACCTCGCCGAGCACACTCTGGTAACCCGCGTCATTGACGCCGGCCTTGAGTTGCTCGACCAACTGCGCCGCCTCGACCGTCTGCGCGATACGGCCCTGGGCGTCGCTCTCCTCGCCTTTGCGGCTCTTGTCCAGGCGCACCCGTGCCTCGTCCATGGCCTGCAGCATCAGCCGCGACACCTGCGCCACCTGCCCGGCCTGTTCAAGGAACTCACTCCCTTGCTGGCCCTGGGACTGTTTGAGCGTGTAGGCGGCATCATCGGCCAGGCCGGCCTGCAGCACATCGAGGTTGTTGGCCACGCTGGACACCGACCAGCTGGCCATGTCCAGCGCCAGCTCCTTGGCCTGCACCGCCTCGACGAAAGCCTCGAAGGCCTGGCCATAAGCCGCCAGGTCAGCCTCGGCCGCAACCAGCGCCGGCAGATTGCGGGCGCGCTCGGCAAGGTTCTGCAAGCCGCTGCGCAAAGCCTCGGCCTCCTTGATGTCGGAGCGCAAGGCAAAGGCCTGCTCGTGCTGGCGCAACCGCAGCAGGTCGGTATTGAATTGGCCCAGCTGGCGCAGGCCGTCGAAACGCTGGCCAACGCCATGCAGCGCCGCAATGCCAATGGCTGCCACCGCTAGGGTCAGCAGCAACACCAGGGCAAACCCCAGACCCAGTTTGCGGGCCATGCCCAGGTTGGCCAGAACACCGTGCCTGCTCGCCGCCATCGCCGATCCCCCTCACCATGCATGGTTTTGCCAAGGGCCAAGCGTGGCAACGTTTTTGCCCTGCTAACAAGGGGTTGGCGCCAAAATGGTGTCAAATGGCTATGAGCTTGTCGCTATCAGCAAGCTGAAGGTCGCCTTGCGTGCTGAAGGAAGAAAGCCGTCACGCGGGGTGGCTGCACATGAAAGCCTGAGGCGCGTTACCCTGGATCATCGCCCGGGCCTGGTCGAGGGTGACCTTGGGGATGATCGCATCCGGGATTTTCGAGGTGGCAGACAGGTTGTAGACGGCAAAATGTTCATCGACAACCCGGTCGGCCATCAACTTGAGCGAGGGCAAGATGCGCCGCTCAAAGGCTTCATCCAGATGGCAGCGCGACACCGCCTGCCCCGGGCCCTCGTAGAAGCGCCCCACCGACTGGTCGAGGTCCACACCCACCAAAAAAACCTGATTGAAACCCAGGTGACAGGCAAGCTGCAGCGCCGCATAGGCCACCGTGCGTGCATCGAAAAACCCTTGGGACAGGTCTTTGCTGAAGCCCACCGAACGCGAGCGGCTACCCCAGATTGCCCGGCTGCGCACGAGTTGCGGGCCGGCATTGAACAGCGCGTCGTACAGGCCCGAGCGAGCCGCCTTGGCCAGCGGGAAGATCTGCGCCTCGCAGGTTACCGGCAGCCCCTCGACCTCACTCGGCCAGATCGCCAGGCGCTTGCTAAGCCGTACAGCTTTTGCGTAAAGCTCAGGCTGCTGGTGCGCAAACCCGGTGTCGGTGCACACATAAAAATACGGGCGCACACCATGTTCCGCGAACATCGAGATCGCGCCGTTGACGGTGATCATCGGCACGCCCGCGAAGCGCTGCAGTGGAAAGCCCTTGGCAGAGGCTCCCGATGCAACGATGAACACGGGCCCTTCGGCGATACCCCGGCACGCCTCGAAATCCGATATCGAGGCTTGGCAGCCGGTTTTTTGGGCGCTGACTGTCTCCATGTCGCTTTCCAAAAATTGAAGAGCATTAGTATACACAGCTAATAAGCAAACTAACTATGCACGGGCTTGGATCCTGCGGGTCAGATCGCAGTCGCCCCTCCATCCACTGTCAGACTATGGCCGGTGGTGAACCCCGCCCCGTCACTGCACAGATACAACACCGCACTGGCCACTTCTTCGACTTTGCCGATTCGCCCCACCGGGTGCATCGCAGCGGCAAATTCGGCCTTGCGTGGGTCTGCCTCGTAGGCACGGCGGAACATGTCGGTGTCGATCACCGCCGGGCACACGGCATTCACCCGGATACCTTTCTTGGCATATTCGATGGCTGCCGATTTGGTCAGGCCGATCACCGCATGCTTGGAGGCGGCGTAGATGCTCATCTTCGGTGCCGCGCCCAGGCCCGCCACCGAGGCGGTGTTGACGATCGCCCCGCCCCCCTGGGCAAGCAGCAGCGGCAGCTGATATTTCATGCACAGCCACACGCCTTTGACATTGACACCCATGATGGCGTCGAACTCCGCCTCGCTACCCTCGGCAAGGCGGCCTTTTTCGATTTCGATACCGGCATTGTTATAGGCGTAGTCCAGGCGTCCATAGGCCTCGATGGCGCGCTCATGCAGCTGGCGCACCTGGGCGTCCTGGGTCACATCACAGGCCACGAACAGCGCTTCGCCACCCGCTTCACGAACCAAGGCCACCGTGGCCTCGCCACCGGCCGCGTCGAGATCGCTCACTACTACCTTCAGGCCTTCGCGGGCAAAGGCCAGTGCCGTCGCCCGGCCGATACCTGCCGCACCGCCGGTGACCAGGGCTACCTGGCCGGAAAAGGTCATGCTCATCGTCTGCTCCAATCATGAGTCCCTGTGGGAGCCGCGCTTGCCGGCGATCGAGGGCGCAGCCCTCGCCCGGGCCAGCAGGGTTTTCGCAACGTCCGAAACCTGGGGCCGCTGTGCGGCCCATCGCCGGCAAGCGCAGCTCCTACAGGGATCGCGCCGGCTTCCAAATTTCTGGGCAGAGTCTAGTCAGCCCACCGCCCGGCTGGGCAGCATCATCAGGGCAACGGTTGAGCTACCATGCTTACCAGTGATTTTGCGGACCAACCTGCATCAGCAGGTTAAATTGACCGCTGTGCCTCATCGCCTACAAGGACCTGCCATGACCCAGACCAACCGCCGCTTCCTGCTTGCCAAACGCCCGGTCGGCGCCGTGCGCCGTGACGACTTCACCTTCGAGACGGTACCTGCCGAAGCCCCAGCCGCCGGCCAGATCCAGGTACGCAACCTCTACCTGTCACTGGACCCGGCCATGCGCGGCTGGATGAACGAAGGCAAGTCGTACATCCCGCCCGTTGCCCTGGGCCAGGTGATGCGCGCCTTGGGCGTCGGCGAAGTGGTCGCCTCCAGCCACCCGGACTACAAACCCGGTGACCATGTCAGCGGCGCCCTCGGCGTGCAGGACTACTTCACCGGCGAGCCGCAGGGCCTGCACAAGATCGACCCCAGCCTCGCCCCGCTGCCCCGCTACCTCTCGGCTCTGGGCATGACCGGCATGACCGCCTACTTCGCCCTGCTCGAGGTTGGCCAGCCCAAGGCCGGCGACACCGTGGTCATCTCCGGCGCGGCCGGCGCGGTGGGCAGCATCGTCGGCCAGATCGCCAAGCTCAAGGGCTGCCATGTGGTCGGCATCGCCGGTGGCGCGCAGAAGTGCCAGTACCTCAAGGACGAACTGGGCTTCGACGGCGTAATCGACTACAAGGCCGAAGATGTGCTGGCCGGCCTGAAGCGCGAATGCCCCAAGGGCGTCGACGTGTACTTCGATAACGTCGGCGGCGAAATCCTCGACGCCGTGCTCACCCGCATCAACTTCAAGGCGCGCATCGTCATCTGCGGCGCCATCAGCCAGTACAACAACAAGGAAGCCGTCAAAGGTCCGGCCAACTACCTGGCGCTACTGGTGAACCGCGCCCGTATGGAAGGTTTTGTGGTGATGGACCACGCCAAGGACTATGGCAAGGCCGCGCAGGAGGTGGCCGGATGGCTGGCCACCGGCAAGGTCAAGAGCAAGGAGGACGTGGTGGACGGGCTGGAGACGTTCCCCGAGACCCTGCTCAAGCTGTTCAGCGGGGAGAACTTCGGCAAGTTGGTGTTGAAGGTGTGAGTCTGTAAGATTGGCTATCGCCACTGAAACCAGTGACTGGGATTTGCAGAGTAGACCATGATCAAGATCACCCCCACCATCGAGTGCTCCAACACCGCCCCGTTCGTCCTCTTCGGCGGCATCAACGTGCTCGAGTCCGAGGACCTGGCCCTGACCGCCTGCGCCGAGTACGTTCGGGTTACCGAAAAGCTGGGCATCCCTTACGTGTTCAAGGCCAGCTTCGACAAGGCCAACCGCTCCTCGATCCACTCCTACCGCGGCCCGGGCATGGAAGAAGGCCTGCGCATCTTTGAGAAGGTAAAGGCCGAGTTCGACGTACCGATCATCACTGACGTGCATGAAATCTACCAGTGCGCGCCAGTGGCCGAAGTGGTTGACGTGCTGCAACTGCCAGCCTTCCTCGCCCGCCAGACCGACCTGGTTGTGGCCCTGGCCAAGACCGGCAAACCGGTCAACATCAAGAAGCCGCAGTTCCTCAGCCCTTCGCAGATGCAGAACATCGTGCACAAGTTCAAGGAAGCCGGTAACGACCAGCTTATCCTCTGCGACCGCGGCACCTGCATGGGCTACGACAACCTGGTGGTCGACATGCTCGGCTTCGGCGTGATGAAGCGCACCTGCGACAACCTGCCGATCATCTTCGACGTCACCCACGCCCTGCAGAACCGCGACCCGTCCGGTGCAGCCTCCGGCGGCCGTCGCGAGCAGGTGGTCGACCTGGCCCGTGCCGGCATGGCGGTTGGCCTGGCCGGCCTGTTCCTGGAAGCCCACCCAAATCCGGACCAGGCAAAGTGCGATGGCCCGAGCGCCCTGCCGCTGGACAAGCTGGAGCCGTTCCTGGCGCAGATCAAGGCACTGGATGACCTGATCAAGGGCTTCGCCCCGCTGGTTATCGCTTAAGTCAGCGTACTGCAAGACAAGGGGGCCGATATGCAGCTGCATATCGGCCCTTTTTCTTACCGCCGTTACAACCCCACACACAACAATGTGTGGTTGCTCTGTTAGCATCCCGCTCGCGCAAAAACTGCGCTGCCTGAGCCGGTAATCGTAAGCAAATCAAGAATATGAGCCTCGCAATCAGCCAGGTTCCAACGGGGGAAGAAATGGATTTATGGACGGCCTTCCAGGCTATCATCCTGGGCGTGGTTGAAGGGCTTACGGAGTTTCTGCCGATTTCCAGTACCGGGCACCAGATCATCGTGGCCGACTTGATCGATTTCGGTGGTGAACGCGCGATGGCGTTCAATATCATCATTCAGCTGGCAGCGATCCTGGCAGTCGTGTGGGAGTTTCGCGGCAAGATCCTCGAAGTGGTGTTCGGCCTGACCAGCCAGCCAAAAGCGCGGCGCTTTACCGGCAACCTGTTACTGGCATTCATGCCGGCGGTGGTGCTGGGTGTGCTGTTCGCCGACCTGATTCACGAGTACCTGTTCAACCCGATTACCGTGGCCACGGCACTGGTGATCGGTGGCGTGATCATGCTCTGGGCTGAACGCCGTGATCACAAGGTGGCTGTCGACCATGTCGACGACATGCGCTGGACCCATGCCCTGAAGATTGGTTTCGTACAGTGCCTGGCGATGATCCCAGGTACCTCGCGCTCTGGCTCCACCATCATCGGCGGCCTGCTGTTCGGCCTGTCGCGCAAGGCAGCCACCGAGTTCTCGTTCTTCCTGGCGATGCCGACCATGGTCGGTGCGGCGGTGTATTCGGGCTACAAGTACCGCCACCTGTTCGAGCCAAGCGACCTGCCGGTGTTTGCCATCGGTTTCGTGACTTCGTTCATCTTCGCCATGATCGCCGTGCGCGCGCTGCTGAAGTTCATCGCCAACCACAGCTACGCGGCTTTTGCCTGGTACCGCATCGCCTTCGGGCTGCTGATCCTGGCGACCTGGCAGTTTGGCTGGATCGACTGGTCGACGGCCCACAGTTGATATCAAGATTTGAAAACGAAAAAGGGCTGCATCGCAGCCCTTTTTTGTTGATGCGGTTTAGCCGCGTATTTCAGCGACCACCGCGGCCAGTGCCTGGGCCGGGTCCGCCGCCTTGCTGATCGGGCGGCCGATCACCAGGTAATCCGAACCGGCGTCCAGCGCCTGGCGAGGCGTGAGGATCCGGCGCTGGTCATCCAGGGCGCTACCGGCCGGGCGAATGCCTGGGGTCACCAGTTGCAGGCCTGGATGCGCAGCTTTCAGGGCTGGCGCTTCCAGTGCCGAGCATACCAGCCCGTCCATGCCGGCCTTTTCGGCCAGTGCCGCCAAGCGCAACACCTGCTCCTGCGGGTCGACATCCAGGCCAATACCCGCCAAGTCTTCACGCTCCATGCTGGTCAGCACGGTGACGCCGATCAGCAACGGCTGCGGGCCGCTGCGCTTGGCCAGCTCTTCACGGCAGGCCGCCATCATGCGCAGGCCGCCGGAGCAGTGGACGTTGACCATCCAAACACCCATTTCCGCGGCAGCCTTCACGGCCATGGCGGTGGTGTTCGGAATATCGTGGAACTTGAGGTCGAGGAACACCTCGAAGCCCTTCTCGCACAGGGTCTCGACAATGCCTGCAGCACTGCTGGTGAAAAGCTCCTTGCCCACCTTCACCCGGCACAGGGCAGGGTCGAGCTGGTCGGCCAGCTTGAGGGCGGCGTCACGGGTGGGGAAATCCAGGGCGACGATCAGGGGCGTCTGGCAGGCGGACATGGTCAAGGTCTCTTTGGTAATTCGTAAACGGCGCGCATTGTAAACGAAGTGAGCATGCCTTGGGGCCCACGGACCATCAGAATTGGCCCAAGCGGTTACGGCTCCTATAATTGAACCAACGGATAAGGCCGCCGCTCAAATTTTATACAAGCGAAGCCCCCAAAGCCCATAGGAGAACGACAATGCCCTGGTATGCCTGGCTGATACTCATCATAGCCCTCGGCTCGATCGTGGGCGGGCTGATGATGCTGCGCGATACGGCGAAGAAGCTGCCGCTGACGGATGAACAGCTGCGCAAGGTGCATGAGCGCAATGCCGAGGCGGATGCCAAGGATGCGCAGGATCGGTAGATTGCCGGCGATGACGCCGGGGCAGACAGTCGCCAGCCCCGGCCAGTTACCCTACTCCACTACCAACTTGCCACGGTTACGCTCCAGCAGCGCATTGCCTATTCCCTTGATTTCCAGCAGTTCATCAACTGAAGCGAACGGCCCGTTGGCCTCTCGATAAGCCACGATTGCTTCGGCCTTCGCTTTGCCAATGCCATTGAGCTCCTTTTGCAAGGTCAGTGCATCTGCGGTATTCAGGTTCAACATGCCGGATGACGCCTGCACCTGACTTACCATCGGCACCGGTTCCATTGGTGCAGTGGCAGTGGCTGGCGCGGCGCTGAGCGAAAAGGACAAGCCGGCAAAGAGCGGCAAGAGCAGATAATTGAGAACGGTATTTCGCATGGCAATCACTCCTGTGAGTTGAGTTGGAACGCAGCAAGATCCTTGGCTGCCCACTCAAGCTAGCGGCTCACAGGCCATTCTCCCAGCGTTTGCCGCAAGGGAATGGTTACCAGATTAGACGTCACTGGATGTTGCACGCCCGACTGGTGAAATATCCCACAGCAGGCGTGCACAGGCCCTTCAAATTCAGAAGATAGTGTCGTGTAGCACTCGTTGCAGATACTGCCCATAGCCGTTCTTCATCAGCGGCGCGGCCAGCTTTTCCAGTTGTTCAGCGTCGATCCAGCGCTGACGGTAGGCAACCTCTTCAGGGCAAGCGACCTTCAGGCCCTGCCGGCGTTCGATGGTGGCGATAAAGCCGCTGGCTTCGAGCAGCGAATCGTGGGTGCCGGTATCCAACCATGCATACCCCCGCCCCATCACCTCGACGGACAACTGCTCGCGCTCAAGGTAAAGGCGGTTGAGGTCGGTGATCTCCAGCTCGCCGCGAGGCGAAGGTTTGAGCCCTTTGGCCATCTCGATCACGTCCTGATCGTAGAAATACAGCCCTGTGACTGCGTAGCTGGACTTGGGCTTTTGCGGCTTCTCTTCCAGACTGATGGCCTTGCCGCGGCTATCAAACTCGACCACACCATAACGCTCTGGGTCGGTCACATGGTACGCGAAGACACTGGCGCCCTGGTTGCGCCCCATCGCATCGTACAGCAGCGCCTGGAAATCATGGCCGTGATAGATGTTGTCACCCAGCACCAGTGCCGAGAGGTCATTCCCGATGAAATCCTCACCAATGATGAAGGCTTGCGCAAGGCCGTCCGGCGAGGGTTGCACGGCATAGGTGATGTTGATGCCCCACTTGTGGCCATCGCCGAGCAACTGCTCGAAACGCGGCGTGTCCTGCGGGGTAGAGATGATAAGAATGTCGCGAATGCCCGCTAGCATCAGCGTGGTCAGCGGGTAGTAGATCATCGGTTTGTCGTATACCGGCAACAACTGTTTGGAAATCGCCAGTGTGGCAGGATGCAGGCGAGTACCCGAACCGCCTGCCAGAATGATGCCTTTGCGTTGTTTGAGTGTACTCATTTGTCGTGCTTCCCTGAACGGCAGCTGTAGTTCTTTTCAACCCATTCCCGATAACTGCCCGACTGCACCCCTTCGACCCACGCCGCGTTATCCAGGTACCATTGCACTGTCTTGCGAATACCGGTCTCGAACGTTTCACTCGGTTTCCAGCCCAGCTCCCGCTCCAGCTTGCGGGCATCAATGGCATAGCGTCGATCATGCCCCGGGCGATCGGCGACATAGCTGATCTGCGCTGCATAGGGCTTGCCGTCTGGCCGCGGGCGCAGCTCATCCAGCAAAGTGCAGACCCGCTCGACGATTTCCAGGTTCGGTTTCTCATTCCAGCCACCGACGTTGTACACCTCACCCACCGTGCCAGCCTCCAGCACCCGGCGGATAGCGCTGCAATGGTCCTTGACGTAAAGCCAGTCGCGAATCTGCTGACCGTCGCCATACACCGGCAGCGCCTTGCCACCCAGCGCGTTGACGATCATCAGCGGAATGAGCTTCTCCGGAAAGTGCAGTGGCCCGTAGTTGTTCGAGCAGTTGGTGGTCAGCACGGGCAAGCCATAGGTGTGGTGGTAGGAGCGCACCAGATGGTCACTTGCTGCCTTGCTCGCCGAATAGGGGCTGTTGGGTTGGTACTGATGGGTTTCGGTGAACGCCGGCTCGCCGGCCTTGAGCGAGCCGTAAACTTCATCAGTGGAAACATGCAGAAACCGGAATACTTCACGCTCCGCCCCTGCCAGGCCTTGCCAGTAGCTCCGTACCGCTTCGAGCAACTGGAAGGTGCCGACCACATTGGTCTCGACGAACGCCTGCGGACCGTGGATGGAACGGTCGACATGCGACTCGGCAGCAAAGTTGAGCACCGCGCGCGGTCGATGCTCGGCCAGAAGCCGCTGCAGCAGCGGACCGTCACCGATATCCCCGTGCACGAATACATGTTGCGGATTGCCTTGCAGGCTGGCCAGGCTTTGCAGATTGCCAGCGTAGGTCAATTTGTCGAGGTTGATGAGGGTTTCGCCCGATTGGCTCATCCAATCCAGTACGAAGTTCGCACCGATAAAGCCGGCGCCGCCGGTAACCAGGATAGTCATGGATTCAGGTCGATCTCACGCAGGTCGGTAGGAAAGATTCCGTAAGTGTAAACGAGATCATTGAAAGCGTATCGGCAGGGGTGGGGCTTGGTTTAATGGTCAAGGCAGCCGATGCATGAACGGTGTAAGGCTCATGCTACTGACAACCTCTGGGGCAACGCGTAAAGTGCCTCCATTTTTAAACCTAATGACTGAATCGTCTGCAACAGTCAAATTCGATAAGGAATTCAACGCCGTGAATGCAGTGTTTCAACGAGCACCGATCGCAGCATGCGCAATCGGCACACTCATGTTACTGGGTTGGCTGCTCAAGTTCAGCGCATACGGCATCGACTTCACCGACGAAAGCTTCTATCTGGTCTGGATCGCCACGCCATTCCTCTACAGCGCCTCCACTACCCAGTTCGGCTTTGTTTACCACCCTCTCTATCAACTACTGGGAGGCGATATTACTGCCTTGCGGCAAGCGAACATACTCATCACCTTTGCCCTGGCCTGGGGTCTGTCTCAAGCGTTCCTCAACTCAATCTCGCCAAAGCAGTCAGAACAACGCCTGTTACGAGTGACATTGAGCGCTGGCCTGGCAACAGCCGCACTGCTGATTTTCGACACCTGGCTGGTGACCCCGAGCTACAACAGCCTCACGCTGCAGGCGCTGCTGATCACGACTACCGGCTTGCTGATGGCGGACAAACCTCTGCATCGTGCCAGCCTGGCGGGCTGGGTGCTGATCGGTATCGGCGGCTGGCTCGCATTCATGGCCAAACCGAGCACCGCGATGGCGCTAGCGCTAGTTGTGACATTGTGGTTGCTGGCTTTGCGACGATGCACCGTGCGCTCACTGCTGCTCGCGGGCGCTTGTGCGCTATTGCCATTGCTGGCCAGTGCCTGGCTGATCGACGGTTCTGTTGTCAAATTCGCGGCACGCATTCAAAAGGGCATCCAGCTTACTCAGGACCTGGGCGGAGGTCATACACTGCTCAATATCCTGAGGGTTGACAGTTTTACGCTGGACGACATGCTCTTGTACCCGCTTTTGGCGACAGCCCTCGCCATTTTCATCGCCACGGGATTGCTGCTGGCAAAACACAAACATTGGCAATATCTGAGTTTGCCATTGTCACTTGCATTTTTCGTTTTCACTGTGACGCAGGTGCTTGGCCACCAGTTCTGGGCTGCCTCTCTAGGGCCGTACCAAAGTCTGTGGATCTTCGCTGTAATACTGGCCGCATTGCTGGTTTGCCTGCTCATCGGACGCCTCAAGGCGCTGGCGAACATAACCCTCGCGCAATGGGTGATGGCCGTGCTGCTCATGGTCACTCCGCACATGTACGCATTCGGCACCAATGGCAACTACTGGAATACCGGGGGATACGCCGCGATTTTCTGGCTGCTCGCCGGGTTGACGCTGCTGGGGCCGCTATTCCGACAGCAGGTTTCATTGCTCCCCCTGGTTCCCGCCGTTCTCGCCACCCAGGCAATGGTAGCCACCCTGGTGCAAACGGGTCTCGAGCAACCTTACCGCCAGCCCCAGCCCCTCAAGCTCAACACCAGCACTCAAGCACTGGGGGCCAATGGGGCCAAACTCCAGCTGTCCGAAGGCTACGCGCAATATTTCTCCAGTGCGATGGCGGTAGCCCGAACGGCCGGGCTGCAGCCAGGCACGCCGATGATCGATCTCTCTGGCCAGTCGCCAGGCATCCTTTATGCGCTAGGTGCAAAAAACATCGGCCAAGCGTGGCTGGTAGGCGGCTACCCCGGCAGCCTCAAGCGCGCCAGTGAAGCTCTTTCGCTGGTGAACTGCCAGACAGTGGCCGCTTCATGGGTGCTATGGGAACCAGATGGCCCGCGCAGCCTGCCCGTTGAAACACTTTTGCAGCAAGGTGCTCGGTTCCCGGACGACTATCGCCAAGTGGGCACTTGGCGAACTGCACTTGGTGCTGGCGGATATGCCTTTGAGCGGGAGCAAGTGCTCTATGCTCCTGTCAACGTCGAAGACACTACACGTGCTTGCCTGGCTAAAAGAGAACAATGATGCCAACCACTGAGAACCTTTCGACTACCCACGGCCGGCACTCGGGCATCAGTGTGGTGGTGCCGGTCTATCGCAGTAAAGACACGCTGCATGTCTTCCACGAACGGATCTCACGGCAACTGGATGCCCTCACCGATGATTGGGAACTGATCCTGGTTGACGACGCCAGCCCGGACGACACCTGGAGCATTGCGTGTGAATTACATGAAAAGGATACCCGTGTCAGGTGCATCCGCCTGGCGCGCAACTTTGGGCAGCAGCACGCCACCTTGTGTGGCTTGGGGTATGCCAACAAGGGCTATGTATTCACCATCGATGACGACCTGCAGTGCTTTCCAGAAGACTTGCCGCTTTTCACCAAACAGCTAGATGCGGGAAAACGAGTGGTCATCGGCAAGATCGAAGCCTCTGAGAAACAGCACCATTGGTGGCGCAACATCGGCTCACGGCTGAACTTGCACCTCGCGGGCAAAATCATCGGAAAACCCAAGACGATGGCCCTGTCCAGCTTTCGTGCCATGACCCTGGACGTGGCTCGCAAGTTGACCGCCTACAAAGGCGCGCACCCTCACATCGCCGCGATGCTGTTCAAATCGGTACCGCACTCGCTGATCTGCAACGTGCCCATCCGCCATGCCTCTCGGCTGGACGGGCAGAAAACCACCTACTCGCTGGCGAAGCTGATCAAGACGTTGTCATATCTCGTGATCAACCACTCTTATCTCCCGCTGCGCTTCATGATCGGTTGGGGGGTGATGATCAGTTTGCTGAGTATCGCTTATGCGATATGGGTCATCGTGCAAGCCATCTTTGCCGAGCATTCCGCCCCCGGCTGGGCGTCTCTTGCAGTGCTGGTGTCATTCCTGAGCGGAAACATACTCCTGGCACTGGGCGTACTTGGGGAATACCTTGGCCGCCTGGTGGAGGAAGCCAGTAACGTTGAACAGTTTTCGGTTTTTGAAGAGAAGCTCTGATGACCACTCGCCTCGCTCACCACTTCAACATCAGTGATCACTTCGCTACTGAAGTCATCGTCGAGGACGGCAGCTTCGCCACTCTCGACGAAGCTGACACCATCACATTGGGTAGCCTGGTGTACTGCCAGAACCTGCATTATCTGCAGAAGGCCGCAACGAACCCAAACGTCTGCGCGGTTATCTGCACACCCGCGCTAATCGACGAACTGGCTGGCACCGGCAAGGCAATCATCGTTGCCGAGAACCCACGCCACGTATTCTTCGAACTATATCTGCGCCTCAAAGCCAGCGGTGACATCCTCCCCCAGATGAGCTACGGCGTCGGCGAGGGATGCAGTATCCATCCCAGCGCAGTGGTATCGCCCAAGGCCCGACTGGGTAATCGCGTGGTCATTGGCGCCCACAGCGTCATCGAAGATTATTGCGAGCTCGGCGACGACGTCGAGATAGGCGCGAATGTGGTCATCGGTGCTGAGGGCCTACTCACCCTTCGCCAGGCCGATGGGCGGCTGGTGCGAGTCAGCCATGCCGGCGGCGTCACGATCAGTGAGGGCTGCCAAATCCTCTCAGGTGCAGTTATTGCCAAGTCGCTGTTTCGCGGCTTCACGTTCATTGGCCGACACAGCCAGATCGGCATCATGACCAATATCGGCCATGGCGCTTACGTGGGTGAGGCCTGCGTCATCTCGGGCAACTCCGTCATTGCCGGGCGCAGCCGACTGGAAGATCGAGTGTGGGTAGGTACTTCGGCATCGGTCGCGCAAGGCCTGGTTGTGGGCCAAGGCGCACAAATCAAGATGGGCGCAGTGGTGGTGGCCGACGTTCCGGCCGGCGCAGTGATGTCAGGTAACTTCGCCGTCAATCACCGGGTGAACATGACCCGCTACCTGAAGGGAACTGCCTGATGGAACGCTATCCGCTCGACATTGGTTTCAAAGGGGAACGAAACTATATCCATGGCACGGATATGTTCGATCACGCAATGCGCATTATTCGACAACATCGATCGGGCGAAATCCGTGATATCGAATTTATCATCCAGCGCATGGCCACCCAGTACTTGCAACTTGAAGTAGAACAGGCAGAAGGCTCCCGAAGCGCCGGTCCCGATGATGTTGCCGTGATCAAATTCACGATTGGCGAAAAACGGTTTGTCGCGCGTTTGGTGACTGCGCCAGGTGCACCGCAGGCTCGCGTACCTTATGACGAATCGCTGGTCACCCGGCACTGTCAGATCAATACCGCGGGCAGAAGCATTCGATTGGCCGAAGACTGCTCCGGCCACAGCAGCATCGAAAGGCTGGTGTCGATGAACAAAGCCTTGCACTTGGCCGTACTTGAGAAACCTGCCGACACTCAATGGGTATTTTGCCGCTGGGACAGCTCTGGCTGGCCCATGCCCGAGGATTTGAACCACGCTGAAATCATTCTGAGACAAACGCTGGGATCACGCCTGACCCGTGCCGACGTCATGTTGAACGACTGCCAGCTTGGACAAATCTTTTTCAGCGCCAAGCCGGCATCGTGATAGGCTCCGGCGCAGCATGGCAACCGTATGACCAGGCCTTAGCCGTCTCGACCCAACATCTGCACAGCAGCAACGTGAATCAGAACAAGAGGAACACTTAATGCCCATCACCCGCGAAGACATTGTTGAGGTAATCCGTAAGGCAAAGGCGATCGAAGCACCGGAAAGTCTGCGACCAGAGATGAGCATTACCGAGCAGGGCGTTGACTCTCTCGGCCTGTTCAGCGTTGTGCTGGCCGTACAGGATGCCTACGGCATCGCCAACAACGATGCAGAGGTCGACCAGTTGCAAACCCTCGATGACCTGGTGGCTTACGCCAACACACACGCCGCGTGAAACCCATGAGTGCAAGCCGCATGCGCCTCGTCGATCTGTTTCGACAAGGCACCCGTTATCCGATTGTTCGGTATGGCATCGTCGGCGTGCTCAATAACCTGCGTGGTTACTTGATCTACCTGTTGTTGACGTGGCTCTGGCTCGAGCCCAAGACAGCGGTTGCAATCATGTATCCCGTGGGCGCGACCATGGCGTACTTCGGGCATGCGCGCTATTCATTTTCATACAACGGAAGCGCGGCGCACGGGGTGCTGCGTTACTGTATTGCCCATGCGATCGGTTACAGCGCAAACATCGGTATCCTTTACGTGCTTTCCGACAAATTGGGGTTTGCTCACCAGTTGGTGCAGATCTTCGCTATTTTCGCGGTGGCCGGCATTCTGTTCATACTCTTCCGTTGGTTCGTTTTCCCCAATCGCCCAATGCCATCTTGAGCAAATCATGCTTCTATGCCCTTCGTGCGGTAAACAGAACATCAATGCAGAACATGCCTGTCCTCAATGCCACTTCGAACCCGCACGGGTCGATGGTTTCCTGGCTTGGGCGCCTGAACTTGCAAAGCATAACGACAGTTTTCACGAGACAAGCTTCGAAGGGCTAGCTCGCGTAGAAGCCGGCAGCTTCTGGTTCAAATCACGCAATGCGATCGTGCAATGGGCGCTGCGCAAATACTATCCGAGCTTTCAGTCGCTGCTGGAGGTGGGCTGTGGTACCGGGTTCGTGCTGTCCGGCATCGCTAAAGCGTTCCCGAATGCGCGGATTTGCGGCAGTGAGATCCACACTGCCGGGCTTTCATTCGCAGCCAAGCGACTGCCAGGCGCCGAACTGTTGCAAATGGACGCACGGCGCCTGCCCTACGAAGCCGAATTCGATGTTGTAGCCGCATTCGACGTGATAGAGCATATCGTCGAGGACGAACTGGTGTTGCAGAACTTCTACCGGGCCACCAAACCCGGTGGGCTTTGCCTGTTGACGGTACCGCAGCACCAATGGCTATGGAGCCCGGCTGACGATGCGGCCTGCCACAAGCGCCGTTACAGCGCTGAAGAGCTGCATAGGAAAGTGACAGCCGCAGGCTTTCGGGTTGTGCGTAGCACCTCATTCGTAACCTTGTTATTGCCAATGATGATGGCGGCACGCTGGAAGGCTCGACGCACCGGTCGTGCCGGGGGCAGCGAGGCCATTTTACTGAATCCGACACTTGAGCGAGTGTTTGAAGCGATCATGCGCATCGAACGTCAGTTCATCAAATGGGGACTAGATCTCCCCGTAGGCGGCTCCCGCCTGCTGGTCGGAATCAAGGACACTTAGTCGGCGTACCTCTACCACGCTCGGCATCCAAGCTGCGCTTTCATCCCACACCAGCGAACGCTGATGACCCGCATCGAACTTGTCGACAGACATCTTAAGTTAAAAGGTATCAACCTGTGACTGAAAAGATTCCGTTCAACCGTCCCTACATGACCGGTAAAGAGTTGTACTACATTGCCGAAGCCAAGTTCGGGAACAAACTGGCTGGCGATGGCCCTTTCACCATGTATTGCCACAACTGGCTGGAACATAAGAGCGGCTGCAACAAAGCCTTGCTAACCCACTCCTGCACCGCCGCACTGGAAATGGCGGCCCTGCTGCTGGACATTCAGCCAGGCGATGAAGTCATCATGCCTTCGTACACCTTCGTATCGACAGCCAATGCCTTCGTGCTGCGCGGGGGAGTACCGGTTTTCGTGGATATACGCGAAGACACGCTGAACCTTGACGAGCGCCTGATCGAAGCCGCCATCACGTCACGCACCCGCGCCATCGTGCCCGTGCACTATGCAGGCGTTGCCTGCGAAATGGACGCCATCATGGCAATCGCCGCGCGTCATGGGCTGAAAGTTGTAGAGGATGCCGCCCAAGGGGTCATGGCTTCCTACAAAGGTCGCTCGCTGGGCAGCATCGGCGACTTGGGGGCCTACAGCTTCCATGAAACCAAGAACGTCATCTCGGGCGAAGGCGGCGCGCTGCTGGTCAACGATCCGGTACTGACGCAGCGTGCGGAAATCATCCGTGAAAAAGGCACCGATCGCAGCCGATTCTTCCGTGGCGAGGTGGACAAATACACCTGGCAGGAAGTGGGGTCGTCGTTCCTGCCAGGGGAACTGATCGCAGCGTTTCTCTGGGCGCAACTGGAGGAAGCCGAACGGATAACCGAAGACCGCCTGGCGATCTGGCAGCGCTACCATGACCTGTTGCAGCCGCTGGAAGAACAAGGTTTCCTGCGTCGGCCGATCATTCCAACAGACTGCCAGCACAATGCTCATATGTATTACGTACTGCTGGCGCCCGAGATCGACCGGCGGCATGTGCTGGCCGAACTGAAGAAAAACGAAATAAACGCTGTGTTCCACTATGTTCCGCTGCATTCCTCACCGGGTGGACGGCGCTACGGGCGAACCCATGGTGACCTGACAGTAACCGAGGGGCACTCGGAGCGCCTGTTGCGCCTGCCGTTGTGGCATGGCCTGTCACTGCAACAGCAGGAGCGAATTGTACAGACACTGCACAAAGCAGTGGCCTGAACGGCTGCTGCACCTTTCGCGAGGTCAGGAGCAGCGATCACCCGTGCCATTCGTCGAACGATGTACGGCAAATGGCACGGGCTCATCTATACGTCAAGGTGATGGCCTAGGGTTCAAGCCGGCGCTGCTGGTAGATCCAGTCAACGATGTCGCCCTCAGGGGCATAGCCAATCACGGTTTCACGCAGCAACTGCCGGACCCGCACAAAGTCATCACGCGATGCCGCGTCCAGCAATTGCGACAAAGCGTCCTTGAGCGCGTCCCACTGGATGAAGTCTTCGTTGGCACTCATGATCATCGGGTGCCGCGTGGCAAGCACGTTGTCTCCAATCAGGAGCTCTTCGTACAACTTCTCTCCAGGGCGCAAGCCGGTGAACTCAATGGCGATGTCGCCCATCGGGTTGCGCTCGGAGCGAACGCTGAAGCCTGACAGGTGAATCATTTTTTCGGCCAGCTCCACGATGCGCACCGGCTCGCCCATGTCGAGGACGAATACATCCCCGCCCTTACCCATCGACCCAGCCTGAATGACAAGCTGCGCAGCTTCCGGGATGGTCATGAAGTAGCGAGTAATCTTCGGATGCGTGACAGTGAGGGGGCCACCAGTCTTCAACTGCTTGTGGAACAGTGGAATCACTGACCCTGACGAGCCCAGCACGTTACCGAAGCGGACCATGGTGAAGCGGGTCTTGTTGACCTGCGAGACATTCCCGAGATCACCAAACAGTACCGGCGCCAGCTCTCGGCTGAGAGCCTGCAGAGTCATTTCGGCAAGACGCTTGGTGCTGCCCATCACGTTGGTCGGGCGCACGGCCTTGTCGGTAGAAATAAGCACGAAGTTGGCGACACCAGCCTGCAAGGCAGCCTGGGCAGTGTGCAGGGTACCGATCACATTGTTGAGCAAACCTTCAGCAATGTTGTGCTCGACCATCGGCACGTGTTTATAAGCTGCGGCGTGGTAAACCGTGTCAACACGCCAGGTCTTCATAATGTCCAGCAACTGTGCCTGGTTGCGCACGGACCCGAGAATCGGGATCAGGCGAATTGCCAGGGACTCACGAGCAATCCGCTGCTCCAGCTCCGACAGGATGCTGTACAGGTTGAACTCACTGTGGTCGAACAGCAGCAAAGTGCGAGGCTTCTGGCCAAGTATCTGCCGGCACAGTTCCGAACCGATCGAACCCCCTGCCCCCGTCACCAGCACTGTCTGTTCCACAATGCAACGCTGCAACAGGTCAGGCTGTGCAGGTACCGCATCGCGGCCCAGCAGATCGGCAATATCGACTTCGCGAATATCATCGACCTTGACCCTGCCACTGGCCAGATCCATGAATCCGGGGATCGTCCGGACATGCAACGGGAAGCCTTCAAGGAAATTGAGGATCTCCCGTCGACGCGTGCGAGTGGACGATGGTATTGCCAGCAGAATCTCTTGAGCACCCGTTACGTCGATCAGCCGCTGCAGCTGTTCCGGGTGATATACCTGGAGGCCTGCAATCACACGGTCGGTCAGGCTAGCGTCATCATCAATGAAGGCTACCGGACGCATGACTTTATCCATGCGCAACGCAGCCACCAACTGGTTGCCTGCTGCACCAGCGCCATAAATAGCGACTTTAGGCAGACCATCGTCACGGCTGGCGAACGGCACGTGCTGCACCGCGGCGGAGAACCAGTCACCAAGAAAATACTGACGCATGGCCAAACGCAACCCGCCAACCAGGATCAGGCTTAACCACCAGTAGTTGAAGGTAATCGAGCGTGGCACCACATTCTGATGGTTGCTTGCCCAATAGATGATGAAACCGAGAATCAGAGCCGAGAGCGTGACGGACTTGATGATGGCAATCAGCGCGTCGTTACCAAAATAACGCATCACGGCACGATAGAGGCCAAACCGGATAAACAGCGGGATCGCGACCAGTGGCGCACACACGAAGAGCCATGTGTGATCGATGATCGGGTTGGCCATCTCATCAATGCCCAGACGCACGACAAAAGCCAGCCACAAGGCAACCCATATCAGCCCGATATCGGTAATGACCTGCAACAGCCGTTTATGCCGCCGTGGCAGAGCTAGCAGTTTTGTACGCACGTTATCCATAAATCCTCTGAAGGCTTCCACATTACCCAAGCGAAACGCTCCAACCAACTCTAGTGCCGATCTTCCAGGTCGCCTGCGCGGTAGCGGACCGCAAGGACGACCAATGGTACATAGGCGATAACCACGCCCAGAGTGCCATCCAGGCCGAGCTGCGCGACACAATAAGCAACCGGCAAAAGCCAGCACAGGTTGAGCGCTGCGACGGCAAGGGTAACAGGCAAATGCTTACCATACTCACGGGAAGCGAACTGGTAGGCATGGCTGCGGTGCGCCTCGTATACCTTATCACCCCGCAACAAACGCCTGATCAGGGTGTAGGTCGCGTCGACGATGAATACGCCGAGCAGAATCAACCAGCACCAGAACATCGGCGGCGATACCCAGGCTGCCTGTAACGATAACCCGCCCAGAACAATGCCAATGAAGCCGCTGCCAGCGTCGCCCATGAAAATTTTCGCCGGCGGGAAATTCCAGAAGAGGAAACCGCCCACTGCTGCGGCCATGAGCAATGGCAGGATTGCGGGCCCATTGAGGCCAGAAAGCCAATACAGCAGAGCACCGCTCAAGCAGGCAGTAATAGCCTCAATGCTGGCGATACCATCAATACCATCCATGAAATTGTAGAGATTGAGCAACCAGACCAGATAGACAGCTGCAAGCACGCCTCCGATCCAACCCAGCTCCAGGTGCCAGCCAAAAAGTGACAAGGGGGCCAGCCCTCCCATCCAGGCAAGGATCCATGCCGCAGCAGCAAAATGGCCTAGCAGGCGCCAACGTGCGGCGATATGGCCGTGGTCATCCATGAAACCGATGATTGCAATCAGCGCGCCTCCGCCGCCAAGCGCAACGAGGGTGGGGATGTGCTCCGAGCCGGTCGCTATCAATGCCACGATCGCAATCAAGAACGACATGACAATCGCTACCCCGCCGCCTCGTGGCGTAGGCACAGTGTGAGAGCTACGTGCATTGGGCACATCAATGACACTGCGCGCCATGGCGTAGCGTCGCAAAGCGGCCGTCATCACCAGGGACAAGATCAATACGGCGAGAAGAGACCACAAAAGCATCATTTCTTATCGGTTTCCTGGTAGTGCCTGGCAGCGGCGAGCAAGGCCGCATCGACTTTGACCGGTGGTTGCCAATCGAGCAACTCACGGGTTTTACGAATATCCACTTGCAACGATCCACACAACCGTTGGGACAACGAGCGTTTGCCAAGCGACACAGCAGCTGCGCTCAGTGCCCAGGCTGGGACTGGCAACAGTCGAGCAGTCTTGCCCAGCGCCGCTGCCATTCTCCGCAGCAGTGCCGTGGTGGACAGGTCTTCACCGTCACTGACCAGGAAGGTCTGGTTGGCCGCCGCCGGGTGGTCGATACACGTCACGATCAAATCAACCAGGTTATCCAACGCCACCAGGCTACGGCGATTGTCAATAGCACCGAATGGAAGTGGCACTCCGCGGTCGAGCCAACGCATCATGTTGAGGAAGTTGGCCTTTACTCCTGGCCCATACACCAGCACCGGACGGATGATCACCACTTCCAGGCCAGACTGCTGCGCCAGCTTGCGCAACTCCACTTCCGCTTCCATCTTGGACACGCCATAAGGGTCCAGAGGCATTGGTTGATCTTCAGCGGTATAAGGTTTGCCCTTGGGTGTCCCTTCACCATTGACCTTGATCGAACTTATGAACACGAAGCGCTTGACACCAGCGGCGATCGCTTGCCGTGCCAAGGCAAGCGTTCCTTGCACATTGACTTTGCGGAAGGCAGCCAATGGATCGGACTCGGTGTCATTCATCACGTGGACACGGGCCGCACTGTGAATGACTACGTCGCATTCAGCCAGTGCACCATGCCAATCATTACCTTCTTCGAATGCCTCGAAGGCCACGGTGCGCACGTTTGCAGGCAGCTTGGAGCCACCCTTACGCACTGCGGCGATCACCTCACGCCTCTCTGAGCAGAGCCTGCGCAATACGGCGCCGCCCACGAAACCACTGGCTCCGGTGAGAAAAACCTTTTGTGTCATCGTCCTGACCTTCTCAAAGTAGCCTCGCTGAAAAGACGTTCCAGACGCGACATCAGCGCGGGCTTTGCGAATTCCCGTTCATAATATTGGCGCCCTGATTCGCCCATCTTCTTGCGCTCAGTCAACGACAAGCCCGCCAGCTGCTCGGTAATGGCGGCGAGCGCCGAGCCATTTCCCGACTCGCAGGCGAAGCCAGCACCTGACTCTTCGATCACCCGGGCAGCCTCACCATTGATCATGCCGATCACAGGCCGGCCGGAAGCCAGATAGGCTTGCACCTTGCCGGGAATGGTTTTTTCGAACACATCGTTGGTACGCAAGGATACCAACAGCGCATCCGCCTGAGCGAACAAGGGCGGCATGGCCTCCAGTGGATGGCGGCCAAGCAGCAGGACATTGTCCAGCGACCGGTTGCGAACCTGTTCCTCGAGCCAACCACTCATTCGCCCATCACCGACGATCACCCAGCGAATGGACAGCTTGCCGCGCAGCGCTTGGGCAGCGTCAAGAATCGCAGGAAAGTCCTGCGCCTCCCCCACGTTGCCTGCGAACACCACAGTGAAAGTGGAGTCATCACGATCTACCAGCTTTGAAGGCTCAAGGTGTTTGGCCGAGAAATCATCTTCAGCCCAGCTGGGGAAGTACACAAGGCGCTCGGGATTGATCGGGCGCGTGCAGTACTGCCGCACATTGTCGAAGAAACCGTGTGACTGCAACAGCAGATAATCGGTGCGGTTGTAAATCCAGGACACAGCTTTGCCAACCAACCCCAACAGCTTGGGGTTATGAATGACATTCACCGCACGAAGCGTTTCAGGCCATAGATCAAGGACCCAGACGAAAACCGGTGCGCGCTTGAGTTTGCCGAGCAGCACTGCAGGAATTGCCGAAAGTATCGGCGACACCGCATAGACGAACATCGCGTCATAGTGGCGCCCTCTCAATTTGAAAGCACCCAGAATCGATGCCGATACCAGGAACGAAAGGTAATTCAGAACCAGCTGAATACTACGTTTCCCGCGCGGAACCAGCGGCACACGCACGATTTCGGCACCTTCATAGCAGGAAAACGCCCCGGGATTATCCTTGTAACGCCGAAACACCTGCCCTTCCGGGTAGTTGGGCAATCCGGTAAGTACGGTAACCTCGTGACCTTTCTCGACAAAGTCGCGGACCATGTCGTTGACACGCATGTTCTCAGGCCAGAAGTACTGGGTTACAACGAGAATCTTCAGCTTCTTTTGCGTTAGTACTTCCACTGGTTCAGTACCGCTTCCAGACAGTTCGGTTCACGTAATCGGTGTAGCTGTGAACAATACGCACGACCTTGTCCGAAACATTGGGCATGCTGTAATCGCCGACCAGGCGCAAGCTGCGCTCTGCACCACGCAGCTGGCTTTCAAGAATGCTCATTCCTTGCAGCACACGAGCCGTATCCAGCCCGACCATCATCGCTGCTGCCTCTTCCATGCCTTCCGGGCGCTCATGCGCTTCACGTATGTTCAGCGCGGGGAAGTTGAGTATCGACGCTTCCTCATTGATCGTGCCGCTATCTGACAGCACTGCCTTGGAAGTGAGTTGCAGTTTGTTGTAGTCCTTGAAGCCCAGCGGCTTGAGCAGGCGCACGTTGGCATGGAAAGTCACGCCCATGGCATCGACCCGCTTCTGGGTACGTGGGTGAGTAGAGACGATGACCGGAAGATCGAACTGCTCTGCCACGGTATTGAGCACATCGACCAGTTTGAGGAAGTTCTTGTCGGAATCGATATTTTCCTCGCGATGGGCGCTCACCACAAAAAACTTGCCTGCCTCCAGGCCAAGGCGCTCCAGCACGTCGGAAGCCTCAATACCTTCTCTGTAAAAGTTGAGGACTTCGAACATCGGGCTACCAGTTTTGATGACGCGATCTGCAGGCAGGCCTTCACGCAACAGGTAGTCACGGGCGATAGTGCTGTAGGTGAGGTTGATGTCAGCAGTGTGATCGACGATGCGGCGGTTGATCTCCTCAGGCACGCGCATGTCGAAACACCGGTTGCCGGCTTCCATGTGGAACGTCGGGATCTTGCGGCGCTTGGCCGGGATCACCGCCATGCAGCTGTTGGTATCGCCGAGCACCAGCATGGCTTCCGGCTGGACTTCGGCCAGAACCTTGTCCACCGCAATGATCACATTACCGATCGTCTCTGCACCGGATGCACCAGCCGCATTCAGGAAATGGTCCGGTTTGCGAATACCCAAGTCCTGGAAAAAGATCTCGTTCAGTTCGTAATCGTAGTTCTGCCCGGTGTGGACCAAAATATGATCACAATGCTCGTCAAGGGCACTTAAAACGCGCGACAGGCGAATGATTTCGGGGCGAGTGCCGACGACGGTAACGATTTTCAGCTTTTTCATAAAAACCTCAGTTCATGCCTTTGCCAAGTCGGGGCAGACTGGCAATGCATAGGTATCCGGTAGTTCGCGGTCGAAGATTTCATTGGCCCAGAGCATGACGATCATCTCGTCATCACCAACGTTGGTGATGTCATGGGTCCAACCAGGCACTGTTTCGACGATGGTTGGCGAGTCACCGCTGGTCTGCAGCTCATAGAATTCATCTGTGACCACGTGGCGGAAGCGGAAGCTGGCCTTGCCCTTGATCACCAGGAATTTTTCGGTCTTGGAGTGGTGATAATGACCACCGCGAGTGATACCGGGATGCGCAGTGAAATAGGAGAACTGACCCGCCTGCGGGGTTTTCAGCATTTCCACGAACACACCACGAGGGTCGCCGTATTTTGGCACTTCGTACGTGAACGATTCCGGCGGCAGATAACTCAGGTAAGTGGAATAAAGCGCCCGGACCAAGCCGACACCGACATTCTCGGTAACCAGCGTGGCGCGACTGGCGCGGAAGCGGCGCAGTTGCTCAGCCAGCTCGCCCACTGTTGTGCCGTAGACGGGCTCTACATCAACCATGCCAGGTGCTACCGCAGCACCATCCATGATGCTGATGAAGCACCGAACCACATCATCCACGTAGACCAGGTTCAGAGCAGCCGACCCGTCGTGTATCTGAACAGGCAGGTCACGTGCGATGTTGTGACAGAAGGTTGCTACAGCCGAGTTATAGTTCGGTCGCGCCCATTTGCCGAAGACATTAGGCAGACGGAAGATGTAAACCGGGCTGCCATGCTCATCTGCCAGTTCCAGTAGCGCGCGCTCGGCCGCCAGTTTGCTGATACCGTATGGGTTATCGCGTTCGGCCTGGATGGACGAGGTATAGAGCACTGCCGGCTTGCGCTCACATGCCCTCACCGCTTTACAAAGCTGCTCTGTGAGCTCGCTATTGCCGCTGGCAAATTCCAGTGGGTCTTGGGGCCGGTTAACCCCTGCCAGATGGAAGATGCAATCCGCCTCGGCGACTTTTTCCTGCAGTGTCTGCAGATCATCACCTCGCGCGAACAGGCTTACCTCGACATCCTTGCGCTCACCCAGGTGAACGAGCAGGTTGCGGGCAATAAAACCGTTGCTACCGGTAACCAGAACTTTCATTTATCACTCCTCCGGCGTTGCATGCTCGCCACGCTGGATGGCCTTGATAAACTCGAGTTTCAGCAGGAGTGCCTGCATGCCGGCGACGTCAAGACGCTCGGTATTGTGCGAGTTGTAGTCTTCGGTGTGAGAAATCTTTTCTTCGCCCTGCTCGACGAACTTGCTGTAGTTGAGGTCACGCAGGTCCGGTGGTACACGGAAGTAATCCCCCATGTCCTCGGCGCATGCCATCTCCTCACGGCTCAACAATGCTTCGTAAAGCTTCTCACCATGGCGCGTGCCAATGACCTGAATCGGGTGTTGGTCCTGCCCCAGCAGCGCGGTCAACGCTTTTGCCAGCGTCTGAACAGTCGCTGCGGGGGCTTTTTGCACGAACAGATCGCCGTTATTACCGTGCTCGAAAGCGTAAAGCACCAGATCCACGGCATCAGCCAGGGTCATCATGAAGCGGGTCATGTTGGGATCAGTGATAGACAGCGCCTTGCCGGCACGAATCTGATCGATGAACAACGGAATCACCGAACCGCGGGACGCCATGACGTTGCCATAACGGGTTCCGCAAATGACGGTTTTTGCCTCGTCGACGTTTCGCGACTTGGCAACCATGACCTTTTCCATCATCGCCTTGGAAATACCCATGGCATTGATGGGGTAAACAGCCTTGTCGGTGCTCAGGCAAACAACACGCCGTACTTCATTTTGAATCGCTGCTTCAAGGACATTCTCGGTGCCGATGACGTTGGTCTTCACTGCCTCCATGGGGTGGAACTCGCAAGACGGCACCTGCTTCAACGCCGCCGCATGGAAGATGTAGTCAACACCCCGCGTAGCGTTCAGCACACTCTGATAATCGCGAACATCACCGATGTAGAACTTCAGCTTGGCGTTGTCATAACGCTTGCGCATGTCGTCCTGCTTTTTCTCATCACGGCTGAAAATACGGATCTCCGCGATGTCACTGTCAAGAAACCGCTTGAGCACAGCATTGCCGAACGAGCCGGTACCACCGGTGATGAGAAGCTTTTTACCCTTGAACATATGATCTGACCCTTGCCACGCGCCTGAGGAGTTATCGAGCCCGCAGAGCTGAATAAATGATGTCGTCTTTCTGCTGAGCACTTGGATAGCTGATCAACACAGCGCGGTAGGCCCCTTTGAACACAAAGAAACTGCCCGCAGCCACGCCCACCACACCACATGCCTTGATTACGCTAGCCATGTCTTCGAGCGAACCGCCACCCCCAAGGATGGTGATCGGAATATGAACTGCAGCGCGAAGCTTGCTTGCCAGTTCGACGTCATAACCCTTCATCTTTCCGTCATTTTCGATGGAGTTGAGGACTATTTCACCAGCACCCAGCTGCTCGAACTCTTGGGCGACTTCCAGCACGCTGCGCTTGGTATTGCGCGTACCGTTGTGGGTCCAGACCTCTTGCGTCTTGCTCAGCAGACGAGACTTGTGGTCAAGCACCACGACCACACTTTGGCTGCCGATCTCTTCGGCAATCTGGGTAATCAGGCGAGGATTGTCGAGAGCTGCCGAACTGATGGCGACCTTCTCGACCCCCAACTGGATGATCTTCTTGGCTTGCTCGGCAGTGCGTATGCCGCCGCCGTAGCAAAGCGGCATGCGGCACTCTGCTGCCAGCTTGGCTATCTGCGTGTAATTCGGCTCGACACCATGCACGGTTGCGTCGATATCGACGACGATCAGTTCATCGGCTTCCTTTTCATTGAAGATCTTCACCGCATTGATGGGATCTCCGACGTACTTCGGGTCCTTGAACTTAACCGTCTTTACCAGCCCACCGTCCTGGATGAGCAAGCATGGAATGATCCTGGGTCTTAGCATTTATCAGTTTCCGCTCACAATTCCGCGAAGTTTTTCAACAGGCCTACGCCAAAATGATGGCTTTTCTCCGGATGGAACTGCACTCCGTAGACGTTTTCCGCCTGTACGGCACAGCTGAACTCCAGGCCATAGGAAGACATGGCTGCCCGATGCTGTTGTTGCTCGCACTCGAAGAAGTACGAATGGAGGAAGTAAAAGCGCGCCTCCTCTTCGAAGCCCTTGAACAAAACGTTTTCATTGAGCGCAGCCACGTCATTCCAGCCCATGTGAGGCAATGGAAGCTCCGCGAGGTCAGGTACCGACTTGAACGAGCGCACGCGCCCCGGCACCCAGCCCAACCCTGGTAACCGGCCCTCGTCGCTGCTATTGGCAAGAATCTGCATGCCGACGCAGATACCGAGTACCGGTACCTTGTGCTTTTGCACCAGCTCATCCAGCGTCGGCCGCATGCCCGAAGCATCCAGCCGCTCTATCGCGTGGTCAAAAGCACCAACCCCGGGCAAGATCAGCTTTGTTGCGCCGTCCAGCTGCGCAGCGCTCTGTGCGACTGCCACGGGGATGTGCAAGCGTCGATAGACGTTCACGAAGGCCTGAATATTGCCGAGACCATAGTCAATGATGGTAATCATCTGAACAGCCTTCTCTCCAGCCCGATTGCACTGAGCACGCGAGCGCCAATACCGATCAAGAAACGCTTGTTTTTGTAGTCATGGAAGGTCTTGTTCTGACCCTCGAAAATGCCCTGAAGCTCGGGCACAGTCAAGTCAAGCTTGTGAGCCACATACTCGAACTCAGACTTGAGGAAATTTTCGTCCAGCTCAGGCTTGGCGATGCGCTCAAGTGCTGCTTCGCGTGTCATCTGCCCGGTCATGATCAGGCTGGAGAAATGCGCACGTCGCTTCTCGTAACCGAATTTGCGTGGCATCCAGTAGTCTTCGTAGAAACGAGTGAACCGGGACTCGTGATGCTTGTGCTGGAATCGCTTCCAGCCGAACAGGCGCTCCAGCGTCGCTTCAGCTTCATGCTTGACGTACGGAACATGGTTCAATGGCCGGACAACTTGCATACCCAGAACATAGCGGTAGTAGATCTTGTACGAGAGAACATCCACCAACGGGAACGACTTGAGCTTGCGCTTGCCGAACTTGCCGTGAATGTCATTGATCAGGGTTGTGTCGATACCCGGGTAGGCGCCCCACTCTTCGGGCTCCCGGCAGCACTCCGTCGAGTAATTGCCACCGGTTAGCACATATTTGATCTTGTTCGCTTTGGCAAATTTGTAAAGGCCAGAGAAAAACGCGGTATCTTGCGGGATATCCTGGTCCGGCACCTGCGCCTTGAGGAAGGCCACTTGCAGGCTTTTCATCTCTTCCCAGTTGATAACATCGGTAAAAAGCTCGAGACCCAAGCCGTCAACCAGACGCTCGATATTGCCGACTGCCTGATCGGTATTCCACCCTGCGTCGACATGGAATAGCAGGGGCCGCAAACCCATTTTTTCCTTGGCGACATAAGCCAGGTAGGAACTGTCAAGACCGCCGCTCAGACCGATGATGCAATCGTAATCGCGCCCCTTGCCGTCAGCCTTGATTTTCTGAGCGATTTTCATCAACTCGGCTTCACCCGCCGAGCCAGTGTCCCAGTTAGGCTTGATATTATTGTTGAAGTTGTTGCAATACTCGCAAACACCTTGAGCATCAAAAGAGATATTTGGATCCGAAGTATCCATGATGCAAGACGTGCAAATTTTATAATTTGGGTTCTTCATGTTCATTTGTGATCTCTTGCCTTTACCTGGCCAATAACTTCCGCATACTGTGTCGCCTGCGAGCGCCGCGATAATCCTTGAGAAAACTCCGAAACCGAGTTGGGTTTACGCTCATAAAATTCGGCCTCACAAAATCTTTCAAAGAAGATTTCCGAGCGAACACCAATCACATTCTCTTCGCCTGCCCGCTTTAGGAAAGACCCCGCCAGCGTTTCAGTTGAAATATCACCTAACACGGGCCGACCCGCCCCCAGGTACTCAAAGAGCTTTGTAGTCAAGATACCTTGAGCACTCAACGTCTGGGTTGAAGACGTTTCTGCAAAAAGCAAATAATCCGCCTCGACAATCAAACGCAGAGAATCCAGATAAGGAACTGCTGAATAATAAGAGAATGCCGACGCAATGGTAGGATACTGTCGAGAGACAGCATCCTTGATCAAGTCCGCCCCCCCGTAATACTCAATGCGAAAGCGCTCAAACAACTCTGGCGAAACTTGTTTGAGCTTCACCAAAGCCTGCATGATATTATGTGGTACTCGACCCGGCGAGACGATACCCATGTAACGAAGCACTACCGTTCCGGCGGCTGAGGCCCTGGCTTGAAGTCTGGCCGCATCGAGAACTTCATGGTCGTAGCCATTCATGATCGTCGCCACGTTTTGCGACATGGTTCGATAGTACGAACTCATCGGCTCAGAAATAGTTACCAGTTGATTGGCACAGCCAACTAACCAACGGTCTATTTTGAGCTCCAACCATTTAGCAAATACCCCCCCTGGCATCTCGTGGCACTCGCTAAAGTGATCACGATAATCAAGAACACAAGGGACTTTAAACCGCTTCTTGCAAATAACCGCAGCGAGCAACATTGGCCACGGAGGCGCGGACCCAATAACAACATCCGCCTTGCTCAGAGCATCCTTGACACTCGAATTCATCCAAGGGCTGGCGAACGAAATTGCGAATGGCAGCCGAGGATCCGGCACTTGGCCGAACAGGTTCAAAACAACGTCTTTCACCCGCCGCTTCAAAGAAGGCCGCTCTGTATACATCGGCTCGAAAACGCCCGACGACTCTTGAGAGCTCTGCAAGCGACCGAAAGAATCAAGCTCTAAAACACGAACACCTTTCGGGTAAACTTCAGTAAAGCGACCATCGGAGGCAGTTTTACTCGTGGTAATAACCGTAACATCGTGCCCATCAGCCGCAAGATACTTCGAGATCGCCTCTACGCGTTTCGCACCAGAGCTATTCACCGGCGGAAAATAATGAACCAAAAAAACAATATTCATTCTACATGCACCTTTTGCACACTTGACGAATCGACTTGCTCGCCAGCAATAGCTCTATCCCCTGCGCCCAGGCTAACCCGAATCAACAAAGCATGTAACAACATGTACACAAAGCCGTTACTTATAAGCATACCTATCAGCGACGCGGAAAACAAGGTAAACGCGAACACCGGCCACAACGACTTAAATGCTATGTCGCCAGATAGCCTAAACCACCTGAACACCTGCCCGATCACCACGCTGAAAAGTATCACCCCCAGCCAGCCAAAATTAACAAACGCATCGGTGATGAATACAGCATTAGCATTGGCAATCTCATTCCAACTGCCAAACTGGTGCTGGAACACATAGCGCTCGATATTAATTCGCTCAGCACCGGTGAGAAGAGAAAGAAGAAGGCTAGTCGCCCCCATCAGGTATTCGCCATTAAAAATGTCAGCGTGAACCTGCAATGTATCTGTCGCCGTGAATAGCGGAACGGCGAAAGCGCGCCAGAGAAAATAATCCCCTCCCCCGGACGGTAAATAGGTAGCGGAAAAATACTCTGCCAACGGCGTGCTCTCTGCAACTGCGCCACCGCTATCCCCACCACCCAGAGATATAAAGACTGCGGCCAACAATACCAATACCGCTAGAGCCATGCATGTTATCAACGCTTTGAACGACAACCTACCCGATAAAGCAAAGCAGACCATGACGGGCATGAACACATTCAAAAAAAGCGACTTCTGCAAAAAGCTGATACAGAAAACGAACGCCACTAAAAGTAACGGATACCTGAGCGCTGATCTCTTGAGAAACATCAGCACCAAACTGTATGGAATCAACACGGTTGTGAAAATAGTGCTCAAATACAGCAAGGCGGATTCAAAACCACTCCGCCCCTTGAAAAAGTCCCCCCGCTGCTGACTAAGATCATCAGCACCTGCACCCTGAATTGCACTCAGCAACGGTATGGAAGGCGCAGTGTAAAACGTATAAAAAGCAAATACGAAAAAGAAAGCCCATACAACAAAATTAAATAGCCCACTCGACAAAATAACTCTCGGCGCCCCAGGCACGAATTGCCCGTCAAGCACAGAAAGCTTGAAACCTACAAAAAGGCTTATTATAGCCACGGCAGTAAGAAGCGAAAGCTTCAAAAAATACTCACTCACCCCTCCGTAAGAATACAAGAAAAATGGCAATATGCCGTAGGTAAACCCTACGGCACACACGAACAGGTAAAACCCGAATCGCGGGGAGAATAATTTTGCACCCAGACCTCTATACAATTGACTCACCCTTGCACATTAAGTATCGCTAAATTCTGAATCAAGCCAACTTTTTCAGCACCTGAACAATGTTGCCCGCTGCTTGACCATTCCCATACAAATCTTCACCAAAATCATGATCAACATTTGATCGAAGTGCTGCAGCGATTTTTTCTGCGGAAGCGCCTACAAGCACGTTTACTCCCTTTTCAGTAAGCTCCACCCATTCGGTCTCATCCCTCAGGGTGACGCAGAATTTTCCATGGAAGTACGCCTCTTTTTGCACCCCACCTGAATCGGTTGCAATCATCTTGCATCTGGACTCTAGCCAATTCATCTCGAGGTATCCCAGCGGGTCCACGACATGAATATTGCCTGAGAAAGCAATTCCCAGATCTTTCATTTTTTTACGCGTTCTCGGATGGAGAGGCAAAATGATTGGCAACTGAGATTCCTGAAGCCCTTGCACAATATTTCTAAGGCGCACCTCTGAATCTGTATTCTCGGCGCGATGGATTGTACAAAGAATAAATTCATGCTCTGCGAGATTGAGCGCCTCAAACCAGCTTGGCTTTTCGGCCTTGCTCTTGTAGAAGGCAGTCGCATCACACATCACATCACCAACGACATGAATCTTGTCCGCACTAATACCTTCGCGCTCCAGGTTTAGCTTGGCAACTACAGTCGGTGCGAAGAGTGCGCTAGAAACGTGATCCGTTAAAACCCGATTGATCTCCTCAGGCATTACACGATTGAACGAACGCAGCCCCGCTTCGACGTGTGCGATGGGTATGTGCAACTTAGCGGCAGCAATAGAACCTGCAAGGGTACTATCAGTATCCCCATAGACAAGCACCCAGTCCGGCTGCTCCTTGAGCATTAGAGCTTCAAGGCCCTCGATCATCTTGCCTGTGTTCTGCCCATGGGTGCCACCACCGAGACCCAGATTGTAATCCGGCTTCGGAATGCTCAATTCATCGAAAAACACATCCGACATATTATTGTCATAATGTTGCCCTGTATGAACCAAAATTTCTCTAACCGGAAAATCTGCCTCGGCGAGAGCTCTCGACACAACAGCAGCCTTGATAAATTGTGGCCTTGCGCCTACGACAGTGAATACTTTCATTTTTTATACAGCCCCCAAAACTCAATCCATTTTTTAATCTTTCAAAACCCGCAACGTCACAAGAACATTGACTGCATACATGATAAACATCAGCACACTAAACACCAACATACTCATGGCAAAGCTTGCGCCTGAAACAGCAGATACCAGCAAGCCAGAATTTGGCACGATGAGCCTAGCAAGGTCCCATTTCAATTGAACATCTTGCCGTTGAATAACATTCAACGTTTGGCTTAGCGGTGAAACCACAAACTGCCCGAAAAACATAGGAACCAGCACGAGCATGATCCCCGATGCCTCTGACCACTCCGCACCGAAGATCATATCAACTGCAAAATAAAGAACCACTGCCGCCAAAATAACCACAGGCAAGCCTGCAATCGTCAGGTTTCTTAATGACCGCTTGTAGAAGCTAAGGGCATCCGACCTGGAGGCCTCGACAACCCTTGGTATTTCAGACAAGTACACATTCGCAATTGCTGTCCCCAAAAACGCCATAGGCACGCCCATTGCTCGTTGTGCAAGCGCAAACAGGCCTGCTTCATGCATACCGAACGCGTAGATGATTACGAATGGGGAGATATTTAGCGCCATTGCATTCAGCATGGCTGCAGGCGCGGCCAAAAGCGGAAAATTTTTGTACTTTTTTGCAAGCGCTAACAGCCTGAGCCTGCTTGGAGCACTACGCCCCTTAAAGGCCCTGCTAATAATCCCCAAGCCAGCGGCAGCTTGACTAATTACATACCCAATAACTAATGCAAAACCGCCTAGCGACAATAGCCCAGCTGCCACCTGCAGAATAGATTGAACTACACTACGCTGAATATTGGCGCTGGTCAGCCCTTTAAAATCTTTATTTCTGATAGCGATGTAAGTCGCAATCTGAAATGCACCGGCAAACAATAAACCGGGAGGAACCAGCCAATAATAACCGTGGAGAGAGCCCGGAACCAACAACCAAGCCCCCCCCAGCAGAGCCATCGACGCCATTGCCAATCCGCCAAGGATATAAAAAGATAGCACCGCCACTTCAAAGGCTTGCTTTTCAAATTTTACTTGAGGAATGGCCAACTCAAACTTTAACGATGCAAGCGATATCAATATCGTTAGGGCCGATGTGAACGCCGCTAGCACTCCAAAGCTTTCTGGACTAAATAATCGCGTCAGGATCGGCGTGACAGCAACTATGATTCCTTGAGACACAAAGGCCCCGCCCGCCACCAAAACCACGGCGCGGGCAAATCCAGTATTGAATTTCGAGTATATTCGAGTCAGCATTTCTCAAGGGCTGCAGCGACAAGGTTGATCTCTTGCTCCGTGAGATACGGATGCATGGGCAAACTTAGAACTTGACCAGCAACTTCGTCACCCACATCCAAAACGGAGTTTTCATCCGCCACAGCTGGCTGTTTATTTAGGGGGATGGGGTAGTGAACCACACTAGGAATTCCTTCAGCGCTTAGCTTTTCCTGCACCGAAGGGCGATCAGCAACCCTTACTGTATATTGAGCATACACACTAGTAGAGTGCTCCTCTATGTAAGGCAGGCTTAGCAAGCCCAAGCCCTTCAATTTCGTTGCGTATAGACCAGCAACTTTCTGACGAAGAGAGATCTCCTCGTCGAAAATAGTTAATTTTTGCAAGATAATCGCTGCCTGGAGCGTATCCAAACGGCTATTCATACCTACCCGAACGTGATGATATCGACGATCCTGCCCGTGCCGCGCAATTTGCCGCAAAGCCAGTGCAATATCATCATCATCAGTGAACATAGCACCACCGTCACCATAGCAACCCAGTGGCTTACTCGGAAAGAAACTCGTACAAGCTACAGTACTAAGACTGCAGGAGCGTCTACCTTTATAAACCGCACCGAAACTCTGGGCTGCATCCTCGATAACAGGAATCTTGTGCTTGTTCGCAATCGCGTTAATCTTGTCAAAATCTGCACATTGACCGTACAGGGAGACAGGAATGATTGCTTTGGTTTTTTCCGTGATCCGCGCCTCCAACAGGCCCGGATCCATATTGAAAGTCTTAGGGTCGATATCAACGTATACGGCTTTGGCGCCAAGCACCGCAGCGGCCTCGGCGGTAGCGATGTAGCTAAATCCGGGAGTTATAACCTCATCGCCAGCTTTTACGCCTAAGGCCATGAGAGCAATTTGAAGAGCATCAGTTCCATTGGCACACGTAATGCAGTGCTTAACACCAACGAAAGACGCAAGCCTCTCCTCGAGCTCCGACACTTCTGGCCCTAAGATGTACTGGCCGTGACTTAGCACTCGCTGAATAGCCTCATCAAGGTTACCCTTGATTCGTGATTGCTGCTTTTTCAGGTCAATGAACTCGATCATTTAACGACTTCCATTTTGCAGATAACATTGCCTTGCAACTTATACGTTGCACCGCTGTGCTCACAGGTTACCGCTGCCTCACCGCTTAACGGTAAATCTAGCTGCTCTCCGTACTCACTCATCCAACCGATCTGACGAGCAGGAACACCAACCATCAGAGCATAGTCAGCCACATCACGATTTATCACGGCACCCGCCCCGATGAAAGCGAATTCACCAATAGTGACTCCGCAAACTACCGTGCAGTTTGCACCTAGCGTCGCTCCACGCTTTACCAAGGTGTCCCGATACTGATCTTTACGTTCAATCAAGGATCGCGGGTTATAAACATTGGTAAAAACCATGCTGGGCCCGCAGAATACACCCTCTTCAAGAGTAACATTATCATAGACCGAAACATTGTTTTGCACTTTACAGTGGTCGCCGATAACTACCTTGTTGCCGACAAATACGTTTTGCCCCAAGGAAACGCCTGCTCCAATGCGCGCACCCGCGCAGACATGCACAAAGTGCCATACACGCGATCCCGCACCAATCTGGGCGCCCTCATCGACGATCGCACTGGGATGTTGATAGTGGTTCATTGTTTAAGACTCACCTCAGATTGGGTTGACTCGAACAAGCTCTGTAGCTTCGCGCCAGCAAAATGCCCGTAGCGACGCGAGCCGACCTCATTCAAATGTTGATTATCCAAGTAAATCAGATCACCCTGGTCGTAAGGGGCATCTGCAAAAAAAGCCGAACTGGAGAAATCCACGTAGTGCACCGACTTATAACTTGCAGCCACAGCCTCGACCTGGCGATTGGCAATACGCCAGTCATCACCTAACACAAGAGAAGCGGGTAACCCGATTTCCTGAAATCGCCTGACACGCTGTACATTAGAACTGAACATCGGCACCTGACCCATGACAATAACTTGCTTGCCAGATCGCTCGAGATCATCTAAAAATGACTTCAGCGCCGTTACGAAAGGTGCGCTCTGCATCTGGTATTGCCACAGGGCAGCGATTATGAGTTTATCTGTATGCGGCAGCGCCTCTTCCACAGCAGCTATCTGTGCTTTGCAAGGTTCTCGAGCCCATTCAGGCAATCGCTCAATGTCAAAACCTGGAATAGGTACGCAGCTACTCGCTGTCAATACTCGATAAGCTATACCTAGTTCAGTACCAGCTTGATCAAAAAAATAATTTAGCTGGGCTGCATGGCTATCACCAATCACCAAGATGGAAGGCTGTACTTTTTCGGCACCTCGCTTGCAGTCCCCCACTTGTTGTCCATGACAAATCAATTCAGCGTCCGCATAGCGTTTTTGCTCTACGGGCAACGGGGAATCCAATAGCCGATTGCCATGGCGCGCGAGCAGGATAAGTATAAGCATCCCACCCGCTGCGGCAGCCCATTTAGCAAATGGTTTACCGATATTCGATTTCCTTCGCCCCGGCACTTCGACGAAGTTATACGACATCCAGGCCAACGCCAAAGATGCTACCAGTGCCAATACCACCCATCCCGAACCGAGCTCATAATGCCCCGTGTAATAGCGAATAAATGCTAGAACTGGCCAATGCCAAAGGTAGAGCGAGTAGGAAATACCGCCCAGCCAAACCAAGGCACGCGTCGAGAGCAAATCAGTAATAGGTCCGCGGCGCGCGATTATTATCGCGGCCGTTCCAACGCAAGGCACTATCGACAAAAAGCCTGGAAAGCTTCCTTTGTCGATGAATAGAAAACCGCCAATAAGCAGTGCCGCGCCCAACACACCGAGAAGCGCCGACAATGGTGAGGATATTGCCGTATGGCGCGCGCCAATCGCTACGATTGCCCCAACCATGAATTCAGGCACACGTGCTACTAATGAAAAATAGAGTTTATCCTGATGACCCGATAAAACCTGAATGCCCGACCCCACAAACAAAACCAGCGCAATCACTGATAACACCGGAAGATGCCAGGGCCGTGGCAAAAATAAAATCAGTAACGGGAAAAATATATAAAACTGCATTTCGATGGCCAGGGACCATGTATGCAGCAAAGGCAACTCTTCGGCCTTGGGCGCAAAATAACTGCCAAACTCAGCAAAATAGTGATTACTGAAGAAAAGTGCGGCAGACTTAAGGCTTCGATAAAAAAAACTGAAATCAGGTGGAAGGAACAGAATGGCTGAAACCACGCAGACAGTCGTAAACATGACAGCATATGCCGGCACAATACGCTTGACACGACCAACATAAAACGCCAAAAGGTCAACCTGGCGGCCAGGCTCTGTCAGGAGAGTCGTAATAATAAAGCCGGATATGACAAAAAATACATCAACACCAATAAAGCCAGCCTTTAGCCACGCCCCGTTCACGTGATAGAGAATGACAGCCAATACAGCCACCGCGCGCAATCCCTGAACATCCAGGCGGATGCCCCCAGTCGATTTTGGCGAACCCGATAGGACAGATAGGCGTGGATTGATGGTAGCCAAGCTAGTGTAGACCTTGTAAATGTAATTGATTACACGCTGATTCGGGTGGCCAATGACCACCCGAATATTTACGCTCTATCAGCGCGAAAGCCCAAGGACAAAAGGATGTGCCTCATTGTCTTTCGCCTGCGAAACAACAGAACTCCGGATAACATTAACGGTTTCAACACAGTGGCGTGCATCTTCAATGCCATAACCACGGCCAGCCAGTATCTCCTCATAACTGGTAGTATGCAGATCCGTAAAGCCTTCGGAGAACTCCATCTCATCTCCGTCAACGGTTATCGAGCGATAAGTTGGCTTTTTACCTTTGACAGACTCTGGCAGGTCATTGGCATCAACTGACAAGAACCACCGCACGCGAGCCTTTTCATACTCCAAGTAGCCGGCCGCCTTATGTTCCGACGTATAGTGAACTACGTTACGCTGAAGCTTTCCGAAAATGAAATGCAGCATATCATAGAAATGCACACCAATATTCGTGGCCACACCAAACGATTTGCGCGGATCTCCCTTCCAGCTTTTCAGATACCAGTTACCTCGAGAGGTGATGTAAGTTAGATCGACCTCATACTTGTGTGCTCGCTCTTCACTCGCGACCTTGTCCTTCAGCTTGATAATCGCCTGATGATGTCGAAGCTGAAGAATATTGAAAAGCCGCTTACCGGTTTCCCGCTCTATGAGAGAGAGCTCATCAAGCATTTCCGGGGTTGGAACAAGTGGCTTTTCACAGATGACGTCACACCCCAAACGCAGCCCGGCAGCAATATGCGGATAGTGCAGATAGTTTGGCGAGCAAATGGCGACATAGTCCAACGCACTTGCTGGATCTCGCTTCAATGAATAAGCGTGATCCAAGAAAAATTCGAACTCAGTAAAAAATTCACTTTGAGGGGAAATACTATCGATGATGCCTACGGAATCATTCACATCATAGGCAGAGACAAGACGGTTACCAGTATCCTTGATCGCACGCATATGTCGCGGGGCAATGTAACCAGCGGCGCCGATCAGAGCAAAGTTTTTCATGCGTCTACCTTCCAAAGCAACGAAAAAGCCGCCCAGCTATTACCCCAGGCGGAACACAGTAAACCTTTCGATCACGCTTTAATTACATTAGCTGTGACATCGCGATATTTGCCTCGACTATCAACAATCAGCTGAGCCTTGGCTTGGATCAATTCATAATCAAATTTGTCGTGATCGGTTGCCAGCACGACAGCGTCAAAGCTGGCCAGGTTTTCCGCAGTTAATGCTTCGCTACTGAGATCAAAATGGTGCTCGCGCATCTTAGGGAAAACCGGAACATGCGGATCGCTGTAAGCAACGATACCTCCCTTGGCCTCGATCAACTCCATGATTTCAACAGAAGGTGACTCGCGCATGTCGTCGACGTTTTTCTTGTACGCGATGCCAAGCACCAGCACGCGACTACCCTTCAACGCCTTGCCACTGTCATTCAAGCCATCCATGAGCTTACCCAAAACATAGGCGGGCATTGCTTGGTTCACTTCACCTGAAAGCTCAATGAAACGGGTATGCAAACCATATTCTCGAGCTTTCCATGTAAGATAGAACGGATCAATGGGAATACAGTGACCACCCAGACCCGGACCAGGATAATACGGAGTGAAACCGAATGGCTTGGTAGCCGCTGCATCGACAACTTCGAAAATATCGATTCCCATACGATCGGCAACGATCTTCATCTCGTTCACTAGGCCGATGTTCACTGCGCGATGGATATTTTCCAGCAACTTTGTCATCTCGGCAGCTTTGGTCGAGGTAACAGGTACAACTTTGTCAATTGCTTGCTCATACAGCGCGACACCTACTTCAAGGCACTCGCGTGTATGGCCACCGATGACTTTTGGAATGGTGCGAGTTTCAAAATTAGGGTTACCCGGGTCCTCACGCTCAGGCGAGTAAACCAGGTAAATGTTCTCGCCGACTACCAAACCACCTTCCTGCACACGTGGCAGCAACTCTTCCTCGGTAGTACCTGGGTAGGTTGTACTCTCTAGCGAGACCACTTGACCGGCGCGCATATAAGGCTTGAGTGCATCAGTAGTATTTATCACGAAGCTCATGTCTGGCTCGCGATATTTATTCAACGGTGTTGGCACGCAAAGAATCAACGCATCGCATTCACTGGCACGCTCAAAGTCAACGGTCGCTTCAAAACCGGTCTGACGCGCCTTGCTAATACTGGATCCTGGTATATGCTCAATGTAACTCTCACCACGATTGAGCTTTTCCACCTTACCCTGATCAATATCAATGCCCAATACGTTAAAGCCGATAGCATTATAACGCAGCATTAGAGGCAAGCCGACATAACCGAGACCGACAATACCAATCAACGCCTGTCGGCTTTTAAACTTTTCAACCACCGTATTCTTGTCTGTCATGCTTTGTAACTCACCTTGAATTTAGCTGCCCGCCGCCTTTTTTGCATAACGGGTCAAAGAACCTACAGTGATTCATTCGTTAGTCGAGTGAACCCACCCACCAGCAGTACGTACTCGCCGCCCCGCCGCAAAGCGCCCGCCCGACATGCCAGGAGGACCGCCCGATGGCTGCCAAAAATTGAAAGGCGCCACAATCATAGGCTGTTCAGCTGCCGCATTCCATCGGTGTTTTCGCTGAAACCGACAAGCAGAAGGCCATCAAAACACCATCATCCATTCGAAGATCTGAACTGAGCCTCCGACAACAGTACGCCGCCCTGGCGCGAAAGGTCCTCAGGCAATACGGGCGCGACAGCATCCCCTAGCCGCAGTGTACGCATTTGACGCACATGACTTTTGAAAGCTGCCCGCAGGACAGCAATGATTACCCCTAGCAGGAGACCGACTACTGTTGCAATCCCCACAACAAATGCTTTGCGCGGCTTTATCGGTATATTGGAAGCCACCGCTCGCTGGTCAATGCTAACCAGATGCAAACCTAGCAATTGAGTATCAATGGATTGCAGGCGTGCACGCTCAACCCTCAGAGCTTCGATGCCCTCCAGAAAATCTTGATCGTTTGCGCGCGCCTTAATAGCCTCCACACTTCGATTATTGGAGAGCAATATGAGTTCTTTACGAATCTGGCCGATTCTTGGCTCAACAAAATCGTCTGACGCACGCTTGCGCAAGGCCGCTCGCTCAGCCTCAAGCACCTCTGTGCCCATGAAGTACAACGGGACCGGCCGGCCATTAACTTCGGTACGAATGATATTGCCACCCGCGGAGACTTCATCAGCCATAAGTGAAGGCGTAGATGGCTTCTTCAAGCCTAGGCTACTGGCAATTGATATGGCCTCATCAAGCTCTGCCAAACGTGATTGACGCTGCAATTTCAATTGCACACGCAACGCCTTAAGCTCATCGTCCAGCTGTGCTCGCTTGATAGCGTCATCTTCCTCGAGGCGAGCGATACGCCCATCATTCCCTGCCCGGTATTCAGAGAGAGCAGAGTTAAGCTTGGAATCTACCTCAAGCAAGCGATTGGACAAAATGACCTGCACATCCCTAGACAGCTGAATCCGTTCCTGCTCAACGGCATAATCTACGAATTCATTGAGAACAGTCGCGCCATTGATATCTTTTCCATAACGCATCCTTAGCCCAATATACTCGCTCAACAAGTCGGTCTTTTTGGGGTCAGCCAGAACCACACTAAGTGCAGTATTGTTGAACTCCTGAAAAGCCTGCTCAATACTCTGCCCGTCATCCTGGAAGGCTTCGATCAGATCAGGCCTAGTTCGAAAAAACTCTAGCCTTGCATTGTAGGAGTCCAGCCTTGCACCCACCCTTTTCAACGCTTCCGTCGGGGGCAGTGAGTAGATTTTCGAGCGATTCAATGCATCCAGCTGATTGAGCTCAACTGGTCGCAAGGTGGTAGAGACTTCATATACTGGAGGAATGACATAGGCCAGGGCGACACCAATGATCGCAAAAATCAACCCCATTGCGAGGATGAATACACGTCTGCGCCAGATAGTACGGAAAAGACCGAAAAGATCTACTTCGCCAGAAGCAGCCACGTAGGGGCCACGAGGGTCGATATTCAAAATGATTTGCCTGCAAGCTAACGGTGGTATCACCCAAGACAGGCAGGGCAGGCAAGCGCTTCTTGCACCTTCTTCCAGCTATCCATGTCATCGGCGGCGAGGGCGCATTGTTGCACCTTCCGTGACCAACAACAACGCCTCTCGACCCGCTTAAGCTAGCTAAGTTCAATCACTCAATGGGTCGTCGCCTCAACCACAGCTCGCGACCGATCGCTACACACGCCCCCATGCCTATGCCCACCAACGCTGCGAGCAGCATGATGATCACCTTGCGTGGCTTGACCGGCTTATCCGGCGGAGACACCGCTCCATCCTGCTGATACATAGCGACCAGCGAAGGGTCAATCTTCAGATTGCGCAGAAAATTGAGCTTCTCTTGCCTCTCACGTAGACCTGGAATGTACGGATCATTTGATGACCGAGCTTCGAGGTTGGCGATTTCAGCCTCCAGCGCCTTTGCACCGCGCATGTACGTGAGAGCGCCCCCCATACCGGCAGATACCTCGCTGGACAAGGTGTTCGAGATGATCGGCGGCTTCTCCAAGCCAATGGATTTTGCAATCCGCAGCGCTTCATTAAGCTGCGCAATCTGGTCGGCGCGCTGATTACTGGCACTGGCACGCGAAGCCCGAATCTGTTGCTCAAGGTTGTCAGCCATGATTGATATGTCACTGCGAGTACCGCTTAACAGCTCATCCTTCGCCCGATCTGCGGCCATTTCTGCATAGTTGGACACCCATATTGCAGCTAACCGCGGATCCTCAACGCTAGCGGTAATAACATATCGATCAGGCACATCCCTCGCCGCCTGAGCCACCGTAAGCATGCCGTTGAATTGGGCATACAAGGCGTCACGGGACCCCTTACGCTCATCTTGGGTTAGCGTGGGAAGAAAGGCATTCCGGAAGAACTTGTCGCGCACTGCCTCAGACTGAAGGGCCTTCATATATATGCTGTATACATCCTTGGCGCTCAGTGGGGTCAGGCCTGTGCCCTCCCCTCGGCCAAAATTCAGCTGCGCGATATCATTTTGAGTAGGGGACCGAATGTAAAGTTTCGCCTCGTACACCGGGGCAGCGAGCATTACATAAGCCAAAGCCACACCAATTACCGGTACCGCGACTAGCGCCATCCAAAGCTTTTGCCGCCAAACCCCCCGCACAAGCTCAACCAGGTCAATCTCATCGCTACCACTCAGGCGCTCGCGTTCATTGCGCATTTAGTCTTTTTTTCCTTGGGTCCGTCTGATTGCATCACAGAGGGGGCTACCTCCAGGCCAAACGCCCTCCCAGCCCCTCTCGGGTCAAGCGTAGCGGCAATTTGCCAATCTGCTTGCGATCTTTCACTCACTTCGCATTAATCAGTAGTAGAGAGACCTTACCTATAGAAGTTCCTCACTTTTTGCCATACCCGCCGCTTCCCGCCCAATGGTCATTCTGGAACTGTGACGCTCAGCTCATTTCCCGCCTGCGCAAACGATTCGCGTAGCACTTTTGCCAATGCCTGCTTCGCCCGCTCCTCCCCATGCACCAACGCCACCCGCCGGGCATTGCAGCCTTGCGCGAACCTCACCAACCCCGCCTGATCCGCATGCCCAGAATACCCGCCCAGCGTCACCACTTTCGCCCGGATCTCATACATGCCTCCGTCCAGGTCAATCTGCAAAAATCCTTCCGCCCCTTCGCTAGCCTGAATCACGGCGCCCGGGGTGCCTTTGGCCTGGTGGCCGACAAATACCACCTCATGCCGCGGATCCGCCAGCATTGCCTTGAGATAGCCAACAATCCTCCCACCTGAGCACATTCCATTGCCAGCAATGACAATCGCTGGCCGCCCCGTACTCTTGAGATAATTAACCACTTGCCGGTGGCGGGCATGTGTATCGACGCATACCAGCTGACCGAAGCCCAGCGGGTCGCGCCCCTGAGTTACCCGAGCCTTGGCCTCGTCATTCCAGAAGTGATGCAACTGCCGGTAGGCACCAGTGATACGCTGAGCCAGCGGCGAGTCGAGGATAACTGGTAGCTGTGACCATGCAAAGGCGTTGTCGCCCTGCACTACAGCAGGATCACCCAGCAGCGCCTTGCGATGGAGGATGTCTTCGAGTTCGAATAGCAACTCCTGAGTGCGACCCAGACTGAAAGCGGGGATAAGGATGGTCCCACGATCCTGCAGAGCACGGTCGATAACCAGCTCCAGCTGCTGCTGGCGATCTCTTCGATCCGCATGAAGACGATCACCATAGGTGCTTTCCAGCACCAGTACATCTGCCCGCTCTGGTGGCTGTACCGGGCGCAGCAGCGGATTACCTTCATGGCCAATATCACCTGAAAACACAATGCGCTGATTGCTACCTGCAACCTCCACGTCACACTCCACGTAAGTGGAGCCCAGCAAGTGCCCGGCGCGCTGCAAACGGATCATGCATTTCAGTTCAGGCTGATCGGCCACTGGATGCCACTGCCCAAAGGCAACCGGCACTACCAAGCTGCCGATGAACTCGAGATAATGTGCAACCTGAGCAGGTTCACTACTGATGGTCAGTTTGTAGGCATCTTCCAGAACCAACGGCAGCAGCTTTGCCGATGGTTCACTGCAAATGATGGGACCGCGGTAACCCGCAGCGAGCAGTGCCGGGATGCGCCCGACATGATCGAGATGCACATGGGTGATTACCAGTGCCCGGATGCCCTGGACCTCAAAAGCGGAAGGCAGCCACCCCGAACCCGAGACCACCTCAGCACCCTGCTCCAGGCCGCAATCAATCAGCAGGCTGGTAGTTGAGTCCAGATGAAGCCGATGACAGGACCCGGTTACGCCGCGGGTGCCGCCGTGATGGGAAATACTGGGAAATTGCATAGTGCTGCACGCTCGCCCGGGCTGCTGAATGAATGTCTATTACTCCATTTCACTGGCTGCATGCATAGGTGACGCCCTCCTGCAAAGCTGTAGGCGCCTTCATCAATTGCTATTAAGCACCGCCTGGCGTGCCGATGCGCGAATCTTGCGCTTGCTACGCTGCACGCCATAAGCACCAAGCAGCGGACCAACAGACAACCCCACCACCAGCGCCGCCAGCACAGGCACCGCCACCGGCAAGGCCGGAGCCGACCATCCAAAGAGCACCAGCGATACGGCCTGCTGATTCTCCAGCACGAAGAACAGCACTACAGCCGCCAGCAGCAGCACGAACAACGCCGCCAGGGCGCGCTTCAGGTTACGCATCAGACTGCTCCTTCTGACTCAAGTGTGCTCGTGCTCTTCTTCATTGACCCGATCACGCAGCTCTTTGCCTGGTTTGAAATGCGGCACGAACTTGCCTTCGAGCTCCACCGACTGGCCGGTCTTGGGATTGCGACCTACCCGCGGAGCGCGGTAGTGCAAGGAAAAGCTGCCGAAACCGCGGATCTCGATGCGATCTCCGGTGGCCAGGCACTGGGACATCTGTTCAAGCATGGTCTTGATGGCCAACTCCACGTCCTTGGACGAGAGCAGCCCCTGATGGGTGACAATACGTTCGATCAGCTCCGACTTCGTCATATTTTTCCCTTCGTTATCAAGCAGCTAGATCATTGCTTAATCAGGTTGTAGCACGCTCGGAAGGATTTGAACAGGGTGGTTCTTGACTTAATAAAAAAATTCAAGATTGGATTGTAATGAAATAAGAGCCGGAACCCAGCCACACGGCTTCGGGTCGCCCTTCTGTGCAAGTGCCTGTCATGTCACAAAGCGGAAAGGAAGTCGGCGTATACATGAAAAACGCCACGATGACACACCTAAGCCTTGTAGGATTTGTCATAATCGCGAGTAGGACGCATCTGCTTTGATCCAAGTTAAAAGCAGATCGCAGAACAGCTTACCTACCTTGCTCGTTGAGTCGTACTCACAAGGATCGTTTATGCGGATAACCCCCCTTTCGCTCGCCCTGGCGACCCTGGTAAGCGCCACTGGCACTTTCGCTCAATCCGCCCACCACACCCAGCCTTGGGACGATGAGCCTTCCGAGTTTTTAGGCGTTCCGTTTCACGGCGATTTCAAAGCCCAGGTCCCTGAATGCCCCGACAGCAGCCCGCGCCAACCGACACTGTGCCGGACCAGCACCACGGACCCAGATCGGTATGAGATTCACGGACTGCCTTACCTTCCGATCAGTTCGGGGTATCAGCTTTTCGCAGCGCTGAAGGATGGCGCAATCAGCCAGCTGATGCTGACCGGCAACTCCAGCAGCCTCGAACTGGTCGATGATTTTCTGACCGATACACTCGGGCAGCCTGGCTCAAGCCTGAACCGTCGTATTCAGTTAAGTTCGGGCGCCTCTTATGAGATGAAGACCATCTCGTGGGAAGGCAAGCGAGTTGCAGTGCATTTCCAGCGCAACGAAAATGACCTGAGCCGCTATACCGTGACGTTCACGCCTTCGGCAGCGGACTTGAAAACCCTGGGAATGAGCTCGGCAACTGGCGTTTCGCGCCCGGAGCCAGCTGTTCGGTAACGCCTTTCAGCTCTGAGACAACTTGCGGATGGCGCGGCCTTGCCCCGCGCCAGCGGTAGCTCGACACCTCGATAAAGCCGCTACAGCCAGCACTCTAAATCTTGAACGCATAAAAAAAGGGTGGCCCGAAGGCCACCCTTTTTTTTACCGATCAAACAGAACTCAGTTCTGCTTGGCCATTGCTTCGCGCAGCAGCGCAGCCATGGTGGTGTCGGCAGCCGCTTCCGGAGCGTTTTTCAGGCTCTGGATGGCTTCACGCTCTTCAGCGTCGTCTTTCGACTTGATCGACAGGCTGATGACGCGCGATTTGCGGTCAACACTGATGATCTTGGCTTCGATCTCTTCGCCTTCTTTCAGGACGTTACGCGCGTCTTCAACGCGGTCACGGCTGATTTCGGAAGCTTTCAGAGTGGCTTCGATGTCGTCGGCCAGGGTGATGATGGCGCCTTTGGCGTCAACTTCTTTCACGATGCCCTTGACGATAGCGCCCTTGTCGTTGACAGCAACGAAGTTGGAGAACGGATCGTCTTCCAGCTGCTTGATGCCCAGGGAGATGCGCTCGCGCTCTGGGTCAACCGACAGGATGACGGTTTCCAGCTCGTCGCCCTTCTTGAAACGACGTACGGCTTCTTCGCCGGTTTCGTTCCAGGAGATGTCGGACAGGTGAACCAGACCGTCGATGCCGCCGTCCAGACCAATGAAGATACCGAAGTCGGTGATCGACTTGATGGTACCGGTGATCTTGTCACCCTTGTTGAACTGGCCGGAGAAGTCTTCCCATGGGTTGGACTTGCACTGCTTGATGCCCAGGGAGATACGACGACGCTCTTCGTCGATGTCCAGAACCATGACTTCCACTTCGTCGCCAACCTGAACGACTTTCGACGGGTGGATGTTCTTGTTGGTCCAGTCCATTTCGGAAACGTGTACCAGACCCTCAACGCCTTCTTCCAGCTCAGCGAAGCAGCCGTAGTCGGTCAGGTTGGTAACGCGAGCCTGTACACGAGTACCTTCTGGGTAACGTGCAGTGATAGCTACCCACGGATCTTCGCCCATCTGCTTCAGACCCAGGGAAACGCGGTTGCGCTCACGGTCGAACTTCAGAACGCGTACGTCGACTTCGTCGCCAACGTTAACGATTTCCGATGGGTGCTTGATGCGCTTCCAAGCCATGTCGGTGATGTGCAGCAGGCCGTCGATACCGCCCAGGTCCACGAATGCGCCGTAGTCGGTGAGGTTCTTGACGATACCTTTGACTTGCTGGCCTTCCTGCAGGGTTTCCAGCAGGGCTTCGCGCTCGGCGGAGTTCTCGGCTTCCAGCACGCTGCGACGGGAAACGACAACGTTGTTGCGCTTCTGGTCCAGCTTGATGACCTTGAATTCCAGCTCTTTGCCTTCCAGGTGGGTGGTGTCGCGCACTGGGCGGACATCAACCAGGGAGCCCGGCAGGAACGCACGGATGCCGTTAACGTCGACAGTGAAGCCGCCCTTAACCTTACCGTTGATAACGCCCTTGACCACTTCTTCGGCGGCGAAAGCTGCTTCCAGAACAATCCAGCACTCGGCGCGCTTGGCTTTTTCACGGGACAGTTTGGTTTCGCCAAAGCCGTCTTCGACCGCGTCCAGCGCAACGTGAACTTCGTCACCGACCTTGATGGTCAGCTCGCCAGCTTCGTTGTAGAACTGCTCGAGCGGGATGACGCCCTCGGACTTCAGGCCAGCGTGTACGGTAACCCAGTCGCCGTCGATGTCGACAACGATACCGGAGATGATGGCACCCGGCTGAAGATTGAGGGTTTTCAGGCTTTCTTCAAAGAGTTCTGCAAAGCTTTCGCTCATTTTAATTCCTGTAGATTCGGGCGAAACAGACGCCCCTCGCCACATTCCAGACAATGTGGGTTTGTTTTAAGTAAAGGAAAGCCGGCAGGACGTTGACTGGTGCCCCTGCCTGCTCTCCTGGCTATCAGACCAAGTCGCGCTGGGCGAGCTCGCTCCTGATACGTTGCAGCACCTGCTCGATGGACAACTCGGTAGAGTCCAGCTGAATGGCGTCGACCGCTGGTTTCAGCGGGGCCACTACACGCTGGGTGTCACGCTCATCGCGCGCACGAATCTCATCTAGCAGACTCGACAGACTAACATCTTCACCCTTGCCCTTCAACTGCAGGTAGCGGCGACGGGCACGCTCCTCGGCGCTGGCGGTAAGGAAAACCTTCAGCGGCGCGTCCGGGAACACCACGGTACCCATGTCGCGGCCGTCGGCGATCAGGCCTGGCGCTTCACGGAAGGCGCGCTGACGCTGCAGCAATGCTTCACGCACTGCCGGCAGCGAGGCGACCATCGACGCACCGGCGCCGACCGTCTCGGTACGAATGACGTTACTGACGTCCTCGCCCTCGAGGATGATTTGCTGAAGCTTACCCGGCTCGGCGGCGATGAACTGTACATCCAGATGGGCGGCCAGGGCCTTGAGCAGCTCTTCGTTGGTCAGATCGACGCCGTGGTTGCTGGCGTTGAACGCCAGCAAGCGGTAAAGCGCGCCGGAATCCAGCAGCTTCCAGCCCAGCTCGCGAGCGAGGATGCCGGCAACGGTACCCTTGCCCGAGCCGCTTGGGCCGTCGATGGTGATGACCGGTGCTTGCGAATTCACGACTTGCCCTCTTCGGCGACACGGATACCGACATCGGCGCACAGCTTGAGGAAGTTCGGGAACGAAGTGGCGACGTTGGCGCAGTCATGGATGCGGATCGGCGCACTGGCACGCAGCGAAGCAACGCTGAAGGCCATGGCGATACGGTGGTCACCGTGGCCGTGCACTTCGCCACCGCCGATCTGGCCACCATCGATGATGATGCCATCCGGGGTCGGCTCGCACTTGATACCCAGGGTGATCAGGCCATCAGCCATCACCTGAATACGGTCGGACTCCTTCACCCGCAGCTCTTCGGCTCCGCGCAGCACAGTACGCCCTTCGGCGCAGGCGGCAGCCACGAACAGCACCGGGAACTCGTCAATGGCCAGTGGCACCAGTTCTTCAGGGATGTCGATGCCCTTGAGCTTGGCGCCACGCACGCGCAGGTCGGCCACTGGCTCGCCGCCGACTTCACGCTGGTTCTCCAGGGTGATGTCGCCGCCCATCAGGCGCAGGATATCGATCACGCCGGTACGGGTCGGGTTGATGCCGACGTGCTCGAGCACCAGCTCGGAGCCTTCGGCGATCGATGCAGCGACCAGGAAGAACGCAGCCGAAGAGATGTCCGCCGGCACTTCGATGCGGGTGGCGGTGAGCTTGCCACCAGACTGCAGCGAAGCGACCGGGCCGTTGCTTTCGACCGAGTAGCCGAAGCCGCGCAGCATGCGCTCGGTGTGGTCACGGGTCGGCGCCGGCTCGGTGACGGTGGTCTTGCCTTCAGCGTACAGGCCCGCCAGCAGCAGGCAGGATTTGACCTGGGCGCTGGCCATCGGCAGCGTGTAGGTCAGCGCTTTCAGCTTGCTACCACCACGAATGGTCAGCGGTGGGCGGCCGTCCGGGCCAGTCTCGACCACGGCACCCATTTCGCGCAGCGGGTTGGCCACACGGTTCATCGGGCGCTTGGACAGCGAGGCGTCGCCGGTCATGGTGACATCGAACGACTGGCCGGCCAGCAGGCCGGAGAGCAGGCGCATCGAAGTGCCGGAGTTGCCGACATACAGCGGACCTGGTGGCGGCTTGAGGCCGTGCAGGCCGACGCCATGAATAGTCACGCGGCCGTGGTTCGGGCCCTCGATGACCACACCCATGTCACGGAATGCCTGCAGGGTCGCCAGGGCATCCTCGCCCTCGAGGAAACCTTCGACTTCGGTCGTGCCTTCGGCCAGCGAGCCGAGCATGATCGAACGGTGGGAAATCGACTTGTCGCCCGGTACGCGGATTCGCCCGGTCAGGCGGCCACCCGGTTGGGCCAGGAAAATCAGATCGTTGGCGTTCATAGCGTCCACATAGGCCCGGCGGGCCAGGATTTTACTGAAATGCTCGCGGGCAACGCGTGCACGGGTGAAAACACCCAGCAGCTGGTGCCCGTCCCCAGCATCGACCGCGTCGCGCAAGGCGTCGAGGTCGCTGCGAAATGTGTCGAGGGTGCGCAGGACAGCCTCGCGGTTGGCGAGGAAGATGTCGTGCCACATGGTCGGGTCGCTACCGGCGATTCGCGTGAAATCGCGGAAACCTCCCGCAGCGTACCGGAAGATGTCGAGGTTTTCATTGCGCTTGGCCAACGAATCGACGAGGCCGAAGGCCAGCAGGTGCGGCAGATGGCTGGTGGCAGCCAGCACTTCGTCATGGCGCTCCACCGGCATGTGCTCGACATCGGCATCCAGCGCGCGCCACAGGCGATCGACCAAGGCCAGGGCGGCCGGGTCGGTTTCCTCCAGTGGTGTGAGGATGACTTTGTGACGACGGAACAGGGTGGCGTTGGCGGCCTCAACCCCACTTTGCTCGGAGCCGGCGATCGGGTGGCCGGGAACGAAGCGCGGCAGGCGTTCGCCGAAGACGGCACGCGCCTCACGCACGACATTGCCCTTGGCGCTACCGACGTCGGTGATGATCGCGTCACCGAGGTCGAGCTGGGCCAGGCGGGCCAGGACCTTTTCCATGGCCAGGATCGGCACGGCGAGCTGAATGACATCGGCGCCGACACAGGCGGCGGCGAGGTCGGCTTCGCAGCGATCGACCACGCCCAGGTCCACTGCCAGCTTGCGCGACGGGGCATCGAGGTCGACACCGACCACTTCGCGGCACAGGCCGCTTTCACGCAACCCTTTGGCAAAGGAGCCGCCGATCAGGCCGAGACCAACCACGACCAAGCGATCGATGATTGGCGCGGGTTTGGTTTTTGCTGCATTTACCACTGTTGCGAACCCTGTTCTGAAATCTAAGCAGTCTGGGAGACCCATTGGGGCTGCTTTGCAGCCCATCGCGACACAAGGCCGCTCCTACAGGGACCAGTACAGTTTCGAGGTCTGCACAATACCTGCAGGAGCGGCCTTGTGTCGCGATGGGGCGCGAAGCGACCCCAACCCTCTCAAATCAAAGCACCGCCTTCGGATAGGACCCCAGCACCTTGAGCGCCACAGCCTCCTGGCTGATCTTCTCCAGCACCGCCTTGATCAGCGGGTCGCGGTGGTGGCCGACGAAGTCGATGAAGAACACGTAGGTCCACTTGCCACTGCGCGACGGGCGGGTTTCGATACGGGTCAGGTCGATACCGTTCTCGTGGAACGGCACCAGCAGCTCGTGCAGCGCACCTGGCTTGTTGCTCATCGAGACGATGATCGAGGTCTTGTCGTCGCCGGTCGGCGGCACTTCCTGCTGACCAATCATCAGGAAGCGCGTGGAGTTGTCCGGGCGGTCTTCGATCTTTTCAGCCAGGCGGGTCAAACCATACAGGTTGGCCGCCATGTCGCCAGCGATCGCCGCCGAGTTCCACTCGCCCTTGACCCGCTTGGCCGCCTCGGCATTGCTCGAAACAGCAACGCGTTCGACGTTCGGGTAGTGCGCGTCCAGCCACTTGCGGCACTGGGCCAGGGACTGGGCGTGGGAGTAGATGCGGGTGATGCTGTTGGTCTTGGTGCTTTCACCCACCAGCAGGTGATGGTGGATGCGCAGCTCGACTTCGCCGCAAATCACCATGTCGTGCTCAAGGAAGCTGTCCAGGGTATGGCTGACCGCACCCTCGGTGGAGTTTTCCACCGGCACCACGCCGAAATTGACGGCACCAGCCGCCACTTCACGGAACACTTCGTCGATGGCCGCCATCGGGCGGCTGACCACGGCGTGGCCGAAGTGCTTCATGGCCGCAGCCTGGGTGAAGGTGCCTTCAGGGCCGAGGTAGGCAACCTTGAGTGGCTCTTCCAGGGCCAGGCAGGACGACATGATTTCGCGGAACAACCGCGCCATCTCTTCGTTGCCCAGCGGGCCCTTGTTGCGCTCCATCACGCGCTTGAGCACGGCAGCTTCGCGCTCAGGGCGGTAGAACACCGGCTTTTCGCCCTCAGGCAAGGAAGCGGTCTTGACCCGCGCCACTTCTTCGGCGCAACGGGCGCGATCGCTGATCAGCTCGAGGATCTTCTCGTCGAGGCTGTCGATGCGTACGCGCAGGGCTTTGAGTTCCTGTTCGGACATCAGCCGTGCTCCTTCTCGAATTCAGCCATGTAAGCCACCAGGCCCTCTACCGCTTCCAGGCCCAGGGCGTTGTAGATCGAGGCGCGCATGCCGCCGACCGAACGGTGGCCCTTGAGGTTGAGCAGGCCACGGGCGTCGGCGCCGGCCAGGAACGCCTTGTCCAGGCGCTCGTCAGCCAGGCGGAACGGCACGTTCATCCACGAACGGGCATTGTGGCTGATCGGGTTGGTGTAGAACTCGCTGGCGTCGATGAAGCCGTACAGGCGGTCTTTCTTGGCGCGGTTGCGCTGCTCCATGGCCTCGACGCCACCCTGCTCCTTGAGCCACTCGAACACCAGGCCTGAGAGGTACCAGGAATAGGTGGCCGGGGTGTTGTACATCGAGCCGTTGTCAGCCGCGACCTTGTAGTCGAGCATGGTCGGGCAGCTGCTGCGGGCGCGGCCGAGCAGGTCTTCACGGACGATCACCACCACCAGGCCGCTCGGGCCGATGTTCTTCTGTGCGCCAGCGTAGATCATGCCGTACTGCGAAACGTCGATCGGGCGCGAGAGGATGTCGGAGGACATGTCGACCACCAGCGGTACTTCGCCGGTTTCTGGAACCCAGTCGAACTGCAGGCCACCGATGGTTTCGTTGGACGCATAGTGCACGTAGGCGGCGTTCTTGGTCAGCTTCCACTCGTTCTGGCCAGGAATGGCCAGGTAATCGTAGGGCTTGGCGCTGGCGGCGACATTGACGGTGCCGAAGCGGCGCGCTTCCTCGATGGCCTTTTTCGACCAGATGCCGGTTTCGACGTAGTCGGCCGTGCCGTTTTCCGGCAGCAGGTTCAGCGGAATTTCGGCGAACTGCTGGCTGGCACCGCCCTGCAGGAACAGGACCTTGTAGTTGGAGGGGACGGACAGCAGGTCACGCAGGTCCTGCTCGGCCTTTTCGGCGATGGCCACGTAGTCGTCGCTGCGATGGCTCATTTCCATCACCGACAAGCCCTTGCCGTTCCAGTCCAGCATCTCGGCCTGGGCACGCTGCAACACAGCGTCAGGAAGCGCGGCAGGGCCTGCGCAGAAGTTAAAGGCTCGTTTGCTCACATCCACTCTCGCTCTAATAGATCTAAACAGCTAGTTCTGCGGGAACCCTGTGGGAGCGGGCTTGCCCGCGAACACCGGCAAAGCCGGTGCCATGCACCGCGGTGCCTCATTCGCGGGCAAGCCCGCTCCCACAGGGCCAGGCATTGCCCGGCCTAATCAGTCAAACGGGGCGACCTTGGTCGCCCCGCTCGGGTTTCACGCTTGCTTATTCCTGCGGGGCCTCTTCGGCGCCTGCAGCTTCATCATCCGGCGCATCGGCCTCGACGCCCTCTTCATCCGTCTCGACCACATCATCGAGCTCGTCCTCGGATGGCTCCTGGATACGCTCCAGGCCCACCAGGGTTTCGTCGGTGGCCAGCTTGATCAGCGTCACACCCTGGGTGTTACGGCCCAGGCTCGACACTTCACCAACCCGCGTGCGCACCAAGGTGCCCTGGTCGGAAATCAGCATGATCTCCTCGCCTTCCTGCACCTGGATGGCGCCGATCAGCAGGCCGTTGCGCCCCTTGGTACCCATGGCGATGACGCCCTGGCCGCCCCGCCCGCGACGCGGGAACTTGGACAGCGGGGTGCGCTTGCCGAAGCCACGCTCGGAAGCGGTGAGGATCTGCGCACCGGACTCCGGAATCAGCATCGAAATGATCTGCTGCCCCTTGCCCAGCTTCATGCCACGCACACCACGGGCAGTACGGCCCATTTCGCGGACCACGCTTTCGGCGAAGCGGATCACCTTGCCGGCGTCGGAGAACATCATGACTTCCTTGGCGCCGTCGGTGATCGCCGCAGCGATCAGGGTGTCGCCTTCCTTCAGCTTCAGGGCGATCAGGCCGCTGGAGCGTGGGCGGGCGAACTGTGCCAGCGGCGTCTTCTTGACGGTACCGGAAGCAGTCGCCATGAAGATATAAGCGCCGGTAGGCTCGGCCACCCACTCAGGGGTGTCGCCGTCTTCCTCGTCGATTTCTTCTGCTTCGACGATTTCGCCTTCGATGACACCGTCATCGCCGTCTTCCAGCTCTTCTTCAGGGTCGGCGTTCTGCTGCAGGGCCTCAAGGTCGACCTGCAACATGGCGGTGATGCGCTCACCCTCCTCCAGCGGCAGCAGGTTGACCAGCGGGCGACCACGGGCGGCGCGCGACGCTTCAGGGATGTCGTAGGTCTTCAGCCAGTACACCTTGCCCTTGCTGGAGAACAGCAGCAGGGTGGCATGGCTGTTGGCGACCAGCAGGTGCTCGATGTAGTCCTCGTCCTTCACGCCGGTGGCCGACTTGCCCTTGCCGCCACGGCGCTGGGCCTGGTACGCGGACAACGGCTGGGTCTTGGCATAGCCGCCGTGGGAGATGGTCACCACGCGCTCTTCTTCCGGGATCATGTCGCCGTAGTTGAGGTCGTGACGGGCATCGAGGATTTCGGTACGACGGGCATCGCCGTACTCGGCACGGATCGCTTCCAGCTCTTCGCGGATCACTTCCATCAGGCGCTGGGCGCTGCTGAGGATGCGGATCAGCTCGCCGATCTGTTCCAGGATCTCCTGGTACTCGGCCAGCAGCTTCTCGTGCTCCAGGCCGGTCAGGCGATGCAGGCGCAGGTCGAGGATGGCCTGGGCCTGTTCCGGCGACAGGTAATACTTGCCTTCACGCAGGCCGTACTGTTCTGGCAGGTCTTCAGGGCGGCAGGAATCGGCGCCGGCGCGCTCGACCATGACCTGTACGGCGCTGGATTCCCACGGCGTGGAAACCAGGGCTTCCTTGGCTTCGGACGGCGTCGGCGAGGCCTTGATCAGGGCGATGACCGGGTCGATGTTGGACAGCGCGACCGCCTGGCCTTCAAGGATATGGCCACGCTCGCGAGCCTTGCGCAGCTCGAACACGGTACGGCGGGTCACCACTTCACGACGGTGACGGACGAACGCTTCGAGCAGGTCCTTGAGGTTGAGCAGGCGCGGACGACCGTCGACCAGAGCAACCACGTTGATACCGAACACGCTCTGCAGCTGGGTCTGCTGATAGAGGTTGTTGAGCACCACCTCCGGCACCTCGCCGCGGCGCAGCTCGATGACGATACGCATGCCGTCCTTGTCGGACTCGTCGCGCAGCTCGGTGATGCCTTCGATCTTCTTCTCTTTGACCAGCTCGGCGATCTTCTCGATCAGGCGGGCCTTGTTCAGCTGGTACGGCAGTTCGGTGACGACGATCTGCTGGCGGCCACCGACCTTGTCGATGTCTTCGATCTCGGAACGGGCGCGCATGTAGATGCGGCCACGGCCGGTACGGTAGGCCTCGATGATGCCCTGACGGCCGTTGATGATGCCGGCAGTCGGGAAGTCCGGACCCGGGATGAACTGCATCAGCTCATCGATGGTGACGTCCGGGTTGTCGATCAGCGCCAGGCAACCATCGATGACTTCACCGAGGTTGTGTGGCGGGATGTTGGTCGCCATGCCCACGGCGATACCGCTGGAACCGTTGACCAGCAGGTTGGGGATGCGGGTCGGCATGACCGCCGGGATCTGCTCGGTGCCATCGTAGTTGGGCACCCAGTCGACAGTTTCCTTGTGCAGGTCGGCCAGCAGCTCGTGGGCCAGCTTGGTCATGCGCACTTCGGTGTATCGCATGGCCGCGGCGTTGTCACCGTCGACCGAACCGAAGTTGCCCTGGCCGTCGACCAGCAGGTAGCGCAGCGAGAACGGCTGGGCCATACGCACGATGGTGTCGTAGACCGCAGTGTCGCCGTGCGGGTGGTACTTACCGATCACGTCACCGACCACACGGGCGGATTTCTTGTACGGCTTGTTCCAGTCGTTGCCCAGTTCGCTCATTGCATAGAGGACGCGGCGATGCACGGGCTTCAAGCCGTCACGCGCATCGGGCAGCGCTCGCCCGACAATCACGCTCATCGCGTAGTCGAGGTAAGACTGTCTCAGTTCGTCTTCGATATTGACCGGGAGGATTTCTTTGGCCAGTTCGCCCATGAGAAGCCTGATTCCTTTTTCTGGTGAAACTTCGCAGCTCCATCAAGGGCCGAACGAAGCTCGCCGCCGCAGCGCATAGGGGTGCGACGACTTACGACAAATCAATGAGTTGTTGCATGGATTTGCGCAATGAAGGCCGCCTTCATGGGCGGTCTTGGAAACTGCCGAATGTTATCACAAAGGCGGGGCGGTGGGGAGAGCTGGGACGGGGGGCTCGCCGTGAGTTTTGTGTCGCCTGGGAGATCGAGCGCCGCCCGCGCGGCGCATCGCGGATGAATCCGCTCCTACATCTGTTGCAACGTGGCCATGCCTGTGAGGCCATGGTTGTCAGCCTTGCCTGTAGGGCTTAAGCCATGCGCCAGGGCGGGCAGCCATGGCCTTACAGGTTCGGTACGTTGCAACAAATGTAGGAGCGGATTCATCCGCGATGCGCCGCGCGGGCGGCGCTCGACCTCACAGGCGCCGAAAATCCCCCGCCCTACACCCTGATCAGTGCAACCGCTTGCGGCACATCAACTGGGCCAGTTTGGCGGTATCGGGCCGCTCGACAATGCCGCGTTCGGTGACGATCACGTCGATCAGGTCGGCCGGGGTCACATCGAACACCGGATTGAACGCCTCGACCTGCGGCGCCACGCGGGTTCCGGCGTAGTCCAGCAGCTCATCGGCTTCACGCTCTTCCAGCGGGATGTCCTCACCGGTGGCCAGGTTGAGGTCGATGCTGGTGCTCGGTGCCACCACCATGAAGCGCACGCCATGGTGCATCGCACTGACGGCCAACTGGTAGGTCCCGATCTTGCTGGCCACATCGCCGTTGGCGGCGATGCAGTCGGCGCCGACCACCACCCAGGTGATGCCTTTGGTCTTCATCAGGTGGGCCAGCGCCGAGTCGGCGCACAGGGTCACCGGGATACCTTCGCTGGCCAGCTCCCAGGCCGTCAGCCGCGAACCCTGCAACCAGGGGCGGGTCTCGCCGACATACACCCTCTCGACCATACCCTCCAGATAACCGGCGCGAATCACCCCAAGAGCCGTGCCGATACCACCGCTGGCCAGGGCGCCGGCATTGCCGTAGGTCAGCAAGGTCTGCGCGTTGCCCTGATGGCGACGGATCAGGTCGATGCCATGCTGGGCCATGGTCAGATTGGCTTCGCGATCGCTTTCATGGATGGCAATCGCTTCGGCTTCCAGCGCTGCCAGCACGTCCTCTTCGCCACGCACACGCAGCAGGCGCTCGCGCATGCGGTTCAGCGCCCAGAACAGGTTGGCCGCGGTGGGGCGTGCTTCGGCCAGGCTGATGAAGTCCTCTTCCAGGTCCATTTCCCAGTCGCCGCCCTCGGCCAGGCGCTCTTCCAGGGCCAGGACCAGGCCGTAGGCCGCAGCAATGCCAATGGCTGCGGCACCTCGCACGGCCATGTCACGGATCGCCGCCACCACCTGCGCGACATTGTCGCAGGTCAGCCAGCGTTCTTCCGACGGCAGCAGGCGCTGGTCGAGCAGGTGCAGGGCGCCGCCTTGCCAGCGCATCCCGGTCACCTTCTCCGCCGCCAAAAGTCGCTCGCGCATTGCCTCTCCCCGTCGTTCGGATATCAAAAGCCGGCGATTATAGCGACCCTCGGCCGCAGACGCTCGGGTATACTGCGCCCCATTTGAAGTGCAAGTTCCAGAGGATTGTTCAATGAGCAACGTCGATCACGCCGAAATCGCCAAGTTCGAAGCCTTGGCCCACCGCTGGTGGGACCGTGAAAGCGAGTTCAAGCCGCTGCACGACATCAACCCGCTGCGCGTCAACTGGATTGACGAGCGCGTCGGCCTGGCCGGCAAAAAGGTGCTGGACGTCGGCTGCGGCGGCGGCATCCTCAGCGAGGCCATGGCCTTGCGCGGCGCTACCGTCACCGGCATCGACATGGGCGAGGCGCCACTGGCCGTAGCCCAACTGCACCAGCTGGAGTCCGGCGTCGAAGTCGAGTACCGGCAGATCACCGCTGAAGCCCTGGCCGAGGAAATGCCCGAGCAGTTCGATGTGGTCACCTGCCTGGAAATGCTCGAGCACGTGCCCGACCCATCCTCGGTCATCCGCGCCTGCTACCGCATGGTCAAACCCGGCGGCCAGGTGTTCTTCTCGACCATCAACCGCAACCCCAAGGCCTACCTGCTGGCCATTGTCGGCGCCGAGTACATCCTCAAGATGCTGCCGCGCGGCACACACGACTTCAAGAAGTTCATCCGCCCGTCCGAGCTCGGCGCCTGGAGCCGCGTTGCCGGCCTCGAGGTCAAGGACATCATCGGCCTGACCTACAACCCGCTGACCAAGCACTACAAGCTGAGCAGCGACGTTGACGTCAACTACATGATCCAGACCCTGCGCGAGGAATGAGCATGCGTTTGCGAGCAGTACTCTTCGACATGGACGGCACCCTGCTCGACACGGCGCCGGACTTCATCGCCATCTGCCAGGCCATGCTCGCCGAGCGCGGCCTGCCGGCGATCGATGACCAGCTGATCCGTGACGTGATCTCCGGCGGCGCCCGCGCCATGGTCGCTGCAACCTTTGCCATGAGCCCGGACGCCGAGGGCTTCGAAGCCCTGCGCCTGGAGTTCCTCGAGCGCTACCAGCGTGATTGCGCGGTGCACAGCAAACTGTTCGACGGCATGGGCGAACTGCTGGCCGACATCGAAAAGGGCAACCTGCTGTGGGGCGTGGTGACCAACAAGCCGGTGCGCTTCGCCGAGCCAATCATGCAGCAGCTGGGCCTGGCCGAGCGCTCGGCCCTGCTGATCTGCCCGGACCACGTGAAGAACAGCAAGCCTGACCCGGAGCCACTGATCCTCGCCTGCAAGACCCTGGGCCTGGACCCGGCCAGCGTGCTATTCGTCGGCGACGACCTGCGCGACATCGAATCCGGCCGCGACGCCGGCACCCGCACGGCCGCGGTGCGCTACGGCTATATTCATCCAGAGGACAACCCGAACAACTGGGGCGCCGATGTGGTGGTGGACCACCCGCTGGAACTGCGCAAGGTGATCGACAGCGCCCTGTGCGGCTGCTGACTCGTAACGACTGACGACCCACCCTGTGGGAGCTTGTGGCTGGCACGGGCTGCGCCCGTGTTCGCGGGCAAGCCCGCCCCCACAGGGTCCGCGTCAGCCCATAGAGATAGGGAATAATCAATGTTCGACTACACCGCCCGCCCTGGCCTGCTCGCCGGCCGCGTCATCCTGGTCACCGGTGCCGGCCGCGGCATCGGCGCCGCCGCCGCCAAAGCCTATGCCGCACTGGGCGCTACCGTGCTGCTGCTGGGCAAGACCGAGGCCAACCTGAACGAGGTCTACGACCAGATCGAGGCCGCCGGCCACCCGCAGCCCGTGGTAATCCCGTTCAACTTGGAAACCGCCCTGCCCCACCAGTACGACGAACTGGCAGCGATGATCGAGGAGCAGTTCGGCCGCCTCGACGGCCTGCTCAACAACGCCTCGATCATCGGCCCGCGCACGCCGCTGGAGCAGCTTTCGGGCGACAACTTCATGCGTGTGATGCACATCAACGTCGACGCCACCTTCATGCTCACCAGCACGCTGCTGCCGCTGCTCAAGTTGTCTGAAGATGCTTCCGTGGTGTTCACTTCGAGCAGCGTCGGGCGCAAGGGCCGGGCCTACTGGGGGGCCTACGGCGTGTCGAAGTTCGCCACCGAAGGGCTGATGCAGACACTGGCCGACGAACTGGAAGGCGTGGCGCCAGTGCGCTCCAACAGCATTAACCCGGGCGCCACGCGCACGGCGATGCGGGCGCAGGCTTACCCGAGCGAAAACCCGCAGAATAACCCTCTGCCCGAAGAGATCATGCCGGTCTATCTGTACCTGATGGGGCCGGATAGCAAAGAAGTGAATGGGCAGGCTTTCAACGCTCAGTGAGCCTTGTGTTGCCCGTTCCGGCCTCTTCGCGGGCAAGCCCGCTCCCACAGGAACATCACCGCCCTCAAGCCTTGTGATTTCCCTGTGGGAGCGGGCTTGCCCGCGAAGGGGCCGGCACAGGACTCAGCCGGCAGCCAAGGCCGGGCGCATGCGCCCTTGCTGGCGCCCTTCCAGTTGCATGCACCGCTCCAGGAACAGGTACATGCAGTCGTAGCTCTTGCAAATCGCCTTGCGCAGCTCGTTACGCAGCCCCATTGTCGGGTTCTCACCCGCCAGCGTGCAGATGATTTCCAGCGCCTCCCACGGGTGCGCATCGTCATACTGGGCATGCATCTTCAGCCACTTCATCGCCCGCTTGCGCTGATCCTCCGGGAAGCCCATGGCATAGGTGTCCTCGGCACAGACCACCGCCGACCACTCGCCGGTCGCCCCTTCAATCGCATAGTTGGTCGCTGCCATGGCAATCGCCAGTGACTCGGTGGTACAAACGCGCCAGCACCAATCGTTGAGCCCGTTCAGTTCCGGCGGCACGTCCTGGGCCTGCAGCTCGTGCAGGTGCACGCCATGGGCCTGGCACCAGTGGGCCCAGTAGTCGGCATGGTTGAGCTCGACACGGATGTTGCGCATCAGCCAGCGCCGCGCCATGTCCTCGCCAGGGTGGCGGGCATAACGGGTCTTGGTCAGGTTGTGGGCCATGTACAGGGAAAACTGCTCGACCACCGGCCAGCCACCGATCAGGTACTGGCGAATGGTCGACTGGCGCAGCTGGCCATCACGCAGGCGCTGGTAAAACTCATGCTCGACCACCCGGCGCTTGCTTTCACGGCAATCCTCGATCAGCTGCTGGGCCCACTGGGGGTAACTGGCCGGGTCCATCAAGGGCCCGATACGTACGAATGCATCAATCACTTTCAGCTCCTTGATCCTTGTGATTTTGCGGACGTGTTCTCAGCGAAAAGTACCTGGCGCCCGATGCAGCAAGGGCCGCGCAGCAATCCGTTGGCGCTGCAGACTGTCACAGGTAAACACCTGCGGTCGTTCAATCAGATAGCCCTGGGCGTAATCCACGCCGATCTCCTGCAAGGCCTGCTCGATCAACGGTGTTTCGACGAACTCGGCGATGGTCCGCTTGCCCATGACATGGCCGATGTGATTGATCACCTCGACCATGGCACGGTTTACCGGATCGTCCAGCATATCTTTGACAAAACTTCCGTCGATCTTCAAGAAGTCGACGGGTAAATGTTTCAAATAGGCAAATGACGACATCCCGGCACAGAAGTCGTCCAGGGAGAACTTGCAACCCAGCCCCTTCAATTCGTTGATGAATCGAATGGCGCTGCCCAGGTTGGCAATGGCACTGGTCTCGGTGATCTCGAAGCAGATCATGCGCGGTGGGATGGCATATTCGACGAACAACCGCTGCAGGTACTCGAGGAAATTGTCGTCACCGATACTGGTACCCGACAAGTTGATCGCGCACATCGCCAGCGGCCCGTCCCGGCCCTCGTCCAGGCATTGGCGGATGACCTGGAACACGCTGCGCACTACCCAACGGTCCAGGGCCGTCATCAGGCCATAGCGCTCGGCGGCCGGGATGAAACTGTCCGGGAGGATGGTGCGGCCGCTTTCGTCGTGCAGGCGCAGCAGGATTTCGATATGGCCCGGGCCTTCGATGGCCTTCAGCGCGGCGATTTCCTGGCAATAGAGGCAGAAGCGGTTTTCCTCCAGGGCCACATGCAGGCGCTGGATCCAGGCCATCTCGCCAAAGCGCATGGACAGTTCGCTGTCGTCGGCATGGTATACCTGCACTCGGTTGCGGCCCTTTTCCTTGGCCATGTAGCAGGCCATGTCGGCAGCCCGCAGGGAAGCCTCCAGCGTGCCCGGCGCCTGGGCTATGTGGACCAGGCCGATACTGACGGTGGTCACGAACGGCCTGCCCTTCCACACGAAGTGCAGGCTCTGCACGGCCTGGCGCAGGTTTTCGCCGATGCGCTCGGCCTGTTCGGCCGGGCAGTTTTCCAGCAGCACGCCAAATTCGTCACCACCCAGGCGTGCCAGGGTGTCGCCTTCACGCAGCCCCGACTGCAGCACTGCGCAGATGTGCCTGAGCAACTCGTCACCCGCCGCATGGCCGCAGGTGTCGTTGACCAACTTGAACTGGTCGAGGTCGAGGAACATCAGCGAATGCCGCCCAGCCTGGCGCACCAGGCCATTGAGCGCCTGCTCCAGGCGGTACTCGAACTCGCGGCGGTTGGCCAGGCCGGTCAAGGCGTCATGGGTGGCCTGCCACGACAAGTTGGCGATGTACTGGCGTTCCTGGGTCATGTCGTGCAGTACCAGCACGATACCGGCCACCTGGTCGTTGTTGATGATCGGCGAGCCAACCAGGTTGACCGATACCGTGCTGCCATCCAGGCGCTGGATCAGCCGGGCATGTTCGGCGCCGCCCTTGAGGCTGCCACTGAGCACCTGCTCGACCAGCGTGCAGCCTTCGCCCTGCTCCTGCTCGTCGAGCAGACTGAACAGCGCCCCCAGCGGCAAGCCCTGCGCCTGGCCGGACTGCCAGTGGGTCAGATGCTCGGCAGCAGGGTTCATGTAGCCGATATTACCTTCGACATCAGCGGTGATCACCGCATCGCCAATCGCCTCCAGAGTGATCTGCGCCCGCTCTTTCTCCTCCCTCAGGGCACTGGCGAACGCCTGACGCTGGGCCAGCAGCTTGCTCGAACGGCGCCAGGCAATGGTGATGAGGAACAGTGCGGTCAACAGGTTGGTGACCAGCAGCACCCGCAACAGCATCCGCGAGCCTTCGCCCAAGGCATCACTGAACGCCTTGGCGGCTGGCGTGACGCCTTCGTTTATCGCGACGATGCGGCCCTTCCACTCATTGAGCTGAGCGATGCCAACCTGCCCAACGGCGAAACCGTCGTGCATCTCGTTGGCCAGCACATCAAGCTTTTTGAGGTAGTCATCGCCGATGTTCCAGTACTCGATCGCCGTCTGCATATAGCTGATCTGACGGAAGTTGCGGTAGAACCAGATGATGCGGTCGACGTCGTCGGGGTGGTTGCCGCCCTGCAGCACGGCCTGACGGGCGCCTTCCAGGTCAGGGCTGGCCTGATCGAGCAGTTCGCGCAGCTCGTGGTCGCCCTGGGGCACGGCCATGACCTGGCGATAGCGCAGAAAGGTGCGCTCGTCGCGGTCATCGGCGTACAGGTTGAGGTAATAGATGGCGTCTTTCTGCGCCTTGGACCACAGGCTTTCGCCGGCCACATAGGCACGGACCGCCGACAACGCATAAAGGCTGAGGCTACCCAGCAATACCTGGAACACGACAACGGCGATGAAGGGCCAGATGATACCTACCAATCTTGGCGCTTCTTGAGTGCGATTTCCCTTCATTTAGTCCCTGTCGCAGAGCAGATAAGACTTGGAATCAACCCAGACAAGCTCAGCGTAGGCCATTTGCCATCTACATGGAGGGGAATTTGCGCCGAGAACGGGGAGAGATTTTGGTAGGAGCGGACTTGTGTCGCGAAAGGGCCGCAAAGCGGCCCCATCGATCGTCGCTGCGAAGCTGGATATATTGGGCCGCTTCGCGCCCTTTCGCGACACAAGGCCGCTCCTACAAAAACCGCGAGGCGATTAGTGGACGTTGTCAGGTCTGCTGCAGATGCCCATACAACTTGGCATACAGCCCACCCTCGGCAATCAGCTGCTGATGGTCGCCATCTTCGGCCACATGCCCACCGTCGAACACCAGCACACGGTCAGCCTGCTTAACCGCCGACAAACGGTGGGCAATGATCAGCGTGGTCCGGCCACTGAGGAAACGCGCCAATGCCTGGTGCAGGTTGTACTCGGTGGCGGCATCCAGCGCCGAGGTAGCTTCGTCGAGAATCACCACCTTGGGCTCGGCCAGGACCATGCGGGCAATCGCCAGGCGCTGGCGCTGGCCACCGGACAGGCGCACCCCCGAACGGCCGACCACGCTGTCCAGCCCTTGCGGCAAGGCGGCAATGGTGACATCCAGCTGGGCGATGCGCAGTGCCTGCCAGCAGGCCTCGTCGGTGCATTCGCGGCCCATGGTCAGGTTGGCGCGCACACTGTCGTTGAACAGCGACGGGTGCTGCAGCACCACCGCGACGTTTTCGCGCAAGGTTTCCAGGCCGATTTCCTGCAGGCTGGCACCGCCAAAACGGATGCTCCCGGCCTGGGCGCTGTACAGCCCCAGCAGCAACTGCACCAGGGTGCTCTTGCCGCCGCCACTGGCACCGACGATCGCCACCTTTTCACCAGGGGCGATGGCCAGGTTCAACTGGTCGAGCACCGGCTCATCGGCGTAGGCGAAGCGCAGGTCGCGCACCTCGATGCCCACCGTTTCGCGGCCGGCGAACGGGTCGCTGGCGGCCGGGTACTGCGGCTCGTCTGCCCGCGACAACAGCTCGTTGAGCCGGCTCAACGCACCGCCGGCGGCGTAGTAGGCATATTGCAGGTTGAGCAGCTGTTCTACCGGGCCGATCATGAACCACAGGTAGCTGAACACTGCCAGCATCTGGCCGATCGACAGGTCGGAGAACAGCACGGTCAGCATCGCCGCCGCCCGGAAGATATCGATACCAAACTGGAACAGCAGGCCACTGGCGCGCCCACTGGCATCGCTCTTCCATTGCGACTCCACGGCATAGTCGCGCACTTCACGGGCGCGCAGGCCGAGGCGACCGAGGAAGTAGCCCTGGCGGTTGCCGGCGCGAATTTCCTGGATGGCATCCAGGGTTTCCGACAGCGCCTGGGTAAAGCGCGAAGTGCTGTCGTTCTCGAGCTTTTTCAGGTGTTTGACACGCTTGCCCAGCTGCACGGTGAAGTAGATCACCAACGGGTTGAACAGCAGGATCAGCAATGCCAGCTTCCAGTGCATCCAGATCAGGATCGCCGCAGTGCCGGTCAGCGTCAGCATGGCCACCAGGAAACGGCTCAGGGTTTCGCCGACGAACTTGTCGAGGGTATCCAGGTCGGTGACCAGATGAGTGGTGACGGTGCCGCTGCCGAGGCTTTCGTATTCCTTGAGCGAGATGCGCTTGAGGCGCTCGATCAGGCGAATGCGCAGGCGGTAGACGATATCCTTGGCCAGCCCGGCGAACAGCTTGGCCTGCACCACGTTGAAAGCCAGCGCCGCCAGGCGCAGGCACAGCGTGGCCGCCAGCATCAGGCCGATATAGCCGGCCGCCACCTGCCAGCCGCTCGGCAGCAGGTGATTCATCCATTTCAGTGCGGCATCGCCGTGGCCCAGCAGCACTTCGTCCACCAGCAACGGCAGCAGCAACGGGATCGGCACGCTGCAGCAGGCCGCCAGCACAGCCACCAGGTTGGCGGTCCAGAGGTTTTTCTTGTGATGCAGGGCCAGGCGGCGGATTTCCGCCCAGCTCAGGCGATCGGGCACAGCGGCAGGCTTCCCTGGTACAGGGTCTGGCGACCCTGGCAGATCAAGCACAGACGGCCTGCTGCAGCCAGCGGCCAAGCAGCGGTTGCAGGCTGTCCAGCGGCTGGTAGCCGTTGGTCAGCAGGGCCAGCTGGCCATTGCGTTCGGCCAGCAGGGTCGGGAAGCCGGCGATACCCAGGTCCTGTACCCAGCTGAAGTCAGCTGCGGTGGCGGCGCGAATGTCATGGCTGGCGAAATGCTGAGCGAAGCGCTCGCGGTCGAAGCCGGCCTGTTCGGCCAACTCGACCAGTTGCGGGGCGCGGGTGACATCCAAACCCTGTTCGTAGAACGAACGCTGAATCAGCGCCAGCAGCGGCCAGACGCGCTCGGCGTCCAGCTCGCGGGCAGTGACCAGGGCGCGGCAGGCCGGCTCGGTGTCGTAGACGAAGCCGTCAGGCATGGCGCCGTCGAAACGGAACGGCTGCCCGGTGGCTTCAGCCACCGCCTGCCAGTGTTCGAGGATGTACTTGCGGGTCGAGCCATCCAGCGCGCTGCCGCCACTGCGCAGGCCACCCGGCACCAGACGGGTGCTGACGCCCGCCTCGGCGGCCTGTGCGACCAGGGCTGCGGCCACTGGCGCAAAACCCCAGCACCAGGAGCACATCGGGTCCATCACATAGATCAGGCGGGCAGTCATGGCTCAAGCCTCGGCTTTGTAGTTGTAACCGATCGGGTGCGGCTGGTTGCGGGCCTTGGCCAGCTCGATCTGCTTCTGCCGGTCGATGGCGCTGCGCCGGGTCTTTTCGCTCAGGGTGTCCCAGCAGTGCGGGCAGCTCACGCCTGGCGAATAGTGCTCGGACTCGCGGTCCTTGGCATCGACCGGGTGGCGGCAGGCATGACACTGGTCGTACTCGCCCTCGCTCAGGTCATGGCGCACCGTGACGCGGTTGTCGAAGACGAAGCAGTCGCCGTCCCAAAGGCTTTGTTCCTGAGGTACTTCCTCGAAGTATTTCAGGATGCCACCCTTAAGATGATAGACCGCCTCGAAGCCTTCACCGAGCATGTAGCTGGACGCTTTTTCGCAACGGATGCCACCGGTGCAGAACATCGCCACCTTCTTGTGCTTGCTCGGGTCGAAGTTGGCCTTGATGTACTCGGGGAACTCGCGGAAGGTCTCGGTCTTCGGGTCGATGGCGCCCTTGAAGGTACCGATGGCCACTTCGTAGTCGTTGCGGGTGTCGATCAGCAGCACTTCGGGGTCGCTGATCAGGTCGTTCCAGTCCTTGGGCTCGACATAGGTGCCGACAGCCTGGTTCGGGTCGACGCCCGGCACGCCGAGGGTGACAATCTCTTTCTTGAGCTTGACCTTGGTGCGGTAGAACGGCTGCTCGTCGCAGTAGGATTCCTTGTGGTCGACATCGACCAGGCGCGGGTCGTTGCGCAGCCAGGCGAGCAGGCCGTCGATGCCTTCGCGGGTGGCTGAAACGGTGCCGTTGATGCCTTCGTTGGCCAGCAGCAAGGTGCCTTTGACGCCGTTGTCGAGCATGGCCTTGAGCAGCGGCTCACGCAGCTCGACGTAGTCTTCCAGGGTGACGAACTTGTACAGCGCCGCCACGACGATAGCTTGGGACATTCAGGTGGATCTCCAGGCGGTTGCCCTCGTAAGGGGCGGACCGGGTTTGAATTTAAAAAAGCATGGGGCCGCTACGCGCCCCTTTCGCGACACAAGGCCGCTCCTACAGTGGAATGCGTATTCCTGTAGGAGCGGCCTCGTGTCGCGAAAGGGCCGCAAAGCGGCCCCCGGATTTTGCAGGATTGTACCAGAACGACGGAAAGGATTCAGTGCCCGCCGCCAGCACACACCGGCGAGGCCGGTGCCACGCCCACCTTGGCCCACTCCTCGGCCGTGTAGGTGTGGATCGCCAGGGCGTGGATCTCGCCCATCAGCTCACCCATGGTGGCGTAGACCTTCTGGTGGCGCTTGACGCTGTTGAGCCCGGCAAACTGTTCGCTGACGATCACCGCCTTGTAGTGGGTTTCCTGGCCACGGCTGTGCATGTGGCTTTCGTTGAGCACTTCAAGGTGTTGCGGGGCCAGCGCGGCCAGTTGCTGCTCGATGCGTTGCTGCATGCTCATCGGTTATGGCTCACTTCTTGGCCGGGGCGGCGGCCTTGCCAGCATTCGGGTCCAGCTCCTTGGTCATGTCGTCGAGCAGCTTGTTGACCACCGGCACGGCCGGTTCCAGGCTGGTCTGGGTCAGCTGGGCCGACTGCTGGGTGACCTTCGGCATTTCACGCAGGACTTTCTTGCCCAGCGGCGACTCGTAGAACTTGACCAGGTCCTTGAGCTCTTGCTCGGTGAAAGTCTGGGTGTACAGGTCGACCATCTTCGGCTTCAGCTTGTTCCAGCCAATGGCGTTGTCCAGCGCGGCATTAGCCTTGGCCTGGTAGCTCTCGAGCACCGGCTGCTTGGAGGCCGGGGCCTTGGTCTGGGCGAAACGCTGGGCAAACATCTGCTGGACCTGCATGTACACCGGAGTGCCCAGCTTGTCGGCATTGGCCAGGGTCAGGAATTTCTCGGCGGCAGCGTTGTGGCTGGCGGTGGCAGCGAGTACCTGGCCGCTGGCACAGGCCAGGGCAACGGCAGCACAGAGGACACGAAGACGGGTCATTGCATTTCCTTCAAGGAGGGGGAGGCGGTACCTCAGAGTAGAGCATTCTGCTCCCGCAGGGGTGCAGCGCTCAAGTGGCACGACGAGCGAATGAACCGCTCGCACGCATGAGGGCCTAAACTGCTGATTCTGACTGACAAAGGAGTGAACGCAGCATGAGCCGTATCGAGACAGACAGCCTGGGCCCGGTCGAAGTTCCTGAGCACGCCTACTGGGGCGCGCAGACCCAGCGCTCGCTGATCAACTTTGCCATTGGCAAGGAACGCATGCCGCTCGCGGTGCTGCACGCCCTGGCACTCATCAAGAAAGCCGCCGCGCGGGTCAACGACCGCAACGGCGACCTGCCTGCCGACATCGCCCGGCTTATCGAACAGGCCGCCGACGAAGTGCTCGACGGCGAACATGACGACCAGTTCCCGCTGGTGGTGTGGCAGACCGGCAGCGGCACCCAGAGCAACATGAACGTCAACGAGGTGATCGCCGGGCGCGCCAACGAGCTGGCCGGCAAGGGCCGCGGTGGCAAGGTGCCGGTGCACCCCAACGACCACGTCAACCGCTCGCAGAGTTCCAACGACTGCTTCCCCACCGCCATGCACATCGCCGCCGCCCAGGCGGTGCATGAAAAACTGCTGCCGGCGATTGCCGAGCTTTCATCGGGGCTGGCCGAGCTGTCGGCGCGCCACAGCAAGCTGGTCAAGACCGGCCGCACGCACATGATGGACGCCACGCCGATCACCTTCGGCCAGGAAGTTTCGGCCTTCGTCGCCCAGCTCGACTACGCCCAGCGCGCCATCCGCGCCACCTTGCCGGCGGTGTGCGAGCTGGCCCAGGGCGGTACGGCCGTGGGCACAGGGCTGAACGCCCCGCATGGTTTTGCCGAAGCCGTGGCCGCCGAACTGGCCGCCCTCTCCGGCCTGCCCTTCATCACTGCCCCCAACAAGTTCGCCGCCCTCGCCGGCCATGAGCCGCTGACCAGCCTGGCTGGTGCGCTGAAGACCCTGGCGGTGGCGCTGATGAAAATCGCCAATGACCTGCGCCTGCTTGGCTCGGGCCCGCGTGCGGGGCTGGCCGAAGTACGCCTGCCAGCTAACGAGCCGGGCAGCTCGATCATGCCAGGCAAGGTCAACCCGACCCAATGCGAAGCGCTGTCGATGCTGGCCTGCCAGGTACTGGGCAACGATGCGGCGATCGGCTTTGCCGCGAGCCAGGGGCACCTGCAACTGAACGTGTTCAAGCCGGTGATCATCCACAACCTGCTGCAGTCGGTCGAGCTGCTGGCCGATGGCTGCCGCAACTTCCAGCAGCATTGCGTGGCCGGAATCGAACCGGATGCCGAGCAGATGGCCGCGCACCTGGAGCGTGGCCTGATGCTGGTGACGGCTTTGAACCCGCACATTGGCTATGACAAGGCAGCCGAGATTGCCAAGAAGGCCTATGGCGAGGGCAAGACCCTGCGCGAAGCGGCGCTGGAGTTGAAGTACCTGACCAATGAGCAGTTCGACCAGTGGGTAAGGCCGGAGAACATGCTGGCGCCGGGCGGCAAGGGCTGAGCCGACCTAGTGCCACTTCGCGGTCAATGTGGGAGCGGCCTTGCGTCGCGAAAGGGCTGCAAAGCAGCCCCAGCAATACATGCATCGGTGCAGAAATCCTGGGGCCGCTTTGCGGCCCTTTCGCGACGCAAGGCCGCTCCCACAAAGTGCGCGCTGGCTTATTGAATTTGCGCCAACCGCGCTCTTCTGGCTTTCCACCCAGCCACCAGCGACGGCCCCAGGGCCACAAGGGTCGACCCCGCCACCACCGTCACCGCCCCGACATACCCCAGGGCATTGATGTCTTCGGCCTGCACATACTCTGGCCACACCACGGCCGCAAGTGCCACCGCGACAAAGGTCACCAGCGGAGTCAGCGCCAGCGTGGCACTCACCCGCGACGCCTCCCAATGCGCCAGCGCCTCGGCAAACGCGCCGTAGGCCACCAGGGTGTTCAGGCAGCAGGCCAGCAGCAGCCAACCCTGCACCGGGGTCAATTGCAGCGCCTCCAGCGGGTGCACCCAAGGCGTCAGCAGTGCCGCACAGCTCAGGTAGATGACCATCATCACCTGTTGCGAATGCCACACCGTCAACAGCTGCTTCTGGCTCAGGGCATAGAACACCCAGATGCTGGTGGCCAGCAAAACAGTCAGGACGCCCGTGGTGTAGGTGCCCAGCGAGGTCAGCAGCTCTTCAAGGCGCTGGTTGAAGAACAGGCCAAAACCGCACAGCAGCACCAGCAAGCCAATGCCCTGCCCCAGGCTGAAACGCTCCTTGAACACGAACACGCTGGCCACCAGCAACAGGACCGGGCCGATCTGCACCACCAACTGGGCAGTGCCGGGGCTCAGCAGGTTCAGACCGATCAGGTACAGCACGTAGTTGCCCATCAGGCCAGCCACGGCCACCGCCACCAGGCCTTTGCCCCTGGGCGCCAGTTTGCGCAACGAAGGCAGACGCCGCTGGGCGGCCAGCCAGGCGAACAGCAAGCCGCCGGAGACCAGAAGGCGGTACCACGTCACGGTCGCCGGGTCGACCACCTGCAAGACCTGCTTGAGTTTGATCGGCAGGATGCCCCAGAGCAGCGCGGTCAACAGTGCCAGGAACAGGCCATAGCCCCAGCGGCCGGAAGTTGTGTGCATACAGTCCTCGAATAAGCCCGTGGTGGGGGTTACCGAATTCTAAGGGCTTGAAGCACAGGGCCGGAGGAAAATACCGGGAAATAAATTCATCGGGTCATTCCCTGATGGCATGCCTGGTCATTTCTTGTGCTTGGCGAAGGCCGCCTCCAAGGCTTCATTGACTGTGCGCAGCACCTTCACTCGCGCCCAGCGCTTGTCGTTGGCTTCAACCAGCGTCCAAGGTGCGATCTCGCTGCTGGTACGGTCGACCATGTCACCCACGGCCTGGGTGTAATCGTCCCACTTTTCACGGTTGCGCCAATCGTCTTCGGTGATCTTGTAGCGCTTGAACGGAATCTGCTCACGCTCTTCAAAGCGCTCCAGCTGGGTCTGCTGGTCGATCGCAAGCCAGAACTTGACCACCACCACACCGGCATTCACCAGTTGCTCTTCGAAATCGTTGATTTCGGTGTAGGCACGCATCCAGTCGGCCGGGCTACAGAAACCTTCCACCCGCTCCACCAGTACCCGGCCATACCAGGAGCGGTCGAAGATGGTGAATTTGCCGCGTGCCGGAATGTGCCGCCAGAAGCGCCACAGGTACGGCTGTGCACGCTCTTCTTCAGTGGGCGCGGCAATCGGCACGATGCGGTACTGACGCGGGTCCAGCGCTGCCGCCACGCGGCGGATGGCACCGCCCTTGCCTGCGGCGTCGTTGCCTTCGAACACCGCCACCAGGGCATGCCGACGCATGCGCTTGTCACGCAGCAGGCCGGCCAGGCGGGCTTGCTCGGTGACCAGTTGTTCCTGATAGTCGTGCTTGTCCAGGCGCAAGGTCATGTCCAGCGCGCCGAGCAGGCTGCGTTTGTCGATGCTCTGGCCCAGCGGGGCGACGTTGGCCTGGTGCTTGCCCTTTGGGTTGTTGGCCAGGGCCGCCTGCAGGCTCTCCAGCAAGATGCGCCCCACCGCCAGGCTGCGGTAGTTCGGGTCGACCCCTTCGACGATATGCCACGGTGCATAGTCGCGGCTGGTACGGCGCAGCACGCGCTCGCCAAAGCGCACGAAACGGTCGTAGGTTTCCGACTGCTGCCAGTCCAGCGGGCTGATCTTCCAGCTGTGCAGCGGGTCGTCCTTGAGCGATTTCAGGCGCGCCTTCATCTGCTTCTTGGACAGGTGGAACCAGAACTTGATGATCAGCGCGCCTTCGTCGCAAAGCATCTCTTCGAGCCGTTCGGCACCGGTGATCGCCTGGTCGAGCACGGCATCCTTGAAGTGGCCATGCACCCGGCCCTGGAGCATCTGGCTGTACCAGTTGCCGAAGAACACGCCCATCCGCCCTTTGGGCGGCAGCGCACGCCAGTAGCGCCAGGCCGGTGGCCGGGCCAGTTCTTCGTCGGTCTGCTGGTCGAAAGTAAGCACGTCGATCATGCGCGGGTCCATCCACTCGTTGAGCAGCTTGACCGTTTCGCCCTTGCCGGCGCCTTCGATGCCGTTGATCAGCACGATCACCGGGAACCGCGCCTGTTGCTTGAGTTCGTACTGGGCTTCGAGCAGCGCCTCGCGCAAGGCGGGGACTTCTGCTTCGTAGGTTTCCTTGTCGATGCTGTGACCGATTTCCGCGGATTCGAACATGCACTGGCTCCTTCATTGGATAAGCAAGACTAGCGGATTTGCGTTGTACCTGTGCAAACCCGGTAGATGACATAAAATCCGCACATCCGCTGCAACCGAGCCAACCATGTCCACCCTTCTTCAACACGCCCAGATCGACTGGGACGACCAGGGCCGCCCCCACTCGCGGCAGTATGACGACGTCTACTTCTCAAAAAACGAAGGCACCGACGAAACTCGCTACGTGTTCCTCGAGCAGACCCGCCTGGCGCAGCGCTTCGCCGACCTGGCGCCACACGGCTGCCTGGTAATCGGCGAGACCGGCTTTGGCACCGGCATGAACTTCTTCTGCGCCTGGCAGCTGTTCGCCGAACAGGCCCATGCCGATGCGCGCCTGCACTTCATCAGTGTCGAGAAGTACCCGCTCGGTCATGACGACATGGCCCGCGCCGTGCGCCTGTGGCCTGAGATGGCGGCCTTCACCGAGCCGTTCCTGGCACAGTACGTGGCGGTTCACCCCGGCTTCCAGCAGTTCAGCTTCGACAATGGCCGGGTCACCCTGACCCTGCTGATCGGTGATGTACTGGAGCAACTGCCGCAGCTCGACGCGCGCATCGACGTGTGGTTCCTCGACGGCTTCGCACCCGCAAAGAACCCCGACATGTGGACCCCCGAGCTGTTCGCGCAACTGGCGCGGCTGGCTCACGCCGGTACCGCACTGGGGACCTTCACCACCACCGGCTGGGTACGCCGCGGGTTGATCGATGCCGGATTCACCATGAAGAAGATCCCCGGCATCGGCAAAAAGTGGGAGGTGATGAGTGGCGTATACACCGGGCACGCATCAGCGGCCGTCGCTGCCCCCTGGTACGCCCGCCCCGCCCCCGTGGCAGGCCCGCGCCAGGCACTGGTGATCGGTGCCGGCCTGGCGGGCAGTGCCAGTGCTGCCAGCCTGGCCGCACGCGGCTGGCAAGTAACGGTGCTGGAACGTCACGCGGCTCCCGCGCAGGAGGCTTCGGGCAACCCACAGGGCGTGCTTTACCTGAAACTGTCCGCCCATGGCACCGCCCTGTCGCAGATGATCCTGGCCGGCTTCGGCTACACCCGGCGCCAGCTGGAGCAGTTGCAGCGCGGCCAGGACTGGGACGCTTGCGGCGTGCTGCAGCTGGCCTTCGACAGCAAGGAAGGCGAGCGCCAGGCCAAGCTTGCCGAGGCCTTCGACAGCAGCCTGCTGCGTGCACTGGAGCAGGCTGAAGCCGAGGCAATTGCCGGGGTGGCGCTGCCTGCCGGTGGCCTGTTCTACCCGCAAGGTGGCTGGGTGCACCCACCCGCCTTGTGCCAGGCGCAGCTGCAGCACCCGAACATTCGCCTTCAACTCCACCAGGATGTGCTCGAACTGCGCAAGGCCGACGGCCTGTGGCAGGCGTGGGAGGGTGAGCGCTTGCTGGCCAGCGCGCCGCTGGTGGTGCTGGCCGGGGCCGCCGATGTGCGCCGCTTCGCGCCCTGCGCGCAGCTGCCGCTCAAGCGTATTCGCGGGCAGATCACCCGCCTGCCGGCCACCGAGGCCAGCCGTGCATTGCGCACCGTGGTTTGTGCCGATGGCTACGTCGCACCGCCCCGGCATGATGAACACACCTTGGGCGCCAGCTTCGACTTCCACAGCGACGACCTGACCCCGACGGAAGCGGAGCACCAGGGCAACCTGGCGTTGCTGGACGAGATTTCCACCGACCTGGCCTCGCACCTGGGTGCAGGGGCACTCGACGCCACGCAGTTGCAAGGCCGTGCGGCGTTTCGTTGCACCAGCCCGGATTACCTGCCGATTGTCGGGCCGCTGGCCGACCCGGCGCTGTTCGCCGAGGCTTATGCGGTGCTCGGCAAGGATGCGCGGCAGGTGCCGGAGGTGGCGTGCCCGTGGCTGGAAGGGTTGTATGTGAACAGTGGGCATGGCTCGCGGGGGTTGATCACGGCGCCGTTGAGTGGCGAGCTGATTGCCGCCTGGGCCAGTGGTGAGCCGCTGCCGTTGCCGCGGGCGGTGGCTGAGGCCTGCCATCCCAATCGGTTCATGTTGCGCAAGCTGATTCGCGGGCAGTGAGAAGGGTTGGCGCGGTATGACGATACGTTTGCAACGCCTGTGAAACCGAGCGCCGCCCGCGCGGCGCATCGCGGATGAATCCGCTCCTACATTTGTTGCAACGTGGCCATGCCTGTAAGGCCATGGTTGTCAGCCGTTTGTAGGGCTCAAGCCTTGCGCCAGGGCTGGCAACCATGGCGTTACAGGTTCGGCACGTTGCAACAAATGTAGGAGCGGATTCATCCGCGATGCGCCGCGCGGGCGGCGCTCGATCTCGATGCCCACACAGAACGATCGTCAAACACTTCCACCCCCCACCACTGCTTATAACAGATCGATCTAAAACTCCCACAAACCACACAGGTCAGTTCCTTACAGGGTGCCCTAATCCGGGGCACTCATTCCCCAACGGAAAAACCGGTAAGGACTTATGTGCGGATTAGCAGGAGAGTTGCGTTTCACCCCCATCGACCAAGCCCCTCGCCCAGCCGACCTGGCTGCGGTAGAGCGCATCACCCATCACTTGGCGCCCCGAGGCCCAGACGCCTGGGGCTTCCATAGCCAAGGCCCGATCGCCCTCGGCCATCGCCGGCTGAAGATCATGGACCTGTCCGACGGCTCGGCGCAGCCGATGGTCGACAACACTCTGGGCCTGTCGCTGGCCTTCAACGGCGCCATCTACAACTTCCCCGAACTGCGCCAGGAGCTGCAGGATCTGGGCTACAGCTTCTGGTCCGAAGGCGACACCGAGGTGTTGCTCAAGGGTTACCACGCCTGGGGCGCGGCCTTGCTGCCCAAGCTCAATGGCATGTTCGCCCTGGCCATCTGGGAGCGCGACAACCAGCGCCTGTTCCTGGCCCGCGACCGCCTCGGCGTCAAGCCGCTGTACCTGTCGCGCAACGGCGAGCGCCTGCGCTTCGCCTCGACCTTGCCGGCACTGCTCAAGGGTGGCGACATCGACCCGATGATCGACCCCGTGGCGCTCAACCACTACCTCAACTTCCATGCCGTGGTACCGGCGCCACGCACGTTGCTGGCCAACGTACAGAAGCTCGAACCCGGGACCTGGATGCGCATCGACCGCCACGGTGAAGTCGAACGCCAGACCTGGTGGCAGCTGCACTATGGCCCCAACCCGGACGAGCGCGACCTCGACCTGGAAGGCTGGACCACCCGCGTGCTCGACGCCACCCGCGATGCCGTGGCGATCCGCCAGCGCGCAGCCGTGGACGTTGGTGTGCTGCTGTCTGGCGGTGTCGACTCCAGCCTGCTGGTCGGCCTGCTGCGCGAAGTCGGCGTAGATGACCTGTCGACCTTCTCCATCGGCTTCGAGGATGCCGGCGGCGAACGCGGCGACGAGTTCCAGTACTCCGACCTGATCGCCAAGCATTACGGCACCCGCCACCACCAACTGCGCATCGCCGAGCACGAGATCATCGAGCAGTTGCCAGCCGCCTTCCGCGCCATGAGCGAGCCGATGGTCAGCCATGACTGCATCGCCTTCTACCTGCTGTCGCGGGAAGTGGCCAAGCATTGCAAGGGCGTGCAGAGCGGCCAGGGCGCCGACGAGCTGTTCGCCGGTTACCACTGGTACCCGAAAGTGAATGGCGCCGAGGATGCCTTCGCCGCCTACCGTGACGCCTTCTTCGACCGCAGCCACGACGAGTACCGCGACACCGTCCAGGCTCCTTGGCTGCTGGAAACCGACGCTGCTGGCGACTTCGTCCGCGAGCACTTCGCCCGCCCTGGCGCACCCGATGCCGTGGATAAGGCACTGCGCCTGGACAGCACGGTGATGCTGGTCGACGACCCGGTCAAACGGGTCGACAACATGACCATGGCCTGGGGCCTGGAAGCACGCACGCCGTTCCTCGACTACCGCCTGGTCGAGCTGTCAGCGCGTATTCCGGCACGCTTCAAGCTGCCCGACGGTGGCAAGCAGGTGCTCAAACAGGCCGCACGGCGGGTGATCCCCCACGAAGTGATCGACCGCAAGAAGGGCTACTTCCCGGTGCCCGGCCTCAAGCACCTGGAAGGTGCGACCCTGGGCTGGGTGCGCGACCTGCTGACCGACCCGAGCCAGGACCGTGGCCTGTTCAACCCGGCCATGCTCGACCGCCTGCTGAGCAACCCGCACGGCCAGCTCACCCCGCTGCGCGGCTCCAAGCTGTGGCAGCTGGCGGCCCTGAACCTGTGGCTCAGCGAACAAGGAATCTGACCGATGAAAGCCCACGAAATCGCTTACGGTCAGCGCCTTCTGCGCGGCCAGGCGCCGTCCTACGAGCGCCTGCAGGCGCGCTTGGCCGGCGACGGCAGCGAGCCCCACGACCAGCCGCGGGCCTTGCACTGTGGCTGGGGCCGCCTGCTGATCGGCCACACCTACCCGGACGCCGCCAGCCTGGCCGCCGCGCTGCAGGACGAACGCCCCGGCGAGCGCGACATCGCCCTGTACGTGGCGGCGCCCCAGCAGTTGCTGGCGCAGGCACCGCAGCAACTGTTTCTCGACCCTTCCGACACCCTGCGCCTGTGGTTCACCGACTACCGCCCGGCGCAACGGGTGTTCCGCGGTTTCCGCGTGCGCCGGGCGCAGAACCCCGGCGATTGGCAGGCGATCAACACTTTGTATCAGGCGCGCGGCATGCTGCCGGTCGACCCCGAACTGGTTACCCCGCGCCACCTCGGTGGCCCGGTGTACTGGCTGGCCGAGGATGAAGACAGCGGCGCGGTAATCGGCAGCGTCATGGGGCTGAACCACAGCAAGGCGTTCGACGACCCCGAACACGGCAGCAGCCTGTGGTGCCTCGCCGTGGACCCGCAGTGCACCCGCCCGGGCGTTGGCGAGGTGCTGGTACGTCACCTGATCGAACACTTCATGAGCCGTGGCCTGACGTATCTGGACCTGTCGGTGCTGCACGACAATCGCCAGGCCAAACGCCTGTACGAGAAGCTTGGTTTTCGCAACCTGCCGACCTTCGCGGTCAAGCGCAGGAATGGCATCAACCAGCAACTGTTTCTCGGCCCCGGCCCGGAAGCCAGCCTCAATCCCTACGCCCGCATCATCGTCGACGAGGCCTTGCGCCGTGGCATCGAGGTGCAGGTCGACGACGCCGCTGGCGGCCTGTTCACGCTTAGCCTCGGTGGCCGCCGCATCCGCTGCCGCGAGTCGCTGAGCGACCTGACCAGCGCGGTGACCATGACCCTGTGCCAGGACAAGCGCCTGACCCAGAAAGCCCTGCACAACGCCGGGCTGCAGGTGCCGGCGCAGCAGCTGGCCGGCAATGCTGACGACAACCTGGCGTTTCTCGACGAGCATGGCGCAGTGGTGGTCAAGCCGGTGGATGGCGAACAGGGCCAGGGCGTGGCGGTCAACCTGACCTGCATCGAGGAAGTGACCCAGGCCGTGGAAAATGCCCGCCGCTTCGACAGCCGCGTGCTGCTGGAGAGCTTCCATGCCGGCAGCGACCTGCGCATCCTGGTGATTGGTTATGAGGTGGTGGCAGCGGCGATTCGCCACCCGGCCCAGGTGATCGGTGATGGCAAGCACACTGTCCGCCAGCTGATCGAGGCGCAGAGTCGTCGGCGCCAGGCGGCAACCGGTGGCGAAAGCCGCATACCGCTGGATGACGAGACCGAGCGTACCCTGCTCGGCGTGGGCCTGGGTTACGACGATGTGTTGCCGGCCGGCCAACGCCTGGCGGTGCGGCGCACAGCCAACCTGCATACCGGTGGCACACTGGAGGACGTGACCGAACGCCTGCACCCGGTGTTGGCCGATGCAGCGGTACGTGCGGCGCGAGCGCTGGAAATCCCGGTGGTGGGCCTGGACTTCATGGTCCGCGATGCCGAGCACCCGGATTACGTGATCATCGAAGCCAACGAGCGCGCCGGGCTGGCCAACCACGAACCGCAGCCGACGGCTGAACGGTTTGTCGACCTGCTGTTCCCGCATAGCCGGCCTCTGGCATGACACATCAATGGCCTCTTCGCCGTTCTCAGGGGATGTGAGATTCCTGTGGGAGCGGGTTCACCCGCGAAGAGGCCAGTACAGGAAACGAGGAATCCCCATGACCGAACGACTCCCCGAACCCGACCTCGACTACCTCAAGCGCGTCCTCCTGGAGATGCTCGCCATCCCCAGCCCGACCGGTTTCACCGACACCATCGTACGCTACGTGGCCGAACGCCTGGATGAACTGGGCATCCCCTTCGAGCTGACCCGCCGCGGCACCATCCGCGCTACCCTCAAAGGCCGGCAGAGTTCGCCCGACCGCGCCGTGTCGGCCCACCTCGACACCATCGGCGCCAGCGTACGCCAATTGCAGGACAACGGCCGCCTGGCCCTGGCTCCGGTGGGCTGCTGGTCAAGCCGCTTCGCCGAGGGCAGCCGGGTCAGCGTGTTCACCGACACAGGCGTGTTCCGCGGCAGCGTGCTGCCGCTGATGGCCAGCGGGCACGCCTTCAACACTGCGATCGACCAGATGCCGGTCAGCTGGGAACACGTCGAGGTGCGCCTGGACGCCTACTGCACCACCCGCGCCGACTGTGAAGCACTCGGCATTGCCATCGGTGACTTCGTCGCCTTCGACCCGCTGCCGGAGTTCACCGAAAGTGGCCACATCAGTGCCCGCCACCTGGACGACAAAGCTGGCGTGGCAGCCCTGCTGGCGGCACTCAAGGCAGTGGTGGAAAGTGGCCGTCAACCGCTGATCGACTGCCATCCGCTGTTCACCATCACCGAAGAAACCGGCTCTGGCGCCGCCGCTGCCCTGCCCTGGGATGTCAGCGAGTTCGTCGGCATCGACATCGCCCCGGTCGCCCCCGGCCAGGCCTCCAGCGAGCATGCGGTGAGCGTGGCCATGCAGGATTCGTCCGGGCCGTACGATTACCACCTGTCACGCCACTTGCTGAAGCTGGCCGGCGACCGGGATGTCCCGGTGCGCCGCGACCTGTTCCGCTATTACTTCAGCGATGCGCACTCGGCCGTGACTGCCGGGCATGACATCCGTACCGCGCTGGTGGCGTTCGGCTGCGATGCCACTCATGGCTATGAGCGTACCCATATCGACAGCCTGGCCGCGCTCAGCCGCCTGCTCTCGGCCTACCTGCTCAGCCCGCCAGTGTTCGCCAGCGATTCGCAACCGGCCAATGCCTCGCTCGAGCGCTTCAGCCACCAGCTGGAGCACGATACACAGATGGAGAGCGACACCCGGGTGCCGGCCGTGGACAGCCTGGTAGGAAACAAAAGCTGATGGCTGCAGAATCGCGTAGCATGCAAGGCTTGATGAACAAGACCGTGCGCTGCCCATGCTGATCCCCTACGACCAACTGCAAGCCGAAACACTGACCAGCCTGATCGAGGACTTCGTCACCCGCGACGGCACCGACAACGGCGACGACACCCCGCTGGAAACCCGCGTGCTGCGGGTGCGCCAGGCGTTGGCCAAGGGCCAGGCGTTCATCCTTTTCGACCTGGAGAGCCAGCAGTGCCAGTTGCTCGCCAAGCATGATGTGCCCCGCGAACTGCTCGACTGACATCGAGCAGTTCGCGGGTGCTGTAGGATCGGCGCGGGTCAATCAGCCTTGCGCTCTGCCGCCGCCTTGATGCGCCGATAGACTTCGGCCCGGTGCACCGACACATTGCGCGGTGCCTCCACGCCAAAACGCACCATGCCATTGCGCGACTCCACCACCTTGATCCGAATATCGTCACCAACAGTGATGACTTCGCCTACTTCACGCCCAATCACCAACATGCTCCGGTCCTCTCGCAACAGGAAAAACCGCAGAGTGCTTGGGGATATTCGTCTGGACAATACTTCACCAGCAATTCAGAGCAAACCTACAAGGCCCGGTAATTTCTCCTACAGACAACGCCTGCAATCAGCGAGGTTGCGCCTTGGCCCGCATTTTTACCGCCATGTCCGCCATTTCTTCGTACAGCCGCTCTGGCGCCTGGCGTTTGAGTTGCCAGGCTTGGCGCCCGGCCTCATGGGGCAGGATCAGGAACTCACCCGCCGCGACGTGCTGGTGGATGTAGTCGGCAATATCCGCCGCACTGATCGGCGAGCCCTCCAGGAGCTTGCCGACCTGAGCCTTCATCGCCGGGTTCGGCCCGCGGAAGGAGTCGAGCAAGTTGGTCTGGAAGAACGACGGGCATACCACATGCACCGCCACTTCAAGCTGGCGCAGCTCCACCAGCAGGCTCTCCGACAACGCCAGCACACCGGCCTTGGCAACGTTGTAGTTGCTCATCCCCGGCCCCTGCATCAGGGCCGCCATCGACGCCACGTTGATGATGCGCCCCTTGCTGCGCTCAAGCTGCGGCAGGAACGCCTTGCAGCCCTTGACTACGCCCATCAGGTTGACCGCGATCTGCCAGTCCCAGTCCTCCAGTGACAGCTCGGCGAAGAAGCCGCCAGAGGCGACACCGGCGTTGTTGACGATCACATCGATGCCGCCGAACCTTTCTTCGCAGGCCTGGGCCAGGGCAGTGAGCTGGCTGTAGTCGCGCACGTCGCAGCGCTGGACGAAGCCATCGCCGCCTGCAGCCCGTGCCATTTCCAAGGTTTCGCGCAGGCCCGCTTCGTTGACATCGGCCAGCGCCAGGCGCCAGCCCTCGCGCGCCCAGCGCAGGGCGATCTCGCGGCCGAGGCCGGAGCCGGCGCCAGTGATCATGATGCGGTTTTGCATGGTGGCACGCCTTGTTCTGACAGGTTGTGCAACGAGTCTAATCAAGGCCTTGGTGGGAGGCAGGGTTCATCAGGATAGTGAATGGGCGGGCATGACCGCGTAGTCAGTGCCGGCCTTTTCGCGGCTAAAGCCGCGAAGAGGCCGGCACAGGCAGTATTCAAATGGAATCTTTCGCAAGCGGCAGCAGTCCGAATTAGCAAGAGGCCAGCAGTCCGAGGCCCTTGACCCTCAACCACGCAAGGACTCCGTCATGACCACGATTCTCATCATCATCCTGATCCTTCTGCTGATTGGTGGCTTACCGGTCTTCCCGCACTCGCGCAGCTGGGGCTATGGCCCATCCGGCATCGTCGGCGTGGTGCTGGTGATTCTGCTGGTGCTGTTGTTGCTAGGCATGATCTAGCCGGCACAAACGAAAAACCGCGCCGAGGCGCGGTTTTTCATTGCCGGATGGATCAGTGCGAAACGGCGCCGGAAGCCCCCAGGCCGGTCTGCGAGCGAACGAACTGCGGGAAGAACTTGGCACGTTCGTCATCCGCGGCCTTGGACTTGTCGGTGATCGAGAAGAACCAGATACCGACGAAGGCGATGATCATCGAGAACAGCGCTGGGTATTCGTACGGGTAGATGGCTTTTTCATGACCCAGGATCTGCACCCAGATGGTCGGGCCAAGGATCATCAGGCCAACCGCGCTCACCAGGCCCAGCCAGCCGCCGATCATGGCGCCGCGGGTGGTCAGCTTCTTCCAGTACATCGAGAGCAGCAGCACCGGGAAGTTGCAGCTGGCGGCGATGGAGAACGCCAGGCCGACCATGAAGGCGATGTTCTGCTTCTCGAACAGGATACCCAGGCCGATCGCCAGCACGCCAAGGGCGATGGTGGTGATCTTCGACACGCGGATCTCATCCTTGTCGTTGGCCTTGCCCTTGCGCCAGACGCTGGCGTACAGGTCGTGGGAAACCGCCGAGGCACCAGCCAGAGTCAGGCCGGCCACCACTGCCAGAATGGTGGCGAAAGCCACGGCCGAGATGAAGCCGAGGAACACGCTGCCACCCACGGCATCGGCCAGGTGCACCGCCGCCATGTTGTTGCCGCCGATCAGGGCGCCAGCGGCGTCCTTGAATTCCGGGTTGGTGCTGACCAGCAGGATTGCACCGAAGCCAATGATGAAGGTGAGGATGTAGAAGTAGCCAATGAAGCCGGTCGCGTACAGCACGCTCTTGCGTGCTTCCTTGGCGTCACTGACGGTGAAGAAGCGCATCAGGATGTGTGGCAGGCCAGCGGTACCGAACATCAGCGCCAGGCCCAGCGAGAATGCCGAGATCGGGTCCTTGACCAGGCCGCCCGGGCTCATGATCGCCTCGCCCTTGGCGTGTACCTTGATCGCTTCGGAGAACAGCGTGTTGAAGTCGAAGCCGACGTGCTTCATCACCATCAGCGCCATGAAGCTGGCACCGGACAGCAGCAGCACGGCCTTGATGATCTGTACCCAGGTGGTGGCCAGCATGCCGCCGAACAGCACGTACAGGCACATCAGGATACCCACCAGGATTACCGCGACGTGGTAGTCCAGGCCGAACAGCAGCTCGATCAGCTTGCCCGCGCCAACCATCTGCGCGATCAGGTAGAACGCCACCACCACCAGCGAACCGGATGCCGACAGGGTGCGGATTTCCTTCTGCCCGAGACGGTACGAGGCAACGTCGGCGAAGGTGTACTTGCCAAGGTTGCGCAGGCGTTCGGCAATCAGGAAGAGGATGATCGGCCATCCGACCAGGAAGCCGATCGAGTAGATCAGACCGTCGTAGCCGGAGGTGAACACCAGGGCGGAAATACCCAGGAACGAGGCCGCCGACATGTAGTCACCGGCAATCGCCAGGCCGTTCTGGAAACCGGTGATCTTGCCACCGGCAGCGTAGTAGTCCGCCGCCGACTTGTTGCGTTTGGAGGCCCAGTAGGTGATGCCGAGAGTGAAGGCGACGAAGGCCACGAACATGGCGATCGCCGGGACGTTCAGCGGTTGTTTCTGCACCTCGCCGGTCAGGGCATCGGCGGCCCACACGGCGGGCGCGAAGGCTCCGCAGGCCAGTACGGCCAAGGCTTTGGCGTGGCGAATCATTGTTGCGCCTCCTTCAGGATGGCCTTGTTCAGCTCATCGAACTCGCCGTTGGCGCGGCGCACGTAGATGGCAGTCAGGACAAATGCCGAAACGATCAGGCCGACGCCCAGGGGAATACCCCAGGTAATCGACGAGTCAGGGCTGAGCTTGGCGCCCAGTATCTGAGGACCGTAGGCGATCAGGAGGATGAAGGCGCAGTAGAGGCCGAGCATGATCGCCGAAAGAATCCAGGCGAACCGTTCACGTTTGCTGACCAGCTCCTTGAAGCGCGGGCTGTTTTGTATCGAGAGGTAAATGCTGTCGTTCATTGTTTTTGTCCTAGCAGCACAGGTAGGGGATGGAACCCACACCCTTACTTTATGCAGCTGTTGGACGCCAACCAGACGACCTTAGTCTTAGATGCAACGGTGTTTTACAGATTGCGTAACAAACTGACGGGCCTTTCGCGGATAAATCCGCTCCTACAGGCGTTGCATGCCCCTGTAGGAGCGGATTTATCCGCGATGAATCAAAACTGGCCCTAGCGGCAGTTACTTGCCAGTCCACTCCTTCACGCGATCCGGGTGCTTGGCCACCCAGTCCTTGGCCGCTGCCTCAGGCTTGGCGCCTTCCTGGATCGCCAGCATCACCTCGCCGATCTCATCCTTGGACTGCCAGCTGAACTTCTTCAGGAAGTCCGCCACTTCCGGTGCCTTGGTGGCCAGTTCCTTGCTGCCGATGCTGTTCACGGTCTCCGCCGCGCCATACACGCCTTTCGGGTCTTCGAGGAACTTCAGCTTCCACTTGGCGAACATCCAGTGCGGCACCCAGCCGGTCACTGCAATCGACTGCTGCTTGGCATACGCGCGGCCCAGCTCGGCGGTCATCGCCGCACCAGAACTGGCCTGCAGTTTGTAGCCGGTCAGGTCGTAATCCTTGATCGCCTGCTCGGTCTTGATCATCACCCCGGAGCCGGCATCGATACCGACAATCTTCTGCTTGAAGCTGCTGTCGGTCTTGAGGTCGGCAATGCTCGCGGCCTTGACGTACTCGGGGACGATCAGGCCGATCTTGGCATCCTTGAAGTTCGCGCCGTAGTCGACCACGTTGTCCTTGTTCTTGGCCCAGTATTCACCGTGGGTCACCGGCAGCCAGGCCGAGAGCATGGCGTCGAGCTTGCCGGTGGCCACACCCTGCCACATGATGCCGGTGGCCACCGCCTGCAGCTTCACGTCGTAGCCGAGTTTCTGCTTGATCACTTCCGCGGCCACGTTGGTGGTTGCCACACTGTCGGCCCACCCATCCACGTAACCAATGCTTACTTCTTTGGCCATGGCCTGTGCAGCGCCCATGGCCAATACCAGGGCGGTGCCCACACCCAGGAAACGGCGCATTCTTGTAAAAGTAGCCATCAAAGCATCCCCTCGTCAGGTCTTGGAGATTGCATCATCTTCCTGCCACAAAGGGCGACCTGCTCCCACTACGACCTGTACCTGCCCCATATGCGACAGCACTGTGCCATTAGCGGCATCGACCTACGCCGGCCTGCGCGATCCTTGCATGCCAAAGGATTGGCGCCGGGCTACTATCTAACGTTTTGCGCCTGACGATGGACCGCCCGATGCCTGATGCTTCCCGCTTGTTGCTGCCGTTGTACCTGCTCGCCTGCCTGCTTGCCCTGCTCGGCCTGGGGGCGCTCTGGTACGGGCTGGGCAAGCCCGTCGTGCTGCCCGACGCGGCCAGCCCCACGCATAAACTGCAGTGCGCCTCGTACACGCCGTTCGACAAGGACCAGTCGCCATTCGACCAGCCCTTCCGCCTGCGCCCGGCGCGCATGGACGCCGACCTGGCGTTGCTGGCCGAGCGATTCCAGTGCATCCGCACCTATTCGATGACCGGCCTTGAGGCAATCCCGGCGCTGGCGCGCAAGCATGGCCTGAAGGTAATGCTCGGCGCCTGGGTCAACGCCAACCCGGTCGACACCGAGAAGGAGGTGACCGCGCTGATTGCCGCCGCCAATGCCAACCCGGACGTGGTCAGCGCGGTAATCGTCGGCAACGAGGCGCTGCTGCGCAAGGAAGTCACCGGCGAACAGCTGGCCACGCTGATCAACAGGGTGAAAAGCCAGGTCAAGGTGCCGGTGACCTACGCCGATGTCTGGGAATTCTGGTTGCAGCACCCGCAGGTGGCGCCAGCAGTGGACTTTCTGACCATCCACTTGTTGCCCTACTGGGAAGACGACCCGCGCGGCATCGACGACGCACTGGCCCATGTCGCCGAGGTACGCCGGGCATTCGGCACCCGCTTTGCGCCCAAGGACATCTTCATTGGCGAAACCGGCTGGCCCAGCGAAGGCCGCCAACGCGAGACCGCCGTCCCCAGCCGGGCCAACGAGGCGCGCTTCATTCGTGGTTTCGTCAGCATGGCCGAGGCCAATGGCTGGCACTACAACCTGATCGAAGCGTTCGACCAGCCGTGGAAGCGCGCCAGTGAAGGCGCTGTGGGTGGTTATTGGGGGCTCTACGATGCCGACCGCCAGGACAAGGGTGTGCTCGAAGGGCCGGTCAGCAACCTGCATTACTGGCCGCAGTGGTTGCTGGCAAGCGCGCTGTTGATGGTGGCCACGCTGCTGATGGCCGGGCGCCCCGCTACACCGCTGGCGGCCTTGCTGCTACCGCTGCTGGCTGCCTTTGGCGCGGACTGCCTGGGGCTGTGGGGCGAGTTGATGCGCACCCATGCGCGGTTTGCCGGGGAATGGCTGTGGGCAGTGGTGCTGGCCGGGTTGAACTTGCTGGTGCTGGCCCATGCAGCTTTGGCTCTGGTGCACCGCTCAGGATGGCGCGAGCGACTGTTCGGCTGGTTACAGGCGCGCGCGGGATGGCTGTTGCTGGCGGCGGGGTTTGCCGCGGCGGTGAGCATGCTGGCGATGGTGTTCGACCCGCGCTACCGCAGCTTCCCGAGCGTGGCGCTGGCATTGCCGGCGGTGGTGTACCTGCTTAGGCCGGTGGCTTCACGGCGAGCGGAGGTAGCATTGCTGGCGTTCATCGTCGGGGCCGGGGTGTTGCCGCAGTTGTATCGGGAAGGGCTGGAGAATCAGCAGGCCTGGGGCTGGGCGGTGGTCAGTGTGTTGATGACTTCGGCCCTCTGGCGAAGCTTGCGGTACAGCAGAAGTCACTGAGCTCTTGTGGGAGCGGCCTTGCGTCGCGAAAGGGCTGCACAGCAGCCCCAGCATTATCGGCGTCGCCGCTGATATCCTGGGGCCGCTCTGCGTCCCTTTCGCGACGCAAGGCCGCTCCCACAGAGATTGTGCATGTCTTCAGGCAACGGTATGCCGCACCAGCCGCAACCCCGCCAGCACCACCACGAACACCGCAATGCTGGCGGTATACAGCACCAGTGCGGGAATGCCGAACACCAGCGCCAGCACCGCCAGCCACCACCCGACGCGCCCGGTAACCAGCTGCGCGAGCAAGGCCAACACCAACCCGGCCCAGGCCATTAGCTGGAAGTGAATGCCCAACCCAAGCAGCGCGCGCACCTGGCACTGCCAGTGGTCGCCTGGCACCGTGCACAACCCGACCCACTGTCCATCCTCCATCAACCCATAGCGCACGCCATAACTGGCAGCGAGCCAGAGCGCCAGAAACATCAGCAGTAGAGCGGCTGGCAGCGATCGAGACATCCCATTCTCCAATAGCGGTAATCGAAATCATCCATGATCACCCAAGCACAGTTCTAAGGCAAAATCCCAACCCTGCAGCTATGTTGCAGATAACAAGCACACCAAAGGCCCCCGCACTTGGCAACTTTGCCAAGGCAACCGTGGTCCTAGCCTGCGTACTGCACGACCTTGAACCTTCTGGGGGAATACATGCTTCGATCTTGGCGCCTCGCCGCCCTTCTTGGCGGCCTGCTCATGGCTGCGGCCGCTTCGGCGCGGGATATCGACGCCGCGAGCTACGGCTACCCCTTGACCAACCCGTTCGAGGCGACCATCGCCACCACGCCGCCGGAGCAGCGCCCGACCCTGCCCAGCGACGATGACATCGACCAGTCCGACTACAGCCTGAACCTGCGCCCCGAGCGCGAGTTCACCCTGCCCGACAACTTCTGGGCGGTGAAGAAGCTCAAGTACCGACTGGCACGTCAGGACCATGAAGCACCGCTGATCTTCCTTATCGCTGGTACCGGTGCGCCCTACTCCAGCAGCATCAACGAATACCTCAAGAAGCTGTTCTACCAGGCCGGTTTCCACGTGGTGCAGCTGTCGTCGCCGACCAGCTACGACTTCATGAGCGCCGCCTCGCGCTTTGCCACCCCCGGGGTCAGCCAGGAAGACGCCGAAGACATGTACCGGGTGATGCAGGCCGTGCGTGCCCAGCACCCGCGCCTGCCGGTCAGCGAGTACTACCTCACCGGCTACAGCCTGGGCGCGCTGGACGCCGCATTCGTCAGCCACCTGGACGAAACCCGGCGCAGCTTCAACTTCAAGCGCGTGCTGCTGCTCAATCCCCCGGTCAACCTGTACACCTCGATCAATAACCTCGACAAACTGGTGCAGACCCAGGTCAAGGGCATCGACCGCAGCACAACGTTCTATGAGCTGATGCTGGAGAAGCTCACCCGCTACTTCCAGGACAAGGGCTACATCGACCTCAACGACGCCCTGCTGTATGACTTCCAGCAGTCGAAACAGCACCTGTCCAACGAACAGATGGCCATGCTCATCGGCACCTCGTTCCGCTTCTCGGCGGCCGACATCGCCTTCACCTCCGACCTGATCAACCGCCGCGGCCTGATCATTCCGCCGAAGTTCCCGATCACCGAGGGCAGCAGCCTGACGCCGTTCTTCAAGCGTGCCCTGCAATGCGACTTCGACTGCTACATGACCGAGCAGGTGATCCCTATGTGGCGCGCCCGCACCGATGGCAACAGCATTCTGCAGCTGGTCAACCAGGTCAGCCTGTATGCGCTGGAAGACTACCTGCACAACAGCGACAAGATCGCCGTGATGCACAACGCCGACGACGTCATCCTCGGCCCCGGCGACATCGGCTTCCTGCGCAAGGTGTTTGGTGATCGGCTGACCCTTTACCCCCATGGCGGCCATTGCGGCAACCTCAATTACCGCGTCAACAGCGACGCCATGCTGGAGTTCTTCCGTGGCTAACCAATTCCTCCTCGCCACCGCGCTGCTAGTAGTCGCCGGCAATGCCCTGGCCGCGGAAACCGCGCCACGGGCCAGCGTGGTCGAAGCCGACCCGCAACTGACCAGCGCTGCACCTTTGGCACCGGAGGCCGACGGCTTCCTCGACCCGCTGCGCGAACTGAAATTCAACCCGGGGCTCGACCAGCGTGAGTTCGAACGCTCGACCCTGGAAGCGCTGAACGTGTATGACCCGCTGGAGTCGCTGAACCGGCGCATCTACCACTTCAACTACCGCCTCGACCAATGGGTGCTGCTGCCACTGGTCAGCGGCTACCAGTACGTCACGCCCAGCTTCGTGCGCACCGGGGTCAGTAACTTCTTCAACAACCTGGGTGACGTGCCGAACCTGTTCAACAGCGTGCTGCAGCTCAAGGCCAAGCGCTCGGCAGAGATCACTGCGCGGCTGATGTTCAACACCATCATCGGTGTGGGCGGCTTGTGGGACCCGGCCACCAGCATGGGCCTTCCGCGCCAGAGCGAGGACTTTGGCCAGACGTTGGGCTTCTACGGCGTGCCGGAGGGGCCGTACCTGATGCTGCCGGTGCTCGGCCCTTCGAACCTTCGCGATACCACCGGGTTGGTGGTGGACTATGCCGGCGAGCAGGCGGTCAATTACCTGAACGTGGCCGAGGCCAGCGAGAATCACCCGGAGATCTTCGCCTTGCGCGTGGTGGACAAGCGCTACACCACCAAATTCCGCTATGGGCAGCTCAACTCGCCGTTCGAGTACGAGAAAGTGCGGTATGTGTATACCCAGGCGCGCAAGCTGCAGATCGCCGAGTAAGCAGGCCCGGCCTCTTCGCGGCGGTTCGACGCGAAGAGGCCGGGACAGGCGACATCAAATGCCCAGGAACTGGCACAGTTCGCGCTTCTTGGCCAAGGCATCGCGCCGCCCCAGTTCGATCAGCTCGCTGCAATAACTGGCCTCGAACAGCAGATAGCTCAACACCCCCGCCCCACTGGTCCGGGTCGCGCCCGGGCCACGCAGGAACAGGCGCAGCGCCGCCGGCAGCTCGCGCCGGTGGCGCGCTGCAATCTCATCCAGCGGTTGGCTTGGAGCCACCACCAGCACTTCGATCGGTGCCAGCCCAAGGCCTCGTGCATCCAGGTGCGCTGGCAACAGCCGGCTGAGGTGGTTGAGCCGTTGCAGCAGTTCGATGTCGTCTTCGAGGCTGTCGATGAAGGTGCTGTTGAGCATGTGCGCGCCGATCTGCGCCAGGCTCGGCTGCTGGCCACTGAACATGCGCTGCACTGTCATCGGCGCCGCCGGGCGCTGCGGGTTGCCACTGACCCCGACCACCAGCACCCGGCTGGCACCCAGGTGCAGGGCCGGGCTGATGGGTGCCGACTGGCGCACCGCACCGTCGCCGTAGTACTCGTCGCCCAGGCGCACCGGTGCAAACAGCAACGGGATCGCGGCGCTGGCCAGCAGGTGATCGATGGTCAACGGCGTAGGTACACCGATGCGGCGGTGGCGCAGCCAGGCGTCAATGGTGCCGCGGCCTTGGTAGAAGGTGACCGCCTGGCCGCTTTCGTAGCCGAATGCGGTCACGGCGACTGCCCTTAGCTGCTCGGCGGCGATGGCGTGGCCGATGCCATCCAGGTCCAGGTGCGAGGCCAACAGCCCCCGCAAGGGTCTGCTGTCGAGCAAGGCCACCGGCACCTGACCACCCAGGCCCAGCAGGCTGTGGCCGACGAAGCGGCTGGCCTGGCGCACCACGCCGGGCCAGTCACTGCGGATGACCAGATGGCTGCGAAAGTTCTGCCAGAACGTGGTGAGGCGCTGCACGGCGTCGTTGAAGCGGGTGGCGCCACTGGCCAAGGTCACTGCGTTGATGGCACCGGCCGAAGTGCCGACGATGACCGGGAACGGGTTGTGCGCGCCGGGAGGCAGCAGCTCGGCAATGCCGGCGAGGACGCCGACCTGATAGGCGGCACGGGCGCCGCCGCCAGAAAGGATCAGACCGGTTACCGGGGGTGGTGCCATGGATTCCTTCCTGGATCAGCTGTTTCAGGCCTGGCCTCTTCGCGGCGGTTCGACGCTTCGATGAACCCGCCCCCACAGGGACCTCACCGCTTTCATGGGCAGTGCAGGACCTGTGGGAGCAGGTTCATCGAAGCGTCGAACCGCCGCGAAAGGGCCAGCACAGTCAACACAAGGTTCAGCGTTTTTTCTTGTCATACAGCCGCGGCGCACCTTCAGGCCGCGACTTGAAGCGCCGGTGCGCCCACAGGTACTGCTCGGGGCATTCGCGCAGCACGCCTTCGACCCACTGGTTGATGCGCAGGCAATCGGCCTCTTCGCTCTCACCGGGGAAGCCCTCCAGTGGCGGGTGAATGACCAGACGATAGCCGCTTCCGTCCTCCAGGCGCTTCTGGGTGAACGGAATCACCTGCGCCTTGCCCAGGCGGGCGAACTTGGTGGTCGCGGTGACCGTGGCCGCCGGAATTCCGAACAACGGCACGAAGATGCTCTGCTTGGCGCCGTAGTCCTGGTCTGGTGCGTACCAGATCGCCCGGCCCGAGCGCAGCAGCTTGAGCATGCCACGTACATCATCACGCTCCACCGCCAGCGAATCGAGGTTATGCCGCTCACGGCCACTGCGCTGGATGAAGTCGAACAGCGGATTGCCGTGCTCGCGGTACATGCCGTCGATGGTATGGGCCTGACCAAGCAGCGCGGCGCCGATTTCCAGGGTGGTGAAGTGCACCGCCATCAGAATGGCGCCCTGCCCGGCCTGCTGCGCAGCCTGCAGGTGTTCGAGGCCTTCGATGTGGGCCAGGCGCGCCAGGCGGGCCTTTGGCCACCACCAGCTCATGGCCATTTCGAAGAAGGCGATACCTGTGGAAGCGAAGTTGGCCTTGAGCAGGCGCCGCCGTTCGTCGTCGGACAGCTCCGGGAAGCACAGTTCGAGGTTGCGCGCGGCAATACGCCGGCGCTCGCCGGCCACTCGGTACATCAGCGCGCCCAAGGCACTGCCGAGCCACAGCAGGGCACGGTAAGGCAACTGCACCACCAGCCACAGCAGGCCCAGACCAAGCCACAGGCCCCAGAATCGCGGGTGGAGGAAGTAGGGTCGAAAACGCGGGCGTTCCATTGAAGCTTCCGGCAAGACAAAGACCGAGCATTCTACATCGGATCGGCACCGGTTGCGGCCAACCGGTCTTATCGTTATAAGTCAGGGCACTTTTTTCGCAACAAGCCGTCTATGCAGACCATGAGCCCAAACCACACACCCGACACCGCCTCCGTGTTCCAGCTCAAGGGCAGCATGCTCGCCATCACTGTGCTGGAACTGGGGCGCAACGACCTGGAAGCCCTCGACCGCCAGCTGGCGGCGAAAGTGGCCCAGGCCCCCAATTTCTTCAGCAACACGCCGCTGGTGCTGGCGCTGGACAAGCTGCCGGCCGACGAAGGGGCAATCGACCTGCCCGGGCTGATGCGTATTTGCCGCCACCATGGCCTGCGAACCTTGGCGATCCGCGCCAACCGCATCGAGGACATCGCTGCGGCGATCGCCATCGACCTGCCGGTGCTGCCGCCATCCGGCGCCCGCGAACGGCCGCTGGAGCCCGAGCCCGAGGTGAAGAAGGCCGAGCCCGCCCCGGCCCCGGCTCCGGCGCCAACCCCGGAGCCTGTGCAAGAGGTGCGCCCGACCCGCATCATCACTTCGCCCGTGCGTGGCGGCCAGCAGATCTACGCCCAGGGTGGCGACCTGATCGTCACCGCCTCGGTCAGCCCGGGCGCGGAACTTCTCGCCGATGGCAACATCCATGTGTACGGCGCCATGCGCGGCCGCGCCCTGGCCGGGATCAAGGGCAATACCAAGGCGCGTATCTTCTGCCAGCAGATGACCGCCGAAATGGTCTCGATCGCCGGCCAGTACAAGGTGTGCGAAGACCTGCGCCGCGACCCGCTGTGGGGCGCCGGCGTGCAAGTCAGCCTGTCCGGTGACGTGTTGAACATCACCCGTCTTTAACGGATACTTGCCGTCATTTTTAGAGCAACTTTTTTACCTGTTGCCGTTTTTTGCATTTTGCTGGGACACGTGTCCCGACTTATTTAGGGGTGAAACACCTTGGCCAAGATTCTCGTCGTTACTTCCGGCAAAGGGGGTGTGGGCAAGACCACCACCAGCGCCGCCATCGGCACCGGCCTCGCACTGCGCGGCCACAAGACTGTCATCGTCGACTTCGACGTGGGCCTGCGTAACCTCGACCTGATCATGGGCTGCGAGCGCCGCGTGGTGTACGACTTCGTCAACGTGGTCAACGGCGAAGCCAACCTGCAGCAGGCCCTGATCAAGGACAAGCGCCTCGAAAACCTGTTCGTGCTGGCTGCCAGCCAGACCCGCGACAAGGACGCGCTGACCCAGGAAGGCGTGGAAAAGGTGCTGATGGAGCTGAAAGAACAGTTCGATTACGTCATCTGCGACTCGCCGGCCGGTATCGAGAAAGGCGCGCACCTGGCGATGTACTTCGCCGACGAAGCCATTGTCGTGACCAACCCTGAAGTGTCTTCGGTACGTGACTCGGACCGCATGCTGGGCATCCTGTCGAGCAAATCGCGCCGCTCCGAGAACGGCGAAGAGCCGATCAAGGAACACCTGCTGATCACCCGCTATCACCCGGAGCGCGTCGAGAAGGGTGAAATGCTCAGCATCGCCGACGTCGAAGAAATCCTGGCGATCAAGCTCAAGGGCGTGATCCCCGAGTCGCAGGCCGTGCTCAAGGCCTCCAACCAGGGTATCCCGGTCATCCTCGACGACCAGAGCGATGCCGGCCAGGCGTACAGCGACACTGTCGACCGCCTCCTGGGCAAAGAGAAACCCCTGCGTTTCATCGAAGTGCCGAAGCAAGGATTCTTCGCGCGCCTGTTTGGAGGCAAGTAAACCATGAACCTTTTTGACTTCTTTCGTGGCAGACAGAAACAGACCAGCGCGTCGGTAGCGAAAGAGCGTCTACAGATCATCGTGGCGCATGAGCGCGGCCAGCGCAGCGAACCGGACTACCTGCCGGCGCTGCAGAAAGAACTGCTGGAAGTGATCCGCAAGTATGTGAACATCGGCAACGATGATGTGCACATCGAGCTGGAAAACCAGGGCAGCTGCTCGATTCTGGAGCTGAACATCACCTTGCCTGATCGCTGATCCGGCTGAAAGCTGGGGCTGCCGTGCAGCCCTTCGCGGGCAAGCCCGCTCCCACAGGTGCAGCACATAACCTGTGGGAGCGGGCTTGCCCGCGAAGGGCCGCACGGCGGCCCCAATGCTTTCCCCATTTTTTACAGAGACTCCGCAATGCCGCTGTCCAACATCCAGATCCTCCATGAAGACGCCGCCATCCTGGTGATCAACAAGCCGACCCTGCTGCTGTCGGTACCCGGCCGTGCCGAGGACAACAAGGACTGCCTGATCACCCGCCTGCAGGAAAACGGCTACCCGGATGCGCTGATCGTGCACCGCCTGGACTGGGAAACCTCCGGCATCATCTTGCTGGCCCGCGATGCCGACAGCCACCGCGAGCTGTCGCGCCAGTTCCACGACCGCGAAACCGAAAAAGCCTACACCGCGCTGTGCTGGGGCCAACCGGCGCTGGACAGCGGCAGCATCGACCTGCCGCTGCGCTACGACCCCCCCACCAAACCGCGGCACGTGGTGGACCATGAACAGGGCAAGCACGCCCTGACCTTCTGGCGCATCGTCGAGCGTTGCGGGGATCACTGCCGGGTCGAGCTGACGCCGATCACCGGCCGCTCGCACCAGTTGCGCGTGCACATGCTGTCGATCGGCCATCCTCTACTGGGTGACCGCCTGTATGCCAACCCGCAGGCGCTGGCGGCCCATGAGCGGCTGTGCCTGCATGCCTCGATGCTGAGCTTCACCCACCCGGTCAGCGGCGAGCGCTTGAAGTTCGAGTGCCCTGCCCCGTTCTGATCTTGCTGGGCCTGTACCGGCCTCTTCGCGGCTGAAGCCGCTCCTACAGGTGCTGTGCAATACCTGCAGGAGCGGCTTTAGCCGCGAAGAGGCTGACACAAATTGTCGACTCAATAGGCTAAACTCGCGCCACTGCTGTCTGGAGTGAGTTATGCGCGAAGCACTGAATACCGGCCTGATTGAATTCCTCAAGGCCTCCCCGACGCCCTTCCATGCCACCGCCAGCCTGGCCCAGCGCCTGGAGGCGGCCGGCTACCAGCGCCTGGACGAGCGTGACAGCTGGGCCACGGTGCCGGGTGGCCGCTACTACGTTACCCGCAACGACTCCTCGATCATCGCCATCAAGCTGGGCAAGCAGCCGCCGCTGCTGAACGGCATCCGCATGGTCGGTGCGCACACCGACAGCCCGTGCCTGCGGGTCAAGCCGCAGCCCGAACTGCAGCGCCAGGGCTTCCTGCAGCTGGGCGTGGAAGTGTATGGCGGCGCGCTGCTTGCGCCGTGGTTCGACCGCGACCTGTCGCTGGCCGGGCGGGTCACCTTCCGCCGTGACGGCAAGGTCGAGAGCCAGCTGATCGACTTCAAGCTGCCGATCGCGATCATTCCCAACCTGGCCATCCACCTGAACCGTACCGCCAACGAAGGCTGGCAGATCAACCCACAGAACGAACTGCCACCCATTCTGGCTCAGGTGGCCGGTGACGAGCGCATCGACTTCCGCGCCGTGCTCACCGAGCAGTTGGCCCGCGAGCACGACCTCAACGCCGATGTGGTGCTGGATTACGAGCTGAGCTTCTACGATACCCAGGACGCTGCGCTGATCGGCCTCAATGGTGACTTCATCGCCGGCGCCCGCCTGGACAACCTGCTGTCGTGCTATGCCGGCCTGCAGGCGCTGCTGGCCGCCGACAGCGACGAAACCTGCGTGCTGGTGTGCAACGACCATGAAGAAGTCGGCAGCTGCTCGGCCTGCGGTGCCGACGGCCCGATGCTCGAACAGACCCTGCAGCGCCTGCTGCCGGACGGCGACGCCTACGTGCGTACCATCCAGCGCTCGCTGATGGTCTCGGCCGACAACGCCCACGGCGTGCACCCCAACTACGCCGACAAGCACGACGGCAACCACGGCCCCAAGCTCAACGCCGGGCCGGTGATCAAGGTCAACAACAACCAGCGCTACGCCACCAACAGCGAAACCGCCGGGTTCTTCCGCCACCTGTGCATGGCCGAGGAAGTGCCGGTGCAGAGTTTCGTGGTACGCAGCGACATGGGTTGTGGTTCGACCATCGGGCCGATCACGGCCAGCCATCTTGGCGTGCGTACGGTGGATATCGGCTTGCCGACCTTTGCCATGCATTCGATCCGTGAGCTGTGTGGCAGCCATGACCTGGCGCATCTGGTGAAGGTGCTGTCGGCGTTCTACCGGAGCCGCGAGCTGCCTTGAGGTACTGGGGGCGCTGCGCCCCCTTTCGCGACACAAGGCCGCTCCTACAGGAACCGCATAGCCGCTGCATGAGCGGCCTTGTGTCGCGAAAGGGCTGCGCAGCAGCCCCTGAATTTCTCAGGCCAATTCCTGCTCAGGATCAATCCCCCTTCTGCCCAACCCGCTATGCTTGTTGTATGGCCCCCAAAAGCAGAAGGACCGCTGTCCATGTCACCTTTCCTTTCACTGTTCGTGCCGGTGTTCCTGTTCCTGATGCTGCTGACCATCGGCTTCAGCATGCGCGAGCGCAATATCGGCGTGCTGATGATGTGGATCGGCACGCTGGGCATTTTCGGCCTCACCTGCTGGACGATCCTGGAGAAACTGCCGACATAAACCTCTACACTCGGTCCATCGTTTGACCTGAGGTAGATTTCCCGGTGCCAGCCTTTCTGCGTTGCCTAGCCCTGCTGCTGTTCATCTTCATGTCCCCGGTACAGGCGGCGGGCTTGCCCAGCCTGCTGGGCTCCAGCGCCCCCGCCCAGCCCGAAGCCACCGAGCCATTGGGCAAGTCGCTGGACGAGGTGATCAAAAACCTCGAAAACGACCAGCAACGCGCCAAGCTGCTGGCCGACCTGAAGAAACTGCGCGACGCCACCAAGCAATCGCAACCCACCGTCGAACAGGGTGTTCTGGGCCTGATCGGCGGCGCCCTGCACGACTTCGAAAAGCAGTTCAGCGGTGACTCCAGCCCGTTCAACCGCTGGTCGCAGGAAATCGAGCAGGCCCAGGCCGAACTGACCGAACTGATCGTGCCGGTGCATCAGTGGCCGGCCATCCTGTTCGGCTTTGCCGCAGTCATCGCGGTATGGAGCCTGCTGGCCTATGCCTTCAACTGGGTTGGCCACCGCGTGCGGGTGCGTTTCGGCCTGACCGAAGAACTGCCACAACACCCGCGCACCTGGGACCTGGTGCGCTTTGCCCTGCGCAAGCTGGGGCCGTGGCTGGTGGCACTGATCTTCACCGTGTACCTGAGCTTCGCCTTGCCTCCATCGCTGGGCAAGTCGCTGGCCATGGTACTGGCCTATGCACTGGTGGTCGGGACCTGTTTCTCGGCCATCTGCGTGATCGCCTTCTCGCTGCTCGACGGCCCCCATCGCCACCGCGCCCTGCACATCCTGCGCCACCAGGCCTTCCGCCCGCTGTGGCTGATCGGCAGCTTCGCCGCCTTTGGCGAGGCCATGAGCGACCCGCGCATGCTGGTCGCCCTGGGTACTCACCTGGCCCATGCACTGGCGACACTGGCCAATGTCATTGCGGCGCTGTCGTCCGGCCTGTTCATCCTGCGCTTCCGCCGGCCCATCGCCCACCTGATCCGCAACCAGCCGCTGGCCCGGCGCCTGACCCGCCGCACCCTGAGCGACACCATCGAGATCCTCGGCAGTTTCTGGTTCGTGCCGGCGCTGATCCTGGTGGCCGTGTCGCTGTTCGCCACCTTCATTTCAGCCGGTGACACCAGTACCGCCCTGCGCCAGTCACTGATGTGCACCGTGCTGGTGGTGGTGTGCATGGTGCTCAACGGCCTGGTGCGCCGCCACGCCGCCAACCCCAAACGCGCCAGCAAGCGCCAGGCGGTGTACGCCGAGCGCCTGCGCAACTTCGGCTACCTGCTGGTGCATCTGTTCATCTGGCTGGCGTTCATCGAACTGGGGCTGCGCGTGTGGGGGCTGTCGATGATCAGCTTCGCCGAGGGTGACGGCCATGAGGTGAGCGTGCGCCTGCTGGGCCTGGCCGGCACACTGATCGTCGCCTGGCTGGTGTGGATCCTCGCCGACACCGCGGTGCACCATGCCCTGGTGCGTTCGCGCCGGGGCCTGGCCAACGCCCGCGCGCAGACCATGATGCCGCTGATCCGCAACGTGATGTTCGTGGTGATCTTCATCATCGCGGTGATCGTCGCCCTGGCCAACATGGGCATGAACGTCACGCCGCTGCTGGCCGGTGCCGGTGTGATCGGCCTGGCCATCGGTTTTGGCGCACAGTCGCTGGTGGCCGACCTGATCACCGGGTTGTTCATCATCATCGAAGACTCGCTGGCGATCGACGACTATGTCGATGTCGGCGGCCACCTGGGCACGGTCGAGGGCCTGACCATCCGTACCGTGCGCCTGCGTGACATCGACGGCATCGTGCATACCATCCCGTTCAGCGAGATCAAGAGCATCAAGAACTACTCCCGCGAGTTCGGCTATGCGATCTTCCGCGTGGCCATCCCGCACAGCATGAACATCGACCAGGCGATCACGCTGATCCGCGAAGTGGGGCAGAAACTGCGCAACGACCCGCTGATGCGCCGCAATATCTGGTCGCCGCTGGAATTGCAGGGGGTGGAGAGTTTCGAGTCGGGCTCGGCAATCCTGCGGGCACGGTTCAAGACCGCGCCGATCAAGCAATGGGAAGTGTCACGGGCATTCAACCTGGCGCTGAAGCGCCAGCTCGATGCGGCCGGGCTGGACCTGGCAACGCCGCGCCTGTCGGTGCAGGTGGTCACCGCCGGAGGTGGCGGGATGGCAGAAAAGAGTTCTTCCAGCTAGGGCCCTTTCGCGGGCAAGCCCGCTCCCACAGAGGCTGCGCAGGCCTTGAACCTGTGCAGTACCTGTGGGCGCGGATACCCGCGAAGAATCCAACACCTCAGCCAGCCTGGGCGCGGATGCGGATTGCATCATGCCGCCAATATTCCAGGTCACAGTCGATCAGGTGCCCATGCTGGTCGCTGTTGACCCGGGTGATTTGCAAACCTGGGCTACCCACCGACACCTTCAATGCCCCCGCCGCTTCCACCGGCAAGGCGGTCGGCAAGATTTCGAAGCACACCTGCCCGTACTGGATGCCATACACCCGCCCGTAGATCTCGGTCAGCGACTGCGCCAGGTCCTGATCGAGGATCCCGGGGAAGTACTTCGGGTTCAGATAGTGCTCGGCATACAGCACCGCCCGCCCATCGATGCGCCGCAAGCGGCAGATCCGCACCACGCTGGACAGCGCCGGCAGTTGCAGGCGCGCGCAGATCGCCGCCGAAGCTGGCTGCAGGCGCGCCGAGAGCAACTCGGTAATGGCCACCCGCCCCTGGTCCCGCACCATCGCATGAAAATGGCTACGCTCGATCAGGTCGTAGGTCAGCCGCTGCGGTGCGACGAACCAGCCGCGCCGTTCTTCGCGGTAGATCAAGCCCTGGGCCTCCAGTTGCACAAGCGCCTCACGCAGGGTGATGCGCGTGGTGTCGAACACTTCGCTGAGCTTGCGTTCAGCCGGCAATTTGCCGCCCGGCGCCAGCAGGCCGTGCTCGATCTGCTCTTGCAGGGCATGGCAGATGGCTGTTACCGCACGCGGTGGCGTCGACTGCATCAAAAGGTTACCTATCTGGACTAGTCCAGCCCCATGACGGGGCCTTTGGAGAATAGTGCAAGCCTAGGCAGGGCTGATGAACATCCTGTGACAAAGGCTTTGGCCAGGCACTGCCAGAAACGCGCCAAGCCAGCAGAGCCGGGGTGATTGGGTGGTCTACGCTGTAGCTTCAAGGCCTGTGTTGGCCCTGCCCTACATCAAACTGTCACGCAAGCGGCCTACCTTGGCTCAAGCTTTGCTGACCTAGACCAACGGTCAGCAATAACAGCTTCACTCATAACAACGATCGCTAAAGGCACCCACCCAAGGAGCTTCGGATGAAAAAGTTGTTCATGGCGTCACTGCTCGGCTCGGCCATTACCCTGTGTACCTCGGCGATGGCCGCCGGCCCCGACCTCAAGGCCCTGGAAGACGCCGCCCGCAAGGAAGGCAACGTCAACAGCGTCGGCATGCCCGATGCCTGGGCCAACTGGAAAGGCACCTGGGACGACCTGGCCAGCAAGTACGGCCTCAAGCACAGCGACACCGACATGAGCTCGGCCCAGGAAATCGCCAAGTTCGAAGCCGAGAAGGACAACGCCAGCGCCGACATCGGCGACGTCGGTGCCGCCTTCGGCCCGATCGCCGCCAGCAAGGGCGTGACCCAGCCGTACAAGCCGAGCACCTGGGACCAGGTGCCTGAGTGGGCCAAGGACAAGGACGGCCACTGGGCGCTGGCCTATACCGGCACCATCGCCTTCATCATCAACAAGGACCTGGTCAAGGAAGGCGATCGCCCGACCAGCTGGCACGACCTGGAGAAAGGCAAGTACAAGGTCGCGATCGGTGACGTCGGCACCGCTGCCCAGGCCGCCAACGGCGTTCTGGCTGCGGCCATCGCCTACAAAGGTGACGAGAAGAACATCGAGCCTGGCCTGCAGCTGTTTACCAAACTGGCCCAGCAGAAACGCCTGTCATTGGCCAACCCGACCATCCAGACCCTGGAGAAGGGCGAGGTGGAAGTCGGTGTGGTGTGGGACTTCAACGGCCTGAGCTACCGCGAGCAGATCGACCCGAAACGCTTCGAGGTGCTGATCCCGTCCGACGGTTCGGTGATTTCGGGCTATACCACCGTGATCAACAAGTACGCCAAGCACCCCAACGCGGCGAAGCTTGCGCGCGAGTACATTTTCAGCGACGCCGGGCAGATCAACCTGGCCAAAGGGCATGCGCGGCCGATCCGTGCCGAGCACCTGAAGCTGCCGGAGGATGTGCAGGCCAAGCTGCTGCCGAACGAGCAGTACAAGGCAGCGCAGCCGATCAAGGATGCCGCGGCCTGGGAAGCGACCTCCAAGGCACTGCCACAGAAGTGGCAGGAGCAAGTGATCATCGAGATGGAATAAGGCAGGACCATCCCGGGGCTGCTGTGCAGCCCATCGCGACGCAAGGCCGCTCCCACAGGGCCAGCGTCGCCCCAGAGGTTTTCGCTGTCCCTGTGGGAGCGGCCTTGTGTCGCGAAAGGAGGGCGAAGCCCTCCCCGGTTCCTTTGCGGAGTATTGAATGAGCCACAACGTCATCCTGGTCCTGCTCGACGGCCTCAACTATCAGGTCGCCCACCACGCCATGGGCCACCTGCACGCCTACGTCGAGGCCGACCGCGCCGCGCTGTACCGCGTGGAATGCGAACTGCCGTCGCTGTCACGGCCGCTGTACGAGTGCATCCTCACGGGGGTGGCACCAATCGACAGTGGCATCGTGCACAACAACATCAACCGCCTGTCCAACCAGCGCAGCGTGTTCCACTATGCCCGCGAAGCCAACCTGGGCACTGCCGCGGCGGCTTATCACTGGATGAGCGAGCTGTACAACCGCTCACCCTTCGACCCGCAACGCGACCGCCACACCCATGCGCCAAAGCTGCCAATCCAGCACGGCCTGTTCTACTGGGACGATCGCTACCCTGATTCGCACCTGCTGGCCGACGGCGAATACCTGCGTCGCCGGCATGCGCCGAACTTCCTCCTGGTGCACCCGATGAGCATCGACGATGTCGGCCACCGCCATGGCCTGGACAGCAGCCAGTACCGCAATGCCGCGCGCAGCGCCGACATCCTGCTGTCCGACTACCTGCCGGGTTGGCTCGAAGAGGGCTACCAGGTGCTGGTCACCGCCGACCACGGCATGAACAACGACCGCTCGCACAACGGCCTGCTGGCCGAGGAGCGTGAGGTGCCGCTGTTCGTGTTCGGCGACGCCTTCAGCCTCGACCCGGCCGCCAAGCCGCTGCAGACCGAACTGTGCGGGACCATCTGCGAGCTGCTCGGTGCGGCACACGACAAGACCGTCTGCCGGGAGCTGCTCAAGTGAGGGCCGGCAACCGTGGCCGCTACCTGGCCCTGCTCTGCCTGCTGCCGTTCGCCGTGTTCTTCGTCATCTTCCAGATCGCCCCGCTGGCCTGGGTCGCCATCAACAGCCTGCAATCGGAAGCGGGCTGGGGCGTGGAAAACTTCAGCAAGGTGTTCGCCTCGAAGTTCTACCTGCAGGCGCTGCAACGCAGCCTGGAGATCAGCTTCTGGTCGAGCCTGTTCGGCATCGTCATCGCTACGCTCGGCGCCTACTCGCTGCGCCAGGTCGACTCGAAGCTGCGCGACTTCGTCAGTGCCTTCGCCAACATGACCAGCAACTTCGCCGGAGTGCCGCTGGCCTTCGCCTTCATCATCCTGCTTGGTTTCAACGGTGCGCTGACCCTGCTGCTGAAACAGATCGGCCTGCTGGAAGACTTCAGCATCTATTCCAAGAGCGGCCTGATCCTGGTGTACACCTATTTCCAGATCCCGCTCGGCGTGCTGCTGCTCTACCCCGCCTTCGACGCCCTGCGCGAAGACTGGCGTGAATCGGCCGCGCTGCTCGGCGCCAGCCACTGGCAGTTCTGGCGGCATATCGGCCTGCCGGTATTGGCCCCGGCACTGCTCGGCACCTTCGTCATCCTGCTGGCCAACGCCCTCGGCGCCTACGCCACCGTGTATGCCCTGACCACCGGCAACTTCAACGTGCTGCCGATCCGCATTGCCGGCCTGGTAGCCGGGGACATCAGCCTCGACCCGAACCTGGCCAGCGCTCTGGCGATGGTGCTGGTGGGGTTGATGACGCTGGTCACGGTGGTTCATCAATGGCTGCTCAAGAGGAGCTACCATGCGCGCTGAAAAGCCATCCACCGGGTTGTACCACCGCGTGGTCGTGTACCTGCTGTTCCTGATCCTGCTGCTGCCGCTGGCCGGCACCCTGCTCTACTCGCTGGCCACCAGCTGGTCGGCCAGCCTGCTGCCCAGCGGCCTGACCTTCAAATGGTACATCGCGCTGTGGAGCGAGCCACGCTTCCTGGCCGCGTTCGGCCAGTCGCTGCTGGTGTGCCTGGGCTCGCTGCTGCTGTCGGTGGTGCTGATCCTGCCGCTGCTGTTCGTGGTGCACTACCACTTCCCGAAACTCGACGCATTGATGAACATCCTCATCCTGCTGCCGTTCGCGGTGCCGCCGGTGGTGTCATCGGTGGGCCTGCTGCAGCTCTATGGCAGCGGCCCGATGGCGATGGTCGGCACGCCGTGGATCCTCATCGGCTGCTACTTCACCATCGCCTTGCCATTCATGTACCGGGCGATCACCAACAACCTGCAGGCGATCAACCTGCGCGACCTGATGGATGCCGCCCAGCTGCTCGGCGCCAGCACCTGGCAGGCCGCCTTGCTGGTGGTACTGCCGAACCTGCGCAAGGGCCTGATGGTGGCGCTGCTGCTGTCGTTCTCGTTCCTGTTCGGCGAGTTCGTGTTCGCCAACCTGCTGGTCGGCACCCGCTACGAGACCCTGCAGGTGTACCTGAACAACATGCGCAACAGCAGCGGCCACTTCAACAGCGCGCTGGTGATCTCCTACTTCGCCTTCGTGCTGGTGCTGACCTGGGTCGCCAACCGCCTGAACAAGGACAAAACCTGACATGAGCTTCGTCAGCGTACAGAACCTGCAAAAAAGCTACGCCGGCAGCCCGGTGTTCGAGAACATCGACTGCCAGATCGAACGCGGCGAGTTCGTCACCCTGCTCGGCCCGTCCGGTTGCGGCAAGTCCACCCTGCTGCGCTGCATCGCCGGGCTGACCCCTGTGGACGGTGGCAAGATCCTCCTCGACGGCCACGACATCGTGCCGCTAAGCCCGCAAAAGCGCGGCATCGGCATGGTGTTCCAGAGCTATGCGCTGTTCCCCAACATGACTGTGGAACAGAACGTCGCCTTTGGCCTGCGCATGCAGAAGGTCAAGGCCGATGAAAGCCAGCAGCGCGTGCGCGAAGCATTGGCGCTGGTAGAGTTGGGCAACTTCGCCGGGCGCTACCCGCATCAGCTATCCGGCGGCCAGTGCCAACGCGTGGCCCTGGCCCGCTCGCTGGTCACCCGCCCGCGCCTGCTGCTGCTCGACGAGCCGTTGTCGGCGCTGGATGCGCGTATCCGCAAGCACCTGCGCGAGCAGATCCGTGCGATCCAGCGCGAGCTGGGGCTGACCACCATTTTCGTCACCCACGACCAGGAAGAGGCACTGACAATGTCGGACCGCATCTTCCTGATGAACCAGGGGCGCATCGTCCAGAGCGGCGATGCTGAAACCCTCTATACAGCGCCTGTGGACCTGTTCGCCGCCGGCTTCATCGGCAACTACAACCTGCTTGACGCCGACAGCGCCAGCCGCCTGCTGCAGCGCCCGGTAGCCGGCCGCCTGGCCATTCGCCCGGAGTCGATCACCCTGGGCGTCAACGGTGAACTGGACGCAGAGGTGCGCAGTCACAGCCTGCTTGGCAACGTCGTCCGCTACCGCGTACAAGTGCGTGAGGTGGAACTGGTGGTCGACGTGCTCAACCGTTCGCCTGGCGACCTGCATGCCGACGGCAAGCGGGTTTCCCTGTCGATCGACCCCACGGCGCTGCGCGAAGTGGCCTAAGGAGAATCAACACCATGGCACTGGCAATTTTCGATCTGGACGAAACCTTGATTCACGGCGACTGCGCGTCGCTGTGGAGTGAACAGATGGCCCGGCTGGGCTGGGTCGACGGCAAGGAATTCCTGCGCCGCGACCATGAACTGATGGAGGCTTACGGCAAGGGCCACCTGCGGATGGAAGACTACATGGCGTTCAGCCTGGAGCCGATTGCCGGGCGCACGCTGGAGGAAGTCGAGCACCTGGTGGAGCCGTGGGTCGAAGAGGTGATCGAGCCGATCATCTACGGCGACGCCTGCCGCTGCATTGCCGAGCACCGCAAGCGGGGCGATCGCATCCTGATCATTTCTGCTTCAGGCACGCATTTGGTCGGGCCGATTGCGGCGCGGCTGGGGGTGGACGAGTACCTGGCGATCGAGCTGGAAGCGGTGAACGGGGTGTATACCGGCAAGACCCATGGGGTGTTGACCTACCGCGAGGGCAAGATCACCCGGCTGCTGGAATGGCTGGACCAGGAGCAGGAGAACCTGGAGGGGGCGAGTTTCTATTCCGACTCGCGCAATGATTTGCCGCTGTTGCTGAAGGTGGATCATCCGCATGTGGTTAATCCGGATGCGGTGCTCAGGGAGCATGCCGAGACCAATGGCTGGCCGATCTTGAGCTGGAGCTGATGGCCATGGGGGCGCTTTGCGCCCCTTTCCGACCGGTCCGGCGCTCCGGCGAGGCCGCTCCTACAGGGGGATGCGATTTCCTGTAGGAGCGGCCTCGTGTCGCGAAAGGGCTGCAAAGCAGCCCCAGCGGATTCAAGCCAGGTTCGGGTCGATAACCATGACCAGCTTGCCGGATACCTGATTGGTCTCAAGCTCGGCATACGCCGCCTGGGCAAACTCGACCGGGTAGGTATCGACCAACTGCGGCGACAACCGCCCCTCGGCAAAAAGCGGCCACACCTGCTGCTGCAATTCACGCAGCAGCTCGGCCTTGAAGCCGTCATCGCGGTTGCGCAGGGTCGAGCCGGTGATTTCCAGGCGCTTGCCCAGCACCTGGGCCAGGTCCAGTTCGAACTTGCGCCCGCCCATCAAGCCGATGATCACCCAACGCCCGTCACGGGCCAGCAGCTTCAGGTTGAGCTCGCCGTAGCTGGCACCCACTGGGTCCAGAATCACGTCGAACGGCCCGAAGCCTTCCAGTGCGTCGAGGTTCCCGTTACGCACCACGCCACCCGCAGCGCCCAGCGCTATGCAGTAGTCCAGGCGGTCCTGGGAACCGACGCTGACCCATACCGGGCTGCCGAAGGCCTTGCACAACTGGATCGCCGCCGAGCCCACACCACTGGCACCGGCATGCACCAACACCTTTTCACCGGCCTTCACTTTGCCCAGCTGGAAGATGTTCAACCACGCCGTGGCGTACACCTCCGGCAGCGCCGCCGCTTCGTGCAGGCTCAGGCCCTCTGGCACCGGCAACACATGGCGGGCATCGACCACCACTTCTTCGGCCATGGCGCCGCTGGCCAGCAGCGCGCAAACGCGGTCGCCCACACGCCAGTCAGCGCCGGCACCAACCTCCTCGATCACCCCGGCGCACTCAAGGCCCATGTAAGGGCTGGCGCCTGGCGGTGGTGGATACAAGCCCTTCATTTGCAGCAGATCGGCTCGGTTCAGCCCCGCAGCAGCCACTCGAATGCGCACTTGGCCCGCGTCACAGGCCGGGCGTTCGGCCTCGACCCAGGCCACATGTCCGTCAACGCCTTGCAATGCCTTCACAGTGCCTCCATAGTTGAATCACAGACTGAGCCTGAGGAGCCACTCCTCAGGCTTTTTGCAGTATTTGCCCGGCTCCGATGGAACCGGCGAACGGAAAAGACGGCCTACTATGCGTGATCAATTGCCTCCACGTCGAATCAGCATGAAGCATTTCCTTCCTAGCACCGCCCTGGCCCTGATGGTTGGCCTGGGCAGCCTTACGCTCGGCGGCAATGCGGCGGCCGCCAACAAGTGGGACAGCTTGCAGCCGGATCGTGACGAAATCGTCGCCAGCCTCAACGTGGTGGAATTGCTCAAGCGCCACCATTACAGCAAGCCGCCGCTCGATGACGCCCGCTCGGTGATCATCTACGACAGCTACATCAAGCTGCTCGACCCGGCCCGCAGCTACTTCACCGCAGCCGACATCGCCGAATTCGACAAGTGGAAGACGCAGTTCGACGACTTCCTCAAAAGCGGCAACCTCGACCCCGGCTTCACCATCTACAAGCGCTACCTCGACCGCGTCAAGCAGCGCCTGGACTTCGCCCTGGCCGAACTGGCCAAGGGCGTCGACAAGATGGACTTCACCACCAAGGAAACCTTGCTGATCGACCGCAAGGATGCCCCGTGGGAGAAGGACCAGGCCGCGCTCGACGACCTGTGGCGCAAACGCGTCAAGGACGAGGTGCTGCGCCAGAAGATCGCTGGCAAAGAGCCGAAGCAGATCCAGGAAACCCTGACCAAGCGCTACAAGAACCAGCTGGCGCGCCTGGACCAGACCCGTGCCGAGGATATCTTCCAGGCCTATATCAACACCTTCGCCCAGTCCTACGACCCGCACACCAACTACCTGTCGCCAGACAACGCCGAAAACTTCGACATCAACATGAGCCTGTCGCTCGAAGGCATCGGCGCGGTGCTGCAGAGCGACAACGACCAGGTCAAGATCGTGCGCCTGGTGCCGGCAGGCCCGGCCGCCAAGACCAAGCAGGTGGCACCGGCTGACAAGATCATCGGCGTCGCCCAGGGCAACAAGGAAATGGTCGACGTGGTCGGCTGGCGCCTGGACGAAGTGGTCAAGCTGATCCGTGGCCCGAAAGGCTCGGTAGTGCGCCTGGAAGTGATCCCGGCCAGCAATGCGCCAAGCGACCAGACCAGCAAGATCGTCTCGATCACCCGCGAAGCCGTGAAGCTCGAAGAGCAGGCGGCGAAGAAGTCGGTGCTCAAGCTCAAGCAGGACGGGCGTGACTACAAGCTCGGCATCATCGAGATCCCGGCCTTCTACCTGGACTTCAAGGCCTACCGTGCCGGTGACCCTGAGTACAAGAGCACCACGCGCGACGTGAAAAAACTGCTCACCGAGCTGCAGAAGGAAAAGGTCGACGGCGTGGTCATCGACCTGCGCAACAACGGCGGCGGCTCCCTGCAGGAAGCCACCGAGCTGACCAGCCTGTTCATCGAGAAAGGCCCGACCGTACTGGTACGCAACAGCGACGGCCGCGTCGACGTGCTCGAAGACGAAAACCCGGGCGCCTTCTACAAAGGCCCGCTGGCGCTGCTGGTCAACCGCCTGTCTGCCTCGGCCTCGGAGATCTTCGCCGGCGCCATGCAGGACTATCACCGTGCGCTGATCATCGGTGGCCAGACCTTCGGCAAAGGCACCGTACAGACCATCCAGCCCCTCAACCATGGCGAGCTGAAGCTGACCCTGGCCAAGTTCTACCGGGTTTCCGGGCAGAGCACCCAGCACCAGGGCGTGCTCCCGGATATCGACTACCCGTCGATCATCGACACCAAGGAAATCGGCGAAAGCGCCCTGCCGGAGGCTATGCCGTGGGACACCATCCGCCCGGTGGTCAAGCCGGCGTCCGACCCGTTCAAACCGTTCCTGGCACAGCTCAAGGCACAGCATGAAGCACGTAGCGACAAGGATGCGGAGTTCATCTACATCCGCGACCGCCTGGCCCTGACCAAGAAGCTGATGGACGAGAAGACCGTCAGCCTCAACGAGCAGGAGCGCCGTGCCCGCCACGACGACGTCGAGGCCAAGCAACTGGCACTGGAGAACACCCGTCGCAAGGCCAAGGGCGAAGAGCCACTCAAGGAGCTGAAGAAAGAGGACGAGGACGCCCTGCCGGCCGAGGATGAAAACACCAAGCCGGAAGACGACGCCTACCTCTCGGAGACCGGGCGCATCCTGATCGACTACCTGAGCGCAAGCACCAAGGTAGCCAAGAAATAAGGCACCGCGACGGTGATGGCAGATTAATGTGACCTGTCATCAAACAGTCATAGCGCTGTCGTGAAATAGAGGGGCCGGGCGTGCGAACGCCCGGCCCTTTCATTTTCAGGATACCGTCATGACCGTCGCCGAACAGCTCAGTGCCTTGAGCGCCATTCTGGCTCAGCGCAGCATTCACAGCCTGTTCCAGCCGATCGTCTGCGTCAGCGAGCGGCGTGTGTTCGGTCATGAAGCCCTGAGCCGTGGCCCGTCCAACAGCCCGCTGCACTCACCGTTGAACCTGTTCGCCATTGCCCGCCAGGCCGGTCACCTCACCGAACTGGAGGCTGCGTGCCGGGAAAGCGCATGCCGGCGTTTCAGCGAGCAAGGGCTCGACGGCAAGCTGTTTCTCAACATCTCGCCCGAATCGCTGCTGGAACCGCACTACCCTTCCGGGCTCACCCTCAAGCTGCTCGAGCAAGTAGGGCTGGCACCTGGCCGGGTGGTGATCGAACTGACCGAGCAGACCCCTACCGACGATTTCCAACTGCTGTCCAACGCCTTGCACCACTACCGTGACATGGGCTTTTCCATTGCCCTGGACGACCTGGGTGCGGGCTATTCGAGCCTGCGCCTGTGGTCGGAGCTGCGCCCGGAGTACGTCAAGATTGACCGCCATTTCATCGATGGCATTCACCGCGACCCGCTCAAGCGCGAGTTCGTCGGCTCCATTCTGCAGATTGCCCGGGCGTCGAAAGCGCAGGTGATTGCCGAAGGGATCGAGTTGCCGGAAGAGCTGGCGGTGTTGACCGAGATGGGTGTGGACCTGGTACAGGGCTACCTGCTGGGTCGGCCACAGGAGTTGGGAGTGCGGGAGAGTCGGCAGTTGCCAGCGCTGATGAGTGTACCGATGGCCGAACAGCCAACGGTACGGCTCAATGCGACGCTTGGCCAACTGCTGGATCTATTTGATCGGCACCAGCACCTCGACACCTTGGAAGTGGTAGACACCCATGGCCGGTCTTGCGGATTCATTCACAGGAATGCACTGCCTGTTGCAGGAGCGGCCTTGTGTCGCGATAGGGCTGCGCAGCAGCCCCAGGGTTTCAGCGTCACTGCCTGCACCGCCGGGGCTGCTGCGCAGCCCTATCGCGACACAAGGCCGCTCCTACAGGCATCGCACCAGGCTTGAGCGATGCATCAGGCCGTCTCGGGATAGCTGTACTCGAACACCCTGACAACCTCGGAGGCATGCCAGGACGCCGCCTCCATGCCATCGACCGGCCCCGAGAAGCGCCCCAGGCGCTCCACGCATTCGAAAAAGCCGGTGCGCGGCAAACGGCTGGCACCCTGGCTGATCACCAACGAGCTGCGCAGCGGCTGCTCGGCACGGGCATCGAGCACGGCGAGGTATTCCAGCGCGGCGGTCAGGGTCTGCATGGCCGGGCTGGGCAACTGCAGGCGCTCGATCAGCGCACGGTAGGTGAGCAGGTGGCGTTGACGGCGGGCCAGGTCAAGCTCGTCCAGCAGGTTTTGCCAATGCTGACGGCTGATCCTGACCTGGCTCATGACGGCTCGCTCCAGCCAGCCACCCCCAGATGCCAGGCCAGGGCACGGCGGATCGCAGCATCCGGCTGGCGCTCGCCCGATTCGATCATGGCCAGGTAAGCCGGGCTGACCCCGACATTACGCGCCAACTGCTCAGGAGCGATGCCTTTGGCCTGGCGCAATTGAGCTACTTCACTGAACGCTGGCAGGCTGGCTGGCGGGGTGCTCTGTTGCGCGGACTCGGCAACCACCTCGGCGGGTGCCTGCCCGGCTGCCTTGAGCAGCGCCTGATATTGCTCCCAGGGCACGACTGCGTACTCGGGCTGACCGTCCCGGCTAATAACCTGAATACCCATTACAACCCCCTTACGTAAGGATTACCGCATGTAATCCGTAGGCATAACGCTTATGCCAATTATATTACCAAGCGCGGGAGTCTGTGGGGACTTGCTCTTTTTCAGTGCGTATTGCGCTCCAGGCGCAGCGCTTGAGGGGTATCTGGCAGGCGTTCGACCACCCGCAGGCGCTCAGGCGCCTGGCTGTCGCGCCAGGCCTTGAAGCGCGCCAGTTCATCGGCCACGGTCTTCAGTACCCAGCCCAGCACGGCAATGTCATCGAGAAAGCCGACACCCAGGATCCAGTCAGGGATGGCGTCGATAGGGCTGACGAAGTACAGCAGGCCCGCGACGATGGTCACCAGCGCCTTGGGGCTGATGGCTCGATACTCACCGCGCCACCAGGCCAGGCACAGCGACTGCAGCAGCTTGACGTCGTCGCGCAACTGGCCGATGCGCGGGCCTTTGCGGGCCACTGCGAACAGCAAGGCCGGCAACCGGCCACGACTGAGCAGGCGCTCGGCCAGGGGCAGGAAACGGGCAAAATTCCAGGGTGCGCTCATGGAGCCTCCGGCAGGGACAGGTTATCCACATTTATTGTGGATAACCTTGTGAACAGGGCGAAGTTTGAGACGGCAGGCGCCCACAAGGCAAGGGCCCCGGTCAGATCGGGCGTTTTTTACACAGTCGTTTCAGATCCGCAAACGATTTGCGTCAGAAGCTTCCGGCTTCTTCACACTGCTCTTGCTCGGACAATGCCAGCCGCATGAGGTTCGGCAAATGATCACCCAGAAACGACAACGCCCCGTCAGAACGGGGCGTTGTGCAGGTACCGGCAGTATTACTTGGCAGGTGCTTCGGCCGGGGCTTCAGCTTCCGGCGCTTCGCCACCTTGCAGCTGGGCCGGGTCTTTGATGGCGATCAGTTCCAGGTCGAACACCAGGACCGAGTTGGCCGGGATCAGCGGGCTCGGGCTCTGGGCACCGTAGGCCAGCTCAGCCGGGATGAACAGCTTGTACTTCTCGCCAACGTGCATCAGTTGCAGGCCTTCGACCCAGCCTGGGATCACACCGCTGACTGGCAGGTCGATCGGGCTGCCACGCTCGACCGAGCTGTCGAACACCTTGCCATCGATCAGCTTGCCTTCGTAGTGAACGGTGACCACGTCGGTCGGCTTCGGCTGTGGGCCGTCGGCCTTCTTCACCACTTCGTACTGCAGGCCCGAGGCGGTGGTGACCACGCCAGGTTTCTTGGCGTTTTCTTCGAGGAATTTCTTGCCAGCGCTGGCGGCTTCTTCGCTGGCCTTGGCCAGGCGCTCTTCAGCGCGCTTCTGCAGCGCGGTGAAGGCTTCTACCAGCTCTTCGTCCTTGATGCGTTGCTCCTTCTTGCCAACGGCGTCTTCGATGCCGAGGGCGACCGCTTTCGAATCAAGGTCTTCCATGCCTTCCTGAGCCAGGCTCTTGCCCATGTTCAGGCCGATACCGTAGGAGGCTTTCTGTGCCGGAGTCTTCAGCTCGGGGCTGCTGGCTTGTTGATCACAGCCAGCCAGTACCAGGCCTACCAGGGCAACCGCAGCCGCCAGACGATGCTGTTTCATGCTATTTCCTTGTTCATGCGCCATAAGGGCAATCAGGGTAAAGCCGCGAGCTTATCAGGCGGCCATCACCAATGGCTACCGGCATAAGAGCGGGTTTTTATAAGGAAGTTCAGTAGGTAAAGGCTTCTTCATGGAAGCTTTACAGCCATTGGCCAGTATTGACCCTTTGTGGCGGGTTTTCCTGGTTTTTGTGGCTTTTTATTTCTGCGGGTTCTGAGGTGGTGCGAGGTGAGATTGTCCCCTGCTCCTCAAGGGTATCGCCCCTCGCGATACTGCTCGGCAAGCTCACGCAGCACCTCGCAAACCCATTGCCCCGGCAAGCTCAACGGCAAGGCGGCGTTGCGGCAGATCCCCACCGAACCACCCGGTTCACTCACGCCCAGGTCGAGCTCCGCCAATTCCCCTCGGCGCAAGTCGAGCAGTACCGCATCACGCGGCGCCACCCACAATGCATCACTGCCCAGCAGATATCGCCGGCTCAACGCCAGCGACAAGGTCTCCAGGCGCTGCGCCGGCATCTGGATACCGCATTGCACGAACAGGCTGTCAGCATGCTGGCGGATGGTGGTGCCCGGTGGTGGCAGCACCAACGGATACTGCCCGACCCGCTGCCGCTCCACGGGTGCGCTCGCGAGCAAGGGGTGGCCGGGGCGCACGACCACGGCCATGGACTCGCTGTACAGGTGCTCGAATGACAACCCCTGAATCTGCGGGCTGTCGGTCATGCGCCCGACCACCAGTTCCAGCTCGCCCAGGTGCAGTTGCCCGAGCAATTGCGCACTGACCCCAGTCACCACGCTGATCACCAAAGCGTCGTGGCGCTGATGCAGGCGGCACAGCACCTCGGGCATCAGCAGCCCCTCGACCGTCGACAGCACGCCAATGCGCACCTGCGACGGTGCCCGCGCTTCACCGCGCAGGCTGCTGACGCCATCGCGCAGTGCCTGCACGCTGGGCCCGGCATAACGCATGAAGCGGGTGCCGGCCGGGGTCAGCTCGACGCCCTGGCGGCTGCGCTCGAACAGGCGCGCTTCGAGCAGGTCCTCAAGCTCCTTGAGGGTCTTGGAAATCGCTGGCTGGCTGATCGCCAGAATATCGGCAGCCCTGGCCAGGCTGCCCTGCCGGGCAATCTCCAGGAAACACAGCAGGTGGCGGTACTTGATGCGGGTGTCGAGGTTCATGCCGGCAAGCTTACCGCATCGCCACCTGCGGCGTATCCGGGTCGCGCTGCTGGCGGCGGAACTGCCCCGGTGGCAGGCCGTGAATCTGGCGGAAGCGCCGGGAGAAGTAGGCTTCGTCGGCGAAGCCACAAAGCCGCGCCACCTCGCCCACCGGGCGGCTGCCATTGAGCAGGTAGTTGCGCGCAGTGTGCATGCGCCGCTCCAGTACCAGCTCGCTGAAGGTCTTGCCGATTTCCTTGCGCAACCAGTGGGTCAGGTAGGTCGGCGACAGGTAGGTAGCGGCGGCGACTTTCTGCAGGTTCAGGTCGGGGTCGTCGATATGCCGTCGCAGGTACTCGCTCATGCGGCCCAGCGCGGCGCGGCGGCTGAGCTGGGCGGCATTGCTGTCGGCCAGTTCGCGCAGCGGCTCGGCGTACAGGCCGCAGACCTGGCCGATCAGCTGCAGCAACAGGCCCTTGAGCATTTCGCGGCTCCCGAAGCGGCGGTTGCCGTCCAGCGCCCGCATGCGTTCGAGGAGCTGCCGCACCTCGGCGAAGTCGGCCTCATCGAGACAGAAATCGAGATGCTCCTGGAAGCGGAACGGTGACAGTTCCGGCGCCTGCAGGATCGATACCTCTTCCAGGTCCATCGGGTCGCAGGCCAGGTGCGGCAGCAAGAATGTCTGGGAAAAATTGATCACCACGAAGTCGCTGTCGGCCGGGTGCGGAATCACATGCACCCGGTGCGGCAGGATGAAAGCCAGGGTGTTGCGCGGGAAGGGGCGCTGCACGCTGCCGATGTGCTGCACCGTGTCACCACCCAAGTTGACCTGGATCTGGAAGTACTCGTGACGATGTGGCGCGATCTCGGCGGGGCGGCCGCGCTGGTCGCGGATGTAGAAATCCATCAGCTCGCTGCGCTGCTGCATGACGTAGGTCGGGACCTCGCGTTTGGGGGGCATTCGGCTTGCTCCAATCTGTGTGTGGCGCTGCCCGCGAAGAGGCCTGGACAGGCAAAGCCATGTTGTACGATGTCTAGACTTGGCAATTTAAACCCTTCTACAAAAAACAGTGCAACCAAAAATCCGCGCAACCCGCCAAAATCGCGACATTCCGCAAGAAAACCGAGTAAAACCCCGCCCGCTGATTTTCTTGGACAGGGCCGCCATACCCCGCCTCGTGTGAAAAAAACGGTCTAAAACAACCGTTGCATTCGAAATGTTGTACGACCACTTTAGAAAAGGGACTGCAGCCCAACCTCTACCAACAACAACAAACGAGGTCGACTCATGTCGAGCACGCCTACCCCCCGCGCCGCGTCGTCGTACGCGCTGGACGCGGCCCCTGCCCAGCGCCTGCCCACCCGCCGCCGCTGGTTCATGCTGTCGCTGCTGCTGGTGGCGACCATCATCAACTACGTCGACCGGGTGAACATTTCCATCGCAGCGCCGTTCATGGCCAAGGACCTGGGCCTGGACAAGGTCGAGATGGGCCTGATCTTCTCCGCCTTCGCCTGGACCTACGCCTTGGCCCTGGTACCTGCCGGCTTCATCGCCGACCGTTTCGGTTCGCGCCTGACCTACGGCGTATCGCTGATCAGCTGGTCGGCAGTCACCGTGGCCCAAGGCCTGGCAAGCGGCTTCGCTTCGCTGTTCGGCCTGCGCCTGGCAGTCGGGGCCATGGAGGCCCCGGCGTTCCCGGCCAACAGCCGCGCGGTCACGGTGTGGTTCCCCGCCCGCGAACGCGGCATGGCCAGCAGCATCTACGTGTGCGGCCAGTACCTGGGCACCGCGCTGTTCACCGGCGCCCTACTGTGGCTGGCGACCACCTATGACTGGCGCCACGTGTTCTACAGCACCGGCCTGGTCGGCATCCTGTTCGGCGCGGTGTGGCTGTGGCTGTACCGCGACCCGCTGAACTGCAAGAAGGTCAGCAAGGAAGAGCTGGCCTACATCGAAGAGGGCGGCGGGCTGGTGAAGAGCAGCCAGGAGCGCACCCGCTTCGACTGGCGCCAGGTCGCCGAGCTGTTCCGCTATCGCCAGGTCTGGGCCATCTGCCTGGGCAAGTTCGCCAGCACCTCGGCGCTGTACTTCTTCCTCACCTGGTTCCCCACCTACCTGATCGAAGAGCGCCAGCTGACCTTGATCAAGGTCGGCATCTTCGCGGTCATGCCATTCATTGGTGCCACGGTCGGCATCCTTCTGGCGGGGATCGTCTCGGACCTGCTGATCCGCAAGGGCTACTCGCTGTCGTTCGCCCGCAAGCTGCCGCTGGTGGTGGGTTCGATGCTGGGCATGTCGATCGTGCTGGTGAACTTCACCGACTCCAATGTGCTGTGCATCGCCATCCTCACCCTGGCGTTCTTCGCCCAGGGCATCGCCTCGGCGTCGTGGGCAGCAGTGTCGGAAGTGGCGCCCAAGCAACTGATCGGCCTGACCGGCGGGGTCACCAGCCTCGCGGCGAACATCGGCGGCATCGTCACGCCGATCGTGATTGGCGCGATCGTGCATGCCAGCGGCTCGTTTGCCATGGCGTTCTGGTTCATCGGTGGGGTCGCGTTGATGGGCACCCTGTCCTACTCGCTGCTGCTCGGCAAGCTGTACCGCATCGAGCTGAAAACTGCAGCCTGATCCAAGCAATGCATTGGCCTTGCCGGCCCCTTCGCGGCTAAAGCCGCTCCTACAGGAATAGCTCCAAACCTGAGAACAGCGCTGTTTCTGTAGGAGCGGCTTTAGCCGCGAAGAGGCCGGCGCAGGTTACTTGGATAGTCCAAGCCAACCCCGTTTTCGTCCAACTTTGCCGGCCAGCCTCTGACTTACGCTGGCCACTCCAGTACGGAGGATTCACCCATGACCTACCTGTTCAACCCGCCGGCCATCGTCAGCCTGCCGATCCGCGGCAGCGCTGCGCGCTTCCCGGTCGGCCGGGTGTTCTGCCTGGGCCGCAACTACCCTTGGCCGGAAGCTTACGGGCCGGCGCCACAAGAGCCTGTGTTCTTCATGAAACCGGCGAGCAATGTGGTCGAGGCGCAAGGGGAACTGCCCTTCCCGCCGCAGACCGATGAGTTCTGCCACGAAATCGAGCTGGTAGCCGCCATCGCCAAGGGTGGGGCCGACATTGCCCCGGAACATGCCCTGGAACACGTGTTCGGCTTTGCCGCTGGCCTCGACATGACCCGCCGCGATCACCAGCGCAAGGCCAAGGCCGAGGGCCTGCCCTGGGAAGGTGCCAAGGTGTTCGAAGCCTCGGCACCAATGACTGCCATCGTCCCCGCCAGCGAATGCCCCTGGCCACTGGATGCCTCGCTGTGGCTGCAGGTCAATGGCCAGGAGCGCCAGCGCGCCCACCTGAGCCAGCAGACCTGGGCTCTGGCCGAGGTGATCAGCCGGCTGTCCCGCCAGCTACCACTGCGCCCGGGCGACCTGATCATGACCGGCAGCCCACCCGGCGTCGCGCCACTGAACCCGGGCGACACGATCCACGCCGGCATCGACGGCATCGGCGAACTGCACCTGCGCGTCGGCCCCCGCCCTGCCGGGCAAACAGCCAACGCAGCCTGAACCTTGCGGAGCTCCAACATGAATCAGAACAAGAAAATCGCCCTGGTCACCGGCGCTGGCAGCGGCATCGGCCGCGCCGTCGCCCTCGCCTTGCTGGAGGACGGCTTCAGCCTGGTCCTCGCCGGGCGCCGCGCAGAGCCGCTGCAAGCGGTGGTTGAGCAGGCGCTGGCAGCGGGCGGTGAAGCCCTGGCCGTGCCCACCGACGTGCGCGATGAACAAAGCGTCGCGCACCTGTTCGCCACCATCGAAGAGGTGCACGGCCGCCTTGATGTGATCTTCAACAACGCTGGCATCAATGCCCCCGCCGTACCGGTCGACGAGCTGCCGCTGGAGAACTGGCGCAACGTCATCGCCACCAACGTCGACGGCGTGTTCCTGTGCGCCCGCGCCGCCTTCGGCCTGATGCGCCGCCAGCAGCCGCAAGGTGGGCGGATCATCAACAACGGCTCGATCTCGGCGCACACCCCACGCCCGTTCACCGCCCCCTACACCGCCAGCAAGCACGCGGTACTGGGCCTGACCAAGGCACTGGCGCTGGATGGCCGGCCGTACAACATCGTCTGCAGCCAGGTGGACATCGGCAACGCCCTGACCGAGTTGTCCGAGCGCATGACCCGTGGTGTGCGCCAGGCCAATGGCGAGATCGCTGCCGAGCCCATGCTTGACGTGCGTCATGTGGCCGATGCGGTGCGCTACATCGCCGCCCTGCCGCTGGACGCCAACGTACTGAACATGACCGTGATGGCCAGCAACATGCCGTTCGTTGGCCGTGGCTGACCGCTGATTCTGATGGAGTGACCGATGAAACCCGAAGTCCTGCAACTGAGCCCGATCCTCATCCCGCAAATCCGTGAGCGGCTGGAACAGCTGTTCACCGTGCACCGTTACTACGAACAGGCCGACAAGGACGCCTTTGTCAGCCAGCATGCCAGCCACATTCGCGGCGTGATCACCGGTGGCCACACCGGTATCAGCCAGGCGCTGATGGCGCGCCTGCCCAACCTTGAAGTGATCGCGGTCAATGGCGTCGGCACCGATGCGGTGGATCTCGCCTACGCCCGCGACCGTGGTATCCAGGTTACCGCCACCATCGGCGCCCTCACCGAAGATGTCGCCGACCTCGCCATCGGCCTGCTGATCGGCTTGTGCCGGGGTATCTGCACGGGTGACCGTTTCGTGCGCGCAGGCCTATGGGCCACCAGCGCCACACCGTTGGCACCACTGCCGCTGGCCCGCCAGGTGTCGGGCATGCGCGTAGGCATCGTCGGCATGGGCCGTGTCGGCCGTGCAGTGGCTCAACGGGCAGCGGCATTCGGTTGCCCGATCCGCTACACCGACCTGCAGGCACTGGAAGTGCCTTACGGCTTCGAGGCGGATCTCGTGCAGTTGGCCAAGGACAGCGATGCGCTGATTCTGGCGGCGGCCGCCGACAAAGGCGAAGCGCTGATCAATCGCGAAGTCCTGCAAGCGCTGGGGGCCGAGGGGTATCTGATCAATATCGCGCGCGGCAAGCTGGTGGATGAGCCGGCGTTGATCGCGGCGCTGGAGGCCGGGGAGATCGCCGGCGCGGCGCTGGACGTGTTTGCCGATGAACCCCGGGCGCCCGAGGCCTTGTTCGGGCGTGAGGATGTGGTGCTGCAGCCGCATCGCGCCAGCGCCACGGTGCAGACCCGCACGCGCATGGGCGAGATGGTGGTGGCCAGCCTGGTGGATGTGTTTGCCGGGCGCAAGCCGCAGGGGTTGGTTATCTGACGCAAGATCCTGGGGCTGCTCTGCAGCCCTTTCCGACCGGTCCGGCGCCCCGGCAAGGCCGCTCCTACATGAGTTCGCCTTCCCCTGTAGGAGCGGCCTCGTGTCGCGAAAGGGGCGCAAAGCGCCCCCCAGCAAATTATCAGGCCACCGCCAGCTCCACAGCGCCGCCATTCATCCGCACCGGCCACACCCGCAACCGCTGCCCGGCATCTTCCAGGCAAGCCCCGCTTTGCAGGCTGAAGTGCTGCTTGTACAGCGGCGCCGCTACCACCAGTTCCCCCTGCAGGCTACCGACAAGCCCACGCCCGATGATATTGGCCCCCGACCGCGGATCGCGGTTGTCCACCGCATACAGGCTTTGCTCCAGCGCGGGCAGGTAGAACAGTGCTACCTGGGCACCGTCAAGCCACACCACCACGCCCGAGTCGGCCACCAGGTCTTCGGTTTGGCATACCGCCTGCCAGTTCTCTTGGGTTTTCACAGCAACATTGGACAGGTTCATCAGACAGCCTCCTCGACGGTTGGAATCAGGTGCAGGGGTGCAACCGGCCGGCGTTGTTCGCGTTCGCGCACGAAGTGCACGTCCGGGTCGGCGCGTTGGTCGTTGACGAAGGTACGGAAGCGCTTGAGCTTCTCGGGGTCGTTGAGGGCGTTGGCCCATTCGCACTCATACTGGTCGACCACATGCTGCATCTGCGCCTCCAGCTCGGCCGCCAGGCCCAGGCTGTCGTCGAGCACCACCTGCTTGAGGTAATCCAGGCCACCTTCCAGGCTTTCGCGCCAGACCGAAGTGCGCTGCAGCTTGTCGGCTGTGCGGATGTAGAACATCAGCACGCGGTCGATCAGGCGCACCAGGGTTTCGTCATCCAGGTCGGTAGCGAACAGCTCGGCGTGCCGTGGGCGCATGCCGCCGTTGCCACAGATGTAAAGGTTCCAGCCCTTGTCGGTGGCGATGACGCCGATGTCCTTGCTCTGTGCCTCGGCGCACTCGCGGGTGCAGCCGGAGACGGCGAACTTGAGCTTGTGCGGGCTGCGCAGGCCCTTGTAGCGGTCCTCCAGGCGCAGCGCCATGCCAACGCTGTCTTGCACGCCGTAACGGCACCAGGTGCTGCCCACGCATGACTTCACGGTACGGGTCGACTTGCCGTAGGCATGGCCGGTCTCGAAACCGGCCGCGATCAGCTCACCCCAGATCAGCGGCAACTCGTGCAGCTGGGCGCCGAACAGGTCGATGCGCTGGCCGCCGGTGATCTTGGTGTAGAGGTCGTACTTTTTCGCCACCTGGCCGATCACGATCAGCTTCTCTGGGGTGATCTCGCCGCCAGGGATGCGGGGCACCACCGAATAGGTGCCGTTCTTCTGCATGTTGGCCATGAAGGTGTCGTTGGTGTCCTGCAGCGGGACCAGCGCCGGGTCCATGATCGGCTGGTTCCAGCATGAGGCGAGGATCGAGCCCACCGCCGGCTTGCAGATGTCGCAGCCGACATGGCCCTTGCCGTGGCGTTCGAGCAACTCGTTGAAGCTGCGGATGCCTTCGACCCGCACCAGCCCGTAGAGCTCCTGACGGGTGTAGGCGAAGTGTTCGCACAGGCTCTTGTCGACAACCACGCCGCGTGCAGTGAGTTCGTGTTCGAACACCTGCTTGAGCAACGCCGCACAGCCGCCGCAGCCGCTGGCCGCCTTGGTGCAGCCTTTGACCGCAGCGAGGTCGCCGCAGCCACTGTCGATGGCCGCGCACACCGCGCCCTTGCTGACGTTGTGGCACGAGCAGATGGTTGCGCTATCGGGCAGGGCGTCGGCACCGAGGGCCGGTGCGCCACCACCTTGCGGCAGGATCAGCGCTGCAGGGTCGGCCGGCAAAACGATGCCGTTCTGCGCGTACTGCAGCAGGGTGTCGTAGTAGCTGTTGTCGCCCACCAGCACTGCACCGAGCACGTGCTTGCCGCTGGCATCCACGACCAGGCGGCGATAGGCGCTGTTGGCCTCGTCGATGAAACGGTAGCTGCGCGAACCCGGTGTGGCGCCGTGGGCATCGCCAATGGAGCCGACATCCACGCCCAGCAACTTGAGCTTGGTCGACATGTCGGCACCGGTGAATTCGCTGGCGGCTTCGCCCATCAGCAACGCTGCCAGGTTGCGCGCCATGCTGTAGCCCGGGGCAACCAGGCCGAACACGCTGCCGTTCCACGAGGCGCATTCACCGATGGCGAAAATGCGTGGGTCGCTGCTGCGGCAGTGGTTGTCGATCACCACGCCACCGCGCGGGGCGATTTCCAGGCCGCTGGCACGGCCCAGGGCGTCTTGCGGGCGAATACCGGCGGAGAACACGATCAGGTCGGTTTCCAGGTGTTCGCCGCCGTCGAAATTCATGCGGTAGCGGTAGGCCTCACCGGCGCTGATCGACTGGGTGGCGCGCGACAGGTGCACGCCCACACCCAGCGCTTCGATCTGCGCCTTGAGCGCGGCGCCGCCCTCACCGTCCAGCTGCACCGGCATCAGCCGCGGGGCAAACTCCACCACGTGCGCCTCCAGGCCGAGGGACTTCAGCGCGTTGGCAGCTTCCAGGCCGAGCAGGCCGCCTCCGACCACCACGCCACGGCGCGCTGCGCCTGCTGCGGCGCGAATGGCATCAAGGTCGTCGAGGGTGCGATAAACCAGGCGAGCATTGCCGCTTGAGCCTTCGATCGGGGGCACGAACGGGTAGGAACCGGTGGCCAGGACCAACTGGTCGTAGCCGTAGCGGCCCTCGGCAGTCACCACTTCGCAGCGTTCGCGGTCGATTTCCAGCACCGCTTCGCCCAGGTGCAGGTGCACGCCGCTGTTGCCGTAGTAGTCCTGCCCACAGAGGGCCAAGGTCTCGGCACAGCTGCCGGCGAAATACTCCGACAGGTGCACGCGGTCGTATGCACGTTGGCGCTCTTCGCCGAATACGTGCAGCTCGAAGCGCCCGAGCGCGCCGCGTTCGACCAGTTGCTCGACGCAATGGTGGCCGACCATGCCGTTGCCGACGATGACCAGTCGCTCTCGTTGCCCGCTCGCTGTTGCCTTCATAAGCCGATCCTCGATCAAAAAAAAAGCGCCTGGAGCCGAAGCTCCAGGCGCCTTTGCCTGTATTCATCACGGTGGGGGCCCGGGTTGATCGCCGTTGATCAGTGGGCTTTGTTGTAACAGAGATCTAGCAGGGACTGTGCCAAGCCTGTTACCTGTGCCGGCCTCTTCACGGGTAAACCCGCTCCCACAAGGCCTCCACTGGTCTCAAGCACTTGTGGGTACGGGTTTGCCCGCGAAGGTGCCAGTGCTACCAATGCACATTTCAAGTGCAGAGCTCACCATCCTGGGGCACTTCAATACACATCACGCCGATACCGCCTGGCCTTGCTCAATGCTTCGACATAGGCATCCGCATCCACCTTGCCATGCACGGCGATCACCTCACGCAACGCCGCATCCACATCCTTGGCCATGCGCTGGGCATCGCCACAGACATAGAAGTACGCCCCCGCCTCCAGCCATTGCCACAGCTGCGCGCCTTGCTCCAGCATGCGTTGCTGCACGTAGATCTTCTCGGCCTGGTCCCGCGAGAACGCCGTGTCCAGGCGCAGATGCCCGACCGCCTGCCAGGCCTGAAGCTGTTCCTGATAGTAGAAATCCGTGGCCGCATACTGCTCGCCGAAGAACAGCCAGTTAGGCCCTTTGGCACCCCGCGCCTCGCGCTCTTCAAGGAAGGCACGGAACGGCGCGACACCGGTGCCGGGCCCGACCATGATCACTGGCACGTCGTTGTCCTCGGGCAGGCGAAAGTGCTTCGATACCTGCGGGAAGATCGCCACCTTCAACGCCTGCGTCCGGTCAGCGAGGAACGTTGAACAAACCCCTTTGCGCTCGCCGTAGCGCACGGTGGAAACGGTCAGGTGCACCTGATCCGGATGAGCCAACGGGCTGGAGCTGATCGAATACAGGCGCGGCTGCAACGGCTTGAGCAAGCCGAGCCAGGCATCCAGCGGCAATTGCTGAGGGAACGCACGCAGCACATCGACCAACTGCCGCCCCCACAGCCAGTCCTGCAGTTCGGCCTTGCACTCGGGCTGCAGCAGGCGCTGCAGGTCGGCGGCATGCGCGCTGAACGCCTGCAGTTGCTGCGGAGTGACCTTGGCGATGTCCAGATGCGCTTCCAGGGCCTCGGCCAGTGGCATCGCAGGCCGCCCTTTCAATTCCACCAACGCCGTGCCATCGAGGTGCGTCAGCGCCAGCAGCTCCTCGACCAGCGCCGGGCAGTTGCGCGGCCATACGCCCAAGGCATCACCGGCTGCATAGGTGAAACCGCTGCCGGACAGGTCGAATACCAACTGGCGGGTTTCCTTGCTCGCCCCCGGGCCGTTGAGCAGTTGGTTTGCAAGCAGCGGGGCCGACCACGGTTGTTGCTTGCTGTAGTTCGCTATGGGTGCTGGTTCACTGACCGCTGCCGAAGTGCCCGTGCCGCCGAGCTCCGGCAACAGGGCTTCGAGCCAGCCGGCGAAGGCGTCATCAAAATCCGGTTCGCAATCGACCCGTTGCAGCAAGCGGCGCCCACCCAGTTCGGCCAGGCGCTGGTCGAGCTTGCGGCCAAAGCCGCAGAACTGGTCGTAGCTGGAGTCGCCCAGGGCCAGCACGGCATAAGGCAGCAGCGCGCAGCAGGCACCCTGCTCGCCTTGCAGCGCCTGCCAGAACGCCTTGGCACTGTCGGGCGCGTCACCGTCACCGAAGGTGCTGGTGATCAGCACCACACTGGCCGCGCCTTGCAGCTGGCTGGGGCTTACCGCCTCCATGCAGCTGAGCTGCACCTCAAGGCCAGCGCCACGCAGACGCTCGGCACACCGCTGGGCAAGCCCCTCGCCATTGCCCGTCTGCGACGCCCACAGCACCTGATGGCGCGGCATCGTGATAACCGGCGTGGCTGCTGGCTGCGCGAACAGACCAGCCAACAAGCCATCTACGAACAGCCGCCGGGATGCGGCCAGCGGCGCGCTGGCCGGCAGGCTGGGTACACCCTCGGCACGCGTCTGATCGAGGCCGAGCAGAAAGCCTTGCAAGTAATGACGCTCGTCATCGGCCAGCACCGGGGCTGGCAAGGTGTCCAGGCCAAGCAGGCGGGACAGGGTCGCGGTCGGCATGCGGGCAGGCTCCGGAATAGTGGTATTCAGCTCAAGGGCATCTATGCGCTCGCCAGCGACCCGCTCCAGGGCCACGGCGCAATGTTTGAACGCCGGCTGCAGCGACAGCGGGTCGACTGCATCACAGGTCACGGCATTGATCGCCAATTGCTCGCCGATCAGGTCGTTCCAGTGGAACGGGGCAAAGCAGTTGCCGGGCATGACCCGGTCGCTGATGCGCGCTGGCAACACGGCCTGGCCGCGCCGCGAGCGAATGGCGACCTGGTCCTTGTCGGCGATGCCCAGGCGGGCGGCATCTTCGGGGTGGACTTCAACAAAGGGGCCGGGCTCCAGCTTGTTCAGCGCCGGAACCTTGCCGGTCTTGGTCAAGGTGTGCCACTGGTGCTGCACACGGCCGGTATTGAGCACCCACGGGTAGTCGGCGTCCGGCAGTTCGGGCGCTGGCAGCCAGGGCCGAGCGAAGAAGCGCGCCTTGCCGCTGGCGGTGGGGAACGCCAGTTCAGGCAGGTTGCCCTCGGCATCGCGCCACAGTTGCTGACTGCTGCCATCGTTCAGGTAACGCAGCGGGCTGCGGTCACCTGCGTGGCCGGGTGCGCAGGGCCACTGCCGTGGGCTGTCGCGCAATTGCTCATAGCCGATCCCGCGCAGGTCGTAGCCGGTGGCCGGGTTCCAGAAGCGCCGGATCTCGTCGTACACCGCCTCGGCGTTGGGGTAGTCGAAAGCGTCGGCGTAGCCCATGGCGCAGGCGACCCGGGCGATGATCTGCCAATCCGCCAGGCTATGGCCCGGTGCCTGGACCGCGCGTGGCATCAGCGTCAGGTTGCGCTCGCTGTTGATCATCACGCCCTCGCCTTCGGCCCATAGCGCAGCGGGCAGCAGAATATCGGCGTAGCGGTTGGTCTCGGTGTCGAGGAAGGCGTCCTGGGTGATCACCAGCTCGGCCTGGCGCAGGCCGTCAATTACCTGTTGGCGGTTGGCGACGCTGGCCACCGGGTTGCTGCAGATGACCCAGCAGGCTTTCACCTCGCCTGCTTTCATCTGCTCGAACAGTGCGATCGTGCCCTCGCCGCCTTCGCTGCGCAGGCTGCCCGGTTGCAAGCCCCACTGCTGCTCGACAAAGGCGCGGTCCGCGGCCACCAAGGCCGAGCGCTGCCCCGGCAGGCCCGGGCCCATGTAGCCCATCTCGCGGCCGCCCATGGCATTGGGCTGGCCGGTCAGCGAAAACGGCCCGCTGCCCGGGCGGCAGATGGCGCCGGTGGCCAGGTGCAGGTTGCAGATGGCGTTGCTGTGCCAGGTGCCGTGGACGCTCTGGTTGAGGCCCATGGTCCAGCAGCTCATCCACTCCCCGGCGGTGCCGATCCATTCTGCGGCCTGGCGGATGTCGGCTTCACTCAGGCCGGTCATGGCGGCCACACGTTCAGGGGTGTAATCGTCAAGGAACGCCGGCAGCTCGTCCCAGCCTTCGGTGTGACGGGCGATGAAGTCAGGATCGGTATGGCCGTTGTCATGCAGCAGGTGCAGCAGGCCGTTGAGCAGGGCCAGGTCACTGCCGGGGCGCACCTGCAGGAACAGGTCGGCCTTGTCGGCGGTAGCGGTGCGCCGCGGGTCGACGACGATCAGCCTGGCGCCGGCCTTGACCCGGTCGAGCAGGCGCAGGAACAGGATTGGGTGGCAGTCGGCCATGTTCGCGCCGATCACCAGGAACACATCAGCGCGTTCGAAATCCTGGTAGCTGCCGGGCGGGCCGTCGGCACCGAGCGACAGCTTGTAGCCACTGCCGGCGCTGGCCATGCACAGCCGCGAATTGGACTCGATATGACGGGTGCGGATAAAGCCCTTGGCCAGCTTGTTGGCCAGGTACTGGGCCTCCAGTGACATCTGACCGGACACATAGAGCGCCACCGAGTCCGGGCCGTGCTGTTCGATGATGCCGCGCAAGCGCTCGCCGGCCTGGGCAATGGCCTGGTCCATGCTGCTGCGTGCCGGTTGCTGGCTGCGTTGCTGGCGAACGTAGGCGTCTTCCAGGCGCCCGGCGGCGGTCAGCGGCAGGTGCGCGGTGAGGCCCTTGGTGCACAGGCGGCCGAAGTTGCTCGGGTGCTGCTTGTCGCCGCTGATCTTGACGACCTTGCCGTCGGCGACGCTCATGACGATGCCGCAACCGACGCCACAGTAGGGGCAGACGCTGCGTATTTCGCGGGTGGTCATGGGCGGTCTCCTCTTTCAGGAACGCAAAAAGGCGCCGGCTGCTCCTACTTGCTGGGCAAGCGGGGCAACACGGCGCCTTTGTCGTGAGGTTTTCGGGCTGTCGACGTTGATAGCCCTGGATAGCGGTCATTCAGCAATTAGCGGGCCAGCCCTTGTGGGAGCGACCTTGTGTCGCGAAAGGGCCGCAGAGCGGCCCCAGCAACTCAAGCGATACCGCAAAAATCCTGGGGCCGCTTTGCGGCCCTTTCGCGACACAAGGCCGCTCCCACAAGAGCTCCGCGCACCACGCGGTGGCAAGCACATGACCCATGGCGCTATGCTGGGGCAATTTCCAGCAAGAGCTACAGCCCGCACTCCATGTCCAAGGTGATCCTCAAGACCCCCGCCCAACTCGAACTGATGCGCAACGCCGGCCAGCTGTTGGCCCAGGTGTTTGCCGAACTCGACGGTTTCATCCGCCCCGGCGTGACCACGATGCAGATCAACGACCGCGCCGAAGCATTCATTGTCGATACGCTCAAGGCCCGCCCGGCCAGCAAGGGCCAGTACGGTTTCCCCTACTCGCTCAACACGTCGGTGGACCACGTGGTCTGCCACGGCATCCCCAAGGCCGATGAAGTGCTGAAGGAAGGCTCGATCATCAACGTCGACATCACCCTGGAACAGGGCGGCTACATTGCCGACTCGTCGAAGATGTACAGCATCGGGCCGATCAGTGAAGACGCGCAAAGGCTGGTCGACACCACCTACGACGCACTGTGGAAAGGCATCGAGCAGGTACGCCCCGGGGCGACACTGGGTGATATCGGCCATGCCATCCAGGCCCATGCCGAAGCGGCTGGCTACAGTGTGGTACGCGAATACTGCGGGCATGGTATCGGCCAGCAGATGCACGAAGGCCCCGAAGTACTGCATTTCGGCCAGCGCGGCATGGGCATGAAGTTGCAGCCGGGGATGGTGTTTACCATCGAGCCGATGATCAACCAGGGTGGGCGCGGGACGCGAACGCTGAAGGATGGCTGGACGGTGATTACCCGGGACCATTGCCTGTCGGCGCAGTGGGAGCACACGGTGGCGGTGACCGAGGATGGGGTCGAGGTGCTGACGTTGCGCGAAGAGGAGCGTAATCGCTGAGATTGCTGGGGGCGCTTTGCGCCCCTTTGCGACCAGGCGCCGCAATTATTCAGAATGCAGAAACAAAAAAAGCGACCCTAAGGTCGCTTTCTTTGTGGCTTCCGGGTGTTCAGTGGGCCCTGGAAGCGGAATATGGCGCAGCGGACGGGACTCGAACCCGCGACCCCCGGCGTGACAGGCCGGTATTCTAACCGACTGAACTACCGCTGCGCTATTCAACGAGTGGTGGGTGATGACGGGATCGAACCGCCGACCCTCTGCTTGTAAGGCAGATGCTCTCCCGGCTGAGCTAATCACCCATTCGTCTCGGTGAGGCGCGCATTCTACGGACGAACCAGAAGCCTGGCAAGCCATTGATGCAACTTTTTCGCAAAAATTATCAGCCACAAATTTCAGGCACAAAAAAAGCGACCCTAAGGTCGCTTTCTCTGTTACTTCCGGGTGTTCAGTGGGCCCTGGAAGTGGAATATGGCGCAGCGGACGGGACTCGAACCCGCGACCCCCGGCGTGACAGGCCGGTATTCTAACCGACTGAACTACCGCTGCGCTATACATCGAGTGGTGGGTGATGACGGGATCGAACCGCCGACCCTCTGCTTGTAAGGCAGATGCTCTCCCGGCTGAGCTAATCACCCTTCGTCTCGGTGTGGCGCGCATTCTACGGACGAGCTGCTACCCTGGCAAGCACTTTTTAAACTTTTTTCAAAAAAAAAACCCAGCCCTTTCAAAGACCTAGCGCAGCCGGGGCTTTTCTTTCCTTATATGACCCTGCTGGCCCTATGACAGGGCTGGCCTCGGAGCACTGCTCGGAGAATAATGCCCGCCTTATGCATTAAGGAGAGATTGCCCCTCATGTGGTTCAAGAACCTGCTGTCCTACCGCCTGACCCAGGAAGTACCGTTCGAGGCTGAAGCGCTGGAAGCCGCCCTGGCCTCCAAGCCGGCCCGCCCCTGCGCCAGCCAGGAGCTGACCACCTACGGTTTCGTCGCGCCGTTCGGCAAGGGCGAAGACGCTCCCCTGGTGCACGTCAGCGGCGAGTTCCTGCTGGTGGCCGCGCGCAAGGAAGAACGCATCCTGCCGAGCAGCGTGGTCAACGATGCAGTGAAGGAAAAGGTCGAAGAGATCGAGACCGAGCAGATGCGCAAGGTCTACAAAAAAGAGCGCGACCAGATCAAGGACGAGATCATCCAGGCGTTCCTGCCGCGCGCGTTCATCCGCCGCTCGATGATCTTCGCCGCCATCGCCCCGCGCCTGGGGATGATCCTGGTCAACTCGGCCAGCGCCAAGCGCGCCGAAGACCTGCTGTCGACCCTGCGTGAAGTGATGGGCTCGCTGCCGGTGCGCCCGGCCACGGTGAAGATCGCCCCGACCGCGACCATGACCGACTGGGTCAAGTCGCAACAGGCTGCCGAAGGCTTCTATGTACTGGACGAGTGCGAACTGCGTGACACCGCCGAAGACGGCGGCATCGTGCGTTGCAAACGCCAGGACCTGACCAGCGAGGAAATCCAGCTGCACCTGAGCACCGGCAAGGTGGTCACCCAGCTGGCCCTGGCCTGGCAGGACAAGCTGTCGTTCGTGCTCGACGACAAGATGGTGATCAAACGCCTGAAGTTCGAAGAGCTGCTGCAGGAACAGGCCGAACAGGACGGTGGTGATGAAGCCGCGCAGCAGTTCGATGCCAGCTTCCAGCTGATGATGATGACCTTTGCCGAATTCCTGCCGGTGCTGTTCGAAGCGCTGGGTGGGGAGGAGATTCCGCAAGGGGTCTGAGGTGGTTTGAAAGACCGGTGCTGGCCTGATTCAAAGCGCTAGCCAGGACCGGCCTCTTCGCGGGCAAGCCCGCTCCCACAGGGATCACCACAGGCTCGAATACTGTGGCGATACCTGTGGGAGCGGGCTTGTCGAAGCGTCGAACCGCCGCGAAGGGGCCAGTGAAATTCATAAAGCTATAAATAGAAAAGGAATTGCCCCATGCGCGCCCTCGCCGCCCTCAGCCGCTTCGTCGGCAACACCTTCGCCCTGTGGGTGTTGGTGTTCGCTGTACTGGCCTTCCTGCAACCCCAGTGGTTCATCGCCCTCAAGGTCGCCATCGTGCCGCTGCTGGGCCTGGTGATGTTCGGCATGGGCCTGACCCTCAAGCTCGACGACTTCGCCGCCCTCGCCCGCCAGCCCTGGCGAGTGGCCCTTGGCGTGGTGGCGCACTTCGTGATCATGCCGGGCATGGCCTGGTTGCTGTGCCAGCTGTTCCACCTGCCGGCGGAAATCGCCGTGGGCGTGATCCTGGTCGGCTGTTGCCCGAGCGGCACGGCGTCGAACGTGATGGTCTGGCTGTCCAAGGGCGACCTGGCACTGGCAGTGGCGATCGCCGCAGTGACCACCCTGCTTGCCCCGCTGCTGACCCCGGCGCTGATCTGGTTCCTGGCCTCTGCCTGGCTGCCGGTATCCTTCATGGACATGTTCTGGTCGATCCTGCAGCTGGTGATGCTGCCGATCGTGCTCGGCGTGCTGGCCCAGCGCCTGCTGGGTGCACGGGTGCAGATGGCGGTGCAGGTGCTGCCGCTGGTGTCGGTGGTGAGCATCGTGATGATCGTCTGCGCGGTGGTAGCGGCCAGCCAGGCCAAGATCGCCGAGTCGGGCCTGCTGATCATGGCGGTGGTGATGCTGCACAACACCTTCGGCTATCTGCTGGGTTACCTTACTGGCCGACTCTGCAAGCTGCCGTTGGCCCAGCGCAAGTCGCTGGCGCTTGAGGTGGGGATGCAGAACTCGGGATTGGGGGCGGCATTGGCGGCGGCGCACTTCTCCCCGCTGGCGGCAGTGCCGAGTGCGCTGTTCAGCGTTTGGCACAACATTTCCGGGGCGCTGCTGTCGACCTGGTTCCGCAGGATGGAGGATTCATCGGCCCCCATAGAAGAGGTTGAGCCAGCCAGGCATTGATGTGTACCCTGATGGCCACTGTGAGGACGACCTCACGACGCACCGCGTGACCATCCCGGGGACGGCCCCATCATTCGCAACGATGGAGACGCATCATGTCCTGGATCATCCTGTTTTTCGCCGGCCTGTTCGAGGTAGGCTGGGCTGTCGGCCTGAAGTACACCGACGGCTTCACCCGCCCACTCCCCACTGTGCTTACCGTCGGCGCCATGGTCATCAGCCTGGGCCTGCTGGGCCTGGCCATGAAGGAGCTGCCGCTGGGCACCGCCTATGCCATCTGGACTGGCGTGGGCGCAGTTGGCACTGTGATCGCCGGGATCATCCTGTTCGGTGAATCCATGGCCCTGGTGCGACTGGTCAGTGTGGCGCTGATCGTCTGCGGCCTGATCGGCCTGAAGGTCAGCGCCAGCTGACCACTTCCGCTTAACGCAGGTCGCCGCGCAAGCGGCTGACTTGCTCACGCAACGACTCTGGCTGCGCCGCCTCCACCGGGATGGCGGCGCCTGCCACGATGGTCACCCGCGACCACAGGCGCTTGAAGAAGCCCTTGGCCGGATCGCGGCTGAAGAAGCTCCCCCACAACCCCTGCAGCGCCAGCGGGATCACCGGTACCGGGGTTTCTTCGAGAATACGGCTGGCGCCGCCCTTGAACGCATCGATCTCGCCGTCGCCGGTCAGTTTGCCTTCCGGGAAGATGCACACCAGCTCACCGTCCGCCAGGTATTCGGCGATGCGGGCGAAGGCTCGCTCGTAGGTCGCCTGGTCTTCGTTGCGCCCGGCAATCGGAATGGCGCCCGCCGTGCGGAACACGAAGTTGAGCACCGGCAGGTTGTAGATCTTGTAGTACATGACAAAGCGGATGGGCCGGCGAATCGCCCCGCCCAGCAGCAGCGCATCGACGAACGACACGTGGTTGCACACCAGCAGTGCCGCGCCTTCATCAGGGATCCGCTCGAGGTCACGGTGTTGCACGCGGTACATCGAGTGGCTGAGCAGCCAGATCAGGAAGCGCATGGTGAATTCGGGCACGATCCTGAAGATGTAGGCGTTGACCAGCACGTTCAACAGCGACACCACCAGGAACAGCTGCGGGATGCTCAGCTTGGCCACGCTCAACAGGACAATGGTGAAGATCGCCGAGACCACCATGAACAGGGCATTGAGGATATTGTTGGAGGCGATGACCCGGGCCCGTTGATCCTCGGCGGTGCGCGCCTGGATCAGGGCGTACAGCGGCACGATGTAGAAACCGCCGAACACACCAAGGCCGACGATCGACAGCAAAATCCACCAGGCCTGATGCATGCCCAGCAGCGCCAGCCAGTCGTGCGGCTGGGCGCCCGCCGGTACGTCACCGGAATGCCACCACCAGAGCAGGCCGAACAGGGTCAGGCCGAACGAGCCGAACGGCACCAGGCCGATTTCCACCTTGCGCCCGCTGAGCCGTTCGCACAGCAGCGAACCGAGGGCGATGCCCACCGAGAACAGGGTCAGCACCAGGGTCACTGCGGTCTCGTCGCCGTGCAGCCAATCCTGGGCGTACTTAGGGATCTGGGTCAGGTAGATGGCACCGACGAACCAGAACCACGAGTTGCCCACGATCGAGCGCGACACTGCCGGGGTCTGCCCCAGGCCCATGCGCAGGATCACCCACGACTGCTTGAAGATGTTCCAGTCCAGCGCCATCTGCGGCGACGCAGCCGCCGCCCGCGGGATCCAGCGGCTGGCCAGGTAGCCCAGCACGGCGGTGCCGACCACGCCACCGGCCACCACCGTGGCGTAGCTGTTGGTGGCCATCATCACCCCGGCGCCGATGGTGCCGACCAGGATGGCGAGGAAGGTGCCCATCTCCACCAGCCCGTTGCCGCCGACCAGCTCTTCTTCGCGCAGGGCCTGGGGCAGGATCGAGTACTTCACCGGGCCGAACAACGCCGAGTGGGTGCCCATGCCGAACAAGGCCACCAGCATCAGCGTGAGGTGGTTGGTAACGAAGCCAATGGCACCGACCGCCATGATGCCGATCTCGGCCAGCTTGATCGCACGGATCAGCGCGTCCTTGGCGAACTTCTCGCCAAACTGCCCGCCCAGTGCCGAGAACAGGAAGAACGGCAGGATGAACAACAGCGCACAGAGGTTGACCCAGATCGAACGGTCGCCGTCGCCCAGGCTGAGCTTGAACAGGATCGCCAGGATCAGCGACTGCTTGAACAGGTTGTCGTTGAAGGCACCCAGCAACTGGGTGACGAAGAACGGCAGGAAACGCCGCTTGCCGAGCAAGGTGAATTGCGAGGGGTGACTCATCGTCCTTGTTCCTGAGTGTCTTTTGTCATTGGAGGCACGCGGAGCGCGACAAGCCACAAATCTGCACGTGAAAGCCTTGGGCTGGCAAGCGACACGGCATGACTCAGGAACCAGCGCACAGTTTGATATCACAGTGACACCAATTTCATGAAAAGCACTGTTCAGATTTTGTTACACATGCCGATAATTCATATAGATGACTATATCTAATAGAAGGAATGGACCTCAGGTCTCCTCCAACCCATAAGAAAAGGAGCTCGGCAGTATATGTTTACCTGGTTCGGCGACCTCAGGATCGCCCATAAACTCTTCCTCGGTTTCGGCCTGGTGCTGTGCCTGACGTTGGTGCAGTCGCTCATCAGCTGGGACGGTATGGGCAGCCTGGTACGGCGCAGCGAGGTGGTCAGCGATGTGTCACGCCTCAACGACACCCTGGGCGACCTGCGCGAAGCGCGCCTGCGCCACGCCATGGCCAATGGCGCGCCAACCGAGAGCAAGCAGTTGCAGGCCGCGCTGGAGGCGTTCAAGCCAACCCTGGCAAAGCTGCGTGAAGTGATGATCCGGGCGCAGAGCCAGGTGCTGATCAATACTGCCGACCAGGCTCTGCAGGGCTACAGCGCCAACCAGGCCGCCAGCTTCCGTTCCTATGAAAAGATGCGCGCCGCACAGAAGGAAATGGGCGTGCTGGCGAGTCAGTCGTTCGCCAGCATCGAGCAGATTCGCAACCAGGTGCGTGCCCTGCCCGATGCCGAACAGCGTTTCGTGCGCATCGAGGCGATCAACCAGATCCGCGAGAACCTGATCCTGCTGCGCTACCACGTTCGCGGTTACACGGGTAACACCAGCGCCGAGACCGAGCAGCTGATGAACACCCAGATCGCCACCACGGTGAACGATCTGCCTGGGCTGGTCGCTCGCTTCAATGGCAACTTCCCGCAGCAGTTCCAGCAATTGCAGCAGCAGGTACAGGCCTATGCCACCGCTGTCGAAGCGTTCCGCGGCGAGGTCAGCAACCTGGTCGGCTACCGCGCGGCCATGGCCAAGGACATCGAAACCCTCAATGGCGTCATTGGCCAACTGCTCGATGACCAGGCTGTGCTGGTCGCCAAGGACAGCCATTTCGCCCGCACCCTGCAGATCGCCACCACCCTGCTTGCCTTGCTGATCGGGGCACTGGCTGCCGTGGTGATCGCCCGGCAGATCAGCCAGCCGCTGCGCCAGGCACTGAGCGCCATGGAGCAGGTGGCCGCCGGTGACCTCAGCGAGCAACCGACCAGCCGCCGCCGCGACGAGGTCGGCCAATTGCAGAACGCCCTGCAGGGCATGACCCGCAACCTGCGCGAGCTGATCGCCCAGGTACGCGATGGCATTTCGCAGATCGCCAGCGCCACCGAGGAGCTTTCGGCGATCACCGAGCAGACCAGCGCCGGCGCCAACAACCAGAAGGTGGAAACCGACCAGGTGGCCACGGCCATGCAGGAAATGGCTGCCACCGTGCAAGAGGTGGCGCGCAATGCTGGCGAAGCCTCCCAGGCCGCCAGCGCCACCGACGACGAAGCCCGTGAAGGTGACAGCGTGGTCAACCGCGCCGTTACCCAGATCGGCCGCCTGGCCAGCCAGGTGGATGCCACTGGCGCAGCCATGGACGCCCTGCGCACCGAAAGCCAGCGTATCGGCAAGGTCATGGATGTGATCAAGGCCGTGGCCGAGCAGACCAATCTGCTGGCACTCAATGCCGCTATCGAAGCGGCCCGGGCCGGTGAGGCTGGCCGTGGCTTTGCCGTGGTGGCCGATGAAGTGCGCAGCCTGGCGCAGCGTACCCAGGCATCGACACTGGAGATCGAGTCGGCGATCGGCAGCCTTGAAGAAGGCACCCGCTCGGTGAGCGAGCTGATGGAACAGAGCCAGAGCCTGACCGAAAGCAGCGTGGCGCTGGTGCGTGAGGCTGGGGTGGCACTGGAGGGGATTACCCAGCGCGTGTCGGGGATCCAGCTGATGAACCAGCAGATTGCCGCAGCGTCGGAACAGCAGAGTGCGGTGGCTGAAGAGATCAGCCGCAGCGTGGTGACGGTGCGCGACATTTCCGAACAGACCGCTGAAGCCAGTCAGCAGACTTCGGCGTCCAGTGTGGAACTGGCGCGGTTGGGTGGGCAGTTGCAGCAGATGATCAGCCGGTTCCGCTTCTGAGTCATTGATCTGAAAGCTGTACTGACTGTAGGAGCGGCCTTGCCGGGGCGCCGGACCGGTCGGAAAGGGCTGCGTAGCAGCCCCAGCAATTGCTGCAAAACCGCAAGACCCTGGGGCCGCGCTGCGGCCCTTTCCGACCGGTCCGGCGCCCCGGCAAGGCCGCTCCTACAGATACTGCGGCGCCTTCAAGTTGGCGGATTACTCGAAGCCGAACAGCGCCCGCGCAGTCTCCACCAGCAGCGCACGGCGCAATTGCGCCGAGCAACCCAGGGCCTCGAACTGCTCGACCGCCGTGCTGAAGCTCACCGACGACTCATGCTGGGTATGCGGCCAATCGCTGCCCCACATCAGCCGCTCGGCCCCATAGTGGGCTTCAAGCGCGCACAGGGCCTGCCGAGCAAATGCCAGGTTCTGCTCCGGCGTGCCTTCCAGCCGGTAGATACCCGATACCTTGACCCACACCTTGCCCTTGCCGCCCAGCGTCAGCAGCTCGGCAAAGCCCGGCTGCCCCAGGCCCAGGCGGGCATCGGGCCGACCAAAGTGGTCGACCACGATATCCAGGCCATAAGGCTCCAGTGCCCGCACCAGCGCAGGAATGTCCGCCACATGGCGATGCAGCTCCAGGTGCCAGCCTTGTTCGCCGATGCGCTCAAACATGGGTCGCCATTCGCTACCCGTCAGGTCTGGCAGGCCTTGCCCCATGAGGTTCAGGCGCACGCCCCTGACGCCCAACCGGGCCATTTCCTGCAAGGTCTCACGCTCGACGTCGCGGTCAAGCATCACGACGCCGCGCAGTTGCCCCGGCACGGTCTGCAGGGCACTGAGCAGGTAGCGGTTGTCGGTGCCCAGGAAACTGGGCTGCACCAACACGCCATGGCTGAAACCGTGGGCCAGCAACTGGCCCAGGTAATCGCCCAGCGGCGCATCATAGCTGGGCGCGTAACGCCGCTCGCTGGCCAGGTTCAGCCCACGGCTGAAGACATGGGCATGGCTGTCGATGGCGGTCAGGTGTGGAGCTGGAACGTCGGGCATGGTTTTCACAGGGCAGTCAGGTTACTTGGCGACAGCGCCAGCCATGGCCGGCGCTGGTGTGGCCTCAAGGTTGCGGCCTCGGGTTTCCGGCAGGCACAGCGCGGCGAGCATGGCCACGCCGTAGGCGATGCCGGCATCGATACCGATCGCGCTACCCAGCGACATGGATTCGCTCATGTGGCCGACCAGGAACGGGAATACCGCCGACAGCACACGGCCGAAGTTGTAGCAGAAGCCGACCCCGGCACCGCGCACGTCAGCCGGGTACAGCTCGTTGAAGAACGCCCCCAGGCTGGCCGGGATGCCAGCGGCGAAGAAGCCCAGCGGGAAGCCGAGGAACAGCATCTGGGTATTGCTCAGCGGGAAGAACACGTAGGCCTGCACGGTCAGCACGCAGCACAGGGCGAACAGCAGGATGTTCTTGCGTCGGCCGATACGGTCGATCAGCAGGCCACTGACCACGCAACCACACCAGAAGGCGAAGATGATCACCGCCAGGTAGCCGCCGGAGTTGAGTACCGACAGGTTGCGTTCGGTCTTCAGGAAGGTCGGCAGCCAGGTCATCACCGCGTGGTAGCCACCGTGGGCGCCCAGGCCCAGCAGGCCGCCGAGCAGGGTCACGCGCAGCAGTTCGGGGCGGAAGATGCCGGCCATGGACTTGAAGAAGCTGCCGGGGATGGCCTTGTCTTTTTGCAGGCGCTGGAAGCTGTCCGGCTCCGGCACGTTGCGGCGCACCCAGATGATCAGCAGCGATGGCAGCAGGCCGACGAAGAACATCACCCGCCAGGCGTATTCGGCCGGCACCAGCGAATAGATCAGGGTGAACAGGCCCACTGCCAGGCCCCAGCCCACGGCCCAGGCACTCTGCACGGTGCCCATGACCTTGCCGCGGTATTTCGGGTTGATGGTCTCGGCCATCAGCACCGCGCCGGCCGCCCACTCGCCACCGATACCAAAGCCCTGCATGGCCTTGACGAACAACAGTGGGTAAAAGCCGGTGACGAACGCCGACAGGAAGGTGAAGAAGGAGAACCAGAGGATCATCCACTGCAAGGTCCGCACGCGGCCGTAGCGGTCCGACAGGGTGCCACCGAGCCAGCCACCGATCGCCGAGGTGACCAGGGTCAGGCCGCTGATCAGGCCGGCATCGCCCTTGGTCAGGGAGAATGCGGCGATCAACGCGGGGATGGCCAGGCCGAACATCTGCACTTCCAGCGCATCGAGCGACCAGCCACCGAAACAGGCCCAGAACGTCTTGCGTTCCCGTGTAGTGATCTGGCGGTACCAGCTGAACATGATTGTTATCCTTCTAGTCGTGTGTGTTACGGCCGGGCGTGCCGAAGCTCTTGGCACGCTGGCGACCGGGCAGGCGAAGCCACTGCGCCGTGGCAGAACGGCGCAGACGGGTAAAAGGCGAAGCGGCCGGCTTAACGGCTCAGCGAATGTCGACGCGGTAGCGGAAGTGCTGCGCGTGGCCGCGCGAGCGGCGCCATTCCAGAGGTTTGCCGGCGTAATCGCGGGCCAGGCGCTCGATCACCACCACCGGGCTGTCGACCGGCAGTTGCAACAAGCGGCCGTGGGCCGCGTCGACCGCTTCGGCGGTCAAGGTCTCTTCGGCATAGGCGACCACCTGGCCACACAGTTCCTCGTAGATCGGGTAGAGCAGCGGGCCTTTGCTTTGCAGTTCGACGTCGAGCAGCGGCTGGAAAGTCTGACGCGGCAGCCAGATCTCTTCGGCGAGCACCGGTTGGGCGCCCAGCAGACGGGTACGGACGATGCGAATGACCTGGGCCTCGGCGGCCAGGCCCAGGGCTTCGGCAACGGCCGACGGTGCCGGTACCGGCTCGATGGAGAGGATGCGGCTTTCCGGCATCACCCGCTCGCCGGTGGCGGTCTCGAAGCGGAAGAAGCGGAACAGTGAAGACTGGAACTGCGGGCGGCGGATGAAGGTGCCGCGGCCCTGCTGACGCTCCAGCACGCCCTCGGCGACCAGCACGTCGACGGCTTTGCGCACGGTGCCGACGGACATGTCGAACTCGGTGGCCAGGGCCGCTTCGGTCGGAATGGCCTCGCCCGGGCGCCAGCGGTTGTTGGCGATCTGCTCGATCAGGTGATCGCGCAGTTGTTGATAGCGTGGCAGTCGAGCATCACCGGACAGTGGGTGCATGGGTCGGCTCTCGTCTTGTTATGTAAACATATATATGAATTTTTCGAGAGTATTCCCCGTGGGTGGCAGGCTGTCAATCCTCCGCTGGTCGCCGCTGCCGGCCTCACTTATGCTCAGGCATCGGAAATCTCCACAACAAGGACGTGGCAATGCTCGCCGCCCTGAAAGGCTACCCCGCCAGCGTCCGCCTGCTGCTGGCCACCACGTTCACCCTCACCGTGGCCCGGGCCCTCACCCTGCCCTACCTGGTGGTCTACCTGGCCGACAATTTCCAGCTTGCGGTGGGCCATATCGGCCTGCTGATCGGTGGCGCGCTGATCGTCGCGTCACTGCTGAGCCTGTACGGCGGGCACCTGGTCGACACCGTGCGCAATCACACCCTGGTCAGCGCCAGTACGCTGGTGTTCGCTTTGGCCTTCGTGGCCGCCATTGCCAGTCGATCGGCGTTGCTGTTCTTTTTCTGCCTGGTGCTGATCAACCTGGCCCTGGCCGTGGTCGACATCGCCGCCAAGGCGGGCTTCTGCGCACTGCTGCCAGTGGCGCAACGGGCCGAGGTATTTGCCATCAAGTACACCTTGAGCAACGTCGGTTACGCCGTCGGTCCGATGCTCGGCGTGGCCATGCTGGAGCTCGACGATCATCTGCCCTTCATCGCCTCGGCGCTGACCGGCCTTGGCATGTGCCTGGCCTATTGGCGCCTGGGCGACCGAGGGCTGCAGGCCAGTACCCCAGAGCAGCCAGCTGCAGGCTTCGCCCAAGTGGCACTGGGACTGGCACGTGACCGTCGGCTGGTGTGCTTCACCCTCGGAGGCGTGCTGAGCGCGGTGGTTTTCGGCCAGTTCACTGCCTACCTGTCGCAGTACCTGGTGGTGACCAGCAGCGCCAGCGAGGCAGCACGGCTGGTCGGCTACCTGGTGACCACCAACGCGGTCACGGTGATCGCCCTGCAGTACCTGATTGGCCGGCGCATCGGCCGCCAGCAGCTGATGCCCTGGCTGCTGGCGGGCATGGCGCTGTTCATTGCCGGGTTGCTAGGTTTTGCCATGGCCGGGTCGGTCATGGGCTGGTGCCTGGCAATGCTGGTGTTCACCCTCGGTGAGATCATCGTCATACCTGCCGAGTACATGTTCATCGACCTGATTGCCCCGGAGCACCTGCGCGGGGTGTATTACGGGGCGCAAAACCTGTCCAACCTTGGCGCAGCGCTGGGGCCGGTGATAGTGGGGTTCGCCCTGGGGCGGTGGTGGCCGGGGGTGGTCTTCTACCTGCTGGTGATGTCGGTGATACTGGCCGGCGTGTTCTACTGGCTGGGTACCCGTCGGGATTGATGTCGTCCGTACCGGCCAATCGCGGCTAAAGCCGCTCCTACAACCATCGTCGGCGCTGACGAACCGCCGCCTGCGTGCCAGACTGATTGATCGGGACCGCGTTATCTTTTTTGCTCCGGAGTTTTCATGTCGTTGTCCAGCGGGCTGATCGCCGTGGTCGCCCTGGCCTATATGGCCATCATGTTCGCCATCGCCTTCTACGGCGACCGCCGCAGCACGCCGTTGCCGCCGCGTCTGCGTGCGTGGGTGTACAGCCTGTCGCTGGCGGTGTACTGCACCAGCTGGACGTTCTTCGGCGCGGTCGGCCAGGCTGCCGAACAGCTCTGGGCGTTCCTGCCGATCTACCTCGGGCCGATCCTGTTGCTGATCTTCGCGCCCTGGGTACTGCAGAAGATGGTGCTGATCAGCAAGCAGCAGAACATCACCTCGATCGCCGACTTCATCGCCGCCCGCTACGGCAAGTCACAGTCCCTGGCGGTGGTGGTGGCGCTGATCTGCCTGGTTGGCGTGCTGCCTTACATTGCCCTGCAGCTCAAGGGCATCGTGCTCGGCGTCAACCTGCTGATCGGCGCCAACGCCGACGCCACCGGCACCCGCGTGCAGGACACTGCGCTGGTGGTATCGCTGGTGCTGGCGCTGTTCGCCATCGTCTTCGGCACACGCAGTCTGGACGTCACCGAGCACCACCGCGGCATGGTCCTGGCCATCGCCTTCGAGTCGATGATCAAGCTGCTGGCGTTCCTCGCCGTGGGTGTGTTCGTGGTGTTCAACCTGTACGACGGCTTCGACGACCTGTTTACCCAGGCACGCCAGTCGGTGCAGCTGGACAGCTATTGGCAGGAAACCATCAACTGGCCGTCGATGGTGGTGCAGACCGCGGTGGCGATGATGGCGATCATCTGCCTGCCGCGGCAGTTCCACGTCACCGTGGTGGAGAACATCGAACCCCAGGACATGCGCCTGGCGCGCTGGGTGTTCCCGCTGTACCTGGCCCTGGCTGCGCTGTTCGTGGTGCCAATCGCCCTGGCCGGGCAGATGCTGCTGCCGGGTACGGTGATATCCGACTCCTTCGTCATCAGCCTGCCGCTGGCCGAAGCGCACCCGAGCCTGGCCCTGCTCGCCTTCATCGGCGGCGCTTCGGCCGCCACTGGCATGGTCATCGTCGAGGCCGTGGCGCTGTCGACCATGGTCTCCAACGACATGCTGCTGCCCTGGCTGCTGCGCCGCAACAACGCCGAAAGACCGTTCGAGGCATTCCGCCACTGGATGCTATCGGTGCGCCGGGTGACCATCGTGGTGATCCTGCTGCTGGCCTACGTCAGCTACCGCCTGCTCGGTTCCACCGCGAGCCTGGCGACCATCGGCCAGATCGCCTTCGCCGCCGTCACCCAGCTGACCCCGGCCATGCTCGGTGCACTGTACTGGAAGCAGGCCAACCGACGTGGCGTGTTCGCCGGCCTGGCGGCGGGCATCTTCCTGTGGTTCTACACCTTGGTGCTGCCGATCATCGCCCATAGCCTGGGCCTGTCGCTCGGGCTGTTCCCGGGCCTGGCCTGGCTGCATGGCAACCCGCTCGACCTGCCGATCAGCCCCTTGACCCAGGGCGTGGTGCTGTCGCTGGCAGGCAACTTCACCCTGTTCGTGTGGGTGTCGATGCTGTCGCGCACCCGCGTGTCGGAGCACTGGCAGGCGGGCCGTTTCATCGGCCAGCAGACCAGCGCCCGCCCCAGCAGCAAACCGCTGCTGGCGGTACAGATCGATGACCTGCTCAACCTGGCCTCGCGCTTCGTCGGCGAGGAACGCGCGCGGCAGAGTTTCATCCGCTTCGCCTACCGCCAGGGCAAGGGTTTCAACCCCAACCAGAATGCCGACGGTGACTGGATCGAGCACACCGAACGCCTGCTTGCCGGTGTACTCGGCAGTTCCTCGACCCGCGCCGTGGTCAAGGCCGCCATCGAAGGCCGCGACATGCAGCTCGAAGACGTGGTGCGCATCGCCGACGAAGCCAGCGAGGTGCTGCAGTTCAACCGCGCCCTGCTGCAGGGCGCCATCGAGAACATCAACCAGGGCATCAGCGTGGTCGACCAGAACCTGCACCTGGTGGCCTGGAACCGCCGTTACCTGGAGCTGTTCAACTACCCCGACGGGCTGATCAGCGTCGGCCGGCCGATCGCCGACATCATCCGCTACAACGCTGAGCGCGGGCTGTGTGGCCCAGGCGAGGCGCAAGTGCATGTGGCGCGGCGCCTGCACTGGATGCGCCAGGGTCGTGCCCACTCTTCCGAACGGTTGTTCCCCAACGGCCGGGTGATCGAGCTGATTGGCAACCCGATGCCCGGTGGCGGCTTCGTGATGAGTTTCACCGACATCACCCCTTTCCGCGAGGCCGAGCAGGCGCTGCGCGATTCCAACGAAGGGCTGGAGCAGCGTGTGGCAGAGCGCACCCATGAGTTGTCGCAGCTGAACCAGGCACTGTCGGAAGCCAAGAGCCAGGCCGAAGCGGTAAGCAAGTCCAAGACTCGCTTCCTCGCTGCCGTCAGCCATGACCTGATGCAGCCGCTGAACGCTGCCCGGCTGTTCTCCGCCGCCCTGTCGCAGCAGGCCGAAGGCATGAACGAAGAGGCCCAGCAACTGGTGCAGCATATGGACAGCTCGCTGCGTTCGGCCGAGGAACTGATCAGCGACCTGCTGGACATCTCACGCCTGGAGAACGGCAAGATCACTCCCGACGCCAAACCTTTCGCCCTCAACGAACTGTTCGACACCCTTGGTGCCGAGTTCAAGGTACTGGCGGCCGAAAAGGGCCTGGAGTTCCGCTTGCGCGGCAGCCGCCTGCGGGTCGACAGCGACATGAAGCTGCTGCGCCGGGTGCTGCAAAACTTCCTCACCAATGCCCTGCGCTATGGCAAGAGCCCGATCCTGCTGGGGGTGCGCCGCCAGGGTGAGCACCTGTGGCTGGAAGTCTGGGACCGTGGGCCGGGCATTGCCGACGACAAGCTGCAGGTGATTTTCCAGGAGTTCAAGCGCCTGGACAGCCACCAGACCCGCGCTGAAAAAGGCCTGGGCCTGGGCCTGGCGATCGCCGATGGCTTGTGCCGGGTGCTCGGCCACAAGCTGGAAGTGCGCTCCTGGCCCGGCAAGGGCACGGTATTCCGCGTCAATGTGCCTATTGCCCTGCAGGCTGTGGCGGCACCAAGCGCCCCGGTGGAAACGGCGAGCCAGCCGCTGGCCGGTTTGCAGGTGCTGTGCGTGGACAACGAAGACAGCATCCTGATCGGCATGAACAGCCTGCTCAGCCGCTGGGGCTGCCAGGTCTGGACCGCACGCAACCGCGCCGAATGCGAGGCACTGCTGGCCAAGGGCATGCGCCCGCACCTGGCGCTGGTGGACTTCCACCTGGATGACGGCGAAACCGGTACCGAGCTGATGGGCTGGTTACGGGCGCGCCTGGGCGAGCCGGTGCCCGGTGTGGTGATCAGCGCCGACGGCAGCAAGGAAACCTTGGCTACCGTGCATGCCGCTGGCCTGGATTACCTGGCCAAACCGGTGAAGCCGGCGGCCTTGCGCGCCCTGCTCAATCGCCATCTGAGCCTGGTTCAATAACCACCTCGTCGGCCAGTGCTTCATCCGCGAGTGCCCGCTCCAGCAGCTCGGCCGGCAGGCTTTTGCTGGCACGGGCCCCGAGCAGCTTGAGCTGCTCGCTGCGGCTGACCAGGTTGCCGCGCCCTTCGCACAGTTTGTTGCGTGCTGCGGCGTAGGCCTTGTCGACTTGCTGCAGGCGGTTGCCCAGTTCGTCCAGGTCCTGGATGAACAGCACGAACTTGTCGTACAGCCAACCGGCGCGCTCGGCGATTTCTCGGGCGTTCTGGCCCTGGCGTTCCTGCTTCCACAAGCTGTCGATGACCCGCAGGGTGGCGAGCAAGGTGGTGGGGCTGACGATCACGATCTGCCGGTCGAAGGCCTCCTGGAACAGATTCGGCTCAGCTTGCAGGGCCGCCGAAAACGCCGCTTCGATGGGCACGAACAGCAGCACGAAGTCCAGGCTGTGCAGGCCTTCGAGGCGGTTGTAGTCTTTGCTCGACAAGCCTTTGACGTGGCTGCGCAGCGACTGCACGTGCTGCTTCAGGGCGTTTTCGTCGTTGTTGCTGACGAACTGCTGGTAGGCGGTGAGGCTGACCTTGGCATCGACCACTACCTGTTTGTCGCCGGGCAACATGATCAGCACATCGGGCTGGAAGCGCTCGCCGTCGGCGCTCTTGAGGCTGACCTGGGTCTGGTATTCGCGGCCCTTTTCCAGGCCCGCATGCTCCAGCACCCGCTCAAGGATCAGCTCACCCCAGTTGCCCTGGGTCTTCTGGCCCTTGAGTGCCTGGGTGAGGTTGGTGGCTTCGTCAGACAGACGCAGGTTGAGCTGTTGCAGGCGCTCCAGCTCCTTGCCCAGCGAGAAGCGTTCGCGGGCTTCCTGCTGGTAGCTTTCCTCGACGCGCTTTTCGAACGCCTGGATGCGCTCCTTGAGCGGGTCGAGCAGTTGCCCTAGATGCTGCTGGCTGGTCTGGGCGAAGCGTTGTTCGCGCTCGTCGAAAATTTTCGTGGCCAGGTCGGCGAACTGGGCACGCAGGGTGTCACGGGCCTCCTGAAGGTCTTCCAGGCGCTGCTGGTGGCTGTCCTGCTGTTCGCGCAGCTCGGCTTCCAGGCGAGCGGCCTGGGCTTCCAGGCGACGCAGTTCAGCTTCACGAGTGGCACGTTCCAGGTGCCAGGCGTGGGCAGCATCACGGGCGTTATCCCGATCGATCTGCAGCAGCTCCAGTTCACGGCCCTGGGCGGCCAGTTGAGTCTGCTTGACGGTGTTGGCTTCGCTGAGGTCGCTGACCTCGTCGCGGCTGGCGTCCAGTTGCGCCTGCAGGCCGGCCTGGGCCAGTTGCGCACTGCCCAGACGCTCCTCGAGCAGGGCCTGCTCGCCCTGACGCGCACCCTGACGGCGCTGCACCTGCATGACCCAAGCCAGGCAAGGCAAGGCCCCTGCCACCAAGCCCAGCAGAATGCTGGTCAGATCCACTGCCATGCTTACCCCGACCACACTATTGCGAGTTGCGTGCAGCTTATCAGTCTGACTGATCGGGCGCCTGCTCCGGCGCATCACCCTGGAACAGCCGCGCATACTCCAGCTGCGCGTGCCGATCTCCGGCCCGCGCCGCCTGGCGCAGTAATTCATGACCAATGCGGCGGTCCCGGGCGTTGCCGCAATCGCGGCAGAGCATCTGCCCCAACCGGCTCTGCGCTACCACCACACCTTCGCGCGCGGGCTGCTTGAGCAGGCGCCCGGCGATGTGCTTGACCTGATGCTTGTCACCCAGGCGCGGGTTGTCGAGCAGCCAGAGGGCCACTTTCAGGGAAAAGCGCTTGGGCGAAGGGGCTGACGAGGCAACAGCGGGGCTGGCGAGGGGTTTACCGCGAAACTTCATGACTGTGGCAGGGTGGCAACTCGAAAGGCGCGCCACTCTACTCCTTTTTTTCGTGCATGACCTGTCGATTTCCGGAGGATTGAAATTTTTTTTCAATGATCTTTTCTTGACGTTGCCGGGTGGATGACCGGCTGGTCGGCTGATGCCTGTCGATTGTCGGACAGTTCTCTAATTTGCTGGCACGCCCGTCCTAGAGCAAGCGCTCGGGACAATCCACAGTTCCTGTGGATAACTCGGTGGACAACCCCTTCAATGAGCCCGCAAACCCCCGTGAAATGGGGCCTACAGTCAAACTGACGATTTTTTCACCAGCAAAAATTAGTGTTTTTTTTCATTGACTTAAGGTGCCAGTCAAGTCATTGGCGAGCCTGGACGGGGCTGTTGCCGGGCTGTTACAAGTCACGCCTCGAATGTGAACAAGTGCACCGAAAGCCTGCGTTTGGATGCACGAAATTGGCACATCGGCCCGGTTGGAGGCCAGTTGCCCCCTCTTCCCATCAGGCGAAAGACGCGCCATACTGCGCGGCTCGCCTGACGAAACGTGCAAAGCTTGCAAAGGCTGCACCTTTCCGGTAAGGTGCGCCTCGTTAGTACCCAAGCTGAAAGTCAATTGGCCATAAGCGTCCTTGCAGCCCATCGCTCTCCCGAACGACCGCTGCTGAAACCAGGACCGGCCCACTCGATGATTCCCTCGCCAGCCCAGCGCTGTTCAAGCACGAATCAACCGGAAGATTGATCAGGATTCCACCCGACGGCCTAGAACCTTGGCCCCGGTGTGCTGCCTGCCTTCTGAAGTACCTACCAGTCAGCCCAAGCGCCCACACTTTGATTGCGCTCTCTCTGGCTGCCCTGTTCCAGTCAGGTTCGTTCGTCCCTTAATAAAGGCGTCACTGGAACGTTTCTATCATGCACGGATCATATCCCCCGTGTTTAAAGCAGGAACCTCCAACAACATGCAAACTCATCATCAAATTCAGGCTGCCATTGGCACCCTTTCCCAGGCCTTCTCGCCGTTGAAGTGCCTGATCACTGCCCCACGCAAGGGCAACTTCAGCTTCACTCTGGTGGACGAGCACGGCATCGCCTGCCACACCGAACGCCTGTACCCAGAACAGTACAGCCGCTCGGAACCGCTGCAGGCCGTAATCGCCCGCACACGTCAATCGCTTACCGCGTGAGCGGCGAATATCGGGGCATTCAGGGCCTGAATAGCATCTGCCGACTACTGCCTGATCGTTCTTGGCCTAATTGCCGTAGGGCATATAGCACTAGGAAGCAGGCAGCAATCGATTTAAAAACAGCCCTTTACACCACGATTATCACACTACACTTCAACTCGAGCGGTCCTTTCCGCTTCCGGCGGGCCTGACAAATTACCAGCTGCCAAGCTCCAGCGCCCGTCGGTCCCTTACTGCTCGAGGGCATCATGGGTATCGCGGCGAATGAATTGTGTCAGTATGTGATCCGACCAACCCTGGTCTATCTGAATCGTCATTGCGCCAGCGCCGAGGCTCTCCTGCTCGGTATCGCGGCCAGCCAGTCGGCACTCGGTTCAGCCTTGCACGACCGCCGAGGCCATGGCCTCTACCGCATAGGCGAAAGCCGTCACCAGGCCGTCTGGGACGACTTTCTTGCCCGTGATCCAGAGCTGGCCAGCCTGGTACGTGGCCTGGCCAGCCAGCACGCCTTCCTTGGCGGGCCCCACCTGGAGCTCACGGTAAACCTGCGTTACTCCACCGCCATCGCCTGGATGCTCATCGAAGAGCAGTCCACGCTGCTGCCTGCAGCCGATGACCTGCTCGGCCTGGCGCGTATCTGGCGGCAGATTTTCCACCCTCAAGGTCGCCTGCGCGACTTCACTCAGGCCTGGCAATTGTGCATTGCTCAGAAATTGCCACAGGCATCTTAAGAAGCGTCCTACACCACTATCGGAAAAAAGGGAATTTTGGTCGGATTGTCCTACAAAAGCGCTCTATCTCCTGTGATTCAGGCTATAGCGCGGCGCGTGATTTGTTGGTAGCTTTTCGCCCCGGAGATCACAAGGAGTTTCTAATAATGAAAAAAGCAATGCTCAAAACCTCCCTCGGCGTAGCCGTTGCTCTGGCATCCAGCCAATTGTTCGCTTCGGGCTTCGCCCTCAATGAACAAAGTATCAGCGGCATGGGTACCGGTTTTGCTGGTCGTTCTTCATCTGCCGACGATGCCAGCACCGTGTATGGCAACCCTGCCGGCATGTCGCGCCTCAAGCGCGAACAAGTCACCGTGGGTGGCGCAGCTGTCATCGCCAAAACTGACATTTCGGGACCCGGTAGCAGCTTCGGGGGGGAAACCGACGGCGATATGGTTCCGACTGTCGGCGTACCGATGGGCTATTACGTCAAACCGATCGATGACCACTGGAGCGTAGGTTTCGGTGTGTACGTACCATTCGGCCTTGTCACCGACTACGGCAACGGTGATGCGGCACGCTACTGGGGCAAGAAGAGCAAGGTCGAGGTCATCACCTTCCAGCCTACCGTCAGCTATGCCTTCAACGACAAGGTGTCGATCGGCTTTGGCCCAACCATCAACCATATCAAGGGTGAACTGGGCTCGAACCTGAGCAGCCGTGCCCTTCCTGCCTTCCTGGGCGGTGGTCCCGATGGCGAAGTGAAGATCAAGGGCGACGATACCGCTGTCGGTTACAACATCGGCGTCCTCGTGCAAGCGACAGATCGCACCCGAGTGGGCCTGACCTATCACTCGATGGTCGACTACAAACTCGAAGGTGATACCCGTGTTTCCTATCCAGTTCCGCGGCTCGGCCTGAGCGGTAAGTTTGACGCCACTCTGAAAATCAAGACGCCAGAGTCGGTGGACTTCTCGATCACTCATGAACTGGATGACAACTGGACGTTGTATGCCGGTAGCACCTGGACCCGCTGGAGCCGCCTGGAAAACATCACCGTCAAGAACGATGCACCAGCAGGGTATGCGTTGGAGACCATCACCGAAGAGCAGAACTGGCATGACACTTGGGCACATGCCATTGGCGCTTCCTACAAGGTGAACAAGGAGTGGACCCTGCGTGCAGGCTTCTCCGTCGACCAGTCGCCGACCAACAACCACGACCGCTCGCCACGCATCCCTACCGGCGATCGCAAGGCGGTCAGTTTCGGTGCCGGTTGGAGCCCGAACGACGACATGACCATCGATGTCGCCTACTCCTATCTGTGGGAGGAAGACACCAAGGTCAACAACCAGCCAAGCTCCGCTAACGAAGCCCTGCTCAAAGGCAGCTACCAGGCCAAGTACGAGAACAGCGCTCACGGTATCGGTGCTTCCCTCACCTACCGTTTCTGATTCGTACCTGCTCCACAAGAAACCGCCCTCGTGGCGGTTTTTTCATGCCTGGACCTGCCAGCTGTCGCCCAGCGCGTCGCGCAGGAAGCCCATGAAGGCGCGAACCTTTGGCGTCAGGGCAAAGCGATCAGCCACGCACAGATAGATGTCCATCGGCTCGGTCTGGGCATATGCCTGGCCGCTGTCGCTGTATTCGAACAACGGCACCAACGCCCCCGAGGCCAGATGCGGCCTGACGATGAACTCGGCCAAACGGGTGATGCCGCCATTGTTGAGGGCCATCTGGGTCAGGGCATCGATATCGTCACTGATCAATACGCGGCCAAATTCCGCCTCGAAGCGCATGCCGTCACGCACGAAGCCCCAACGCAGGAAACGGCCATCCACCGGATAACGGAATACCAGGCAGCAGTGATCACGCAACGTCTCGGGGGTGGTCGGCAACCCTGCGCTGGCGAGGTAACCCGGTGACGCGCAGCAGATGAACGGGATCCGAGCAATATGCCGCGCCAGCAACTGGTCGTCCAGTTGCGGGGTGATGCGCAGGCTGACGTCCACGTCTTCGCGGGTGTGATTGACCTTGCGATCAGTCGTTACCAACTCTATCGAAAGCAATGGATAGCGGGCGCTGAACGCCGGGATCAACGGTGCCAGGACGTGACGACCGAATGCCGAGGTCGAGGCGATACACAACCGACCCTGCGGCTCGCTATCGGGGGTGGTGACTGCTTGTTCGGCAAGAGCCAGGTCGCGCTCGATGTGCCTGACCCGCTCGTAGTACTGGCTTCCGGCAGGTGTCAGCGCCATGCTGCGCGTGGTACGGCTGAGCAGGCGCACCTGCAAGTGCCCTTCCAGGCGCGCCAGGTTCTGGCTGACCGCTGCCGGGCTGAGGCCAAGGTTGCGGGCGCCGGCGGCGATACTGCCGGCTTCGACCACCTTGATGAAACTGCGGATGGCGTTGAGCAGATCCATGGCAAGTTCTTTGATTCGTAAGAATCTCTTTATAAAGAACTCAATCGAGCTGGTCTACAACCGCTGCCGGAGGCATTGCTAACCTGCGCCCTCAGCCAACATTCAGGAGCTCACATGAGCAATCTTTCCAACACGCGCAGCCGGCGCAAACTACGCCCAAGCGCTACGCCGTATGTGTTCGCGTTCTATATGTCATCGATCATGGCGCTGCTGATGTGCTTCGTGATCACAGCCGCAAATGCCGGAGTGAACCCGGAGTATCTGGGCAATGTGCTGAAGGCTTACCAGCTTGCGATGCCAGTGGCGTTCGTGTGCGTACTGATGGTGAGGCCGGTGGTGCTAAAGCTGGTGGCTATCACGGTGCATACGCACTGAGGTTGCGTGGGGGCGGCAAGTGCCAGCCTTGAGTATTTCAGCGCCGTTGAGATCGAGCGCCGCCCGCGCGGCGCATCGCGGATAAATCCACTCCTACATTTGTTTCGGGCCAATTACTCCTGCGAGGTTACCGCTGTCCGCCTTGGTGCATGACGCGAGACGGATGGGGCTGCATCAATGCCCGCAGAGATGCATCACCATACCAACAAGGCGGTCCCTGTTGGCTTAACAGGAGTGACTGGCCCGAAACAGATGTAGGAGCGGATTTATCCGCGATGCGCCGCGCGGGCGGCGCTCGATCTCACAAGCGCTGAAGCACTCAAGACAGGCACTCACGGATGCGACGCTATCGCCTTCTCGATCACGGCCCTGAACGCTGGATCGTCAGGCTTGGTCAGGCTCGAGAAGTTACCAATCACCTTGCCCTTGCGATCCACCACATACTTGTAGAAGTTCCACTTTGGCGCGCTGCTCTGGTGCGCCAACTCGGCAAACAGCGGTATCGCATCCTTGCCGCGCACCGCCTGGGTCTTGGTCATGGTGAAGGTCACACCGTAGTTGGCGTAGCAGACCTTGGCAGTCTTCTCGCTGTCGGCGTCTTCCTGCTTGAAGTCGTTGGACGGCACACCGAGCATTTCCAGGCCCTGCTCGTGGTATTCCTTGTAGGTCGCCTCCAGCCCCTCGAACTGCGGCGCGAAACCGCAATAGCTGGCCGTGTTGACCACCACCAGCGGCTTGCCGGCGAAGCGCTGACACAGGTCGACCTGCTCCTTGCCTCGCAACTCAGGCAAGCTGCCCTGCAACAGCGCCGGACAATCAGCGGCCCAGCTGGAGCTTGCGGCCAGCAGAGCGAGCAACGGCATCGTCAACCAATGAGCACGCATCGTTCGTTTCTCCTGCAAGATAATCCTTGAACTTGCAGGGTAGCGCTTAACAAACGCTCATGCCCAGCTGCATCAACGCCAACCCGCCTCGCTGCCAGCCCCACCACACCAGCGCCAGCAGCAACGCCAAGGTCGCAAGCAGCAGCCCACGGGCCAGGTAGCGGTTCATGCCGCTTGCGCCTGCAAACGGGCGACCGGGCGTTCACGTACCGGCCAGTTGAGCGCAGCAGCCAGCAAGCTGAGCAGAATCGAAATCTGCCAGACCAGGTCATAGTTGCCGGTATGGTCGTACACCACTCCCCCCAACCAGCCACCAAGGAATGCGCCAAGCTGGTGGAACAGGAAGACGATGCCACCGAGCATCGACAGGTTGCGCACGCCAAATACCGTGGCAACCGTGCCGTTGGTCAAAGGCACGGTCGAAAGCCACAACAGGCCCATGGCAATGCCGAACAAGTAGGCACTGACCTGCGTTACCGGCGCCCACAGGAACAGCGCGATCACCACCGCACGCAGCAGGTACAGCGCGGTCAGCAAGCGGGGCTTGGACATGCGCCCACCCAGCCAGCCTGCGGTATAGGTACCGACGATGTTGAACAACCCTACCAGCGCCAGCACCGTGGTGCCGGTAGTCGCTGGCAGATGCTGGTCGACCAGGTAAGCAGGCAGATGCACGCCAATGAAGACCACCTGGAAGCCACAAACAAAGAAACCCAGGGCCAGCAACCAGAAGCCGGAGTGCGAGCACGCCTCGCGCAGGGCCTGGCCCAACGTCTGCTCCGCACCATGACTGGGCAGCGGCCGGTCACGCAGCAGGCCGACAAAGGGCACGATCAGTGCCACCAGCAAGCCAAGCACCAACAGTGCCGACGACCAGCCCAGCCATTCGATCAGGCCGAGGGTTCCGGGGAGCATGGCGAACTGGCCGAAGGAGCCGGCAGCGCTGGCGATACCCATGGCCATGCTGCGCTTTTCCGCCGGGACCGCGCGGCCGACCACACCGAGGATGACCGAGAATGAAGTGCCAGAAAGACCGATACCAATCAACAGGCCGGCGCTGAGCGACAGCGACCAGGCCGAATCGGCGGTACTCATCAGCAGCAGGCCAGCGGCATAGAGTATGCCGCCGATAATCACCACCCGCGCCGCGCCAAGGCGGTCGGCCAACGCACCGGCAAACGGCTGCGCCAGCCCCCAGATAAGGTTTTGCAGGGCGATGGCAAAGGCGAACACTTCACGGCCCCAGCCAAAATCAGCGCTCATCGGCGCCAGGAACAGGCCAAAACCGTGACGCACACCCAGCGACAGCGCCAGGATCAACGCCGCCCCCGCAAGTACCCACCCGCTGGTTCGCCACACCGAAGTCATTGTCGTTATCTCCAGCACATCACAAGGTTGTACGGGTATATACCCGCTTCTAGTGGTAATGATTCAGGCTAGCCGCTCCAGCAAACGCACCAACTCGTCACGCTGCCCTTCGCCCAACTGCTCGACCAGCGACAACTGCGCCTGCTCCCAGGCTGGGTGAGCCGCCTGCAAGCGCGCCTCGCCCGCCCCGGTCAGCAACACCATGCGGTTGCGCTGGTCATCGCCGTCGGCCAGGGCTACCAGCCCTTCTGCTTCCAGCACGCGCAGGTTACGGCCCAGCGTACTGCGCTCCAGGCCCATGGCATCGGCCAATGTAGTGATACTGGGGCGATCGAGCCGTTGCAGGTGGCGCAACAGGGAAAACTGGGCGACATTGATGCCGAAGCCGGCAAGGGCCTCGTCGTAGTGCCGGCTCACCCCTCGGGCGGCGCGACGCAGATGGGTGCAGATGCATTCACTGGTCAACATGGATACGTGTATATACCCGTGTCAGAGTTGTTGCAACAAGTTTCAATGTGCACGCTCAAGCTCACATGCTCAACGCCAGCCCCAACACCACCGTCAGCTCCAACAATTCCAGCACCGCCCCCGCGGTGTCCCCAGTGGTGCCGCCCAACCGCCGGCACATCAACCGCCGCAGCCAGCAGAACACTGCAAGCGAGGCCAAGACCGACCATAGCGCCAGCCACCCTCCCATCAACAGGCACAGCGACACACTGCCCATCAACACCCAACCCGCCGCGCGACGCGGCAAGTGCTCAGCCAGCGCCTGCCCCAAACCGCCCTTGCGTACATAGGGCGTAACCAGAAACAAGCCAAGCATCGCCACCCGCCCCACCACCGGCGCCAGCATCAGCAAGGCACCTGCGCCCCGCTCCACCAGCACCCACAGGGCACAGAACTTCAGCAGCAACACCAGCACCAGAGTGACCACGGCAATCGGCCCGCTGCGCGGATCCTTCATGATCTGCAGCGTGCGCTCGCGGTCACCGAAGCCGCCCAGCCAGGCATCGGCACTGTCGGCCAGGCCATCCAGATGCAGCGCACCACTGAGCAGCACCCACAGTGCCAGCAGCATGGCCGCGTGCAACGGCGCCGCGACGCCCTGCATCAGGTAGCTGGCCAGCCACAGCAACAGGCCGAAAAGCGCCCCCACCAGCGGATAGCAAAGCAGCGAACGCCCCATCTCACGGGGCTCTGGCATCCCCGGCAAACGCACCGGCAAGCTGCTGAGAAACTGTAAGGCGATCCAGAACGGCAGCATGTCAAAGCACCTCGAGCAGCGCGCCATCTTCGTCCACCGCCAGGCGCGCCAAGGCGCCATGGCCAACCTCGACCTGCAGCAACTGCTCCCGGGGCAGGCCACGGGCACGCGCCAGCAGCAGGCGCATGACACCGCCATGGGTGACCAGCAGCACGCGCTTGCCAGCATGTTGCTGGTGCAGGCGGGCGATGGCGGACAGCACACGTTCGGCGAAGGCCGCGACAGGCTCCCCTGCGGGCGGAGTGTAACTGTAAGGGTCGGCCCAGAAGCGCCCAAGCGCATCAGCCTGCGTTTGCATGATCTGCAAGGCGCTGCGCCCTTCCCACTCACCGAAATGCAGCTCTTGCAGACCGGCTTCAAGCTGAACCGGCATGCCCAGTTGCTCGGCAAAACGCGCACAGCGCTGCAACGGCGAGCTGACCAGCACATCCCAGGGGCCTGCGCCTGCCAGCGCGTCACGCATCTGGCCCCAGCCCTTGTCGGTCAAGGCATCATCCAGGCTGCCGCGCAGGCCGCCGCCCAGCTCGGTTTCACCGTGGCGCAGCAGGTCGAGAATCATGCCGGGCGGTCCGCTACCGCAGCCTCTGCGAAGGTCGCCATTTGCCCGTGCAGGGCGCAGGCCAGGCGCATCAGCGGCACTGCCAAGGCGGCTCCACTGCCCTCGCCCAGGCGCAACCCCAGGGCCAGCAGCGGCTCGGCCTGCAGCGCTGCGAGCAGGGTCTTGTGCCCAGGCTCCGCGCCCTGATGAGCGAACAGCAGCCAGTCACGGCTCTGCGGGTTGAGGCGTACCGCCAGCAGTGCGGCGACGCTGCAGATGAAGCCATCCACCAGCACCGCGATGCCCTGCTGAGCACAGGCGAGGTAGGCACCAGTCAGTGCGGCGATCTCGAAGCCGCCGACACAAGCCAGGGCCTGTAGCGGCTCATCGGCGCGCAGGCCGTGCAGCACCAGGGCGCGCTCGATCACTTCGGCCTTGTGGCGCACACCTGCGCTGTCCAGGCCGGTACCCGGCCCACTCAACTCGCTTGCCGGGCAGGCCAGCAAGGTGCTGGCCAGCGCGGCGGCGGCAGAGGTGTTGCCAATGCCCATCTCGCCACCGATGAACAGCTGCGCGCCATTGGCCGCTGCGCGCAGGGCGCTGTCACGACCGGCCTGCAATGCACCTTGCAGCTGCGCATCGGTCATGGCCGGTTGGCGGGCGAAGTTGGCAGTGCCGGCGCCGAGGCGCAGATGACGCACCCCGGGCAGTTCCAGCTCAGGGTCAATGGTCCCCAGGTCGACCACTTCAAGGCTGGCCTGCAGTTGCCGCGCCAGCACGCTGATCGCCGCGCCACCGCCCACGAAGTTGCGCAGCATCTGCCCGGTGACCGCCTGTGGATAGGCCGAAATGCCCTCCTCGACCACACCATGGTCGCCCGCGAAAATCGTGATGGCGACCTGATCCAGGGTTGGCCGCTCACGCCCTTGCAAGCCGGCCAGTTGCACTGCCAGGCCTTCGAGCTGGCCGAGCGAGCCGGCAGGTTTGGTCAGCTGCTGCTGACGGGTGCGGGCCTGGTCCATGGCAGCGTTGTCGAGAGGTTGGCAGGCATCACGCCACCAGGCTTGGTTCATAGAGCGGGTCCTTTGAGCATGAGGGGTAGGCCGGCCACGGTCAGCACCACACGCTGACAGCGTTCGGCAATGGCTTGGTGCAGCCAGCCGGCCAGGTCGACGTAACGGCGGGTCAGCTCGCCCATGGGCACCACGCCCAGGCCGGTTTCGTTGCTGACCAGAATGATTGTGCCGGGCAATTGCTCCAGGCAGTCGAGCAGCGCATCGCGCTCTGCGGCCAGCCGCTGCTGATCGTCGAGCATCAGCAGGTTGGTCAACCACAAGGTCAGGCAGTCCACCAGCAGGCAGCGACCTTCAGCGGCCTCTGCACGCAGCACAGCAGCCAGCGCCAGGGGTTCTTCGATCAGCCCCCAATCGGCTGGCCGGCGCTGGCGGTGCAGGCGCACGCGCTCGTTCATTTCGCCATCGAGCGGCTCGCTGGTGGCAATGTAGGTGACCGCCAGGCCGCTGTCGCTGGCCAGTTGCTCGGCCAGGCGGCTTTTGCCCGAACGGGCGCCGCCGAGGATCAGGTTGCGCATCTCAGGCGACTCCACAAAGCGTTCGCAGGTGCGCGGTATCCAGGTGGGTTTCCACCAGGTCGGCCAAGCGCTCGATATCACGTTCGCGCAGGGCCTCGTAATCGATGGTCTGCGCATTCTCCAGCCCCGCCCAGCGCAGCAGCGCGGCACACGACTGGCTGCCCTCGAACAGGCCATGAAGGTAGGTGGCGAGGACCTGGCCGTCGGCACTGATCGCGCCGTCACAACGGCCATCGGCGAGCTGCACGGCGGGCCGTTCCAGGGCAGGGCCTGCGGTAACGCCTGCATGAATTTCATAACCGGCGACCGGCACGGCTTCCAGGCTCAGAACGCCGGCAACGTTGCGCAGTTGCTTGTCGGCTTCAAGCACCGTCACGTAATCGAACAGGCCCAGCCCGGGGCTGGAACCGGCGGCGCCTTCCAGGCCGAGCGGGTCGTGCACTTCACGGCCAAGCATCTGCAGGCCACCGCAGATGCCGATCAATTTGCCGCCATAGCGCAGGTGCCGCTCGATGGCCTTGTCCCAGCCACGCTCGCGCAGTTGCGCCAGGTCGCCGCGCACGCTCTTCGAGCCGGGCAGGATGATCAGGTCGGCGGCCGGAATCGGCTGGCCCGGGCCGATGAACTGCAGGTCGACCTGCGGGTGCAGGCGCAACGGGTCGAAATCAGTGTGGTTGCTGATGCGCGGCAGCACCGGGACGATCACCTTGAGCACGTGCTCCTCCTTGGCGCCCTGGCGGATGTCGATGCCATCCTCGGCTTCCAGGTGCAGGTCGGTGACATAGGGCAGCACGCCCAGCACAGGTTTGCCAGTGCGTTGCTCCAGCCAGTCCAGGCCCGGTTGAAGCAGCGCGATGTCGCCGCGAAAACGATTGATGACGAAGCCCTTGACCCGCGCCTGCTCGCTCGGCGAAAGCAGCTCGAGGGTACCGACCAGGTGGGCGAACACCCCGCCGCGGTTGATGTCGGCAACCAGGATCACCGGGCAGTCGACCGCCTCGGCAAAGCCCATGTTGGCGATATCACCGGCGCGCAGGTTGATTTCGGCCGGCGAACCCGCGCCCTCTACCATCACCACCGGGTAGGCAGCTGTGAGGCGCTGGTGCGAGGCCAGCACTGCCTGCATGGCAATCGCCTTGTAGTCGTGATAGGCCACCGCATTCATGCTGGTGACCGCGCGACCATGGATGATCACCTGGGCTCCGGTGTCGCTGTTGGGCTTGAGCAGCACCGGGTTCATGTCGGTGTGGGGGGCCAGCCGGCAAGCCTGGGCCTGTACCGCCTGGGCGCGGCCGATTTCACCGCCGTCGGCGGTCACGGCGCTGTTGAGCGCCATGTTCTGGGGCTTGAACGGCACCACGCCGACGCCCTGGCGCAACAGCCAGCGGCACAGGGCGGTAACCAGTGTGCTCTTGCCCGCATCGGAGGTGGTGCCTTGCACCATGAGGGTGGTCATGCCGTTTCCTTCTGATAATCGGCCAGGGCCCGGGCCAGGCGCTGCTCGTCTGCGGCATTCGCCGGCAGGCCAAGGCGCACGGCGGCAGGCTGCTCGAACAGGCGCACGAGGATGCCGCGGCGGGCGAGAAAATCATGCAGGTGGGCTGCATGCGCGCTGCGCACGTACTGGAACAGGTCGCAGCCACCGCTGGGCGCCAGGCCAACGCCTTGCAACAGTGCTGCCAGGCGCTGACTGGCCAGCGCACAGCGTTCGATCTGAGCTTGATGCGCCGCGTGGTCGGCAAAGCAGGCTTGCGCCAGCACCCGGGTCGGACCACTGACGGTCCAGGGCCCGAGCAGCTCGGCAAGGCGCTGCAGCAACGAGGGTTCGGCCACTACGCAGCCCAACCGTACGCCGGCCAAGCCAAAGAACTTGCCGAACGAACGCAACACGATCAGGCCCGGGCGTTCGGCGCAGTCGGTCACGCTGTGCTCGGGGGTGTTGTCCATGAACGCTTCGTCGACCAGCAGCCAGCCGCCGCGCTCGGCCAACCGCGCGTGCCAGGCCAGCAGACGCTCGCGCGATACCCGGCGACCGGTGGGGTTGTTCGGGTTGACCAGCACCAGCACATCAAGGCTGTCGAGCTCGGCTTCGGCCTGGGTTTCATCCAGTTCGACCACCTCATGCCCGGCGCGCCGCCATGCTTGGGGATGTTCGGCATAACAGGGGGACAGCACACCGACTCGCCCGGCCGGGCGCAATGTCGGCAGCGCCTGGATCGCCGCCTGCGAACCGGCCACCGGCAGTAGCTGGGTGGCGCGGTAGTAACGCCGCGCCGCGTCTTCGAGGCCGTCGTCGGTCTCTGGCAGCCGGGCCCACGCATCCAGTGGAATCGGCGGAATCGGATAAGACCACGGCGCGATGCCGCTGGACAGGTCGAGCCAGTCTTCCCGCGCGATCCCGTACTGCCGCACCGCACGCAGCAGGCGGCCACCGTGTTCAAGCATTCAGATAGGCTCCCACGCAGATCAGCAGTACCCACAACCACACACCACGCTGCACCAGGCTCCAGCCGCGCTCGATGGCATCGGCATCGGCCATCGGCCCGTCACCCAGGCGTGGGCGCTCGTGCAGTTCACCGTGGTACACCGCCGGGCCGCCCAGTTCGACACCCAGCGCACCGGCCCCCGAGGCCATCACTGGCCCAGCGTTGGGGCTGTCCCACAGCGGTGCCTGTTTACGCCAGCAGGCCAGGGCCAGGCGCGTTTTACCAAGTAGCGCGTAAGTCAGCGCCACCAGCCTGGCGGGAATATAGTTCAGCACATCGTCGATGCGCGCCGCGCACCAACCGAAGCGCTCGAAGCGTTCGTTACGGTAACCCCACATGGCGTCCAGGGTGTTGCTAAGGCGGTACAGCACCACCCCCGGCGCCCCGGCCACGACGAACCAGAACAGCGCGGCGAACACCGCATCGCTGCCGTTCTCCAGTACCGATTCGGTGGCTGCGCGAGCGACTGCTGGTTCGTCCAGTTCGCGGGTTTCCCGGCTGACCAGGTAGCCGACGCGGCGCCGCGCCTCTTCCAGATCCCCTTGGCGCAAGGCGTTGGCCACCGGCAGCACATGCTCCCCGAGGCTGCGCAAACCGAGGGCGCAATACAGCGCCAGCACGTCCACCAACCAGCCGACATAGGGCAACCAGGACAATATCAACGCCACCAGGGTCAGTGGTACCACGGCCAGGAACCAGGCGCTCACGCCATGGCTGCGCCAGCCGCGCCCGCTGGCATTCAGGCGGCGCTCCAGGCTCGACGCCAGGTTGCCGAAGCCCACCAGAGGATGCCGTCGCTGCGGCTCACCCAGCAGCGCATCCAGGGCCACACCGGCTACGGTCAGCAAAGCGACGCTCATGGGCGTTCTCCCCATTGGTTCTCGAACAGCATGTCACTCAAGGGGCGTTCCTCGGCCCAGTTTTCCTGTACCAGCATCGGCTGCGCGTAGAACGCGGTGACTGGCCCCAGGCACAGCACCGCCACCGGCTTGGCCCCAGCGGGCATGCCCAGCAGCGCGGCCAGGGCCTGCGGCTCGAACAGCGAGACCCAGCCCAGCCCCAGGCCCTCGGCTCGGGCGGCCAGCCACAGGTTCTGGATCGCACAGGCCAGCGAAGCCAGGTCCATCTCCGGCAAGGTACGGCGGCCGAAGATGTGCGACTCGCGGTTGTCCATCAACGCTGCCACCAGCACTTCAGCGCAGTCGCTGATGCCCTCCACCTTGAGTTTCATGAACTCATCAGAGCGTTCGCCCAGCGCTTCGGCGGTACGCACCCGCTCTTCTTCGACCAAGGCCTGAATCTGCCCGCGCAGTTCACGCTGGCTGATGCGGATGAAGCGCCAAGGCTGCATCAGGCCGACACTCGGCGCCTGGTGCGCGGCGGCCAGCAGGCGAGCGAGCAGCTCGGGAGCGACCGAGCCACCAGCAAAGTGGCGCATGTCGCGGCGCTCACCAATGGCGCGGTAGATCGCGGCGCGCTCGGCGGCGCTGTAGGCGTGATCGCTCATGGCCGCAACAGCGCCGCCGCCGCGTCAGGGTTGGACGGGAAGTAGAAGTGCACGTAGGACGCCGTCAGCCTGCCCAGCCGATACACCGCTTCGTTGCCGCGCCCACCGTTGGGGCTCAGGCCCCGGGCGATCGGCTCCAGCTCGGTGCTGGTCAGCGAGTGGTGGTAGGTGTGCCCGCGCAGAGTGCCTTCGGGCAGTTCCACGGCTTGCAGTGCCAGGGCCGCCAGGCGCTTCTGCATGGTCGCCTCGCCTGGCAGCAGGCCGAGCAGCTTGGCACGCTCGCCAGCAACATCAGTCAGCGCATCGAGCAGGTACAGCATGCCGCCGCACTCGGCCAGCAACGGCTTGCCCTGGGCGTGATGGGCACGGATCGCTTCGCACATCGGCGCATTGGCAGCCAGCGCGTGGTGATGCAGTTCCGGATAGCCTCCTGGCAGGTACAGGCTGTCTACTGCTGGCAACTCACGATCATGCAACGGCGAAAAGAATGCCAGCTGTGCGCCCAGATCACGCAGCAGGTCGAGATTGGCGCCGTATGTAAAGGCGAACGCTTCGTCACGCGCCACGCCGATGCGCACACCGCTGAGCGACGCAGCGCACGGTTGTGGCGCGGGCGCGGCGAAGGCCACCGGCGGCGGCAAGGTAGCGTCGCAGCTGGCGCCGAGGGCTTCGGCGGCAGCGTCAAGGCGGGCATCCAGGTCGTTCAGCTCGCTGGCCTGGACCAATCCCAGATGGCGGCTGGGCAGCTCGATGCCGCGCTCGCGTGACAAGCCCCCATACCAGCGCAGGCCCTCGGTCAGGCTGCCTTCGAGCAGTTGCGCATGGCGCAGGCTACCGACCCGGTTGGCCAGCACGCCAGCGAACGGCAGGTCGGCCTGATAACGCGCCAGGCCCAAGGCCAGGGCGCCGAAGGTCTGGGCCATGGCCGTGCCATCGATCACCGCCAGCACCGGCACACCGAAGTGGCGGGCCAGATCAGCGCTGGACGGGGTGCCGTCGAACAGACCCATCACACCCTCGATCAGAATCAGGTCGGCCTCTTGTGCAGCTTGCCACAGCAGTCGACGGCTTTCTTCGGCACCAATCATCCACAGATCGAGCTGGTACACCGGTGCGCCACTGGCCCGCTCAAGGATCATCGGGTCGAGGAAATCAGGGCCGCATTTGAACACCTGGACTTTACGCCCAAGGTTGCGGTGCAGGCGGGCAAGGGCTGCAGTCACGGTAGTCTTGCCCTGGCCAGAGGCAGGTGCTGCGATCAGCACCGCCGGGCAGCTGCGCGTTTCACTCACAGTTCGACGCCCTTCTGCGCGCGGATACCGGCCTGGAAGGCATGCTTGAGCATCCCCATCTCGGTGACGGTATCGGCCAGTTCGATCATTTCAGGCTTGGCTGCGCGACCGGTGACGATCACATGCTGCATCGGTGGCCGGGCCTGAATGTCACTCAGCACTTGGTCCAGATCGAGGTAGCCGTGCTTGAGGGCGATGTTCAGCTCGTCGAGCACCACGAACTGCACGCTCGGGTCTTGCAGCAGCGCGCGCGATACCGCCCAGGCAGCTTCGGCGGCAGCGATGTCACGCTGACGGTCCTGGGTCTCCCAGGTGAACCCCTCGCCCATCACGTGGTAGCGCACCTGCTCGGGGAAACGGCGGAAGAACAGCTCCTCGCCGGTGCTGTTGCGGCCCTTGATGAACTGCACCACGCCGCACTGCATGCCATGACCCAGGGCGCGAGCGAGCATGCCGAAGGCCGAACTGCTCTTGCCCTTGCCGTTGCCGGTGAGCACCAGCAGCAGGCCGCATTCATTGGGGGAATTGGCGATGCGCTCGTCGATGACCGCCTTCTTGCGCTGCATGCGCGCCAGGTGGCGTTCGTCGCGGTCGGTGGATTCGCTCATGAAGGGTTCTCCGCAGGCTGACGCCACGTGAACAGCGGCGACAGGTAATAGGCGGGCAGACGGAGAACGCGCAGGAGCCATGGCCGGAGCCACGGTGCACCGCGCATCACCCTCCGTGATGCCGTTGGCAGTTTCAGGCCGGTCTCCGGGCTTGTGAGCGGGCCGTTCGGCCCAGGCCTGCGCGCCTTCCCGGGTACCTGTACCCAGTGGCCCTGCGCGGCCGCTACTCACCTACCGTTGCGGGGGCAGCGCCGGAATCGCGCCATGCTGGCGACCACCGGCTTCCCAGTTTCACCCTGCCCAGTCGGGGCTGGCAGGGCACCTGAAACACGCCGCGAAGGTTAGAGGGTTGCACCGGGAGCGTCAATCGGACGGGGCCTTTTACTTCGGCCGAACTGGCCTGGGTCAATGGCCGATCCGTCAGGTTGTGCCACACTGAATAAAATGATGTCACATAGCCATCACTTTTCGCTGGACGCGATCATAACGACAACAGGAGAGCTCAGCATGCAAGGCCAGATCATCAATAACCCGCGCCTGGAGTTTCTGCAGCCGGTCCTGGAGCGCTGGGTCGACTGCATCGACCGCTTCAACCAGTTCAATGGCGATGCCGAAGCCCCCTACTGGCATGGCAGCGCCGCCAACATCGGCATGCTCGCCGCAGCTGCCTGGCAGGCCGAACGGGCAGCCCTGCCGCAGTTTGCCAGCAAGAAGCAGCGTGACGAGGGCGAACTGGAGGGGCGCTGCGACCTGTCGATCTGCAGCGCCGACGAGGCGCTCTACCTGAGCGTGAGCCAGCGCTGGCCAAAAATCGCCCGGCTGGACATGGCCGCAGCCCTGCAGGAAACCACCGCCCTCGCCCGTCAGGTGGCCTACCCCAGCCAGCTGAAAGCGGGGGCGCTGTTCATCACCCCCTGGAAGGCAGGCCAGCATGCCAGCCCGGAAGAACTGCAAGACCTGGTCGATGACCTGCAGAAACACACAGCCTGCGCCATCGCCTGGTACTTCCCTTATGCCTATCGCAAGCTGCACAACGAGCTGGGCCAGTATTTCCCGGGGGTGGCGCTGCTGCTGAAGCAGGCCTGAACTCAGCGGCGCAGCAGCGCCAGCACGGCATCGGTCACTGCTCGAGTAGTGGCGTTGCCGCCCAGGTCCGGCGTGTGCAGGCCACTTTCGGTCACCGCTTCGATGGCCGCCATCAGCTCGCGCGCAGCAGCGGCTTCGCCCAGGTGTTCAAGCATCATCACTGCGGTCCAGAAGGTGGCGATCGGGTTGGCCACGCCCTTGCCGGTGATGTCGAAGGCCGAGCCGTGGATCGGTTCGAACATCGATGGGAACTCGCGGCCCGGGTTGAGGTTGGCGGTGGGCGCGATGCCCAGGCTGCCGGACAACGCGGCGGCCAGGTCCGAGAGAATGTCGGCATGCAGGTTGGTCGCCACCACCACATCCAGCTGCTCGGGCTTGAGCACCATGGTGGTGGTCACGGCGTCCACCAGTTCGCGGGTGGTGCGCACATCCGGGTAATCCTTGGCCACCTGCGCGAACACCTCATCCCACAGCACCATGCCGTGGCGCTGGGCGTTGGACTTGGTCACCAGCGTCAGGTGCTTCGCCGGCCGGGTGCGGGCCAGTTCGAAAGCGAAGCGGTGGATGCGCTCCACGCCCACGCGGGTAAACGTCGAGACCTCGGTAGCCACCTTGATCGGCAGGCCTTGGTGTACTCGGCCACCGCTGCCGGAGTATTCGCCTTCGGAGTTTTCGCGCACGATCACCCAGTCGATGGCCTTGCCCTTGGCCAGCGGGCTGCTAACCCCGGGCAGCACGCGCGCCGGGCGCACGTTGGCGTACTGGTCGAAGCCCTGGCAGATCGGCAGGCGCAGCCCCCACAGAGACACATGATCAGGCACCTCCTGGCTGCCCACGGCACCGAAGAAGATGGCGTCAAACGCCTTGAGTGACTCCAGGCCATCCTCGGGAATGTACTGGCCCTCACGCAGGTAACGTTCCGAGCCCCAGTCGAAGTGTTCGAAATCCATGGTGAAGGTACCGCGCCTGGCAGCCAGGGCCTGCAGTACTTCCACACCCGCCGCGATCACTTCGACGCCGATGCCGTCACCCGGGATGGCGGCGATCTTGTAGTTGTTCATGTCTCGACTCCCATGCTCGTTGTGGCCCACCAGGCTTGTGCCAGCGGGGATGAGGCGAGTATATGTAGTGAACTCAGGGCAGCAGTTAACCCTGAATCACGTCTCAAGTAACCATGGGTTAATGATGAATCCGACACAGGACCTGGGCTTCTTCCACCTGCTGGCCAAGCAAGGCAGCCTGGCCGCCACAGCACGCGAACTGGGCGTGACCCCACCGGCAGTGAGCAAACGCCTGGCCGCGCTGGAAGCACGCCTGGGCATTCGCCTGGTCAACCGCACCACCCGTTCCATGAGCCTGACTGCAGAGGGCGAGCTGTACTTCGCCCATGCCGCGCGAATCCTCGCCCAGGTCGACGAGGTGGAGCAGTTGCTCGGCCAGCACCGCGCGGAGCCCAAAGGGCTGATCCGGGTGAATGCTTCACTGGGTTTCGGCCGGCGCTACATTGGCCCGGCCCTGGCAGACTTCTATGCGCGCCATCCAGATATCGAAGTGCAACTGGAGATCAGTGACCACCCACTGGACCTGGCGTCGCACGGCTTTGACCTGGGCATACGTTTCGGCACCCTGCCGGACGCCTCCTTCCACGCCCGCAAGATCGCCTCCAACCGCCGCCTGCTGTGCGCCTCGCCCCTGTACCTGGAAAAGCACGGCACCCCACAGAAGCTTTCGGAACTGGCCCAGCACAACTGCATTTTCTTGCGCCAGAACGAATCGCCGTATGGCGTATGGCGCTTCACCAGTGGCGGCCGCACGCAGAACATCAAGGTACAGGGCGCGCTCAGTTGCAATGACGGGGAAGTGGCACTGAACTGGGCCTTGCAGGGGCACGGTATCTTGCTACGCGCAGAATGGGACATCGCCCGCTATGTGCGCAGCGGGCGCCTGCGGCTGTTGCTGGAGGACCAGACCCCGACACGGGCCGATGTCTACGCGGTATATCCGCAGCAATTGCATTTGTCGGCACGGGTACGACGCCTGATCGATTTTCTCACCGAGCGTTTCGAACGCATCGATCACCTGGACCTGGAAGAGGCCGGTTAAGCCTCGTCAATCGGGAGCGGTGCTCGGTGAACCTTGAGCAACAGCGCGCGCTCACATGTTCATACACCGGCACAAAGGGCTGCGAACATGAAACGCACCGTCATGCTGTTGCCGTGGACATTGCTCGCCTGCCTTGGAGGCTGCGGCGACACTGCCCACCTGAAGGTGAGCGATGGCAGCGGCCCCTTGCCGCAACTTCCGCCACCCCGCCAGAGCCTGATCCCGACCGTCAACATCGCCCCTGCCACAGGTTGGCCGCACGGGGCTAAACCCAAGTCAGCCCCGGGCACCCAGGTACAGGCATTTGCCGACAACCTCGAACACCCGCGCTGGCTCTACGTGCTCCCCAATGGTGACGTCCTGGTTGCCGAGACCAACGCCCCGCCCAAGCCTGACGACGGCAAGGGGCTGCGAGGCTGGTTCATGGGCAAGGCGATGAAACGGGCCGGTGCCGGCGTAGCCAGCGCCAACCGCATCACCTTACTGCGCGACGCCGACCACGACGGCGTCGCAGAAATTCGCACACCGTTCATCGAAGGCCTCAATTCCCCCTTCGGCATGGTGTTGGTGGGCAAGGACTTCTACGTCGCCGATACCGACCAGCTGCTGCGCTTCCACTATGAACCGGGAGCGATGCAGATTGCCGGGGAAGGCCACAAGGTCACCGACCTGCCAGGCGGCCCGCTCAACCATCACTGGACCAAGAACGTGATCGCCAGCCCCGACGGCAGCAAGCTCTACGTGACCGTAGGCTCCAACAGCAATGTCGGCGAGAACGGCCTGGACAAGGAGCAGGGGCGCGCAGCGATCTGGGAGGTGGACCCGGCCAGCGGCCAGCATCGCCTGTTCGCATCAGGCCTGCGCAATCCGAACGGCTTGGCCTGGCAGCCAGACAGCGGAGCACTGTGGACAGCGGTCAATGAGCGTGACGAGATCGGCAGCGACCTGGTGCCGGACTACATCACCTCGGTCAAGGACGGCGGCTTCTATGGCTGGCCGTACAGCTACTACGGGCAGCATGTGGATGCACGGGTTGCGCCCCAGAACCCGCAGAAAGTCGCCACGGCGCTCGTGCCGGACTATGCCGTAGGCCCACATACGGCGTCACTGGGGCTGGCCTTCGCCGAGCCCGGCGTACTGCCCTCGCCATTCGATCGCGGAGCGTTCGTGGGCCAGCATGGCTCTTGGAACCGTAAGCCGCACAGTGGCTACAAGGTAATTTTCATACCGTTCGACAGCGCCGGAAAACCCGCAGGCAAGCCTATAGACCTGCTGACCGGCTTTCTCGACGAGGATGGCAAGGCCAAAGGGAGACCGGTGGGCGTCATCAACGACCAGCGCGGTGGCGTGCTGGTCGCCGATGACGTGGGCAACGTGGTGTGGCGAGTGACCAAGGCACGCTAGCGCTCAACGGTTCTGCGCGAGATTCCCTTGGGGAATCACGCGTTTGGCCTGCAGGTAGGCCTTGGACCAGTAGCTGTTGGACAGGTAGTCCAGGCGCACGGTGCCGCCGGTAGAGGGTGCATGCACGAAACGCCCTTCGCCCACATAGATACCCGCGTGACTGACCTGCGAGCCGCCACCGGTGGCGAAAAACACCAGGTCTCCCGACTGCAGCGCGCTGATATCCACGGTCGGCGCACGCATGACGATCATCTCGCGGGTCGAGCGCGGCAGGCTGATGCCGGCAGCGTCGCGGTACACGTAGCCGATCAGGCCGCTGCAATCGAACCCGGAGTCCGGCGTGTTGCCACCCCAGCGGTAAGGCGTGCCGACCAGGCCGATCGCACGGATCAGCACGTCGTCAGCCAGTGGCGAGCCCTCGGGCTGGCTGTAGGTGATTTGTGGCTGCACCACAGGGGCCGGTGCCGGGGCACGGCTGGAGCAGGCGGCTAGCAATGCCACCAGGGAAAGAAATGCGAAGCGCGCCATCATCGCCATGGCCAGAACTTCCTGTCTGAGACCGAACGGCCGCAGCCGAAAAGAGTTGAGAATTTAGATTAGACGCTTTCTGTAAATGCGCACGGCGGCGAGCTTTTTTCAAGCTACGCCGCCGTGGCAGGATATATCATTTTGATATCAGTTGCGCGCGATATTGGTGGTCGGCGCCATGGCCAAGGCACGCTTGGCTTCGATGAAGGTCTTGCTCCAGTAGCGGTCACCGAGGCTGTCGATGCGCACACCGCCGCTGCGGCGGCTGCTGGAGTGGATGAACTGATTGTCACCCAGGTAGATGCCGGCATGGCTGACACGGCCACGGCCATTGGTGCTGAAGAACAGCAGATCGCCTGGCTTGAGCTTGTTGCGGGCCACCTTCGGCGCATCGACGTTGATCATTTCGCGGGTCGAGCGCGGCAGGTTCATGCCAGCCTCCTCGCGGAACAGGTAGCCGATGAAACCGCTGCAGTCGAAACCTGAGGCTTCCGAGGTACCGCCAAAGCGGTAGCGGGTGCCGATCAGCGACATGCCGCGCTCAAGGATGCTGTCAGCCAGCACCGGAAGCTGATAAGGCTTGCTGCTGGAGAAGGCCTCCAGGTCATCTTCAGTGGCCTGCTCTTCTTCGCCGAAAACCGACGAAGGCGAAGCTTTGGCCTTGTTGACCGATTGCGAGGCAATCGGGGTGTGATCCTGGGGCTGGGAAACCGGGCCTTGAGCCGCGCAGCCAAAAAGCAGGGTCACGAGTGCGAGTGGCACGAGGGGTGCGAAGCGCTTCAGCATGGGCACGACCGTGTCTGTAATCCTTTAGAAGGGTGAAACTATGCCCTCTATCATGGCCATTTGCAAATTTTATCGAAAAAGATGTGACTTTTTCGTTTTGCAGCTCAAAGCCCAGTGTTTACGGGGCTTACCAGCCGAGGGTTTCCTTCAGGAAAGGGATCGTGAGCTTGCGCTGAGCCTGCAGGGAGGCCTGATCAAGGCGTTCGAGCAGGTCGAACAGCGCGCTCATGCTGCGCGTGCCGCGGGTAAGGATGAAATGGCCGACCTCGTCGGTCAGGTGCAAGCCGCGGCGCGAGGCCCGCAATTGCAGGGCACGCAGCTTGTCTTCATCGGACAGGCCGCGCATCTGGAACACCAGGGCCAGGGTCAGGCGTGACTTGAGGTCGGGCAACTTGATCGGTAGTTCACGGGGCGAAGCCGAGGCAGCCAGCAGCAGGCGGCGGCCGCTGTCACGCAGGCGGTTGAACAGGTGGAACATCGCCTCTTCCCAGTCTGCCTTGCCGGCGATCACATGCAGGTCGTCGATGCACACCAGTTCGTACTGAGCCAGGTAATCGAGCAGCTCCACACCACGATCCAGCAACTGCGCCAGCGGCAGGTAAACGGCAGGTTCGCCACACTGCTGGAAGCGATGGGTGGCCGCCTGCAGCAGGTGGCTGCGACCAACGCCCTGCTTGCCCCACAGATAAATGAGGCTCTCGGTCCAGCCGGCGTCGGCTTCGCACAGCCGCTCGACATAGCCCAACGCCGCGGCATTGGCGCCCGGATAGTAGTTGATGAAGGTGGCGTCATCGCGCAGGCGCACACCCAGGGGCAACTGGATCGGTGGTTTCATGCTCGCGGGCGGTCAGCAGGACCGCAGGGGGCCTTTGGTGAACAATGTGCAAAGTCTATACCCGCAAAGCAGGGCGCACAATCATGCAGGCGGATAGCACAAGCAAAATCAACAAGTTGCGCTGTTGCAGGGGCTGCATGGCAGCCCCTCATTCACAGATCCGGGTCGACATCCCCGGCATACATGTCCGATTCTTTGTACAGGTCGTGCACATGTCGCAGCAGCACCATGATCACCGCCGCCACCGGCAACGCCAGCAACACTCCCGTGAAGCCGAACAGTTCGCCGCCGGCGAGAATGGCGAAGATCACCGCTACCGGATGCAAGCCGATGCGGTCACCGACCAGCAGCGGAGTCAGCACCATGCCCTCCAGTGCCTGCCCGACCATGAACACCGCGACGATGCCGAGCATCGGGTACAGGTCCCCTCCGAACTGGAACAATCCGGCCACCAACGCCGCGCCAATACCGATGATGAAGCCCATGTACGGCACAATGGCTGCCAGCCCCGCGAGCATGCCGATCAGCAGGCCCAGTTCAAGCCCGACCAGCATCAGGCCGGCGGAATAGATGACGCCAAGCGCGACCATCACCATCAGCTGGCCACGGACGAACGCCCCCAGTACCTCATGGCATTCACCAGCCAGCCCTACGACCTGCGGCTCACGCTGACGCGGCAGCAGGCCACGCAGCTTGGCCATCATCAGGTCCCAGTCACGCAGCAGATAGAAACCCACTACCGGGATCAGCACCATGTTGGCCAGCCAGGCCATCAGCGCCAGGCTCGAGGCAGTGGCATGGGACAGCAACATGCCGACGATGTCGGTGGTCTGGCCCATGTGCGCGCCAATGGCGGCCTTGATCTTGTCGAATTTCCAGAACCCGTCGGCAAGGCCCAGGCGGCCCTGCACCCAGGGCAGCGCCACATGCTCGAGCCAGTCGAGCATCTGCGGCGCCAGTTCGTACAGGCGCAGCAACTGCTTGGCCAGCAACGGCACCAGCACCAGCAGCAAGGCCATCAGCAGAAGAGTGAAAAGGCCGAACACCACCACCACACCCCAAGTGCGCGACAGGCCCAGGCGCTCCAGGCGGTCGACCAGCGGGTCGGCCAGGTAGGCCAGCAAGATGCCTACCAGGAATGGTGTGAGAATATTGTGCAGGCTATAGAGAAGCACGGCGATCAGCAGTGCAGCACCCCAGCCGATCCAGCGACGCATGTCAGTCATCGATAGGCCCCTTTACCAACGGAATCGCAGGCCGTCGAACGGCTTGGTCGAGGCAGGTGCAGGCGTTGCTGGCTGGCCTGGCGCAGCCCCAGCGCCGGGCGCGGGTGTGACCGGGGCAGACGGCACCTGCTCGACCGGCACCTCCTGCAGCTTGGCCAGGCCCAGCTGCGCACGCAGTTGCTCGCGATTGCCAGTGACCGCGTAGGTCAACGTGCCACCCTCGGCCATCTGCAGGCGGGGGCCGTAGGGCTCCAGCACACGGCTCAGCTCGGCATACCGCCGCAGGTTCATGCCTTGCACCTGCAACTGCAACTGGCTGCTGGCACCGGCCTTGATCACGTAGCGCGGGGCCAGGCGGCTGCTGACCGCCAGCATGACAGCGTCCGCCAGGGCAGCCTGGTCAGCGCCCTCGGCGTTACCCTGCTCACGCTGGTCGCCTAGCCACAGCTGCCATTTACCTTGCCATTTGCCATCGGCTTCCTGGGCGTGCACCGCCAGCAAGGCATCGGCGCCGTAGCGCTCTGCGGCATTGCGCAGCGCCGCCGGGTCGTTGCCTTCGAGCTGCTTGGCGTTGGCCACCAGTTGTTCCTGGAGGTCAGCCAGCGGCAGGCGCAGCGGCAAGCCTCGGTGTTGAGCAGCACGGCGCAGCGGCTGGGCGCTGGCCTGGCCGTCACCGACCAGGTTGCTGCCTTCGGCGCTGTCGTTGAGCCACCAGCCGAGGATGGATGGCCGGTTACTGCCCCACAGCGCCAGGCCAGCCTTGCGCAGGGCACGCTCAGTACTGCCGGGGTCGAATTCGACCAGTACCGATTCCGGCGGCCCGGCTTCGGTACCGACCTGGTTGATGATCTGTTGCGGGTCCTTGCGCAGCCCGGCCAGCGCCGGGTTCTGCACCGCCTTGGGGTCGCCGGTCAGGCGCAGCACCAAGGTATCGAGGGCCTTGGCAGTGGCCGCGGAACGGGCTTCGGCGCCCTGCCCCTCGACCGGCTCGCGCACCTGATAAAGCCCGGAGACGGTTTCGGCCTGCGCGGTGACACTGGCCAGCACGAGACAGCCTGCCGCCAGAAAGTTGAGAAGTCGCATGGGGATTCCTGTCCGGTTGCGCATGAAGCATGTGCCTGCAGCTTATACAGAAGGCGGCGTATCAACCACCCGCACACCTTTTTCAGCAATTAACCGCCCTGCCCGTCGGCCTGAGGATGGCCGCTGCACGGCAACCCTGATAAAATCGCGCGCCTTCACAGACCACTGACGTTTCAGGCAGCCGCCGCTTCCCAGCCGGCCTTGGCCGTCATGGTCGTTTTTACGAATCCCTCCCTCTTAAAGGCCTGGATCAATGAGCAAGCAACCCTCCCTGAGCTACAAGGACGCCGGTGTAGACATCGACGCCGGCGAAGCACTGGTCGAACGCATCAAGGGCGTGGCAAAACGCACCGCACGCCCTGAAGTCATGGGTGGCCTGGGTGGCTTCGGCGCCCTCTGCGAGATCCCGGCCGGCTACAAGCAGCCGGTGCTGGTCTCCGGCACCGACGGCGTCGGCACCAAGCTGCGCCTGGCGCTGAACCTGAACAAGCACGACAGCATCGGCCAGGACCTGGTCGCCATGTGCGTCAACGACCTGGTGGTCTGCGGCGCAGAGCCGCTGTTCTTCCTCGACTACTACGCCACCGGCAAGCTGAACGTCGACGTCGCCGCCACCGTGGTTACCGGCATCGGCGCCGGCTGCGAACTGGCTGGCTGCTCCCTGGTTGGCGGCGAAACCGCCGAAATGCCGGGCATGTACGAAGGCGAAGATTACGACCTGGCCGGCTTCTGCGTCGGCGTGGTGGAAAAGGCCGAGATCATCGACGGCTCCAAGGTTGCCACCGGTGACGCGCTGATCGCCCTGCCATCCTCCGGCCCGCACTCCAATGGCTATTCGCTGATCCGCAAGATCCTCGAAGTGTCCGGCACCGACATCGAAAACACCCAGCTCGACGGCAAACCGCTGACCGACCTGCTGATGGCGCCGACCCGCATCTACGTCAAGCCACTGCTGCAACTGATCAAGAATACCGGCGCAGTCAAGGCCATGGCCCACATCACCGGTGGCGGCCTGCTGGACAACATCCCGCGCGTACTGCCGAAAAATGCCCAGGCCGTGGTTGACGTGGCCAGCTGGCAGCGCCCGGCGGTGTTCGACTTCCTGCAGGAAAAAGGCAACGTCGACGAGCACGAAATGCACCGCGTCCTGAACTGCGGCGTCGGCATGGTCATCTGCGTTGCCCAGGACCAGGTCGAAGCTGCCCTGAACGAACTGCGCGCCGCCGGTGAGCAGCCTTGGGTCATCGGCCACATCGCCGAAGCCGCCGAAGGCGCCGCCCAGGTCGAACTGCAGAACCTCAAGGCACACTGATGCCGAGCAAGCCCTGCAATGTAGTGGTACTGCTGTCGGGTTCCGGCAGCAACCTGCAAGCCTTGATCGACAGTTGCCGCGCGCAGGACAGCCAGGTGCGCATCGCCGCGGTGGTTTCCAACCGCGCCGATGCCTATGGCCTGCAACGGGCCCAGGCGGTCGGTATCGACACCCTGGTGCTCGACCACACCCAGTTCGACGGTCGTGAAGCCTTCGATGCCGCGCTGATGGCGCGCATCGACGGCTTTGCCCCGGACCTGGTGGTGCTGGCCGGTTTCATGCGCATCCTCAGTGGCGACTTCGTGCGCCACTACCAGGGCCGTCTGCTCAACATCCACCCGTCGTTGCTGCCCCGCTACAAGGGCCTGCATACCCATCGCCGGGCACTGGAGGCAGGCGACGCCGAACATGGCTGCAGCGTCCACTTCGTCACCGAGGAACTCGATGGCGGGCCTCTGGTCGTACAGGCTGTGGTACCGGTGCTGTCTGACGACACGGTGGAAAGCCTGGCCCAAAGGGTCCACCATCAGGAACACCAGATCTACCCGCTGGCGGTGCACTGGTTTGCCCAAGGGCGCTTGCGCCTGGGTGAACAGGGTGCCTTACTGGATGACCAACCGCTGCCGGCCAGTGGTCACTTGATCCGACCCTAGGAGAATTTATGCGTCGCGCCCTGCTATTGGCTCTCGCTGTGCTCGCCCTGCCTCTCCAGGCAGCTGACCTGAAGCCGTTCTCGGCCAGCTACACCGCTGACTGGAAGCAGCTGCCCATGAGCGGCACTGCCGAACGCAGCCTGGTCAAGAATGCCAACGGTACCTGGGACCTTAATTTCAAGGCTTCCATGATGATCGCCAGCCTGACCGAGCAAAGCACCCTGCGCCTGGACAACGATACCCTGCTGCCGCAGAAGTACCACTTCGAGCGCGGCGGCCTGGGCAAGGCCAAGACCGTCGACCTGACCTTCGACTGGAACGCCAAGAAGATCACCGGCACCGACCGCAAGGACCCGATCAGCCTGCCGCTCAACCGCGGTGTGCTGGACAAATCGTCCTACCAGCTGGCCCTGCAGCACGATGTGGCAGCCGGCAAGAAAAGCATGACTTACCAGGTGGTCGACGGGGACGAGATCGACAACTATGACTTCCGCGTGCTCGGTACCGAGAAGATCACCACCAAGACCGGCCAGGTCGAGGCGGTGAAGGTCGAGCGTGTGCGTGCCCCAAGCCAGAACAAGCGCGTCACCGAGCTGTGGTTCGCCAAGGACTGGGACTACCTGCTGGTGCAGTTGCGCCAGGTCGAGACCGATGGCAAGGAGTACGTGATCGTGCTGCAGGAAGGCACGGTTGATGGCAAGACGGTGAAGGGTAACTGATCCGCTAAAGCCCGTAATATCCGGAGCCCCGCCAGTGCGGGGCTTTTTTGTGCCCGGATGATGCCCTTGTAGGAGCGGCCTCGTGTCGCGAATGGGCTGCGCAGCAGCCCCGGCAATCTTGTGACAGAGCCGAGATCCTGGGGCCGCTGCGCGCCCCTTTCCGACCGGTCCGGCGCCCCGGCAAGGCCGCTCCTACAAAGTTGACCGCATTCCGGTCTTCATGAAACTTGTTTCATGCCCGTTTTATTTACTTAGCCTGCTAACAAACTCTATAAAGGGGTTGTGCGACACAGTGTCGCAGCCAACTCAAGCAGTGGAGTTTAACGATGACAGTCCAAGTAACCGAACGCGACGAATCGAAAATGTCCCACGAAGGCCTGGCCGCTGGCGTGCGGATCTGGGATGTGCACCAACAAGGCCAGCTGGTAGGTATGTTCCACAATGAACATGAAGCTCACCAGTACCGGGTGGAGCTCGAAGACCTGGAAAACCAGCGCACCACACAATGACCCATGCACTCACACAGTCTTCCAATAAAAAACCCCGCCAAGGCGGGGTTTTTCGTGTTTACCACATCAGATCGTCCGGGATCTTGTAGGCCGCGTACGGATCGTCCTCGTCGGCCTCCTCGACATGGGTATTGAGCAGCAGGATGCGGTTCGGGTCGCGTTCCTGAATTTTCACCGCCGCCTCGCGCGGGATCACTTCGTAGCCACCGGCATGCGACACGATGGCCAGCGCGCCATTGCTCAGGCGGGTGCGCATCAAGGCGTTGACGGCAATGCGCTTGACCTTCTTGTCGTCGACGAAGTTGTAATAGTCCTCGGTGGTCAGCTTGGGCAGGCGGGTGGCTTCGATCAACTGCTTGATCTGCGCCGCACGGGCCTTCTGCTCGGCCTTTTCCTGCTGCTGGCGATTGAGCTCCTGGTCACGCTTGGCCTTCTCGGCCATGGCTTCCTTGGCGATGCGCTGCTGGCTGTCGTCGACTTCGACCTGGCCCTTGTGCTCCAGGCGTTTTTGTTTCTTCTCGGCTTTGTTGGTCTGCGAGACCTGTTTCTGGTTGACCAGACCGGCTTTGAGCAATTGGTCGCGAAGGGAAAGGCTCATGAATGTTCACTCACTTATGCAACAGCTCAGCCGCAGCTGGGCAGGTTCTTTTCCTGACGTTTGGCTTCGCCCCAGAGGGCGTCCAGCTCGTCAAGGTTACAATTTTCAATCGGCCGGCCGCTGTCGCGCAATGCCTGCTCAATGAAGCGGAAACGCCGCTCGAACTTGCGGTTGGCGCGGCGCAGGGCGTTTTCGGGGTCTTGCTTGAGGTGGCGAGCCAGGTTCACAGCGGCAAACAGCAGGTCGCCGACTTCATCCTCAAGGGCGTCGGCATCGTTGTCGGCCATGGCCTGCAACACTTCGTCGAGCTCCTCGCGCACCTTGTCCAGCACCGGCAGCGCCGCTGGCCAGTCGAAACCGACGGTGGCCGCGCGCTTCTGCAGTTTGGCCGCCCGCGACAGCGCCGGCAATGCCGCCGGCACGTCATCGAGCAACGACAGTTGTTCAGGGGGGCTTTTCTCGGCGCGTTCCTCGGCCTTGATCTCCTCCCAGCGTGACTTGACCTGGGCCTCGTTCAGGCTGGGCGTGTCCAGCGGCGCGTACAGCTCGCCTGTGGGGAATACGTGGGGGTGGCGGCGGATCAGCTTGCGGGTGATGCTGTCGACCACGCCGTCGAATTCGAAACGCCCTTCTTCCCGGGCCAGCTGGCTGTAGTAGACCACCTGGAACAAGAGGTCGCCGAGCTCGCCCTGCAGGTGCTCGAAATCGCCGCGCTCGATAGTATCGGCGACTTCGTACGCCTCTTCGATGGTGTGCGGGACGATACTCGCGTAATTCTGCTTGAGGTCCCATGGGCAGCCGTACTGCGGGTCACGCAGGCGGGCCATGAGGTGCAGCAGGTCTTCGAGGGTGTAGGTCATTTAAGCAGGTCCTTCGGTGGCGCCTTCTTCGCGGGTGAACCCGCTCCCACAGGGATTTGTGCAAGTCTGAAGATGTGCACTGTACCTGTGGGAGCGGGCTTGCCCGCTAATCAGGCGCCGCGGTCTCAAGGCGTACGGTTACGCCGCGTCTCGATGATGTTAGGCAACTGCGAAATCCGCCCCAGCAAGCGCCCCAGCGCATCCAGGCCCGGAATCTCAATGGTCAGCGACATCAGCGCGGTGTTGTCTTCCTTGTTCGAGCGGGTGTTGACCGCCAGCACGTTGATCTTCTCGTTCAGCAGCACCTGCGACACGTCGCGCAGCAGCCCTGGGCGGTCGTAGGCGCGGATGACGATGTCGACCGGGTAGGTCTGCACCGGGATCGGCCCCCAGCTCACCTGGATCATGCGCTCCGGCTCGCGCCCGGCCAGCTGCAGCGCCGAGGCGCAGTCCTGGCGGTGGATGCTGACGCCGCGGCCCTGAGTGATGTAGCCGACAATGGCATCGCCCGGCAGCGGCTGACAGCAGCCGGCCATCTGCGTAAGCAGGTTGCCGACGCCCTGGATCTGGATGTCGCCACGCTTGCCGGTACGCGGGCCGGTGGGCTTGCGCGGCACCAGTTCGATCTGCTCGATGCGCTCGGGCTCGAGCAACTGCTGGGCGGCGTTGACCAGGTGCGCCAGGCGCAGGTCACCGGCACCGAGCGAGGCGAACATGTCCTCGGCGGTCTTGACGTTGGTCTTCTCGGCCAAGCGTTCGAAGTCCACCTGCGGCAGCCCCAGGCGGCTGAGCTCGCGCTCGAGCAAGGTCTTGCCGGCAGCGACGTTCTGGTCACGCGCCTGCAGCTTGAACCAGTGGACGATCTTGGCACGCGCCCGCGAAGTGGTGACGTAGCCCAGGTTGGAGTTCAGCCAGTCACGGCTCGGGTTGCCGTGCTTGCTGGTGATGATCTCCACCTGCTCGCCGGTCTGCAGGCTGTAGTTGAGCGGCACGATGCGCCCGTTGATCTTGGCGCCACGGCAGTTGTGGCCGATTTCGGTGTGCACGCGGTAGGCGAAGTCCAGCGGTGTGGCACCCTTTGGCAGGTCGATGGCGTGGCCATCCGGGGTGAACACATAGACCCGGTCCGGTTCGATATCGACCCGCAGCTGCTCGGCCAGGCCACCGATATCGCCCAGCTCTTCATGCCATTCGAGCACCTGGCGCAGCCAGGAGATCTTCTCTTCGTAGTGGTTGGAACTTGGCTTGACGTCGGTGCCTTTGTAACGCCAGTGGGCGCAGACGCCGAGCTCGGCTTCCTCGTGCATGCCGTGGGTACGGATCTGCACTTCCAGCACCTTGCCCTCGGGGCCGATCACCGCAGTGTGCAGCGAGCGATAGCCGTTTTCCTTGGGGTTGGCGATGTAGTCGTCGAACTCCTTGGGGATGTGCCGCCACAGGGTGTGCACGATGCCCAGTGCGGTATAGCAGTCACGCACCTCCGGCACCAGCACGCGCACCGCACGCACGTCGTAGATCTGGCTGAATTCCAGGCCTTTGCGCTGCATCTTGCGCCAGATCGAATAGATGTGTTTCGCCCGGCCGCTGATGTCGGCCTTGACCCCAGTGGCCAGCAGCTCGTTCTGCAGCTGGTTCATCACATCGCTGATGAAGCGCTCACGGTCCAGCCGGCGCTCGTGCAGCAGCTTGGCGATCTGCTTGTACTGGTCAGGCTCCAGGTAGCGGAAGGACAGGTCTTCCAGCTCCCATTTGATGTGGCCGATGCCCAGCCGGTGGGCCAGCGGCGCATAGATGTCGAACACCTCGCGCGCCACGCGCAGGCGTTTTTCGTCATCGGCAGATTTTACCGCCCGGATCGCACAGGTACGCTCGGCCAGCTTGATCAGCGCCACGCGCACGTCGTCGACCATGGCCACGAGCATCTTGCGCAGGTTCTCGACCTGCGCCTGCGAGCCCAGCACCAGCGACTGCCGCGGGCTGAGGCTGGCGCTGATGGCGGCCATGCGCAGCACGCCGTCGATCAGCTTGGACACCACCGGGCCGAAGCGCTGGCCGACTTCGGCCAGGGTCACCTTGCCTTCACGCACCGAGCGATAGATCACCGCCGCGACCAACGAATCCTGGTCGAGCTTGAGGTCGGCGAGGATTTCGGCGATCTCAAGGCCAGCCTGATAACTGGACGTACCATCGGCCCATGAATGCTTGGCCGGGTTGCCCTTCTTTTCGATTTCCTGGGTGAACTCGCAAGCCTCTTTCAGCGCCACGCGATCCAGTGCCGAATCGACGCTCACCACGTGATCCAGCCATGCTTCGAGATTGATACTGCCGTCTGTGTTGACCGGCTGGTGCACTCTCACCTGTACCATCTTTGTTTTACCTTTCCATACAGCGCACCACACGGGTGCACTGGCTATCACCGTGCAGCTTCGCTTCCGTGGAAGCCGCACCAAGGGGCCAGCCTGCTAGCCCGCTTCGAATAACGCCATGGCTTCGACATGCGCCGTCTGAGGAAACATGTCGAGAATCCCGGCCCTTTTTAACCGGTACCCCTGGCCGACCAGCACCTGGGCGTCTCGCGCCAGCGTGGCCGGGTTGCACGATACATACACCAAGCGCTTGGCGTTGAGGCGGGCGATGCCTTGCACCACCTCGTATGCACCGTCGCGCGGTGGATCCAAGAGTACCGCAGAAAAGCCTTCGGCGGCCCATCCGGCGCCTGCCAAAGGCTGCGATAAATCGGCCTGAAAAAACGCGGCGTTATGCACATCGTTGTTTCGGGCATTGGCCGCGGCCCGATCGACCATGGCCTGCACACCTTCCACCGCCACTACTTCACGTGCCTGGCGGGCGAGCGGCAGGGCGAAGTTGCCCAGGCCGCAGAACAGGTCCAGTACGCGCTCGTCAGCCTGTGGTGCGAGCCAGGCCAGGGCCTGCTCGATCATCGCCGTATTGACCTGGGCGTTGACCTGGACGAAGTCGCCCGGGCGCCAGGCCAGTTCGAGCTGCCAAGGCTCCAGGGCAAAGCCCAGTTTCGCCTCGGCATCCACTGGTGCCGGCTCACCCTCGCCTTGCAGCCAGAGCTGCGCCCTGGCCTCGTCGCAGAACGCCTGCAGGCGCGCCAGGTCGTCGGCTGGCAGCGGTGCCACATGACGTACCAGCACGGCTTCGGCGGTACCACTGAACAGCTCCACGTGACCGATCGCTTGCGGCTTGGCCAACGAACGCAGCACAGTCGGCAAGTGGCGAAGAATAGATTGCAAAGGCTGTACCAGCACGGCGCAGTCATCTATGGCGACAATTTCCTGGCTGGCTTCAGCGCGGAAGCCGACATCCAGGTGCTTGTCCTTGACGTCCCAGCGCACTGCCACCCGCGCCCGGCGCCGGTAGCCGAATTCCGGCCCGCTGAGGGGCGCGGCCCATTCTTCGGGTTGCACGCCGGCCACCCGTTGCAGCTGTTCCGCCAGGGTGCGCTGCTTGAGTGCCAGCTGGGCATCGTGGGGCAGGTGTTGCAGGTTGCAGCCGCCGCAACGCTCGTAGTGACGGCACGGCGCCTGGCGGCGTTCGGGGCTGGCTTGCAGCACCCGCTCCAGGCGCGCCTCGACGACTTTGCCACGGGCATTGAGCACGCGCGCTTCGACCGCTTCACCGGCCAGGGCGCCACTGACGAACCAGGTGCGCCCGTCGAGGAAGGCGATGCCGCGGCCGTCACCGGCCAGGCGCTCGATATCCAGGCGCTGTTTCTTGCCCACGGGGACCTGGGGTGTGCGGTTGCCGCCGGCTGGCTGGAAGCGCAGGCCGCTGTTGCTTTTTTTCTTGGACATTTAGCTCGGGTCGAACAGGCCGGTGGACAGGTAGCGGTCGCCGCGGTCACAGATGATCGCGACCATCACGGCGTTTTCGACTTCGCGGGACAGGCGCAGCATGGCTGCCACCGCACCACCGGAAGACACACCACAGAAAATGCCCTCTTCGCGAGCGAGGCGGCGGGTGGTGTCTTCTGCTTCCTGCTGGGACATGTCCATCACGCGGTCGACACGCGTGGCATCGAAGATCTTCGGCAGGTACTCCTCGGGCCAGCGACGGATACCCGGGATGGCCGAGCCTTCCATCGGCTGCAAGCCGACGATCTGCACATTGGGGTTCTGCTCCTTGAGGTACTGCGAGCAGCCCATGATGGTGCCGGTAGTGCCCATGGAGCTGACGAAATGGGTAATGGTGCCCTGGGTCTGCTGCCAGATTTCCGGGCCGGTGCTGTTGTAGTGGGCGATCGGGTTGTCGCCATTGGCAAACTGATCCAGGACCAGGCCGCGGCCTTCGGCCTGCAGCTTCTCGGCGAGGTCGCGGGCGCCTTCCATGCCCTCTTCCTTGGTCACCAGAATCAGCTCGGCGCCGTAGGCGGTCATCGCGGCCTTGCGTTCGGCGGTAGAGTTGTCAGGCATGATCAGGATCATCTTGTAACCCTTGATCGCAGCCGCCATCGCCAAGGCAATGCCGGTGTTGCCGGAGGTGGCTTCGATCAGGGTGTCACCTGGCTTGATCTGGCCGCGCAGTTCGGCGCGAGTGATCATCGACAGTGCCGGGCGGTCCTTCACCGAGCCGGCGGGATTGTTACCTTCGAGCTTGAGCAGGAGGGTGTTGCTGGTTTCGCCAGCGATGCGCTGCAGGCGAACCAGAGGCGTATTGCCGACGCAATCGGCGATGGTTGGGTACTGCAAGGTCATGGCGTATTTCACAATCCGGACGGCAGGGGTGCCTATCATACCGGCAAACCCCTTCTGGCCATATCACGCAATCTGTGGTCGCTATAGCTACAAGCTATAACGGCGCCGCCTGCTTTGCGGGCAAGCCTGCTTCCACACGGACAGCGCCGCTCTCAAGCACAGTGTTGTACCTGTGGGGCAAAGAGCCCGGCACATGAGTCGGCAAGCGCATGCACAGGCGCAGCCCGCGCTTGCCATTCTCCGCCCACAGTGTGCCGCCCTGGCGCTGAATGGCGCTGCGAGCAATGCTCAGCCCCAGGCCAAATCCGCCATCCCCCGGCCGTGAGCCATCGAGCCGGGAGAACGGTGCAAAGATCCGCTCCAGATGCTCATCGGCCACACCACCGCCCTCATCTTCCAGCCACAAACGCCAATACCCGCCCTCGCGCTGCCCGCCGAGTCGCACCAGGCCGTTTTCCGGCGAATGGCGGATGGCATTGCGCAGTATGTTCTCCAAGGCCTGGGCCAGGTGATTGAGGTTGCCCTGCACCCAGCAAGTACCCGGCAGCTCGCAGCGCAACCGCTCGGGCGACCAGCCGCTTTCGTAGCTGGCGTCTTCGCTCAGCAGGTCCCACAGCGCCTGAACCTGGATCGGCTCAAGGTTCATCGGCGCCCGTTCGGCATCCTGCCAGGCCAGTTGCAGCGTGTTCTCGACCAACTGCTGCATGCCGTCCACTTCGCGGCTCAGGCGCTCACGCAGACGCGCAAGGTCGGTCTCGCCATCGCAGGCCACGCGCAGACGGCTGAGCGGAGTGCGCATTTCATGGGACAGGTCGCGCAGCAACTGCTGCTGCATCATCACAGTGCCTTGCAGCCGCTCGGCCATCTGATCGAAGGCACGGGCCAGTTCGCCCAGCTCGTCGTGCCGGGCCGTGGTACGGGAATCCAGGCGTGCGCAAAGCTGGTCGGCACGCCAGGCATTGGCCTGCTCGCGCAGCTGATTGAGCGGGACGATCAACATGCGGTACAGACCGACGCACAGCAGCAAGGTGAACAGGCCGGGGATGATGCCATTGGTGATGATCTGCCAGAACACCCGATAGTGGCCAGGATTGAGCCGATGCGGCAGCTCGATCACCAGCATGCCCTGCTCCGGCGCACCGGGGAACGGAATGCGCAACCACGGCTGGTCGACACTGCGCCGGCTCATGGGCCAGTCGACACCACGCAGGCGGGTGAGACGTTGCATGATCTCGGGGCCGAGCATGGCACTGTCGAGGGGCCGCAGGTTGAGGTCGAGCACACCGACCCAGCCGTGTTCGCGCTGGTGCATCGCCGCCACCCAGCGGTCCAGCCCCTCGCGCCCACCGCCGCGCCAGGCTTTTTCTGCCTCGCTGGCATAGTCGCGCAGTACCTGGCGGGCCGGCTCGTCGAGAAAGGCGTTCTGGGTTTCCATATGCCGGCCCCAGGTGTAGCTCAGGCCAATCATCAACAGGCAGAAGCCCACCAGCAGGATGGCAAGCTTCCAGAACAGCGAATGGCGATCAAGCATGGCTTACTCCGCTTCGCCGACGCTGAGTACGTACCCTTTGCCCCACACGGTGCGGATCTGCCGCTCGTGGTAGCCAATACCTTTGAGCTTGCGGCGTATCTGGCTGACGTGCATGTCGAGGCTGCGGTCGTGCCGCGAATAGCCACGTTGCAGCACCTGTTGGTAAAGGAAGGGCTTGCTCAACATTTCATCGGCATTGCGGTAGAGGATGTCGAACAGGCGGTATTCGCTGGGAGTCATGCCGGCTGGCTGGCCACCCAGGCTGACATCACACAGCCCTTCGTCGAAGTGCAACTCGCTTCCGGCAGCCTCCAGCGGAGGCAGATGACGACGCTCAAGGGCAACCCGGCGCAGGATCGCTTCAATGCGCACCTGCAGCTCGGCCATGCTGAAGGGTTTGGGCAGGTAGTCGTCGGCACCACGCTGGAAGCCGCTGATACGATCGGCCTCGGCGCCCAGCGCCGACATCAGGATGACCGGCGTGGCGCTGCGCTGACGCAGCCGTGCAAGGGCGTCCAGGCCATTGAGGCCTGGTAGCAGGATGTCCATCAGTACCACATCGAAAGCCTGCCGACCGGCCGCCTCCAGGCCCTCCAGCCCATTGCGGCACCAGGTCACATGAAAACCGCCACGCTGCAACTCTTCGTGCAGATAGGCACCCAGGACCGGATCGTCCTCGATGGCCAGGATGCGGGAGGCGTAATTAGTTACAGGATTCATTGGCAACTGCCATCCATTCTCAGTTGCGCAATTATTGTGCATGCTCACCGTCCAGGCAACCGCCCTGCGACCAACGCCTTGGCCAGGTAACGAAATGACATGCAAAGAGTGCATTAGCGCAGCCAGCGGAGTAACTTTCCGCTTTGTTCCGTCGCGCTGACGACGGCGTCCAGGCACATCACAGGAGGCGAGTGTGCTCGATCGTTTGGGAATCAGAAGCCGCGTGCTGCTGCTGGCGCTGCTGCCGGCCAGCCTGATGGCGCTGGTGCTGGGCAGCTATTTCACCTGGCTGCAGCAAGACGAGTTGCGCACCCAGCTGCTGCAGCGCGGCAAGATGCTCGCCGAGCAGTTGGCACCGCTGGCCGCACCGGCCCTGGCACGGCAGACGCCTGCCCAGCTGGAGCGGATCGCCGCGCAGACCCTGGAGCAGGCCGACGTGCGCGCAGTGGCCTTCCTCGCCCCCGACCGCAGCCGTCTGGCCCACGCCGGCCCGAGCATGATCAACCAGGCCCCCAGTGGCGGCACCGGCACGCAGTTGCTGCAGCGCACCGGCAACGATGCTACCCGCTACCTGATGCCGGTGTTCGGCCACCATCGCGACCTGGCCACCGATGCCGTACCGGCCGAGGCCGAGCGCCTGCTCGGCTGGGTCGAGATCGAGTTGTCCCACGACGGCACATTGCTGCGCGGCTATCGCAACCTGTTCACCAGCGTGCTGCTGATCCTCGCCTGCCTGGCCCTCAGCGGCCTGCTGGCAATGCGCATGAGCCGCACCATCAATGACCCGATCGCCCGCATCAAGCATGCGGTCAACCAGCTCAAGGACGGCCACCTCGACGAACGCCTGCCGGCCTTGGGCAGCCATGAACTGGACGAACTGGCCCGCGGCATCAACCGCATGGCCGAGACCCTGCACGGGGCCCACGAGGAACTGCAACACAGCATCGACCAAGCCACCGAGGATGTCCGCCAGAACCTCGAAACCATCGAAATCCAGAACATCGAGCTGGACATGGCGCGCAAGGAGGCCCTGGAGGCCAGCCGCATCAAGTCGGAGTTCCTGGCCAACATGAGCCACGAAATCCGCACCCCGCTCAATGGCATCCTTGGCTTCACCCACCTGCTGCAGAAGAGCGAGATGACCCCACGGCAGCTGGACTACCTGAGCACCATCGAAAAGTCTGCCGATAACCTGCTGGGGATCATCAACGAGATCCTCGACTTCTCCAAGATCGAAGCCGGCAAGCTGGTGCTCGACAGCATCCCGTTCAACTTGCGCGACCTGGTTCAGGACACCCTGACCATCCTCGCCCCCGCCGCCCACGCCAAACAGCTCGAACTGCTCAGCCTGATCTACCGCGACACGCCATCGTCGCTGGTCGGTGACCCGCTGCGGCTGAAGCAGATCCTCACCAACCTGGTGAGCAACGCAATCAAGTTCACCCGTGAAGGCACCATCGTCGTCCGGGCCATGCTCGATGACGAACAGGAAGACAGCGCCCAGTTGCGCATCAGCGTGCAGGACACCGGTATCGGCCTGTCGCCGCAGGACGTGCGCACCCTGTTCCAGGCATTCAGCCAGGCAGACAACTCGCTGGCTCGCCAGCCCGGTGGTACAGGCCTGGGGTTGGTGATTTCCAAGCGCCTGATCGAGCAGATGGGCGGTGAGATCGGCGTCGACAGCACGCCGGGGGAAGGCTCGCAGTTCTGGATCAGCCTGAGCCTGCCCAAGGCTCATGACGATATCGAGGCGCAATCGCTGCAACCGTTGCTCGGCCGCAGAGCGGCAATCGTCGATGGCCATGAGCTGGCGCGCCAGGCCCTGGAGCATCAACTCGAAGATTGCGGCCTGAGCGTCAGCCTGTTCGCCTCCTACGACCAGTTGCTGCAGGGTGTGCAGGCGGGCTTCCAGGCCGGCATGCCGTTCGAGTTCGCAGTGCTCGGTGCCAACCTGGGCACGCTTTCGCCAGAGCAGCTTGGCCAGTACAACCAGCAGCTGGAGCGTTTGCGCTGCCAGTGCGTGGTGCTGTGCCCGACCACCGAGCAGGCGCTGTACCACCCCTACCTGCCTAACAGCCATGGTCAGTTGCTGTCCAAACCGACCTGCACGCGCAAGTTGCGCCGCCTGCTGCTGGAGCTTGTGCAACCGCGCCGGCCACTGGCCGAGCCGGGGCTTGCCAACAGCAACCAGCGCCGGGCGAAGGTACTGTGCGTCGACGACAATGCAGCCAACCTGCTGCTGGTACAGACGCTGCTCGAAGACCTGGGCGCCGAAGTGCTGGCGGTCGACAACGGCTATGCCGCCGTACAGGCGGTGCAGGCGGAGCCCTTCGATCTGGTGCTGATGGATGTGCAGATGCCTGGCATGGACGGGCGCGCCTGCACCGAACAGATCCGTCTGTGGGAAAAGACCCAAAGTGGCAGCCCGCTGCCGATCGTCGCTCTGACCGCACATGCCATGGCCAACGAGAAACGCGCCCTGTTGCACAGCGGCATGGACGACTACCTGACCAAACCGATCAGCGAACGGCAGCTGGCCCAGGTGGTGATGAAATGGACGGGGTTGAGCCTGGGCGCGTCGCCGCTGGAGCAGGCCAGCGAGCAGCATGGCGACAGCCATGAGCTGCCGGTGCTGGACCCGGACGAAGGCCTGCGTCTGGCCGCCGGCAAGCCGGACCTGGCTGCCGACATGCTGGCCATGCTGCTGGCGTCGCTGGAAAGTGACCGCCAGGCGATTCGCGCCGCACGCGAGGCGGATGACAGCGAGACACTGATCGAGCAGGTGCACCGGCTCAACGGTGCCTCGCGTTATTGCGGCGTGCCCCAGCTGCGCGCGGCCTGCCAGCGCAGCGAGACCCTGCTCAAGCAGGAAAGCCCGCAGGCACAGCAGGCGCTGGATGAACTGGATGCGGCGATCAACCGGTTGGCGGCGCAGGCGCGGTTGAGTGCCTGATTTGAGCGTTTTAGCGCCTGTGAGATCGAGCGCCGCCCGCGCGGCGCATCGCGGATAAATCCGCTCCTACATTTTTTGCAACGTGCCGAAGCGGTTACGCCATGGTTGCCAGCCCTGGCGCAAGGCTTGAGCCCTACAAATGGCTGACAACCATGGCCTTACAGGCATGGCCACGTTGCAACAAATGTAGGAGCGGATTTATCCGCGATGCGCCGTGCGGACGGCGCTCGATCTCGCAGGCGCCACACAACCCAAGACATGCACCACAAAGGAAACCCCTCACCATGCGCGTTCTGTTGTTCAGCAGCCAGCACTACGACCAGGAAAGCTTCACCCGGGCAACTGGCGACAGCGCCCTGGACCTGCACTTCCAGCCCACCCGCCTGACCCTCGACACTGCCGCCCTGGCGCAAGGCTACGAGGTCGTCTGCGCCTTCATCAACGATGAGCTCGACGCCCAGGTGCTGCAGCGCCTGGCCGATGGCGGCACACGGCTGATCGCCCTGCGCTCCGCCGGCTACAACCATGTCGACCTGGCGGCGGCGCAGCGCCTTGGCCTGGCGGTGGTGCGCGTGCCGGCCTATTCGCCGCATGCCGTGGCCGAGCACGCCGTGGCCCTGATCCTGGCGCTCAACCGCCGCCTGCACCGCGCCTACAACCGCACCCGCGAAGGTGACTTCACCCTGCACGGGCTGACCGGCTTCGACCTGCATGGCAAGACTGTTGGCGTGGTCGGCACGGGCCAGATCGGCGCTGCCTTCGCCCGTATCATGGCCGGTTTCGGCTGCCAGCTGCTGGCGTACGACCCCTACCCCAACCCGGAGCTGCTGGCCCTGGGGGCCCGCTACCTGGACCTGCCCGAATTGCTGCGCGAGGCGCGGATCATCAGCCTGCACTGCCCCCTGACCGACCACACCCGGCACCTGATCAATGCGCAAAGCCTGAGCCAATTGCAGCCGGGCGCAATGCTGATCAACACCGGCCGCGGTGCACTGGTCGACACCCCAGCACTGATCGACGCCCTGAAAAGCGGCCAGCTCGGCTACCTGGGCCTGGACGTCTATGAAGAGGAAGCCCAACTGTTCTTCGAGGACCGTTCCGACTTGCCACTGCAGGATGATGTGCTGGCACGGCTGCTGACCTTCCCCAACGTGATCATCACCGCCCACCAGGCATTCCTGACCCGTGAGGCACTGGACGCAATCGCCGCCACCACCCTGGACAACATCATCCGCTGGGCGGCGGGTAATCCGCAGAATCTGGTCAGCGGTTGATGCTAGGATACGCGGCATTTCTGGAGGACCCATGGTCGAACACGATTTCCGCTACACCCTTTTCAACCCGCAACACACCCTGATCGAGTGCCGTGCCCTGGTTCCTGGCCGTTATCAGGTCACCGGCAACGGCGGCTCGATGCACAAAGGCGACGTCCTGATCGTGACCCTCAAGGGCAGCAAGGACCTGGCCATGCGCCTGACCGTGGAAAGCGTACGGCACCTGATCAACCCACGCGGCCAGTGGGTTGCCGTGGCCAGCGGCCCGGTGTTCAACGAGCTGGAGATTCTCACCTGGAAGGTCGAGTGCGACAGCTGCGACGCGGTGCTGGACTTCGAGTTCGCCGTCGACGCCAAACTCGGCAAGGCGGCCCGTCAGCCGGCTGCCAGCGCCCGCATCGCCGAACTGGGCTGGGCCAGCCGTGGCGACAAGCACCTGTGCCCGCGTTGCCAGGAGAGCGCCGAGTGAAGAATCTGCTGACCGGCGCGCTGATTGCCACCGGCCTGCTCGGCTGTGCCGCCGAACCTTCAAAGCTGCAGCAGGAACGCAGCTACGTGCTGGAATGGATCGGCGAGCGTCCGCTGATCGACTACAGCCACCTGACCCTGACCCTGGCCAGCGATGGTCGCGCCTACGGCAACGCCGGCTGCAACCACTGGTTTGCGCCGTATACGCTGGACGGTGAGCACCTGAGCTTCGGCAAGGTCGGCAAGACCCGCAAGCTGTGTGCACCGGCGTTGATGGAACAGGAAAAGCACTTCCTGCAGGCGCTGGAGACCGTGCAGCGCTGGGACGTTTCGCCCATCGAACAGATGCGCTTCTGGCCGGCCGAAGGCAAGCCGCTGCGCTTCTGGCCTGAGGAAGGCTGAAGATCTTTGAGGCCGCACAGCGGCCCCAAATGCATCAGGCGCCTTTCAGAGCCTTGATCTTGGCCTGCAACCCTTCCAGGGTTTGCTCGCCCATCAATTGCTCACGCACCTTGCCCTTGTCGTCGATGATGTAGGTAACCGGCAGCGCCTCGCTGCGTGGCAGGTCATAGCGCTCTGCCGGGTCCTGGGCCAGCACGGTGAAGCCGATGCCCAAGGCCTGGGCCGCCTGTTTCAGCTCTGGGCCCTGCAGGCCATCGAAGTTCACCCCGACCACCTTGATACCATCGGCCGCCCACTGCTTGGCCGCCTGGTTCAGTTCAGGTACCTCGGTTCGGCACGGGCCGCACCATTCGGCCCAGTAATTGAGCACTACCCAGTGCCCGTCGATCTGTTCCGCCTTTACCGTCTTGCCATCTTGGTCCACGCCGTAATCGGCACCGCAACCACCGAGCAACAGGCTCGCGGTGATGGCCAGTACTGCTGCCAGACGCCTTGCCATGGGTCAATCCTTCTCGAAGTTTCAAGCAAATAGGTCAGTCGCTGCGGTTAGAATAGCCGCCACACCCAGCTGGATGCGACCCGACATGACTGACTTGACGCTCTATCATAACCCGCGCTGCTCAAAATCCCGCGGCGCGCTGGAACTGCTCGAACAACGCGGCCTGGCTCCGACCATCGTGCGCTACCTCGAAACCCCGCCCGACGCCGCCACGCTCAAGGCCCTGCTCGGCAAGCTGGGCATCGCTCCACGCCAACTGCTGCGCAGCGGTGAAGACGAATACAAGGCCCTCGACCTGGCCAACCCGGCGTTGACCGACACGCAACTGATCGACGCCATGGTCCAGCACCCCAAGCTGATCGAACGGCCGATCCTGATCGCCGGTGACAAAGCCGTCATCGGCCGCCCGCCAGAGAAGGTGCTGGAGATCCTGCCGTGAGCGCGCCGTACATCCTGGTGCTGTATTACAGCCGCCACGGCTCGACCAGCGAAATGGCCCGGCACATTGCCCGCGGCATCGAACTGGCCGGCATGGAAGCGCGCCTGCGCACGGTACCGGCGATTTCCACCGAATGCGAAGCAGTCGCCCCGGACATCCCGGCCAGCGGCGCGCTGTACGCCACCCTCGACGACCTGCGCCACTGCGCCGGCCTGGTGCTGGGCAGCCCGACCCGCTTCGGCAACATGGCCGCACCGCTGAAGTACTTCCTCGATGGCACCAGCAGCCTGTGGCTGGGTGGCGAGTTGGTCGGCAAACCGGCCGGCGTGTTTACTTCCACCGCCAGCCTGCACGGCGGCCAGGAGACTACCCTGCTGTCGATGATGCTGCCGCTGATGCACCACGGCATGCTGGTGATGGGCCTGCCGTACAGTGAATCGGCATTGCTGGAAACCCGTGGCGGTGGCACCCCTTACGGCGCCAGCCACCATGCCGGCGCCGATGGCAAGCGTGAACTGGACCAACACGAAATCGCTTTGTGCCGTGCCCTTGGCCAACGCCTGGCGACCACAGCCAAGGCCCTGGAGGCTGCGCGTGGCTAAAAAGCCCAAGGTGCTGCCGCCATTGGAATGGCTGGCGCCGCGCCTGCGCCTGACGCGGGCGTTGAGCCTGGCACTGTTCTTCGGCCTGATGGCCTTGTTGGTGGTGAACAATGTGTGGTTCGCCAACCTGCATGGTGCGCGGGTCGAAGTGATCCTGGCGATCGAGCTGGTGCCACTGCTGTTGCTGCTGCCGGGCATGCTGATGGGCAGCGCCCGGGCGCATGCCTGGACCTGCTTCGTGGTGAATATCTATTTCATCAAGGGCGTGCTGGCGGCGTTCGATCCGGCGCGTGCGGTGTTTGGCTGGGTTGAAGTGCTGGTGAGCCTGGGGCTGTTCATTGCCGGGTTGCTGTATGTGCGCTGGAAGTTCCAGTTCGAACGGCGCATGGCGGGCGAAGGGAGTTAACTTCTTCGCGGGTAAACCCGCTCCCACAAGTACAGCACAGACCTCAAGTGCGGCGCGGTCCCTGTGGGAGCGGGTTTACCCGCGAAGAGTCCAGACAGGACTCAATGGTTGACGGTATGCGCCAGCATCACCGACAACTGGCACAGCGGTCGCCCGCTTTCCTCGTGCCACTGATTGAACGCCTGCTGCACCAGGGCCAGGTCACGCTGGCTGGTCGGCTGCTTGTCGATCACCTTCTGGGCAATCAGCGCGGCGGCCATGTCGTCGGTGGGGATGAACGTGTCTTTGCCAACCATGCGCAGGAAGCGCGGCGCCGACAACCCACCCAGCTGGTTGCCATGCTTGGCCAGGTACTTCCACAGCCCGACGATATCGGTCACCGGCCAGTCGGCGATGAACGCACCGAAACTGCCCTTCTCCTTCGCCACGTCGAGGATCATCTGCGCATTGCGCGGTACGCTCTTGAGCTTGCCCAGGTGGCGGATGATGCGCTCGTCATGCATCAGCCGCTCCAGGTGCTCGGCGCCCATCAGCACCACCTTTTCCGGGTCGAAGCCGAAGAATACCTGCTCGAACGCCGGCCACTTGGCATCCACCAGGCTGTGCTTGAGCCCGGCGCGGAACACGCGCAGGGCCAAGGTCGACAGGTAGCGGTCATCAGCGATTTCGCGCAACTGCGCCGGCGTACGCGGCTGCGGCAGGAAGGCTTCCAGCGCCTGGGCCGAGCCGAAGCGGTTCAGGCAGTACTCGTGCAGCCACTGGTAATCGCGCATGGCCTCAGATGTTCACCACGTCGAGGAAGCGAGGGGTGGCATTCTCGTCGATCTTCAGGCTGGTGAAGTCGAACAGGTTGCGGTCGGCCAGCTGCGAGGGCGCCACGTTCTGCATGGCGCGGAAGATGCTCTCGGTACGGCCCGGGTGCTTGCGCTCCCATTCCACCAGCATGTCCTTGACCACCTGGCGCTGCAGGTTTTCCTGCGAGCCGCAGAGGTTGCACGGGATGATCGGGAATTCCTTCATGTCCGAGTAGGCCTGGATGTCCTTCTCGCTGCAGTAGGCCAGCGGGCGGATCACCACGTTGCGGCCATCGTCGGCACGCAGCTTCGGCGGCATGCCCTTGAGCGCGCCATTGAAGAACATGTTGAGGAAGAAGGTTTCGACGATGTCGTCGCGGTGATGCCCCAGGGCCATCTTGGTCGCACCGATTTCATCGGCGAAGGTGTACAGGGTGCCACGGCGCAGGCGCGAGCACAGCGAGCAGGTGGTCTTGCCCTCGGGTACCAGCTCCTTGACCACCGAGTAGGTGTCCTTCTCGACGATGTGGTACTCGACGCCCAGCTCTTTGAGATAGGCCGGCAGCACATGTTCAGGGAAGCCCGGCTGCTTCTGGTCCATGTTCACCGCGACGATCTCGAACTTGATCGGTGCCACCTTCTGCAGGTGCAACAGAACGTCGAGCATGGTGTAGCTGTCCTTGCCGCCGGACAGGCAGACCATGACCTTGTCGCCATCCTCGATCATGTTGTAGTCGGTGATGGCTTCGCCGGCGAGACGACGCAGGCGTTTTTGCAGTTTGTTCTGATTGACCGAGAGGGTGCCCATAGCGCTTGGATCCGCGAGGTGTGACAAAAGCCGGCTATTTTACGCACAAACCACGCTCACCTGTAGGGATTCCGATAAAGACTTCAAGGGAATCAACAACGGCCCTGACAGCGCAATTTGCTCTAAAAAGCGGGGTTTGTGCGGGGATTGGCTTCCTATACTGCGACATAAGGCCACATTACCGTTCTGCTTCGGTGTCCTGGCCTCGGGCCGCTTGCGCTCCATGTGGGGGGCGATTGGCAACATAGAGAGGAGTGACCGGCATGATTCATCACGTTGTGGGGCTGTTTACCCATCCCGACCAGGAATGGCGGGAGATTCGTGGCGAAGAAGAAAGCATCAGCCACATGTACCTGACGCACACGCTCATTTTGGCGGCGATTCCCGCCATTTCGGCCTTTATCGGCACAACCCAGGTGGGCTGGGTGATCGGCGGCCGGCCGGCAGTGATGCTGACCATGGAAAGCGCGATCTGGATGAGCATCATGTCCTACCTGGCGATGCTCGCCGGCGTCGCGGTCATGGGGGCTTTCATCCACTGGATGGCCCGCACCTACGACGCCAACCCGTCCATGGCGCAATGCATCGCCTTTGCCACCTACACCGCTACCCCGCTGTTCCTCGGCGGCCTGGCGGCGCTCTATCCGCACCTGTGGCTGGGCATGCTGGTGGGAACCGCTGCCATTTGCTACACCGTGTACCTGCTGTATGTCGGCTTGCCGACCTTCATGAACATACCGTCAGATGAAGGCTTCCTGTTCTCCAGCTCGGTGCTGGCGGTGGGCCTCGTGGTTCTGGTGGCGATCATGGCTGCAACCGTGATCATCTGGGGTTTGGGCGTGGGGCCCGTGTACACCAACTAGATCAGATCCAGCCAACATAGGGCATCAAGCAAAGGCCGCCGCAAGGCGGCCTTTGTCTGCCTGCTGACCGGTGGCTCGGCAGCTGCGCCATGCTTGCGGCATAATGCCCGGTCAGGAGAACCACCCCGCCATGCCCGAGCTGCTCAAACAACGCGTCGAAACCTGTTACCAGCAAGCCGAAGCCTTCTTCAAACGCCCCTTCCCCCGCCCGGAAGTCAGCTTCAAGCTGCGCGGCCAGAAAGCCGGCGTCGCCCACCTGCACGAGAACCTGCTGCGCTTCAACCTGCAACTGTATCGCGAGAACCAGGACGACTTCCTGCGCCAGACCGTCGCCCATGAAGTGGCGCACCTGGTGGCCCATCAGCTGTTTGGCGAGCGGATCCAGGCCCATGGCGAAGAATGGCAGTTGATCATGCGCGGGGTGTACGAACTCCCCCCGAACCGCTGCCACAACTATGAGGTGCAGCGGCGTGTGGTAACCCGCTATATCTACCGCTGCCCCTGCCCGCAGAGCGATTTCCCGTTTACCGCGCAGCGGCACAAGCTGGTGCGCCAAGGGCGGCGCTACCTGTGCCGGCGCTGCCGGGAAATCCTGGTGTACAGCGGCGAAACGCGCGTCGAATAAATAGCCAGGCACAAGAAAGGCGACCCGAGGGTCGCCTTCTTTTTTACCGCGCCAGGCTCAACGAACCGGGGTTTCTGCAACACCCAGGTCATCGGTAGGCAGGTTCATTTCCAGCGGCGCGCCACCGGAGGCCAGCTCGGAGGCCAGCTTGTCGTCGTCCATCTCCTTCACCCACTTGGCCACGACCACGGTGGCCACGGCGTTGCCGACCAGGTTGGTCAGTGCACGGGCTTCGGACATGAAGCGGTCGATACCGAGGATCAGCGCCAGGCCGGCAACCGGCAGGTGGCCGACGGCCGACAGGGTGGCGGCGAGGACGATGAAGCCCGAACCGGTCACGCCGGCGGCACCCTTGGAAGCCACCAGCAGCACCAGCAGCAGGGTGATCTGGTGGGTGATGTCCATGTGGGTGTCAGTGGCCTGGGCGATGAAGACCGCAGCCATGGTCAGGTAGATCGAGGTACCGTCGAGGTTGAACGAGTAACCGGTCGGGATCACCAGGCCGACGACCGACTTCTTGGCACCCAGGCGCTCCATCTTGGCCAGCATGCGTGGCAGGGCCGACTCCGAGGAGGAAGTACCCAGCACGATCATCAGCTCTTCACGGATGTAGCGGATCAGCTTGAGGACACTGAAGCCGTGGGCACGGCAGATACCGCCCAGCACCACCAGCACGAACAGCAGGCAGGTGATGTAGAAACACGCCATCAGGTAGCCCAGCTGCACCAGCGAACCCACACCGTACTGGCCGATGGTGAAGGCCATGGCGCCGAAGGCACCGAGCGGCGCCAGCTTCATGATCATGTTGATGATGTTGAACATCACGTGGGCGAAGCGATCGATCAGGTCCAGTACCGGCTTGCCGTAGCTGCCCAGGCGGTGCAGGGCGAAGCCGAAGATCACCGAGAACATCAGCACTTGCAGGATGTCGCCGTTGGCGAAGGCACCCACCACAGTGTTCGGGATGATGTTGAGCAGGAAGCCGACAGTGGTCTGCTGCGCGCCGGCGGCGGCGTAGGCAGCCACGCTGCTGGCGTTCAGGGTGCTGACGTCGATGTGCATGCCAGCGCCCGGCTGGACCACGTTGACGACCACGAGGCCGATGATCAGGGCGATGGTGGAGACGATTTCAAAGTACAGCAGCGCGTAGCCGCCAGTCTTGCCGACCGACTTCATGCTCTGCATGCCGGCGATGCCGCTGACCACGGTACAGAAGATGATGGGCGCGATGACCATCTTGATCAGTTTGACGAAACCATCACCCAAGGGCTTAAGGGCGACGCCGGTTTCGGGGTAGAAGTGGCCGAGCAGGATGCCGATGGTGATGGCGACCAACACCTGGACATACAGGGATTTGTACAGCGGCTGACGTGTCGTCATGGCTCATTTTCCTCAAGTGTGCCGGCTTCACCCTTCCCAGGGTGGTTGGGCACCTGAATCGCTAACCCTCCTGCACCTGGAGGGATTTGTCGTTGTGTTCGAGCTGCCTGGGCAGGCCTCTGCCAAGTGAGATAGCAAGGGCGATGCCAAAATGCCCATCTTGGGTGCAGAGGCAATGTTTACGGGGTGTAAATGCCCAACGACGGGGCGAATTTTCTGAGGAGGGGTGGCGGATTTCCGCCCGGTGGCGGGAAATGTACAAGGGTTATGGCGGGAATCCGCCCTGCCTGGTCTTTGCCAACACCGGACCTTTCGCGGGCAAGCCCGCTGCCACAGGGGCGCCACAGATGCTGAATCTTGTGTGGCGCCCATGGGAGCGGGCTTGCCCGCGAAACGGCCGGTGCAGGTTACAGGTCAGTCAAGGTGGAAGGTGATGCGGAACGCCGCGCCACCCAACGGAGAATCCCCCAGGGTCAGCTCGGCGTCGTAGCTGTCGACGATGTCCTTGACCACCGCCAGCCCAATCCCCTGCCCTGGGTGCTGCCGGTCCAGTCGCTCGCCGCGCTCCAGAATCCGCTCACGCTGGTCAGCCGGCACTCCCGGCCCGTCATCTTCGACACACAGCGTCAGCACCCCAGGTTCTTCCTGCAATACAACCCGCACCTGCCCGAGGCTCAGGCGGTAGGCGTTCTCCAGCAGATTGCCCAACAATTCCAGCAAGGCGCCCCGCTCCATCGGCACGCGCGACTGTTCAGGCACCTGCAGATCGACATCAACCTGCTTGTCGCGGTAGACCTTGGCCAAAGTACTGCACAGGCTTTGCAGCACCGGCAGCAACGGCACGCTATGGCGCACCAAGCCACTTTTGCGCATGCTGGCGCGCTGCAACTGGTAATCGATTTGCTGGCTCATGCGCTCGATCTGGCTTTGCAGTACCCGCGATTGCTCACGCTCGCCGTCACGTTGCTGCATGCTCTCGCCAACACCCTGCAACACGGCCAGCGGTGTCTTCAAGCTGTGCGCAAGGTCGCCCAGCGAATCCCGGTAGCGCGCGCGTTGCTCGCGCTCACTGCGTAACAGCCGGTTCAGCGAGCGGGTGAGGCGCAGCAGTTCTCGCGGGTGCTCGCCACTGAGGCCATCACGGGCACCAGACTCCACCTCATCCAGCTCGACGCTCAACCGTCGCAACGAGCGCAGCCCCCACGTCAGGCCAGCCCAAAGCAGCGCCAGCAGGGCCAGCAGGGCAGCGCCAAAACCCAGGTAGAGCTTTTCGCGCAGCCCACTGAGCGTTGCCTTGTACTCACTCACCGGCTGCAGCGCCACAATACTGAAGGCTGCGCTCTGGCCGCCGAGCAGCTTGATCTCGACGTCATAGACGAAGAACTCTTCGCCATCGCCTTGGTGGATACGGGCGAATTCATTGCCGCGCCCGTCGTAGCGCGGGCGGTAATTGATGTGCCGGTCGGCGGTGGCGCGCGAGTGCCAGACCAGGTTGCCGTCGCGGTCGAAGATGTAACCCAGCAGGCCGGTGTACGGCAGGTTGTAGCGCTCGTCCGGAAGCAGGTCGGGCATCTGCAGTTGGCCATGCTCGATGCGCGCGGCGGATATCAGCGTGGTCACATCCGAGGCCAGGCGCTGCTCGATCGACTCCTGCAGGGCCAGGCTGAAGGCCTTCTGCAAGGCCGGCAGCAGCGCCAGCATGAACAGCAGCGCCAGCACGGCCGCCGCGAGCATCAGGCGTACCCGCAGCGAGCGGATCATCGGCAGCGCTCGGTGAACAGATAACCCAGGCCGCGCACCGTGTCGATCGGTTTGAAACCGCTCTCGCCCTCGAGCTTGCGGCGCAGGCGGCCGACCAGCACTTCGATGACATTGGGGTCACGCTCCTCGTCGCCGGGGTAGAGCTGCTCCATCAGGCGGTCCTTGGCCACCACCTGCTGGTGATGACGCATGAGGTATTCGAGGATGCGGTACTCGTAGGCGGTCAGCGCCAGCGGGTGCTCGTCCAGGGTCGCCTGCTTGCGGTTGAGGTCAAGGACCAGGGGGCCAGCGGCGATGGTCGACTGAGTGAAACCACTGGAGCGGCGCAGCAAGGCGTTCAGGCGCGCCTCGAGTTCCTCGAACTGGAACGGCTTGACCAGATAGTCGTCAGCACCGGTGGCCAAACCTTCGACCTTGTCCTGCCAGTTGCCGCGGGCGGTGAGAATGAGGATGGGGAACGACTTGCCCTGGCTGCGCAGGCGGCCGATCAGTTCAAGGCCGCTGACCCCAGGCAGGCCAAGGTCGACGATGGCCAGGTCGAAATGGAAGTGTTCGGACTGGTACAGGGCTTCTTCGGCATCGGCCACGGCTTCGACCACATGGCCGCTTTCGCCCAGGCGTGTGTAGAGGTGGTGCCGCAGCAGGGCTTCGTCCTCGACCACCAGCAGTTTCATTCAAGGCTCCTCTTGATGTGTTGCCTGTACAGGCCTTTTCGCGGCGGTTCGACGCCTCGATAAACCCGCTTCCACAGGGATCGCACAGTCTTCGAAACGTGTGCAGTCCCTGTGGGAGCGGGTCCACCCGTGAAAAGGCCGTTACAGGATAACCCGGCTCGCCGGTCAGAACTTGTAAGTTGCTGCCAGATAGGTTTGTGCACTGCTGGTCAGGCGCAAGGTGCCTTCTTTCGGCCCACCGCTGGCGCCTACCTCGGTCGCGGCATTGGTGCGCAGATAGCGGTAACCCAGCTCCATCGAAGCATTGTCGGTGATTTCTTGAATCACACCGGCCTGCAGGCCCACTGCATAACCGTAGTCGGTATCACGGCTGGCCCCTGGCGAATCCTGGGTCAGCTTGGTCATGCCCAGGCTGCCACCGCCGAACAGCTTGGTGGTATCGCCCACCGGCAGGAACAGATCATAGCTGCCCAGCAGGTTCTCCTGGCGCAGCTTGAGGCCGCTGTGGTCGCCCGAGACATTGTCGTAGGTCATGTAGTAGCGGCCCTGGTCGTTGATCCGGCCCAGACGCACACCCCAAGTGTCATCCTTGCCGATGATGCCGTCGGCGTTGAGGTGGCCAGTGTTGCTCTGCAGCAAGCCGGACTTGCGCACCTTGTCGCTGGTCTGGCCGTAGGTCAGGCTGGCGAAGTTTTCCTCCGCTGCCTGGGCGGAGGTCATGCCAGCGGCGCAGACGGCCATGGCGGCGAGCAAGGAATTGAAGGTTTTCATGGCGCGGTACTCCAGTTAAAGGCACTGTTGCGGTCTGGAAGCTAGAGTAAGCAGGGTGCCCTGAACCGCGGCTGAACCCTGACTGAACCGCGGCTGAACGATTTGTCGGCAAAACAAGGAGTAGTGAACATGCGCGCCCTGCTGGCCCTTACCCTGATGTGCAGCGCCGCTCTCGCCCAGGCGGCAGTACAGACCCGCGAGATCCGATACCAAGATGCCGACGGCACCGCGCTGATCGGCTATTACGCCTACGATGACGCCGTGAAGGGCGAGCGCCCTGGCGTGCTGGTGGTGCATGAGTGGTGGGGGCTGAACGCCTATGCCAAACGCCGTGCCCGCGACCTCGCCGCGCTGGGCTACAGCGCGCTGGCCATCGACATGTATGGCGAAGGCAAGCACACCGAGCATCCGCAGGACGCCCAGGCATTCATGGCCGAGGCGAGCAAGGATCCGGAGGCATCGGCCAAGCGCTTCGACGCCGGACTGGACCTGTTGAAGAAACAGCCCTACACCAACAGGCACAAGCTTGGCGCGGTGGGTTACTGCTTCGGCGGCAAGGTGGTGCTCGATGCCGCACGGCGCGGTGCCAGGCTTGATGGCGTGGTGAGCTTCCATGGCGCGCTGGCCACCCAGACACCGGTCACCCAGCCAGGCGTTGTGCGGGCCCACTTGCTGGTCGAACACGGTGAGGCCGACAGCATGGTCACCCCGCAGCAGGTGGACGCATTCAAGAAAGAAATGGACGCAGCCAAGGTCGACTACCAGTTCGTCAGTATCCCCGGAGCCAAGCATGGGTTCACCAACCCGGATGCGGACCGGCTGAGCCATGGCGAACATGGCGGGCCGGATATTGGCTACAACGAGGCCGCGGACAAGAGCTCCTGGGCGGACATGCAGGCGTTCTTCAAGCAAGTGTTCAAGTAAAGGTCGCCGGGGCCGCTTTATGGCCCCCATCTCCCATACAGGACTCACGGCTGGCACAATAGCCACCATGAACAGCCTCCCCGCCTGCTGCGCCACGCTCCAGCACCACTGGCCCCTGCCCCGCTCGCTGCCCGGTGCGGTGCTTGTCAGTTGTGCCTTCGACCCCGCCCATCTGGCCGCCGATGACTTCCAGCGCGCTGGCATCGTGCCCAGCGCCAGCCTGCAGCGCTCGGTGGCCAAGCGCCAGGCGGAATACCTGGCCGGGCGAGTCTGCGCCCGTGCTGCGCTGCAGCGCCTGGATGGTCGCGACTACGTCCCCGGCACCCATGAAGATCGCTCTCCGATCTGGCCCGCCGGCATCCATGGCTCGATCACTCACGGCAAAGGCTGGGCCGCCGCCGTGGTGGCCGCCGATGGCGAATGCCGCGGCCTGGGACTGGACCAGGAAGCGCTACTGGATGACGAACGCGCCGAACGCTTGATGGGTGAAATCCTGACACCAGGCGAGCTCGGCCGGCTGGACCGCAGCCAGCTGGGTCTTACGGTCACCCTGACCTTCTCGCTGAAGGAAAGCCTGTTCAAGACTCTCTACCCAGTGACCCGCAAGCGCTTCTATTTCGAGCATGCCGAGTTGCTGGAATGGTCCAGCGATGGCCTGGCACGGCTGCGCCTGCTCACCGACCTGTCGCCCGAGTGGCGACACGGCGCCGAGGTCGAAGGCCAGTTCTGCCTGCAAGACGGCCACCTGCTCAGCCTGATAAGCATCTGAGCCCTACTGCGGCGCCTGCTCGCGCGGCCAGTTGAGGCTGAAGCAGGCCCCACCCAGCGCCTCGCTGCGCCCCACGGTGGCGCGGCCAGCGTGCCAGTAGATGATCCGCCGCACGATCGACAGGCCCAGGCCATGCCCACCGGAAGCGCGGGTGCGGCTGTCGTCGAGCCGGGTGAAGGGGGTGAAGATGCGATCCCAGACACCTTCAGGGATACCCGGGCCATCGTCCTCCACATCGATACGGCAACGCTGCTGGCCCAGCTGATAGCTCAGGCGCACTTCACTCCCGGCATGGCGCAGGGCATTGCTGACCAGGTTCTGCAGCGCACGGTGCAGGTAACGCGGTTCGGCCTCGACCCAGCAACCGTCGTTGCCCTGGCACACCCCGCGCACCAGGCGGACCTTGCTGTTGAGTGGCGCCAGCTCTTCGATCACCCGGTCGAACAAGGCATCCAGCTCGACACGCTGGAACTTCAATGCCGGGGCTCCCTGCTCCAGGCGAGCGTAGGTCAGCATCTCGTCGACCAGCTTGTCCAGGTCCTGGATATCGCCATCCATGCCGGCCAGGTGCTTGGCGCGGGCCTGCTCGGTGGTCGCGCTTTCGATCATCTCCAGGCCAAAGCGCAGGCGTGCCACGGGGGTGCGCAGTTCGTGGGACACCGCGCGCACCAGTTCGCGCTGCATGCTCAGCGAGCGCTGCAGGTGCTCGGCCATGCCATTGAACGCAGCGGCCAGGCGCCCCACCGAATCGGCATCACCGGCCGGCACACGCGTGTCCAGGCTGCCCTGGGCGATGCGTGTGGCGGCGATTGCCATGCCCGACACGCGCCGCTCCAGCTGACGCACCAGCAAGTACACTACCAGGCCGATCAGGCACAGGCCGAGGAAGGCAATCAGGATCAGCAACTGCGGCGGATAGGGGTTGAGCTGATACAGCGGGCCGATCTCCAGCACCAGGGGCGAGCCTGGCAGGCCGGCGAACACGCGGATCGAATCACCGTCGCGGCCCAGCGCCATTACCGTGTCGCCCTCCTCCACCCGGCGCCGCTGGTCATCGTCCAGGCCGACCCGCTCGATACGCTGCAGGGCGACGCCGAAGCCGAAGCCCTTGCTCTGGGTTATTTCTGCCAGGCGCTGCTGTTGCTCGGTCACCGGGTAGCGCACCAGCTCATCGGCCAGCAGATAAAGCGTGGCACGCGCCAGTTGCTCGCTGACCTGCTTGACCTGAGCCACCAGCAACAGGTCTTCCTGACCAACCTTGCGCAGCACCTGGGCGGCGTGCGGCCCGGTCTTCTCCACCACCACCAACCCTCGGTACAGGCGCGCGCGCTGCCCCCCCTCCAGCGAGCGGGCCGACATCGGCTGCAACGTCAGCGGCACGCCCAGCAAGCGCTCCCACATCAGCAGCGAGCGCTTGCGCTCTGTGTCGTTCTGCTGCGCCAGGTTGTCGGCCATCAGGCTGAACGTGCCCTGGGCCAGGCGCTCGCGGTGCTGGGCTGCGCGCACCTCGTTGACCAGGTGCAAGCTGAGCACGCCGAGCAATGCCACCAGCACCAGCACGGCCAGCATGCCGCCGTAGATGCGCAGGAAGATCGAGTGGTTCATGGAGCATCGCCGACGAACAGGTAGCCCTTGCTGCGCAGTGTCTTGATCAGCCGCGGGTGGATCGGGTCATCGCCAATCTTGGGGCGAATCCTGGAAATGCGCACGTCGATGGAGCGGTCCTGGCCGTCGTAGCCGACCCCGCGCAATGCGGTGAATATCTGCTCGCGCGACAGCACCCGCCCGGCGTTGCTGGCCAGCAGCCAGAGCAGGTCGAATTCAGCACCGGTGAGGTCGATCTGCTGCGCGTCGAGCCAGGCTTCGCGCAGGCGGTTGTCGATGCGCAGCGGGCCGAAGGCCAGGTCGTGGCGCTTGTTGTCCGGGCTTTCGCTGCGCCGCAGCAGCGCCTGAATCCGCGCCAGCAGCAAACGCGGGCGCACCGGCTTGCACACATAGTCGTCGGCGCCCAGGTCCAGGCCCTGAACCTGATCAAGTTCGTCGCTTCGGGCAGTCAGCATCAGAATCGGGCCGGGGTACTGACCACGCACGCGTCGGCAGATGCTCAGGCCATCTTCGCCGGGCAGCATCAGGTCGAGAATCACCAGGTCCGGCTGACTGTCGACGATACGGCGGGCAGCGCGTGCGCCATCGCCCTCCACGGCGACTTCATAGCCGTTGGCCTGCAGGTATTCGGCGGTGAGCTCGGCCAGGCGCTGGTCGTCTTCGACGATGAGGATGCGGTTGCTGGGTTGGTCCATGGCCCCTGCCTTTGAATTGTTGTTTTTCTGTCGGTACCGGCCTTTAACCAAAAGGCAACATCAGCTTCGGATACTACGTGCCGCTCCCGGCACTGCCAACCTGCCCGGCGGCAGCCTCGACTGAACCGTTTTTTGTGGTAGGGTTCGCGCCCGAAAAATTCTGCCTGGGGGGCAGCGACCAAGAGAAAAATAGTGCACACCACTTGGCACTAGGCCTACAGCGATTACCCACTATTCACTCACAAAGTACGCACAAGTTATCCACAGGCGGTCGCCTTGCAAAGACCCCTGTACCGCATTATCTTGTATCCCCAGCACAGCAAACCACTAGATGTTGGGTTTCAGTCACCAACGCCAAGCATGAGTCAGCAGAGAAATTCAAGCGATTTTTCTGGCAGAACTCGTTGTGGTTTCATCGATCCAACCGCTCCTAGCGGATACTGAACAGCCTGCTTTGGCTCACCCCAGAGCATTTGACTTCGGCCAGGGAGCGGCAAGGTTCTTGCCCCCATTTCCTGATCTGTCCCGAAGTCGGTACGCCCGAGCGGGCGGATGCGCGTGCATGCCGCATCCCCGCAAGGGCCATCGAGCAAGTGGACGGAACGGTGGGCGCCCAAAAGGCGCCTGAACACTATAGAAACTGTGGAGACACCCACCCATGCAAACCGACACAACTCGCGAGAACCCGCAGGCCAAGGCGCCGCAGGCCGCCGATTCCAACCAGGATCTGGCCGCCACCGCTCCGGGCCAACTGCGCGTGATCAAGCGCAACGGCACTGTCGTCCCCTACACCGACGACAAGATCACCGTGGCCATCACCAAGGCGTTCCTCGCAGTTGAAGGCGGCACCGCCGCTGCCTCGTCGCGCATCCACGACACCGTCGCGCGCCTGACCGAGCAGGTCACCGCCACGTTCAAGCGTCGCATGCCATCGGGTGGCACCATCCACATCGAAGAAATCCAGGACCAGGTCGAACTGGCCCTGATGCGTGCCGGCGAGCAGAAAGTCGCCCGTGACTACGTGATCTACCGCGACCAGCGCGCCAAGGAGCGCGCAACCCGCAGCAACGCAGACAGCGTGGTCGAGCCGCACCCGAGCATCCGCATCACCTTGGCCGACGGCAGCCTGGCGCCGCTGGACATGGCGCGCCTGAACACCATCATCAGCGAAGCTTGCGAAGGCCTGGCCGAAGTCGATGGCGACCTGATCCAGCGCGAAACCCTGAAGAACCTGTACGACGGCGTGGCCATCAAGGACGTCAACACCGCCCTGGTAATGACCGCCCGTACCCTGGTCGAGCGTGAGCCGAACTACTCGTTCGTCACCGCCCGCCTGCTGATGGACACCCTGCGCGCCGAAGGCCTGGGCTTCCTCGAAGTGGCCGACAGCGCCACCCACCACGAGATGGCCGACCTGTACGCCAAGGCCCTGCCGGCCTACATCGCCAAAGGTGTCGAGTTCGAACTGCTCAACCCTGCACTGGCCGACTTCGACCTGGAAAAACTGGGCAAGGCGATCAACCACGAGCGCGACCAGCAGTTCACCTACCTGGGCCTGCAAACCCTGTACGACCGTTACTTCATCCACAAGGATGGCGTGCGCTTCGAGCTGCCGCAGGTGTTCTTCATGCGTGTGGCCATGGGCCTGGCGCTGGAAGAAAAAGACAAAGAAGCCCGTGCGATCGAGTTCTACAACCTGCTCTCGTCGTTCGACTACATGGCTTCGACCCCAACCCTGTTCAACGCCGGTACCCTGCGCCCGCAGCTGTCGAGCTGCTACCTGACCACCGTGCCGGACGACCTGTCGGGCATCTACCACGCGATCCACGACAACGCCATGCTGTCGAAATTCGCCGGTGGCCTGGGCAACGACTGGACCCCTGTGCGCGCACTGGGCTCCTACATCAAGGGCACCAACGGCAAATCCCAGGGCGTCGTGCCGTTCCTGAAAGTAGTCAACGACACCGCCGTTGCCGTTAACCAGGGTGGCAAGCGCAAAGGCGCCGTGTGTGCCTACCTGGAAACCTGGCACCTGGACATCGAAGAATTCATCGAGCTGCGCAAGAACACCGGTGATGACCGTCGTCGTACCCACGACATGAACACCGCCAACTGGATCCCTGACCTGTTCATGAAGCGCGTCTTCGATGACGGCAAGTGGACCCTGTTCTCGCCATCGGAAGTGCCTGATCTGCACGACCTGACCGGCAAGGCCTTCGAAGAGCGTTACGAGTACTACGAAGCCCTGACCGAGTACAACAAGATCAAGGTGTTCAAGACCATCCAGGCCAAAGACCTGTGGCGCAAGATGCTGTCGATGCTGTTCGAGACCGGCCACCCATGGCTGACCTTCAAGGACCCGTGCAACCTGCGTTCGCCGCAGCAGCACGTGGGCGTGGTCCACAGCTCGAACCTGTGCACCGAGATCACCTTGAACACCAACAAGGACGAGATCGCGGTCTGCAACCTGGGCTCGATCAACCTGCCGAACCACATTGTCGACGGCAAGCTGGACACCGCCAAGCTGCAACGCACCGTGAACACCGCCGTGCGCATGCTCGACAACGTGATCGACATCAACTACTACTCGGTGCCGCAAGCGCGTAACTCGAACTTCAAGCACCGCCCTGTCGGCCTCGGCATCATGGGCTTCCAGGACGCGCTGTACCTGCAGCACATCCCGTACGGCTCCGACGCTGCCGTCGAGTTCGCCGACAAGTCGATGGAAGCGGTCAGCTACTACGCGATCCAGGCATCCTGCGACCTGGCCGACGAGCGTGGCGCCTACGAGACCTTCCAGGGTTCGCTGTGGTCCAAGGGCATCCTGCCGCTGGATTCGCAACAGATCCTGATCGAAGCCCGTGGCCAGAAGTACATCGACGTCAACCTGGAAGAGTCGCTGGACTGGGCGCCGGTCCGTGCCCGCGTGCAGAAAGGCATCCGTAACTCGAACATCATGGCCATCGCGCCAACCGCGACCATCGCCAACATCACTGGCGTGTCGCAGTCGATCGAGCCGACCTACCAGAACCTGTACGTGAAATCGAACCTGTCGGGCGAATTCACCGTGATCAACCCGTACCTGGTCCGCGACCTGAAGGCCCGCGGCCTGTGGGACTCGGTCATGATCAACGACCTGAAGTACTACGACGGTTCGGTGCAGCAGATCGAGCGTATCCCGCAAGAGCTGAAAGACCTGTACGCCACCGCGTTCGAAGTCGAGACCAAGTGGATCGTCGATGCAGCCTCCCGTCGCCAGAAGTGGATCGACCAGGCTCAGTCGCTGAACCTGTACATTGCCGGCGCTTCGGGCAAGAAGCTGGACGTGACCTACCGCATGGCCTGGTACCGTGGTCTGAAAACCACCTACTACCTCCGTGCCCTGGCCGCGACCAGCACCGAGAAGTCGACCATCAACACCGGCAAGCTCAACGCCGTTTCCAGCGGCGGCGACAGCGCCCCGGTCCAGGCAGCCGGCCCTGCGCCAGTGCCGAAGGCCTGCGCGATCGACGAGCCTGACTGCGAAGCCTGCCAGTAAGGCCTGATGCCGCAGAAGGGGTGCCTCCGGGCGTCTCTTTTGCGGCATTTTTGTATCTGCGTCATTGAGAAGTCCTGCCCTTTGCCCACCGCTCACGCGGCTCGGTAAAAAGACAGGACCTCTCAGAAAGGATGCAAACCCATGGCGCGAAAAAAAGTGGCAACTCGCAAGATTGGTCGCAATGCAGAAACCGGCCGCTTCACCTCGGTCGAAGAAGCCCGCAACCACCCCAAGACCCATGTGGTCGAGACGCTGCGCAAGCAGTGCAGCTAGCCCACTGAAAATACGGTCATTGTAGGAGCGGCCTTGTGTCGCGAAAGGGCTGCGCAGCGGCCCCGAGATCTCGGCACTAGCGCGAGATTGCTGGGGCCGCTATGCGGCCCTTTCGCGACACAAGGCCGCTCCTACAAACGTTTCACAGACCCAGCATCTTGTGCCTGCAAAATAAAAACACACAACATGTAGTGCACTGCACTATTTGCCGCTAAACTCCCTCCCCGTAAAAGACGACACGAGATTCCTTGAACGGACGCGCACAGAACCGGTCGAAAAATTACCCTCGCCCGCAAGACACGCGCCCCGATCGAAAGCGAATTCCGGTATACTTCGCCCCCTCTGAAAAGGGCACCCATTCATGTCCCTGGCCCCTCCCCCGAGGCCTGGCCAGGCACGAGTCAGATGTAACGAGAGTCAGCCTCTCGAGCTGTCCATTCGCCGTAACGGCCTTGCGTCAGGCATCACATTCTTAAAATCCAACCGGTTACCCCAAGGGGCAACCCTCAAGCAGGAGCCAATCACCATGCTGAGCTGGGACGAATTCGACAAGGAAGACGGCGAAGTAGCCGCCAAAGGCAACACCCCTGCGCAGGCCACTGCCGCCGCCACCCTCGACAAGCTCGACAGCGCCGGTGGTGCCGCCGCCCTGGAAGCCCGTGCTGCCACCGCCGCCGACTCCGACGCGGTGAAACGCGCCAAGGCCGCCCTCGACGCCCTCGACATTGCCGAAGGCCTGGCCGAGCTGGAAGGCTCCTCGGCCCGCGTCGCCGTTGACGAAAAACGCATGATCAACTGCCGCGCCGACCTCAACCAGCTGGTACCGTTCAAGTACGACTGGGCCTGGCAGAAGTACCTCGACGGCTGCGCCAACCACTGGATGCCGCAAGAGGTCAACATGACCGCCGACATCGCCCTGTGGAAGAGCATGGACGGCCTGACCGAGGACGAGCGCCGCATCGTCATGCGCAACCTCGGCTTCTTCTCCACCGCCGATTCGCTGGTAGCCAACAACCTGGCCCTGGCCGTGTACCGCCTGATCACCAACCCGGAGTGCCGCCAGTACATCCTGCGCCAGGCCTTCGAAGAGGCGATCCACACCCACGCCTACCAGTACTGCATCGAGTCGCTGGGCATGGATGAAGGCGAGATCTTCAACATGTACCACGAGATCCCGTCGGTCGCCAAGAAAGCCGCCTGGGGCCTGAAGTACACCCGCGCCATCTCCGACCCGGAATTCAACACCGGTACCGTCGAGACCGACAAAGAGCTGCTGCGCAACCTGATCGCCTACTACTGCGTGCTGGAAGGCATCTTCTTCTACTGCGGCTTCACCCAGATCCTGTCCATGGGCCGTCGCAACAAGATGACCGGCGTTGCCGAGCAGTTCCAGTACATCCTGCGTGATGAGTCGATGCACCTGAACTTCGGCATCGACGTGATCAACCAGATCAAGATCGAGAACCCGCACCTGTGGGACGCGGCGATGAAAGAAGAAGCGACCCAGATGATCCTGCAAGGGACCCAGCTGGAGATCGAATACGCCCGCGACACCATGCCACGCGGCGTACTGGGCATGAACGCAGCGATGATGGAGGACTACCTCAAGTTCATCGCCAACCGTCGCCTGACCCAGATTGGCCTGAAGGAAGAGTACCCAGGGACTACCAACCCGTTCCCATGGATGAGCGAGATCATGGACTTGAAGAAAGAGAAGAACTTCTTCGAGACTCGCGTGATCGAGTATCAGACTGGCGGTGCGCTGAGCTGGGACTGATCGTCCGGGCTGATCATCGAGAAGGCTGCCAAAGGGCAGCCTTTTTTATGCCTGCACGAATTGAAAACAGGACCTTTCCTACAGTTTCCGAGATTGCCTGATGTTGGGCGTCGGGATAACGTTTTCTGGCGCTTAAGAACGCTCACATAGCGGAATACCGTTCCCGTCAGAAACGGCTCTCCCTCATCAGGATGGCCAAGCATGGACAGTCTCTATACCCCTACCCTCTTCACCCGCCACAACCGCCCACTCCACACCCTCTGGCTCGAATCCCAAGCCTGGTTCTGCGCCCACGAACTCGGCCGGCTGAGCGCTCGCTTCTTTGACGAACACTGCATCCGCAAGCTCGACCCGGACCAATACCGGAACGTGCAGCTTCTGCGCTATGGGCAGTACCAAAAGACCACGATGATCAGCGAGTCCGGGGCCTATACCTTACTGGCGCATCACCATGTTCCGGAGAACCGCCATCTGCGCTGGTGGCTGACCCATGAGGTGGTGGCGGTGCTGCGTGATGGGCAGGTGGACGGAGATGCAGAAACGCCGCGGCTGGGGCGGATGTGCTGGCCTGGCGGGCGGACGGCGACGTTTTTGTATTGGCAGAGTGAGCCTTGGGTGAGGATGCGGGATATGCCGGTGGTGATGGCGGCTGAAGGTGATGGAATGTCGCCGCTGGTGAAACGCCGGATGAACTGGCGGGAGTGTGCTCAGCGAGCGCTCAGACTACACGAGGTCTAGCCGGGCTACGCAGGTGCTCCAGAAGCGGGCCTGCCCCGCGAAGCAAACGACGCGGGGCTTGGCACCGGCGAAGCCGGTGCCAAGCGCAGTGTTACCTGCTTGGTAGCAATTCGACGTCTCGACAGGCCCGCTTCGGTAGGTGCTGCGCGCTGATCAAAGGATCGCGCCAGCCGTCACGTTTCGAAACTGAACACTGCTCGAAAGTGCCTCGAAGCCGCATGAAAATGGCTTCGAACTCAAAGCGCTTGATTCTGCTGGCCTGCCGTGCCTCGGACAGATGCTTACCAAGGAGGCAGGTTTGACCGGTCAGCAGTATTTCCCAACACTGGTAATAGCCAATGAGCGCATCGATCTCTCGCACCTCGCTCCATTCACCCTTGTCGTCGACAGCCGGCTGGCAAAGCGCAAGCTGCGAGTGCATGTGACCTTCTCCAACCATTGCTTCAGCAGGGGCTACGAATGCGGAGCAGATGATCAAACGATCATAGAAATGGGCTCGTCTCGACCTCGAATGTTCTGCCCCATCCGCTATCGGCTTTCCCGACAGCTACCGCAGCTGATCAAAGCGCTGAACCATCCGCAAGCCAAGGTCTGGGAAACTTCAGCAGAACGCAACTGGTGCTACTCGATCACCATAGATGCGCCGGAAGGTCCCTATCATGTCTTCTTCGAGGTACGTCGTGCGTCGAAGGAGCGGCGGCAATGGCAGGATCTGCACCTGGTGGTGGAAAGCGCCTATCACCAGGATGACAAGCCCGGCCCAAACCTGAAAGGCTCGATGGGATTCATCCTGCTTTGCGGCAAGGTCTATCTTGGCCAACCGGTTGCAACCAAACGCTGACAAGTCAAACAATGAAAAACAAAAAAGGCGCCATAGGCGCCTTCTTCGCATGCAGTAAAGCAGATCCGGACACCGCTTCGGCTCTCGCCTCGGTTCGCCTTGCGCGAACACCCTCTCGGGCCAGGGAACGCTCAATCTCATCCGGTCAGTCGTTCCGCAGTTGCAGAGCTATGTTCCATGATTCGTGGATCAGGATCAAGCGACATTGGTCGTCCAAAACGTTTCCGCCCGTTGCATTGGATGGCGGAGCATTTCTGATGAAGCAGGGCACTCCAGTACCTAGAGGTCTTCCAGCTGAACCCGGATGCGCTGCGGGGAGGCTAGTCGATCTGCCACAGTCGCAATGAGGTCCTGTTTTGGAACAGCATGATCGACAGGCAGGGAAGCTTTACAGGACGTCGGTATCGCCTGAGGCGCCTGGCGCATACGCTTGGTTTTAGACATATCAGGACTTCCAGCTTCTGCAAGAGGCTTTGAGGGCAGCTCGATTGGAGCTGTCCTCAATAAAAAACAAGAGACCTCGCCCACGCCGACAGGAAGGGTACGGCACACTCAGTTGCCATGTGCCGGGACTGGACTTGCCAGTCTACGTGGTCGTGGGCGAGGCCGTTGATGAGTATAAAAACGCTTCTCGAAGAATGCCAATCAGGCTGATCTGTTCTTCAGCGGGCTACTAGCTCCACATGATCGATCGCAGAGGGCGCTTTGCGCCCTTTTCGCGACACAAGGCCGCTCCTACACGGTCACCTGTGCCTGTTGGGCTTCGAGCAGGTTGTGCAACGTATTCAGGAACAGGTCGAAGCTGATGATGCCGGTGGCCACGGTCGACAGCACGGTCTGCCCGTTTTCGTCCTTGATCACCACCAATTCGGTCCACTGGCTGAGATCAACGTTGCGCAGGCTGCTGAGCGCGACTTTGCGGCCGCCGACATCAAGGGCCTCGCGAGTAATGGTCAGGGGTTTGGTGGTGACATTGAAAAAGTCGCCGCTCATGCGCTTGCCCCACACCTGCGACGTTTCGAGGTAGTTGAACTGCACTGCACCGCCGTTCTCCAGAGTGGCAATCACCGCCGGCAGGCGTTCGTTGAGGTACTGCTCACGCACCTGCTCAAGGAACACGTACAGCTTTTGCAGGTGTGGGTTGACCCGGCGGAAGGGCTCGCTGGCGTTGCGGCGGTAGGCGAGGTTGTTGATCAGGCCGGCAATGGCGGTCTGGCCCGAGGCGAACAGGTAGAAGTCGCCCATCTCGCTGAACGGCACATAGTCGCGCTGGTTGCCGATGACCTGGCAGATGCCTTTCTCGTACACCTCGTAACGCGCAATGCGCAGTTTCTTTTGCCACAGGGCCAGGGCGAACATCACTGCACCGAGCACTGCCAACAAGGCGATGGTGGAGTAGAAAAGGTTCTTCGGGCCGTTGAAATTCAGGGAGCTGTCAACACTCAGGTAGCCGACGAAGGCGGCCAGGCCGAGGAAAATACTGCCCAGAATGAGCATGCTGATGATCAGCGCCTTGCCGTAGCCATAGCTGCCGAGCAGCTTGCCGGTGGACGCAGGTGGGGTAGGTTGCATGGTGGAGCCTCCTTGCTTGGGGAAATGAAACGTCAATGTCTCTGCTGGCCATGAGACATGACCTGTTGCAGTTTGTTCAGAAACGGTCGCGAACGACGCAAAAGGGCCGCAAAGCGGCCCTCTCGGATTTCACTGAAAGCGCTGAGATTGTCGGGGCTGCTGTGCAGCCCATTCGCGACACAAGGCCGCTCCTACAAAAAACGCGTTACTCCGGCAAGGCGAACGCCATCACATAGTCGCCTTGCTTGGTGCCCAGCGAACCATGCCCGCCGGCCATCACCAGCACATACTGGCGCCCGTCCTTGCCGGTGTAGGTCATCGGCGTGGTCTGCGCCCCTGCTGGCAGGCGCCCTTCCCAGAGCACCTTGCCGTCACGCACGTCATAGGCTCGCAGGTATTGGTCGAGGGTGCCGCTGAGGAACGCCAGGCCGCTGGCGGTGGTGAAGGTCCCACCCAGGCTCGGCACACCCATTGTCAGCGGGATCGGCACGGGCGAGCTGTCACGCACGGTGCCGTTCTTGTGCTTCCAGATCACCTTGTGGGTAGTCAGGTCCACGGCCGCCACGTAACCCCACGACGGCGCCTGGCACGGCAGCCCAAGCGGCGACAGGAAGGCGCCCATGATCACGCCATACGGCGCCCCCTTGTTCGGCTGGATGCCTTCGGTCTCGCTTTTGCGCGCAGGCTGGCTGGCAATTTTCGCAGCCGGAATCAGTTGCGACTTGAAGGCCATGTAGCTGGGGTTGACGAAGGCGATCTGGCGCACCGGGTCGACCGAAATACCGCCCCAGTCGAACACGCCGAAGTTGCCCGGGTACACAAGCGAGCCCTGCAGCGACGGCGGCGTGAAGATGCCGTCATAACGCATGGAGCGGAAGTCGATGCGGCACAGCAGCTGGTCGAATGGCGTCACGCCCCACATGTCGCGCTCATGCAGGGTCGGCGGCATGAAATTGAGCTCGGACATCGGCTGGGTCGGCGAGGTGTGGTCACCCTCCACCGCGCCCTGGGGAACCGGCGTTTCGCGGATCGGCACCAGCGGCTGACCATTGCTGCGGTCAAGCACGTAAATGCTGCCCTGCTTGGTCGAGGCCATGACCGCGGGCTTCATTCCATCGGCGGTCTTGATGTCGATCAGGCTCGGCTGGCCGCCGACGTCCATGTCCCACAGGTCGTGGTGGGTGAACTGGTAGTTCCAGCGCACCTTGCCGCTGGCGATATCCAGGGCCACCAAGCCGGCACTGAATTTCTCGGCTTCCGGTGTGCGGTTGCCACCCCACTGGTCGGGCATCTGGTTGCCCATGGGCAGGTACAGCAGGCCGAGCTTTTCATCGGCACTGATCACTGACCACACGTTCGGCGAGTTGCGGGTGTAGAACTGGCCGTCGGCGATCGGCGCGGTGGCGTCAGGCTTGCCGCTGTCCCAGTTCCAGACCAGCTTGCCGGTGATTGCGTCGTAGGCGCGGACCACCCCTGACGGCTCGTCGGTGGATACGTTGTCGGTGACGTGCCCGCCGAGGATCACCAGGCCCCCGGCCACAGTGGGTGGCGAGGTGGAGTAGTAGCCACCGGGGGCGAAGGTGCCAATGTTACGGGTCAGGTCGACTTGGCCATTGTCGCCGAAGCCTTCGCACTGCTTGCCGGTATCGGCATCCAGGGCAATCAGACGGGTATCGGCGGTGGGTACGTAAACACGCTTGGCACAGGCTTGCCCTTCAGCGGGGCTCGCTTGCGACCTGGCCGTATCGAAGTAGGCCACGCCGCGGCAGGTCATGTGCGCCCAGCCCTTGAAGTTGGCAGCGCTCTGGGTGCTGAGCTTGGGGTCGAAGCGCCAGATTTCCTTGCCGGTATCCGGGTCAAGGGCGATCACCTGGCTGTGTGGGGTACAGACGTATAATTTTCCGTTGACCTTGAGCGGGGTGTTTTCTGCAGTGGTCTCACCTGGGTCGTTAGGGCCGGGAATGTCGCCGGTGCGATAGGTCCAGGCCAGCTTCAGCTTGCCGACGTTCTCGGGGGTGATCTGCTTGAGTGGCGAATAACGGTCGCCGAATTCGGTGCGGCCGTAGGACTGCCAGTCACCGTCTGGCATTTGCGGCGCGCTACTGGCAGTACCCGCCGTGTCGCGATCCAGGTGGCCGACAATGGTACCGGGGTTGGTGAACTGGCTGGCCAGGGCCATCAGCCCCGCCGCTACCACGCCCACACTCAGCACGCCGGTACCCAACGGGTATGGCTGGCCAAGGGTCAGCGGTTTGCGCAGCCAAGGCAACAGCAAGATCAGGCCGAGGACGAACCAGAGGGCCAGGCGTGGCACCAGTTGCCACCAGTCCAGGCCCACCTCCATCAGTGACCACAGCGTGCTCAGCAGCAGCACGATACCGTACACGCTCAGCGCTTCACGTCGCCCGGCCAGCAGCAGGCCAGCGGTTATCAGCAAACCGACGCCAGCCAACAGGTAATACAGCGAACCGCCCAGGGTCGCCAGTTTGATGCCGCCGGCCAAGAGGGCCAGGCCCATCAACAGCATGACCACGCCCAGCAGCCTGGGCAGCAGGTGTGAGGTTTGTGAAGCACCGGTAGTGCTCATCAGCAAATTCTCCGTTTCCATTGAACTGAATCGATTAGCTCGTTAGATAACGAATAATAGTATTACGAGATGATTCTGCGACTGGATTGGCGCGGCATTGCCAGAAAGCATCAATCCGCCCTGCGTCATAGTATGACTTTTAATTCATCCAAGTCCTTGAGTTAGAGCCATCGCCAGTACTTATTCACTTGACGACGCGAATTTATTGCGTTTTCCAGCGTTGACAGGTGTATTTCCGCTTGATAAAAAACGCCGCAGTTGTACGACAACACATAACAAAAACAACATAGCGGACCCATCCCATGTCGAAAATCTGCCAGACAACCCTCCCCTTTGCGCTGCTTGGCGCCAGCCTGCTCGGCGGCATGCCGGGCATCAGCCTCGCCCAGGGTTTCGTCGAAGACAGCAAGGCCGTGCTGGGCCTGCGCAATTTCTACATCAACCGTAATTTCACCAACCCCAGCAATCCGCAGAGCAAGGCTGAAGAGTGGACCCAGAGCTTCATTCTCGATGCCCGCTCCGGCTTCACCGAGGGGCCGGTGGGGTTTGGCGCGGATGTGCTGGGGCTGTGGTCGCTGAAGCTCGATGGCGGTGGCGGCACCTATGGCACGGCGCTGCTGCCACGCCATGACGACGGGCGGCCGGCGGATGACTATGGCCGCCTGGCGGTGGCGGGCAAGGCGCGTATCTCCAAGACCGAGCTGAAGATCGGCGAATGGATGCCGGTGCTGCCGATCCTGCGCTCGGACGATGGCCGCTCGCTGCCACAGACCTTCCGCGGTGGCCAGGTGACTTCCAACGAAATTGCCGGGCTGACCCTGTATGGCGGCCAGTTCCGTGGCAACAGCCCGCGCAACGATGCAAGCATGGAAGACATGAGCTACGGCGGCGGCCTGTCGGACCGTTTCAACTTTGTCGGTGGCGAGTACAAGTTCAACCAGGACCGGACCTTGGTCGGGCTGTGGAACGCGGTACTCAAGGATGTCTACGAACAGCAGTACCTGCAACTGAGCCACAGCCAGCCGCTGGGCGACTGGACCCTCGGCGCCAACCTGGGCTATTTCCACGGTGGCGAGGACGGCTCGGAGCGCGCCGGCAAGCTGGACAACAAGACCTACTCAGGGATGTTCTCGGCCAAGTATGGCGGCAACACCTTCTGGGTCGGGCTGCAGAAAGTCGACGGCGATACCTGGATGCGGGTCAACGGCACCAGCGGCGGGACCTTGGCCAACGACAGCTACAACTCCAGCTTCGACAATGCCAACGAGCGCTCGTGGCAGGTGCGGCATGACTTCAACTTCGTGACGCTCGGGGTGCCGGGGCTGACCTTGATGAACCGCTATATCAGCGGCCGCGATGTGCACTCCGGGGCGGTAACCGATGGCAAGGAGTGGGTGCGCGAGTCGGAGCTGGCCTATGTGATCCAGAGCGGGCCGTTCAAGGATTTGAGCGTGAAATGGCGCAACTCGACCATTCGCCGGGACTACAGCAACAACGAGTTCGATGAGAACCGGCTGATCTTCAACTATCCGCTGTCGCTGCTGTAAGCCGGCCTTTGTGGGAGCGGCCTTGTGTCGCGAAAGGGCTGCGCAGCAGCCCCAGAAATTGCAGCACATGCGCGAATGCTGGGGCCGCGCTGCGGCCCTTTCGCGACACAAGGCCGATCCTACAAGGCCATGGAAACGTGCAGAAGCAGCATTGACAACCCCGGAAAGCACTGCCGATAATCAGCATAGTCATACGACAACTTACAACAATCACAAGTAGAGCTGCCATGACCACCACCCCCTTCAAGCGCCTGCTGCTCACCGGAGCCGCAGGCGGCCTGGGCAAGGTTCTTCGTCAACGCCTCACCGGCTGTGCCGAGGTCCTGCGCCTTTCCGACATCGCTCCGATGGCCCCTGCCACCGGCCCCCATGAAGAAGTCATGCCCTGCGACCTCGCCGACAAGGCTGCGGTCCATGCACTGGTCGAAGGCGTCGACGCCATCGTCCACTTCGGCGGCGTGTCCACCGAGCATTCGTTCGAGGACATCCTCGGCCCCAACATCTGCGGCGTGTTCCACATCTACGAAGCCGCGCGCAAGCACGGGGTCAAGCGCATCATCTTCGCCAGCTCCAACCATGTGATCGGCTTCTACCGCCAGGACCAGCCGATCGACGCCCATGCCCTGCGCCGGCCAGACAGCTACTACGGCCTGTCCAAGTGCTATGGCGAGGATGTCGCGAGCTTCTACTTCGACCGCTACGGCATCGAGACCGTCAGCATTCGCATCGGCTCCTCGTTCGATGAACCGCAGAACCCGCGCATGCTCAGCACCTGGCTGAGCTACGACGACCTGACCCAACTGATCGAACGTGGCCTGTTCACCCCCGACGTCGGCCACACCGTGGTCTACGGCGCTTCCGACAACCGTACCGTGTGGTGGGACAACCGCTACGCCGCACACCTGGGCTACCAGCCCAAAGACAGCTCCGAAGTGTTCCGCGCATCGGTAGAGGCCAGGCCCGCGCCCGCTGCCGACGACCCGAGCATGGTCTACCAGGGCGGTGCCTTTGTCGCTGCCGGCCCATTCAGCTGAACCCACGCACTGCCAGGAGGCTCCAGCATGCACTGCGAACTGATTGTCGACGCCCGCAACGGCACCGGCGAAAGCCCCGTGTGGCACCCTACCGAGCAGGCGCTGTACTGGGTCGACATCCCGGCCCGCCAGCTGCACCGCTGGCGAGACGGCGCCCATCAGGTCTGGCAGGGTGACGAGATGCTCGCCTGCATCGCCCGCACCGAGCAGGGTTGGGTCGCCGGTATGGAAAGCGGCATATTTCAGCTGCAGTCCCACGCTGACGGCAGCCTCCACAGCCGCCTGTTCAGCCCGGTCGAGCATGCCCAACCGGGCATGCGCTTCAATGATGGGCGCTGTGATCGCCAGGGCCGATTCTGGGCCGGCAGCATGCTCATGGACATGCAGCAAGGCGCCCACGTTGGCGCGTTGTACCGGGTCGATGGCGAGGGCCGGCTGCACCAGCAGCTCAAAGACATGATCGTACCCAACGGCCTGGCCTTCAGCCCTGATGGCACACGCATGTACCTCTCCGACTCGCACCCCAACGTGCAGAAGATCTGGACTTTCGATTACGACATCGACAGCGGCACACCACACAACCAGCGGCTGTTCGTCGACATGCGCGCCTTCCCCGGGCGCCCCGACGGCGCCGCCATCGATACCGACGGTTGCTACTGGATCTGCGGCAACGACGCCGGGCAGATCCACCGTTTTACCCCCGACGGGCGCCTCGATCGCTCGCTCAGCGTGCCGGTGAAGAAGCCGGCGATGTGCGCCTTTGGCGGCGCCAACCTCGACACCTTGTTCGTCACCTCGATCCGCCCTGCCGGCGGCGACCTCAGCGACCAGCCCCTGGCCGGTGGCGTGTTCGCCCTGCGCCCAGGCGTGCAAGGCCTGGAGGAACCTGCCTGGCGCGGCTGAACGCGGCCTGCACAACACCGCAGCACCCAACACTCACGCGCGAAACCAGATAATAAAAACCACGGAGTTTCACCATGACCTTCAAACGCAAGCTGCTTCTTGCCGTACTCCCGTTCGCTTTCAGCCTGTCGATGCCCGCCTCGGCCCTCGACATCAAGTTCGCCGAGATTCACCCGGCCGGCTACCCGACCGTGGTCGCCGAACAGAACATGGGCAAGAAGCTGGAACAGGCCAGCAATGGCGAAATCACCTTCAAGATGTTCGCCGGCGGCGTGCTCGGTTCGGAGAAGGAGGTCATCGAGCAGGCGCAGATCGGTGCTGTGCAGATGACCCGCGTCAGCCTCGGCATCGTCGGCCCGGTGGTGCCGGACGTAAACGTGTTCAACATGCCGTTCGTGTTCCGCGACCATGAGCACATGCGCAAAGTCATCGACGGTGAGATCGGCCAGGAAATCCTCGACAAGATCACCAACTCCGAATTCAACCTGGTCGCCCTGGCCTGGATGGATGGGGGCTCGCGCAGCCTCTACACCAAGAAGCCGGTGCGCAGCCTCGAAGACCTCAAGGGCATGAAGATCCGCGTGCAAGGCAACCCGCTGTTCATCGACATGATGAATGCCATGGGCGGCAACGGCATCGCCATGGACACCGGCGAAATCTTCAGCGCCCTGCAGACAGGGGTGATCGACGGTGCCGAAAACAACCCGCCAACCCTGCTCGAACACAACCACTACCAGAGCGCCAAGTACTTCACCCTGACCAATCACCTGATCCTGCCGGAGCCGGTGGTGATGTCCAAGACCACCTGGAACAAGCTCACCCCCGAGCAGCAGGTGCTGGTGAAGAAACTCGCCCGCGAGGCGCAGATGGAAGAGCGTGTGCTGTGGGACGCCAAGTCCGCCGCCAGCGAAGAGAAGCTCAAGGCCGCCGGCGTCGAGTTCATCACCGTCGACACCAAGCCGTTCTACGACGCCACAGCACCGGTGCGCGAGAAGTACGGTGCGCAGTACGCCGACCTGATGAAGCGTATCGACGCAGTCCAGTAAGCCCGGACCTTTTCCAAGATGACCTCGGCAGTGCGACGTCCGTTGCCCTGCCGCTTTGGTGATGCCTATGAAAACGCTTTTCCTGCGCGTCAATGACACGCTGTACCGCAGCTGCATCTGGGTCGCCGGGCTGTCGATCCTGGCCATGTCGCTGATCATTCCCTGGGGCATCTTCGCCCGTTACGTACTCGGCACCGGCTCCAGTTGGCCAGAGCCGGTTTCGATCCTGCTGATGGTGCTGTTCACCTTCGTCGGCGCCGCCGCCAGCTACCGCGCTGGTGCGCACATGGCAGTGGCGATGGTTACCGACCGCCTGCCGGAACCACTGCGCCAGCTGGTGGCGGTGTTCACGCAACTGCTGATGGTGGGTGTCTGTGTGTTCATGACCTGGTACGGCTTCAAGCTGTGCGTCACCACCTGGAACCAGTTCATGGCCTCGCTGCCCAGCGTGCGGGTGGGCATGAGCTATGCGCCGATCCCGGTCGGTGGCGTGCTGACACTGATCTTCGTGCTGGAAAAACTCCTGCTGGGCGACCAGAGCCAGCGCAAGGTGGTGCGGTTCGACCTGGTGGAAGAAAACGAGGGGGCGGCGTAAATGGATGCGTTCATTCTGTTGGGCAGTTTCATTGCGCTGATCCTGCTGGGCATGCCGGTGGCCTACGCCCTGGGCCTGTCGGCGCTGATCGGCGCGTGGTACATCGACATCCCGCTGCAGGCGATGATGATCCAGGTGGCCAGTGGGGTTAACAAGTTCTCGCTGCTGGCCATTCCGTTCTTCGTCCTCGCCGGGGCGATCATGGCCGAAGGTGGCATGTCGCGGCGCCTGGTGGCGTTCGCCGGGGTGCTGGTGGGCTTCGTGCGCGGCGGGCTGTCGCTGGTCAACATCATGGCCTCGACCTTCTTCGGCGCGATCTCTGGCTCGTCGGTGGCTGACACCGCGTCGGTGGGTTCGGTGCTGATTCCAGAGATGGAACGCAAAGGCTACCCACGCGAATTTTCTACCGCAGTGACCGTCAGCGGCTCGGTGCAGGCGTTGCTGACCCCGCCCAGCCACAACTCGGTGCTGTACTCGCTGGCGGCCGGTGGCACGGTGTCGATCGCTTCGCTGTTCATGGCCGGGGTGATGCCCGGGCTGCTGCTGAGCGCGGTGATGATGGGCCTGTGCCTGGTCTTCGCGAAGAAGCGCGACTACCCCAAGGGCGAGGTGATCCCGCTGCGCCAGGCGTTGAAGATCGCCGGTGAAGCGCTGTGGGGCCTGATGGCCATGGTGATCATTCTCGGCGGCATTCTGTCGGGCGTGTTCACCGCGACCGAATCGGCTGCAGTGGCGGTAGTGTGGTCGTTCTTCGTGACCATGTTCATCTACCGCGACTACAAATGGCGCGACCTGCCCAAACTGATGCACCGTACCGTGCGGACCATCTCGATCGTGATGATCCTGATCGGTTTCGCCGCCAGCTTCGGCTACGTGATGACCCTGATGCAGATCCCGTCGAAGATCACCACGGCGTTCCTGACCCTGTCGGACAACCGCTACGTGATCCTGATGTGCATCAACTTCATGCTCTTGCTGCTGGGCACGGTGATGGACATGGCGCCGCTGATCCTGATCCTCACGCCAATCCTGCTGCCGGTGATTACCGGTATCGGCGTAGACCCGGTGCACTTCGGCATGATCATGCTGGTCAACCTGGGGATCGGGCTGATCACACCGCCAGTGGGCGCTGTGCTGTTCGTCGGGTCAGCGATTGGCAAGGTGAGCATCGAAGCCACGGTGAAGGCGCTGCTGCCGTTCTACCTGGCGTTGTTCCTGGTGCTGATGGCAGTGACCTACATTCCAGCCATTTCGCTGTGGCTGCCGAGCGTGGTCTTGTAACTGCAACGGGGTGACCTGTAGGAGCGGCCTTGCCGGGGCGCCGGACCGGTCGGAAAGGGCCGCAAAGCGGCCCCAGGATTCGGCATTGGTGCACATACCCTGGGGCTGCTTCGCAGCCCTTTCCGACCGGTCCGGCGCCCCGGCAAGGCCGCTCCTACAGAGCCCGAGGTTCTCCCTGCAAACGGATCCTGCACATGGCTGCCCCCTCTTCTACTGCAACCTTCTTTCCACGCCAGCTGGCCATCGCCCTGCTCGCCCTGCTGGCCTGTTCGTTCGCCGGCAACCACATCGCCGCACGCATCGCCTTCGACGACGACACCGGCGTACTGCTGGCCATCCTCTGCCGCTCGGGTATCACCTTCCTGGCACTGGCCAGCCTGGTGCTGTGGCAGCGCCAGCCGCTGGGCATGCCAGCCGGCACATGGCGCTGGCAACTGCTGCTGGGCCTGCTGATCGCCACCCAGAGCCTGTGCCTGTATTCGGCAGTGGCACGCATTCCGGTGGCCTTGGCGCTGCTGGTGGGCAACACCTTCCCCATGCTCCTGGCGCTGCTGACCTGGGCACTTGGCGGTACCCGCCCGAGCGGGCGTACGGTGCTGTTCATGGGGCTGATCCTGTGTGGCCTGGTACTGGCGCTGGATGTACCGGCACGGCTGGCCGACGATGGCGACGCCAGTCCGCACTGGGCCTTGGGCGTGGGCCTGGCGTTCTGCGCCGCCTGCGTGTTCGCTTGTGCACTGTGGATCACCGACCACAAGCTGGCGAGCGTGCGCGGCCCCGTGCGCAGCCTGCTGACCTTGCTGATCGTGTTCGGCAGCATGCTGGTCGCCGGCATCAGCGGCGTGATGCCCGCCGGCTTGTCGTTGCCGGGCAGCGCCAGCGGGTGGATGGCGCTGGCCAGCCTCGTGGTGTTGTATGGCGTGGCCTTCACCTTGCTGTTCGTCTGCGTGCCGAAACTGAACATGGCGCAGAACGCGCCGGTGATGAACGTCGAACCCATCGCCACCTTGCTGCTGGGCTGGGCGTTGCTCGACCAGCAACTCAGTGGCCTGCAACTGATAGGCGGTGCCGTTGTGGTATGCGGCATTGTCCTGCTGACCTACCGGAGGCCCTGATGAGCGTCCCCCTGCTGCACCTGCAAGACCGCCTTACCCGCCTGAGCATCGCCCCCGAGCTGGGCGCCAGCCTGGTCAACTGGCAGGCCAGAGCCACCGGGCAGGCGCTGTTGCGCCCATCCGACGAGGAGGCCCTGGCCAGCGGCAGCCCTCGGCGCCTGGGCTGCTACCCCTTGGCCCCGTGGTCCAACCGCATCGCCGAGGGCGGCTTCCTGCGCCCTGATGGCTGGCTGCCCCTCACGCCGAACACAGGGCATGACCCCTACCCGATTCACGGCAGCGCCTGGCAACAGGCCTGGCAGGTGGAGCATCACAGCGAGCAACGTACCCGCCTTGTCCTCGAAAGCGCTGTGCCATTCGCCTACCGGGCGGCACTCGACATACACCTGCACGAAGGCTGCCTGAGTATTGATTTGCATGTGACGCATCTGGACTCGGCTGCCACCTGGTATGGGCTGGGGCTGCATCCTTACTTCCCGCGGTACGGCGATACAAGGCTGCGCGCAGAGGCGCGCAAGGTGTGGCTGGCAGATGATGGAAACCTGCCTACCCGGCAAGCTGCGGTACCTGGTAACTGGAACTTCGCCACTGCGCGAACGCTGCCGGCCGCGGTGGTTGATCACGCTTTCAGCGGATGGCCTGGTGACTGTGTGATCGAGCAGCCGAGCGCGGGTTATCGGTTGGCCTGCAGCGCCAACGGCGCCGAGCACTTTCTGTTGTTCTGCCCACAGGAGCAGCCGTTTTTCTGCTTCGAGCCGGTGAGCCACCCGATCAATGCGCATCACTTGCCCGGGCGGCCGGGGCTGAGACTGCTGCAGGAGGGCGAAACGAGCAGCCTGGGATTCAGGATGCAGTATCAGGCATTGTGACAGCCTGATACTGGGGCTGCTGCGCAGCCCAATCGCGACACAAGGCCGCTCCTACAGGGAGCGCACTAATTGCTGCAGAAGAGGGAGCTGGCTTGCCAGCGATGGGCCGCAAAGCGGCCCCTGCATTTCATGCCTTACGCCAGTGCCTCGGTCGACGGTGCCAGTGGCCTTTGCGAAGCGGCCCCTTGCACCTCGCGCGCGACCTTCCACACCAGCACCGCCGCCACGATATCGAACGCCGCAAGTACCACGAACAGCGGGCTGTAGCCTATCTGTGTGACCAGGATGCCAAACACCAAGGTGAACAGCGCCGCCCCCAGGTAGCCGCACATCCCGCCCATGCCGGTCGCGGTCGCCACCTGGTCCTTGCTGAAGGAATCCGAGGTGATCGAATACAGCGCACCCGACAAGGTCTGGTGGGCGAAGCCGCCAATGCACAGCAGCAGAATCGCCGTGTACGGGCTTTCGACCAGGCCGATGCAGGCCGGGCCGATCATGCAGCTGGCGCCGAATACCAGCACCATCTTGCGCGAGGTGAACAGCGACACCTTGAAATAGCGATGGAACATCGGGCTCAGGTAACCCCCGAGCACACAGCCGATGTCGGCAGCGAGGAACGGCAACCAGGCAAACATCGCCACTTCCTTGATGTTCATGTGCCGCTCGGTCATCAGGTACAGCGGAATCCAGGCGTTGAAGGTCTGCCAGGCCGGCTCGGAAAGAATGCGTGCCGAGGCGATCGCGTAGAAGTTACGGGTTTTGAAGATGCGCTTCCAGGCGCCCTTCTCGCGCCGCTCGGCCTTGAAATGAGCTTCCTGGCCGGACAGGATGTAGTCACGTTCCTCGTCGCTCAGGCGTTTCTGATCACGCGGGTGCTTGTACAGCAGCATCCACAGCAGCGTCCATAGCACTCCGGATATGCCGACGATGACGAATGCCAACTGCCAACCACTGTGCAGAATCGCCCATACCACCAGCGGTGGCGCCAGCAGCGCGCCCAACGAAGAACCGATATTGAACCAGCCAATGGCGACCGAGCGCTCCTTGGCCGGGAACCACTCGGTGGTGGCCTTGACCCCGGCCGGCAAACCGGCAGCCTCGGTCATGCCTAGCAAACCGCGCAGAAATGCCATGCTCTGCCAGCCGCTGGCCAGCGCCGCGCCTGCACAGGCCAGTGACCAGGCCAGGGCGAACACGGCAAAGCCCAGTTTGGTACCAATGAAATCGATGAGCCAACCGGCGATCGGCTGCATGAGCGCATAGCACATCTGCCAGGTCGCGACGATCTTGGCGTATTGCTCGGTGGTGATGGAGAGGTCGGTCATCAGCGTAGGGGCTGCCACCGAGAGGGTATTGCGGGCGAGGTAGTTGACGACGAGCCCGGCCGTGACAAGGCTGACCATCCACCAACGGATGCCTTTGATCTTCATTGTTCACCTGAATTTTATTCTTAGATTTACGGGTGATCTGTCTCATGCGCCGGCAGGGCTAAATGAGACAAATTGTTTCAGGTGAAGATTGCCATGTCATAGGTCGTCGTACAACAACAATTACTCATAACCAGCAAAAATGGGCTTGAACATCGTAACCGAGTTAAATCCAGTTGCGTTGTACGACCTCAAAGGTCAATCCAATTGCCGAGCCCGCAGGTCCTGCGCCAGCAGGTCGATGAACGAACGCACCTTGGCCGAGCCGTACTTGCTCTCGCGGTGCAAGACGTGGATCGGCCAGGGTGCTTCCTCGTACTCGGCGAGAATGACCTTCAACTGGCCGCTGGCCAGTTCATCGACCACTTGATATGACAGCAACCGGGCGATGCCCAGCCCACCCACTGCCGCAGCGATTGCAGCGTCGTTGCTGGTGACTGTCAGCCGCGGCTTCATGCGCACCAAGGTCGGCTCGTCGGCCAGGCCAAAGCGCCAACCGGCGCGGGGCGAGAGGTTGGTGGTGGCGATCACTGCGTGTTCCGGCAAGTCCGACGGGTGCTGCGGCTCGCCCATGCGCGCGAGGTACTCGGGCGATGCACACAGCATCCGCCGCACCCGGCCCACACGCAGGGCCTTGAGACCGGAGTCGGGCAACGGCCCGATACGCACAGCCACGTCCATACCCTCCTCGACCATGTTCACCACGCGATCGAGGAAGTACGCCGATACGTCGACTTCGGGGTATTGCTGCAGATAGCGCACGATGCAGGGCATGACGAACTTCTTGCCGAACAGGATTGGCGCTGTGATCGCCAGTTCGCCCTTGGGCGTGGCATTGATACCCGCCGCAGCTTCGTTGGCTTCATGGATGCTGGCGAGGATGTGCCGGGTGTCTTCCAGGTAGCGGCTACCCGCCTCGGTCAGGCGCACACTGCGGGTGGTGCGCAGCAGCAGCTTGACCCCGATCTGCTCTTCGAGCGCGCTGACGGCACGGGTGACGGCGGCGGGTGAGATGTCCAGGCGACGGGCCGCAGCGGCGAAGCTTTCCAGCTCGCCGACGGCGACGAACACCTTCATCAGGTGGATCTGGTCCATGCAGGTTCCTGGTCATCGGGGGTGCGAGGATTATCAGTCATATGTTCAACTTTTGCTGCCTCCACTGGCCCTGTCGCCGGCAGCAGAACACCTCAAAGGTCCAGCACCAACGCCTGTGCCGGCACCGCGCAGCAGATCAGCGCAGTACCCTCTTCTGGCAATTCGGCGGGCGGATTCGGGTAATGCACCTGCCCACTCAACACCTTGGTCTTGCATGTACCGCAAGACCCACCCCGGCAACTGAAGTCTGGTGCCAGCCCGCGCGCCTCTGCCAGCTCCAGCAAGGTTCCGCTTCTCGGCGCCCAACGTGCCTCCTTGGCAGAACTGGCGAAATACACGGGTACCGGTTCGCTGGCGGCCGGTGGCTGCTGCAGCGTCGGCTGGTTGTCATCGCCATGCCGGCGCAAGGTCGATGGCCCGAAGGCTTCGGCATGAATGCGCGCATCCGGCACATGAACGCCGCGCAGCCCTTCGTACAAGTCCTGGGTGAAACTGGCTGGGCCACACAGGTAAAAGTCGTAATCATCCAATGCCAACATCGCTTTCACCTGCTCGATGCCCAGCCGCCCTGCGTGTTCGAAATCACGCCCTTGCACCGCTTCGGCTTCAGGTTGGCTCAGCGAGCGATGCCAGCTCAAGCGTGTCCCGGCCTGCTCGCGCAATTCGGCCAGTTCTTGCTGGAACGGCAGCTCACCCAGGCTGCGTGCCCCCTGAAACAGATGGATGCGTCGGCCCTGCCCGGTCGCCAGCAACTCGCGCAGCATGGCGATCAGCGGCGTGATACCCACCCCGGCGCCGATCAGCACGATCGGCCTGTCGCTGTTGCTATCCAAGGTGAAACTGCCCATGGGCAGGCGCACTTCCAGCGTGTCTCCGGCCCCGACTCGCTCATGCAAATAGCGCGACGCCAGCCCCTGCGCCTTGACGCTGATGCGCAAGAAACCATCGGCTGGCGCGCTAGACAAACTGTAGGTGCGGATCAGCGGCGCCTCACCGCCCAGCGAGATACGAACGGGAATGTGCTGGCCGGGCAAGAATTCCACCGCCTCGGTCGTGGCGAGGTAGAACGAGCGGATATCGCGGCTCTCTTGCTCCACACGTGCGACCTGCCAGCTCAACCACTGACGCTGCCGTTCGCGTTGCTGCAGCCGTTGCTCCGCCTCGGCCCAGGTACCGGTCATGAGGCTGGTCGGCGCATATTCCTGGAAAACCCAGCGCAGGCTCACCGCTGCGCGGCGCAGCACGACGTGCTCGATGTCCAGCGTCCACAGCCGCTCGGCCCCCTCGAAGGCCTTGATCAGCGGGCTGTCGAGCAGCACCTCGGTGCGCCCGGTCACCTGCAATACATCGCCGGTCATGAAATCGACGAACAACAGCCCGGCCTGCGGATTTTCCAGCAGGTTGCCGAGGGTGTTGAAATGCAGGTTGCCGGCATAATCGGGAATGCTCAGGCGGTTGCCTTCGACCCTGACGAAACCAGGGCGACCGCCACGGTGCGAGACGTCTACCGAACGTTGGCCGTGCGGATGCTCGACGTAGCTGGCGACGAACAATGTGTCGGCGTTCTCGATCATTGCGGCCGTGCTGGCATCAAGCCCTTGCGCATCGATGCGCCCTTGAGCCGGTTCATCGACGCGGGTGTATTCGCGCAGCTGGATGTACTGCGGACAATTGCCGAACGACTGTTCCACCTGCACATCCAGGCAACCGCCAGCGGCCTGAGCGATCAACCCATTCATACGGTTGCGCCGGCGCGTGTGCAACTCGATGCCGAGCAGGCCGATGGCCCCGCCAGAGGCCAACCCTGGCGTTGCCGGGTCGTCACTGGCCAGCTGTGTGTGGATCAGCAAATGCCGGGGGTCGGGCGAGCTGATGAAACCCTCCGGGCCTTCCAGCAACGTAGCCCAAGGCCTGCCGCCCGAGTCCACAGCCCCAGCGACGATGAAAGGCAACTGCTGGTAGAACATGCGGTGCTGATCGGGCATGAAGTCACGAATGACCTTCTGCCCGAACACGTCCATGCGCTCCGACACACCGACCTGCTCCTGCAGGCGTTTCTCGCCGGCATGCCAGGGCGAGCTGCGATGGTTGGGGAGTTGCGCCATGGCGGCATTCCTCGCGTGGGGTGGCGGCTCAGACGCTAGTCTGCAAGCCGACGGCGGTGCGTGGCATGGCCACGAAGCCAGGCAACGCTTCAATGCGAGCCAGCCAGGCGCGCACATTGGGGTAGGGTTCCAGCGAGACATTGCCTTCGGGTGCGTGGGCGATGTACGAGTAGTTGGCAACATCCGCGATAGTTGGTTGATCGCCAACCAGGAATGCCGACTTGGCCAGCTCGGCATCCATCACCTTGAGCAAGGTGTGGGCGCGGCCGATGACTTCGTCGGTGTCGAACGAAGCGCCGAATACGGTCACCAGGCGCGCGGCGGCAGGGCCGAAGGCCAGTGGCCCGGCGGCAACCGACAGCCAGCGTTGCACGCGCGCAGCATTCAGCGGGTCATGGGGCAGCCACTTGCCAGCCTTGTCGTAGGTGCTGGCCAGGTAAACCAGGATGGCATTGGAATCGGCAATGACGGTGCCGTTGTCATCGATCACCGGCACTTGGCCGAACGGGTTGAGGGCGAGGAAATCTGGCTGCTTGTGCGCACCTTTGGCCAGGTCGACGAACACCAGTTCGGTAGGCAGGTCGAGCAGCGACAGCATCAGCTCGATACGGTGGGCGTGGCCCGATTTGGGGAAGTTGTAGAGTTGGATCATGGGTTGGGCTCCAGGAAGGCACCGGGGTGGTGCGTGGTGGAGCCCATCCTGCGCTGATTCGGCTGGCAGCAGAATCAGTGCAAGGAGCAAACCATAATTTCGCCTTGCGAAATAATCGGAATATCAGTGTCGCGACTGCTTCTGATAGCGATACAAGCCCCGCGCCGCCTCGACCACGTGCGGCACGCAGGCCTGCAACTCATCGAAACTCATGGCATCGAGCAACTCGAAGTTGTCTTCCAGGCCATGCAGTGAAATAGCCTTGAGCAGTTGATCCTGCTCTGGCGGCAACTCGCCCCAGGCAGCGATCTGCGTACCACGCATGTAGCCGAAGCACCATTCCTCCATGATGATCGCCGGCCCCTCCTCGGCTTCGCTCTCCTCGAACAGCGGCTCGAAGCTATCGAGGTTTTCCGCGAGTTGCTCGGCGACCTGGTGGGCATAGCGCAGCATCAAGGCAGTGTAGGCCTCTTCATGGGCAGGCTTCTTGAACTTCGGTACCTTGCCACCCGCGACATTGGGCAGCCATTGCTCTGGCAGCACGTCGACCGGGGAACTGGCCAAGGCGGTGAAAAAGCCGTTGAGCTCGGCCAGGTTAAGCACCGAATAGTCGTTGCCGTAGGTGATCAGCAGGTCTTCGAGGCGGGCGAGTTCTTTTTCGCTGAGGGCGGGGAGCATGTGCGGGCGTCCTGGGTGAAGATTTGCGTGCACCCTAGCACATGGTGATCAGCTGGAGGGATTTGTTGCCTGTACAAAAACAATCGCCGGCAAGCCAGCTCCCACAAGGTCCTGCAACGGCCATGGGGCCTGCAAAAAACCTGTGAAAGCCGACTTGCCGGCGATCAAGCCGTTAAGCCTTATACCGCCAACGCGCGCTCACGCAGCTCGCTGTTGAGGATGCGGTCGTTCTCGCTGTAGTCGACCGGGCAGTCGATCACGTGCACGCCAGGGGTCTTGATGCAGTGCTCGAGCAGCGGCAGGAAGGCCTCGGCGCTTTCTACGCGGTGGCCATTGGCACCGTAGGCTTCGGCATATTTGACGAAGTCCGGGTTGCCGTAGTCCAGGCCGAAATCGGTGAAGCCCATGTTGGCCTGCTTCCAGCGGATCATGCCGTAGCCGTCGTCACGCAGGATCACCACGGTGATGTGCATGCCCAGACGGACTGCGGTTTCCAGCTCCTGGCTGTTCATCATGAAGCCGCCGTCGCCACACACCGAGATCACCGGGCGGTCCGGGTACACCAGGTGCGCTGCCATTGCCGATGGCAGGCCGGCGCCCATGGTCGCCAGGGCGTTGTCGAGCAGCACGGTGTTCGGCTTGTGGGCCTTGTAGTTGCGGGCGAACCAGATCTTGTAGATACCGTTGTCCAGGGCAACGATGCCTTCGGACGGCAGTACGCGACGGATGTCGGCGACCATGCGCTGCGGGTAGACCGGGAAGCGGTTGTCGTCGGCGCCTTCGGCGATCTGCGCTTCGTTGGCTTCACGGATGGCCATGAGGCGAGTGAAGTCCCAGTGCGCGGTGTCGGTCAGCGCTTCGCTGATCTGCCACACGGCGTTGGCGATGTCGCCGATCACTTCGACCTGCGGGAAGTACACGGCATCGACTTCGGCGGAGCGGAAGCTGATGTGGATGACTTCGGTGCCGCCACGGACCATGAAGAACGGCGGCTTCTCAATCACGTCGTGGCCGATGTTGATGATCAGGTCGGCCGCTTCGATGGCGCGGTGGACGAAGTCACCGGACGACAGCGCAGCGTTGCCGAGGAAGCGCGGGTGGCGCTCGTCGACTACACCTTTACCCATCTGGGTGGTGATGAACGGGATGCCGGTCTTGTCGATCAACTGCTTGAGGACCTTGGCGGTCATCTTGCGGTTGGCGCCGGCGCCGATCACCAGGATCGGGCTGCGCGCCTTCTGCAGTTTCTCGACGGCGGCTTCAATGGCCACGTGCTCGGCCAGCGGGCGACGGTGCAGGCTGCGCGGGATCGGCAGGGCGTCGGTCTGCTCGGCGGCGATGTCTTCCGGCAGCTCCAGGTGCACGGCGCCCGGCTTCTCTTCTTCAGCCAGGCGGAACGCTTCGCGCATGCGCGCCGGAATGTTGTCGGCCGAGGCGAACTGGTGGGTGTACTTGGTGATGGGGTCCATCATGCCGCACACGTCAATGATCTGGAAGCGGCCCTGTTTGGACTTCTTGATCGGCTTCTGGCCGGTGATCATCATCATCGGCATACCGCCCAGGTAGGCGTACGCACTGGCGGTCACTAGGTTGGTTGCGCCAGGGCCCAGGGTCGACAGGCTGACACCGGTCTTGCCGGTCAGGCGGCCATAAGTGGCGGCCATGAAGCCCGCGGATTGCTCGTGGCGGGTCAGTACCAGCTTGATCTTCGACTTGCGCAGGGATTCCAGCAGGTCGAGGTTTTCCTCACCAGGAATGCCGAACACATACTCGACACCTTCGTTTTCCAGGCATTGCACAACGACATCGGCGGCCTTGGCCATCTTGCTTGTAACCTCAAGTGATCGGACGGTGGAAGTCCAGAAATGCGCAGCACGGTACGCTGGCATCGCTCGGTTCGGGGGCCAGGATTGCCCCGAACTTAAGTCTTGACGCAGCTTTAGCGCAAACAAGTCACGTTAATTTGCGAGAAATATTGTCGCACCGTACAAACGGTGCAGATAGGAGGATACAGACAAAAGACATTTGGCTGCAGCGTCAAAGCGCCGCATTGCCGGAGGGCGGAAAAGACAAAACCCCTACCTGCATGCGCAGATAGGGGTTTTGCGAAATGAATCTTGACGATGACCTACTCTCACATGGGGAAACCCCACACTACCATCGGCGATGCATCGTTTCACTGCTGAGTTCGGGATGGGATCAGGTGGTTCCAATGCTCTATGGTCGTCAAGAAATTCTGTAGCCAGAATGTCCAGATGGACAGCCCAGCGAATCCGGATATGTGATGTTGTGGTGCTTTTGTGAACAGTGCGAACTTTCGGTTCGTATCATCTTCACCACCACAATTTGGCGCCTAACGCTCAAATTGCTTGGGTGTTATATGGTCAAGCCTCACGGGCAATTAGTATTGGTTAGCTCAACGCCTCACAGCGCTTACACACCCAACCTATCAACGTCGTAGTCTTCGACGGCCCTTTAGGGAACTCAAGGTTCCAGTGAGATCTCATCTTGAGGCAAGTTTCCCGCTTAGATGCTTTCAGCGGTTATCTCTTCCGAACATAGCTACCCGGCAATGCCACTGGCGTGACAACCGGAACACCAGAGGTTCGTCCACTCCGGTCCTCTCGTACTAGGAGCAGCCCCTCTCAAATCTCAAACGTCCACGGCAGATAGGGACCGAACTGTCTCACGACGTTCTAAACCCAGCTCGCGTACCACTTTAAATGGCGAACAGCCATACCCTTGGGACCGGCTTCAGCCCCAGGATGTGATGAGCCGACATCGAGGTGCCAAACACCGCCGTCGATATGAACTCTTGGGCGGTATCAGCCTGTTATCCCCGGAGTACCTTTTATCCGTTGAGCGATGGCCCTTCCATACAGAACCACCGGATCACTAAGACCTACTTTCGTACCTGCTCGACGTGTTTGTCTCGCAGTCAAGCGCGCTTTTGCCTTTATACTCTACGACCGATTTCCGACCGGTCTGAGCGCACCTTCGTACTCCTCCGTTACTCTTTGGGAGGAGACCGCCCCAGTCAAACTACCCACCATACACTGTCCTCGATCCGGATAACGGACCTGAGTTAGAACCTCAAAGTTGCCAGGGTGGTATTTCAAGGATGGCTCCATGAGAACTGGCGTCCCCACTTCAAAGCCTCCCACCTATCCTACACAAGCAAATTCAAAGTCCAGTGCAAAGCTATAGTAAAGGTTCACGGGGTCTTTCCGTCTAGCCGCGGATACACTGCATCTTCACAGCGATTTCAATTTCACTGAGTCTCGGGTGGAGACAGCGCCGCCATCGTTACGCCATTCGTGCAGGTCGGAACTTACCCGACAAGGAATTTCGCTACCTTAGGACCGTTATAGTTACGGCCGCCGTTTACCGGGGCTTCGATCAAGAGCTTCGCTTGCGCTAACCCCATCAATTAACCTTCCGGCACCGGGCAGGCGTCACACCCTATACGTCCACTTTCGTGTTTGCAGAGTGCTGTGTTTTTAATAAACAGTCGCAGCGGCCTGGTATCTTCGACCGGCATGGGCTTACGGAGCAAGTCCTTAACCCTCGCCGGCGCACCTTCTCCCGAAGTTACGGTGCCATTTTGCCTAGTTCCTTCACCCGAGTTCTCTCAAGCGCCTTGGTATTCTCTACCTAACCACCTGTGTCGGTTTGGGGTACGGTTCCCAGTTATCTGAAGCTTAGGAGCTTTTCTTGGAAGCATGGCATCAACCACTTCGCGCTCTAATGAGCACTCGTCATCAGCTCTCGGCCTTGAGATCCCGGATTTGCCTAAGATCTCAGCCTACCACCTTAAACTTGGACAACCAACGCCAAGCTGGCCTAGCCTTCTCCGTCCCTCCATCGCAATAACTGGAAGTACAGGAATATTAACCTGTTTTCCATCGACTACGCTTTTCAGCCTCGCCTTAGGGACCGACTAACCCTGCGTCGATTAACGTTGCGCAGGAAACCTTGGTCTTTCGGCGTGCGAGTTTTTCACTCGCATTGTCGTTACTCATGTCAGCATTCGCACTTCTGATACCTCCAGCAAGCTTCTCAACTCACCTTCACAGGCTTACAGAACGCTCCTCTACCGCATCACCAAAAGGTGATACCCGTAGCTTCGGTGCATGGTTTGAGCCCCGTTACATCTTCCGCGCAGGCCGACTCGACTAGTGAGCTATTACGCTTTCTTTAAAGGGTGGCTGCTTCTAAGCCAACCTCCTAGCTGTCTAAGCCTTCCCACATCGTTTCCCACTTAACCATGACTTTGGGACCTTAGCTGACGGTCTGGGTTGTTTCCCTTTTCACGACGGACGTTAGCACCCGCCGTGTGTCTCCCATGCTCGGCACTTGTAGGTATTCGGAGTTTGCATCGGTTTGGTAAGTCGGGATGACCCCCTAGCCGAAACAGTGCTCTACCCCCTACAGTGATACATGAGGCGCTACCTAAATAGCTTTCGAGGAGAACCAGCTATCTCCGAGCTTGATTAGCCTTTCACTCCGATCCACAGGTCATCCGCTAACTTTTCAACGGTAGTCGGTTCGGTCCTCCAGTCAGTGTTACCTAACCTTCAACCTGCCCATGGATAGATCGCCCGGTTTCGGGTCTATACCCAGCGACTAAACGCCCTATTAAGACTCGCTTTCGCTACGCCTCCCCTATTCGGTTAAGCTCGCCACTGAATATAAGTCGCTGACCCATTATACAAAAGGTACGCAGTCACCTAACAAGTAGGCTCCCACTGCTTGTACGCATACGGTTTCAGGTTCTATTTCACTCCCCTCTCCGGGGTTCTTTTCGCCTTTCCCTCACGGTACTGGTTCACTATCGGTCAGTCAGTAGTATTTAGCCTTGGAGGATGGTCCCCCCATGTTCAGACAAAGTTTCTCGTGCTCCGTCCTACTCGATTTCATTGATAAGAGATTTTCGTGTACGGGGCTATCACCCACTATGGCCGCACTTTCCAGAGCGTTCCACTAATCTCAAACCAACTTAAGGGCTGGTCCCCGTTCGCTCGCCACTACTAAGGGAATCTCGGTTGATTTCTTTTCCTCAGGGTACTTAGATGTTTCAGTTCCCCTGGTTCGCCTCTTGCACCTATGTATTCAGTACAAGATACTCAGCTTATGCTGAGTGGGTTCCCCCATTCAGAGATCTCTGGATCACAGTCTGTTTGCCGACTCCCCAAAGCTTATCGCAGGCTACCACGTCTTTCATCGCCTCTGACTGCCAAGGCATCCACCGTATGCGCTTCTTCACTTGACCATATAACCCCAAGCAATCTGGTTATACTGTGAAGACGACATTCGCCGAAAATTCGCACGTCGCTCTTTCGAGCAGAACTCACAAATTTTACCTTAGCCTGATCCACCAGCAGTGAAACTGGTGTTCAGTCTATATCTATCACATATCCGAATTTTTAAAGAACGATCTGACAAAAGTCAGAAATCAACATTCGAACTGAATGCTCATTTCTAAGTTCTGACAAGTGACTGCGTATGGCGGAAGTGGTGGAGCCAAGCGGGATCGAACCGCTGACCTCCTGCGTGCAAGGCAGGCGCTCTCCCAGCTGAGCTATGGCCCCGTATATCTGCTACTACAGCGCGGCTGAACCATGTAATGGTAGGTCTGGGCAGATTTGAACTGCCGACCTCACCCTTATCAGGGGTGCGCTCTAACCAACTGAGCTACAGACCTATAACAGGGTCGCTTTACAGCATCGTCTTTTACAATGAATCAAGCAATTCGTGTGGGAGCTCATCAGTAGGCTGATGTCGTCGATTAAGGAGGTGATCCAGCCGCAGGTTCCCCTACGGCTACCTTGTTACGACTTCACCCCAGTCATGAATCACACCGTGGTAACCGTCCTCCCGAAGGTTAGACTAGCTACTTCTGGTGCAACCCACTCCCATGGTGTGACGGGCGGTGTGTACAAGGCCCGGGAACGTATTCACCGCGACATTCTGATTCGCGATTACTAGCGATTCCGACTTCACGCAGTCGAGTTGCAGACTGCGATCCGGACTACGATCGGTTTTGTGAGATTAGCTCCACCTCGCGGCTTGGCAACCCTCTGTACCGACCATTGTAGCACGTGTGTAGCCCAGGCCGTAAGGGCCATGATGACTTGACGTCATCCCCACCTTCCTCCGGTTTGTCACCGGCAGTCTCCTTAGAGTGCCCACCATTACGTGCTGGTAACTAAGGACAAGGGTTGCGCTCGTTACGGGACTTAACCCAACATCTCACGACACGAGCTGACGACAGCCATGCAGCACCTGTGTCAGAGTTCCCGAAGGCACCAATCCATCTCTGGAAAGTTCTCTGCATGTCAAGGCCTGGTAAGGTTCTTCGCGTTGCTTCGAATTAAACCACATGCTCCACCGCTTGTGCGGGCCCCCGTCAATTCATTTGAGTTTTAACCTTGCGGCCGTACTCCCCAGGCGGTCAACTTAATGCGTTAGCTGCGCCACTAAAATCTCAAGGATTCCAACGGCTAGTTGACATCGTTTACGGCGTGGACTACCAGGGTATCTAATCCTGTTTGCTCCCCACGCTTTCGCACCTCAGTGTCAGTATCAGTCCAGGTGGTCGCCTTCGCCACTGGTGTTCCTTCCTATATCTACGCATTTCACCGCTACACAGGAAATTCCACCACCCTCTACCGTACTCTAGCTTGCCAGTTTTGGATGCAGTTCCCAGGTTGAGCCCGGGGCTTTCACATCCAACTTAACAAACCACCTACGCGCGCTTTACGCCCAGTAATTCCGATTAACGCTTGCACCCTCTGTATTACCGCGGCTGCTGGCACAGAGTTAGCCGGTGCTTATTCTGTCGGTAACGTCAAAACAGCAAGGTATTAACTTACTGCCCTTCCTCCCAACTTAAAGTGCTTTACAATCCGAAGACCTTCTTCACACACGCGGCATGGCTGGATCAGGCTTTCGCCCATTGTCCAATATTCCCCACTGCTGCCTCCCGTAGGAGTCTGGACCGTGTCTCAGTTCCAGTGTGACTGATCATCCTCTCAGACCAGTTACGGATCGTCGCCTTGGTGAGCCATTACCTCACCAACTAGCTAATCCGACCTAGGCTCATCTGATAGCGCAAGGCCCGAAGGTCCCCTGCTTTCTCCCGTAGGACGTATGCGGTATTAGCGTTCCTTTCGAAACGTTGTCCCCCACTACCAGGCAGATTCCTAGGCATTACTCACCCGTCCGCCGCTGAATCAAGGAGCAAGCTCCCGTCATCCGCTCGACTTGCATGTGTTAGGCCTGCCGCCAGCGTTCAATCTGAGCCATGATCAAACTCTTCAGTTCAATACTGCTTGGGTTTTTAAGAAACCCTAAACTTGGCTCAGCAATCTCAAATGACTATGTGATTTCTCGCATGGCCACTTGTGATGCTGATAATCTTTGTGACTATCAGTCCGTACTCACAAGCACCCACACGAATTGCTTGATTCGATTTGTTAAAGAGCGTTTGGTTAAGAGCTTTTCGTCTCAACCGAGGCGCGCATTCTACGCTTTCCTCATTTGCTGTCAAGCGTTTATTTGAAGTTTTTTTAAATCCGCTTTCTTTCAAAAGCCTTCAACTTCAACAACTTACCGCTTGCCTCGTTGCGTTCAACGCTGCGAGGAGGCGAATAATACGCGGTTTGAAATCAGAGTCAACACCTTGATCTGAAAAAACTTTCGCTCTTCATCTTCGGCCCCTTGGCAACTAAATGCATGAAGCACCGCTCTGTAAAGAAACAACCCGTGGAGCGTAACGGCCATGAGCGATGCACAGAGCGAGAAGACCCCTGGCCTGTCGGCGGACGAAGAAAAGGAAGCCAGCCATAACCAGCCGCCGCGGGCTGCGGTATTGCACGAGATCATTCGCTCCCAGGGCGACCAGGAACTGGAGCGTACGCTTGCGGCACTGTGGTGGTCGGCCCTGGCCGCTGGCCTGACCATGGGCCTTTCACTGATGGCCATGGGGTTGCTCTATGCACGCCTGCCTGAAGGCAGCAGTGCCCAGGTCATCGCCAGCATCGGCTACAGCGCCGGCTTTCTTGCCGTGATCCTGGCACGCCAGCAACTGTTCACCGAAAACACGCTCACTGCGGTGCTGCCCATCATGACCACGCCCACCCTGGCCAACCTCGGGCGTTTGCTGCGCCTGTGGAGTGTGGTGCTGCTGGGCAACCTGGCGGGCACCTTGCTGGTGGCCTGGGTAATGCTCGAACTGCCTATCTTCGACGGCAAGACCGACGTGGCCTTCCTTGAGGTCGGGCGCAAGGTCATGAAGAACGACATCAGTCAGATGTTCGCCAAAGGCATCGTTTCGGGCTGGATGATCGCCACCATGGTCTGGATGATCCCGTCCATGGAGCACGCCAAGATCTGGATCATCCTGATGATTACCTACCTGATGGCTCTGGGCGACTTCACCCATATCGTCGTCGGCTCGGTGGAAGTTTCCTACCTGGTATGGGCCGGCGAAGAAACCTGGAGCCGCTTCTGGCTGGCGTTCGCCTTGCCGACCCTGGCCGGCAATATCATCGGCGGCAGCTGCATCTTCGCCCTGATCAGCCACGCCCAGGTACGCAGCGACAGCGGCAAGCCGCCATCGCAGCTATTAAAGAAGGAAAAGCGTGAGCAGCGGCCCGGGGACTGAACTCAGCGCGCCGCCAAAGCCCGCTCGGCCGCCCTGCCCCGCTGACGTGCCGGGTGCGGCTGCCACCAGTTCTGCCCTTCGTGCGGTGAATCGATACTCACCCGCTCGCCCATCTGCGGCGTGCTCAGCCGCACCTCGGCCGCAGCGGCCAGGCTGACGATGCGTTCGAAAGGCTCTTGCCAGCCATGGGTGGAAAGATCGAAGGTGCCGTTATGGATCGGTAGCATCCAACGCCCGCGCAGATCCAGATGTGCCTGCAGGCTTTGTTCCGGCTGCATGTGCACATTGGGCCAGGCCAGGTTGTAGGCGCCGGTCTCGATCAATGTCAGGTCGAACGGCCCGAAACGCTCGCCGATTTCAGCAAAGCCGGAGAAGTAACCGGTGTCACCGCTGAAGAACACGCGAGTCTGCTCGTCTATCACTACCCAGGACGCCCACAAGGTGCGATTGCTGTCGAACAGCCCACGCCCCGAGAAGTGTTGCGCAGGTGTTGCGACGAAGCGCACCCCCTCGACCTCGGCCTCCTGCCACCAATCCAGTTGAGTGACCTTTGCTGCGGGCACGCCCCACTCGATCAACAGGTCACCCACGCCGAGCGGTGCCAGAAAGCGCTCGGCACGGGGAGCCAGCCGGCGAATCGCCTGCTCATCAAGGTGGTCGAAATGGTCATGGGACAGAATCACCGCTGTCAGCGGCGGCAATTCATCCAGCCCCAGCGGCGGGGCATGAAAGCGCTGCGGCCCGGCCCATTGCACCGGCGAGGCGCGCTCGGCGAAAACCGGGTCGGTAATGAAGTAGCGACCGCGCAGCTTCAGCAGTACGGTGGAGTGCCCAAGGCGCCAGAGGCTGTGGTCCGGCGCATCGAGCACCTGTTGGCGGGTCATGGGCTGCACGCTGATTGCCGTCGCCGGCCGGGTTTCCGGCGGTTTGCGCAGGAACAGGTACTTGAGGCCGATGCGCAGCTTCTTCAGCACGCCATCCTGGGGCAAGCTGGCCTGGTTGTGAAAACGTCCGTCCCGCTGTGGCGCCGATTGGTCGCCAGGATTCGCCATGGGAGCCATGAGCAGCAACACTCCAAGCAAGAGGAAAGGCTTCATGTTACCCCACTGGGATCACATCAACCGTGAATTGGCTTGTAAGGTCATTCTTCGTCGATGAAACACTGTTCAACAATATTCACCTGAGTTATGCGATAAACGGCACCCCGGCAGAAGAACAACGACCATCATGGACAATAGCAGCGGCAAGGGACTCTCATTCGTCAAGCGCATCTACCTGCCGCGCGTCATCGGCCTGGGGATCGGCCTGTTCAGCGTAGCCGCTGCCGTGGCACCGCTATCGCCCCCCACCTGGGCCTGGCTGTTACTGATGTTCAATGGCTTGCTCTGGCCGCATGTCGCCTATCAGTGGGCATCGCGCTCGGCCGCCCCTTATCAGGCAGAACAGCGCAACCTGCTGCTGGATTCGCTGATGGGCGGTTTCTGGACCGCTGCCATGCACTTCAACCCGCTGCCGACCGTGACCGTGTTATCGATGATGACCATGAACAACGTGGCCGCAGGTGGCAAGCGCCTGATCGTTCGCGGGGTCATGGCTCAACTGGCCGGCATGCTGCTGGCCAGTGCACTGCTGGGCACCGGGCTGCAGCTGAATGCCACGACGCTGCAGGTCTATGCCTGCCTGCCAATGCTGACCCTCTACCCGTTGGCGCTGGGCTGGGTGTGCTACCGCCTGGCGATCAAACTGGCCGAACACAAGCGCCGCCTCAGGGCCCTGAGCCTGACCGACAGCCTGACCGGCCTGCTCAACCACGGTGCCTGGAAAGACCTGCTGCTACTCAGGTTCCAGGCCTGCCGGCAGCAACAGTCGCCAGCCGTGATCGCGCTGATCGACATCGATCACTTCAAGACCATCAACGACACCTTCGGCCATGTGGTCGGCGATTGCGTGCTGCGCCAGATGAGCGAGGAGCTCAAGCGCAACCTGCGTGAATCCGACCAGGCCGGGCGCTATGGCGGTGATGAGTTCTGCGTGATCCTGCCCGCCACCAGCGAGGCCCAGGCCTGCCAGGCCATGGAGCGCCTGCGCGAACAGGTCGCCAGCTACCGCAACCCGCAACTGCCGCATCTGCGCATCAGCCTGAGCATCGGCCTGGCAGCCTTCCACGCCGACCTCCAGTCTCCCGAGCACTGGCTGGAACAAGCCGACAAGGCCTTGTACAGCGCCAAGCACCGAGGTCGCGACCAGGTCAATTTCGCGCAAGGCGAGGCCACCCCGCTCAGGCTGGCCTATCCTGACTGAACCTCCTTGCTGATTGACCGGCGGGGGACTGCAGTCATCAAGGAGTTGTTCGCGCATGGCCAGGACCGCCAGCCCTCCCCCACGTCTTCAGGTCCGTCGCCTGATCGGCGTTTTCTGCGTGGTCTTCGGCCTCGCCTGCCTGGTTACCCTGGGCGCACTGTTCAACATCGCGGCCACCCTCGACCAGCAAGAGCAACAGCGCAGTGCCTTCCATGCCACCCAGGCGCTGGAACAACGCCTGCTTGCTTCCCGGCAGTTTCTGTCCAGCTACGCCGTATGGGACGCAGCCTTCGAGCACCTGGCTGGCAAGGTCGACTGGCAGTGGGCCTATGAAGAAAAGAATGTCGGTGAATCGCTGTACAGCGCCAGCGGTTACGAAGGTGTATTCGTGGTCGAAGACCAGCGCACTACCTACGCGCTGTTCAAAGGCGCGCCTACCGAGGCCGCTGCGGGCAGTTTCATCGATGCGCCCCTGCCTGAAATCATCGATGCCGCGCGCGCGGCCGCCAGCGCCCGCGAGCAAGTCACCCGTTTCGTCATCTTCAACAACTGGCCAGCGGTACTCAGCGCCGCGGCCGTACGCCCGGACAAGGACGTCACCGCAGCAGAAGTGAGCCAGGCACCGGTCATGCTGTTCGTCGATCAGCTCACCGAAGCCAAACTCGCGCACCTGGGCGAAGGTGCGGGCCTTGCGCGCATGCATATAGAGAAGAACGAAGAGCACGAGAACGGTCACCAGCATGTGGCCCTGGGCGACACCGGTTACCGCCTGGCCTGGATCAGCCCGCTGCCCGGGCGGCAACTGCTTTGGGCCGTGCTACCGCCCTTGCTCTGCGCGTTGCTGATACTCGGCCTGGTGATGCTTTACCTGTTCCGCCACGCGTTACGCAGTTCTCGCGCCATCGACCTCAGCCTGCAGCGCCTGCAAAAGAGCAATCAGGCTCTGGAAGCCAGCGAACAACGTTTTCGCGCAGTGGCCGAGGCCGCATCCGACTGGATCTGGGAAACCGACCGGCAGCAACGGATCACCTACCTGTCCCAGCGATTCGCCAGTGTGACCGACGACCCGGTCGAGGCCTGGCTTGGCCAGCCACTGAATCAACTGCTCAGCTGTGAAACCACGCCCTTGTCAGCCTGGCTCGATGGGCAGACCGACACCGACTCGGAACAACCGGCCAACCTGCGTTGCGCCTACCGGGACCACAATGGCCTGAACCGCTATTGCCGTATATCAGCACGGCCAATCCGGCTCGATGGCAAGCTCGCCGGCTTTCGCGGAACTGCCAGCGATATCACCGACGAAGTCGAGGCCCATGCGCGCATCCAGCACCTGTCGCTGCACGACCCACTGACCGGCCTTGCCAATCGCAACAAGCTGGCCAGGCATCTGGAACAGGCCCTGGTACGCGGCAGCGAGTCGCCACCGTTGACCTTGCTGCTGCTTGACCTGGACAACCTCAAGCCGATCAACGATTCGCTTGGCCATGCGGCCGGTGATGCGGTGCTGCAGGAAGTGGCCGCGCGCCTGCGCGATACCACCCGTGACGTCGACCTGGTGGCACGCCTGGGTGGGGACGAATTCGTCCTGGTGCTGGCAGGCATGGATAACCGCAGCGAGATCGACCGCCTGTGCCGGCGGCTGATCGAGCTGCTGCAGCAACCCATTGCCTTTGAAAACCAGCTGCTGCACATCGGCGCCAGCCTCGGCATCGCCCAGACCCGCAATCAGGGTTTCGATGCCGGTGAGCTGATCCGCTGCGCCGATATCGCCCTGTATCAGGCCAAGGCAGATGGCAAAGGCACCTGGCGCTACTTCGCCGCCGAGATGAACCAGCAGATCCAGTACCGTCGCCAGCTGGAGAACGACCTGCGACGCGCCCTGAAGAACAATGAGTTCGTCCTGCATTACCAACCACGCTACCGCATGAGCGACCTGCGTATCGTCTCGGTCGAAGCCTTGCTGCGCTGGCAGCACCCACAAGAAGGCCTGCTCGCGCCTGATACCTTCATCCCGCTGGCCGAGCAAAGCGAACTGATCGTCAACCTGGGACGCTGGGTGCTGCGCGAAGCTTGCCGCAATGCACTCGACTGGCCGCAGCACCTGCTGGTGTCGGTGAACCTGTCACCTGCACAGTTCATGCGCAGTGACGTGGTCGCCGATGTTCGCGAAATTCTCCTGGAAACCGGCTTCCCTGCACAGCAGCTGGAGCTGGAGATTACCGAGAACGTGATGCTCAACGACATCGAGGGAGCCCTTGGCACCATGCTCGCGCTCAAGGAGCTGGGTGTGCGGCTGAACATGGATGACTTCGGCACCGGGTATTCGTCGTTGGGCTACCTGCGGACCTACCCGTTCGACAGCATCAAGATCGACAAGCGCTTCATCGCCGGGTTGGCCAATACCGCCGGCAGCGACCGCGCCGTGGTACAAGCGATCATCAACCTGGGTGAGGCGATGGGGTTGACGGTGACGGCCGAGGGCGTCGAGACCGAGCAACAATTGCGCGCGCTGCAGAAAGACCGTTGCCATGAGGTGCAGGGCTACTACCTGAGTCGGCCGCTGGACAAGGCCGACTTCGAGCAATTGTTGCAACAGAAACTTGGGTGGTCCGCCGGTACCTCTTGAAGCGCATGTCAGCGCAGCGAACGCTCAGCCACGATTTCCGGCAGATCGCGACGCCGCAGGTAGAGGCGCAACGGTTCGCCAATGTTCAGTCGGTCATCCACATGCTGTTCCAGCAAAAGCTCCAGGCGTTCCCGGCACAGCGCCATGCGCGCGCCCTGTTGTGGCCGCCAGACGAATTCGCTGCAGGGGGTGATGCTGTCATCCGCCACGTCCATGCCGAACGCGTCTTCGGAAAACCGCACGATATGGACGCCGCGCTTGCCATGAAAGCCGACAAAACCATTGAGCTGGTCGGCAGCGCTGCAAATGTCCTGAGAAGTGATGGCCATGACGTAACCTCGCAAATGAACGGAAGTGACGCACGCCAGGCAGGCAACGGTCGCCTCTATTGGGCGACGCGCAGTGGGCAGCCTAGCTCATGTGATCATCGTTGTGCCAAGGTTTTCACCGTCTGGGTCGACCTGCGACGCCAGCAACCCGCCCAGCCAGCTCATGAAAGCCTGGACCCGACGTGGCACATGCCGCTGCCGGGCATACAGCAAGGACACTGGCATGGCCTGCGCCTGCCAGCCCTGCATCACCTCCACCAACTCACCGCTCGCCAGATGATGCGCCACACCGACTGCAGGCACCTGGATCAGTCCGAGGCCCGCCAGGCACGCCGCCGAATAGGCCTCGGCATTGTTGACCGTGACCACGCCGGCCATGGGCTGATAGCACTCCTGGCCGGCTTGCAGGTATTCAAAGCCCGCGCTGCGCGTGCCCAGGTTGCGCACGTAATGCACCAGGTGGTGCCCGGCCAGGTCATCCAGGCTCTGCGGCACGCCGTAACGAGCCAGGTAGCCAGGGCTGGCGCAATTGCGCATGCTCAACTGGCCGACAGGCCGCGCCACAACATCCAGGTCACTCAGCGTACCGATGCGCATCACGCAGTCGAAACCTTCACGCAGCAGGTCGACCTGGCGGTCGGTACAACTGATCTCTACCTCCAGCCTGGGAAATCGCGACAGAAACTGCGGCAAGGCCGGAATGATTACACGGCGGGCCATCATGGTCGGCATGTCGACACGCAGGCAGCCGGCCAGTTCGGCATCGTCGGCACGGAACAGGCTCTCGATTTCGTCCATGCCCGACAGCAGGTCCTTACTGCGCTCATACAGCAAGGCACCGTCCTGGGTTGCCTGCACGCGTCGCGTGGTGCGGTGAAACAGGCGAGTGCCGAGCAATAGCTCCAGCGCCCTCACCTGCTCGGATACCGTCGAGCGCGGCAGGCTCAGGCTGTCTGCCGCCAGGGTGAAACTGCTCAGCTCACTGACGCGAACGAACGTACGCAGCAATTCCAACTTGTTCATAGCTCGCCTCAACTGTTCGGCCCAGGCGAACAGTATTTCCGATCTGGCTGGATTTAACAGCTGCGGCACGATCAATAACCTGTGAATCCTCCATCACCCACGAGGGATTCGACATGACTCGCAAGATCGCCTTGATCACTGGCGCCAGCCGCGGCCTGGGCCGCAATGCCGCCGAACATCTGGCCGCACGCGGTATCGACATCATCGGCACCTACCACAGCAAGGCCGACGAAGCTCAACGCGTAGCCACGGCCCTCGAAGCGGTCGGCGCCAAGGCCGCCATGTTGCAACTGGATGTCAGCGACAGCAGCAGCTTCGCCAGCTTTGCCGAGCGGCTGAGTGAAACCTTGCAGCAACAGTTTGGCCGCGAGCGCTTGGACTTCCTGGTAAACAATGCGGGTATCGGCCTGAATGTGCCGTTCAGCGAAACCAGCGAAGCGCAGTTCGACCAGTTGCTGAACATCCAGCTCAAAGGGCCGTTTTTCCTGACTCAGAGGCTGTTGCCCTTGTTGGTCGATGGCGGGCGCATCATCAACATCTCGTCCGGGCTGACGCGCTTTGCGCTGCCCGGGTATGCCGCCTATGCGGCCATGAAAGGGGCGATGGAGGTCTTGACCCGTTATCAGGCCAAGGAACTGGGTGCACGCGCAATCCGCGTCAACATCCTCGCGCCCGGGGCGATCGAGACAGACTTTGGTGGTGGGGTGGTGCGCGACAATCAGCAGGTCAATGACTTCATCGCCGGCAATACTGCGCTGGGGCGGGTCGGTTTGCCGGACGATATCGGCGCGGCCATTGCGCTGCTGCTGGAGGAAGGCAATGGCTGGATCACCGGGCAGCGACTGGAAGTGTCTGGCGGGATGTTCCTTTAAGGCCGAAAAACTGGGTCGCTTTGCGACCCATCGCAGGCAAGCCAGCTCCTACAGGTATAGCGTCGGTATCAAGAGCGCCGCCACCTGTGGGAGCTGGCTTGCCTGCGATGGGCTGCAAAGCAGCCCCAATGGCCATCACTGTTCTGCTTGGTCCTCATGCACCTGCACACTGGCGGTCATCCCTGCACTCAGATGCATCCCTTCCGGGATCTGGTCCAGCCTGATCCGCACTGGAATCCGTTGCGCCAGCCGCACCCAGTTGAACGTCGGCTCCACTACCGGCAGCAGCTGGCTGTCCGGGTTGCTGTTGCTGTCGGTAATGCCGCGGCTGATGCTTTGCACATGGCCCTGCATCGCATCACCCGCGCCCATCAGCCAGACTTTCACTTCATCGCCAACCCGGATACGCGGCAGCTTGGTCTCCTCGAAGTAGGCCTGGATGTAGAACGTCGAATCATCCACCAGGGCCATCACCGACTCACCGGTGTTCACATAGTTGCCCTGGGCCAGGCGCAGGTTGGTGATATGCCCGCTGCGCGGCGCCCGTACTTCGCTGCGCGCCAGGTTGATCTTGGCCACTTGCAACTGCGCTTCGGCCTCGTGCAATTCACCCCGGGCGACGGCGGCGTTGATCTGCGCGTTCTCGCGCAATTCTGCACTGATCGCCTCCGGGCCCAACGCCGTGCGCCGCGCCGCTTCACGCTCACGCAGGTGCAACTGCTGGGTGCGGGTTTCAGCCACTGCGCTGGCTTGGTCGTACGCCGCCTGGAAGCGCTCGCGGTCGATGCTCATCAGCAGATCGCCAGCCTTGACCTGCTGGTTGTCCTGAACCTTGAGCTCACGCACCCAACCAGACACGTCTGGCGCGATCACCACCACATCGGCGCGCACCCGGGCATCACGCGTCCACGGCGTGAGCATGTAGTACTGCCAGAGCTTGAAGCCGGCCAGAACGGCAATGGCGACCACGCACAGGGTCACCAGGGTACGGACGACGGCACGCATTGAATCACTCCTTACAAAGGCCCCAACAGGCGAACTACCAGGAACAGCACACAAACGAACAACGCCGTGTCGAACAGCGCTTCATGCCAGATCCAGCGCCCCAACGGCGTGGCCTGCACCACCAGGCGCAACACCCCGGTCAGCGCCAGCGCCATCAGCACATAAATCAGAAACGGGCTGAGCAGCACACCGCCCAGCTCCCACTCACGCAAGCCCATGGGCATCCTCCTGCGCGCGGCACCATTTGCCCCAACTTTTCTGCAACTGCAGCACCGCCCCCTGGGCAAGGCGCAACGGGTCGCTGGCCGGCGCCCGCTGTAAAGCCGCGATGAACTGCTCGCTGGCCGTATCCAGGCGCTGCCCGCGGCCAGCGCCCGGGCCTTTGGCCAGCACCGCCTCGACCTGCTGCAGGTATTCGCGCTCGGCAGCCCCCAATGGCACCTGGGCCACCGCCAGGCACATGCGCAAGTGCACCAGCTCATCACCGATATCCAGCCCGTGCAGGCCATCATCCCAGCGCTTGCGCTCGGTGGCCGGCAGCTCGCTGGCATGCCGGGCCAACTGCATCAGGCGGTCGGCCATGCGCCCACCAAACCAGCTGTCGGCACCGCGCAATTCGCGCCGGGTCAGCCGCACCAGGTCGCTCTGGGTCGCGGCGCGCAGGCGCCGGCCAAGCCAGGCCGGATGGCGGAACACCAGCAGGCGAAACGCCAACACCGCAGCGCCCACGCCCATCAACATGGCCAGGGCGCTATTGAGCATGGTCGCCACACCGAACGTCATGGCATTGAGCGGCGCTACCAGCACGATGAAATGCAGACAATAGGAAGTCGCAGTGGCGCCGGTGCGCGGGTGGGCCATGCCCAGTGCCCCAAAGAACAGCGGCACGCCCATGCCCAGGCAGAGCATGGCGAAGCTGCTCCATTGCGGCAGAATGATCTGCCCGACCAGAAAGGCTGCCGGGATCGCCAGAAAGATGCCGCGCAAGAAACTCAGGCCGATCTGTGCCCCGTTCTCGCGGCTGGCGAACAAGCTGCACACCACACAGGTCAGCACCAGGCCGCCAGGCGCCGACGGCCAGGCCGTGGCCAGCCAGAAGCTGCTCATCACCAGGAATGCCAAGGCACTGCGGGAACCGAACAACAAGGCCAGCGACCAGTCGCGATGCGCCGCCAGGCCCTGGGCCACATCCTTTGGCGCCCTGCCCACCTCGACATCGTCCATGGCCTGGGTGGCGGCCATGGCGTAGTCCAGCAGCAAGGCCATGCGCGCCAGGCAGAAGTGCTCGGCGGAGCTGATCTGCTCATCATGCGCGGCATCCCAGATACGCTGACGCAACAGCAGCAAGCTCGGTTGATCGGGGTTGACCAGCAGCGCCCGTACCTCTTCAAGCCAAGGCGCGAGGCGCCCGGCTTCGCGCTCGTCCAGTTGCCGCCACTGCCGGCGCACCGAGCGTGAAATACGCAGCAGTACCATCAGTTTCTGGCTCAGCCCGCGAATGGCCCTGGCCCGTTGCCGACCGCGTGGTCCTTCGAACCAGGCATGTTCGCGCTGGGTGTCGATGGCAACGATACGGCCCAGGCTGTCCAGCAGCCCTTTGCGTGCTTCATCCTCGCCACCCAGCATGGCGCTTGCCGCCTGCAGACCGTTCTGCCAGGCCTGGCGCGCCTGGCCGGCGAGTTGCTGCTCGACCCTCATCGGCCAGATCAGGGCGCTACTGGCCGTGGCACAGAAGATCCCCAGGCAGATTTCAGTGCACCGCGCCACCGCCTGATCGAACACCTGCAAGGGATGATTGATGGCAGGCAAGGCAATGATGGCAGCGGTGTAGCCGGCCAGCACGAACGAATAAGCCCAGGCACTGCGCAATTGCGTGGATGCCGCCGTACACAGGGCCAGCCACAGCGCCAAGGTAATCAGGAACAGCCATGGGGTCTGGGCGAACAGGCCAATAAACACCACCGACATGACTGTACCGACCAAGGTGCCGGCAAGACGCGCCAGGCCTTTCTGCACCACCATCCCCGACAACGGCTGGGCGACGATGAACGCAGTCATCAATGCCCAGGACGGTTGCTCCAGCCCCCAGCGCATGGCCAGCCACAACGCCAGGCCCGCCCCAAGCAGGGTCTTGATGGCGAACTTGATGGCGAGGCTGCTGGGTGCGAACAGGGCCTGGAAGGTGATGGGCACGAATCGGACCTTGCGGGGGAATGGTCAGTTAAACGATAGACAATGGCGAGCAGGATACTGCTGGAACGATTAATTAGCTAGCTAATCATCTTTATCAGCAAAAAACGCAGACAAAAAAATAGGCGACCGAAGTCGCCCTAAATGCCTTGCGTGCTCGTGAATCCGAAAGGTCAGCGCGGCTTGCGCTTGTGCGAATCCTTCCAGATGAAAATGCCCAGACCGGCAAAGAATGCAAACATCAACCCGACCGTTACCACACCCGCGATAACCACATTGTCGAAGAACATGCTGGCCTCCCGATTCGTTTGCCGTTGTCCGATGGATGCAAGGTAACGAATACGGGGGCGGGGGAAATTGATCAGGGTCAATGCTGCCCGGGACCGGGCACGCGAGGCGGGTGCAGGGTTGACCTGCGTCAAGTTTCAGCGCTTCTTGGGCTTGCCCTTGGGCTTCTTTTTCTTCGCGGCGGAAAGTGGCATGGCCTGCTCGAAGGCCTGGCGCACTTCGTTCAGGCGTTTTTCCTTGAGGTCATGGATGCGCTTGGCGCGCTCGGCATCGAAGTCGATGAGGTTGTCTTGGCTCATGAGTGGGCTCGACGGTCTACAGAGACTTGCATCATGAAGCCAGGCGCTGGCCATGACCAGCCCCGCGTCAGACTTCGATATCGACCAGCAGGCCCTGGCGCGGGTTCTCGCCCATCAGCGGTGCCACCGGCACAGTGTTGTCGGCGTTGACCTCGTCACCCGGCACGGCGCTGTACAGCTCCTCTTCGCCTTTGCTGCGCCGTTGCTGCTGGCGGCGCTGCTCCTCGCGCAGCAACAGCACCTGTTCTTGCGGGTCGCGCTGCTGCTTCAAGTCGATGGCGCTTTCATTGGACGAAGGCTGCACAGGCACCACCGGCTTGATGTCGGGGGTCTGTTTGACCGGGTCCAGTTGCGAGGTCACCGGAGCGGCACTGAGCGGGATGATCGGCGGCAGCATGGAAGTTCTCCTGTGCCCACTGTATCGGCCGTCCGTTAGCCAGCTTGAGCGTCAAGGGTATGGGGGCGGCCGCTCAGGGCCGCGCCATGCCAGTATAGACAGCTGTCACTCGGCATCGTCCTCAGAGTCGTCGTCGGCCGGCGGGCTGGCTTCGCTCCAGGGCCGCTTGTAGACCTGCTGCCAGACCGAATCCATGTGCTCGCGCAGCACCTGCGGCGCATTTTTCAGCGAGGCGCTGTCTTCACGCTCACCGCCGACCGGCTCTTCGCCTGCCGGGGTGATCAACGACTGGCCAGTGATGGTGTAGGCGTTCTGCCCCTCACGCATCTCGATGGCAATGTCATGCGGGTCGATGCCGCCACCACAGAAGGCGTGGCTGGCCACGGTCACTTCGGCGACACCGTCCTTGTTCAGGTCACTGACATCACTGACATCGGTATAGAAGTCGACATCCAGGTCCAGCCCCGGGCAGGTGGTTTCCTGCTCGATCTGCCAGCGCGGCTTGAACGCGTCACCCTCGGCAGCGCGCCCGTACAGGGTGGCCTTGAGCACCACCTTGTCGACTTCCTGCTCGGATTCGGCATCGACTGCCTGGCCATCGCTGCGACTGAGCACCAGCAGCCCCTCGCCGTCGCGGTCGCGAAAGTGCACGCTCTTGATCGGCGTCTGCACGCCCAGCACTTCGAGCTGCTCGACCGGGATCGCTGGCAGGGTTTCGAAATTTTTCTGTTCACAGGCAGCCAGCAGCAGCAAGCTGCTCATGGCCAGGGAAGTGTGCAACCAGCGGTGCTTGAGCGGCATATCGGTGCGTAGCCCTCGTCAGCAAGACGGTGTTCTGCGATGAAACAGCTAGACTGATGGACTTCTGGTCTATGGTCCGCCCGGCCTATCCGTTAACATAGCCGGCTTTTCATCGCGGGAGTTCAGGCAGTATGGCGCAGCAGTATCAACCGGGGCAACGCTGGATCAGCGACAGCGAAGCGGAGCTCGGCCTGGGGACCATCCTGGCGCAGGATGGCCGCCTGTTGACCGTGCTCTACCCGGCCACTGGCGACACCCGCCAGTATTCCCTGCGCAATGCGCCGCTGACCCGCGTGCGCTTCTCGCCAGGTGACCAGATCACCCACTTCGAAGGCTGGAAGCTGACCGTGCGCGAAGTCGAGGACATCGACGGGCTGATGGTCTACCACGGCCTGGATGGCCAGAACCAGGCTCGCACCCTGCCAGAAACCCAGCTGTCGAACTTCATCCAGTTCCGCCTGGCCAGCGACCGTCTGTTCGCCGGGCAGATCGACCCGCTGTCGTGGTTCAGCCTGCGTTACAACACCCTGCATCACACCAGCAAGCAGATGCAGTCGTCGCTGTGGGGCCTGGGTGGCTGCCGCGCGCAACCGATCGCCCACCAGTTGCACATCGCCCGCGAAGTCGCCGACCGCAGCGCCCCGCGCGTATTGCTGGCCGACGAAGTAGGCCTGGGCAAGACCATCGAGGCCGGCCTGGTGATTCACCGCCAGCTGCTGTCCGGCCGCGCCAGCCGCGTGCTGATCCTGGTCCCGGAAAACCTCCAGCACCAGTGGCTGGTGGAAATGCGCCGGCGCTTCAACCTGCAGGTCGCCCTGTTCGACGCCGAGCGCTTCATTGAAAGCGACGCCAGCAACCCGTTCGAGGATGCCCAGCTGGCGCTGGTCGCCCTGGAATGGCTGGTTGATGACGAAAAGGCCCAGGACGCGCTGTTCGCCGCTGGCTGGGACCTGATGGTAGTCGACGAGGCGCACCACCTGGTGTGGCATGAAGAGCAGGTCAGCGCTGAATACGGCCTGGTCGAGCAACTGGCCCAGGTCATCCCGGGCGTACTGCTGCTGACCGCCACCCCCGAACAACTCGGCCAGGACAGCCACTTCGCGCGCCTGCGCCTGCTCGACCCCAACCGTTTCCACGACCTCGCGGCGTTCCGCGCCGAGAGCGAAAACTACCGCCCGGTGGCCGAAGCCGTGCAGGAGCTGCTCGAAGAGGGCCGCCTGTCACCCAAGGCCCACGCCACCATTCAAGGCTTCCTCGGCGCCGAAGGCGAAGCGCTGCTGGCTGCGGTCAACGATGGCGATACCCAAGCCAGCGCCCGCCTGATCCGCGAGCTGCTCGACCGCCACGGCACCGGCCGCGTGCTGTTCCGCAACACGCGTGCGGCAGTTCAGGGCTTCCCCGAGCGCCAGCTGCACCCGTATCCGCTGGCCAACCCTGAGCAATATCAGGACCTGCCAGCCGGCGAACACGCCGAGCTGTACCCGGAAGTGGCCTTCCAGGCCCAAGGTGAAATCGGCGATGACGATCGCTGGTGGCGCTTCGACCCACGGGTCGACTGGCTGATCGACACCCTGAAGATGCTCAAGCGCACCAAGGTCCTGGTGATCTGCGCCCACGCCGAAACCGCCATGGACCTGGAAGACGCCCTGCGCGTGCGCTCCGGCATTCCGGCCACGGTGTTCCACGAAGGCATGAGCATCCTTGAGCGCGACCGCGCCGCCGCCTACTTCGCCGACGAGGAATTCGGCGCCCAGGTGCTGATCTGCTCCGAGATCGGCAGTGAAGGCCGCAACTTCCAGTTCGCCCATCACCTGGTGATGTTCGACCTGCCGGCCCACCCGGACCTGCTCGAACAGCGTATCGGCCGTCTGGACCGGATCGGTCAGAAGCACACCATCGAGTTGCACATCCCGTACCTGCAGGACAGCCCGCAAGAGCGCCTGTTCCAGTGGTACCACGATGGCCTCAACGCCTTCCTCAATACCTGCCCGACCGGCAACGCCCTGCAGCACCAGTTCGGCCCACGCCTGCTGCCGATGCTCGAAGGTGGCGATGCCAAGGCCTGGACCGCACTGGTCAGCGAGGCCCGCAGCGAGCGCGAGCGCCTGGAAGCAGAACTGCACAGCGGCCGTGACCGCCTGCTGGAGCTCAACTCCGGTGGCGCCGGTGAAGGCCAGGCGCTGGTCGAGGCCATCCTCGAGCAAGACGACCAGTTCGCCCTGCCGATCTACATGGAGACCCTGTTCGACGCCTTTGGCATCGACAGCGAAGACCATTCGGAAAACGCCCTGATCCTCAAGCCGAGCGAGAAGATGCTCGACGCCAGCTTCCCGCTGGGTGACGACGAAGGCGTGACCATCACCTACGACCGCGCCCAGGCCCTGTCGCGTGAAGACATGCAGTTCCTCACCTGGGAACACCCGATGGTGCAGGGCGGCATGGACCTGGTGCTGTCCGGCTCGATGGGCAACACCGCGGTCGCGCTGATCAAGAACAAGGCGCTCAAGCCGGGTACCGTCCTGCTCGAACTGCTGTTCGTCAGCGAGGTGGTGGCACCACGCAGCCTGCAACTGGGCCGCTACCTGCCGCCAGCGGCATTGCGCTGCCTGCTCGATGCCAACGGCAACGACCTGGCTTCGCGTGTGGCGTTCGAAACCCTCAACGACCAGCTCGAAAGCGTACCGCGTGCCAGCGCCAACAAGTTCGTTCAGGCCCAGCGCGACGTGCTGGCCAAGCGCATCAGCGGTGGTGAGGCCAAGGTCATGCCGGTGCACGTCGAGCGCGTGGCTGAAGCCCAACGCCGCCTGGCCGCCGAGGCCGACGAAGAGCTGGCGCGCCTGACTGCACTGCAGGCAGTCAACCCGAGCGTGCGTGACAGCGAGATCGATGCACTGCGCAAGCAACGTGAACAGGGCATGGCCATGCTGGACAAGGCCGCACTGCGGCTGGAAGCCATTCGCGTACTCGTTGCGGGCTGATTAGCCAGCCAAATTGACGGGGCCGCGTTGCGCCCCTTTCGCGACACGAGGCCGCTCCTACAGGAGATCGCATATTTCTGTAGGAGCGGCCTCGCGTCGCAAAAGGGGCGCAACGCGGCCTCGGTTCGTTATGCCAACCGGCTATTTTCCTGATAACCAAATTATAGAAGCCAAAGTGCCATTATTCAGGAAGGTTTAACCACCTGTTCCTATACTGCCCCAGGACAGTCTCCACAGGGCTTGAACGGAGACGAGTGAAAACTCGAGCAAAGGGCAAGCGATGGAATGGCTGGGTTTGCAACTGTTCACTGAACTGCCAGTAAGCGGGCGCATCGTCATCGACTGCCGCCATGAGCCGCTGCTGATCCTGATCGCCTTCGCGGTGGCCAGCGCAGCCTGCTTCGCCACCCTCGACATGGCCGAGCGCCAATCCCACAGCGAACACCCCGCCGCACAGCGGCAGTGGCGCATGCTCGGTGCCTGCTGCCTGGCAGGCGGCATTTGGGCCATGCATTTCATCAGCATGCTGGCATTCCGGGCTCCGGTGGAAATGCACTACGACGTGTCGCTCACAGGCTTGTCGTTGCTGATCGCTCTGCTGGTGGCCTGGATGGCGATGACCAGTCTCGACCGCATCGAAATGCGCTTGCGTCACTATTTGCAAAGCGCCCTGCTCATCGGCCTGGGCATCGTCATCATGCATTTCGTCGGCATGGCCGCACTGCAGACCGGCGCCCAACAGTATTACCAGACCGGCCTGCTGCTGAGCAGCGCTGCCATCGCACTGCTGACCAGCCTGGCCGCCTTGCTGCTGGCCCGTTACTTCCGCAATGGCAGCGGCACCCTCCACCAGACCATGAAGTATGGCGCCAGCCTGCTGATGGCCGGCGGCATCGTCGCCACGCACTTTACCGCCATGGCCGCCATGACCCTGGTGATCCCGGCCTCTACCGCCCTGAGCCTGCCATCCGCAGACAACAGCCTGCAGCTGGGGCTGACCGTGGCCTTCATCACTTTGCTGATCAGCGGCAGCAGCATCAGCGCCGCCCTGGCCGACAAGAAGCTGCAAAGCAAGGAAGACGACCTGCGCCGTTACGGTGTGCTGCTCAGCCAACTGGACCAGGCCCGTGCATCCCTGCAGCAGGCAGCTCATTACGATGCCCTGACCAATCTGGTCAACCGGCGTGGTTTCAACCAGCTCTTCGCCGAACGCCTGGCAGAACTGGATGCCAGCGAAAACCGTCTGGCGCTGATGTTCCTCGACATCGACCACTTCAAGCGTATCAACGACAGCCTCGGCCATGACGCCGGCGACGAATTGCTCAAAGTGATCGCCAACCATATCAAGGCCGCCACCCGCAGCCACGACCTGGTCGCCCGCTTCGGCGGCGACGAGTTCTGCGTGGTTACCAGCCTCAACAGCCGCGACGAGGCACGCCACCTGGCCCAGCGCATCATGCAACGGATGAAAGATCCGATCGACCTGGGTGGCCGGCGCATGGTCATGACCACCAGCATTGGCATCAGTATCTTCCCCGAAGACGGCCAGACGGCCGAAGAACTGCTCAAGCATGCCGACCTGGCCCTCTACCAATCCAAGGGCAGCGGGCGCAACAGCCTGAATTTTTTCAACAGCAATCTTAAAAATCGCGCCAGCCTGGCCTTGCAACTGGAAGAAGAGCTGCGCATTGCCCTGCTCGAAGAACGAGGCTTGTGCGTGCATTACCAACCCATCTTCGACTTGCGCACCGGCCAGGTGGCCAAGCTCGAAGCGCTGGTGCGCTGGCAGCACCCACTGCACGGGTTGATGGGGCCAGACAGGTTCATCGGCATTGCCGAGGCCAACGGCCTGATTGTCGACCTCGACTTGTGGGTGTTGCGCCACGCCTGCCAGGACCTGGCCCGGCTTCACCAGCATGGTTTTGCCAGCCTCAAGGTCACGGTCAATTGCTCGGCAGTGACCCTGGGCCACGAAAGCTTGCCCAATGAAGTAGAGGTGACCTTGTTCCAGACAGGCCTTGCACCTCGCCATCTGGAGCTCGAAGTCACTGAAAATGCCCTGATGGGTGATATCCAGCAGACGGTCAACCTGCTCAAGCGCATCCGTGGCCACGGCGTCGGCCTGTCGATCGACGATTTCGGTACCGGCTACTCGTCGCTGGCCTACCTCAAGCGCCTGCCCTTGGACGTGCTGAAGATCGACCGCTCATTCCTGCAGGATGTGCCCGCCAGCCAGAAGGATCGCGAGATCATCCAGGCCATCATCGCCATGGCCCACACCCTGCACCTGGAGGTGGTCTGCGAAGGCATCGAAACCGTCGAGCAACACCAGTTCCTGGCCAGCAACGGCTGCGATTACCTGCAGGGCTACCTGCTCAGTCGCCCGGTGCCAATGAGCGAGCTGCGCCCGCTGCTTGACCAGCTCGATCGCCAGGACACTGTCTTCAGCCCTTGTTGCGATACAGCTCTACCAGGGTCGCCGGATCTTTTTGCAGGTAGCCCTGGCTACCGTGCAGGCGCATCAATTGCGCGGCGAGGCCACTGAGGGGAGTTGCCGCACCCTGCTCGCGGGAGAGCTTGACGGCACCGTCGAGGTCCTTGAGCAACGTGCGCACATGCCACTTGATCGGTTCGAAACGGCTTTCGGCCATCTGCGGCGCCAGGATCTGCAGCGGCTTCGAATCGGCGAAGCCACCGGCAAGGGCTTCAGCAATCAAAGTGGCATCAACGCCTGACTGCTCGGCCAGTGCCACCACCTCGGCAATCACCAGGGCATTGCAGGCCACGATCATCTGATTGCAGGCCTTGGTCACCTGCCCTGCCCCCACGCCCCCCATGTGCGTCACCCGCTGGCCGAGTACCTGCAGAACCGGGCGCGCACGCTGCAGGTCACTGGCCTCACCACCCACCATGATCGCCAAGGTGCCCGCCTCGGCCCCAGGTGTGCCGCCGGATACCGGGGCATCCAGCCAGGCCATGCCGCACAGGGCGGCCAGCTCGGCGGCCATTTCCCGGGTAGCGGTCGGCTCGAGGCTGGAGAAGTCCACCAGCAGCTGCCCGCTGCGTCCGCCCTCGGCGATACCTTGCTCGCCAAACACCACCTCGCGCACTACCGCTGTGTCGGCCAGGCACAGCAGCAGCATGTCGCTGTCACGGCACAACTCTGCGGGGCTGGCAGCCAACCGCGCACCTGCAGCCACCAACACGGCGCATTTTTCCGGGCTGCGGTTCCAGACCGTCAGCGGATAACCCGCGGCCAGCAGGCGCCGACACATCGGCAGCCCCATCAAACCAATCCCGGCAAATCCCAGCGAAGGCAGTGCAGTACTCATGAACGACTCCAGGCAGAAGATTAAAGAAGCGTGACAAGCGGGCGATGCAATGCCAGCCCGACAGAAAATCCTTAAAACAAGTAAGGGAAACCCCTATCGCATCCGTAAATGGCGCACTGCTAGAGTCGCGGCATTTCGCGTGATGGCCATATGGCATAACCCACTAATAATCACTTACACCAGGCAAATGGCGCACTATGACCTCTACGAACACTTCTGCCAATGCGGTCCCCGAGTCTTCGGCTCTACCCAACTCAGCGACCGCCGGTGGAGTTCGTGACACACTGCCGACACGCAGCTCACCGACACAGCAATACCTGTACTTCACCGAACAAGACATCCAGCGCATCCTCGACAACCTCGATGGCCTGCGTGACCTGGTGTTTCCCCGCAACCAGCACATCGAGGACGATGACCAACTGCGCCTGGAGCAGCAGTTCCCGTCGGTCTGCCTGATCGGCCTGGGCCGTTGCGGCTCGAACATCGCCCTCGATGTGGCCGAACTGGTCTACAACGCCCGCACGTTCTTCCTCAATGAGTTCAACAACGAGGACCGCCTCAAGGGCGAGTCGGGCTACAGCCCGGCGCGCTGGATCCGCCAGAACCTGCGCCTGGTGCAGAACAAGGGCATCAAGCCGGTGTTCCTGGTCGAACCGCTGGTGATGCTGGGCGACCTGGACAAGGACATCGCCGGGCGTATCCGCTTCTCGCGCAAGGGCGAGCGCGGCGAGTTCCTGCGCGACTACAGCAAGATGAAGATCATGGACCTGTCCGAAGTGCATGCTGGCGGTGCCGGCAACGCGCCCATCCTCGGCCAGTACCTGGCGAAGATCATCCTCAACAAGGACACCCAGCGCTTTTCCAGTGCCGACTGGAAGCTGATCCACTCGTACCTGATCGACTCCTGCGGCATCAAGGCCAACCAGTCGCGGCTGTACTTCTACATCTTCAGTGCCGGTGGCGGTACCGGTTCAGGCATGGCTTCGGAGTTCGGCCTGGCCCAGCAGTACTCGTACATGAACAAAACCTTCGACACCAAGCCGGCCGAGGAGAACGACGGCAAGAGCGGGCATTCGTTCGTCTTCGAGCCGATCTTCACCAGCGGTATCTGCGTGCTGCCCAATGCTACAGACCACCGCAGCGAAATGTCCGAAGCCCTGCACATCAACGCCGGCCGGCTGTTGTGCAAATACCTGTCGGAAGAATGGGACTTCTCGTACAACTTCGATAATGAAGACAGCAGCGAAGCCAGCGTGATGGGCCGTATTCGCCCTTGGAACGCGATGATGCTGATCTCCAACGACATCATGCGCTACGCCGAAGAAAGCGATGACGGGACCATCCACAACATCGACGTCAACGCCATGGAGAAGCACGCCAACCAGTACATCTCCCAGCAGATTTTCAACATCCTCACCGCCCAGGCAGTGACCACCGACTACGACCAGAACTACTTCCGCCGTGCCGGTATCGACATTGGCGAAACCATTCGCCTGGACGCCAACGACCTGTTCATGAGCCTGGCCGGCCCGGTAGCCATTGCCTATGCCGAGTCGGTGGTGCCCGAAGTGCCCGTTCAAGGTTCGGACAAGTTCAAGGTGTTCGAACGCGAAACCCCGCGCCTGGACATCGACGACCTGTTCTTGCGCTCCATCGACCTGCCGCATTTCAACAAGCAGACCCAGGCCATCGAAGGCATCAGCCTGCTGCCGATCGAGTCGCGCCGCTATCGCGCGGCGCTGGAGCAATACCAGGCTTCGGGTTACGACGCCGCGGCATTGCATGACCTGCACTTCTTCAAGAACTGCTCGTCGGTGGTGTCGATCGTTTCGCTACCCAAGGACTACAAGCTGTCTTACATGGACCTCAATCGGCTCAAGACCCACCTCAACAGCCTGTTCCCCAACACCACGCTCAAGCGCTACGCACTGGTGATCGGTGCATCGGCCAACCTGTCGCTGACCACCCTGATCGCCAAGAGCCCATGCCTGTCGGACGACTTCCTGACGCTGATCGTGGCTTTCATCAAGCGCTGCTTTGCCCGTACCCCCTACCGCTTCGATGACACCCTGGACAATGCCATCCTGGAGTTCATCACCAGCGAGCACTTCGAGGAGGACCGGATAGACGACCTGCTCAACGAGTTCGAAAACCCGGCGAAGATCCTCGACACCAACTGGTACGCGATAAAGCCGATGTATGAGAAGAAGTACCGCGAACTGATCAACGACAAGAGCCGCTTCGTGTCGATCAACGACATCCGCCTGTCGCGCGAATGCGTGAAGAAGGCCGTGAAGTACCTGCGCGAGATCTTCCGCCACCGCATCGGCAAGACCCGGGTGATTTCGCTGAACAGCCATACCGGACGAGTTGATTACTGATACTGACAGGGCCGCTGCGCGGCCCTTCGCAGGCACGTCGGATCGCCGCACCGCCGCTCCCACAGGATCATGAAAGCAGCGCCGGGCCTGTGGGAGCAGCGGGCTTGCCCGCGAGGGCTGCACAGCACCCCATTACGCATGCCGTAAACTGTTACCGCCCCGCCGAATCGCCCCGCCGTTGTTACTTACTTCCACCTTACGTGAGCGTCAACAAGCACCATCATGGGGCGGTTGCGTATTTTTAAGCACTAAAAAAGCGCGCTGTTATTCCGCTTGTTTCACCTGGATCACGATGAACGGCGAAACCACCACCGCCCAGATCTCTGGATCGCGACTTTGCAGGTCGAGCGCCTGCTCGGTGCTCACCGGCCCAACAGTGCCATCAGTACGCCACTTGGCGAAGATCTCGCTGCGATTCTCGGCCATTGCCGCGGCAACCTCGATCAGGTCAAGAGTGGGGTCGACCCAAATCAGGTCACCCTTGGCCCAGAAACGCTCCAAAGCCTTCCACTCGATTGTCGCAGTCTCGCCGAGCAATTTGGCATAGAGGGTGCTTGTTTGATCAGTCATGGGTTTGTACCCGCAAATTCGGCCAATGAAAAAAGGCCGGCATTTTTGCAGAAAAACCCGGTTTCAAATATGTAATTTGGTCGATTGGCTCCGAAGTTGTGGGGTGGAGCCCAGGATGCAGGCAAAGTGATGGCGCTTTTTTGTATCTTTGTGTCGACCATGCGACAAGCCGCGGAACAGGCGCTTTTTGCCCGCTTTTCAAGCGCGCGAACAGCGCTCTACACTGTACCGGTACAGTTCCGGGACATGTTCCGGGGGAAGGTGGGCATGCAGTGTGGCGTGGCCATGCCGCAAATCCCGCCCGGTCTGTAGCCCTGGCCGCCAGGACTATAAGAATTACAACAGAATGAGTGGAGCACTATGATCAAGATTTCCAAGCTGTTCGCCGCAATGGTACTGGCCGGGGTAGCCAGCCATTCGTTTGCCGCCGATACCATCAAGATCGGGATCGCGGGCCCTAAAACCGGCCCTGTGACCCAATACGGCGACATGCAGTTCATCGGCGCCAAGCAGGCCATCAAGGACATCAACGCCAAGGGCGGCGTCGATGGCAAGATGCTCGAAGCCAAGGAATACGACGACGCCTGCGACCCTAAACAGGCCGTGGCAGTCGCCAACAAAGTGGTCAACGACGGCGTCAAGTTCGTCATCGGCCACCTGTGCTCCAGCTCCACCCAGCCAGCGTCCGACATCTACGAAGACGAAGGCGTGATCATGATCACCCCGGCCGCCACCTCGCCGGAAATCACCGCCCGTGGCTACAAGCTGATCTTCCGCACCATCGGCCTGGACAGCGCCCAGGGCCCGGCCGCCGGCAACTACATCGCCGATCACGTCAAGCCGAAGGTCGTTGCCGTCCTGCACGACAAGCAACAGTACGGTGAAGGCATCGCCACCGCGGTCAAGCAGACCCTCGAGAAGAAAGGCACCAAGGTTGCCGTCTTCGAAGGCCTGAACGCCGGTGACAAGGACTTCTCCTCGATCATCCAGAAGCTCAAGCAGAACAACGTCGACTTCGTCTACTACGGCGGCTACCACCCAGAGCTGGGCCTGATCCTGCGCCAGGCACAGGAAAAAGGCCTGAAAGCCAAGTTCATGGGCCCAGAGGGCGTGGGTAACGACTCGATCTCGCAGATCGCCCAGGGCGCTTCCGAAGGCCTGCTGGTCACCCTGCCGAAGTCGTTCGACGCCGACCCTGAAAACAAGGCCATCGTCGATGCCATCAAGGCTGACGGCAAGGACCCAAGCGGCCCGTTCGTGTTCCCGGCCTACTCGGCTGTCGAACTGATCGCCAAAGGTATCGAAGCGGCCAAGTCCGAAGACACCACCAAGGTGGCAGAAGCCATCCACGCCGGCACCTTCAAGACCCCGACCGGCGAGCTGTCGTACGACGCCAAGGGCGACCTGAAAGACTTCAAGTTCGTGGTCTACGAATGGCACTTCGGCAAACCGAAGACCGAAGTCTCCCCTCAGTAACTGCGTGACTAATAGCTGACCGTAGAAGCCCACTGTGCGAGCAGTGGGCTTTGTTTTACGAGGTTCATGGGCCTGATCCCCGCGATCCGGGGGCCTACCCACCTGAAAATCTTAAAACCGTCACCCGCGGTTTCCTGGCCATACCCCGGCCAGCGAAATGCAAATCAGGTTTTTAGGAGCGCTGTAATGCCTGAGATCTACCATTTCATCCAACAACTGGTTAATGGATTGACCATCGGCAGCACCTATGCCTTGATCGCCATCGGCTACACGATGGTGTACGGCATCATCGGCATGATCAACTTCGCCCATGGCGAGGTGTACATGATCGGTTCCTACGTGGCCTTCATTGCCCTGGCGGGCCTGGCCATGATGGGTATCCATTCGCTGCCGATCCTGATGACCGTCGCCTTCGTCGCGACGATCTGCGTCACCAGTGCCTATGGCTACAGCATCGAACGGGTTGCCTACCGCCCCCTGCGCAACAGCAACCGCCTGATCCCGCTGATTTCTGCCATCGGCATGTCGATCTTCCTGCAGAATACGGTCTTGCTGTCGCAAGACTCGAAGGACAAGTCCATTCCCAACCTGATCCCAGGGAGCTTCTCCTTCGGGCCGGGTGGTGCGGAAGAAGTCCTGGTTTCCTACATGCAGATCCTGGTGTTCGTGGTCACCCTGGTGGCCATGACCTGCCTGACCCTGTTCATCTCCCGTTCCCGTCTGGGCCGCGCCTGCCGCGCCTGCGCCGAGGACATCAAGATGGCCAACCTGCTGGGCATCAACACCAACAACATCATCGCCCTGACCTTCGTCATCGGCGCCGCCCTGGCGGCCGTGGCGGCCGTGCTGCTGAGCATGCAGTACGGGGTGATCAACCCTAACGCCGGTTTCCTGGTGGGCCTGAAGGCCTTCACCGCGGCGGTACTGGGCGGCATCGGCAGCATCCCGGGCGCCATGCTCGGCGGGCTGGTGCTGGGCGTGGCCGAAGCCTTCGGCGCCGACATCTTCGGCGACCAGTACAAGGACGTGGTGGCATTCGGCTTGTTGGTTCTTGTCCTGCTGTTCCGGCCGACCGGCATCCTCGGCCGCCCGGAGGTTGAAAAAGTATGAACAGAAATCTCAAACAGGCGTTCTTCAGCGCCTTGCTGGTCTGGGCCGTGGCCTTCCCGGTGCTGGGCCTGAAACTGAGCATCGACGGCATCAGCCTGGCGGTGCACAGCCAAGGGTCGTTCACCATCAGTATCATCGCCGTGTGCTCGGTGCTGATGTTCCTGCGTGTGCTGTTCGACAAGCAGTGGAGCTCGGTGATGGGCCGTGGCTCGGATCGCAAGCTGATTCCGCCAGCCGTCAGCAACTACCTGACCCTGCCGAAAACCCAGCGCTATGTGATCATCGGCCTGATCGTCGCGGCGCTGGTGTGGCCGTTCTTCGGGTCACGCGGGGCGGTCGACATTGCCACGCTGATCCTGATCTACGTGCTGCTGGGCCTGGGCCTGAACATCGTGGTCGGCCTGGCCGGCCTGCTCGACCTCGGCTACGTCGGCTTCTATGCCGTCGGTGCCTACAGCTACGCGATGCTCTCGCACTACCTGGGCTGGAGTTTCTGGGTCTGCCTGCCGATCGCCGGCCTGATGTCGGCTACCTTCGGTTTCCTGCTCGGCTTCCCGGTGCTGCGCCTGCGCGGTGACTACCTGGCGATCGTGACCCTCGGCTTCGGCGAGATCATCCGCCTGTTCCTGCGTAACCTCACCGACTGGACCGGCGGCCCCAACGGCATCAGCAACATCCCCAAGCCGGAGTTCTTCGGCCTGACCTTCGAGCGCAAGGCCGCCGAGGGGATGCAGACCTTCCACGAGTTCTTCGGGCTGGAATACAACTCGATCAACAAGGTCATCTTCCTCTACCTGGTCGCCCTGCTGCTGGCCTTGCTGGCGCTGTTCGTGATCAACCGCCTGCTGCGCATGCCTATCGGCCGTGCCTGGGAAGCGCTGCGCGAGGACGAGATCGCCTGCCGTGCGCTGGGCCTGAACCCTACCGTGATCAAGCTCTCGGCGTTCACCCTGGGTGCCTGCTTCGCCGGTTTCGCCGGCAGCTTCTTCGCTGCGCGCCAGGGCCTGGTGACACCAGAGTCGTTCACCTTCATCGAGTCGGCGATCATCCTCGCCATCGTCGTGCTCGGCGGCATGGGCTCACAACTGGGCGTGATTCTCGCGGCCATCGTGATGATCCTGCTGCCGGAGCTGATGCGTGAGTTCAGCGAATACCGGATGCTGATGTTCGGTGCGCTGATGGTGTTGATGATGATCTGGCGTCCGCAAGGCCTGCTGCCTATGCAACGTCCCCACATGGAGCTGCGTCGATGAGCCGCGAAATTCTGCAAGTCAGCGGCCTGAGCATGCGCTTCGGCGGCTTGTTGGCGGTCAACGGCGTGGCCCTGACCGTCAAGGAAAAACAGGTGGTGGCGCTGATCGGCCCGAACGGCGCTGGCAAGACCACGGTGTTCAACTGCCTGACCGGCTTCTACAAGCCAAGTGGCGGCACCATCCTGCTCGACGGCCAGCCGATCCAGGGCCTGGCCGGGCATCAGATCGCCCGCAAGGGCGTGGTGCGGACCTTCCAGAACGTGCGCCTGTTCAAGGAAATGACCGCGCTGGAGAACCTGCTGATCGCCCAGCACCGCCACCTGAACACCAACTTCTTCGCCGGCCTGTTCAAGACCCCGAACTTCCGCCGCAGCGAGAAAGAGGCCATGGAGCGCGCGCAGTACTGGCTGGAGAAGGTCAACCTGACCGAGTTCGCCAACCGTACTGCCGGCACCCTCGCCTACGGCCAGCAACGCCGCCTGGAAATCGCCCGCTGCATGATGACCCAGCCTCGCATCATCATGCTCGACGAACCGGCCGCCGGCCTGAACCCGAAGGAAACCGAAGACCTCAAGGCGCTGATCGCCTACCTGCGTGAGTCGCACAACGTCACCGTGCTGCTGATCGAGCACGACATGAAGCTGGTGATGAGCATCTCTGACCACATCGTCGTGATCAACCAGGGCACGCCCCTGGCCCACGGCACGCCTGAGGAGATCCGCGACAACCCTGATGTGATCAAAGCCTACCTGGGGGAAGCGTAAATGCTGAAGTTCGAGAACGTTTCCACCTTCTACGGCAAGATCCAGGCGCTGCACAGCGTCAACGTGGAGATCAACCAGGGCGAGATCGTCACCCTGATCGGTGCCAACGGCGCCGGCAAGTCGACCTTGCTGATGACCCTGTGCGGTTCGCCGCAGGCGCACAGCGGCAGCATCAAGTACCTCGGTGAAGAACTGGTCGGCCAGCCGTCCTCGCACATCATGCGCAAGAGCATCGCGGTGGTGCCGGAAGGCCGCCGCGTGTTCGCCCGCCTGACCGTCGAGGAAAACCTGGCCATGGGCGGTTTCTTCACCGACAAGGGCGATTACCAGGAGCAGCTGGACAAGGTCCTGCAACTGTTCCCGCGCCTGAAGGAGCGTTACATCCAGCGCGGCGGCACCATGTCCGGTGGCGAGCAGCAGATGCTGGCCATCGGCCGGGCGCTGATGAGCAAGCCCAAGCTGCTGCTGCTCGACGAGCCTTCGCTGGGCTTGGCGCCGATCATCATCCAGCAGATCTTCGACATCATCGAACAGCTGCGCCGCGATGGCGTGACGGTGTTCCTGGTGGAGCAGAACGCCAACCAGGCGCTGAAGATCGCCGACCGCGCGTATGTGCTGGAGAACGGCCGGGTTGTGATGCAGGGCACGGGGGAGGCACTGCTGACCGACCCGAAGGTGCGCGACGCGTATCTGGGTGGTTGAATGAAAAAGGGCCTTCGGGCCCTTTTTTCTGCCTGTCAGAAATGAGTGACCTGTGCCGGCCTCTTCGCGGGTAAACCCGCTCCCACAGGTCCTGCACGGTGTTCAGAACCTGTGCGATCCCTGTGGGAGCGGGTTTACCCGCGAAGAGGCCGGCACATTCAATCGAGGGCTTGTGATCGCCCCCCAGCCTGAGTAACGTGGCCAGCTCTTTGGCAAAGATTCCCCGGAGCCCGCCCCATGCGCCTCACCCCTACCCTGCTGCTCAGTGCCCTGCTGCCCCTGTTCGCCGGCTGCCAGCTGCTGGCCGAACAGCCCCGTGACCCGAACATCGGTACCACGCGCATGCAGGGCGAACTGAGCGCTGGTGGCGGCCGGCTATTGTTCAAGCCCTGCGGTGAAAGCCGCCACTTCGTGATCAACGATATCGCCGGCACCGGCATCCTTCAGGAGTCCGTCAGCCTGGCCAAGGACGCCAACGCCAAATTGTTCGCCGACGTGCGCGGGCGCCTGACCGGCAGCAAGCAGGCCGACAACGATGGCCAGCTGGAGGTCAGCCGCCTGTACCGCCTGGAGCCTTCCACCCGCGCTTGCGACGACCCCAACTTCAAGCAACTGACCCTGCGCGCCAACGGCCATGAACCGTACTGGGACATCAAGGCCAGCGGCAAAGGCATGGTGCTCAACCGCGTCGGCAAAGACCCGCTGCCCCTGCCGTTCCTTGAAGAGGAAGTACCCGGCGGCGGCCTGACCCTGACCAGCGAAGCCAACGGCCAGCACGTTGAACTGTGGGTCGCCCCGCAACGCTGCGTCGATGGCGCGACCGGAGCCGTGCGCCACCTGCGCGCCGAGCTGCGCATCGACGGCCAGACCCTGCACGGTTGCGGTTACTACGGCGGTGCGCGCGACAACTGATCGCCGGGCGCTTTTATCCTGCCAGTCGGGGCGGCTAACAGCTTATACTTGGCGGTTTGTGTAAAGCCGCCGGCCGCCCATGGCCGGGATACTGGACCCTGCCATGCTACGAATCACCGAACTGAAGCTGCCCCTGGACCATCCCGACGAAGCCCTGCGTGAAGCCATCGTCCAGCGCCTGGGCATCCGCGACGAGCAACTGCTCAGCTTCAACCTGTTCAAGCGCAGTTACGATGCGCGCAAGAAGAACAGCGAGCTGCTGTTCATCTACACCATCGACCTGGAAGCCAGCAACGAAGCCGAGCTGCTCAGCAAGTTCGCCGACGATCACAACATCGGCGTGGCGCCTGACGTTACTTACAAGTTCGTCGGCCAGGCCCCCGCCGGCCTGCAGGAACGCCCGATCGTGGTCGGCTTTGGCCCGTGCGGCATCTTCGCCGGCCTGCTGCTGGCGCAGATGGGCTTCAAGCCGATCATCCTTGAACGCGGCAAGGAAGTACGCCAGCGCACCAAGGACACCTGGGGCCTGTGGCGCAAAAGCGTGCTCAACCCCGAGTCCAACGTGCAGTTCGGCGAAGGCGGCGCCGGGACCTTCTCGGACGGCAAACTCTACAGCCAGATCAAAGACCCGAACCACCACGGCCGCAAGGTCCTGGAAGAGTTCGTCAAGGCGGGTGCGCCGGACGAGATCCTGTACATCAACAAACCGCACATCGGTACTTTCCGCCTGACCGGCATGGTCGAGCAGATGCGCCAAGACATGATCGCCCTGGGCGCCGAAGTGCGCTTCCAGGAAAAGGTTACCGACCTGCTGATCGAAGACGGCCAGCTGACCGGCGTGGTGCTGGAGAGCGGTGAGCAGCTGCATTCGCGTCATGTGGTCCTGGCCCTGGGCCACAGCGCCCGCGACACCTTCCGCATGCTGCACGCCAAGGGCGTGTACATGGAGGCCAAGCCGTTCTCGGTGGGCTTCCGTATCGAGCACCCACAAACGCTGATCGACAAGGCGCGCCTGGGCAAGTACGCCGGCCACCCGAAACTCGGTGCGGCCGACTACAAGCTGGTTTACCACGCCAAGAACGGCCGTTCGGTGTACAGCTTCTGCATGTGCCCGGGCGGTACCGTGGTCGCCGCCACCAGCGAACCGGGCCGCGTCGTCACCAACGGCATGAGCCAGTACTCGCGTAACGAGCGCAACGCCAACTCCGGCATCGTCGTCGGTATCGACCCCGAGCGCGACTACCCGGGCGGCCCGCTGGCCGGCATCGAGCTGCAGGAGCGCCTGGAAGCCCATGCCTACGTCATGGGGGGCAGCAACTACCAGGCTCCGGCGCAGCTGGTGGGTGACTTCGTCGCGGGCAAGCCGTCCACGGCCTTGGGTAGCGTCGAGCCGTCGTACAAGCCCGGGGTGACCCTGGGCGACCTGGCGCCGAGCCTGCCGGACTTCGCCATCGAGGCAATCCGCGAGGCGCTACCGGCATTCGACCGCCAGATCAAAGGCTACAACCTGCATGATGCTGTGTTGACCGGGATCGAGACACGCACCTCTTCGCCGCTGCGCATTACCCGTGGCGCGGACTACCAGAGCCTGAACATGAAGGGGTTGTTCCCGGCAGGTGAAGGTGCGGGGTATGCCGGCGGCATTCTTTCGGCAGGTGTGGATGGCATCCGCATTGCCGAGGCCGTCGCTCGCGATATGCTCGGCCTCTGAGCTGCATTGCCTGGGCCGGCCTCTTCGCGGGCAAGTCGGGGCGCCGAACCGCTGCTCCCACAGGGATCGCACAGCCCTTGAAAACTGTGCAGCACCTGTGGGAGCGGCGGTTCGGCGCCCCGATTTAGCCGCGAAGAGGCCAGCCCAGAAAAACAAAAAACCCCGAACAGGCCTGGCCCGTTCGGGGTTTTCAATTACAGCTGCGATCAGTGCGAAACGCGGCTGGTACCGTCAACAGTCATGATGCGCACGCGGTCACCAACGCGGAAGATTTCATTCTCCTGCACGGCCTGGACATAGGCGCGCATGCTGCCATCGTCTTCACGCACAGTGATTTCCACACCCTGGGTACGGGTGATGCCTTCTTCCGCAGCCGAACCTGCCAGGCCACCGGCCACGGCACCAATCACTGCCGCTACGATGCTGCCACGGCCACCGCCAACGGCGCTGCCAGCCACACCACCAACGATGGCGCCAGCACCGCCGCCGATCGGCGTCTTGGTGCCTTCGATCTTGACCGGACGCAGGGATTCGATGGTCCCCATGCGCACGGTCTGCACGCGACGGGCCTCATCACGGGAGTAGCTGTCACCGGTCAGGCTCGAGGCACAGCCACCGAGCAGCAGCGACATGGTGGTGAACGTCGCCACCAGCAAAGCGGATTTACGCATGGGTACAATCTCCAGAAAACAGGTGTCCATTAGACGCTGCGCACTGACGGCTGTCACGGCGCCAACGCAAAAAATTTATTTCCATTCAGCCCCTGTACAGCCATGACGGACAGTAATGCGGGCGTTACAGCTCAGACCAAGCATAGCCACGGATTACTCCATCGTCGTGTGCAGAAGTTGTGGCAACAGAAAAGCAAGGGGCCGCAAAAGCGGCCCCAGGTAGTCACGGTGCAAGGCGCTCTCGCGCCCACTGCCCGTTGACAAGGCGGTAGTTCAAGCGGTCATGCAGGCGGCTGGCCCGCCCCTGCCAGAACTCGACCCGCTCCGGCAGCAGGCGGTAACCGCCCCAATGCTCCGGGCAATGCGGCTGGGTATCGGAGAAGCGCGCTTCGGTGGCCTTGACCAACCCTTCGAGCTCCTCACGATTGGCAATCACCCGGCTCTGCGGCGACGCCCAGGCCCCCAGGCGGCTACCCAGCGGGCGCACCTGGTAGTAGTCATCCGACTCTTTGGCCGTGACCTTTTCCACCCGCCCCTCGATTCGCACCTGGCGCTCCAGCGCTGGCCAGAAGAAGGTCATGGCAGCGAACGGGTTGGCCAGCAGTTGCTGGCCCTTGGCGCTGTCATAGTTGGTGAAGAAGGTGAAACCACGGTCGTCGAGCCCCTTCAGCAGCAGTACGCGACAATGCGGGCGGCCCTCGCCATCAACCGTGGCGAGGGTCAAGGCGTTGGCCTCTACCGGTGGTTGCTCGGTCTTCACTGCATCGGCAAACCACTGGTGGAACAGGGCGAACGGCTCACCCGGGGCCTGGGCTTCGGCCAGGCCATCACGGGTGTAGTCGCGGCGCATATCGGCCAGGGATTGGGTCATGGCTGCGTATCCTTGACGATCAGTTGGTCTTCGCAGGGCTGTTGGCGGCTACTTTCTTGTCGGTGGTAGCGGCTTTCTTGGCGGCAGGCTTGGCTGGCGCGGCTTTTTTCTTGGCGGTGGTCTTCGCCGCAGGTTTGGCAGCGGCTTTCTTCGCAGCTGGCTTGGCAGCCGGTTTCTTGGCTTCTACGGGCTTGGCCGCCGGCGCCTTGGCGTCCTGCACAGCGACCATCGACGCCGGGGTGGCCACTGGAGCCGCCTGTTGGTACTTGGCCAGCAGAGCAAGCATGGTGTTCTGCGGCGTCAGCAGCATTTCCACACGACGGTTAAGGGCACGGCCTTCGGGGCTGTCGTTGGCGGCGCGCGGCATTTCCGAGCCCATGCCCTTGAGCGACAGACGGTCACGTTGCAGGCCGCTCAGACGGAAGATCGCCGATACCGAGGCGGCGCGCTCCAGGCTCAACTTCTGGTTGGCAGCAGCCACACCGCTGGTGTCGGCATGGCCGAGCACCAGCACGGCAGTCTTCGAGTCACCTTCGACAGCCTTGGCCACGCGGGTGATCGGGCCCAGGGTCATCGGCAGCAGCATGTTCGGGCGATCCGGGTTGTACGAACTGTCGACCGGGATGGTCACCACCAGCACGTTGTCACGGCGCTCCAGCTCCAGCTTGCTGTCCTTGACCGCTTCACGCAGCTTCGGCTCGTATTGGTCCAACCAGGCCTGGGTGGCTTTTTCGTCGATCTTCGGTACTACCGGCCCTTTGGCCTGCTGGTCATCACCGCCAAACGGCCACCACCAGTGGCTGGCGCTCTCGGACTTGGCATCGGCCTTGGCGACCTTTTCGGTTACCGCCGCTTTCACTTCCTTGTCGGCAACCTTGTCCGAACCGAACGGCCACCAGCTGCTGCCGCCATCCTTGGAGGCATCCTGGGAATGGCTGGCGCAACCGGTCATGGCGGCCAGGCACAGGGCGAGAGCTAAGGTTTTATGTGAAGACATCAGCGATACACCATGAAATTGATAGATATTTTGCCAACGCACTTCAGGCGTTGGCATTGAGGATAGTCAAAGGGGTTGCGTAATACCCGCTTTACCCGATCAAAGGCAAGTGCCAAGCACGCGTACCAGCTGCTGGGCTCTTGGATCCATGAGCACGTAAGGGCCGAGGGTATTGACCACGAAACCGAAGGCCACGTCGTGCTCCGGGTCGGCGAAACCGACCGAACCGCCTGCACCTGGATGGCCAAAGGCACGGGCGCCGAGGCCGAAGGTGGCATTGGCCACATCGGGCTGGTCGAGCATGCAACCCAGGCCGAAACGGGTCTGGGTCAACAAAGTACGGTCCTGGCCAAGGCTGTGTTCGCGGGTCAGCTCATCAAGCAGTTCGGATTCAAGCAGGCTGCCGTCGAGCAGGCCGGCATAGAAGCCGGCCAGGCTGCGCGCATTGCCATGGCCATTGGCCGCCGGCTGCTGCATGCGCCGCCATTCAGGCTTGTTGGTGCTGGTCAGGATGGCCGGCGGATTGGTAAACGCGCGGGTCGACAGCGCCTCGGGCTCACGCATGGTCACCTGCAACAGGCGCTGGGCCGCGGCATCACCTGCGTTGCCCTTGCCACGGGCAATATGCGCCACGCGGTGGAACTCTTCATCGGCCAGGCCGACATGGAAGTCCAGGCCCAGCGGCCAGGCAGTACGGGCGACGATTGACTCACCCGGGCCACGGCCATCGACGCGGCGGATCAGTTCACCGATCAGCCAGCCGTAGGTGATGGCGGCATAACCGTGCTCGGTGCCTGGTGTCCACCAGGGCGTTTCGGCCGCCAGGGCGTCGACCATGGCCTGCCAGTCATACAGGGCTTCAGCCGGCAGCAGCTCGCGGATGGCCGGCAGGCCGGCGCGGTGGCTGAGCAACTGACGCAGGGTAATGTTCTGCTTGCCGGCCTGGGCGAACTCCGGCCAGTAGCGCGCCACCGGGGCATCCAGGGCAAGCTTGCCCTCACCCACCAGCTGCAACGCCGTCACGGCAGTGAAAGTCTTGGTGCAGGAGAACAGGTTGGCGATGGTATCGCTGTGCCAGGCCTGCTGGCCGTCCTTGTCGGCGCTGCCCGCCCACAGGTCGACTACCGTCTCGCCGCCGACCTGGATGCACAGCGCCGCGCCACGCTCCTGGGGATCCTCGAACAATGCCGCGAACGCTTCGCGTACTGCTTCGAACTTCAGCTCATAGTGACCCTGGATCTGCACCCGCTGTTCTCCGTACGACCATGCTGACAAAGGCGTGCATTGTTTCAGTAGTTGGCGGTTTTGCCTACTGGGCAGGGCTGGATGGTCTGCGACGAAACAAAGGTGTCATCGGTACCAGGGGCGCAGAGCGCCCCAATAGACGTTCAGGGGGCCTTTTTCTCCAGTTCGCCGCGCAACTGACCAACGGCCTGCAGGTTGCTCTTGCGCACGGCCTCGACAAACCCCGGGTACGCCACATCGGTGATCGCCACCAGGCCCAGGTGGCCGTTCTCGCCATCGAGCAAGCGCCCGCTGGCCGGTTGGTCGAGGTACTGGAACCAATGCGCGCCAACGATCATCGGCTGTGCCAGGGCGGCCTTGAGGAAGTTGCCGTAGGCCGGCCCGCGGTCCTCTTCCCTTGCCACTTCCACCGGCCCTGGCCAGAACGGCCCACGGTCGCGGGAGCCAAACTGGAACTCGGACACCAGCACTGGCTTGTCGAGTTCGGCCAGGCGGGCAAAGTCATAGCCATCTTCGGGTTTGAGGGTATAGAAATTGAAACTCAACACATCGCAGAACTCGGCGCAGGCCTTGACCGCTTCCGGCGTGCTCACGGCATAGCGACCGCCCAGCAACAGGTGGTTGGGCGCATGCCAATTCAGTGCATCGGCAATGGTCTTGAAGTAGGTCTCGGCGAATACCTGCTGGAAATACTGGTAATCACGCTCGATCTCCGGGTGCTCGGGATTCGGCAGCGGCGCCTCGAAGCCTGGGTCCTCCATCAGCTCCCAGGCTTGCAGGTCGATGCCCCAGGCCTTGGACAGCCCCTCCTGGTTGCGGTACTTGTCGCGCAGCTGCTTGAGGAAGGCGCGCTTGGCCGGCACGTCGGTAGTCAGCCGCAAGGTGCCGTAAGCCAGACCATAGCGCGCCTTGGGGTCATTGCCGGGCGCAGCCCAGGCCAGTTCATTGTCGGCGAAATAACCGATCAGCCAGGGGTCGTCACGGTGATCGCGCGTGGCAATGGCCACGGCGCGTTCAGTGGCCATGGCAAACCGTGGGTCGAACGGGTCTGGCATACGGCCCCACCAGTCCATGCCGGTGCTGATGCTGGCATAGTCACCGACAATCGACAGCGGCAAGGTATAGGGCATGCGTTTGGCCTGGCCGAGGGCCGGGTCGCTCCAGTTGCCCAGGGTATTGAAGCCCCAGGCCTGCAGCCGGTCCAGGGTGTGCCCCTGCCAACGCTCGGCATCCAGCGCCAGCGACGGGCACTCGGGGGCGGCCTGCCCTTCCACGGCAGGCGGGCAAGGCTTGCCGTAAGTGCGCTGCATGTTCGCGGCATAGAAGTCGAACCAACGGCCCTGCTTGAAACTGCGCCCATGCGACGAGGCGTTGCCATCGTCGTTGTTGCCTTCACCATAGAAGGCCGACAGCACATCACCGTCACCAGGCAACGCCTTGAACATGCTCTCGCGACCGGCAACGTAGGTACGCCCACCATCGGCGGCCACGGCATTGACGCCCAGCGAGTAGAACGGGTGCCCCTCCGGCGTAACGAGGTACCAGCGACCATCGCGCTTCTGCGTGCGGAAAAAGCCCTTGGCTTCGAACGCCGGCCCAGCCAGCAAGCCGCCGTAGCTGTCCAGTGGCTGTTTCTGAAGTTCAGCCAGCCAGCTTTTGAGTTGCTGCTGTTCACGACTGTCGGCGGCTTTGAGCTGGTCGTCACTGGCGATCTTCTCGGGCCAATGCCCTCGGGTCGACTGGCCGTAGGCATCGATCAACTCGTGGTAGGCCGCCTGGTAGGCCAGGTCGTCGTCCTGGATGCCGACCTTCTCGATCAACAGGTTTTGCGCCACCTTCGGGTTGGGTATGGTCAGGCTGACAGACACCACCTGCTTGAGGTCGACCTCACCGGCACTGCTGGCAAACAGCAACCGCTGCCCTTCGTATGCCCATGGCATTGGCGGCCCGGCACGCATGCCCTGGCTCAGCGGCGAACTGGCCTTGAGCGGCACCATGACGGTTTGCGCAGGCCCGGCGGGCAGGTCGATACGGCTGGTCAGCGTGCGCCCATCGCTGCCGAGCACGCTGACGTCGACAGTCAAAGCCCAGTCCTGGGCGCTTTGCATACGCAAGGTAAGGAACTGCCCAGCCGACCAGTCCCACACGCCGCTCTGCGGGCCCAGGCGCAAGGTCGGCCGTTCGACCGGATTGAACACCACCCGCCTGAGCACCTCGCCTTCGGCCGTCTGCTCCGCGTTGTACTGCGGCATGCCGGTGCCTTCGGTCGCCACATTGACCACCGAGGCCGGGCGGACGAAGCTGAACAGCGTTTGCTGCCCGGCCAGCAAAGGCGTGCTGAACAACAGGGTAAGTACCACGGGCAAGGTGCGGCGGATCATAGGGCTGGGGCTCTCCTTCCAGGCCCTCATGAGCCCGCGACTGAGTAATGGACAACGGGCCGGCGCATCGTGCTCCGGCCGTCAGGAAATCTCCCGCCGGAAAGGCGGCAGCGCATTGAGAATAGCCTTGCCGTAGCGCTGCGTGACCAGACGCCGATCCAGCAAGGTAATGACGCCGCGATCCTGCTCGGTACGCAGCAGGCGGCCGCAGGCCTGGATCAGGCGCAGCGAGGCGTCGGGTACGGCAATCTCCATGAACGGGTTGCCACCACGGGCTTCGATCCACTCGGCCAGGGCCGCTTCGACCGGGTCGTCTGGCACCGCGAAGGGGATCTTGGCGATGACCACATGTTCACAATAGGCCCCCGGCAGGTCGACACCCTCGGCGAAGCTGGCCAGGCCGAACAGCACGCTGTGCTGGCCATCGTCGACTCGTGCCTTGTGCTTGTTCAGGGTTTCCTGCTTGGACAGGTTGCCCTGGATCAGCACCAGTTTGCGCCAGTCGCGGTCCAGGCCATCGAACACTTCCTGCATTTGCTTGCGCGAGGAGAACAGCACCAGCGCGCCACGGGCATCTTCGACGATGCCCGGCAGCTCGCGGATGATCGCTGCAGTGTGTGCCGCTGCGTCGCGCGGATCGGCCTTGAGGTCGGGGACTCGCAACAGGCCGGCATCGCCGTGCACGAACGGGCTGGGCACCACGCAGGTAACGGCATCGCGGGGCAACCCCGAGCGCATGCGGAAGCGGTCGAACTTGCCCAGCGCGGTCAGTGTGGCCGAGGTCACCAGAGCGCCATGGGCGACACTCCAGAGGCTGCGCCGCAGCATTTCAGCGGCAAGAATCGGGCTGGCATTGACCTCGATGTCGAACAGCGCGCCGCTTTCGGCCAGCGTCAGCCAACGCGCCATGGGCGGGCTGTCTTCCGGGTCTTCGGCAGTGAACGCGGTCCATAGCTCCCAGTTGCCCTGGGCACGAGTGACCAGGCTGCCGAACAGTGGGTACCACTCCTCGGCCTGGTGGCTGGCGATGCCGATGTTGACTTCACCGTCCATGCCTTCCTTGAGCAGGTCGGCCAGGCGCGTGAACAGGTCATTGAGGCGGGAGAAGCCCTTTTTCAATTCGATGCCGACTTCGCGGATCTGCTCCGGCACCACACCGCCCTCGAAACGATAGCGCGGGCGCTCGCGGCCTTCGGTGTCTTCGCTCGGGCGGAAGTCGGCGACCTGCTCGCACAGGGTGAACATGAACTGCTGCTGGGTGCGCACTTCCCGCGCCAGCTCCGGTACCTGTTCGATGTACTTGCCCAGGTCGCCCGGCAACGGGTGCTGGGCCAGCAGCTTGGTGAGGTTCTTGGCGGTCTGCTCCAGCCAGTCGGCGGTGGAGCGCAGACGCGAATAATGGGCGAAATGGCCGATGGCCTTGTCTGGCAAGTGGTGGCCTTCGTCGAACACGTACAGGGTGTCGCGCGGGTCGGGCAGCACCGCGCCACCGCCCAGCGCCAGATCGGCCAGGACCATGTCGTGGTTGGTAACGATTACATCGACCTTGCCCATGCCTTCGCGGGCCTTGTAGAACACACACTGCTGGAAATTCGGGCAGTGGCGGCCGGTACACTGGCTGTGGTCAGTGGTCAGGCGAGCCCAGTCCTGGTCCTCGATGGCCTCCGACCAGTTGTCGCGGTCGCCGTCCCAACGGTTGCCGGCGAGCTTTTCGATCATGCTGTTGAACAGCTTCTGGCTGCGCTCGTCGACTTCGATATGGAAGCCTTCTTCTTCGAACAACTGGGCAGTGGCCGACTGCGCGTGGCCCTCCTGCAGCAGGATATCGAGCTTGGACAGGCACAGATAACGGCCGCGCCCCTTGGCCAGGGCGAAGCTGAAGTTCAGGCCGCTGTTGCGCATCAGGTCCGGCAGGTCCTTGATGACGATCTGCTCCTGCAAGGCCACGGTCGCGGTGGCGATCACCAGGCGCTTGCCAGCGGCCTTGGCGGCCGGGATCGCGGCCAGCGCGTAGGCGACCGTCTTGCCGGTACCGGTACCCGCTTCCACCGCGACCACGGCGGGCTCGCCGGCGCGGCGGCCTTCGTCGTCACAGGCGATGTCGCCGAGCACCTTGGCCACTTCGGCGATCATCAGGCGCTGGCCATACCGCGGTTTGAGGCTCTTGGCTTCGAGAAAACGCGTGTAGGCGCCCTGGATGGTGGCTTTGAGTTCGTTGCTGATCATGGTCTGCAGGCGCCCGGAGGGCTGGATATATTTTCAGTGTTTCGCATGGGGCGGCTATCATACCCCGCTATTGCCCTTTATGCCGCATGGAGATCCGGATGGTTGCCTTTGCCCTGCCTTATACACTGCATGTCCTTGCCGCCCTGGTGTGGGTCGGCGGCATGTTCTTCGCCTGGCTGGTGCTGCGCCCGGCAACGGTTGCAGCCCTTGAAGGGCCTGCCCGCCTGCGCCTGTGGGTGGAAGTTTTCCGACGCTTCTTCGTCTGGGTCTGGCTGGCCGTGGCGATTCTGGCGATAAGTGGTATCGGCATGTTGCACATGCGCTTCAGCGGCTTCGAGACCGCCCCCAAGTATGTGCACGTGATGATTGGCGGCGGGATTGCCATGTTCGCACTGTTCATGCGCATCCAGGCATTGCTGCTGCCGGAGCTCAAGGCAGCGGTGCAGGCCGAGGACTGGCCGGCGGGCGCCGCGGTACTCGGACGCATTCGGCGGATGGTGGGCATCAACCTGCTGCTGGGCCTGGCGGTGGTTGCGGTGGCCAGTTCACGGCTGTTGATGTGAGGGGTTCTACGCAGCATTTTCGGTGCCTGTGAGATCGCGCGCCGCCCACGCGGCGCATCGCGGATGAATCCGCTCCTACATTTGTTGCAACGTGCCGAACCTGTTATGCCATGGTTGCCAGCCTTGGCGCATGACTTGAGCCGTGTTAACCGGCTGACAACCATGGCCTTACAGGCGTGGCACGTTGCAACAAATGTAGGAGCGGATTTATCCGCGATGCGCCGCGCGGGCGGCGCGCGATCTCACAGGCACCACAGATCCAAAGGCATGCCCTTCAGAGACGCTGCAGGATCAGTTCACCCTCGGCGCCTGCCAACCCAGGCCGGCCCTCCTGCCCCGGTCGGCCATTGGCCCCGGCGTCGGTGCGATAGACCAGGCAGCCCTTGCTCGCCCCGCCTTTACCCGCCTTGCCGGCAGCCCCGGCCTTGCCCGGCGCACCACCGTCCAGGCGCACCACGATGCGCTCCTGCGAGAAGCCCTGCGGCAGGCTCAGGCGAATCCGCCCGCCAGGCGCACCGTCATGCCCGTTGCCGCCATCATCACCATTCGCCCCTCCGCTTGCCTGCCCCCAGGCACAACCTCCCGCCTGGCCATTGGCGCCATCAAGGCCAATGTAGCCCGGCGCTCCGGCGCCGCCACGGGCATCGATGGCCAGGCGCTCGGCATCGACCTCGGCGAGTTTCAACTCCAGGCTACGCCCAGCGCGGGCAGCCCGTTCATAGGTGCCAGGCGCCCCCGGGGCGCTGAACTCGCTGCCCTGGCCCAGCACAGCACTGCGTACATCGATAAGCAGCGGTGCTTCGGCGGGTGCAATGGCAATCCGCGCATCGCGACCCAGTTGCAGATGATCGACTTTCAGCTCGGTCAACGTGGCTGGCAACAGCAAAGTCGCCGAATCCGCCACGCGCAATTGCTCCAGGTGCACGCTGGCCGATTTGTTCGGCAGGCGCAGCATGGAATGGGAGGCGACTTCCAGGCTCTGCGCCTGGGCCATGGGCGCGGCCAATGCCGCCAGCAACATCAATTTACGCATGGCGAGGCGCCTCCTGCGGACGGGGAATGGACATGACATGAAAGATACCGGTCAGCAGGATCTGCAACCGGTCGAACCAACGATGGCTACGGCCTCGCAGGCTGCCATTGAAAAAAAGCACCTCAAGAAAGTGCAGGCTCAGCACAAGAATGCCCAACGCATTTATCAGCAAATTCAACGGCAACGGCTGCGGCATCATCAGATTGAACAGCACCACGCCCCAGAACGCCACGGTCAGGACCTTGCCCAGGCCCAGGATGAACTTCATACCCCGCCCCTATCTGTCTATTTATTGTTATGCCAACGCGGCCCGAGCCAGCGAGCCGCGCAGCCAACACTACCTGCATGCCAGGGCACACGCCAGCGCAGTCAGTTGAGGTGCAAGTCCACCCGTCGGTTGTGCGCACGCCCTTCATCGGTAGTGTTGTCGGCGATCGGCTCACGGGCGCCACGGCCTTCGCTGGTCACCTTCTGCGGCGCCAGGCCTTGACCGATCAGGTACTCGGCAACGCTGGCAGCACGGCGTTCGGACAGTGCCTGGTTGTAGCTGTCGGAGCCGACATTGTCGGTATGGCCAACCACTTTGACGCGCGTAACTCCCAACTCGTTGAGGCGCGGCAGCAGGCTCTTCAGGCGCTCCTCGCTACCCGGGGTGAGGTCGGCGGAATTGAAGGCAAACATTACCTGACCCTGATCGTCCAGGGTGATCACCTCGGGTTTGGGCTCGGGTGCGGGCTGGGACGGCGGGTACTGCGGCAGCGGGCAGCCCATGTGGTCAACCGCTGTATTGGCCGGGGTATCGGGGCAGCGGTCGCGACGGTCGAACACGCCGTCACCATCTTCGTCGCCATCCTGGGCGTAGCAGATCAGGCCACCGGCGATCGCGCCCAGGGCGCCGGCGCCGGCCGCCCAACTCGAGCTCTCTATGGCGCCAAGGCCACCACCGACCGCACCGCCGAGCAGGCTGCAGATGGGCCAAGTCCTTTGATTGAGGGGCGCACTGCCATCACTGTGGGTGGCGCAGCCTGCAAGCAGGCTGGTAACCATCAGCAACGGCAACGCCGCCTTCGACATTACACTCATGATGAATGCTCCTGTGTCATCGGCCGCGACCGGCTAACAGGATTAAAGACGCGCCCGCGCCACTTCTCAAGGCGCGGGCGCCAGGGCGTCAACGCTGAATCTTGATCTCGGTGCGACGGTTCATGGCACGCCCATCGGCTGTGGCGTTGTCCGCCACTGGCTGGGTTTCGCCTGCACCCACCACCGAAACGAAGCTGGCGCGAGGCACACCGCTTTCGATCAGGTAATCGGTTACCGCATGGGCACGGTGCTCGGACAGTTTCTGGTTGTACTTGTTGGAGCCCACGCTATCGGTATGGCCGGTCACGGTCAGACGGGCGCTCGGTGCTTCCTGCTTCAGGCGGGTGGCAACCGTGTTCAGGCGCTCTTTATCAGCCGCAGTCAGGCGCGATGAGTTGAATTCGAAGTGCACATCACGAATAACGATCACTTCCTCTTTCTGCACCACCACTTCCTCGACGACAGGAGGTGGCGGTGGGCAGCCATTGGCATCGACCTTCACGCCGTGCGGCGTGCCTGGGCACTTGTCGCGGCTGTCCGGCACGCCATCACCGTCTTCGTCGCCATCGCCGTGGGCCCAGCAATAGCCCGCCGCCAGGCCACCACCGAGCAGCGCGCCCCAGCCAGCCCAGCTGGAACTCTCGATGGCACCCAGGCCGGCACCGGCGACGCCCCCGACGGCAGCACACTTCGGCCAGTCGGTTTTTTGCAAACCTGCACAACCAGTCAACACACTGGTGAGCAGTACCAGGGGTAACGCTGTGCGTACTATGCTCATTTTCGTAGCTTCTCCTAGGGGAATCGGCATAAGACCGATCTCTGGGAGTAAAGACCGCGCAATCCATCCCTGCCAGCAATAAGCCACGACGCGGCCACTTGCCTCTATGCCGGCGGACAGCAGCCCGCTAGTCTTGGACGACTTGAACGAGGATTGGCAATGACCGAAGGTTTTTCCCAGCGCACTCCGCAACAAGCCCTGGCCGCCCTGCTAGAGCGCTTCACCCCACAACGCCTGCTGTTGGTGGGCACCCGCTTCCCGGCCCTGGACGCCTTTGCCCAGGCTCACCCGCAGGTGACCATCGAAACTTGCGCACCGGGGCCATTGCCGGCGGCGCTGGCGGCCCAGCGCTTTGACCTGGCGGTGCTGGTGGACTGCCTGGAACACTTGCCCAAGCGTACCGGCCTGCAGCTGCTGGGCGGTATCCGCAACCTCAACGCAAGCCGGGTTGCAGTGCTGGCCGACCTGCCCGCCTGTGGCTGGCAAGACACCGATTTCTTCTCCCTGGCGCTGTCGGCCAGTGAGAAATTCCGCCGCGATGAGCAGGTGTTGAGCTTGTTCACCTATGATCTACATGATTACAAGCAGGTCCCGGACTGGCTCAACGCCAAGTTCTGGGCCAACCCTGAAAACTTCGGCAAGTACTGGTGGTGATGATGAGTGTCTCGGTTTGCCCATGTGGCAGCGGCAATCTGCTCGACGCCTGCTGCGGGCATTACCATGCCGGCACCCCGGCGCCCGACGCCCAGACGCTGATGCGCTCGCGCTACAGCGCCTACGTCTTGGGGCTGGTCGACTATCTGGTCGCCACGACCCTGCCTGCCCAGCAGGCCGGGTTGGACCGCACCGCCATGGCGGCGTGGAGCGCCCAGAGCACCTGGCTGGGCCTGGAGGTGGAAAGCGCCGAAGTGCTCGGCGGGCAGCCCGAACATGCTTTCGTGACGTTCACTGCGCGCTGGCATGACCAGGAGGGCGACCATCAGCACCGCGAGCGTTCTGCTTTTGTGCAGCATGAGCGACGCTGGTACTTCATCGACCCCACCGTCGCGCTCAAGGCCGGCCGCAACGACCCCTGCCCCTGCGCCAGCGGGCAGAAGTTCAAGAAGTGCTGCGCCAGCTACGTCGGTAACTGAGCATGATCGCCGCCAGCCGCCTGCTCCTGCTCAGCGCCTTGCTGGCTCTGCTGGCTGGCTGTGCGAGCTGGGGCGATGATGACTCGCGCGAGCCGGAGCTGCACCTGGACAAGGTCGAAACGGTGAAGGCGCGGTTGCTGCAACAAGAGTTCGTCCTGCATCTGCGCGTCGACAACCCCAACGACAGCCGCCTTTTCATTCGCAACCTGAGCTATTCGGTGTGGCTCGACGACCTGCTGCTGGCGCAGGATGATGTCAGCCTCTGGCGCAGTGTCGGCGGGCATGCGCGGCGCACGTTCAAGATCACGGCGCGGACCAACCTGTGGCAGCACTTGAAGCCACTGGCCAAGCTGCTCAAGAGCGGCAAGCCGCTGCATTATCGCCTGCAAGGCGAGCTGGAGACCGGGCTGATCATCCATCAGGACCTGCACTTGTCGCGCAGTGGTGAGATAATCCCCGGCGATCTCATACCGGAGTAACCCTGCAATGACCCAGCAACCCCATGTTCATGGCCCTGACTGCAACCACGGTCACGATCATCAGCATGATCACGACCACGGCCATGTACACGGCCCGCACTGCAACCACGGCCATCAGGAGCCGGTGCGTAACGCCCTGAAGGACGTTGGCCGCAACGACCCGTGCCCGTGCGGCAGCCAGAAAAAGTTCAAGAAGTGCCACGGCGCTTGATTTTCAAGCCTCAAGACTTCTAGTGCCTTTGAGATCGAGCGCCGCCCGCGCGGCGCATCGCGGATGAATCCGCTCCTACATTTGTTGCAACGTGGCCATGCCTGTGAGGCCATGGTTGTCAGCCTTGTTTGTAGGGCTCAAGCCATGCGCCAAGGCAGGCGACCATGGCGTAACAGGCTCGGCACGTTGCAACAAATGTAGGAGCGGATTCATCCGCGATGCGCCGCGCGGGCGGCGCTCGTTCTCACAGGCGCCGAAACCCTTTCGACATGCTACCTTTAGCGCCTCTCACAACACCCGCCACGCCTTGCAGGAGCCCTTGTCATGGCCGCCCCCGTCCTTCCTCCCTTCCGCCCGCGGTTAACGGCCGCTGCCACGTTGCTCGGCATGCTCGGGCTCGCCGGTTGCCAGATGGGTGGCTATCAGGACAGCGTGCCACCGAGCACCGGCGTGCAGCCGCTCAAGGGCCTGGCGCAGAATGTCTCGGTCCGGCGCAACGCCATGGGCGCGCCGCTGATCGAAAGCAGCAGTTTCCATGACGCCCTGTTTACCCTCGGCTATGTGCATGCTGGTGATCGCATCGAGCAGATGCTCGCCATGCGCCTGCTCGCCCAGGGCCGCCTGGCGGAGCTGGCCGGCAGCGAAGCGCTGGATATCGACCGGCTGATGCGCGCCGCCAACCTCAAGCAAAGCGCTGCCCAGCAGTACGCCGACGCTTCGCCACGCCTGAAGCGCTTCTTCGAGGTGTATGCCCGTGGGGTCAACGCCTACCTGTTCCGTTACCGCGACAAGCTGCCGGCCAACCTGGCCAGCAGTGGTTATCGCCCGGAATACTGGAAGCCTGAAGATTCGGCACTGATCTTCAGCCTGTACGCCTTCAGCCAGTCGGTGAACCTGCAGGAAGAGCTCAGTGCCCTGACCCTGGCGCAGAAAGTCGGCAACGACAAACTGCCCTGGCTGCTGCCCGGCGCACCAGACGAGCCCTTGGCTCACGCCGAGGTGGAAAAACTCAAGGGCCTGAACCTCAACAGCCAGCTGCCAGGCTTGCCAGCGTTGGCGGCGGCCAGCCAGAAACTCGCCGACCTCGACCTGCTCGGCAGCCCCGGTTCGGCCAACCTGGCGCTGGGCCCGCAACGCAGCCGCAGCGGCAAGAGCCTGTTGGCCAGCGACAGCCGCGCGGCCTGGGCCTTGAGCCCGGTGCAGATCCACACGGGCAAGTACCAGGTTGCCGGCCTGTCTCTGCCGGGCCTGCCCATCGTGCTGGCCGGATACAACGGCAAGCTGGCCTGGAGCAGCAGCGCGGTGATGGCCGACAACCAGGACCTGTACCTGGAGCAACTGCGCCATGCGGGCAGCCAGGTGACCTACCTGGCCGACGGCAAGTGGCTGCCAGCCCGAGCCCGCAGCGAAACCTTCTTTGTTCGCGGCCAGCGCCCACAGCGCGAGGTGATGTACGACACCCGCCACGGCACCTTGCTCCCCCAGGCAGGGAACGCCAGCCTGGGCCTGGCGCTGAGCCTGCCACAGCTCAAAGGCGACCGTAGCCTCGATGCGCTGTTCGACCTGACCCGCGCACAGAACATAGAGCGCGCCTTCGACAGCACCCGTGAAGTCGCAACAGCCGCGCTCAATTTCGTTTTCGCCGAGCCCGAACATATTGGCTGGCAAGTCAGCGGCCGCTACCCGAACCGCCGCGAAGGCCAGGGCCTGTTGCCATCGCCTGGCTGGGACGGTCGCTATGACTGGGACGGCTACGCCGACCCGATGCTGCACCCCTATGACCAGGACCCACCGGCCGGCTGGATCGCCCACGCCAACCAGCGCAGCCTGCCGCGGGGCTATGGCATGCAGCTGTCCAGCACCTGGTACTACCCTGAACGCGCCGAGCGCCTGGGCCAGCTGGCCGGCAACGGCCGCCACGACAGCCGCAGCCTGATGGCCTTGCAGAACGACCAGGTGACGCTGCTGGCTGACAAGCTGAAGCAGATGTTCGACGCCCCTGGCATGGCCCAGCCGCTCAAGCAGGCGATCAATGCCCTGCCCGCGGCCCAGCGCGACAAGGCGCGCGACGCCCTTGCCCGGTTGAAGGCCTTTGATGGCCGCCTGAGCCCGGTTTCGGCGGATGCCGCGCTGTACGAGCTGTTCCTCCAGGAAGTGGCCCGGCAGACCTTCCTCGACGACCTCGGCCCGGAATCGAGCCCTGCCTGGCAGGCGTTCGTCAGCAATGCCCGCCTGTCATACTCGGCACAGGCCGACCACTTGCTGGGCCGCGACGACAGCCCGTTCTGGGACGATCGCAACACCCCGCAAAAAGAAGACAAACCCGCCATCCTCGCCCGCAGCCTGGCCGCCGCCGTGGATGCCGGCACCGCGCAACTGGGCAGCGACCGCCGCGCCTGGCAGTGGGGCAAGCTGCACCAGTACCGCTGGCCGGCCCCTGCCTACCACGGCCTGGGCGATGTGCTGAGCCGTTCGCCGCTGGCCGCCGGTGGCGACTTCACCACAATGGCGCTGACCCCTTATGCCTGGGGTAGCGACTTCGACACTCGCCTGCCGGCCTCGGCGCGGATGATCGTCGACTTCGGCCAGGCCGAGCCGTTGCAGGTACTGACCAGCAACGGCCAGTCAGGCAACCCGGCCAGTTCGCATTACAGCGACGGGCTGGATGCCTGGTTCAAGGGGCGGTTCATGAGCCTGCCGTTGCAGCCGCAGAACTTCGGGCGGGCCTATGGCAGTCAGCGGTTGACGTTGGTTCCGGGCAAGTGAGGGCGGGTGGAAAGATCGGCCGGAGGGTCAAGGCTGCCAGGTGCTCGCCACTATAGCTGTAGCGCGTGTGAGATCGAGCGCCGCCCGCGCGGCGCATCGCGGATAAATCCGCTCCTACATCTGTTTTGGGCCATTTACTCCTGTGAGGTCTCCACTGTCCACCTTGGTGCATGGTTCAAGACAGGCGGAGCTGCATCAGCGCTCGCCGAGATACATCGCCATGCCAACAAGGCGGTCCCTATTGGTTTCACAGGAGTGACTGGCCCGAAACAGATGTAGGAGCGGATTTATCCGCGATGCGCCGCGCGGGCGGCGCTCGATCTCACACGCGCTGCAGCTATAGTGGCGAGCACCAGGTAGCCCTGACACCTATTCATGTCAAGCACCCGCCAGCCCCAACTCCATCCGAACTTCCACCCACGGCCACGGTTCCTAACTGGTAACCCCAAACCAGCGCACAGAAGCCATGGACCTTGTCATCGCCCGCCCCGAAGGCCTTTACTGCCCGCCCGGCGACTTCTACATAGACCCCTGGCGCCCGGTCGATCGGGCCGTGATCACCCACGGTCATGGGGACCATGCCCGCAGCGGCAACCGCCATTACCTGACCGCGGCCCCTGGCGCAGGCATCCTGCGCAGCCGCCTGGGCCAGGACATCGACCTGCAGACCCTGCCTTACGGCGAGCATATCCAGCATCACGGCATCAAACTCAGCCTGCTCCCGGCCGGCCATGTCCTGGGGTCGGCACAGGTCCGTCTCGAGTATCAGGGCGAAGTCTGGGTGGCTTCAGGTGACTACAAAGTCGAGCCGGATGGCACCTGCGCCGCCTTCGAACCGGTGCGCTGCCATACCTTCATCACCGAGTCCACGTTCGGCCTGCCCATCTACCGCTGGCCCAGCCAGGCGAACATCTTTGCCGGGATCAATGCCTGGTGGCGGAGCAACTGTGAGCAAGGCAAGGCCAGCGTGCTGTTCTGTTATGCCTTCGGCAAGGCTCAGCGAATTCTTCATGGGCTGGACCCGCACATCGGGCCGATCCTCGTGCATGGCGCTGTCGAGCCGCTGAACCGGGTCTACCGCGAAGCTGGCGTGCAGCTGCCGGCCACCCGCTATGCCGGTGATGTCCCGCGCAACGACCCGCTGATGCGTCGGGCGTTGATTCTGGCGCCGCCGTCTGCCGCAGGTAGCAGCTGGATGCGCCGTTTCGGCGAGTACAGCGACGCTTTTGCCAGCGGCTGGATGTTGTTGCGCGGTACCCGCCGACGGCGCGGTGTGGATCGTGGCTTCGTGTTGTCCGACCACGCCGACTGGCCGGGGCTGCTGTGGGCCATCAGCCAGACAGAAGCAGAACGGGTCATGGTTACCCACGGCTCGGTGAATGTGCTGGTGCGCTACCTCAACGAACAAGGCCTGGATGCCCGCGCCTTCGTCACCGAATACGGCGAAGAGGATGACACCACGGTCACGGAGCCTGAGGCATGAAAGCCTTCGCCGATCTGTACCTGCGCCTGGATGCCACCACTTCCAGCAATGCCAAGCTCGAGGCCCTGCGCGACTACTTTGCTGCAGCGCCCGCCGAGGATGCAGCCTGGGCCGTGTATTTCCTCGCTGGCGGGCGCCCGCGCCAGCTGGTACCAACCCGCATGCTGCGCGAACTGGCCACGGCAATGGCGGGGCTACCCGAATGGTTGTTCGAAGAGAGCTACCAGTCCGTGGGCGACCTGGCCGAGACCATCTCGCTACTGCTACCAGAAGACTGCCAGGCCAGCGACCATGGCCTGGCATACTGGGTCGAAACCCGGTTGCTGCCCTTGCGCGACCTGCCTGCTGACGAAGCCCGGCAACGCCTGCTCCCCTTGTGGGCAAAACTGGACCGCCCCAGCCTGATGGTGTGCCTGAAGCTGATCACCGGCAGCTTTCGCGTCGGCGTGTCCAAGCTACTGGTCACCCGCGCCCTGGCACAACTGGCCGGGCTGGATGCCAAACGCGTGGCCCAGCGACTGGTCGGCTATACCGATATCGGCCATCGCCCTACGGCCGCCAGTTACCACAAGTTGATCGCCGAAGAGTCCGCTGATGAACATAGCCAGCGCGGTGGCCAGCCTTATCCATTCTTCCTGGCTCACGCCCTCCAGGCCCCACCAGAGCAATTCGAAGCCTTGCTCGGCCTGCCCGCTGCCTGGCAGATCGAATGGAAGTGGGATGGCATCCGCGCCCAAGTCGTCAAGCGCGATGGCCAGCTGTGGATTTGGTCGCGCGGCGAGGAACTGGTCACCGAGCGCTTTCCCGAATTGCACGCTTTGGCCGAGAGCCTGCCGGACTGCACCGTGCTCGACGGCGAAATCCTGGTTTGGAAGCCAGGCATTGATTCCAGCGTACCGGCAGTTCAGCCGTTCGCCGTACTGCAGCAACGCATCGGCCGCAAGACCCTGGGCAAGAAGCTCCTGGCTGACGCCCCGGTGGTGCTGCAAGCCTATGACTTGCTGGAATGGCAAGGCGAGGACTGGCGCAACCGCCCGCAACATGAACGGCGAAAGCAGCTGGAGTGTGTAGTGGCCGAGTACCCCTTGGCCCCGCTGCTCCTTTCACCGCTGCTCGGTGGCCAGAACTGGAGCGACCTCGCCCGCCAACGCGAACAGTCGCGCAACCTGGGCGTGGAGGGGCTGATGCTCAAGCAGCGCGATGCCCTGTACGGTGTGGGCCGGACCAAGGACATGGGCCTGTGGTGGAAGTGGAAGATCGACCCGTTCAGCGTCGATGCGGTGCTGATTTATGCCCAACGCGGCCACGGCCGCCGTGCCAGCCTCTACAGCGACTACACCTTCGCCGTGTGGAACGCGCCGTCCGGCACGCCCGACCGTGCACTGGTGCCCTTCGCCAAAGCCTATTCGGGGCTAAGCGACGAAGAGATGCGCAAGGTGGATGCAATCATCCGCAAGACCACGGTGGAAACTTTCGGGCCAGTGCGTAGCGTCACCCCCACCCTGGTGTTCGAGCTGGGCTTCGAGGGCATTGCGCTGTCCAAACGCCACAAGAGCGGCATCGCCGTCAGATTTCCGCGGATGTTGCGCTGGCGCCTGGACAAGCCGGTCGATGAAGCCGATGACCTGGCAAGCCTGCAGGCATTGCTGGTCTGAAAGAAGGCAACGCGGTGAGGCGCGACAACGGAAATTATGCTTCTATCTTTCTGCCGACCCGTCGCAGACCGTTTTCGCCACGCAGCCAGGACTACCATGCACCATTCGACTCACGACCTGCTCTCGCCCGTACCGGGCATTACCCGCCAATTGCACAGCTTCCACTACGGCCCACGTGGTGGCGCCAAGGTGTATATCCAGGCCTCGCTGCATGCCGATGAACTGCCCGGCATGCTGGTGGCCTGGCACCTCAAGCGCCGCCTGGCTGAGCTGGAACAGCAGGGTCGCCTGCTGCGCGAGATCATTCTGGTACCGGTGGCCAACCCTGTCGGCCTGGAGCAGGTGATGCTGGACGCGCCCCTGGGGCGTTTCGAACTGCAGAGCGGCGAGAATTTCAACCGTAACTTCGTCGACCTGTCCGACAGCATCGGCGACCAGATCGAAGGCCACCTGACCCAGGACCCGGCCCACAACGTGGCATTGATCCGCGAATACCTGCGTCGCGGCCTGGATGCTCACCCAGCGCACACGCCGTTGCAGTCCCAGCGCCTGACCTTGCAACGGCTGGCCTGCGATGCCGACCTGGTGCTGGACCTGCACTGTGACTTCGAGGCTGTCGAACATCTTTACACCACCCCGGAAGCCTGGCCACAAGTCGAGCCACTGGCCCGCTACCTGGGGGCCCAGGCCAGCCTCTTGGCCACCGACTCCGGCGGGCAATCGTTCGACGAATGCTTCAGCCTGGTCTGGTGGCAACTGCAGCAACGCTTCGGCAAGCGTTACCCGATTCCGCTGGGCAGCATCGCGGTGACCGTCGAACTGCGTGGCCAGGCCGATGTGAACCATGACCTGGCTAGCCAGGACTGCCAGGCGATTCTCGACTACCTGACCCACGCAAGTGTCATCGAAGGCACTGCGGCCCCACTGCCGGCGCTACCACGCCCGGCCACACCACTGGCCGCCGTCGAACCCGTGGCCGCGCCCCTTGGCGGGCTGCTGGTGTATCACGCCCGCCCCGGCCAGCACCTGGAAGCCGGGCAACTGATCGCCGAAATCATCGACCCGCTGAGTGACCGGGTGACCGCCATACGCAACAGCCAACCCGGCCTGCTGTATGCACGCAGCGTACGGCGCATGGCCACGGCGGGCATGGTCATTGCCCATGTCGCGGGTGAACAGGTATGCCGCAGCGGATACCTGCTGGCCAACTGATCGGTTAAAACCAATGCATGCGGCAAGTGGTCTGTAGAAGCACAACCTGCTCAGGACCTCTCGCCGCCATGCCCGCCCCTGCCGACCTCGCCAATGCCTGGTTCACCGCCCGTGGCTGGAAGCCCTTCGCTTTCCAGCGCCAGATATGGGCGGCAGTCGGCCGTGGCGAGTCAGGGCTGCTGCATGCCAGCACAGGCGCGGGCAAGACTTATGCGCTCTGGCTGGCAGCATTGCGTGCCTTCGCCAAGCCGGCCAGCGGACGCCAACCTGCAGGGTTGCAGGTGCTCTGGATCACCCCCATGCGCGCACTGGCGGCCGATACGGCGCGTGCCCTGCAAATGCCACTGGATGAGCTCGGCCTGAGCTGGACGCTCGGTGTGCGCAGTGGCGACACCGGCAGCGCCGAGCGCGCTCGCCAGGCCCGGCGCCTGCCAAGCACCCTGATCACCACGCCGGAAAGCCTGACCTTGCTGCTGACCCGGGGGCAGGCCGCCGATGACTTCGCCAGCCTGCGCCTGGTGGTGGTGGATGAATGGCACGAACTGCTCGGCAACAAGCGCGGGGTGCAACTGCAACTGGCCCTGGCCCGCTTGCGCCGCTGGCATCCGGGCCTGATGACCTGGGGTTTGTCGGCCACGCTCGGCAATCTGCCGCACGCCCTTGAGGTACTGCTTCCAGGGGGTGGCCAACTGGTGAAAGGCCGCCAGGACAAGCAACTGCTTGTCGACACCTTGCTGCCCGATGCCATCGAGCGGTTCCCTTGGGCTGGGCACATGGGCCTGAAGATGCTCGACCAGGTTGCCGATGAGCTCGACGTCAGTGCCAGCAGCCTGGTGTTCACCAACACCCGTGCCCAGGCCGAACTCTGGTACCAGGCCTTGCTTGACGCTCGCCCCGACTGGGCCGGGCAAATTGCCTTGCATCATGCGTCACTGGCCCGGGCGACCCGCGACTGGGTCGAGCTGAGCCTCAAGCAAGGCACGCTCAAGGCAGTCGTTTGCACGTCCAGCCTGGACCTTGGGGTGGACTTCCTGCCGGTCGAACGGGTACTGCAGGTCGGCTCGGCCAAAGGCATTGCTCGCCTCATGCAGCGTGCCGGCCGCTCTGGCCATGCACCGGGGCGCCGCTCGCGCATAACCCTGGTGCCGACCCATAGCCTGGAAATGGTGGAAGCCGCCGCTGCCCGTGCAGCACTGGCTGCCGGCCATATCGAGGCGCGTCGCTCGCCGCGCCTGTGCATGGATGTCCTGGTCCAGCACCTGGTCAGCATGGCGCTGGGCAGTGGTTTTCGCCCTGCTGAATTGCTTGAGGAAATTCGCAGCACCTGGGCATTCCGCGACCTGCGCGACGACCAGTGGCAGTGGGCCCTGGACTTCGTCAATCACGGTGGCCACGCCTTGACTGCCTACCCCGATTATCAGCGGGTAGAGGCGCACCCCGACGGGGTCTGGCGGGTGGCCAGCGAGCGCCTGGCGCGGCGCCAGCGCATGGGCATCGGCACCATCGTCAGCGACGCCAGCCTGCAGCTCAAGTACTGGAGCAAGGGTGGCGGCGGCAAGCACCTGGGCAGTGTCGAGGAAGCCTTCATTGCCCGCCTGCGCCCTGGCGATACCCTGGTGTTTGCCGGGCGGGTCCTGGAGTTGGTACGGGTCGAAGGCATGACCGCCTACGTACGCCGTAGTACCGCACGCAAGGCCGCCGTGGCGCGCTGGAATGGCGGGCGCATGCCGCTGTCCAGTGAACTGGCCGACGCGCTGGTCAAGCAACTCGATGCAGCCGCGCATGGGCACTTTACCGGCCCGGAGATGCAGGCCGTACGGCCACTGCTGGCCGTGCAGTCGCAGTGGTCGGCCTTACCCACCTGCGGCACGCTGCTGGCCGAAACGCTGGGATCGCGCCAGGGCTCGCATCTGTTCCTTTACCCTTTCGCCGGGCGCATGGCCAACCTGGGCCTGGCCAATCTGATTGCTTGGCGAGTGAGCCGGGTGCAGCCGCTATCGGTGTCCATCGCAGTGAATGACTATGGTTTCGAGCTGCTTAGCCCCAGTAGCGTGGATTGGGCCAGTTGCCTGCCAGAGGCGCTGTCGGGCGACAAGCTGCTGGAAGACGTGCTGGCGAGCCTGAACGCTGGCGAAATGGCGCTGCGGCGTTTTCGCGAAATCGCCCAGATCGCCGGGCTGGTATTCGGCGGCTACCCGGCCGCGCAAAAGAGCACACGGCAGATTCAGGCCTCCAGCGGATTGTTCTATGAGGTGTTCCGCAAACATGATGCCGGCAACCTGCTGCTCGGCCAGGCCCGCGATGAAGTACTGAGCGAAGAACTGGAGATCGAGCGGCTGCACCGCCAGCTGCTCAAGATGCAGCGCCTGCAATTGGACCTACGCAAGCTGCAGCGGCCTGGCCCGCTGGCGTTCGCGCTGTTGGTGGAAGGCATGCGCGAGACCTTGAGCACAGAAAAACTGGCCGACCGTATTGCGCGTATGGTGGCTGACCTGGAAAAGGCAGCAAACAGGCCATGAATGCTTATCTGCCCATCGAGCACTGTGGCGAAACGCTCTGGCTGCTACCGGACAAGGCGATCTACTGGCCAGCCCGCCGCGCCCTACTGGTGGCCGACGTCCATATCGGCAAGGCGGCCAGTTACCGAGCATTGCATCAACCTGTTCCACGAGGCACCACGGCCGCCACCCTGGCACGCCTGGATGCATTGCTGAACAGCCATGATTGCGAGCAGTTGATCATCCTCGGCGACTTTCTTCACGCGCGCGCTGCGCATTCCCCCGACACGCTGGCAAGCCTGCACACATGGAGAAGCCGCCATGCCAGGCTGAAGGTAGTGCTGGTGCGAGGCAATCACGATCACCACGCCGGTGACCCACCTCTGGCGCTGGGTATCGAGGTACGGGACGAACCTTTGCTGCTGGAACCCTTTGCCCTGCAGCACGAACCGCTGCCTCACTCCAGCCACCCAGTGCTGGCCGGGCACGTGCATCCGGTATTCGTGCTGCGAGGACGGGCTCGGCAAAAACTCAGGCTACCTTGCTTCCTGATCGATGCTCAGGTCAGCCTGCTGCCGGCATTTGGTGAATTCACCGGGGGATGGTTGGTCGAGCCAGGCCTGAGCGCCCGCGTTTTCCTTGCTGGCGGCGATCAGGTCTGGGCACTTGCCCTCTAGTCAGGCAACCGGAGAAGGTGGCGGCTCGTCGGGAAGGGTTGGTTCACCCGGCTCCATCGGCGGATGTTCACCGGGCTCTTTCGGCTGCGGCGTATCGGGATCTGGCTGGTGCGGCACGCCGCCGGCCTGCATGGGCAGCGGGTGCGCCAGCAGTGACCAGGCCAGCAACCCGATCTGGTTGGGCTGCAGTACAGCCAGCTTCGCACTGATTGCGGGGTCGAGTTTCATTGGCAGCTCCTGACGAGGGCCGACACGCTGCATACGTATCGGCACTGTTCAAACTCTTGGAGTGCCAGCAGGGAAAGTAATTCCCCGCGCTCGTCGGATCAGGTGCGTGGCAGGGTGACGCCGCGCTGGCCCTGGTACTTGCCGCCACGGTCCTTGTAAGACACTTCGCACTCTTCATCGGATTCGAGGAACAGCATCTGCGCTACGCCTTCATTGGCGTAGATCTTCGCCGGCAGCGTGGTGGTGTTGGAGAATTCCAGGGTCACGTGGCCTTCCCACTCCGGCTCGAGTGGGGTGACGTTGACGATGATGCCGCAACGGGCGTAGGTGCTCTTGCCCAGGCAGATGGTCAGCACGTTGCGCGGGATGCGGAAGTATTCGACGGTACGGGCCAGAGCGAAGGAGTTCGGCGGAATGATGCAGACATCGCTCTTGACGTCGACGAAGCTGCCGGCGTCGAAGTTTTTCGGGTCGACGGTGGCCGAATTGATGTTGGTGAACACTTTGAATTCGTCGGCGCAACGCACGTCGTAGCCGTAGCTGGAGACGCCGAAGGAGATGACCCGGCTGTCGTGTTCGCCGCGCACCTGGCGCTCGACGAACGGTTCGATCATGCCGTGTTCCTGCGCCATGCGGCGAATCCACTTGTCCGATTTGATGCTCATGGCGGGGGTGTCCTGAAGAGTTGCGAGGGGAAAATCCAGACGCGCATATTACCGGTCCCGGCGCCTGGGTTAAAGTTCCACGCCACATCCCGCGCCGGACGGGGGCTGTAGCCGCCGCCGATCCGAATTTGCGTAAAGCGTTCACAGACCATTGGCAGCTCGCGGAAAGTGGGGTAAGGTGGCGCCACTGTGCTGCACGTGACACCGAGAATCTCTAGTTTGATGCACGATCCTGATCGGCCCATCGCTGAATTTTCTGCTCTCTTTGCGCTCAGTCCCGGCCAGGGTTTTTCCTGACCGTTATCAAATTGTCCAAGGAGACAGAAAAATGTCCAACCGTCAATCCGGTGTTGTTAAGTGGTTCAACGATGAGAAAGGCTACGGCTTCATCACCCCTCAGTCGGGCGACGACCTGTTCGTGCACTTCAAAGCCATCCAAGCTGACGGCTTCAAAACCCTGAAAGAAGGCCAGGCTGTTACTTTCGTCGCTACCCGCGGCCAGAAAGGCATGCAGGCTGAAGAAGTTCAGATCGCCTAAGTCGATCTCAGCTTCCTAGCTTTCAAAAAACCCGCCTTCTGGCGGGTTTTTTTATGCCTGCTCAAAACACCAATGCGGTCCTGTGGGAGCAGCCTTGTGTCGCGAAGCGACCCCAGCGATTGATGTGTCAAAGCTGAGATGCTGGGGCTGCTGCGCAGCCCTTTCGCGACACAAGGCCGCTCCCACAAAGATCAGTCCTCGCTGATGGTGATGCTCGGCATTGCCGGCGCCGCCGCTTCCTGCAAGACAATCCGAGCACCCACCTGGCGCGCCAGTTCCTGGTAGACCATGGCAATCTGGCTTTCCGGCTCTGCAATCGCCGTCGGCTTGCCGCTGTCGGCCTGCTCGCGGATCAGCATCGACAGCGGCAGCGAGGCCAGCAGGTCGACACCATACTGCGCCGCCAGCTTCTCACCACCGCCTTCGCCGAACAGGTGCTCGGCATGGCCGCAGTTCGAGCAGATGTGCACGGCCATGTTCTCCACCACACCCAGCACCGGGATGTTGACCTTGCGGAACATCTCCACGCCTTTTTTGGCATCCAGCAGGGCCAGGTCCTGCGGAGTGGTGACGATTACCGAGCCGGCCACGGGTACCTTCTGCGCCAGGGTCAGCTGGATATCGCCGGTACCCGGCGGCATGTCGATGACCAGATAATCCAGGTCGTCCCAGGCAGTCTGGGTCACCAGTTGCAGCAGCGCACCGGACACCATCGGCCCACGCCAGACCATTGGCGTGTTGTCATCGGTGAGAAACGCCATGGACATGACTTCGACGCCGTGGGCCTTGATCGGCACGAACCACTTCTGCTCGCGAATCTGCGGGCGGGTACCCTCGGGAATACCGAACATCACGCCCTGGCTCGGGCCATAGATGTCGGCATCGAGAATGCCCACGCGGGCACCTTCACGGGCCAGGGCCAGGGCCAGGTTGGCGGCGGTGGTCGACTTGCCAACCCCGCCCTTGCCCGAGGCCACGGCAATGATGTTCTTGACGTTGGCCATGGCCGGCACCTGGGCCTGGGCCTTGTGCGCGGCAACCAGGCAGTCGATCGACACCTGGGCCGAACTGACACCGTCGAGGTTTTCGATCGCGGTCTGCAGCACCTGGGCCCAGCCGTTCTTGAACAAACCGGCGGCATAGCCCAGCTGCAACTGCACAGCGACCTGCCCAGCCTGGATGTCGATTGCGCGCACGCAGCCGGCGCTGACCGGGTCCTGGTTCAGGTAAGGGTCGGTGTACTGGCGAAGCACGCCTTCGACGGCGGCACGGGTGACGGCACTCATGGACACTCCCATTGGCAAACTGAGTACGAAACAGACGCCTATCGTAACCCGTCAATCGTCAGCAGATGCGTGCTTGGGGTGAAATATCTTCGCCGGCCCTTTATAGTGGCCGATCACCCTCATTTTTACCCGAGCCAGATAAGTAGCCGAGCCACCATGTCCGAGCCACGTCAGATTCTCGTCACCAGCGCCCTGCCCTATGCCAATGGATCCATCCACCTTGGCCATATGCTGGAGTACATCCAGACGGACATGTGGGTGCGCTTCCAGAAGCTGCGCGGCAACCAGTGCATCTATGTCTGCGCCGACGATGCCCACGGTTCGGCCATCATGCTACGCGCCGAGAAGGAAGGCATCACCCCCGAGCAGCTGATCGCCAATGTCCAGGCCGAGCACAGCGGTGACTTTGCCGATTTCCTGGTGGACTTCGACAACTTCCACTCCACTCACAGCGACGAAAACCGCGAGCTGTCGAGCCTGATCTACTCGCGCCTGCGTGACGCCGGGCACATCGCCACCCGTTCGGTGACCCAGTATTTCGACCCTGAAAAGGGCATGTTCCTCGCCGACCGTTTCATCAAGGGCACCTGCCCGAAATGTGCGGCTGAAGACCAGTACGGCGATAACTGCGAAAAATGCGGTGCCACCTACGCCCCGACCGAACTGAAGAACCCAAAGTCGGCGATCTCCGGTGCCACGCCGGTACTGCGCGATTCCCAGCACTTCTTCTTCAAGCTGCCTGACTTCCAGGCCATGCTGCAGCAATGGACCCGTAGCGGTACCCTGCAGGATGCCGTGGCCAACAAACTGGCCGAATGGCTGGATTCCGGCCTGCAGGAGTGGGACATCTCGCGTGATGCGCCCTACTTCGGCTTCGAGATCCCGGGCGAGCCAGGCAAGTACTTCTATGTCTGGCTGGACGCGCCGATCGGCTACATGGCCAGCTTCAAGAACCTCTGTGCCCGCCGCCCCGAACTGGACTTCGATGCCTTCTGGAACGAAGGCTCCAAGGCCGAGTTGTACCACTTCATCGGCAAGGACATCGTCAACTTCCACGCCCTGTTCTGGCCAGCCATGCTCGAAGGCGCCGGCTTCCGCAAACCGACCGCGGTCAACGTGCACGGCTACCTGACCGTCAACGGCGCGAAGATGTCCAAATCGCGTGGTACCTTCATCAAGGCCCGCACCTACCTGGACCACCTGCAGCCGGAATACCTGCGCTACTACTACGCCGCCAAGCTTGGCCGTGGCGTCGATGACCTCGACCTGAACCTCGAGGACTTCGTGCAGAAGGTCAACTCCGACCTGGTCGGCAAGGTCGTCAACATTGCCAGCCGTTGCGCAGGCTTCATCCACAAGGGCAATGCTGGCGTGATGGTCGCGGGCGACGCAGCGCCGGAGCTGACCGAGGCCTTCCTCGCCGCGGCCCCGTCGATCGCCGAGGCCTATGAAGGCCGCGACTTCGGCCGTGCCATGCGCGAAATCATGGCCCTGGCCGACCGTGCCAACGCCTGGATCGCCGACAAGGCGCCTTGGTCGCTGGCCAAGCAAGAAGGCAAGCAGGACGAAGTCCAGGCCATCTGCGCCCAAGGCATCAACCTGTTCCGCCAGCTGGTGATCTTCCTCAAGCCGGTGTTGCCGCTGCTGGCCGCCGATGCCGAAGCGTTCCTCAACGTCGCCCCGCTGACCTGGAACGATCATCAATCGCGCCTGGAAAACCACCAGTTGAACCCATTCAAGGCGCTGATGAGCCGCATCGAGCCGGCCAAGGTCGAAGCCATGGTTGCCGCCAGCAAGGAAGACCTGCTGGCCGCCGAAGCACAGGCACCAGCTGGCAATGGCGAGCTGAGCAAAGACCCGCTGTCGACCGAGATCGAGTTCGACACCTTTGCCGCCGTCGACCTGCGCGTCGCGCTGATCGTCAAGGCCGAAGCCGTGCCTGGGGCCGACAAGTTGCTGCAACTGACCCTGGACATCGGTGACGAGCGCCGCAACGTGTTCTCCGGTATCAAGTCGGCCTATCCGGACCCGTCCAAGCTGGAAGGCCGCCTGACCATGATGGTGGCGAACCTCAAGCCGCGGAAAATGCGTTTTGGCGTGTCCGAGGGCATGGTCATGGCGGCCGGCCCGGGCGGCGAAGAGATCTACCTGCTCAGCCCTGACAGCGGCGCCAAGCCTGGTCAGCGCATCAAGTAACCCCCCCTGCCCCGGCCTCACCGCCGGGGCAGCTCCATCTGCTGCGCCAATGCCGGACGTGCAAGGCGTTTCCCGGCTATTGTCATTCACATGAACGACTACATGCTGATCCTGGCCAGCGCTGCGCTGTTCAGCCATCTGCTCTTGCAAAAACAGCCGCCAAGCCGGCTGCGGCTGCACGTGTGCGGCCTGGCAGGTGCCTTGTCGACAGCTCTCGGGATAATCGGCGGGCAAGTGCTCGAACGGGTGATCGTAGCGCCCTTGCATGCGCAGGACCTGCGCCTGTTCCTGCTCCTGCCCTGGCTGGGATTGCTGGCATGGGGAGTGCCGCAGATGCTGGCAAGGCTACGTCCGCAGTGGCCCACCAGGCACCTTGGGCGGCCAATGCTGGGCAATGCATTGCTGCTAGGCCTGGCACTGCAAGTGACGGGAAACAACACCAGCGCGCTTGCAACGTTGAACGTGGGGATACTGGCCGGCCTGGGCTTCTGGCTTGCGCTGACGCTGTTTGACGACCTTTACCAGCGCAGCCAGCACGCTGAAATACCAGCCGCGCTGCGCGGCCTGCCCATTACATTGATCGGTACGGGTGTCATGGCCCTGGCGTTCTCGGGTTTCAACGGACTTTTCACGCAATGAACTTGATTCAACGTATCGACGCCCTGTTGCCGCAGACCCAATGCGGAAAATGCGGCCACAATGGTTGCCGGCCCTACGCCGAAGGCCTGGCTGCGGGCGAGGCAATCAACAAGTGCCCGCCGGGCGGCATAGAAACCATCGCCGCGTTGGCCGCGCTGCTCGAGGTACCGCTGCTGGCGCCGGACCCGCAACGTGGCAGCGCACCGCCCCAGGTTGCCTACATTCGCGAAGCCGAATGCATCGGCTGCACCAAGTGCATCCAGGCTTGCCCGGTAGATGCCATCATCGGTGCCGCAAAACTGATGCATACGGTCATCGCCAGCGAATGCACCGGCTGTGACCTTTGCCTGGCACCCTGCCCGGTCGACTGCATCGACATGCGCCCACTGCCGGCGGCGGTGGTACCGATTGTCAGCGGCCTGGCCCATACCCCCGAGCAACTGCAGGCCCGCCGCCAGCGCCGCGAACATGCGCGCCAGCGCCATGAACAGCGAAGCGCCCGGCTGCTACGCGATGTGGCGCGCCGGGAAGCGCAGCGCCTGGCACGTTCGGCCGAGGCCGCAAAAGGCGCGGCAGACCCGATCAAGGCCGCCCTCGAACGCATCAAGGCGCAGCAAACCGCCGCGGCGGGGCCTGAACATGACAAGCCCTGACCCACGACTACGCAGGGCCATGGGCCTGGTGTTGCTGGCCTGCATACCCGGCTTGCTCGTTTCGTTCTGGACGCAGGGTTGGGGAGTACTGTTCAGCCTGTTGCTGTGCGCCAGTTGTGCTCTGAGCTGCGAGGCGGCACTGTTGGCAGTACGTCGCCTGCCTGTTCTGCCGGCTTTGAACGATGGCAGCGCCCTGGTAACGGCCGTGCTGCTGACCATCGCACTGCCAGCAGCGGCACCATGGTGGCTGCCAGTAACAGCGGCATGCATTGCCATCGGCGTCGGCAAGCAGGCCTTCGGCGGAGTGGGCCGCAACCTGGTCAACCCGGCGATGGTCGGTTACGCCTTTGTGCTGCTGAACTTTCCACTGCAAATGACTCACTGGCCCAGCCAGGCCCTTGGCTTTATCGACAGCCTTCAGCTGGTGTCTGGCAGTGCTACCCAGATCGATGCTTGGGCGGGACCGACCATTCTCGACGGCCTGCGCCACAATCGCAGCCTGACCATCGACGAGCTGTTCGCCAGCCACCCAGGTTTTGGCAGCGTCGGCGGCAGCAGCAGCGAATGGATCAACCTGACCCTGCTGTTGGGCGGGCTGTTTCTGTGGCTGCGCAAGGTCATCAGCTGGCATGCCCCGGCAGGCCTGCTGAGCGGACTGTTCTTATTCAGTCTGCTGGCCTGGAATGGTTCCGGCTCGGATTCAAACGGCTCGCCACTGCTGCACCTGTTCAGCGGCTCAACCATGCTGGCGGCATTTTTCATCGCCACGGAACCGGTGTCCGGCCCCAAGTCCAATCTGGCCAAGCTGCTGTTCGGCTTTGGCGCAGGCGCGCTGATCTACCTGATTCGCACCTGGGGCAGTTACCCGGATGGCACGGCATTCGCCATCCTGCTGATGAACCTGACCGCGCCCGCCCTGGATCGGTTCGCCTTGCGGCGCCAGCAGGTCTTGCCATGATCGCGCCCATTCGCAGCACCTTGTTGCTACTTGCCCTCGGTGGCTCGGCGGTGGCGGTGACGTTGGCCTGGCAACACTGGACCCGCCCCGCCATCGTCGATGCCGAGCGCCAGTTGCAGGCAAGCCAGTTCCTCGCAGCGCTGCCGACGCAAAGCTACGATAACCATCCGCTGGAAAGCGCGTTGCCATTGCCAGCCGATCAGCCGCTGCATAGCAAGGTACTCGCTGCCTATCGCGCAACCCGCGGCACTTCGCCAACCGCCATCGTGCTGGTGAGCCAGGTACAAGGCTATGCCGGTCCTATCAGGCTGACCATTGCCATCGACACCGCTGGCCGCCTGATCGGCACTCGGGTGGTCGAACAGCAGGAAAGCCCTGGCTTGGGCGCCCAGATTGCCGATCCGCAGTCTGGCTGGCTGGAGCAGTTTGCCAAGCATGGCCTTGGCGATCACTGGGCGATCCGGCGCGACCAGGGCGACTTCGACCAGCTGGCCGGTGCGACCGTTACGTCTCGGGCAGTCATCGACGCCCAGCAAGAGGCATTGCGCTATTTTGACCAGCATCGCAGCGAACTGCTGGGAGCTCCCGACCATGAATAGATTCTGCTTGCTGGCAACCGGCCTGGCTCCACTGCTTGGCGCAACGCGAACGTTGCCTCAGGCTTTTGCCATCGGCCTGTGCATGCTCGTGCTGCCGCTACTCCACCAATGCTTGCTAAGCCCATTGCGGGCAACCCTCAACGGCGCGAAATACTGGCTGGCAAGCTTGCTGTTGCTTGCTGCGCTTGTCAGTTGCCTGCAACTGGCGCTGCGCGCCTGGGCATTGCCATTGGCGCTGGCGCTTGGCTATTTCCCAGCGCTGATCTGCCTGCAATGCCTTGCCATCGACATACTGCTGCCAAGCGCAGGCCGCTGGCGGCAACTGTTGCTCCATTTGCCTGGCGTGCTGCTCGCCTGCCTGCTGCTAGGTGCTGGTCGCCAATGGCTGGACCAGGTCGCGGGCATGCATCTGGCCAACCTGCCGGCAGGTGCGCTGCTACTGCTCGGCACCCTGCTGGCCTTGTACAATTGGCTAGGCCCCACCCTCACACGTCGTCAAGGAAAGCGTTGACCCCATGAATGCCGCCAAACGCCTGGAGATCTTTCGCAGGCTGCACGAAGATAATCCCGATCCGAAAACGGAACTGGCTTACACCACCCCTTTCGAGCTGCTGGTTGCCGTGACGCTTTCTGCTCAGTCCACCGATGTCGGCGTCAACAAGGCGACCGCGCGCCTTTTCCCGGTCGCCAATACACCGCAGGCTATTCATGCTCTGGGGGTCGAGGGGCTGAGCGAATACATCAAGACCATCGGCCTCTACAACAGCAAGGCCAAGAATGTCATCGAGGCGTGCCGGTTATTGATCGAACGCCATGACGGCGAAGTCCCGCAGACGCGGGAAGCACTGGAGGCGTTGCCAGGCGTTGGCCGCAAGACCGCCAACGTGGTGCTCAACACCGCCTTCCGCCAGCCGGCCATGGCCGTTGACACGCACATCTTCCGGGTCAGCAACCGCACTGGGATCGCACCAGGCAAGAACGTGCTCGAAGTCGAGAAGAAACTGCTCAAGTTCGTCCCCAAAGATTACCTGCTCGATGCCCACCATTGGCTCATCCTGCATGGCCGCTACGTTTGCCAGGCTCGCAAGCCACGTTGCGGCAGCTGCCGCATCGAAGATCTTTGCGAATACAAGCACAAGACCTCCGACGATTGAGCCAATAGCAAAAACTGCTGCCGCGCGATTGAAAAAATCTTTTTTACCGGACTCCGCTTTCTCGCTATAAGGACGGCCAATGGCCCTTTGGCTTGGAGCGACTCATGAGTACCGATAAAGACGACCTGTCGATCGAAGATGACTTTGCCACCACTGACGACGAAGCGGAGCCTCAGGTGGAAACCGCGAAGACCAACCTGAGCAAGCGTCGCACCATAGACAACCTCCTCGAAGAACGGCGCCTGCAACGGCAACTCGCCGATTTCGACTACGACCTGTAATCCCATGCAAAGCCTCCTTCGCGGAGGCTTTTTACATGCGCGGTTCAGTTCAGGTCATGACGCCGGGCCAGCTCGATCAAGTCCACCAGCGAGTGGGCATTGAGCTTCAGCAACAAACGGGTCTTGTAGGTGCTGACCGTCTTGTTGCTGAGGAACATGCTGTCGGCGATCTCTTTGTTGGACCTGCCCCGTGCAAGCTGCTGCAGAACCATCATCTCCCTTGCCGACAGGCGATCGACCATCTCAGACTCGCTTGCGCCCCCTACCCGCCCACGCGACTTGTGCAAGGCCTGATTGGGGAAGTAGCTGTAACCGGAGAGCACGGCCTTGATAGCACTGAGCAGCTCGGTGAGTTCTTGCTGCTTGCACACATAGCCAGCGGCACCCGCCTGCATGCAGCGCATGGAAAAGTGCCCGGGTGCTTGTGAGGTCAGTACCAGCACACGGCTACCAGGGCTGGCAGCTGCCATGCGGGCGATGACTTCCAGCCCATCAAGTTTTGGAATGCCGATATCCAGTACGACAATATCGGGAAGGTGTTCACGCGTGAGCTGCAAGGCGGCTATGCCGTTGTCGGTTTCCGCGACCACGTCGTACCCATGCCGCTCCATCAGCATGCGCACTGCCAAGCGTATGACCGGATGATCATCCACGATAAGGACTTTATTCATGCGATATCCATCATTCGTTATTTTGCTTTGACGACCGCCTCACAATAACCGAGCAGAACGCTCAATGGCGCGTCCATTCCCCGTACAAATAGCCGAATAGATGAACCCTACGTCGGTTTGGGAATTTTCCTACAAGAAAAAATTTACAAGATCTTCTCGAAAGTTCTTGCGAACACGCGAAGGAACAATAATCCATTCGCGCTTTTCATCGACCTCGCGAACAAATTCCCTCACCGGGAAAAAGTCCACAATTTAGGGGAAGAGGTCAGTAGGTTATTGATAAGCGGTACATGCCGGAGGCAATAACATGACCGATAACCAAACTGTTGCTCCGCTTACGATAATCGCTATCTTCGCTGGCATCATCGAAGCCTCTGCCTTGGCAACACTGCCTTTTCTCAGCGAAAAAAGTCAGACCTACTACACATGGTTCCTTGTAGGGTTTCCGTTCTTCCTCACTGCTCTGTTCTTCCTCACCCTGAACTTCAACTACAAGTCCTTTTACAAACCCGATCAGGCCGAGCTGAAGCGCACGCCCGAGCTGGCGGGGGGGGCCGATACGCAAGAATCAGTAACCATGATGTTCTCCGGCCCTGACGCGCAGAAAATGATTGAGCAACAAGTGATGCAAGCCATTGCCCAGCAGCCAACCGAGAACAGAGAGTTACGCTTGTGCAACATGGAACTGCACCAATGTATCGTTCTTTCGACCACCCGCTTGCCTGAGGGTTTATCCCATGGGCATTGATCAGAGCACGATCCAGCAGGCAAAAAAAACCCCGGCCAAGGCCGGGGTTCATTTGCCAGTTCAGCCAGATGCTCAGAGCATCCCACGGCCTTTGTTGGCGGCGATGCGCATGCGCAGCGCATTGAGCTTGATGAAGCCAGCAGCATCGGCCTGGTTGTAGGCGCCGCCGTCTTCTTCGAAGGTTGCAATATTGGCATCGAACAGCGAATCATCCGACTTGCGACCCACCACGATGACATTGCCCTTGTACAGCTTCAGGCGCACAACGCCGTTCACGTTGACCTGCGAAGCGTCGATCATCTTCTGCAGCATCAGACGCTCCGGGCTCCACCAGTAGCCGGTGTAGATCAGGCTGGCGTACTTCGGCATCAGCTCGTCTTTCAGGTGAGCGACTTCGCGGTCCAGGGTGATCGACTCGATGGCGCGGTGGGCCTTGAGCATGATGGTGCCGCCAGGGGTTTCGTAGCAGCCGCGGGACTTCATGCCCACATAGCGGTTTTCCACGATGTCCAGACGGCCGATACCGTTGGCGCCGCCGATGCGGTTCAGCTCGGCAAGCACGGTGGCCGGGCTCATGTCGACGCCGTCGATGGCTACGATGTCACCATTGCGATAGGTCAGTTCGATGTAGGTAGCCTGGTCCGGGGCGTTCTCTGGCGAGACGCTCCAGCGCCACATGTCTTCTTCGTGCTCGGTCCAGGTATCTTCCAGGACACCGCCTTCGTAAGAAATGTGCAGCAGGTTGGCGTCCATCGAGTAAGGCGACTTCTTCTTGCCGTGGCGCTCGATCGGGATACCGTGCTTCTCGGCGTAGTCCATCAGCTTCTCGCGGGACAGCAGGTCCCACTCGCGCCATGGGGCGATGACCTTGACACCTGGCTTGAGCGCGTAGGCGCCCAGCTCGAAGCGGACCTGGTCGTTACCCTTGCCGGTAGCGCCGTGGGAAATGGCGTCGGCGCCGGTTTCGTTGGCGATTTCGATCAGGCGCTTGGCGATCAGCGGGCGAGCGATGGAAGTACCCAGCAGGTACTCGCCTTCGTAGACGGTGTTGGCGCGGAACATCGGGAAGACGAAGTCACGCACGAATTCTTCGCGCAGGTCGTCAATGTAGATCTCTTTTACGCCCATCGCCTGAGCTTTGGCGCGAGCCGGCTCGACTTCTTCGCCCTGACCCAGGTCAGCGGTGAAGGTCACCACTTCGCAGTTGTAGGTGTCCTGCAGCCACTTGAGAATCACCGAAGTATCAAGGCCGCCGGAATACGCCAGTACGACCTTTTTTACGTCCGCCATGCCATCACTCCACGGGGTTGTACGGAAAGGGACCGATTCTACCGGCCTTGCGGATAAATTTACAGTGGGGCGACAGCTTCTGACGACAAAGCGACAGGAACTGTCAGCAGCGCGACGTCGGATTGTGCTTGCCGTGACAGTTTCAGCGCCTGTGGGATCAAGCGCCGCGGGGGCGGCGCTCGATCTCACAGGCGCTGAAACTGATAAGGCGTGCCTCCGCAAGCTCTTGGCAAATCAGAGCGCTTTAGCACCCGGCGCCGCAGCGGCCGGAGGGACCACAGGTGTAGCCGGGGCAGCCTGTTGAGCCGGCTGAGCAGCTGGCTTTTCCACCGCCGCCAGCCGATCCAGCTCGATGTTCACCCGACGGTTACGCGCCCGATTGGCCGGGCTGTTGTTCTTCACCAATGGATAACGCTCGCCGTGGAAGCGCACGACGATCTGTTCTTCAGGCACACCGTGGGCCTTGAAGTAATCGGCAACGGCCAAAGCCCGGCGCCGCGAAGTGTCGCGATTGGTCAGTCGATTGCCGCTGTTGTCGGAATGGCCGTTGAGTTCGATGTGGTTCACCGTCGGGTCGGCCTTGAGGTAATCGAGAATCACGTCCAGCCGCGCGCGGGCATCGGCGTCCAGGTCGACGCCACCGCCCGGGAAGCCGACCTGGGTCTGGCGAACCTGGTCGTAATTCATCGCCAGCATCTTGCTGGCGCACACCTGATAGTCGCTGTATGCCTTGGCGAAGCTCACCGGCAATACTCGCACTTCCATCACCCGCCCACCTTCGGCGGTGTAATTGCGCACCACTGTGCTGCGGCCATCGAGCAGACCGTTGATCAGGCGGCTGGCCTGGCTCTGCGACGAGCTGAACAGCACGCCGCTGCGGGCCATGCGTACGGCGCCGAGGTTCACATCACCACGGCCCGGCTGCCAAGGGGCAGCGGCCGCCAGCAAGGTGGCGGAGCCTGCGCCCAGCACATTGCTGGCCGAACGCAGCTGGAACACCGGCTGTTCACCGGCCTTGCGCACGAACTCGCCACTGCCGAAACCGTCGATCGGCTGGATCAACCGGCATTCGAACTGGTCACCCTCGACTTTCCAGGCGACATTCTCCATGCGGGTCTGGAAGGTCAGTGCGCCGGCCGGCAGGCTGGCGACAAGGGTCAACAGGGCTAGGTAACGCTGGCGCACGGGCGGCTCCACAAATTCTGACGGCTTACAGGCAGGCTATCGGACACTTGCCGGAAAACTTGATAGCCGTGCTCGGCCCGGGGTTTTCCGGTAGCATTGGGGCCTGAGTTCGACCCGCCTGGAATTCCCAATGTCCGATCGCCTGACCCTCCTGCGTCCCGACGACTGGCACATCCATCTGCGCGATGGTGCCGTCCTGCCCCATACCGTTGGCGATGTGGCGCGTACTTTCGCCCGTGCCATCATCATGCCCAACCTGGTCCCGCCGGTGCGCAATGCCGTCGAAGCCAGCGCCTACCGCGAGCGCATCCTTGCCGCCCGCCCGGCCGGCAGCCGCTTTGAACCGCTGATGGTGCTATACCTCACAGACCGCACCAGCCCCGAGGACATCCGCGCGGCCAAGGCCAGCGGGATCGTGTACGCCGCCAAGCTGTACCCCGCCGGCGCCACCACCAACTCCGATTCGGGCGTCACCAGCATCGACAACATCTTCCCGGCCATCGAGGCGCTGGCCGAGGTCGGCATGCCGCTGCTGGTGCACGGTGAAGTGACCCGCAGCGAAATCGACGTGTTCGACCGCGAGAAGCGCTTCATCGACGAGCACATGCGCCGCCTGGTCGAGCGCTTCCCGTCCCTGAAAGTGGTGTTCGAACACATCACCACCGGTGATGCCGCACAGTTCGTGACCGAGGCCCCGGCCAACGTCGGCGCTACCATCACTGCCCAGCACCTGCTGTACAACCGCAACCACATGCTGGTTGGCGGTATCCGCCCGCACTTCTATTGCCTGCCGATCCTCAAGCGCAACACCCACCAGGTGGCGCTGCTGGACGCGGCCACCAGTGGCAACCCGAAGTTCTTCCTCGGCACCGACTCGGCTCCGCACGCCCGTCACGCCAAGGAAGCCGCCTGTGGTTGCGCCGGCTGCTACACCGCCTATGCGGCGATCGAGATGTACGCCGAGGCGTTCGAGCAGCGCAATGCGCTGGACAAGCTGGAAGGGTTCGCCAGCCTGCACGGCCCGGCTTTCTATGGCCTGCCAGCGAACACCGATACCATCACCCTGGTCCGCGAAGAGTGGACTGCCCCGGACAGCCTGCCGTTTGGCGAGCAGACCGTGATCCCGCTGCGCGCCGGTGAAAAACTGCGCTGGCGCCTGCTGGAGGACAACGCGTGAGCGAAGACCTCTACGAAGACGACCAGGACGGTCAGGTCGGCAGCGGCTCGCGCCACCCGATGGCCGAGCGCTTCCGTGGCTATCTGCCAGTAGTGGTGGATGTCGAGACCGGCGGCTTCAACAGCGCCACCGACGCCCTGCTGGAAATCGCCGCAGTGACCATCGGCATGGACGAGAAAGGCTTCCTGTTCCCCGAGCACACCTACTTCTACCGGGTAGAACCGTTCGAAGGGGCCAATATCGAGCCCGCCGCGCTGGAGTTCACCGGCATCAAGCTGGACCACCCGCTGCGCATGGCCGTGAGCGAAGAAAGCGCGCTCACCGACATCTTCCGCGGCGTGCGCAAGGCACTGAAAGCCAACGGCTGCAAACGGGCGATCCTGGTCGGCCACAACAGCAGCTTCGACCTTGGCTTCCTCAATGCGGCAGTAACCCGCAACGATATCAAGCGTAACCCGTTCCACCCGTTCTCCAGCTTCGATACCGCCACCCTGGCTGGCCTGGCGTATGGCCAGACCGTACTGGCGCGGGCCTGCCAGAGCGCCGACATCGACTTCGATGGCCGCGAGGCGCACTCGGCGCGTTACGACACCGAGAAGACTGCCGAGCTGTTCTGCGGCATCGTCAACCGCTGGAAAGAAATGGGCGGCTGGCGCGACTTCAACGATTGAGTCGAAATTCCGGGGGCGCCATGCCCCCGGAACCCAGGCAAAAAAAACCGGCCACATGGGCCGGTTTTTTATGCGCGTGGCAATTACAGCTTGCCAGCGTTCTCGCTCAGGTAAGCAGCAACGCCTTCTGGCGAAGCGGTCATGCCTTGGTCGCCTTTCTTCCAGTTGGCAGGGCAGACTTCGCCGTGCTCTTCGTGGAATTGCAGGGCGTCGACCAGACGCAGCAGTTCGTCCATGTTGCGGCCCAGTGGCAGGTCGTTGACGATCTGCGAACGGACTACACCGTTGGTGTCGATCAGGAAGGCGCCACGGAAGGCTACGCCGCCTTCGGACTCGACGTCGTAGGCCTTGCAGATTTCGTGGGTGATGTCGGCTGCCAGGGTGTACTTGACCTGGCCAATACCACCGGCGTTGACCGGGGTGTTACGCCAGGCGTTGTGGGTGAAGTGCGAGTCGATCGAAACGCCGATCACTTCAACGTTGCGCGCCTGGAAGTCAGGAATGCGGTTGTCCAGGGCGATCAGCTCGGACGGGCAGACGAAGGTGAAGTCCAGTGGGTAGAAGAACACCAGGCCGTACTTGCCCTTGATGGCCGAAGCCAGGTTGAAGCTGTCGACGATCTCGCCGTTGCCGAGGACGGCCGGGACGGTGAAGTCGGGGGCTTGTTTGCCAACGAGTACGCTCATTGTAATCTCCAGATGAGGGTGAAGAACCGTTTGCCGGGCCAAGGCAGGCTTGCCCGACATCCAACAAAGGCCGACCATCATACACGGCTTGCCGTGACAGGCCGAATGCAACCGTCGGTCGCTCAAGCACGGCCCTCTCAGAAAGTCCTTTGACAAGCATTCTCATTAACATTAAGCTCCAACCCATCGACTCAACCCGCGATGGTCAGCCCTTATGTATGTGTGTCTTTGTGTCGGCGTCACCGACGGACAGATCCGCGATGCGATCTATGAAGGATGCTGCAGTTACAAGGAAGTCCGAGCTGCGACCAATGTCGCCAGCCAGTGTGGCAAATGCGCCTGCCTGGCCAAGCAGGTGGTCCGCGAGACCCTCACCGAATTGCAGGTGAGCCAGCACGCCGCCCTGCCCTACCCGGTAGAATTTACTGCTGCCTGATGTTACCGAATTTGAAGAACCGGACCTTGTGTCCGGTTTTTTTATGCCTGTATATCAATAAGTTAGCGCTTCAACGCGGTTCACAAACATTCTTATTCCTATTAATTTTCACTTATTATTCAATAACTTAGGTTTGACAGCCCTGGGTATCGGGCTCAAACTTCCCTGTATTGGCACACTTCTACAGGGCAGGAACCCGACATGAAAGGCGACGTAAGCGTCATCCAGCATCTCAACAAGATCCTCGGAAACGAGCTGGTCGCGATCAACCAGTACTTCCTGCACGCGCGCATGTACGAAGATTGGGGCCTGAACAAGCTCGGCAAGCACGAGTACAAGGAATCCATCGACGAGATGAAACACGCTGACAAATTGATCAAGCGTATTCTCTTCCTCGAAGGTATCCCGAACGTTCAGGACTTGGGCAAGCTGCTGATCGGCGAGCACACCAAAGAGATGCTCGAGTGCGACCTGAAAATCGAACAGAAGGGCCTGGTCGACCTGAAAGCGGCCATCGCCCACTGCGAAACCGCCGGCGACTTCGGTTCGCGTGACATGCTCGAAGACATCCTCGAATCCGAGGAAGAGCACATCGACTGGCTGGAAACCCAGCTCGGCCTGATCGACAAGATCGGCATCGAGAACTACCTGCAATCGCAGATGGGCGAAGAGTAAATTCTCCAGCCATAAAAAAACCCGCCTTGAGCGGGTTTTTTTATGGCTGCCTGATATCAGGCTTCGGAAGCCTTGGCCTTGGCAGCCGCTTCCTTGATCAGGGTCTGCAGCTCACCCTTCTCGAACATTTCCAGCATGATGTCGCTACCGCCAACCAGCTCACCGGCTACCCACAGTTGCGGGAAGGTCGGCCAGTTGGCGTATTTTGGCAGGTTGGCGCGGATTTCCGGGTTCTGCAGGATGTCGACGTAGGCGAACTTCTCGCCGCAACCCATCACGGCCTGCGAAGCACGCGCGGAGAAGCCACACTGCGGGGCATTCGGCGAGCCTTTCATGTAAAGCAGAACGGTGTTGTTGGCAATCTGCTCTTTGATCGTTTCGATGATATCCATGTAGCACCTCGGCTGAACTTTCCGACACTGTCGTCGGCACGGTGACGCATTGTATCGGAAAGCCGAGCAGCATGCTCGGCCTTACCGTTGCTCATGCGGCCTCGACCTGCACGGGGACGCCATTGAGCGCAGCATTACCGGAAACCTGATCACGCAGGCGTTCATCCGTGAGGTCGTTGGCACTCACACCCGCTTGTGCCTGGGCAACCTGCAACTGCACGCCCTGGCGGCCGTGGCCGAAGCCATGGGGCAGGCTGACCACCCCCGGCATCATGTCTTCACAGGCCTGTACCTCGACCTCCAGCGTGCCGGTGCGTGAACGGATACGCACCCGCTGGCCATCCTGCAGTTGCCGTTGCTGCAGGTCTTGCGGGTGCATCAGCAGTTGATGGCGTGGCTTGCCTTTGACCAGGCGATGGAAGTTATGCATCCATGAATTGTTGCTGCGCACGTGACGGCGGCCAATCAGCAGCAACTCGCCCGGCGCAGGCGGTGCCTGCAAGGCCAACCGCTGCAGGTCATCCAGCAGCACCTGCGGCGCCGCCTCGACGGTTTTGCTGGCGGTCGCCAGGCGCAACGCCAGGTTGGCCCGCAGCGGCCCCAAATCAAGCCCGTGGGGGTGCTCATCCAAGGCCGGCAGCGAGAGATTCCATCCGGTGCCTTCGCCATAGCGCCCCTTGCGCAAGGCCACATCGATCATCTGCGCCGGCGGCCAGGTCGGTTTCAGCGCGAGTTCGGCACGCTCGGCGAACGCCTGCGCCAGGCCGACGAAGATTTCCCAGTCATGCAATGCGCCTTCCGGCTTGGCCAGGATGGCGCGATTGAAACGGGTTACATTGCGTACGGCCAGCAGGTTGAAGGTGCTGTCGTAATGATCATTTTCCAGCGCCGAAGTCGAAGGCAGGATCAGGTCGGCGTGGCGGGTGGTTTCATTGATATAGAGGTCGATGCTGAGCATGAATTCGAGCCCGTCCAGCGCCGTATCCAGCTGCCGGCCGTTGGGCGTGGACAATACCGGATTGCCAGCGACTGTCACCAGGGCGCGCACCTGGCCCTCCCCGGGGACCAGCATCTCTTCGGCAAGGGCCGCCACCGGCAGCTCGCCGCCGTATTCAGGCAGGCCCGAAACCCGGCTTTGCCACGCATTGAAATGACCACCCGAAGTGGTTGCCACCAGATCGACCGCAGGTTCGGTACACAGCGCCCCACCCTCTCGGTCAAGGTTGCCGGTAATCAGGTTGATCACCTGCACCAGCCAGTGACACAGCGTGCCGAACGCTTGGGTCGAGACCCCCATGCGCCCATAGCAGACTGCCTTGTCTGCAGCTGCAAAGTCTCGCGCCAGTTGGCGTATCTGGGTTGCGGGAATGCCGCAGTGAGCACTCATCGCCTCCGCGCTGAACGGCAGGATCGCTTCACGCACTTGCTCCAGGCCGCTCACCGGCAAATGCGAGCCACGTGCCAGATGCTCCTCGAACAGCGTGTTGAGCAGGCCGCAAAGCAAGGCCGCATCGCCGCCGGGCCGGATAAAGAGATGGTGGTCGGCCATGGCAGCAGTTTCGCTGCGCCGGGGATCGACCACCACCAGGCGACCACCCCGCCCGCGCAGGGCCTTCAGGCGCTTTTCCACATCCGGCACGGTCATGATGCTGCCATTGGAGGCCAGCGGGTTGCCGCCAAGGATCAGCATGAAGTCGGTGTGGTCGATATCCGGGATCGGCAACAGCAAGCCGTGGCCATACATCAAATGGCTGGTCAGGTGCTGCGGCAGCTGGTCAACCGAGGTGGCGGAAAAGCGGTTACGGGTCTTGAGCAGGCCGAGGAAGTAGTTGCTATGTGTCATCAGCCCATAGTTGTGCACGCTGGGGTTGCCTTGATAGACCGCCACGGCATTGCGCCCGTGAGCCTGCTGGACAGCCCACAGCCTGTCGGCGGCCAAGGCAAAAGCCTCGTCCCAGCCGATTGGCTGCCACTCGCCCCCTACCCGCCGGTGAGGCTGGCGCAGGCGGTCCGGGTCGTTCTGGATGTCCTGCAGGGCGACTGCCTTGGGGCAGATGTGGCCGCGGCTGAACGGGTCTGCGGGGTCACCCTTGATCGAGCTGATCAGCGCCCGCCCGTCGTCTTCGCGGCTGACTTCTATATTCAGGCCGCAGATCGCTTCGCACAGGTGACAGGCACGGTGGTGCAGGGTCTTGGTCATGGCCGCCTCTGCCTTGCTGGTTTAGGGAGTCGTCGAGCCACGACTATGCGCCGCAGCCCTTGCGCCGGCCAGCGCGCTTCGCGACGTGAATCCCGCGACATCAGGCACACGATTCACGACAGGCATTTGCCAAATTGCCAGCAAGCCGTGTACAACCGTCTGTAACAAATAAAAAACAGCACTGGCTCAAGGGTTACGACACCCTTTGCAACATCCTTTGAAACGAGCCGCTGTTTCCCCTCTTGGTTTCAGGCGACATTTAATTATAGTATTGCGCCTTTCCCCATTTCGTCCGCCCCGTGCGGCTTACGCCGCAGGTCACTCCCGTTGTCAAAAAAAACCATACGGTCGACCTGCATACCGTTGCAGATAAGGTAGTCAATCATGAGCGCTAGGCACTTTCTCTCCCTGCTGGATTTCACCACCGACGAATTGCTCGGTGTGATCCGCCGAGGCATCGAGCTGAAGGACCTGCGCAAGCGCGGCGTGCTGTTCGAGCCCCTGAAGAACCGTGTGCTGGGCATGATCTTCGAGAAGTCCTCGACCCGTACCCGCGTGTCGTTCGAAGCCGGCATGATCCAGCTCGGTGGCCAGGCCATCTTCCTTTCGCCACGCGACACCCAGCTGGGCCGTGGCGAGCCGATCGGTGACAGCGCAATCGTTCTGTCGAGCATGCTTGACGTGGTGATGATCCGTACCCACGCCCACAGCACCCTGACCGAGTTCGCCGCCAAATCCCGTGTACCGGTGATCAACGCCCTGTCCGACGAGTCGCACCCGTGCCAGCTGCTGGCCGACATGCAGACTTTCCTCGAGCACCGCGGCTCGATCCAGGGCAAGACCGTGGCCTGGATCGGCGACGGTTTCAACATGTGCAACTCGTACATCGAAGCGGCCAAGCAGTTCGATTTCCAGCTGCGCATCGCCTGCCCAGAAGGTTATGAGCCCGATCCACGCTTCATGGCCTTGGGTGGCGATCACGTGCAAATCATCCGCAATCCACAGGAAGCCGTACGGGGTGCGCACCTGGTGACCACGGATGTCTGGACTTCCATGGGCCAGGAAGAGGAAACTGCACGGCGCCTGGCGCATTTCGCGCCTTACCAGGTCACCCGCGCACTGCTCGACCTGGCGGCACCCGACGCCCTGTTCATGCACTGCCTGCCCGCCCACCGTGGTGAGGAAATCAGCCATGACCTGCTCGACGACCCTCGTTCGGTCGCCTGGGACCAGGCTGAAAACCGCTTGCATGCACAGAAGGCCCTTCTCGAATTCCTTGTCGAACCGGCTTACCACCACGCATGAGTCAACCCCTACTGCTCAACCTGCGCAACCTCGCCTGCGGCTATGGCGACCAGCGCATCGTCCAGAACCTCAACCTGCACCTGAACGCAGGCGACATCGGTTGCCTGCTGGGTTCCTCGGGTTGCGGCAAGACCACTACCCTGCGGGCCATCGCCGGCTTCGAGCCGGTGCACGAAGGCGAGATCCAGCTGGCCGGCGAGGTCATTTCCCGCGCAGGCTTCACCCTGGCGCCGGAAAAACGCCGGATCGGCATGGTGTTCCAGGACTACGCCCTGTTCCCGCACCTGACCGTGGCGCAGAACATCGCCTTCGGCATCAGCAAGCACCCGAACCAGGCGCAGGTGATCGAAGAAATGCTCGAACTGGTCAAGCTCGGCGGCCTCGGCGGGCGCTACCCGCATGAACTCTCGGGTGGCCAGCAGCAGCGTGTCGCCCTGGCCCGCGCACTGGCACCTGAGCCGCAGCTGCTGCTGCTCGACGAGCCATTCTCCAACCTCGATGTGGAATTGCGCCGGCGCCTGAGCCACGAAGTGCGCGACATCCTCAAGAGCCGCGGCACCAGCGCTATCCTGGTCACCCATGACCAGGAGGAAGCGTTTGCCGTCAGCGACCACGTCGGTGTGTTCAAGGAAGGCCGGCTGGAGCAGTGGGACACGCCCTACAACCTTTATCACGAACCGCAGACGCCGTTCGTGGCGAGTTTCGTCGGCCAGGGTTACTTCATCCGCGGCCAGATGAGCAGCCATGAAGCGGTCAATACCGAACTGGGCGAGCTGCGTGGCAACCGTGCCTACACCATGGCGCCGGGCAGCTCGGTGGATGTGCTGCTGCGCCCTGATGACATCGTGCCGGCCCCTGGCAGCGCGCTGCAGGCGAACATCGTTGGCAAGAGCTTCCTTGGCGCATCGACGCTGTACCGTTTGCAGTTGCCTACTGGCAGCCAGCTCGAGGCGATCTTCCCGAGCCATATCGACCACCAGGTCGGTGAAGATGTGGGGATTGCGGTGAAGGCCGATCACCTGGTGCTGTTCCCGGTGCCAGGCAGCGTCTCGGCGCAGTTGTCGCGCCAGGAGAACGGGGTTCGCCGCTACAGTTCGGCGACCTGATTAGACCTGGGGCCGCTTTGCGGCCCCAATGGCCTCAAGCCTTGCCGATTGCGGCGAACTTACCCTGCGTATGCTCGGCCAGTACCGCCGCCGCCAACTCAACCTCCAGCCCCCGCCGCCCGGCGCTGACATGGATGGTTGCAAAATTTTGCGCCGAATCATCGATGAACGTACGCAGGCGCTTCTTCTGCCCCAACGGACTGATCCCTCCCACCAGATAGCCAGTCGCTCGCTGTGCCGCAGCCGGGTCGGCCATTTCACACTTCTTGACCCCAGCCGCATGAGCCAGTGCCTTGAGGTCGAGCGTCCCCACCACCGGCACCACCGCCACCAGCAATTCGCCCTTCTCGCTGCTCGCCAGCAAGGTCTTGAACACCTGCTGCGGATCGAGCCCAAGCTTTTCCGCCGCCTCCAGCCCGTATGACGCCGATTTGGGGTCATGTTCGTAACTGTGCACGCGATGTTCAGCGCGGGCTTTCTTCAGCAGGTCGAGTGCGGGGGTCATGCAGTGCTCCAGTCTGGGACAGGTCGCGGCTACTTTAGGGCAAATCCCACATCCCAGCCAGCCAATGCCTGACGTAGCCCCTCTACTACGGGCTTCAGCCTTTGAAACAGGCGTCCAAAACGTGACTACCCGTTCACTTTCGACCTTTGACATCAGCGTTTCTTGTCTATATTTTTTCGTTTCTGAATAAATGGTGCCCTTTCAAGGTGCGCTTCTTAACACCCGCCTGAGGTCAATGGGGATAGACATCAGGCTTTGCTGTCGAGCGCTCCGCGCCTCACAACAAAAACAACGAGGTCATACATGACGACTGCTCTACGCGAACCCACACTGTCCAGCCAATGCCTGGCCGAGTTTCTCGGCACCGCCTTGCTGATCTTCTTCGGTACCGGTTGCGTCGCCGCGCTCAAAGTCGCTGGCGCCAGCTTCGGCCTATGGGAAATCAGCATCATCTGGGGCGTCGGTGTAAGCATGGCGATCTACCTCACCGCAGGCATTTCCGGTGCGCACCTGAACCCGGCCGTAAGCATCGCGCTCACCCTGTTCGCCGGCTTCGACAAGCGCAAGCTGCCGTTCTACGCACTGGCCCAGATCTGCGGCGCCTTCTGCGGCGCGGCGCTGGTCTACACCCTGTACAGCAACCTGTTCTTCGATTACGAACAGGCCCACGCCATGCTGCGTGGCAGCACCGAAAGCCTTGAGCTGGCCTCGGTATTCTCGACATACCCGCACCCGTCACTTTCCACTGGCCAGGCCTTCCTGGTCGAAGTGGTGATCACCGCAATCCTGATGGCCGTGATCATGGCCCTGACCGATGACAACAACGGCCTGCCACGCGGCGCCATGGCACCGTTGCTGATCGGCCTGCTGATCGCCGTGATTGGCAGTGCCATGGGCCCGCTGACCGGCTTCGCGATGAACCCTGCCCGCGACTTCGGGCCAAAATTGATGACCTTCCTGGCTGGCTGGGGCGAAATCGCCTTCACTGGCGGTCGGGACATTCCGTATTTCCTGGTTCCGGTGTTCGCACCGATTCTCGGCGCTTGCCTGGGTGCCGCGATCTATCGCGGCCTGATCGCCCGCAACCTGCCGACGGCGCAAAGCGCAAGCGCCGAGACAACCGACAATCGCCAGGGCGATACTCAAGCCAATTGATGCTGACGCCCTGAACTCCTCTTTTTGCAAGGCCTACGAACATGACAGACACCCAGGATAAGAACTACATCATCGCCCTGGACCAGGGCACCACCAGCTCGCGGGCGATCATCTTCGACCGCGATGCCAATGTGGTAGGTACCTCGCAGCGCGAGTTCGCCCAACACTACCCACAAGCTGGCTGGGTCGAGCACGACCCGATGGAGATCTTCGCCACCCAGAGCGCGACCATGGTCGAGGCCCTGGCCCAGGCCGGTATCAGCCATGCGCAAGTTGCTGCGCTGGGGATTACCAACCAGCGTGAAACCACCGTGGTGTGGGACAAGGAAACCGGCCGCCCGGTGTACAACGCAATCGTCTGGCAGTGCCGCCGCAGCACCGAAATCTGCGCCCAGCTCAAGCGCGATGGGCATGAGGAGTACATTCGCGAAGCCACCGGCCTGGTTACCGACCCGTACTTCTCCGGTACCAAGCTGAAGTGGATCCTCGATAATGTCGAAGGCGCACGCGAACGCGCCGAGCGCGGCGAGCTGCTGTTCGGCACCATCGATACCTGGCTGATCTGGAAGTTCTCCGGCGGCAAGGTGCATGTCACCGACTACACCAACGCCTCGCGCACGCTGATGTTCAACATCCACAGCCTGCAGTGGGACGACAAGCTGCTGGAAATCCTCGGCATCCCGCGGCAGATGCTGCCCGAGGTGCGTCCTTCCTCGGAAGTGTACGGCCACACCAAAAGCGGTATCGCCATCGCCGGTATCGCCGGTGACCAACAGTCGGCGCTGTTCGGCCAGATGTGCGTGGAACCGGGCCAGGCCAAGAACACCTACGGCACCGGCTGCTTCCTGCTGATGAATACCGGCGACAAGGCAGTCAAGTCCTCCCACGGCCTGCTCACCACCATCGCCTGCGGCCCGCGTGGCGAGGTGGCCTATGCCCTGGAAGGCGCGGTATTCAACGGCGGCTCCACCGTACAATGGCTGCGTGACGAGCTGAAGATCGTCAATGACGCCTTGGACACGGAGTACTTCGCCAGCAAGGTCAAGGACAGCAACGGTGTATACCTGGTGCCGGCCTTCACTGGCCTGGGTGCTCCGTACTGGGACCCGTATGCCCGTGGCGCGCTGTTCGGCCTGACCCGTGGGGTGAAGGTCGACCACATCATTCGCGCTGCGCTGGAATCGATCGCCTACCAGACCCGCGACGTCCTTGACGCCATGCAGCAGGACTGCGGCGAACGCCTGTCGGAACTGCGCGTGGACGGTGGTGCGGTGGCCAACAACTTCCTCATGCAGTTCCAGGCCGACATTCTCGGCACCTGCGTGGAGCGCCCGAAAATGCGCGAAACCACCGCCCTCGGTGCCGCCTACCTGGCAGGCCTGGCCTGTGGTTTCTGGAGCGGCCTGGAAGAACTGCGCGACAAGGCGATCATCGAACGCGAGTTCAGCCCGCAGCTGGATGAGGCGCAGAAAGAGAAACTGTATGCCGGCTGGAAGAAGGCCGTTGACCGCACCCGTGACTGGGAAGATCACGAGGTCTGACCCTTCCTCAGCAGCCACGCCTTAAGTGTGGGAGCGGCCTTGTGTCGCGAAAGGGTCGCGAAGCGGCCCCAGCAATTTGTGCCTTGACGCTGAAACCTTGGGGCTGCTTCGCAGCCCTATCGCGACACAAGGCCGCTCCCACACCAACAGCGCGTCACTTCCCCATCGTCTACTGGCCGTAGTCCCCTTCCTACGGCATCATTGCAGAATTTGTCCGGCAGCCCCAAAGGACCGCCCATGAATCTGCCCCCACGCCAACAACAAATCCTCGAGCTGGTGCGCGACCGCGGCTATGTCAGCATCGAAGAAATGGCGCAGCTGTTCGTCGTCACCCCGCAAACCATCCGGCGCGACATCAACCAGCTCGCCGAGCTCAACCTGCTGCGCCGCTACCACGGTGGTGCAGCCTATGATTCGAGCATCGAGAACACCGCCTATGCCATGCGCGCCGACCAGATGCGCGATGAAAAACAGCGCATCGCTGAAGCCGTGGCCAAGCAGATTCCCGACCATGCTTCGCTGTTCATCAACATTGGCACCACCACCGAATCGATTGCCCGGGCGCTGCTCAACCACAACCACTTGAAGGTCATCACCAACAACCTGCACGTCGCGGCGATTCTCGCGGCCAAGGACGACTTCGAGGTTTTGGTGGCGGGTGGCACGGTACGCCGCGATGGCGGCGTGGTAGGCCAGGCCAGCGTCGACTTCATCCACCAGTTCAAGGTCGACTTCGCCCTGGTTGGCATCAGCGGCATCGACGAAGACGGCAGCCTGCTCGACTTCGATTACCAGGAGGTGCGGGTGTCGCAGGCGATCATCGCCAACGCCCGGCAAGTGATCCTCGCCGCCGACTCAAGCAAGTTCGGGCGCAATGCCATGGTGCGCCTAGGCTCGATCAGCCTGGTCGACTGCCTGGTGACCGATCAGGCGCCGACGCCCGCCCTCACTCAGCTGCTGAACCAGTACAAGATCCGCCTTGAGGTTGTGTGAGGGCTCTGGGGGCATGACGTGAGCCTTTTCGCGCCTGTGAGATCGAGCGCCGCCCACGCAGCGCATCGCGGATGAATCCGCTCCTACATCTGTTTCGGGCCAGTCTGTCCTGCGCCAGATGGGCTGCCCGCCTTGCCGCCCACCTCGAAATTGTAGGGAACAAACGAGGCGGGCAAAGGTGATCTCACAGGCGGAACTGGCCCGAAACAGATGTAGGAGCGGATTCATCCGCGATGCGCCGCGCGGGCGGCGCTCGATCTCACAGGCGCCAAAAGGCGCAAACTGATCACCCAGAATATTCGAAAATGTTCATTTCTTTGTCATCTGATCAGTTTTTTCTATAAAGACTGACTGGCGACTGGCTTTCTGTTGCGCTAGTATTTTCGGAAACGAACATAGATGTTCATATTCGATGTGAACAGCCCCCAGGAGGCCTTGCCCGTGTCCCAGCCCGTTCCGTCCCAGCCATCACTCGCCGACTGCTATGACCTTGCCGTGATCGGCGGTGGCATCAATGGCGTGGGCATCGCGGCCGACGCCGCCGGCCGCGGCCTGAAGGTCTTTCTCTGCGAGAAGGACGACCTGGCCCAGCACACCTCCTCGGCCAGCAGCAAACTGATCCACGGCGGCCTGCGCTACCTGGAGCACTACGAATTCCGCCTGGTGCGTGAGGCGCTGGCCGAACGCGAGGTACTGCTGGCCAAGGCGCCGCACATCGTCAAGCCAATGCGCTTCGTGCTACCGCACCGCCCGCATCTGCGCCCGGCGTGGATGATCCGGGCCGGCCTGTTCCTCTACGATCACCTGGGCAAGCGCAAGCGCTTGGGCGCCTCGCGCAGCCTGCGCTTCGGCCCGGGCTACCCGCTCAAGCCGGCGATCACCCGGGGTTTCGAATACGCGGACTGCGCCGTGGACGACGCCCGTCTGGTGGTGCTCAATGCCATGGCCGCCCGCGAGAACGGTGCCGATATCGTCACCCGCACCCGCTGCCTGCGCGCCGAGCGCGTTGACGGCGTATGGCAGGTCGAACTGCAGCATGCCGACGGCCGCCTGCAGACGATTCGCGCCCGCGCCCTGGTCAATGCTGCCGGCCCTTGGGTAGCCAGCTTCATCAAGGACGATCTCAAGCTGGACGCCCCCTACGGCATCCGCCTGATCCAGGGCAGCCACATCATCGTGCCGCGCCTGTACGAAGGTGAGCATGCCTACATCCTGCAGAATGAAGACCAGCGCATCGTGTTCTGCATCCCGTATCTGGAGCGTTTCACCCTGATCGGTACTACCGACCGTGAATACAGCGGCGACCCGGCTCAGGTAAAAATCACCGACGGCGAAACCGACTACCTGCTCAAGGTCGTCAACGAGCACTTCAACCATCAGCTCAGCCGTGCCGACATCCTGCACACCTACTCCGGCGTTCGCCCGCTGTGCAACGACGAATCGGACAACCCTTCGGCCGTGACCCGCGACTACACCCTGGCGCTGTCTGCGGGTGAAGGCCAGGCGCCGTTGCTGTCGGTATTCGGTGGCAAGCTCACCACCTACCGCAAGCTGGCTGAATCGGCCATGGGCGAGCTCAAGCCATTCTTCAGCCAGATGCGCGGCAGCTGGACGGCTGAAAGCCCTCTCCCGGGTGGCGAGAACATGAGCGATGCACAAACCCTGGTGGATGGCTTGCTCAAACGCCACGAGTGGTTGTCTGCAGACATTGCCAAGCGTTGGGCAACCACCTACGGCAGCCGCGCATGGCAGCTGCTGGAGGGTGTCAAAGGGCCGGCCGACCTTGGCCAGGCAATCGGTGGTGGCCTGTTCGCACAGGAGGTGGATTACCTGTGCAACGAAGAATGGGCGCTGACTGCCGACGACATTCTGTGGCGCCGCACCAAGTTGGGCCTGTTCACCACGGCGGCGGAGCAAAAGGCCTTGGCGGAGTACCTGAAAGAGGTAGTACGCGAAGGTGTCCAGGCGGCCTGAAGGCATCTTGATGCAGCGCCTCACCATGAACAAGGCGCTGCATCAGTGCCTCATCGAGCTACAAGGGCCAACGCGCGTACGCCTCTTCAGTCAAGCGTTTGATAAGGGCAGTTTCATGCGCTTCCAGGAGCACTTTCAACGCATGGGACTGTTCAAGATACGTCAGCTCATTGATCTCGCCGCTCTCTACCTGTAATTCGTACTGCTCCATAGCAGGACGTTGAGCATCTACCAACGCCCTGAATCGCATGAAGTATGTCTGGCGCAGATAATCCTGCCAGAACACCTGATCTGCCAGAGATTGCACCAGTTGCTCGGTGGACTCGGAAGACAGGATCTCAACCCTGGCACTGTTGATGTCCTGCGCCGTCACGAAAGATTCCTGCTCGTAATGCATGCGCACAGGTTGAGCCGGCAGTTGCAGCGGCCCGGCCAGTCTCACCCGGTATGCCAGATAGGTTTCGATATCGTCGATCCGCTCAAGATTGCCAGGTACATTCGCGTTAACCTGCCGGAGCCACGCCAGCTTGCGTGCGGCAATCCTGTCCACCTGTTGCAAGCGAAACAGCGAACGCCCCAGCCTCATCAAAGCGGCCTCGCTTTGCATCTGGGCGAGGCCCGCCGTCTGCAGGTGAACCAGCACACGAGTCTCCATCTGACTGAACAACCACAGCAACCTGTCTTCGCAACTGGCTATACCGCCTGCCTGCTCGAATAAAAGCTCGCGCAACTCGCTGTTCTGCTCGCATGCCTCGATGATGTGCCACACCCTGGCCCGGTAGTCCGCCGGATATTTCAAGTAATCCGGCGACCGTGCGAAGTCACGAAGGAAGTTGAAAAAGTCATCCGAGCCCGCCTCACTGCGCACGTTGCTCCACAGCATTTCGCGTTCGGCGCGCAACACGCCTTTGGTGCCCGTCAACCACTCCTTCAACTCGGCTTGCAGTACAGGATGATGCCGATAGTAAGGACTGTGCCTGACATCATGACCAGAAGCACTCGACGGACCCGGTTGCTCGTCCAGCAATGCCTCGCTGGCTTCATCCAGCGGATTATCGTGCAGCGCCATCTGCTGCAAACGAACCCTCAACCCTTCGAGGTCGCGATTGACCTGCCGAATGCTGTTATCCCGCAGGTCGGCGATCCCTCGCCAGGGCACTTGCTGAACATCGCCAGGCACTTGCTCGAGTTCTGCCGCACGCATGCCCAACTGACGCACGTTCAACAAACGCCTCACCTCGGGAGGGTTACCCAACGGGTTGTAATTAAGTTCGATCCTTTCCAGGTTGTGCAGCGCATTGATGCGTTGGCTGTCCGCCGGCGTCAGGACTATCTGGTTATTATCGAGCCGCAAGAGGCGCAGTTCGGTCAGATGCTCCAGACCTTGCGGGATGGACAGCAGTCGATTGCTGCGCAGGTCAAGCTCCACAAGGTTAGGGAAACGCTCCAGGAAATCGGTATCGACACTCTGCAGATCCATGTCGCGCAGCGCCAGGCGTGTCACATGCCCGAAGGTAATGCCCGCCGGCAAATCGGGCAGGCTACCCACGCGCTCACCGCTGATCTCCAGTGCGTAGCTGCCATCGTTCCGTAGCCGTAACTTGCGCCGCCAGCAGCGTCGTAGCGTGTTGACTACCCTGCTGCGCCTTAGAAGATCCAATAGGTTTGTGTACCCGGCTCTCCAGTTCGTCAATGCTGAACGCAATGCCATCCATTGCTGATACAACGCTTCGTAATGCGACCACGGATCGACCTGCTCGCTAATCAGATTGAGCATGTACTGCTGCAATTGCGTATCGTCCAGGGTTGGATAAACCTGCAAAATGCCGCGCCTGGCCGCCTGCCCCCTGGTTTCCCCTCGACCACTGAGCGGGTAGCCAAGACGACCATCGGCAAAGCGCAGGGGAGGACGGACACCACCGGAGATCGGCACTTGGCCTATGAGCCTTGATGCCAGGTCCCGGTGCACCCGCACGTGGCCTGCCAGCCGATCGACCAGTTGCTGCTCGCCCAGCATGGCATTGCCCAGGATGATCTTCTGCTGGTCGTCCATGCACAACAGCAGCGCGTGCATCAGGCTGTTGGTGGGCGCTGCAGGGGTACGAGGATGCACCGCCTGATCATGGATGCTGTAGGTCTGCTCGCCTCGCACGATGCATACCACCTCCTGCGCTGCCTCTGCGCCCGCCTGCGCCAGCAAGGTACCTTGTGCTGAGACGGCACGAAGCTCGATACGCAACGCTTCAGGCCAGGGCGCAAGCTCATGGATCAAACCGATCGCCAGTCTTTCAGTATCGCCATTGACTGCCTGCCATTGACGCAAACCGGCACAGGCGCGATCCAGCCGGCTGTCATGCAGGAACCAACGGATTCGTTCAGCCATTGCCAGCGGAACCCGTCCGCTTGAGCGCAGTTGTTCGAGAAGCTGATTGTCGACTTGCTTGCGTATCTCCTTCGCCCCTCGCACCGAAAGCCCAGGGAAGGATCGCCGCATCAAGGCATCCTCTACTTCCTCGGCCTCCTGGGCTGCAGCGACCAACAATTCAAAGGCCTCCGCCTCCATGGCTGGGTGCAGGACGTGCAGGCGGTAACGGTCGAAAGCATCCCGCAACCGTGCAGGCGCCGGGGCGTGCTCCACGTGCAGCTGGCGTAGCCGCGCCTCGTCAAAACCGGTGCAGTCCAGCACGGCAGTCGCTTCTTCAGGTGTCATTTCAAAAAATGCCGCTGCCAGACGCCGCAAGAGTTGCAGCTCCCCCGTCCACTCCTGAGGCAGTTCCAGCGCATGTCGCCACGCGCCGCTGCCGTTGCGCCGGAGCAACGGTCGGTATGCCTGTTCACGCGTTGGGTGACGGATGACCAGGTCCTTGCCATCCTGCGAACGCGCCATCTGGAAAGCGCCTTCGTGAAACTGCACTTGAGTACGCCCCAGGTAGCCCTCGCCTTGCACCACCGACACGCCAGGCGGTTGTTCGATCTGGTAAGGCGCCATGTCCAGGGAGCAGAGCCTCAACCGCCCAGCGTCGAGCAGCACGGGAGCCAGCTTTTTCACAACGGCTGCCCCAGCCCCCACTGCCGCGCCCACCGCCAGGTTTTCCGCAACCGCGAACACATGCCCCAGGGCAGCCTCGCGATCCCCCAGCTGCCAATCCTGATAGCCTTCATAGACTTCGTCGGCGACCTGAAGTGCAGCAACACCCAGCATCAGCTCTCCCAGGACGGGTATGAACAGCCCAGCCAGGCCCAGCAGCGTCAGGCCTGCATTTTCATAGCTGGCGAGACGCCGGCTACGAGCGGCGGCATCTTCATCTTTGGTCGGTACCGCCAGCACCCTAGCGTCGTCGAGAATCTTGTCGATGTGCTGCGAACGCAGATGGGCAAACAACGGTTTGTCCAACGCAAAATTACGCCCGTCGAGTTCCAGCGTCACGCCTGCCGCAGTCTTGGCCTGCAGGTGCTCAAGAGCTGTGCTGAAGGCCATACGCTCACGCTCACCAATAAATCGCATGAAGAACGTTGCATAGCTTGTTTCGCGCAAGCGCAGCCCCAAATCCCCGTAGAGCGCGGCCCAGGAGGCATGCTGGCGAACAGGCCGGTCAGCATCGCCCGGAATCCAGACGATAAGACCGGCGGGGGTGGTCCCACCCTGCTCACGCCACTCGACCACCACCACACCCTGGATGCACTTGCCCAGCAGGAACAGCTGCCTGCAGGTGAGCAGCGTCGTATCGGCCGGCACAATCGGCTTTGCCGCAACTACCCTGAGCATCTGCAAATAACTGCGCTCATCGATGTCGGCTCTGACAAAGGCAACACGCACTGCCGCCTCCAAGGCCGTGCGCTGTGCTTCTTCAAACACTACCTCGACCTCGCGTCGGGCATCTCCTGGCGGGTCACCCGCCTTGTCAGCTGGCAGCAAATGCTGGCGCAGCAGGCCTTGATAACGGCCGCCCAGGTCCAACGAATGACAGAGCTTTGCGAACAGCACAAACGAAACAGACAGCCTGGCGCCCGACGGAGCCTCCAGCTGTCGACGAATACGCGGCCTGGTTACGATTTCATCCTCGGCAAAGTTGTGCATCGCCGCCGACAGCAGCGGTATGGAGTTTGTACGCACCGTCCTCTCGATCGGCGGCAAAGGAAAGATGCTGGGATAGGACCTGCGCACCACGGTACACAACTGCGCCGTTCGTACATCGACATGGATGTTGTGCTCCTTGTACAGCGCCTCTTCCAGCAGCGGAGCGCAAAACGCTATCAAGTCGGGAATCCCGCTCAACAGCCGCTTCAACTGCTCGGCACTTTGCTGCTGCTGAATCAAGGAAAGGTGAAGTGCCTCTCGTGCCTCGCCAGATGCATTCTTGAGCCAATCAGGCAACTGCTTGGCGATCAAGGCTTCTATCGAGTCGGGTGGCAGGTCGTGTTCAGGGGAGTCGATCATGGGTTGCCTCTCCATTTCTTGAGAAGCGACCAAGAAGCCTGATACGGACCTCAACTAAGTATTAATTAAATAGCACTAGCATTTTGCCCAAGAAGATTCGTTCGGATTACCGAACGAATTGGCAGCGATTCATTCGGAGATTCGGACAAAAATCTGTTACATGACAACCGCTAAACTATTGATCGCCAGCTTCTACGGGGCGTTATGATCAGAATCAGAGCTTGGCACGACTCATGCTCTACACTTGGAAGCCGAATGCACCGCTTCATGCTGTATTCGTTGAACGAAAGAGTCCGCCAACGGCTCCATAAAAAAAACAAACACGTCGAGGAAAATTTGATGCGTATCGTTCGTCAATTGCTGGGCGCCGCCATCGCGGCCGCTGTCATCGCTTCGCCCGCCATGGCCGAGGAGCTGACCGGCACCCTGAAGAAGATCAAGGATTCGGGCACCATCACCCTGGGGCACCGAGACTCCTCCATTCCATTTTCCTACCTGGCAGGCAAGCCGGAACCTGTGGGCTACTCCCACGACATCCAGCTGGCCGTGGTCGACGCCCTGAAGAAGCAACTGGGCACCGACATCAAGGTCAAGTACAACCTGGTCACCTCCCAGACCCGCATCCCGCTGGTGCAGAACGGCACCGTGGACCTGGAGTGCGGCTCCACCACCAACAACGTCGAACGCCAGCAGCAAGTCGGCTTCTCGGTCGGTATCTTTGAAGTCGGTACCCGCCTGCTGACCAAGGTCAAGGACGGTCAGCCTTCCTACAAGGACTTCCCGGACCTGGCTGGCAAGAACGTGGTAACCACCGCCGGTACCACCTCCGAGCGCATCCTCAAGGCGATGAACGCCGACAAGCAGATGAAGATGAACGTGATTTCCGCCAAGGACCACGGTGAAGCCTTCAACATGCTCGAAAGCGGCCGCGCCGTGGCCTTCATGATGGACGACGCCCTGCTCGCTGGCGAAATGGCCAAGGCCCGCAATCCTAAAGACTGGGTCATTACCGGTACTCCACAGTCGTACGAAATCTACGGCTGCATGGTGCGCAAGGATGACGCGGCATTCAAGAAAGCGGTCGATGACGCCATCGTTGGCTACTTCAAGTCGGGCGAAGTCAACAAGAGCTACGACAAGTGGTTCACCCAGCCAATCCCGCCAAAAGGCCTCAATCTGAACTTCCAGATGAGCGACGAGCTGAAGAAACTGATCGCCGAGCCGACCGACAAGGCCGCGGACGAGAAGAAGTCCTGATCCTCAGCCAATAGTGGCCTGGTGCGCATCCGCACGCGATTGAACCCACAGGCCACGCTTTAGTGTCTACCCTTTCATCCGAGGGCGTTCAACGCCCTCGGATGCTCGAAGGTGCCCGTGAAACAACCGTCTGAGGGGAAATCCCGATGAATTACAACTGGGACTGGGGCGTGTTCTTCAAGTCCACCGGCGTGGGAAGCGAGACCTATCTGGACTGGTACATCACCGGTCTGGGCTGGACCATCGCCATCTCGATCACCGCCTGGATCATCGCATTGCTGCTGGGGTCGGTCCTCGGCGTCATGCGTACCGTACCGAACCGTCTGGTATCGGGCATCGCCACCGCCTACGTGGAGCTGTTCCGCAACGTGCCGCTGCTGGTGCAGCTGTTCATCTGGTACTTCCTGGTGCCGGACCTGCTGCCCGAAGGCCTGCAGGAATGGTTCAAGCAGGACCTCAACCCGACCACCTCGGCGCTGATCAGCGTGGTGATCTGCCTGGGCCTGTTCACCGCCGCCCGCGTCTGCGAGCAGGTGCGCACCGGCATTCAGGCGCTGCCTCGCGGCCAGGAAGCCGCCGCCCGCGCCATGGGCTTCAGCCTGCCGCAGATCTACAACAACGTACTGCTGCCGCAAGCCTACCGGATCATCATTCCGCCGCTCACCTCGGAATTCCTGAACGTGTTCAAGAACTCCTCGGTGGCCTCGCTGATCGGCCTGATGGAGCTGCTGGCACAGACCAAGCAGACCGCCGAATTCTCGGCCAACCTGTTCGAGGCCTTCACCTTGGCCACGCTGATCTACTTCACCCTCAACATGGGCCTGATGCTGCTGATGCGCATGGTCGAGAAGAAAGTTGCCGTGCCTGGCCTGATCTCCGTGGGGGGCAAGTAAATGGACATGGATTTCAGCGAAATCATCCCGGCCCTGCCTGCCTTGTGGGACGGCATGATCATGACCCTGCAACTGATGGTCATGGGCATTGTCGGCGGCATCGTGCTGGGTACCATCCTGGCACTGATGCGCCTGTCGTCGAGCAAGCTGCTGTCACGTTTGGCTGGTGCCTACGTCAACTACTTCCGCTCGATCCCGCTGCTGCTGGTCATCACCTGGTTCTACCTGGCAGTGCCGTTCGTGCTGCGCTGGATCACCGGCGAGGACACCCCGGTGGGTGCCTTCACCTCGTGCGTGGTGGCGTTCATGATGTTCGAGGCCGCCTACTTCTGCGAAATCGTCCGTGCCGGCGTGCAGTCGATCTCCAAGGGCCAGATGGGCGCCGCCCAGGCCCTGGGCATGAACTACAGCCAGACCATGCGCCTGATCATCCTGCCCCAGGCCTTCCGCAAGATGACCCCGCTGCTGCTGCAGCAGAGCATCATCCTGTTCCAGGACACATCGCTGGTGTACACCGTGGGCCTGGTGGACTTCCTCAACTCGGCACGCTCCAACGGCGACATCATCGGGCGCTCCCATGAGTTCCTGATCTTCGCCGGGGTCGTCTACTTCCTCATCAGCTTCTCCGCTTCGTGGCTGGTCAAGCGCCTGCAAAAAAGGATCACCGTATGATTTCCATCAAGAACGTCAACAAGTGGTACGGCGACTTCCAGGTACTGACCGACTGCAGCACCGAGGTCAAGAAAGGTGAAGTGGTGGTGGTGTGCGGCCCATCGGGCTCGGGCAAATCCACCCTGATCAAGTGCGTCAACGCGCTGGAGCCGTTCCAGAAAGGCGACATCGTGGTCGATGGCACCTCGATCGCCGACCCCAAGACCAACCTGCCCAAGCTGCGTTCGCGGGTGGGCATGGTGTTCCAGCATTTCGAGCTGTTCCCGCACCTGACCATCACCGAGAACCTGACCATCGCCCAGCGCAAGGTGCTTGGCCGCAGCGAGGCAGAAGCCACCAAGAAAGGCCTGGCCCTGCTCGAGCGTGTCGGCCTCAGTGCGCACGCCAAGAAGCACCCCGGGCAGCTCTCGGGCGGCCAGCAGCAGCGCGTGGCGATCGCCCGCGCACTGGCCATGGACCCGATCGTCATGCTGTTCGACGAACCGACCTCGGCGCTGGACCCGGAAATGGTCAGCGAAGTACTGGATGTGATGGTGCAACTGGCCAACGAAGGCATGACCATGATGTGCGTGACCCACGAAATGGGCTTCGCCCGCAAGGTCGCCAACCGGGTCATTTTCATGGACAAGGGCAGCATCATCGAAGACTGCACCAAGGAAGAGTTCTTCGGCGACCAGGGTGCCCGTGACCAACGCACGCAGCACTTCCTCAGCAAGATCCTGCAACACTAAGTCGGCCACCGTTTCCGCTGCCCCGGGGCTCTCCGGGCAGCGGATGCTGGTCGTGACAAGGCCACTGTGATGAAATGCGATCCCTCGCTACTTCGCCCTGCCAAGCCCGCCGTGAAATCCCGCCTGATCCGTCAACTGCTGCTGCCGCCACTGATCATCCTGCTGATGGTCGGCCTGGGCCTGGCCGGCTTCCTGATCAGCGAGAGCAACGGCATCCGCACCCTCAGCGAAAACGGCGAGCGCGCGCTCGAACTGCATGCACGCACGGTCGAAAGCGAAATCAGCAAGTACACCTACCTGCCGAGCCTGCTGGAGCTGGAAGACAGCGTCTCGCAGCTGCTCACCGACCCTGATGGCGCCAACCGGCAAGCCGTCAACGAATACCTCGAAGGCCTGAACCGGCGCAGCCGCAGCCGGGCTATCTTCGTCCTCGACACCAACGGCCGGGTACAGGCCAGCAGCAACTGGCGCGATGCCGACTCGTTCCTCGGTGAAGACCTGTCGTTCCGTGCCTATTTCCAGAGCGCCGTGCGCGGCGAGCCGGGCCGGTTCTACGGCATCGGCAGCACCACCGGCGAGGCAGGCTACTACCTCGCTCACGGCCTTGAAGAGCACGGCAAGATCATCGGCGTGGCGGTGATCAAGGTGCGCCTGGACACCCTCGAAGAGCGCTGGCAGCGCGCCCGGCTAGAAGCCTTCGTCAGTGACGAGAATGGCATCATCATCCTTTCCAGCGACCCGGCGCGGCGCCTGAAATCAGTGCGCCCACTGACCCCGCAGATCAAAGAACGGCTGGCGCGCAGCCTGCAATACTACTGGTGGCCGCTGAACGAGTTGCAGCCGCTGGCGCGGGAAACCCTGGCCGATGGCGTGGAAAAACTGACCTTCCCGGCCAACGCCGAAACCGCCCAGGGCAAGCCCCACGAAGTGAGCTACCTGGCGCAGACCCGGCGCCTGGCCGACACGCCCTGGCACTTTACCCTGCTCACCCCACTGCAGGACCTGCGCCGCGAATCCATGGTGCAGGGCATCCTGGTCAGCGTGGCCTTCGCCCTGCTGACGATCCTCGGTATCGCCTGGAACGAGCGGCGCAAGGTCGTTGCCACGCGCCTGGCCGCCCGCGAAGCACTGGAAGAAGCCAACAGCCAGCTGGAACGGCGCATCGCCGACCGCACGGCCGACCTGCGCGCCAGCAACGAACGTCTCAAGGGCCAGATTCGTGAACGCCGGCATGCCGAACAGACCTTGCGCCATGCCCAGGACGAACTGGTCCAGGCCGGCAAGCTGGCAGCGATCGGGCAGATGTCCACCAGCATCGCCCATGAGCTGAACCAGCCCCTGGCGGCACTGCGGACCTTGTCCGGCAACACCGTGCGCTTCCTCGAACGCGGTGCGCTGGATACCGCCAGCACCAACCTGCGTACCATGAACGACCTGATCGACCGCATGGGCCGCATCACCGCCAGCCTGCGCTCATTCGCCCGGCGCGGCGACGACAGCGGCCAGGCGTCGTTGGCCAAGGCCGTGGAGGCGTCCCTGCAGGTGCTGAGCAACCGCATTTCCGGGTGCCATCTGCAACTGCACAGCCAGTTCGAAGACCATCAACTGGCTATCGACCAGACCCGCCTGGAACAAATCCTGGTCAACCTGATCGGTAACGCGCTCGATGCCATGGCTACCCAACCGCTGCCCGAACTGTGGCTGGAAGGTGAGCTGTCGGGTGATAAATACCGCCTGCGGGTACGCGACAACGGCCACGGCATCGACGCCGAAACCCGCAAGCACCTGTTCGAACCCTTCTTCACCACCAAACCGGGCGAACACGGCCTGGGCCTGGGGCTGACCCTGTCGGCGAGCCTTGCCGCCGCCGCCAAAGGCAGCCTGAACGTCGAGCACCCCGCCACCGGCGGCACGGCCTTCGTCCTCGCCCTCCCCCTGGTCACGCCCCCCAGCGAATCGGCAGAGCAACCATGAACCAAGCGCCACTTACCGTTCTGATCGTCGAAGACGACCCGCATGTGCTGCTCGGCTGCCAGCAGGCGCTGGCCCTGGAAGACATCGCCTGCGAGGGGGTCGGCAGTGCCGAACAGGCCCTTGAGCGCATCGGCGATGATTTTGCCGGGATCGTCGTCAGCGACATCCGCTTGCCCGGCATCGATGGCCTGGAGCTGCTCAACCGCCTCAAGGCGCGCGACCGCAGCCTGCCTGTGGTGCTGATCACCGGCCACGGCGATATCGACATGGCCGTGGGTGCCATGCGCAATGGCGCTTACGACTTCATGGAAAAGCCCTTCTCTCCCGAGCGCCTGGTCGATGTGGTACGCCGTGCGCTGGAGCAACGTGGGCTGTCTCGCGAAGTGGTGGCCCTGCGCCGGCAGCTGGCCGAGCAGAGCAGCCTGGAGGGGCGCATCATCGGTCGCTCGCCAGCCATGGAGCACCTGCGCGAACTGATCGCCAACGTCGCCGATACCTCGGCCAACGTGCTGATCGAAGGTGAAACCGGCACCGGCAAGGAGCTGGTCGCCCGCTGCCTGCACGACTTCAGCCGGCGCCAGGCACAGCCATTCGTGGCGCTGAACTGTGGTGGCCTGCCGGAAAACCTGTTCGAGAGCGAGATCTTCGGCCACGAAGCCAACGCTTTCACCGGGGCCGGCAAGCGCCGCATCGGCAAGATCGAACACGCCAACGGTGGCACGCTGTTCCTCGACGAAGTGGAAAGCATGCCGGTTAACCTGCAGATCAAGCTGTTGCGCGTGCTGCAGGAACGCACCTTGGAGCGCCTGGGCTCGAACCAGAGCATCGCGGTGGATTGCCGGGTGATCGCAGCCACCAAATCCGACCTCGACGCGCTCGGCCAGACAGGGCAGTTCCGCAGCGACCTGTATTACCGCCTGAACGTGGTGACCCTTGAGCTACCGCCGCTGCGTGAACGCCGCGAGGACATCCTGCAACTGTTCGAGCACTTCTTGCAGCAGTCGGCGCTGCGTTTCGACCGCGAGGCGCCGACGCTGGACAGCCATACCTTATCGCGCCTGATGGCCCACGACTGGCCGGGCAACGTGCGCGAGCTGCGTAATGTGGCGGAGCGTTATGCCTTAGGGTTGCCAGCGTTCAAGAAGGGGCCAAGCAGCGGTGCAAGCCAGGGGGTTGGATTTGCCGAGGCGGTTGAAGCGTTCGAGCGCAACCTGCTCAGCGATGCCCTGCAGCGGACCGGTGGCAACCTGAGCCAGGCCAGCCAAGAGTTGGGGATGGCCAAGACCACGCTGTTCGACAAGGTCAAGAAATATGGGCTCGGCTGATGGAGCAGCGTCGCCTGCTTCGCGGGTAAACCCGCTCCCAAAGGGCTAGTGCCTTGCCTGCGGCTTGTACAGCACCTGTGGGAGCGGGTTTACCCGCGAAGCAGGCGACGCCGATTCAAAGCCCGGCGATATGGGTGACATCCTGCCGGTGCGATTGCAGATAAGGCAGCACCGCTGCCAGCAAGGGTGCCTTGAACGGCTCCTGGAAGCGGTGCGCCAACCCTGGGATCAAGCGCAACTGGCTCCCCTGGATATGCGCCGCCAGGTGTACGCCGTGCATCACCGGCAATAGCGGATCAGCCGTGCCATGCACCACGAGCGTCGGCACCCGCAACCCGTTCAGCAACTGCACCCTGCTCGGCTCAGCCAGGATCGCCATGATCTGGCGCTTCGCACCATCGGGGTTGAACGCCCGGTCATACGCCACCGCCGCCTGCTGCAGCAGCACAGCCCGGTCATCGTGTACTTGCGGGCTGCCCAACGCCGCCAGCAGGTCAGCCTGCTGCTCGATGGCAACTTCGCGGTTTGGTGCACTGCGCCGCGCCAGCAACTGCACCAGCGCGGGGGCCGGCGCCGGCAGCCCTGCCGCGCCCGAGCTGGACATCACCAGTGTCAGGCTGCGAACCCGCTCAGGGGCCATGGCCGCCAGGTGCTGGGCGATCATCCCGCCCATGCTCACGCCCAGCACATGGAACTGGTGAATGCCCAGCGCATCCATCAGTTGCAGGCCATCGTTCGCCATATCGGTCAGGGTATAAGGCGCGGCGACAGGCAGGCCCAGCTTGTAGCGCAACAGCTCGACAGTGAGGTTGGCCGACGGCGGCAGCTGGTTCCAGCGTGACAGGCCGACATCGCGATTGTCATAGCGGATGACCCTAAAGCCCTGGCGGCACAACGCCTCGACAACATCGTCCGGCCAGTGGATGAGTTGCCCGCCCAGGCCCATGACCAGCAGCAAGGCTGGGTCACGAGGCGCGCCGACGCTCTGATAGACCAGGCTCAGTTCACCGATTTCGGCACGTTGCACCGGCACATGGGCGTCACAACGCGAGTCGGCGAAGCTGGCCGAAGCGTTGAACACGAGAAAGAAAAACAGCAGAAAAGCCCGCATGAAAGAAACACCAGAATGCAGATCCCCAGTAGAGCGCGAGTCTGATGAATTTAATTCGGGCGCGCTGCCACAGTTCAGTGACAGTTTGATGAACCCTGCCGAGCGGTGCGGCGCATGGTCCAGTCGACAGCCTGGGGCAACATGAGCGAAACTCAACTCATTCCCTGTTTCCTCAAATTATTCTCTCGGAGTCAGCCGTGCTGGAGATCCGCCACCTGAAAACCCTTCATGCCCTGCGCGAGGCCGACAGCCTGGTGGAGGCCGCCGAGCGCCTGCACCTGACCCAGTCGGCGCTGTCACACCAGTTCAAGGAACTGGAAGAGCGCCTGGGCCTGCCGCTGTTCGTGCGCAAGACCAAGCCGATCCGCTTCACCAGCGCCGGGCTGCGCCTGCTGCAACTGGCCGATGCCACCCTGCCGCTGCTGCGCGGCGCCGAACGCGACATCGCCCGGCTGGCTGGCGGCACCGCAGGGCGTCTGCATATGGCCATCGAGTGCCATAGCTGCTTCCAATGGCTGATGCCAACCATCGACCAGTTCCGCGATGCCTGGCCGGAAGTGGAACTGGACCTGGCCTCAGGCTTCGCCTTCGCCCCATTGCCGGCGCTGGCCCGTGGCGACCTCGACCTGGTGGTGACCTCCGACCCGCTGGACCTGGCCGGTATCACCTACGTGCCGTTGTTCACCTACGAAGCCATGCTCGCCGTGGCCAACCAGCATCCGCTGGCCAGCAAGCCGTACATCGTGCCCCAGGACCTGCTCGACCAGACTCTGATCACCTACCCAGTGGAGCGGGACCGCCTGGACATCTTCACCCGTTTCCTGGAGCCGGCCGACATCGAGCCGGCCGCCGTGCGCACGTCCGAGCTGACCGTGATGATGATGCAGCTGGTAGCCAGCGGCCGCGGCGTCTGCGGCATGCCGCACTGGGCGCTGCACGAGTACAGCTCGCGCGGCTACGTGAAAGGCAAGCGCCTGGGCGAGAAAGGCCTGTTCGCCACGCTGTATGCGGCCGTGCGCACCGACATGCTTGACGCGCCTTACATGCGTGACTTCCTGCTGACCGCGAAGGATACCTCGTTCGCCACCCTCGACGGGGTCAGCGCGGTACGCTGACGGCCTGGCGGTACAAAGGCAGGATCAGGTCGCGGGTAAGCGGCGCCAGCTCCAAAGTTGCAGCCTGATCGGCGGCCAGCCACCGCACTTCTTCGATTTCTGCCGCCGGGGCTACGGCCTCGGCGCTGTCGACGCGGAACAGTTCGGCCTGCACCTGGAAGCCCGGCTCGTTAGCAGCCGGCGCGCTGAACTGGCCCAGGTGTACCGCCCGCTCCGGGTCAATCTGCAGCCCCAGCTCTTCGTGCAGTTCACGCACCAGCGCCTGAACCGGCGACTCACCCGCATCGATCTTGCCACCCGGTTGCATGAAAGCCTGGGTACCGCGCTTGCGCACCAGCAGGGTGCGACCTTGCGGGTCGATCAGCAGGGCTGCGGCGATGCGGATGATGTTGGGCATGGGTGTGCTCGCTGGAAAATGACACAGTCTACAGAAGATCAACGACGAACGGCCCCTTGCCAACCCGCCGTTCACCCGCCATAACCAACACATGAACCTGCCAGCCCACCAGCACCCGGTGCTCGAGCTGTTCCACCCGGCCGTCGGCACCTGGTTCCGCCGCCACTTTGCCACGGTCACCGACGCCCAGGCCCGTGCCTGGCCGCTGATCCATGCAGGACAGTCGCTGCTGCTTGCCGCACCGACCGGTTCGGGGAAGACCTTGAGCGCCTTTCTCGCCGTGCTCGACGAACTGTTCCGCGAAGGCCTGGAGCATGACGGCGAACTACCTGCGCACACCCAGGTGGTCTACGTGTCGCCGCTCAAGGCGCTGTCCAATGACATCCGTCTGAACTTGCAGGCCCCGCTTGAAGGCATCAGCAAGGCCGTTGAAGACCAAGGCCTGAAAGCACCGCGTATCACCACTGCCGTGCGCACTGGCGATACCCCGCAGAAAGAGCGTGCGGCAATGCGCAAGCGGGCACCGCATATTCTGGTGACCACCCCCGAATCGCTGTACGTGCTGATGGGCTCGGCGTCCGGCCGCGAAGGCCTGGCCAGCGTGCACACGGTGATCGTCGACGAGATCCACGCCCTGGCCGGCAACAAGCGAGGCGCCCATCTGGCGCTGACCCTTGAGCGATTGCAGGCCTTGTGCGGGCGGCAGCTGCGACGCATCGGTTTGTCCGCCACCCAACGTCCGGTGGAGCGCGTGGCGCAGTTCCTGGTCGGCCAGCAACGCCCGTGCGCGGTCATCGATGTTGGCCATGCGCGCCAGCGCGACCTCGCCATCGAAGTGCCCCCGGTGCCGCTCGGCGCGGTCATGGCCACGGATGTCTGGGGCCTGGTCTACGACCGCCTCGCCACCTTGGCCCGGGAGCATCGCACCACGCTGGTGTTCGTCAACACCCGGCGCCTGGCCGAACGCATTACCCGCCATCTCAGTGACCGTCTGGGCAAGGAGGCAGTGGCCGCGCACCATGGCAGCCTGGCCAAGGAACTGCGCCTGGATGCCGAACAACGTTTGAAAAGCGGCCAGTTGCAGGTGCTGGTGGCCACCGCCTCGCTGGAACTGGGCATCGACATCGGCGATGTCGAACTGGTCTGCCAGATCGAATCACCCGGCTCGATCGCCGCCTTCCTGCAACGTGTCGGGCGCTCCGGGCACCAGGTCGATGGCATCCCCAAGGGGCGACTGTTCGCGACCTCGCGAGACGACCTGATCGAATGCGTGGCCTTGCTCGACTGCATCCGCCTTGGTGAACTCGACGAACTGCACATCGCCAATGCCCCCCTGGATGTACTGGCCCAGCAGATCGTTGCCGAAGCCAGCAACCAGGCCTGGCAGGAACTGGCATTGTTCGACTGCCTGCGCCAGGCCACGCCTTATGCCGCTCTCGACCCTGAGCACTACCAGGCATTGCTGCGCATGCTCGCCGAAGGCTACAACGGCCGCCAGGGCGTGCGCAGCGCCTACCTGCATCGCGATGCGGTCAGCGGCACCTTGCGTGGGCGCCGGGGCAGCCAGCTGGCCGCGCTGACCAGCGGCGGCACCATCCCCGAAACCGCCGACTATGCCGTGCTGCTCGAACCGCAGGCGCTGAACATCGGCAGCGTCAACGAAGACTTCGCCGTGGAGAGCATCGCGGGCGATATCTTCCAGCTGGGCAATGCGTCTTACCGCATTCTACGGGTCGAGGCCGGCCGGGTACGGGTCGAAGACGCTCAGGGCCTGCCACCGACCATTCCGTTCTGGCTTGGCGAAGCACCAGGGCGCAGCGATGAACTGTCCGCTGCTGTCGCGCGCCTGCAGGCAGGCATCGACGAACAGCTTGGGCTGAATGAGGGGAACCCTGCAGCAGTACTGCAGTGGCTGCAGAACACGTTTGAATTGAGCGAAGCCAGCGCCAGCCAGTTGCTCGATTATCTGGGCCGCACCCGCGAAGTGCTGGGCGCCCTGCCCTCACAGCAGACGTTGGTGATGGAGCGCTTCTTCGACGAGTCCGGCGGTACTCAACTGATCATCCATTCGCCCTATGGCAGCCGCATCAACCGCGCCTGGGGCCTGGCCCTGCGCAAGCGCTTCTGCCGCACGTTCAACTTCGAGTTGCAGGCAGCGGCCAGCGAAGATGCCATCGTGCTGTCACTGTCGACCAGCCACAGTTTCGAACTGGATGAGGTCTGGCGCTACCTCAACAGCCGCACCGCTGAACAGATCCTTATCCAGGCCATGCTTGATGCGCCGCTGTTCGGCGTGCGCTGGCGCTGGAACGCAGGTGTGGCCATGGCCCTGCCGCGCTTCGTCGGCGGGCGCAAGGTGGCACCGCAGATCCAGCGCATGAAGAGCGAGGACCTGATTGCCGCCGTGTTCCCTGACCAGATCGCCTGCCTGGAGAACATCGTCGGCGAGCGGCAGATCCCCGATCACCCGCTGGTCGAGCAGACACTCGATGACTGCCTGCACGAGGCCATGGACAGCGAAGGTTGGCTGGCCCTGCTACGGCGTATGGAAAGCGGCCAGGTGCGCCTGTTGTGCCGCGATCTGCCAGCGCCTTCACCACTGGCCTCGGCCATCCTCAACGCCAGGCCATACGCGTTCCTCGATGACGCCCCCTTGGAAGAGCGACGTACCCAGGCGGTGCTCAACCGGCGCTGGAACGAAGTACACAGCGGCGATGACATGGGCGCTCTGGATGCCGACGCGATTGCCGCCGTGCAGGCCGAAGCATGGCCGCAGCCGGGCAATGCCGATGAAATGCACGAGGCGCTGATGAGCCTGGGTGCCGTCAGCCATGATGAAGTCCAGGCCAACACCAGCTGGGACCTGCTGCTGCGCCAGCTGGCGAAAGCTGGGCGTGCTCTGCGCCTTGTAGATCAGAAACTCTGGCTGGCGCGCGAGCGCCTGAACCTGCTGCAAATGCTGTATCCCGCAGCGCGCCAGGAGCCCGCGTTGGAAGTACTGCCCGGCTTCGACCACCCCATCGACCCCGACAGCGCACTGAGTGAATTACTGCGCGCCCGCCTGAGTGGCCATGGCCCGCTGACCGTGGCACAGATTGCCGCGCCACTGGGCAAACCTGCAGTGCAGGTCGAGCAGGCGCTGGCCCGCCTGGAAGCCGAAGGCTATGTGTTGCGCGGCCACTTCAGCCCAGGGGCAGCAGACCTGCAATGGTGCGAACGCCACCTGCTGGCACGCATTCATCGCTACACGGTGAAACGCCTGCGCCGAGAGATCGAACCGGTCAGCCTGCAGGATTTCATGCGTTTTCTGTTCGACTGGCAGCACCTGGCCCCAGATGAGCGCCTGCGTGGCCCAGAAGCGGTAGCCGAAGTGCTGGGCCAGTTGCAGGGTTTTCCCAGTGCTGCCGGCGCCTGGGAAGCGGAACTGCTGCCCGCACGCATCAAGGACTACAGCCCGCACTGGCTGGATGATGCCTGCCGCAGCGGGCAGTTTGCGTGGAGCCGGCTGGCCGCGACGGTGGCGAGCAATACCTTGTCGAGCACGCCGCTGGTGCTGCTGCCACGCGAGCACATGGGCCAATGGCGCAGCCTCGCCCCAGAGCCTGCCCGGGAAGCCCTTGGCGGGCGAGCGCAACGCGTGATTGAGGCACTGCAAACGCAGGGTGCATTGTTCTTCGACGAACTGACCATCGAAGCTCACCTGTTGCCTAGCGAGTTGGAGACGGCATTGCAGGAACTGGTCGGTGCCGGGTTGGTGGGCGCTGACAGTTTCGCCGGGCTGCGCAGCCTGATCACCCCGGCGGCGAAGCGTACATCGCGCAACAGCCGCCGCGGTCACCCGCCGCTGTCCAGCAGCATGGCCCATGCCGGGCGCTGGGCGTTGCTGCGCAGGGGCAGCGCCAGCGTCGACGAGGGCCAGCGCACCGAGCACATCGCCCGCGCCCTGCTACGGCGCTATGGGGTGATCTGCTGGCGGCTGCTGGAACGGGAAAGCGATGTATTGCCGCCCTGGCGTGAACTGCTGCGCTGCTATCACCGGCTGGAGGCCCGTGGCGAGATTCGTGGCGGGCGTTTCATTGCCGGGTTGGCAGGTGAGCAGTTCGCCTTGCCGGAGGCGGTCGGCTTGCTGAGGCAAGTGCGGCGGCGAGCCTTGGAAGAGGTGCTGGTAGTAGTGAGCGCAAGCGACCCGCTGAACTTGATCGGGTCGCTGCTGCCCGGGGCAAAAGTGCCTGCCGTTGGTGGCAACCGGCTGCTGTATCGCGACGGCGTGCCAGTGGCGGCGCGGGTGGCTGGGCGATACAGCTATCTGGTGGATGCCTCGACGCAGGAGCAAGCGAGCTGGAAGGAGAGACTGCTGCGTTCGCCGACAGGCTTTTAGCGCCTGTGAAATCGAGCGCCGCCCGCGCGGCGCATCGCGAATGAATCCGCTCCTACAGTTTGTTGCAACGTGGCCATGCCTGTGAGGCCATGCGTATCAGCCGGTTTGCAAGACTCAAGACATGCGCCAAGGCAGGTGAGCATGGCGTTACAGGTTCGGCGCGTTGCAACAAACTGTAGGAGCGGATTCATCCGCGATGCACCGCGCGGGTGGCGCTCGATCTCCCGGGCACCGAAACCTTATCGGCGAACACTCCCAGGCGAGAATGATTTTCGCTACCCCGATTTTGATTTGCACTGCCACACAAGTTGGCTATGGTCGGGGTTTGCCCCAGGCCCTGAGCCTGACCGCGCCATCGCAAGGATCCTGTATGAGCCTGTCACTTCTCAGCCGCTATGCCTTCTTCGCCGCCTGTGTGCTGTTCACCCTGGCGAGCCTGCCGTACCTCCACCACGAATGGCTGTGGCCGTTCACCCTGACCACCGGCGTGCTCAGCCTGATCGGGCTGTTCGATCTGCTGCAGCAACGCCATGCAGTGCGTCGCAACTACCCGATCCTCGGCAACATCCGCTACCTGGTCGAGGGCATTCGCCCGGAAATCCGCCAATACCTGCTGGAGGCCGACAGCGACGCCCTGCCCTTCTCCCGCGCCCAACGCTCGTTGGTGTATGCCCGGGCCAAGAACGAAGCCTCGGACAAGCCCTTCGGCACCCTGATTGACGTCTATGAGTCGGGTTTCGAGTTCATCGGCCACTCCATGCGCCCGGCGCCACTGACCGACCCGGCAAGCTTCCGGGTCATCGTCGGCGGCCCGCAGTGCAGCCAGCCGTACTCGGCGTCGATCTTCAACATCTCGGCCATGAGCTTCGGCTCGCTCAGCGCCAACGCCATTCGCGCCCTGAACAAAGGCGCCAAGCTGGGCAACTTCCACCACGACACCGGCGAAGGCAGCATCAGCCCCTACCACCGTGAAAACGGCGGCGACCTGGTCTGGGAACTGGGCAGCGGCTACTTCGGCTGCCGCACCGCCGATGGGCGTTTCGACCCCGAACGCTTCGCTGCCCAGGCCCGCACCCCACAGGTGCGGATGATCGAGATCAAGATGAGCCAGGGCGCCAAGCCCGGCCACGGCGGCATCCTGCCCAAGCACAAGGTGACCCAGGAGATCGCCGAAACCCGCGGCGTGCTGATGGGCGAGGACTGCATCTCGCCATCGCGCCACAGCGCCTTCTCCACGCCGATCGAGATGATGCATTTCATTGCCCAGCTACGTGAGTTGTCCGGCGGCAAACCGGTTGGCTTCAAGTTCTGCCTCGGCCACCCGTGGGAGTTCATGGGCATCGCCAAGGCCATGCTGGAAACCGGCATCCTGCCGGACTTCATAGTCGTCGACGGCAAGGAGGGCGGCACCGGTGCCGCACCGGTGGAATTCACCGACCACATCGGCGTGCCGCTGCGCGAAGGGCTGCTGTTCGTGCACAACACCCTGGTCGGCCTGAACCTGCGCGACAAGATCAAGCTCGGTGCCAGCGGCAAGATCGTCAGCGCCTTCGACATCGCCAGCGTGCTGGCCATCGGCGCCGACTGGGCCAACTCGGCGCGCGGCTTCATGTTCGCCATCGGCTGCATCCAGTCGCAGAGCTGCCACACCAACAAGTGCCCGACCGGCGTGGCCACGCAAGACCCACTGCGCCAGCGCGCCCTGGTGGTGCCGGACAAGGCCCAGCGGGTGCTGAACTTCCACCACAACACTTTGCGGGCGCTGGCCGAAATGCTGGCGGCAGCGGGCCTGGAGCATCCGGCGCAGCTGGAGGCCAAGCACCTGGTTCGGCGTGTGTCAGCCACCGAGATCAAGCTGTTCTCGCAGATGCATGTGTTCCTCAAGCCGGGCGAGTTGCTCACTGGCGAGGTCGATGGGCAATTCTATTCGCGCATGTGGCAGATGGCGCGGGCCGACAGCTTCGAACCGCAAGCCGCCTGAACGTAGTCGCTATCAATTGATGGATGGGGTGGGTTCGAAAAGCAGACCTCGTGAACGGTCTGATCGCCTGCTCCTCATTGGATACCGGCACGATCAGCGAAGTATCCATCTACGCTTCTTCGTGAAGCCCATTGCGAAAATACAAAAGCCTGCGGCAAGGTGGCCACACAGAACAGCCCGACCCTCAACGGTGGTGGCCCAGCCACGGGGGGCGGTGAGGTACCCAGTATCGCACTGAGGCTACCCATCCCCGCCACGAGCGCGCAGTAGCGTATGAATGAAACGGGCACCCTGAAGGTGAACCGGGCGTTGGCGATTAACGAAGTCAGGTGAAGCACGACAAGGGGACCACTGACAGAAATGCCAGTTGACTGATGGCAAAGGGAACCGCCTGATGCACCAGACGATCTTCTCTGAAACCTCCAGACCAGGGCACTGATCATGAACAACGGCCGCGACCTTCGAATCGACTTCTTCCGTGGCGTGGCTCTGGTGTTCATCTTCTGGGACCACATCCCCGACAACCCGCTGGGCAACATCACCGTGCGCAATATCGGCTTCAGCGATGCGGCGGAGATCTTCGTGTTCCTCGCAGGCTACGCGGCCGTGCTGGCCTACGGCAAGGTCGCCCGGCGCGATGGCTGGCTGGTGGCGAGCATGCGCATCCTGCGCAGGGTCTGGGTGTTGTACGTGGCGCATATCTTTCTGCTGGCGCTGCTGATGGGGATGGTGTTTGTTGCCAACCATCATGCCCAGCGGGACATGGTCGAGGGCATGGGGCTCAGCTACTTCCTCCACGACCCTCAGCAGGCGCTAGTGGACGAGTTGATGCTGCGCTTCAAGCCCAACCTGATGGACCCGCTACCGCTGTACATTCTGCTGTTGCTGGGGTTGCCGCTGCTGCTTCCACTGCTGATGCAGCGCATGGCGCTGGCGGTGGGCTTATCGCTGGGGTTCTACGCGCTGGTGCAGGTATTCAAGTGGAACCTGCCGGCTCAGGAAGGTGGAGTCTGGTATTTCAACCCGCTTGCCTGGCAACTGCTGTTCGTACTCGGTGGTGCAGCCGCCGTGCATGGGCAGCGCCGACCGTCAGCCCCCGCACCAGTTGCATGGCGCCAGCCATTGTTCGTGGGCACCGCGACTATCGTCCTGATCAGCGCACTGGTCACCCTGTCCTGGCGCTGGACGGCACTGCACGATGTGCTGATCCCGCGCTGGCTGGGCGAGTGGCTGTACCCGATCGACAAGACCAACCTGTCGCCATTGCGGTTGGTGCAGTTTCTGGCGCTGGCCTATTGCACCGCCAGGCTGGTGCCCTGCGGCCCATGGCTGGGCGGTTGGGTGGCACGGCAGAGTTGCAGGATGGGGCGCTATTCGCTGGAAGTGTTCTGCCTGGGGGTGTTGCTGGCGCCGATGGCGGACATGTTCAATGCCATGGGCGGGGATCGCTGGCCAGTGCAGTTGCTGACCGCGCTGGGCGGGCTGCTGGCCATGCTGTTGCTGGCGGGGTGGCTGGAATGGAACAAACAGTTGGGGCAGCCCATCGTGGCACCCGTAATCGCAGGACAAGGGGCTGCCTAGCAGCCCCTCATTCACATCAGGAAACCGGGCTGACGATGCCTTGCTCCTGCTTTGGCGCAAGGCGGAACGCGTAATACAGCACGGTCAGCAGTATCAGGAACGCCGGGCCGATGTACAGCGCCACGCGGGTATCCTCGAAGTACGCCATCAGGCCCACCACCAGCACCAGGAAAGCCAGGGCCAGATACGAGCTCAACGGCCACAGCCACATGCGGTATTTCAACGCCTTTTGCTCGGTAGACGACAGGCCAGCGCGGAACTTGATCTGCGCCAGCAGGATCATCACCCAGGTCCAGATCGCGCCGAAGGTGGCAATCGAGGTTACCCAGACGAACACCTTCTCCGGCACCAGGTAGTTGGCCAGCACGCCCAGCAGCAGCGCACCGATCGACAGCAGCAGCGCATTGCGCGGCACGCCGTTTTTCGAGGTGCGGGCAAAGGCGGCCGGCGCCTGGCCATTCTGCGCCAGGCTGTAGAGCATGCGCCCGGTGCTGAAGATGCCGCCGTTGCACGACGACAGCGCAGCGGTAATTACCACGAAGTTGATGATGCCGGCGGCAGTCTTGATGCCCAGACGCTCGAAGGTCATGACGAACGGGCTGCCCTGGCTGCCAATGCCGTCCCACGGGTAGATCGACAGGATCACGAACAACGCGCCGACGTAGAACAGCAGAATGCGCCAGAATACCGAGCCGATGGCCTGGGGGATGGTTTTCTGTGGGTTGCGTGCTTCGCCGGCGGTGAGGCCGATCATTTCCACGCCCAGGTAGGCGAACATCACCATCTGCAGCGACATCAGCACGCCAGTCACGCCATTGGGCATGAAACCGCCGTTGCTCCAGAGGTTGGAGATCCCCAGGGCGACCCCATCATTGCCGAAGCCAAACGCGATCACGCCGATGCCACCGATGACCATGGCGATGATGGTGACGATCTTGATCAGGGCGAACCAGAATTCGAATTCGCCAAACGCCTTCACGGTCGCCAGGTTGACCGCGCCCATACTGCCCAGTGCCGCCAGGGCCCAGATCCAGCGTGGAACGTCGGGGAACCAGATGCCCATGTAGATGGCCACGGCGGTAATTTCCGCGACGCAGGTCACCAGCCACAGGAACCAGTAGTTCCAGCCAGTGAGGAAGCCCGCCAGCGGGCCAAGGTAATCCTGGGCATAGCGGCTGAACGAGCCAGCGACCGGGTTGTGCACGGCCATCTCGCCGAGGGCACGCATGATCACCAGAATCGCCAGGCCACCAATGATGTAGGACAACATGATCGCGGGGCCGGCCATTTCGATGGCTTTGGCCGAACCGAGGAAAAGACCGACGCCGATACAGGCGCCCAGCGCCATCAGACGAATGTGCCGTTCGCCCAGCTCGCGCTTGAGCGGGCCGCCCTCGACGGGCTCGGCAGGGGCAGGATGGTTGCCGACTGGCATAGCAATACAACCTCATTTTGTTATTGGATTTGACCTTCGTGCAGCGCCGGCCATGCCGATAGGCGTGGCGTTGGCTTGCCAGGCTGGCCTTGTGGGCCGGCCCGTGTGCCGGTCCAGAGCGGTCGGCAGGGCGAAGGGCCGAGCAGTATAGGAAGTCCGTTACAGGGGTTTTCGCTGTATAAACAGGGAAATTCAGCGAGTTTTTCGGCCTGCTGCTGCGCCACCCCGATTCCAATGTCACCCTAACAACATCACTGCAGGAATAAACCCACACCAAAGCCGCATAGCCCTACGCCACTTTTCTCGGCTTCCTACAATTTTTTCACCTGCTCCCGTCAACGTCTAAGCTTCAGACAAGCAAGACGAAAACACCTGGCCGGATAGAAGACTATGGGCGCACTGTGGCAATCGGAACCAACCAGAACGGAAGCACCTGAAGCACCGCCGGCCAAGACGCCACAACCGCAGCCCCCCCGTCAGCGCAGGCTCTGGTGGCGGCTGATTTTCCTGATCCTGCTGGTAGCACTGATTGCCATCGGTTTCGCCGCCTACGACGAGTTCCGCACCTCCAACCTGCAGTCGCGTGAATTCAGCAAGCTGGCCACCACCCTGACCTATTCGCTGCAGCCAGGGCCGAGCGATGCGATCGTCTATCCGGGCGACGGGCCGTTCGACAAGCGCCTGGGCTACAGCGGGCTGGGCGAGTTCCTGCCGCGCCTGCTGAAACGCGACTACCTGATCAGCGAACAGGTGCAGTTCTCCCCGGCCCTGATGAGCTACGTCGATCACGGGCTGTTCGCCCCCTACATCGAGAAGATCCAGGCCGGCCTGTCGATCACCGACTGCCGCGGCGACACGCTGTACCAGTACAACTACCCGCAGCACCTTTACCCAGATTTCGCCTCCATCCCGCCGGTGATGGTCAACAGCCTGTTGTTCATCGAAAACCGCGACCTGCTCGATAGCAAGGACGTGAAAAACAACCCGGCCGTCGACTGGCCGCGCTTTGCCAAGGCCGCCTACAGCCAGGTCGCCAAGTACCTGGCCCTGCCCGGCCAGTCTGCCGGTGGCAGTACCCTCGCCACCCAGCTGGAGAAGTACCGCCACTCACCAGATGGCCTGACCGTCAATGGTGCCGAGAAGATCCGTCAGATGATCTCGGCCAGCGTGCGAGCCTACCAGGGCGGCCCTGACACCAGCGAAGCGCGCCACCGCATCGTGCGTGATTACCTCAACAGCGTGCCGCTGTCGGCTGTGCCCGGGCATGGCGAAGTGCATGGCATGGCCGAAGGCCTGCGGGTGTGGTACGGCGCCGATTTCGATCAGGTCAACCAGGCGCTGACCTCGACTGCCACTGACCCTGAGAGCATGGCCGCACGCGGCCTGGCGCTGCGCCAGGTGCTGTCGCTGATGATCGCCCAGCGTCGCCCTTCGCATTACCTGTCCAAAGGCCGCGTCGAACTGGCCGAGCTCACCGATTCGCACATCCGCGTGCTGGCAGCCAGCAAGATCATCGACCAACCGCTGGCCGATGCGGCGCTGGCCAGCAAGGCGGTGTACCGCGACTGGGTAGCGCAACCGACCATCGTGCCGATCATCACCAACAAGGGCATCAGCCTGGCACGCAACCGCCTCGCGGCCATGCTCAACCGCCCGCTGTACGACCTTGACCGGCTCGACGTGTCTGCCACCAGCACCCTGCAGGCCGACCTGCAGTTGCAGGTCAGCCAGTACCTGAAGAACCTTGCCGACCCAGAATTCGCTGCGCAGATGGGCCTGATCGGCGAACGCCTGCTCACCTCCAAGACCACCGACCAGGTGAGCTACAGCTTCACCCTATTCGAACGCACCGCCGATGGCTCGCGGGTACGTGTACAGACCGACAGCACCAACCAGCCCTTCGACATCAACGAAGGCAGCAAGCTGGAACTGGGCTCGACCGCCAAGCTGCGGGTGCTCACGACTTACCTGGAGATCATCGCCGAACTGCACGACAAGTACGCCGGCAAACCCGCTGCCGAGCTGAAGAAAGTCGAAGTCGCCGAACTCGACCGCATCACCCAGTGGTCGCTGGAGTGGCTGGCGCAGAACAGCAAGAACCAGAGCCTGGACGCCATGCTCGATGCGGCGCTGGAGCGCAAGTACTCGGCCAACACCGGCGAAGCCTTCTTCACCGGCGGCGGCATGCACGTGTTCAACAACTTCCGCAAGGAGGACAACAACCGCAACCCGACCCTCAAGGATGCCCTGCGCGAGTCAATCAACCTGCCGTTCATCCGCCTGATGCGTGACCTGGTGCGTTACGTCACCTACCAGCAGCCGTTCAATCGCGTACCGCTGCTCAAGGACGACTCCGACCCGCGCCGCCAGGAATACCTTGCCCGCTTCGCCGACAAGGAAGGCACCAGCTACCTGATGCGTTTCTGGAAGAAATACCAGCGCAAGACCTCCCAGCAGCGCCTGGACACCTTCCTCGACAGCATGCGCGCCACCCCGCAGCGCCTGGCTGCAGTGCACCGCTACCTGTTCCCGGAAGCTGGCCAGGAAACCTTCAATGCCTTCGTCCGCGCCCACAGCAAGGACGACAAGATCGCCCTGGGCAAACTCACCGACGGCAAGCTGGCGGAGATGTACGAAGCCTATGGCCCCGGCAAGTACGACCTGCCTGACCAGGGCTACATCGCCAAGGTCCACCCGCTGGACCTGTGGCTGCTGGGCTACCTGTTGAAGCACCCGAGCTCCACGCTCACGGAAATGGTCAACGCCAGCCATTTCGAGCGCCAGGAAGTCTACAGCTGGCTGTTCAAAAGCCGGCACCAGGGTGCGCGTGACAGCCGCATCCGCACCATGGTCGAGATCGAGGCGTTCCTCGATATCCACCAACGCTGGAAACGCGTCGGTTACCCGTTCGACCACCTGGTGCCCTCGCTGGCCACTGCCATTGGCAGCTCCGGCGACCGCCCGGCCGCACTGTCAGAACTGGTCGGCATCATCCAGAACGATGGTGTGCGCCTGCCCACGCTGCGCATCGATACCCTGCACTTCGCCGCCAACACGCCCTACGAGACCAAGCTGGTCAGCGACCCAGACCGTGGTGTGCGGATTCTGCCGGTAGAAGTGGCGCGGGCGCTGAAAGGCGCCATGTCGCAAGTGGTCGATGCCGGTACCGCACGGCGCATCTCCGGCAGCTTCAAGCTCAATGACGGCACGCCGCTGGTAATGGGCGGCAAGACCGGTACCGGTGACAACCGTATCGAAAGCTTCGGCGCTGGCGGCCGCCTGATCGGCTCGCGCTCACTAAACCGCACCGCCACTTTCGTGTTCTTCCTCGGCGACAACCACTTCGGCACCCTGACGGCCTTCGTCCCTGGGCGCTCAGCGGAGGCGTTCAAGTTCACCTCGGCGCTGCCGGTGCAGGTGCTCAAGGGCATGGCGCCGATCCTGATGCCGTACTTGCAGCCGGGCAATCCGAACGAGTGCAAGCCGCCACAGATTGCCATGCATGGCAGCGACTCATCTAAAACGTAGATGATAATCATCGGCATTTAGAGACTTGTGTTTAGATATATCTTGAGTAATATCTTGCGATATATCGAAACACAAGGAGCCTCTTCATGCGTGACCATTCCGCACATGATCCTTTCGAACGCCGCCCCGCACGTGGTGAGCGTGGCCCGCGGGTTTTCGCCCCGGGCGACCTCAAGCTGCTGATGCTGTCGATGCTGGCCGAGCAACCAGGCCACGGCTACGACCTGATCCGCCAGATCGAGAACCTGTTCGACGGCAGCTACACACCAAGCCCCGGCGTGATCTACCCCACCCTCAACTTCCTCGAAGAAGCCGAGCTGATCAGCGGCCAGGTGCACGGCAGCAAACGCCTGTACGCCATCACCACGGCCGGCCATAACGCACTGGCCGACCAGGCCGTTGCCCTCGACGGTGTGCGCATGCGCATCGAGGTCAGCAAGCGCGCCCTGCGTGGCCACGACCGCCCGCCAGAAATCCACGAAGCAGTCGGCAACCTGCGCCATGCCCTGCACATGCACAGTGGCCGCTGGACGCCGGAAGAAATCGAACGGGTGCGCAACCTGCTCAACGACACTGCCAAGGCCATTGCCTCCGGGCCGGCCGATCCAGTCAGGGAGAATCCCCATGAGTGACACCATTCACCGCGTCAACCACGAAATCCGCCAACGTCGCCTGCAGGTGCTACGGGTCACCGACCTGACCCCGCGCATGCGCCGCATCACCCTCGGCGGCGACGAGCTGCAGGGCTTCACCAGCCTGGGCAGTGACGACCACATCAAGCTGCTGTTCGCCGAGAATGCCGAGCAGCAGCAGGCCATCGATGCCCGTAACCTGGGGCGTGACGGCGGCGCCCGGCCGACCATGCGCGAATACACGCCGCGGCGTATCGACCTGGTGGCCAACGAGCTGGACATCGACTTCGTGCTGCATGGCGACGGCCCTGCGTCGACCTGGGCGGCACAGGCTGCACCAGGGCAGGTCCTGAACATTGCCGGGCCACGGGCATCGATGGTGGTGCCGGACATATTCGACAGCTACCTGCTGGTGGGTGACGAGACGGCGATCCCGGCAATTGGCCGGCGCCTTGAAGAACTGCCAGCGGGGCGTCAGGTGTTGGCGGTAATCCAGATCGAGGATGATCAGGAGCGCCAGCCGCTGCCGAGCCCGGCGCAGGTAGAAGTCATCTGGGTCAAGCGGGATGAGGACCTGCTGGCGCTGCTGAAGGGGCTGAATCTGCCCGCAGGCAAGCTGTACAGCTGGGTCGCGCTGGAGAAGGCGCTGACCCGGCAGGCCAAGGCACTGCTGCTGGAGAAAGGCGTGGCGGAAGATGCCCTGAAGGCCGCCGCATACTGGCGAGCCGACGGGACCGCAGACGACGAATGATTGGTTATTCCTGTTCTGGCCCTTTCGCGGGCAAGCCCGCTCCCACAGGTTTAGTCACTGCCCTCGAGTCTTGTGCAGTACCTGTGGGAGCGGGCTTGCCCGCGAAGAGGCCGGTGCAGGCTACACAAATTGCTGCGTTGCTCGCCACCGATCCAACCCCAGCAATACCAAGCCAATCCCCCAGAACCCCGCCAGCACCCCCAGCGCATTCAGCATCACCTGCCCATACCCCAGGCTCGCCACATCGATGAACGGGTAGGCATAGGCCCCAATCTCACTCCCCCGCCACAGCGCATAGGCAAAATACACCGCCGGATACAATGCCCACACTGCCAGGTGCCGGAGCCGCAGGCTGCCCTTGGGCACCTCGTACCACCAGTACAAGACGAACAGCAGCGGCATCACATCGTGCAGCAGCTCATCCGCCAGCCACTGCCAGCCTTCGGGCTGCCACAGGTGGCGCAGCAGCACACTGTAAGCCAGCGCCACCAGCACGATGCTGGCCGCCACGGCAGAACTCACCGATGGCGACAGAAAGAAGCGCCTGGCCGCTGACTCCCGGCCAAAGGCTGCGTAACTGACTACCGTCGCCACCAAGGTATTGGTCAGCACGGTGAAGTAACCGAACACATTGATCAGCCCGCCAATCAGGCTGGCCTGCTCCTGCCAACGCGCCAGCAGCACCAGGTAAACCTGCACGGTGAGGCCGAACCAGCCAAGCAACGCCATCGACGTCAGCCAGGGGCGCCGTGGCATGTCAGGCCTTGCGCTGCAGCTTCACGTACAACTGCTCGACCTTCTCCCGCGCCCAAGGCGTCTTGCGCAGGAAGGTCAGGCTCGACTTGATGCTCGGGTTGCTCTTGAAGCAGCGCACATCAACGCGTTCGGCCAGGCCCTGCCATTGGTAGTGCGCCACCAGTTCGGTGAGGATCTGTTCGAGGGTCTTGCCGTGCAGCGCGTTGTGTTGGGCCGTGCTCATGCCAGTGCTCCGTAGGAAAGATGCGCACCTTACACGAGTGTAGTGGCAGGTGGGATCCGTGTTGCCTGCGGAAAAACCGCTGGCCAGGCGTAAAACCTCTGTGCTGAAATAGTGATGTTATATTGTAACAACACAAAAGTATCTGCCAAGGAACGCCTCATCCCCATGCTGCACATCCCGCTCCGCCTCTCCCCCCTCGCTGTCGCCCTGTGGCTCGCTTCATCACCCGGTCAAGCCGTGGAACTGGAACCCCAGGTCGTCACTGCCAACCCGCTGGGTAACCGTCAACTGGCTGCGCCCAGTACCGTGCTCGAAGGTGACGACCTGCTGCAACAGCAGCACGGCAGCCTCGGTGAAACCCTGAACAAGCAACCCGGTGTGTCTTCCACCTGGTTCGGCCCAGGTGCCAGCCGCCCGGTGATTCGCGGCCTGGATGGCGACCGTATCCGCATCCTGCGCAATGGCGTGGGTGCTCTGGATGCCTCGTCGCTGTCCTACGACCACGCGGTACCGCTGGACCCGGTCACGGTCGAGCGCGTGGAAATCGTCCGCGGCCCGGCCGCCCTGCTCTATGGCGGCAATGCCATCGGCGGGGTGATCAACACATTCGACAACCGTATCCCTGACTCGCCGATCGAGGGCATCCACGGTGCCGGCGAACTGCGCTACGGCGGCGCCGACACCACCCGCAGCAGTGCTGGCAAGCTGGAAGCCGGTGACGGCACCTTCGCCCTGCATCTGGACGCCAACAGCCGCCAGTTCAACGACCTGCGCATTCCCGGTTACGCACAGAGCTCCAAGGTTCGTGACCCCGACGCACCAGGCAGCCGCCACCGCCTGGAAAACAGCGACGGCCGCCAGGACGGTGGCGCGATCGGCGGTTCCTACAACTGGGAGCATGGCTATGCCGGCCTGTCCTACAGCCGCTACGACAGCAACTACGGCTCGGTGGCCGAATCCGGCGTGCGTCTGGATATGAAACAGGACCACTACGCCTTTGCCTCGGAACTGCGAGACCTGGACGGCCCGTTCAGCTCGGTCAAGGTTGATGCCGGCTACACCGACTACGAGCACAGCGAGATCGAAGAAGGTGAGGTACACACCACCTTCAAGAACAAGGGCTACGAAGCACGCATCGAAGCCCGTCATCAGCCACTCGGGCCAGTAGAAGGCGTGATTGGCGCACAGGTCAGCCGCAACGAATTCTCGGCACTGGGCGAGGAAGCCTTCGTCCCGCACACCGACACCGACAGCCTGGCGCTGTTCATGCTCGAGCAGTGGCAGGCCACCGAGCGCCTGAACCTGAGCCTTGGTGCACGCATGGAGCACACCCGCGTCGACCCCGACGCCAAGGGCAACGAAAACTTCGCCGATGCCGACAGCGCCAGCAGCTTCAACGCCTTCAGCCTGTCTTCGGGCGCGGTGTACCAGCTCGACCCGATCTGGTCGTTGGCAGCCAACCTCGGCTATACCGAGCGCGCCCCGACGTTCTATGAGCTCTACGCCAACGGCGCCCACGTGGCCACCGGCGCATTCGAAGTTGGTGATGCCAGCCTGAACAAGGAAAAAGCCATTTCCGCCGACCTGGCCCTGCGCTTTGACAATGGCACCCACAAAGGCAGCGTCGGGGTGTTCTACAGCCACTTCCGCAATTACATCGGCCTGATCGGCACCGGTAACCTGCGTGAAGGCCATGACCACGACCATGATGGTGATGATCACGACCACGATCATGACGACGGCGGCTACCCCGAGTACCAGTACCAGGGCGTGCGCGCGCGCTTCTATGGCATCGAGGCGCAGGACCGCTGGAAGCTGCTGGAGAACCGCTATGGCAGCTTCGCCTTGGAGCTGTCTGGCGACTACACCCGGGCCAAGAACCTCGACAGCGGCGAGCCGTTGCCGCGCATTTCCCCGCTGCGCTTGAACAGCGGCCTGGTGTGGGAACTGGATCGTTGGCAGGCGCGGGTCGATGTGCAACATGCCGCTTCGCAGCATCGCAAGCCTGAGAATGAGACCAGCACCTCTGGCTACACCACGCTGGGCGCGAGCGTCGGCTACCGCTTCGATATTGGCCAGAGCCAGTGGCTGGCCTTCGTGCGCGGCGAGAACCTGACCGATCAGACCGTGCGCTATGCCAGTTCAATTCTGCGCGATATAGCGCCGGCACCGGGGCGTAGCGTGGAAGTCGGGTTGCGTACCACCTTCTGATTGGCGTCTCCCTCTTCGCGGGCAGGCCCACTCCCACAAGGTACTCAGCTTTACCTCTGGGAGCGGGCTTGCCCGCGAAAAGGCCCACACTGTTGCCAGATCAGCAACAATCAACTGCGACATTTTGTCTTTTTTTCTTACAACTTCCCCTATATCCTCCCCGTCGCAAGCTGAATCGCTTCACCCAGCATTCCCAATTGCCATTTCCATCGAAGAGCCCGCTCCTCGGTGCGCTCGCCGTTTTCTCAATAATCAAAAGATAGCGCTATCTCATGTTCCAACTGCCCAAACCCCGCTACACCGGCCTGGTTTTCATCGCCATTGCCGCAGGCTTACCCGTCACAGCAAACGCCAGCGAAGCGTTCGTCAAGGACTCCCCGTGGATGTTCGGCGACTGGGGCGGCAGCCGCAGCGAGCTGCTGGAAAAAGGCTACGACTTCACCCTCGGCTACACCGGCGAGATGGGCAGCAACCTGCACGGCGGCTATGACCACGACCGCACCGCGCGCTACAGCGACCAGTTCACCTTCGGCAGCCACCTGGACCTGGAGAAGATACTCGGCTGGAACGACACCGAGCTGCAGCTGACCATCACCGAGCGCCATGGCGACAACATCAGCAACGACCGCATCAACGACCCACGTGTGGGCGGCTTCACCTCGGCCCAGGAAGTCTGGGGCCGTGGCGAAACCTGGCGGCTCACGCAAATGTGGATCAAGCAGAAATACTTCGACGGCGCCCTGGACGTGAAAGTCGGCCGCTTTGGCGAAGGCGAGGACTTCAACAGCTTCCCCTGCGACTTCCAGAACCTGGCCTTCTGCGGCTCGCAGGTGGGCAACTGGGTCGGCGGCATCTGGTACAACTGGCCCGTCAGCCAGTGGGCCATGCGCGTGCGCTACAACCTCAACCCAGATCTGTACGCCCAGGTCGGCGTATATGAGCAGAACCCGTCCAACCTCGAATCGGGCAACGGTTTCAAGCTCAGCGGCAGCGGTACCCAGGGCGCGGTAATGCCAGTCGAACTGGTATGGAGCCCACGCCTGAATGGCCTGAAAGGGGAATATCGCGCCGGCTACTACTACAGTAATGCCAAGGCACAGGATGTTCTCAAGGACAGCAACGGCCAGCCGGCCGCCCTCAGCGGCGCCGCCTACCGCAGCAGTTCTAGCAAGCACGGCTTGTGGCTCGGGGCCCAGCAGCAGGTCACCTCGCTGGCATCCGACCAGTCGCGCGGCCTGAGCCTGTTCGCCAACGCCACGTTGCACGACAAGAAGACCAATGTCATCGACAACTATGTTCAAGCTGGACTGGTTTACAAAGGCCCCTTCGACGCCCGCGCCAAGGACGACATCGGCTTCGCCGTCGCCCGCGTGCACGCCAACCCGGCTTACCGCAAGAACGCCCGCCTGGCCAATCAGGTGGCCGGCATCGACGACTACGACAACCCAGGCTACCTGCCGGTGCAAGACACCGAGTACAGCGCCGAACTCTATTACGGCATTCATCTGGCCGACTGGCTCACGGTGCGCCCGAACCTGCAGTACATCCGCCATCCGGGCGGGGTGTCGCAGGTCGACAGCGCGCTGATCGGCGGCCTGAAGATCCAAAGCACTTTCTGACCACTTTCACACTGACCACCTTCACATAACGGAGAACCTACGATGAGCACTGACGGTGCCAACCAAGGAACCCGCTGGCTACCGCGCCTGATGGGCGTGCTGCTGTTGCTGATGGGCCTGGCCCTGTTGGCCGGCGGCATCAAGCTGAGCCAGCTGGGCGGATCGCTGTACTACCTGATTGCCGGTATCGGCTTTGCCCTGTCGGGCGCCTTGCTGCTGGCCAAGCGCCGCATCGCCCTGGGCCTGTATGGCCTGGTGCTGCTGGGCAGCACCGTATGGGCCATGCTCGAAGTGGGCCTGGACTGGTGGCAACTGGTGCCACGCCTGGCCATCTGGTTCGCCATCGGCGTGGTGCTGCTGCTGCCGTGGGCTCGTCGCCCGCTGACCGGCCCCGCATCCAAGGCCAATACCGCACTGCTGAGCGTCGCCGTGCTTGCATCGGGGGCCTGTGCCCTGGGCAGCCAATTTACCCACCCGGGTGAAGTGTTCGGCGAACTCGGCCGCGACAACAGCGAAATGGGCAGCGCCGCACCGGCCATGCCCGATGGCGACTGGCAGGCCTATGGCCGCACCGAGCACGGCGACCGCTATTCGCCGCTGCGCCAGATCACCCCGCAGAACGCCTACCGCCTGGAAGAAGCCTGGCGCATCCGCACCGGCGACCTGCCGACCGACAACGACCCGGTCGAGCTGACCAACGAAAACACCCCGCTGAAGGCCAACGGCATGCTCTACGCCTGCACCGCCCACAGCAAGGTGCTGGCCCTGGACCCGGACACCGGCGCCGAAATCTGGCGCTACGACCCGCAGATCAAGACCCCGGTCGGTACCTTCAAGGGCTTCGCCCACATGACCTGCCGTGGCGTCTCGTACTATGACGAGAACAGCTACGTCAGCCGTGACGGCAGCCCGGCGCCGAAGGTCTCCGATGCCGGCCAGGCCGTGGCCCAGGCCTGCCCGCGCCGCCTCTACCTGCCAACCGCCGACGCGCGGCTGATCGCCATCAACGCCGACAACGGCAAGGTCTGCGAAGGCTTCGCCAACCAGGGCGCCATCGACCTGACCACCGGCATCGGCCCGTTCACCGCTGGCGGCTACTACTCCACCTCGCCGGTGGCGATCACCCGCAGCCTGGTGATCATCGGCGGCCATGTCACCGACAACGAGTCGACCAACGAACCGTCCGGCGTGATCCGCGCCTACGACGTGCACGACGGCCGCCTGGTTTGGAACTGGGACAGCAACAACCCGGACGACACCAAGCCGCTGGCACCTGGCAAGACGTACAGCCGCAACTCGGCCAACATGTGGTCGCTGGCCAGCGTCGACGAAGACCTGGGCATGGTCTACCTGCCACTGGGCAACCAGACGCCTGACCAGTGGGGCGCCAACCGCACACCGGGCGCCGAGAAGTACAGCGCTGGCGTGGTCGCCCTGGACCTGGCCACTGGTAAAGCGCGCTGGAACTACCAGTTCACCCACCATGACCTGTGGGACATGGACGTCGGTAGCCAGCCAACCCTGGTGCACCTGAAAACCAAGGACGACATCAAGCCGGCGATCATCGTGCCGACCAAGCAGGGCAGCCTGTATGTGCTTGACCGCCGCGACGGCACACCGATCGTGCCGATCCGCGAGATTCCGGTCCCGCAGGGCGCGGTCAAGGGTGACCATACTGCGCCGACCCAGGCCCGCTCCGACCTCAACCTGCTTGGCCCTGAGCTGACCGAACAGGCCATGTGGGGCGCCACGCCGTTCGACCAGATGCTGTGCCGCATCCAGTTCCGCGAGCTGCGCTACGAAGGCCAGTACACCCCGCCATCCGAACAGGGCAGCCTGATCTACCCAGGCAACGTCGGCGTGTTCAACTGGGGCAGCGTGTCGGTCGACCCGGTGCGCCAGCTGCTGTTCACCTCGCCCAACTACATGGCCTTCGTGTCGAAGATGGTGCCACGCGAGCAGGTGGCCGCCGGCAGCAAGCGCGAAAGCGAGACCAGCGGTGTGCAGCCGAACACCGGCGCGCCGTACGCGGTGACCATGCACCCGTTCATGTCGCCGATCGGCATCCCCTGCCAGGCTCCAGCCTGGGGTTATGTGGCAGCCATCGACCTGTTCACCAACAAGGTAGTGTGGAAGCGCAAGAACGGCACCACCCGTGATAGCACCCCGGTGCCGATCGGCATGCCGGTGGGCGTACCGAGCATGGGCGGTTCAATCGTCACCGCGGGCGGCGTCGGCTTCCTCAGCGGCACCCTGGACCAGTACCTGCGTGCCTACGACGTGAACAACGGCAAGGAACTGTGGAAGGCCCGCCTGCCTGCAGGTGGCCAGGCCACGCCGATGACCTATACCGGCAAGGACGGCAAGCAGTACGTGCTGATCGTTGCTGGCGGCCACGGCTCCCTGGGCACGAAAATGGGCGATTACATCATCGCTTACAAATTGGCCGAGTAACACTTTCGAGCCCCGCTCAGGGGCTCTGCCGGCAAATGCGGTCATTGTAGGAGCGGCCTTGTGTCGCGAAAGGGCCGCAAAGTGGCCCCGCTATTTCTGCAATGCCGCTGAAATTCTGGGGCCGCCTTGCGGCCCTTTCGCGACACAAGGCCGCTCCTACACAGACAAGGCCATTATCATCTGGCAAAGATGAAACCCTCCCTCTGCGCCCTTCGTCTACCATTGAAACCCATCCCCCCGCGCCCCATCTAAGCACCATAGTCATTTACGCAGGTGCCCCATGAGCGACCAGCAGGATTTCCCGGAACAACCCGACGAACACAGCGCAGTCGAACAGCCCGACACCCAGGCCGAAACCGGCCACGCCCTCGCCCTGCCCGGCCAGCAGCTGCCGGACAAGGTCTACGTGATCCCGATCCACAACCGCCCGTTCTTCCCCGCGCAGGTGCTGCCGGTGATCGTCAATGAAGAGCCTTGGGCCGAAACCCTCGACCTGGTGGCCAAGACCGAGCACCACTCGCTGGCACTGTTCTTCATGGACACCCCGCCGGAGGACCACCGCCACTTCGACACTTCGGCGCTGCCGGAATACGGCACCCTGGTCAAGGTGCACCACGCCAGCCGTGAAAACGGCAAGTTGCAGTTCGTCGCCCAGGGCCTGACCCGGGTGCGCATCCGCACCTGGCTCAAGCACCATCGCCCACCGTACCTGGTCGAGGTCGAGTACCCGCGCCAGCCGGCCGAGCCGACCGACGAAGTCAAGGCCTACGGCATGGCGCTGATCAACGCGATCAAAGAGCTGTTGCCGCTCAACCCGCTGTACAGCGAAGAGCTGAAGAACTACCTCAACCGCTTCAGCCCCAACGACCCGTCACCGCTCACCGACTTTGCTGCCGCGCTCACCTCTGCCACCGGCAACCAGCTGCAGGAAGTGCTCGACTGCGTGCCCATGCTCAAGCGCATGGAGAAGGTCTTGCCGATGCTGCGCAAGGAGGTCGAAGTTGCGCGCCTGCAGAACGAGATCTCCGCCGAGGTGAATCGGCAGATCGGCGAACACCAGCGCGAGTTCTTCCTCAAGGAGCAGCTCAAGGTCATCCAGCAGGAGCTGGGCCTGACCAAGGACGACCGCAGCGCCGACCTCGAACAGTTCGAGCAGCGCCTTGCCGGCAAGACCCTGCCCGACCAGGCGAAAAAACGCATCGACGAAGAAATGGGCAAGCTGGCCATTCTCGAGACGGGCTCGCCCGAATACGCCGTCACCCGCAATTACCTGGAATGGGCCACCGCCCTGCCCTGGGGCCAGTACGGCAAGGACAAGCTCGACCTCAAGCACGCGCGCAAGGTGCTCGACCAGCACCACGCGGGGCTGGACGACATCAAGGAACGCATCCTCGAATTCCTCGCGGTCGGCGCCTGGAAAGGTGAAATCAGCGGCTCGATCGTGCTGCTGGTGGGCCCGCCCGGGGTGGGCAAGACCAGCATTGGCAAGTCCATCGCCGAATCCCTCGGCCGGCCGTTCTACCGCTTCAGCGTCGGTGGCATGCGCGACGAGGCAGAGATCAAGGGCCACCGTCGCACCTACATCGGCGCCCAACCAGGCAAGTTGGTGCAGGCGCTGAAAGAGGTCGAGGTGATGAACCCGGTGATCATGCTCGACGAGATCGACAAGATGGGTCAGAGCTACCAGGGCGACCCGGCCTCGGCGCTGCTGGAAACCCTCGACCCGGAGCAGAATGTCGACTTCCTGGACCACTACCTGGACCTGCGCCTGGACCTGTCCAAGGTGCTGTTCGTGTGCACCGCCAACACCCTGGACTCAATCCCAGGGCCGCTGCTCGACCGTATGGAAGTGATCCGCCTGTCTGGCTACATCACCGAAGAGAAGCTGGCCATCGCCAAGCGCCACCTGTGGCCCAAGCAGCTGGAAAAGGCCGGCGTGGCCAAGACCAGCCTGAGCATCAGCGACAGCGCCCTGCGCACGGTGATCGAGGGCTATGCCCGTGAAGCCGGCGTACGCCAGCTGGAGAAACAGCTGGGCAAGCTGGTGCGCAAGGCCGTGGTCAGGTTGCTGGAGGACCCGGATGCCAAGATCAAGATCGGCAACAAGGACCTGGAGGCTGCCCTGGGCATGCCGGTGTTCCGCAGCGAGCAGGTATTGGCTGGCAAAGGGGTGATAACAGGCCTTGCCTGGACCAGCATGGGGGGCGCGACCTTGCCGATCGAGGCGACGCGCATCCATACCCTGAACCGCGGCTTCAAGCTCACCGGCAAACTCGGCGATGTGATGAAGGAGTCCGCCGAAATCGCCTACAGCTACGTCAGTTCCAACCTCAAGCAGTTTGGCGGCGACCCGGGCTTCTTCAATGAAGCGTTCATTCACCTGCACGTGCCTGAAGGCGCCACACCAAAGGATGGCCCAAGTGCCGGTATCACCATGGCCAGCGCGCTGCTTTCGCTGGCCCGCGACCAGGCGCCGAAGAAAGGCGTCGCCATGACCGGCGAGCTGACCCTCACCGGCCAGGTGCTGCCGATTGGCGGCGTGCGCGAAAAAGTGATCGCGGCGCGGCGCCAGAAGATTTTCGAGCTGATCCTGCCCGAACCCAACCGTGGTGATTTCGAGGAACTGCCGGACTACCTGCGCGAAGGCATGACCGTGCATTTCGCCAAGCGCTTCACGGACGTCGCCAAAGTCTTGTTCTGACCCACCGCCTCGTTTGTTGTAGGAGCGGCCTTGTGTCGCGAATGGGCCGCAAAGCGGCCCTGGGATCTCGACCACTGCATCGATGCCGGGGCTGCTGCGCAGCCCTATCGCGACGCAAGGCCGCTCCTACAGCAACAGTGTCGGGCGTACGATTGCCCGCAACATCGGTTATCCTCAGGCCATCGTCAGCCTCTGGAGCCACCATGACTGCCCCTCGTCTGCTCGTTCCCCTGAGCTTCGCCCTGCTCGCCGCCTGCGCCCAGCAGCCGAAACAAACCGTCGAACTGGACGCCGAAAGCGAATGCCCCAAGCGCCTGCAGGTCGGCCAGAGCATCACCCTGACCCTGCCCAGCAACCCCACCACCGGTTACCGCTGGCTGGTGCAGAACCCGGCATCCAACGTGCTACAAAGCCTGGGCCCCGAGGTCTACAGTGCACCCGAAGACGCCGGTATCGTCGGCAGCTCGGGCATCTCGACCTGGCGCTACCAGGCCCGTGCCGCCGGTGAAGGCCACCTGATGCTGGTCTACCAGCAACCCTGGGCCCCGGAAGTACGCCCGGTACAGACCTTCGACTGCGCGATCCGCGTCGACTGAACGCACAGCGCTGGTCAGCGAACCATGCATCCGCGCCGCGGTTTGGCTAGAATGCCGGCCCTGCATATCGCCAGCCGCCTGGATTCACCGTGAGCAAACAACCCGACCGCCTTTTCGCCCAACCCCTGGAGCAAGTCCCCGACTTCGTGTTCAACGAAGACGTGGTGCGCGTGTTTCCGGACATGATCAAGCGCTCGGTGCCCGGTTACCCGACCATCGTCGAAAACCTTGGCGTGCTGGCTGCGCGCTTCGCCCAGCCGAACACTGCGCTGTACGATCTCGGGGCCTCCCTGGGTGCCGTGACCCAGTCGCTGCGCCGCCATGTGCGCAGCGACGGCTGCCGGGTAATCGCGGTGGACAATTCCGCTGCCATGGTCGAACGATGCCGCCAGTACCTCACCGCCCAAGACTCGATGTTCCAGGAACTGCTGCCAGTCGAAGTGCTGGACGCCGACATCCTTACCCTGCCCTTCGAACCGGCCTCGGTGGTGGCGATGAACTTCACACTGCAGTTCATCGCCCCGGAACAGCGCCTGGCGCTGCTTGGCCGGATTCGCCAGGCACTGCTGCCCGGCGGCGCGCTGATCCTCTCTGAAAAACTGCGCTTCGCCGACGACGCGGAGCAGAACCTGCTCAACGAACTGCACCTGGACTTCAAGCGGGCCAATGGCTACAGCGAACTGGAAATCGCCCAGAAGCGCAGCGCCATCGAGAACGTGATGAAGCCCGACACCCTGGAAGCCCATGAAGAACGCCTGCGCGCGGCCGGCTTCTCCAAGGTGGTGCCGTGGTTCCAATGCCTTAACTTCGCCTCGCTGATAGCCTTGCCATGATCGATCTTTCCCCCCTCGTCCGCCGCCTGGCGGGCACCCCCCTGGCTGCCTGGTCCCAGGGCCTGCAAGCTCAACTGGAAGCCAAGCTGGAAAAAGGCCATGGCGACCTCGACCGCTGGCGCGGCGCGCTCGATGCGCTGCCGGCCCTGCAGCCGAGCGTTATCGACCTGGCCGACGGCCTGCGCCTGGATTGCGACTGCGATGACGCCACCCGCGCGCAGATGCGCCAGGCGCTGATGGGCCTGTCGCCCTGGCGCAAGGGGCCGTTCGACCTGTTCGGTGTACATGTCGACACCGAATGGCGCTCGGACTGGAAGTGGTCGCGGGTCGGTCCGCACCTGGACCTCAAGGGCAAACGCGTGCTCGATGTCGGCTGCGGCAACGGTTACTACCAGTGGCGCATGCTCGGTGCCGGCGCCGACATGGTCATCGGCGTTGACCCCAACTGGCTGTTCTTCTGCCAGTTCCAAGCCGTGCAGCAGTATTTGCCCGAGCTGCCCGCCTGGCACTTGCCGTTCGCACTGGAAGAGCTGCCGGCCAACCTCGAAGGCTTCGACACAGTGTTCTCCATGGGTGTGTTCTACCATCGCCGCTCGCCCATCGAGCACTTGCTGGCGCTCAAGGACTGTTTGGTCAAAGGCGGCGAACTGGTGCTGGAAACCCTGGTGATCGAAGGCGATGAAAACCAGGTGCTGGTACCCGAAGACCGCTACGCGCAGATGCGCAACGTCTGGTACCTGCCGTCGGTACCGGCCCTGGAGCGCTGGTTGCGCCGCGCCGGTTTCACTGATGTGCGCTGCGTGGACGTGAGTGTCACCAGCGTCGAGGAACAGCGCAGCACCGAATGGATGCGCTATCAGTCACTGGGCGATTTCCTCGACCCGAACGACCACAGCAAGACCATCGAAGGCCTGCCGGCCCCGCGCCGCGCCACGCTGCTGGCGCGCAAATAAAAAAGGCGTCCATATGGACGCCTGAATCACAGCGGTGCCAGGGAGCAGTGCTGGCACAGCTGCTGTTGCTCACTCAGTCCTTGGCCACCTCGCGGGCCTTCTCCTGTGCCTTGCGCTCGCGCTCGGCGACAGCCTGTTGCTTGTCGCCATGCAGGCGCTCCTGGTCCTGGCGGAACGCTTGCCAGAATTGCTTGGAACGTTCGGCGCCGCCTTCGGCGTAAACGCTGGCGCTGCCCAGGGCAAGGGTCGCCAACAGCAGGTATTTGGTCAGGTTCATCGTGCTTGCCTCGTTGATAACCGATCAGACAGGGCAAGCGTATCCAAGGGTAGCTAACGCCAAGGTGAGGCGGGCATTACAGTCTTGCAAGGTAGCCTTGGCCAACCGCCAGATAACACCAGGATTACAAATCCGTTATCTACGCCGATGGGCCATTCGCATGCCGTAACATCCTGCGGCTTGACCCTGAAGCCCCTACAGGCTTGAGAATCCTGCCCTTTCCAGCACACCGAGCCCGCCCATGCGCCTACTGATCATCGAGGACGAACTGCGTACTGCCGACTACCTGCAACAAGGCCTGCGCGAAAACGGCTACGTGGTCGACTGCGCCCACACCGGCACCGACGGCCTGCACCTGGCACGCCAGCAGCCCTACGACCTGATCATTCTCGACGTCAACCTGCCCGAACTTGACGGCTGGACGGTGCTGCAACGCCTGCGCGCCGAAGCGGCCACGCGCATCATGATGCTCACTGCCCATGGTCGCCTGGCAGACCGGGTCAAAGGCCTGGATCTGGGCGCTGACGACTACCTGCTCAAACCGTTCGAGTTTCCCGAATTGCTGGCCCGCATTCGCAGCCTGCTGCGCCGTAACGACCAGCAACTGCAACCGAGCACCCTGCGCGTCGCCGACCTCGAGCTGGACCCCGGCCGCCACCGCGCCTACCGCGCTGGCAAGCGTATCGAACTGACCGCCAAGGAATTCGCCCTGCTGCACCTGCTGATGCGCCAGAGCGGCGAAGTGCTATCGCGCACGCAGATCATCTCGCTGGTGTGGGACATGAACTTCGATTGCGACACCAATGTGGTCGAAGTCTCGATCCGCCGGCTGCGGGCGAAGATCGACGACCCGTTCGACGACAAGCTGATCCATACCCTGCGCGGCGTTGGTTATGTCCTTGAGGCCCGCGTGTGAAGCACGCCAGCCTGTCGCTGCGCCTGGGCCTGAGTGTGACCCTGATGGGCGCCGCCCTGGTGCTGCTGCTCGCCTGCCTGGCAGTGTTCGCCCTCGACCACGAACTGGACAGCCGCGCCCGCAAGGACCTGGCGCGCAAGATGTTGCAGGTGGAACACAACCTGCGAGTCGACTTGCGCAGCGAGGACCTTGGCAGCCGTGCCCATCCGTTGCTCGACCTGGTGATGGGCCACGACAACCTCAGCCTCAGCGTGCTGGCCCTCGATGGCCGCCACCCGCACCTGCTCAGCCTCGGCCCTGCACTTGAGTCGCGTGTTGGTGAGTTGCACACCGATGCACGCCTGAACTACCACGAATGGCGTGACAGCAGCGGCAGCCAGATCCTCACCGTCACCCGCCAGATGCGCCTTCGCGACGACACCCCGGTGCGGGTGATGATGTCGCTCAACCGGGCCGATGACCACGCCCTGCTTCAGGCCTACCTGCACTCGACCCTGCTGGCCCTGCCACTGCTGTTGCTGCTGATCGGCGCTGGCGCCTGGTGGCTGATGCAACGAGGCTTGAAGCCACTGCGCCACTTCCGCCGCATTGCCGGGCAGGTCTCTGCCCAGGATCTGCAACATCGCCTGCCCGCCACCGGGCTGCCCCTGGAACTGGCAGAGCTGGCGCGCAGCATCAATGTGATGCTCGACCGCCTGGATCAGGGTGTACGCCAGCTGTCGCAGTTCTCTGACGACCTGGCCCACGAACTGCGCACGCCGCTGAGCAACCTGATGGGCAAGGCCCAGGTCACCCTGGCCCGCGAGCGTGAAAGCGAGAACTACCGGGAGGTGCTGGAAGACAGCATCGAGGAGCTGACCCGGCTCAACCGCATCATCAACGACATGCTGTTCCTCGCCCAGGTCAGCCAGCCGCAGGCACAGGTGGCGCTCAAGCCGCTGGCGTTGGCGGATGAAGCGGCGCAAGTGAGCGAACTGTTTGCCTTCAGTGCCGAGTTGAAGCATATCGAGCTGCGCCTGCAGGGCTGGGGTACGGCGCTGGCAGACCGCTTGATGTTCCAGCGGGCGCTGTCGAATCTGCTGAGCAATGCCATTCGTCACGGACCAGACGGACAGGCGGTGAAGCTGGGCATTGAGCGCCAGGGCAGCGAGGTACTGATGTGGGTGGAGAATCAGGGGCCGGGAATTGCCGAAGCACACTGGCCGCAGTTGTTCGAGCGCTTCTACCGCGTGGGGTCGGGGCGTTCGCGGCTGGAGGGCGGGACGGGTCTGGGGTTGGCGATCGTGAAGTCGATCATGCAGCTGCATGGTGGGCGGGTCGAGGTAAGCAGCAGCCCTTCAGGGCCGACTCGCTTCACACTGGTATTTCAAGCAGAGTGAAGCGTTGCCTGCACCGGCCTCTTCGCGGGTGAACCCGCTTGTGTCTTGGCGAGGGAATAGAATCTGAAGTGAGAGCGGTGAATGGCAAGCTGATAGCCCGAGGTGCCTTGAGCACGTGTGGGAGCAAAAGCTGCCATTCACCGTTCCACTTTGGCGAGAGCCCGAACAGTTGGATGAGGGCCGTAATCTCGAATCACAAGCGTGGGCCAAGCCAAAGCGCTCTCACTCCTTGAGTTTAAGAGGGTTTGGCCATGTCTTCCTCTGTCGGCATCGATGTTTCCAGTGCCACACTTGCCGTTCACATCCGCCCTGAGGGTGTGAACTTCAGTGTTTCCAATGACTTGAAAGGATTTCAACTGCTCGTCGAAAAGCTTGGCGGGTATGCAGTTTCAATGGTTTTGCTCGAAGCTACCGGTGGTTACGAGTGCAATGTCCTCAAAGCGCTGCAGGATGCCGACTTTCCGGTTTGCCGGATCAATCCCAGTCGTGCCCGGGACTTTGCCAAGTCGATGGGTAAACGCGCCAAGACCGATCCCATTGACGCCGCTGTTTTGGCTCACCTGGCTGAAGTGATGCCCCCACGGCCTTGCCAGGTGATGACACCTGAGCGAGCTTTGCTGCGCGAACTGCTTATGCAGCGGGATCGCTTCGTCCAACAGCGCGACGATGACAAGCGGCGTCTGAAGCAGGCGCGGGCTATCAGTGTTTGTTTGCGGTTGGAACAACACATTGCCTATCTGAAGGGTGAAATTCGAGCGCTGGAACAGGAGATCGCACAGCAGGCAGCAGCTTTGCCTGATGATCGTGTCAAACAGCTCACGCAAGTCAAAGGAATTGGTCTGATTACTGCCGGAAAGCTGATGGCCTTGCTGCCAGAGCTGGGCCAGGTGGATAAGAAGGAAATTGCCGCCTTGGTCGGTGTTGCGCCATTCAATCAGGACAGCGGCAAGCAGTCGGGCAAGCGTTCAATCTGGGGTGGGCGCTCACAAGTCAGGCGGGCGCTCTATATGGCCTGTTGGGTGGTGATCCGGCATAACAAAGACTTCAGCGAGCGTTACAACGCGCTGCGAGCGCAGGGGAAATGCGCGAAGGTAGCAGTGGTGGCGTGCATGCGGGTATTGATAGTGCGGCTGAACGCGATGCTCAAGACTGGAACGCCCTGGCAGGAACAGGTAGTTCACTCATAGGATCCAGCCTTGCTGGCGATGCCTGACAGAGTCGGGCTCGGGGCGCTACGCGCCCCATCGCTGGCAAGGCCAGCTTCCACAAGAAGACAGTTGCTCCCACAGGCGCTGCACATTACCTTGGGGCAGTGCTGTCCCTGTGGGAGCGGGTTCACCCGCGAAGGGGCCGGTACAAGCAACCGACGGATCAGCGCGAAGCCGCGACGATCAGCGCCTTCATCTCGGCCACAGCGGCCTTGAAGCCGACGAACAAGGCATGCGCAACCAGCGCATGGCCGATGTTCAGTTCATTGATGCCCTTGATCGCCGCAACCGCCTCGACGTTGTGGTAATGCAGGCCATGGCCGGCATTGACGACCAACCCCTGGCCCACGCCAATCGCCACGCCGTCGACGATGCGCTGCAGCTCCTCTGCCACTTCGGTCGGCGTTTCGGCATCGGCATAACGCCCGGTGTGCAACTCGATGGCCGGCGCACCGACACGGCGCGAAGCCTCGATCTGCCGCTCGTCGGCATCGATGAACAGCGACACTTCAGCACCGGTACGCGACAGGCGCTCGACCGCCGCCTTGATCCGCGCTTCCTGGCCAGCCACATCCAGGCCACCCTCGGTGGTCAGTTCCTGGCGGGTCTCGGGGACCAGGCAGATATGCGCCGGGCGGATTTTCTCGGCAAAGGCCATCATCTCTTCGGTGACGCCCATTTCGAAGTTCATGCGCGTCTGCAGCACGTCCTTGAGCAGCAGCACGTCGCGCTCCTGGATGTGCCGGCGGTCTTCACGCAGGTGCACGGTGATGCCATCGGCGCCTGCTTCCTCGGCATCCAGTGCAGCCTTGACCGGGTCCGGGTAGCGGGTGCCGCGGGCCTGGCGCAGGGTCGCCACGTGGTCGATGTTGACGCCAAGAAGCATGCGGTTGCTATGAGTCACGAAAGGCTCTCCTGAAGTTTGAGCCACACAGCATACGACGTGCTCAGCGCTTGCGAAACAGTTCCCGGCTGACCAGCGGTTTTGGCCCCAGGTGCACCGCCAATGCCTGGCGCATCAGGCGCTTGGCCGCCAGCAACGCACCAGGTGCGTCCCAGTCGGCCTGGGCCAGGGCCAGCAGCTCGCGGCCATTGAACAGGCCAGGCTGGGCCAGGTACACGCGCTCAAGGCCGGCATCGACCCGCAGGCGGTACAGGCCGTCGGCTTCGACCGGGTCGTCGTTGATGTCGTGGCTGAGCGAAAAGGTGTAACCCAGGTCTTCCAGCAGCCGCCATTCGAAAGAGCGCAGCAACGGCTCCAGCGGCCTGCCCTCGGCCAATGCCTGCAGGGTCAGGGCGTAATGCTCGAACAGCTCCGGCTGCGGCGCCTCGGCGGGCAGCAGGCGCATCAGCAGTTCGTTGAGGTAGAGGCCGCTGAACAGCGCGTCGCCATTAAGCCAGGCGGCGATGCCGACGGTGTCCAGGCGCCTGACGTTCTTCAGCTCGCCCTTGCCGAACAGTTCCACTTCCAGCGGTACGAATGGCCGCACCAGGCTGCCACCCTTGCCGCGTGCACGGCGCAGCACCGCACGCACGCGGCCCTGCGGCGTGAAGAAGTCCACCAGTGCACTGGTTTCCTTGTAGGCGCGGCTGTGCAGGACGTAGGCCGGCTGAGGGGTGGGTTGGTCCATTTACGATATCTGAGCCCGGGCTTGACGCGACCTCTGCAGGAGCGGCCTTGTGTCGCGAAAGGGCTGCGCAGCAGCCCCAAAATCTGTGTGCCAATCGAGATCTTGGGGCCGCTACGCGCCCCTTTCGCGACACAAGGCCGCTCCTACAGGAGTGCGCGCAGCGGCTTAGAGGTCGCCATAGCCCAGCGAACGCAGGGCGCGCTCGTCGTCGGACCAGCCGCCTTTGACCTTGACCCAGAGGTTGAGCATGACCTTGGAGTCGAACAGCACTTCCATGTCCTTGCGTGCTTCAGAACCAATGCGTTTGATACGCTCGCCCTTGTCACCAATGATGATCTTCTTCTGGCCATCACGCTCGACCAGGATCAGTGCATGGATGTGCAGCACGTGGCCCTGCTGCTTGAACTCTTCGATTTCCACGGTGATCTGGTACGGCAGCTCTGCGCCCAGCTGGCGCATGATCTTCTCGCGCACCAGTTCGGCGGCGAGGAAGCGGCTGCTGCGGTCGGTGATCTGGTCTTCAGGGAAGAAATGATCGTTTTCCGGCAGGTGCTTGGCGATCTGGGCTTCCAGCGCTTCCAGGTTGTGGCCCTGCTGCGCGGAAATCGGCATCACTTCAGCGTTTGGCAGTTGCTCCTGCAGCCACTGCAGGTGCGGGATCAAATCGGCCTTCTCTTCCATGCGGTCGGTCTTGTTGACCGCAATGATCAGTGGGCCGGTCACGTACTGCACGCGCTCGAGCACCAGCTGGTCCTCGTCGGTCCATTTGGTGCGGTCGACCACGAAGATCACCACGTCGACGTCCTTCAGGGCCGCCGAGGCGTTGCGGTTCATGTAGCGATTCAAGGCCTTGTCGTTGGCCTTGTGCATGCCCGGGGTATCCACGTAGATCGCCTGCACGTCACCCTCGGTCTTGATGCCGAGCATGTTGTGGCGAGTGGTCTGCGGCTTGCGCGAGGTGATCGCCAGCTTCTGGCCGAGGATGTGGTTGAGCAGGGTCGACTTGCCCACGTTCGGGCGGCCGACGATGGCCACGTAACCGCAGCGGGTCGGATTGTTATCAGTCATTGCCATTCTCCACGCCCAGGGCGATCAATGCAGCAGCGGCGGCGACTTGCTCGGCGATACGCCGGCTGACGCCCTGGCCACGGCTCTTGTTGTTCAGCAGCACCACTTCGCATTCGACGAAGAAGGTACGGCAGTGCGGTTCGCCCTGGATATCGACCACCTCGTAACGCGGCAGCTCGCAGCTGCGCGATTGCAGGAATTCCTGCAGGCGGGTTTTCGGGTCCTTGTTGGTGTCGACCAGGGTCAGGCCTTCGAACTCGTCGGTCAGCCAGGCGAGGACACGCTCGCGCGCGGTCTGCATGTCCGCGTCCAGATAGATTGCCCCGATCAGCGCCTCCAGGGCGTCGGCCAGGATCGATTCACGGCGGAAGCCACCGCTCTTGAGCTCACCCGAGCCCAGGCGCAGGTAATCGCCCAGGTCGAAACCACGGGCCAGGCGGGCCAGGGTCTCGCCCTTGACCAGACGGGCGCGCAGGCGCGACAGCTGGCCTTCGCGGGCCTGCGGGAAGCGCTCGAACAGCGCCTCGCCGGCGACGAAGTTGAGAATGGCGTCACCGAGGAACTCCAGGCGCTCGTTGTTGCGCCCGGCGTAGCTGCGGTGAGTCAGGGCCAGCAGCATCTGCTCCTGGTTCTTGAAGGTGTAGCCGAGCTTGCGCTCGAGACGGGCAAGGGAAGCACTCATGCAGCCACCCGTTGGTTGTTCAACGCGTTGTTCAAATCAACATCCTGAAAGACTGTTTGGCTGTGGTCCGTCGCGGTGGGCGACGAATCTCTCGATCCCTGAGAACACAGCCTATGTCAGAAATGCATTCGGCGCTGTCTGCAGGACAGCGCCGAAGGGTATCAATGGATCAGGCCGACCCGCGACAGGTTGGGCAAGTGGCTGAGTTTTGGCTCTGGCCAGCTCATCCATACCGCGAAGGCCTTGCCGACGATGTTCCGGTCCGGAACCATGCCGTGCAGTTCTTTCGGGATTTTCGGGTCATCCCAGTAACGGCTGTCGTTGGAGTTGTCGCGGTTGTCGCCCATCATGAAGTAATGGCCGGCAGGCACGGTCCATTGCTGGTCCGGCGGCATGCGATAACGGGTCATCTCCTTGCGGATCAGGTGCTCGGCTTCGCCGAGCTTTTCCTTGTACAGCTCGGCGCTGCCCAAGGTACCTGGCTCGGCGCCGACCAGCTGCTCGGCGATCGGCTGGCCGTTGACGAACAGCCGCTTGTCGCTGGTGTAGCTGATCTTGTCGCCCGGCAGGCCGACCACGCGCTTGATGTAGTTGACGTTCGGGTCGCTTGGGTAGCGGAACACCATTACATCGCCGCGTTGCGGGTCACCGACCTCGATGACCTTCTTGTCGATCACCGGCAGACGAATGCCGTAGGAGAACTTGTTCACCAGAATGAAATCGCCCACTTCCAGGGTCGGCTTCATCGACCCCGAAGGGATCTGGAACGGCTCGACCAGGAACGAGCGCAATACCAGCACGATGAACAGCACCGGGAAGAACGACTTACCGTACTCGACCAGCAACGGCTCCTTGCTCAGGCGTTCGACCACCGCCATTTCTGGCTGGGTGACGCTGCCCTGGTAGGTGGCGATCGCTGCCCGCCGGCGCGGGGCCAGGAACAGCAGATCGATCAAGCCCAGCAGACCGCAGACGAAGACGGCGATGACTAGCAACAGCGGGAAATTTAGCGACATAGGACCTAGCTATCCAACCTGAGCACGGCGAGGAAGGCTTCCTGTGGAATCTCCACGTTGCCCACCTGTTTCATGCGTTTCTTACCGGCCTTCTGCTTCTCCAGCAGTTTCTTCTTACGGCTGACGTCACCACCGTAGCACTTGGCCAGTACGTTCTTTCTGAGTGCCTTGACGGTCGTCCGCGCGATGATCTGGCCGCCAATGGCTGCCTGGATCGCCACGTCGAACATCTGCCGAGGGATCAGCTCCTTCATCTTCTCGGTCAACGCACGGCCTTTGTAGGCCGCGTTGTCGCGGTGCACGATCAATGCCAGGGCATCGACCTTGTCGCCGTTGATCAGTACATCCAGCTTGACCAGGTTGGCCGACTGGTAGCGATCGAAATGATAGTCCAGCGAAGCATAGCCGCGGCTGGTGGACTTCAGGCGGTCGAAGAAGTCCAGTACCACTTCGTTCATCGGCATGTCATAGCGCACCTGCACCTGGCTGCCGAGGAACTGCATGTCGCGCTGCACGCCACGCTTCTCGATGCACAGGGTGATGACGTTACCCAGGTGCTCCTGCGGCACGAGGATGGTCGCGGTGACGATCGGCTCGCGGAAATCTGCCACGGCTGAAACATCCGGCAGCTTAGACGGGTTATCGACGACAATGGTCTCACCGGTCTTGAGTTCGAGCTCGTAGATCACGCTTGGCGCGGTGGTGATCAGGTCCAGGTCGTATTCGCGCTCCAGGCGCTCCTGGATGATCTCCATGTGCAGCATGCCGAGGAAGCCGCAACGGAAGCCGAAGCCCAGGGCGTCGGAGCTTTCCGGCATGTATTGCAGCGACGAGTCGTTGAGGGTCAGCTTCTGCAGGGCGTCGCGGAAGTCTTCGAAGTCGTCGGAGCTGACCGGGAACAGGCCGGCGTAGACCTGCGGCTGAATTTTCTTGAAGCCTGGCAGCACCTCGACCTCGGGGGTCGTGGACAGGGTCAGGGTGTCACCCACCGGCGCACCGTGAATGTCCTTGATGCTGGCGATGATGAAGCCTACTTCACCGGCCTTCAGGTCGGCGGTCTGGGTGTGCTTCGGGGTGAACACACCGACGCTGTCGACCAGATGCACCTTGCCGGTGGACTTGACCAGGATCTTGTCGCCTTTCTTGACGCGGCCGTGGCGCACACGCACCAGCGAGACAACGCCCAGGTAGTTGTCGAACCAGGAGTCGATGATCAGCGCCTGCAGCGGCGCCTCGATATCGCCTTCCGGCGCGGGGATGGTCTGTACCAGGCGCTCGAGCACCTCGTCCACGCCCATGCCGCTTTTGGCACTGCAGGCCACGGCGTCGGTGGCGTCAATGCCGATGATCTTCTCGATCTCGTCCTTGACGCGGTCTGGGTCGGCCTGCGGCAGGTCCATCTTGTTGAGGACCGGCATCACCTCCAGGCCCTGCTCGATGGCGGTGTAGCAGTTGGCCACGGACTGGGCTTCGACGCCCTGGCCGGCGTCTACCACCAGCAGCGCACCTTCACAGGCCGCCAGCGAACGCGAGACTTCGTAGGTGAAGTCGACGTGGCCGGGGGTGTCGATGAAGTTCAGCTGGTAGACCTTGCCGTCCTGCGCCTTGTAGTTGAGCGTGACGCTGTGGGCCTTGATGGTGATACCGCGTTCGCGCTCCAGGTCCATGGAGTCCAGTACCTGGGCTTCCATTTCGCGCGCCGACAGGCCACCGCACATTTGAATGAAACGGTCGGCCAGCGTCGACTTGCCATGGTCGATGTGGGCGATGATGGAGAAATTGCGGATATGACTCAAATCACTCACGGGTCAACACTCGGAAAAGGCTGCGAGCCGGACGCCCGCCGAAAAATAGCCGGGAATTGTACCTTAAGCCGGTGGGTTATGGGAGATTCCTCTATCGGACTGTACACAGCATTTGCATCCGCAATTGTGAACTTTCATGAAAAAGGGCAGCCGAAGCTGCCCTTTCCTACCCTTGAGCCCGCTTATTCAGCGAGTTTGAAGGTGATGAAGCTGGCACGCCCCTGACGCAGCACGCGCATCGACACCGAACGGTTCTTCGGCAGGTCCTTGGCGATTTCGGTGAACTGCTTGGCCGAAGCGACCGCCTGGTTGTTCAGGTGGCTGATGACGTCACCCGGGCGCAGCCCGATCATCGCGGCCGGGCCATCCTGGACTTCCTTGATGACCACGCCGCCCTTCAGCTCCAGGGTTTTCTTCTGCTCGGCGGTGAGGTCCGAGACCGACACACCCAGGCGGTTGCTGTTGCGCTCGGCGCCGCCTTCAGGGCCGCTGCCGGCTGCGATGTCGGCATCGTCATCCGGCATCGGGCCGACGGCAACGTCCAGGGTCTGGCGCTTGCCGTTGCGGATGATCTCGAGCTTGGCCTTCTCGCCGTCCTTCAGGCTGCCAACCAGGTGTGGCAGGTCAGCCGACATGACGATCGGCTGGCCGTTCATGCTCAGGATCACGTCACCCACCTGCAGGCCACCTTTGGCTGCCGGGCCGTTTTCCAGCACCTGCGCCACCAGGGCGCCAGCCGGTTTGTCGAGGCCGAACGATTCAGCCAGGTCCTTGTTGACCTCCTGAATCACCACGCCCAACCAGCCGCGACTGACCTTGCCGTCTTTCTTCAGCTGGTTGGACACATCGATGGCCACGTCGATCGGGATGGCGAAGGACAGGCCCATGAAACCGCCGGAGCGGGTGAAGATCTGCGAGTTGATACCGACCACTTCGCCCTTCATGTTGAACAACGGGCCGCCGGAGTTACCCGGGTTGATGGCCACGTCGGTCTGGATGAACGGTACATAGGTATCGTTGGGCAGGGTCCGCCCCTTGGCGCTGACGATACCTTTGGTCACCGAGTGGTCGAAGCCGAACGGCGAACCGATGGCCAACACCCACTCACCGACCTTGAGTTTCTCGGAGTCACCCAGCTTGACGGTCGGCAGGTTCTTGCCCTCGACCTTGAGCAGGGCCACGTCGGTGCGCGGGTCGGTGCCGATCAGCTTGGCCTGCAGCTCACTGCGGTCCGACAGGCGGACGATGATCTCGTCAGCATCGGCAACCACGTGGTTGTTGGTCAGTACATAGCCATCGCTGGAAATGATGAAGCCCGAACCCAGCGACATGGCCTCGCGCTGGCGATCACCACGTGGCGAACGGGGCTGCTGCGGCATGTTGCGCTCGAAGAACTCGCGGAACATCGGTGGCAAGCCTTCAAGGTCCGGCATCTGCCCAGAGGCGACGCGGTCCGGCAGCTTCTGCTTGGTACTGATGTTGACCACCGCCGGCGAGGCCTGCTCGACCAGGGTGGTGAAGTCCGGCAGGGCTTCCTCGGCCTGGGCGCTGAGCACCTGGCCGAGCATCAGCACAGCGGCGAACATCGTTAGGTAGGATTTCAAGCGTGGTATTGACATACGGCTCCCGTCACAACGAGCGGTAGTTGGAAATAGCCCTGCCCAAAGCAGGAAAGGCCAGACTCCTAGAAGCCTGACCTATAGAAAATTTGCCGAAAGATTGCAAATGACAATGCTTTAATTTCATTTCAGCCGCATGTCCGTTGACCTGTGCATTGCCCTTGAACCGGCTCGCAAGAACGCGCCATCACTGGCGCGCCTGGGCGTCCTGAGGGCGCATCGACAACGCGACACGTTCTGCCGTACCCAGCGGAATCTCGCCAACCACGGTGACCTGCACCTTGCCCTTGGGTGTGTTCAGGCGGCGCGAAACGGCCGAGGTCGGGCCAAGCTGGGTACGCACATCGGCACCGGCATCATCCTTCACGGGCTCGAGGAACACCGAGAAACGGGCCAGGCCATCGTCATACATCAGGCTGCTGATCGAACTGTTGCGCTCAGGATCGCGGCGCACCGTACTGTTGATCAGTTCAAAACCCGGCGGCAGCCAGTCTGAACGCCAACCGGCGACGGCTTCACTGGCGCTGCTTGCCACCCGCTCGATCGGCTTGCAGGCGGCACTGGCTTGCAGGTCATGGTCGCTGGGCAGGTCGTCGGTATCCAGACGGGTCATCTGGAAGCGCTCGAGCAACTGCCCCTTGTCATTGAGCATCAATGAGCGCAGTGGCAGGCCGGTACGGCGGTCCAGATGGAGTTCGAAAGCGTAGCGATGCTGGTCGCGGGGCGTCAGCGTGACAATCACGGCGTCGCGGTCAGCAACCCTTGATTTGCCCGCCACGCTCAGGTCGTACCAGCTCATCAGCTTGAGGGGATCGAGCGAGCGCTGCGCGGCATCAGGCGGGTTGGTAACCCCATTAGCCCCGCCTGCCAGGGCACCACTCACGCACTGCACCTTGCCATCCACGCGCACGATTTCCTGGGCGGCACCATCGAGCTGCAGAAGCCGCTCGCTGACCTTGCCATCCTGAACGCGATGCCAGATATCGTGGGAAGAGAAGCTGCCGTTACGTTCGTAGACGAAGGAGCCCTGGTAACTTTGCTTCTGCTCGGCCTGTGCCAGCTTGTTCAGCCATTCGCTCGCCTCGGGCGATGAGTTGGCCGCCAACGCTGGCACCGTCATGCAGCTGCCTATCAGCAGCGACAGGAGAGGTAGCGCGCGCATGATCCTCCTTACTTAGCGGTTTTCCAGGCTGGCGGCGCGGGCATACGGCAGGGCGGTTTCAGTGCCCTTGAGCGCGGATTCCTGCGCGTGCTGGCGCAGATAACCTGGCAGACGCTGATCCCAGCCGGCCTGGTTCTGCAGCACGCCGTTGGCCATCGGCCCGGTCGGTTGCTCACTGCTTTCACTATAGCCTGCCAAAACCGCCGGGCCCTGACTTTGTGGCATGCTCAGGCCTTGCTGTGCAGGCTGCTGGGCAGCCAGCTCGGCACCGGTGATTTCGTCCTGGTTGTACATGCGCACGCCAGCCAGCACCGCTACGGTGACCGAGGCAGCGACGGCCAGGCGGCCAATGCTGCGCCACGGGCCCTGCTTGACCTTGGCCGGCACGGCTTCATCAGCCAGCGCGGCGGACACCGCCGAGGCGATATCCAGTTTGGGCAGCAGCAGCTCCTTGTGCATCGCTGCGCGGGCTACCTGGTAACGCGACCAGGTGGCACGGGTTTCGGCATCGTCGACGGCATTCAACACCCGACGCAATTCCAGTTCGTCCGCTTCGTTATCCATCACCGCGGACAGCGATTCCTGCAAAGCTTCACGACTCATGGCGGTTCCTCTCTTGGCTGTCGCCGCTGTCTCAGGTTTCCTGCAACAACGGCTGCAGGGCTTTGTCTATGGCCTCCCGAGCGCGGAAGATTCGAGAGCGCACGGTACCCACCGGACATTGCATGACGCTGGCAATGTCTTCGTAACTCAATCCGTCAAATTCACGCAGGGTCAAAGCCGTGCGCAGATCTTCGGGCAGTTGCTGGATGGTGCGATGGACAGTGCCTTCGATTTCATCCCGCAACAACGAGCGCTCTGGGGACTCGAGATCCTTGAGACCATGATCGCCGTCGTAAAACTCCGCATCCTCGGAGCTCACATCGCTGTCTGGTGGCCGTCTTCCACGGGACACCAGGTAGTTCTTCGCCGTGTTGATGGCGATGCGGTACAGCCAGGTATAAAACGCACTGTCACCGCGGAAATTGCCAAGCGCACGGTAGGCCTTGATAAAGGCTTCCTGCGCCACATCCTGGGCCTCGTGGGTGTCGTGAACGAACCGCACGATCAACCCTAGAATCTTGTGCTGATACTTCAGCACCAACAGATCGAACGCTCGCCTGTCTCCGCGTTGCACACGCTCGACAAGCTGCTGATCCTCTTCCTGGGTTAGCATGAACACTCCTCAGTGAACTCGAAGGAGCGTGGCAACAGCCTTTGTTCGGGCTTGCAACCATAGACTCGGGCTTTGCGCAAAAGTTCTCCCCTCCAAGCAAGTTTCCTGCGGCCCTTGGTCGGCTCGCACGGAAGACGCGGCGCGGTCACGGCCCGCTGCGTCGATAATCAGGTTTCGAATACGCAGGTGTCAGCCCGGATAGAGCTGCCGCCCCGCGTCGCCGCGGCAAATTGTGGCGTGCGGACAGCCTTCATAGGATTTCCGGCCGTGTCGGAAAGTTCCCGCAAAGATTGACGCAACGCCCCAACTGGCATGGAAATTGGTTGCCGCAGGCTGCTATAAAGGCAGCCCGGCCAGCATTCACGATAGTTTCACATTGCCATCTGCACGTGACTATTGTGCCGCGCCCTTTCCAAAGATTACTAGTGTCCCGACATGAGCCAACAATTCCAACATGATGTCCTGGTGATCGGCAGCGGCGCAGCCGGTCTGAGCCTGGCACTTAACCTTCCCGGCCACTTGCGCATTGCCGTGCTGAGCAAGGGCGACCTGGCCAACGGCTCGACCTTCTGGGCCCAAGGCGGGGTCGCTGCCGTGCTGGACAATACCGACACTGTGCAGTCGCATGTCGAGGACACCCTCAATGCCGGTGGCGGCCTGTGCGACGAAGAGGCGGTTCGCTTTACCGTCGAGCACAGCCGTGAAGCCATCGAATGGCTCATCGAGCAAGGCGTACCTTTTACCCGCGATGAACACTACAGCGTCGATGATGGCGGTTTCGAATTTCACCTGACCCGCGAGGGTGGCCACAGCCACCGGCGCATCATCCATGCTGCCGATGCCACCGGTGCGGCGATTTTCACCACCTTGCTGGAGCAAGCCCGCAAGCGCCCGAACATCGAGTTGCTGGAGCAGCGCGTGGCGGTCGACCTGATCACCGAACGCCGCCTGGGCCTGGCGGGCGATCGCTGCCTGGGCGCCTACGTGCTGAACCGCAACAGCGGCGAAGTCGACACCTTCGGCGCACGCTTCACCGTGCTGGCCACCGGCGGCGCGGCCAAGGTCTACCTCTATACCAGCAACCCCGACGGCGCCTGCGGTGATGGCATCGCCATGGCCTGGCGCGCCGGCTGCCGGGTAGCCAACCTGGAATTCAACCAGTTCCACCCGACCTGCCTGTATCACCCGCAGGCCAAGAGCTTCCTGGTCACCGAGGCCTTGCGTGGCGAAGGTGCGTTGTTGCGCCTGCCCAATGGCGAGCGCTTCATGCCGCGCTTCGACCCGCGAGAAGAGCTGGCCCCTCGCGACATCGTCGCCCGCGCCATCGACCACGAAATGAAGCGCCTGGGCGTCGATTGTGTCTACCTGGACATCACCCACAAGCCGGCTGACTTCATCAAGAACCATTTCCCGACCGTCTACGAGCGTTGCCTGGCTTTTGGCATCGACATCACTCGCCAGCCGATCCCGGTGGTTCCGGCGGCGCATTACACCTGTGGCGGTGTGATGGTCGACGACCGTGGCCATACCGATGTACCCGGCCTGTACGCTATCGGCGAAACCAGTTTCACTGGCTTGCATGGCGCCAACCGCATGGCCAGCAACTCGCTGCTGGAATGCTTTGTCTATGGCCGTGCCGCAGCAGCGGACATTGAAGCGCATCTGGACCAGATCGCCATGCCCAGGGCCCTGCCCTGCTGGGATGCCAGCCAGGTGACCGACTCGGACGAAGACGTGATCATTGCGCACAACTGGGATGAACTGCGGCGCTTCATGTGGGACTACGTGGGTATCGTGCGCACCAGCAAACGCCTGCAGCGCGCCGAACACCGCGTTCGCCTGCTGCTCGACGAGATCGACGAGTTCTACAGCAACTACAAGGTCAGCCGCGACCTGATCGAACTACGCAACCTGGCCCAGGTGGCGGAGCTGATGATCCGCTCTGCGATGCAGCGCAAGGAAAGCCGCGGGCTGCATTACACGCTGGATTATCCAGGGATGCTGCCCGAGGCCAAGGACACCATCCTCAGCCCGATCTGATACAGCTGTCGAACCGGCGCCGACTGAACTTCAGCCTCACCCGCAAACGCCGGTGCAGGTCAGCCCCCAGGGCATCTCGAGGCACGCACTGGCTCTCGCCAAGCCAGTGCCCTGCCCTGACGAACCGCAGCACCACCAACCCCGGCAGCGCCACACTGTCGCGGCACAAACGAACCGGCTGCCAGCCTTGCGCCCGGTTGAACACGCGCCAGCCCAAAGGGTCACGGCGCAGGCCGGTAACGGCACGGGCATCCGTCAGCAGAATACGGCGGGGAATGGCCCAGCAGGCGTGGGCAATACAAGCGCAAAGAACACAAAGGCCAAGCCACCAGGGCAGCGGGCTCAGCCACAAGACCAGTAGCGCCAGCACCTGGCAACCCAGGTAGGCCGCCAGCAACAGGCGCGAGCCCTGCCAACGGCACTCGAAATACTCACTTGGGCTGGACACGGTCCAGAATGATGCGGACCATGCGCTGCAGTTCCGGGTCTTCCGACTCGGTACGCTCCATGAACCAGCCGAACATGTCCTGGTCTTCACAGCTCAACAGGCGGACATAAAGTTCGCGGTCGGCTTCGCTCAGGGTCGGGTAGACCTCCTGGGTGAATGGCACCAGCAGTACGTCCAGTTCCAGCATGCCGCGGCGGCTGTGCCAGAAAAGCCGGTTGAGTTCAGTTTGTTCGACCATGGGGCCCTCCTCGAATGGTCGCGCAGTATACCGCGCAGTGAACGAAGCGGCACAGGGCGTTGGTCTAGTCACCTACCTATTTTGTTACTGGCGTTCTATGATGGCCGCCAGTCTTTAGCCACCGCGATGACCCATGGCCGATTCCGCTTTCTTCAGCCCCCTGTCCCACGAGGGCATCCTCGCCGTCCGCGGCTCCGACGCCGGCAAGTTCCTGCAGGGCCAGCTGACCTGCAACATCAACTACCTCAGCCCCGAGCACGCCAGCCTCGGCGCGCGCTGCATGGTCAAGGGGCGCATGCAGTCGAGCTTCCGCATCCTGCCCGAGGGCAATGGCTACCTGCTGGCCATGGCCAGCGAGTTGCTGGAGCTGCAACTGGCCGACCTGAAGAAGTACGCCGTGTTTTCCAAGGCCACGCTCACTGACGAGAGTGCGGCCTGGGCACGCTTCGGCCTGCAAGGTGGCGCCGCCGCGCTGCAGGCATTGGGGCTGGAGGTTCCGGCTGCAGCAGGGAGCACCGTACGCCATGATGGCCTGATCGCTATTGCCGTCAGCGCAGATCGCGTGGAGCTCTGGGTACCGGCAGATCAGGCCGCCAGCGTTCGCCAACAGCTGGCAGCCACGTTGCCGGAAGGCAACCTCAACGACTGGCTGCTTGGGCAGGTGCGCGCAGGTATCGGCCAGGTCATGGGCCCGACCCGTGAGCTGTTCATCCCACAGATGATCAACCTGCAGGCTGTCGATGGCGTGAGCTTCAAGAAGGGCTGCTACACCGGCCAGGAAATCGTCGCGCGCATGCAGTACCTGGGCAAGCTCAAGCGCCGCCAGTACCGCCTGGCGCTCGAACAGCAGGATATTCCGGCACCCGGTACGGAAATATTCTCGCCGACCCATGGCTCGTCAGTTGGCGAGGTGGTAATCGCCGCCAGCACCGGCCAGGGTTGCGAGCTGCTGGCAGTACTGAGCGCTGAATCGGTAGAGGACGACAACCTGCACCTGGGCAGCCTGGAAGGCCCGCGCCTGCAGGTACTGACCCTGCCGTACGAGCTGGACCGCGACCGGGAAATCCAGCGCTGAACAATGCACCACCCTTGCCGTTGAGACGTTCATGAACAAGCTGGCCGAGATGGTTCAAGCGCAGTTGCTGGCTGCCATCGACAACGATGACCTGGTTCTGCCAACCCTGCCCGAGGTTGCCCTGAGCATTCGCGAGGCGGCTGAAGACAGTGAAATCAGCGTTGCCGCTTTGAGCAAGGTGATCGGGCGCGACGCTGCCCTGTCGGCGCGCCTGATCAAGGTGGTCAACAGCCCCCTGTTGCGCGCAGCGGTCGAAGTCACCGACCTGCACACGGCCATCACGCGCCTGGGCATCAACTACAGCTGCAACCTGGCCATCGGCCTGGTGATCGAACAGATCTTCCATGCCCGCTCGTCTGCGGTTGAGCAAAAGCTACGGGATATCTGGTCGAACAGCCTTGAAGTGGCGGGCATCAGCTATGAACTGTGCCGCCGCTATACTCAGCTGAAACCTGACCAGGCGACCCTCGGCGGGCTGGTCAACCAGATCGGTGCGCTGCCGGTGCTGATCTACGCCGAAGAACACAACGAGCTGCTTTCCGACCCGGTCTGCCTGCACTATGTGATCGAGCAGATCCAGCCGGTGCTGGGGGATAAGATTCTGTCTTCGTGGGAGTTTCCCGAGCAATTGGTCAACCTGCCAAGCCAGGTGCAAGACCTGGACCGGCGCACCGACAAGGTCGATTACATCGATGTGGTACAGATCGCCAAGTGCCTGAGCCAGCGCGGGCGTAGCCGACCATTGCCGGCGTTGCCGGCCTATCGGCACCTTGGATTGCCGTACGGGACCGAACTGGAGATTGCCGAGTTGCTGGAAGCACGGAGCATGTTGCGCTGACTCTTACTGCCTGCACTGGCCTCTTCGCGGGTAAACCCGCGAAGAGGCCAGTGCAGGATAAAGATCAGTCGGCGATGAAACTCACCCTCACCTTCAACCCACCTTTCTCACCATCATGCAGGCTGATCTGCGCCAGGTGCGCCCTGCAGATCTCACCGACGATGGCCAACCCCAGCCCGCTGCCTTGCACACCCCGCCGATAGAAACGCTCGAACACCCGTTCGCGCTCATCTTCGGGAATCCCGGGCCCATCGTCTTCGACCTCCAGCACCGCCGGCGCCAGCACCCGCAGAATCACGTTGCCGCCCGCCGGGGTATGCGCCAGCGCATTGTCCACCAGGTTGCTGAGCAGCTCGTTAAGCAACGTCGGCTCACCTTTCAACCACACTGGCGCCTCGGCCTCCAGCGCCAAGGCTACGCCCCGGTTGTACGCCAATGGCGCCATGGCCATGCCCAGTTCACGGGCCAGCTGGCTCAGGTCCAGGCGCTGGGCACCGCCTTCGGCAATCGCCCGGGCACCGTTTTCAACCCGCGCCAGCGACAACAACTGATTGGCCAGATGCGTCAGGCGGTCGGTACCCTGTGCAGCCGACTCCAAGGTCTGCCGCCACTCTTCAGGCTGCTGCGAGCGCAACCCCAGCTCGACTCGCGCCTTCAGCGCCGCCAGCGGCGTGCGCAGTTCGTGGGCAGCCTCGGCGATGAACTGTGCCTGGCGCTCGAACTGCCCGCGCAAACGCTCAGTGAAGTGGTTCAAGGCACGCACCAGTGGGCTCAGCTCGCGCTGTACCTGCACCACTGGCAGCGCCCGCAGGTCATCCGGCTGGCGCTCTTCAACCGCCGTGCGCAGGCGCTCCAGCGGGCGCAACGCCGCGCTCACCGCAAACCACACCATCACCAGCGCGCCCAGCGCCAGCATGCCCAGGCGCAGCAAGGTGTCAGCCATCAGCCCGCGGGCCATGCGCACCCGCGCCTCTTCGGTCTCGGCCACGCGGATTTCCGCCATGCCGTTCATGTTCGGCTCGCTCACTGCCTTCAGCAGGCTGACCACACGCACATCCTGGCCGAGGTAGGTGGCGTCGTAGAAGCGCGCCAGTGCCGGATAGTCGTCGGTGCGCGGTGTGCCTGGCGGCGGTGGCGGCAGGTGCTCGTAGCCGGAAATCAGCTTCTGGTTGATGTCCAGCACCTGGTAGTAGATACGCCCGGCGCTGTCGTAGGCGAAGGTGTCCAGCGCCACGTAGGGCACATCGGCACTGAGGCTGCCATCCCGCTGCGACAGCCCGGCGGCGATGGTCCGCGCCGAAGCCAGCAAGGTGCGGTCGTAGGCGGTATCGGCGGCTTCGCGACCATTCCAGTAGGCGCTCAGGCCGCTGGCCAGCATCAACACCACCAGCAACAGCGCCAGGTTGCCCAGCAGCCGCCCGCGCAAGCTGCCGTTATCACGCATCACGGTGCTCGAGCAGGTAACCCAGGCCGCGGAAGGTGACGATGGCGACCGGGTAGGCATCGAGCTTCTTGCGCAAGCGGTGTATGTAGATTTCGATGGCGTCCGGGCTGGCTTCTTCATCCAGGCCGAAAACCTGGGCGGCCAGCTGTTCCTTGCTCATCACCCGACCGGGGCGGGCGATCAAGGCTTCGAGCACGCTCTGTTCGCGCGAGGTCAGGGTCAGGTTGTCCTCGCCGAGGCTGAAGCGGCGGGTGTCCAGGTCGTAGACCAGCGGCCCGCAGCGCTGCTGGCGTTCGCCACCGAGCACGCTGCGCCTGAGCAGAGCTTTTACCCGTGCTTCCAGCTCGGTTAGCTCGAAAGGCTTGGCAAGATAATCGTCGGCGCCAAGGTTCAGACCATGCACGCGGTCCTTCACATCGCTGCGAGCCGTGAGCATCAGCACCGGCAGGGTCTTGCCCCGGCCGCGCAGGCGCGCCAAGACCTCGAAGCCGTCCATGCGCGGCAGGCCCACGTCGAGCACGGCGACAGCGTATTCCTCGCTGGCCAGGGCCAGGTCGGCAGCCACGCCGTCATGCAATACATCCACGGTCAGGCCCTGGCTTTTCAAGGCCTGGGCCACGCTTTCGGCCAGTTGCAGATGGTCTTCGACCAGCAGCACACGCATCGGATTCTCCCTGCTCGGGTGGGGCGGTGGCGCGGAGTGTACCGCCGTCCTCAAGCCTGTGAAGCCCCTTGTAACAAACCTTTCACGCTGAAAGGTTAGCGAAAGGTTCATTACCTAGCATCGCACCACGGTCGCTCCACGCGCCGAAAAAAGCACCAGCAAGGTGCAACGAATAAGAACAAAAAAACGGAGTCATCCCGATGCTGTCATCACAGCCTCAGGCGTTCGCGCCTAGCCGTTCCCTGTCCGCACGCCCTTCTGCCTACACCTGCGCCCTTGCACTTGCCGGTGTTGCCCCGCTGAGCCAGGCCGCCTTCTTCGAAGACAGCACGGCCACCTTCGAAACCCGCAACATGTACTTCAACCGCGACTTCCGCGACGGCACCAGCGCGCAGCAATCCAAGCGCGACGAATGGGCCCAGGGCTTCATGCTCAACTTCGAGTCCGGTTACACCGACGGCCCTGTGGGTTTCGGCCTGGATGCGCTGGGCATGCTGGGCATCAAGCTCGACTCCAGCCCCGACCGCACCGACACCGGCCTGCTGCCGACCCACGATGACGGCAAGGCCGCCGACGAGTATTCCAAGCTCGGCCTGACTGGCAAGGTGAAAGTGTCGAAGACCGAACTGAAGATCGGCACTCTGATCCCTGAACTGCCGACTTTGCAGCCCAACGACGGCCGCATCCTGCCGCAAACCTTCGAGGGCGGCCTGCTAACCTCCCAGGAAATCAAGGGCCTTACCTTCACCGGCGGGCGCCTGGACAAGGCCAAGGACCGTAACGACACCAACTGGGAAGACCTGGCCCTCAACAACAAGAACGGCCGCTTCGGTGGCACTTTCAGCGCCGACAACCTCGACCTGGCCGGCCTGGACTACAAGTTCACCGACCGCATCACCGGCAGCTACCACTTCGCCCAGCTCGATGACATCTACCGCCAGCACTTCATCGGCATGCTCGCCACCCAGCCGTGGGGCCCGGGCACCTTCGGCGCCGACGTGCGCCTGGCAATCAGCGACGATGCCGGCGCGGCCAAGGCCGGGCGGATCGACAACACCACCTTCAACACGATGCTCAGCTACAGCCTGGGCGGGCACAAGGTCAGCGCCGCCTGGCAGCAACTGTCGGGCGACAGCGCATTCCCCTACATCGATGGCGCCGACCCATACCTGGTCAACTTCGTCCAGATCAACGACTTCGCCGGTGCCGACGAACGCTCGTGGCAAGCACGCTACGACTACAACTTCGCCGCCCTCGGCGTCCCCGGCCTGACCTTCATGACCCGCTACATCAACGGCGACAACGTCAGCCGCGCCGCCGGTGGCGAGGGCAAGGAGTGGGAACGCAACACCGAACTGAAGTACGTGGTACAAAGCGGCCCGTTGAAGAACGTCGCCGTGCGCCTGCGCAACGCCACCTTCCGCTCCAACTTCGCCCGCGACGCGGATGAAGTGCGGTTGCTGGTGAGCTACAGCGTCGCGCTGTGGTAGCCCAATGCGGTAATCCATAACAACAACGCTCACGGAGACATTCGATGACCTTTTCACTGCGCCGCCTCGTCCTCGCCACCGGCTGCTTGCTGCTGGCCGGCAACGCCCTCGCTGCCGAACCGAAACGCCCTGAATGCATCGCCCCCGCCTCGCCCGGCGGTGGCTTTGACCTGACCTGCAAACTGGTGCAAAGCGCCCTGGTGCAGGAGAAGATCCTCAGCAAGCCGATGCGCGTGACCTACATGCCTGGCGGTGTCGGCGCCGTGGCGTACAACGCCGTGGTCGCCCAGCGCCCGGCCGATGCCGGCACCCTGGTGGCCTGGTCCAGCGGTTCGCTGCTGAACCTGGCCCAGGGCAAGTTCGGCCGCTTCGACGAGAACGCGGTGAAATGGCTGGCTGCGGTCGGCACCAGCTACGGCGCCATCGCGGTGAAAAGTGACTCGCCCTACAAGACCCTCGACGACCTGGTCGCGGCACTGAAGAAGGACCCGAGCAAAGTCGTGATCGGTTCCGGCGGCACCGTCGGCAGCCAGGACTGGATGCAGACCGCGCTGATCGCCAAGGCCGCTGGCATCAACCCGCGTGACCTGCGCTACGTGGCCCTGGAAGGCGGCGGCGAGATCGCCACCGCGTTGCTGGGCGGGCACATCCAGGTCGGTTCCACCGACATCTCCGACTCCATGCCGCACATCCAGAGCGGCAACATGCGCATCCTCGCGGTGTTCTCGCCGAACCGCCTGGACGAGCCGGAAATGAAAGACATCCCTACCGCCAAGGAGCAGGGCTACGACATCGTCTGGCCGGTGGTACGCGGTTTCTACCTCGGGCCGAAGGTGAGCGACGAAGACTACGCCTGGTGGAAAGAATCGTTCGACAAGATGCTGGCCTCGGAAGACTTCGCCAAGCTGCGCGACCAGCGCGAGCTGTTCCCGTTCGCCATGACCGGCGCGGAGCTGGACGGCTATGTGAAGAAGCAGGTGGCTGACTACAAGGCACTGGCCAAGGAATTCGGCCTGATTCAGTAAGCCCCCTACGCCATTCGCTCTTTGTAGGAGCGGCCTTGTGTCGCGAAAGGGCTGCGCAGCGGCCCCGGCAATATTCGTAGCGCCGCTGAAACCCTGGGGCCGCTATGCGCCCCTTTCGCGACACAAGGCCGCTCCTACAAAGGGTCCGCGTCGTGCCGTATACAACGAGGATTCCTTCATGATCCTGCAACGCATCTTCGCCCTGGCCCTGCTGGCGGTGTGCGCCGCCCTGGCCGTGATGGCCTGGCCCTATCAGGCCGCATTTTCCTACGAACCGGTGGGGCCGCGTGCCTACCCGTTGCTGATGCTCGGCCTGATGAGCCTGGGCCTGCTGTACCTGTCCATCCGCCCTACCCCCATCGTGCGCAAGGACGACGAGCCGGAGCTCGACCGCGAAACCTTGATCAAGATCGCCGCCTGCGTCGGTCTGCTGATCGTCTTCGCCGGCACATTCGAAGCCCTGGGCTTCATTCTCAGCGCCATCCTGGTCGGCATCCCCATGGCCCGTCTGTATGGCGGCCGCTGGCTGCACAGCACCCTCGTGGTAGTGGGCATGAGCGTGCTGCTCTACTGGCTGTTCGACCGCGTCATGGACGTACCCCTGCCCCTTGGCCTGCTGAGCGTACTGGAGAACTGACACATGGATACCTTGAGCTACCTGGGCCAGGGCTTCGGCGTCGCCCTGTCCCCTTACAACCTGGTCACTGCCCTGTCGGGCACGCTGATCGGCACCGTGGTCGGCCTGCTGCCGGGCCTGGGCCCGATCAACGGCGTGGCCCTGCTGATCCCCATCGCCTTCGCCCTCGGCCTGCCGCCGGAGTCGGCACTGATCCTGCTGGCTGCGGTGTACCTGGGCTGCGAATACGGCGGCCGGATCAGCTCGATCCTGCTGAACATTCCGGGCGAAGCCTCGACCGTGATGACCACCCTCGACGGTTACCCGATGGCCCGCCAGGGCCTGGCCGGTGTGGCCCTGTCGCTGTCGGCGTGGAGCTCGTTCATCGGTGCGTTCATCGCCACCTGCGGCATGGTGCTGTTCGCCCCGCTGCTGGCGAAATGGGCGATTGCCTTTGGCCCGGCGGAGTACTTCGTGCTGATGGTGTTCGCCATCGTCGCCCTCGGCGGCATGGCCGGTGACAAGCCACTTAAAACCTTCATCGCCGCATTGATCGGCCTGTTCCTGTCGGCTGTCGGTATCGATGCCAACAGCGGCGTGTACCGCTTCACCGGCGACAGCGTGCACCTGGCCGATGGCATCCAGTTCGTGGTGCTGGTACTGGGCCTGTTCTCCGTCAGCGAAATCCTGCTGTTGCTGGAGAAGACCCACCATGGCCACGAAGCGGTCAAGGCCACCGGGCGCATGCTGTTCAACTTCAAGGAAGCAGCGTCGGTATTCGTGGTCAACATCCGCTGCGGCCTGCTGGGCTTCATCATGGGTGTACTGCCGGGTGCCGGCGCGACCCTGGCCAGCGCCGTGGCCTACATGACCGAAAAGCGCATCGCCGGTGAAAAGGGCAAATTCGGCAAAGGTGACGCCCGCGGCCTGGCGGCCCCGGAAACCGCCATCGGTGCGTCCTGCTGTGGCGCCCTGGTGCCGATGCTGACCCTAGGTGTACCCGGTTCGGGCACCACGGCGGTGATGATCGGCGCGCTGACCCTGTACAACATCACCCCGGGCCCACTGCTGTTCGAACAGCAGCCGGACATCGTCTGGGGCCTGATCGCCTCGCTGTTCATCGCCAACATCATGCTGGTGATCCTGAACATCCCGATGATCCGCATCTTCACCCGCATTCTGGCCGTGCCGAACTGGGCGCTGGTGCCGGTGATCGCGATCATCACCGCGATCGGTGTATACGCCGTGCATGCCACCACCTTCGACCTGTTCCTGATGGTCGGCATCGGCATCATGGGCTACATCCTGCGCAAGCTGGACTTCCCACTGTCGCCAATCCTGCTCGGCTTCATCCTCGGTGGGTTGATGGAACAGAACCTGCGCCGTGCGCTGTCGATTTCCAACGGTGAGCTGGGCATCCTCTGGTCGAGCCCGATCAGCATGGGCGTGTGGGTGCTGGTGTTCTGCATGCTGACCCTGCCGCTGCTGCGCAGCTGGCGCAAGCGCAGCCTGCAGCGTCGGGCGATGGCCGATGCCTGATCGGCCACTGCCACTGTTTGTCGCGACCGGGCTGGTCGGCCTTGCTGGCGGTTTTGCCGCCAGCAAGGTCGGCTGGCCTTTGCCGTGGATGGTCGGCTCGCTGCTGGCGATCATCCTGGTGCGCTGCCTGACGCCCTGGCAGCTGTCGGAGATACCCAATGGCCGCAAATGCGGGCAATGCATCATCGGTATCGGTATCGGCCTGCACTTTACCCCGGCGGTGATCGAGCAGGTTGCCAGCCACTTCGCGCTGATCTGCTTCGGCGCGCTGTTCACCACGCTTTCCAGCGTGATCGGCGTGTGGCTGCTGCGACGCACCGGTGAAGACCGTGCCACGGCATTCTTCGCCAGCATGCCCGGTGGCTCGGGCGAGATGGTCAACCTTGGCGCACGCAACGGCGCGGTACTCAGCCAGGTGGCCGCAGCGCAGAGCCTGCGCGTGCTGACCGTGGTGCTGTGCGTGCCGGCACTGTTCAAGTTCCTGCTCGGTGACGGGGTGCCGCTGAATCACAATGGCAGCGTCAGCTGGAGCTGGCTGGCGCTGATCGTGCCGCTGGGTGTGGCAGTGGGGTTTATCTGGCAGCGCTTGCGCCAGCCTAATCCTTGGCTGTTCGGGCCGTTGCTGGTGGCCGCCTCGGTGAGCCTGGCAGGCAACCTGCAGATCGCCTTGCCCAACGGTGCCAGCCAGATCGGCCAGTGGCTGATCGGCAGCGGCCTGGCCTGCCATTTCAACCGCGCGTTCTTCCGCCGCGCGCCGTCATTTCTCGGGCGCACGCTGCTGGCCACGGCGCTGTGCATGGCGATTGCCGGTAGTGCAGCGTGGGGGTTGAGCGTGATGACCGAGCTGGACCTGCGTTCACTGACGCTGGGGATGATGCCTGGCGGCATAGCCGAGATGAGCCTTACGGCCGAAACCTTGCAACTGTCGGTGCCACTGGTGACCGCACTGCAAGTGGTGCGGTTGATCCTGGTGCTGTTTCTGGCGGAGCCGTTGTTCAGGTATTGGGCCAAGGCTCAGGAATAAGGGCTGCCCTGCAGCCCCTGTCGGCCTCAGAGTGGTGGCAATGCCCAGTTGATGGGCGCCATGCCACGCTGCTCGAGGAAGCCGTTGGTGCGGCTGAAGTGCCCGCAGCCCAGGAACCCGCGATACGCCGACAGCGGTGACGGGTGCACCGACTTGAGCACCAGGTGCTTGGTACCATCGATCAGCTTCTGTTTGCTCTGGGCATGCGCCCCCCATAGCAGGAACACCACGTTCGGGCACTGCTCGCTGACCACCTGGATGATCCGGTCGGTAAAGAACTCCCACCCCTTCTTCGCATGTGAAGCGGCATTGGCGCGCTCGACGGTCATGGTCGTGTTGAGCAGCAGCACGCCCTGCTCGGCCCAGCTTTGCAGGTAGCCGTGGCTGGCGATCGGGATGTTGAGGTCGCGCTGCAACTCTTTGTAGATATTGACCAGCGACGGCGGCGTCGGCACGCCTGGCTGCACCGAGAAGCACAGGCCGTGGGCCTGGCCCGGGCCGTGGTACGGGTCCTGGCCGAGGATCACCACCTTGACCTGCTCCAGTGGTGTGGAATTGAGCGCATTGAAGATCAGCGGCCCCGGTGGGTAGATTTCCTTGCCGGCCGCGTACTCCTGGCGCAGGAACTCACGCAGCTGATGCATGTAGGGCTGGTCGAACTCGGCGCGCAATGCAGCCTTCCAGCCGGGTTCGAGTTTGATGCGATCGTCTTCAGTCATGGGGCCATCCGTAAACAATGGCGCGACACTAGGTAAGCCACCTGCCCTTGTCAATCGATCCGACCGACGACCGGCATGATCGGCCATGCGGGCCATACTTGGGGGATGACTTGCGCGAGGTAGTCCATGGCCATTCATTGCGAGGTACTCACCGGCGTCGATGGCGCCCGAATCGGCATCGCCACGCTCGATGCCCCCAAGGCGCTCAATGCGCTCAACCTGCCGATGATCGAAGTGCTCGGCGAGCAGTTGCACAGCTGGGCCAGCGACCCTGGGGTAGTCTGCGTACTGTTGCGCGGCAACGGTGCCAAGGCCTTCTGCGCCGGTGGCGATGTGCGGGCACTGGCCCAGGCCTGCCTTGCCCACCCTGGCAACGTGCCACCGCTGGCCGCCACCTTCTTTGCCGCCGAATACCGCCTCGACTACCTCTTGCACACCTACCCCAAGCCGTTGCTGTGCTGGGGCCATGGGCATGTGCTGGGCGGCGGCATGGGGCTGATGCAAGGCGCCGGGGTACGCATCGTCACACCAAGCAGCCGCCTGGCCATGCCGGAAATCAGCATCGGCCTTTATCCGGACGTGGGTGCCAGCTGGTTTCTCGCACGCCTGCCCGGCAAGCTCGGCTTGTTCCTCGGGCTGACCGGGGCACCGATCAATGCCCGTGATGCACTTGACCTGGACTTGGCGGACCGGTTCTTCGGGGAAGAACAGCAAGAGGCGTTGATCGAAGAGCTGTTGCAACTTAACTGGCAGGAGCAAACCAACCTGCAGTTGAACAGCCTGCTCAAGGCCGAACAACATCGCGCCTGGGCCGAACTGCCTGCAGCGCAGTGGTTGCCGCGGCGCCAAGTAATCGACCAACTGCTTGATGTGGCCGACCCGGCTGCGGCCTGGCGGGCACTTGAAGGCCTCAAGCATCACACTGATCCGCTGCTGGCCGAAGCCGGCCAACGCCTGCATGAAGGTTGCCCGCTGACAGCGCATCTGGTCTGGGAGCAGATCCGGCGTGCCCGGCACTTGTCACTGGCCCAGGTATTTCAGATGGAATACAGCATGAGCCTCAATTGCTGCCGACACCCGGAATTCAGCGAAGGTGTGCGCGCCCGCCTGCTGGACAAGGACAACCAGCCACGCTGGCACTGGCCGGATGTGGCGCAAGTGCCAGCAGCAGTGGTCGAGGCGCATTTCGCCAAGGTGTGGGAAGGCCGGCATCCGTTGGCCGACCTGGGGTCATGACACCTTCAGCGCTGCCAGTTGTGGTCCCCTCCGCGCCCACCGTCTGGCCGACGGTCGTTGTCCCCGCGGTTGTTGGAGTGCCAGCGATCATGCTGGTAGCGCTGGCTGCCATCGCGATAGTCATTGCGGTCGCGATCGCGGCCATAGTCATTGCGCTGACGATTGCCATAGTCGTAACGCGGGTTGCCGTGCCACTGGTTCATCCCCGGCTGTGGATTAGGCCGGTAGTAAGGTGCGGGTGCCGGGCGGTAGTAACGAGGCGCCGGCTGGTAGTAGTAGCGCGGCTGCGGCGTCACATAGTAGCGGTCATAGCCGTAGTAGCCCGGCGTAACGTAGCGGTCGGTCGAATAGTATTCAGAACGGGAATAGCCGCCACCCTCGTAGTAGGGGGCGCAGGCGGACGTCATCAGACCCAACAGGGCGATCAACAGAATTCGATAGGACATGGCGGCCTCCTGGACCGCTAAGGTGCCCGAACAGCGGCGCTGGCGAGCGTCGACGAAAAAGCGTTCATCGACAATGAATCAGACAACTGCGCCGAGGTGCAGTGCCATTTCAGCAATAATTTGATACAGGTCGAAATAACCCTGAAAAACATGCAGTCATTTGCCTGTCATCTCACTAGAATGAGCGCCTCGGCACACATCACGGGAAGATCATGCCTTCACGCTCCGCCCTGTTTTCACAGCGCTCGCTGATCCTTGCCCTGCTGCTGTTGCTGGCCTGCGGCTTCCTTGCCACATCGCTGATCAGCTACTTCGCCTCGCGCAGTGCGATCCGTGACGGCATCGTCAATACCGAACTGCCGCTGACCTCCGATACCGTCTATTCGGAGATCCAGAAAGACCTGATCCGCCCGGTGCTGATCGCCTCGATGATGGCCCAGGACACCTTCCTGCGCGACTGGGTGCTGGCGGGCGAACAGGACACCCAGCGCATCACCCGCTTCCTCGGCGAGGTGATGGGCAAGCAGGACACTTTCACATCGTTTTTCGTCTCCGACCGCAGCCTCACCTACTACCAGGCCAAGGGCGTGCTCAAACGCGTGGTACCGAACACCTGGCGTGATGCCTGGTACTTCCGACTGCGCGAGATGAAAGCGCCGTATGAGATCAACGTCGACCTGGACATGGCCAACCAGGACAGCCTGACGGTGTTCATCAACTACCGGGTGCTGGACTACCAGCAGCGCTTCATCGGCGCCGCCGGGGTTGGCCTGAGCGTGGACGCGGTGATCAAGCTGATCGATACGTATCAGCGCCGCTACCAGCGTTCGGTGTTCTTCACCGACGCCAAGGGCAAGGTCATTCTGACCGGCTCGGAGGGTGGCCCCCACGGCCTGAAGGTCGGCCAGCCTTTGACCGACAATGCCGACCTCAGTGATTTGCTGGCGCAGCGCCCAACGCCCACCGAGGGCAGCCATGAGTACAAGGACAGCAAAGGCCACAGCCACTTCCTCAACGTGCGGCAACTGCCGGAACTGGGCTGGTACCTGCTGGTCGACAAACGCGAGACCGGCGCCCTCGACCGCATCCGCCACTCGCTGTACCTGAACCTGGCGATCTGCGCAATGATCACCCTGGTGGTGCTGTCGCTGCTCAATGGCATGCTCAGGCGCCACCAGGCCAGCACCGAGGCGCTGGCGACCCTCGACAGCCTTACCGGGCTGCCCAACCGGCGCAGCTTCGACCTGCTGGCCGCCCAGGCTCTGCAGGAAGCTCAGCGCGATTGCGCAGCGCTGGTCGCCTTGCTGATCGACCTCGATCATTTCAAGGTGCTCAACGATACCCATGGCCATCTGGCAGGCGACGAAGTGCTGCGCCAGTTCGCCAACGTGCTGCAAGGTAGCCTGCGGCAGTCGGATATACTCTGCCGCTGGGGCGGTGAGGAGTTCATCGTGCTGCTGCGTGAAGCCGAAGGCCCGCAGGCCATCGAAGTGGCGGAAAAGATCCGCCGTCGCACCGAGCAACTGACCTTCAGCTACGAAGATCAACCCTTGCGCCTGACCACCAGTATCGGCCTCAGCGCCTTGCAGCCGGGCGACACCCTGCACGCCCTGCTGACCCGCGCCGACCGTGCGCTCTATCGTGCCAAGCAGGCCGGCCGCAACCGCGTCTGCAGTGAATCACCCGGACCCGAACATGAATGACACCCAGCACTGCCCCGCCTGTGGCGCCCTCAACCAGTGCAGCCTGGCCGACCCACGCAGTGCCACCCAGGCCTGTTGGTGCTACGGCGTGAGCATCGACCCTGCCGTGCTCCAGGCCCTGCCTGCCGAGCTGCGCAACAAGGCGTGCCTGTGCCCCCGCTGCGCCGCTGTGCAAGACCAGCTTGAAGCTGCAGAGCAGCATACTGTGGAAGCGGGCTTGCCCGCGAAGAAGCCGGCACCGCTCTAAGGTGAAAAACCGCTAAACTGCCTCCCCGTTCTGCTTTCTCTCTGCCATGCGCCTCGACCGTTTCCTCGCCAACCTGCCCTGCTACAACCGTCAGCAAGTGCAACTGCTGCTGGTGCAGCGCCGTGTGCGCGTGAACGGCGAAGTGGTCAACGACCCTAAAGCAGAAGTCCGAGAGTTCAGCCGCGTCGAAGTCGACGATCAACTGCTGCAGGTCGGCCGCCCCGCCCGCTACCTGATGCTGCACAAACCCACCGGCTGTGTCAGCGCCACGCAAGACCCGCAGCACCGCACCGTGCTCGACTTGCTGCCAGGCGCATTGCGCGACGACCTGCACATCGCCGGGCGCCTGGACTTCAATACCACTGGCCTGATGATCCTGACCAACGACGGCCAGTGGTCGCGGCGCCTGACCCAGCCGACCACCAAGTTGCCCAAGCACTACCTGGTGGAAACCGAAGACGAAATCGGCGCGCACTATGCCGCCAAGTTCCACGAAGGCTTTTATTTCGCCTTCGAAGACCTGACCACCCTGCCCGCCCGGCTCGACATCCTCGGCCCGCGCCAGGCGCGGCTGGCAATCGTCGAAGGGCGCTATCACCAGGTCAAGCGCATGTTCGGCCATTTCGACAACAAAGTGGTCGCTCTGCATCGCGAAAGCATGGGTTCGATCAGCCTCGATCCGAGCCTGCAACCCGGGGAATTCAGGGACCTGACGGCAGAAGAAATCGCCTCGGTGTGAATGCCGTAATACAGGCATACGACCGCTGAGCGCCCCGAGTCACAAATTTGCGCAAACGGCACTTGCGGGATCCCCGACCCGCTGCTTGACTCCTAACTCGTCAGTCCGCGAGTGACCAGCCAGTCACGCCCGCAGTTCATGACACTTTTTGCCGGCCACCCAAAGCCTTGATGCCTTGGGGCACGGCAATTTGCCCGCCAGAACAATATCGTCGACACGTGTGCGAAGGATCGACACAGGGCCCCCGATTTATTCCAGGCAAATGCCTACCTGTCATAAAGAACGTGCACCCTAGGTGACGCGATTACCCTTTTTGCGCCAGGAGTCGATGACATGAGGCCAGAAATCGCTGTACTTGATATCCAAGGTCAGTATCGGGTTTACACGGAGTTCTATCGCGCGGATGCGGCCGAGAAGACGATCATCCTGATCAATGGTTCGCTGGCCACCACGGCCTCGTTCGCCCAGACGGTGCGTAACCTGCACCCGCAATTCAACGTTGTGCTGTACGACCAGCCGTATGCCGGCAAGTCCAAGCCGCACAACCGCCAGGAACGGCTGATCAGCAAGGAGGATGAGGCGCATATCCTCCTCGAGCTGATCGAGCGCTTCCAGTGCGACCACGTCATGTCCTTCTCCTGGGGCGGTGCCTGCACCTTGCTGGCGCTGGCGCACCAGCCGCGGCAGGTGAAGAAGGCAGTGGTCAGTTCGTTCTCGCCGGTGATCAACGAGCCGATGCGTGACTACCTGGAGCGTGGCTGCCAGTACCTGGCCGCCTGCGATCGCTACCAGGTCGGCAACCTGGTCAACGACACCATCGGCAAGCACCTGCCATCACTGTTCAAGCGCTTCAACTACCGGCATGTCAGCAGCCTGGACAGCCACGAGTATGCGCAGATGCACTTCCACATCAACGAAGTGCTGCAGCGTGATTTGCAACGGGCATTGAATGGTGCGCGCAACATCGATATTCCGGTGCTGTTCATCAACGGCGAGCGCGATGAATACACCACTGTCGAAGATGCACGCGAGTTCGGCAAGCACGTAGGCAACAGCCAGTTCAGCGTGATCCGCGACGCTGGCCACTTCCTCGACATGGAAAACAAGTCAGCCTGTGAAGACACCCGCAACGTCATGCTTGGCTTCCTCAAGCCGACCGTGCGCGAGTCCCGTCAACGCGGTAACTCATACACCCAGGGGCAGCATGCATTGGCCATCTGAGCGCATCGGCGTCCTGTAGCCCACACCCGCAGGTTATGGGTCGCCGACAAGCTTTTTTATAACTTGGGCTTCTATTTCAGGGAGGGTTCTGGTAAAAAGTCCAGCGCAGACGCGGGTATAGTTTAGTGGCAAAACGAAAGCTTCCCAAGCTTTAGTTGAGGGTTCGATTCCCTCTACCCGCTCCACACATTGCATTCCCCGCATGGCGTTCCAGCAACGTCATCGCTGTCAAAAGGAGCCCACGGCTCCTTTTTTCGTTTCTGCTCCTTTCATTGACAGGGGCCATGGCCGCATTTGGCGTCTTCCGTTTTAATTCGCTTGCAAGCGAAACGGCTTGGGGCGCATATGCTTCATGGATCCGTGAAACATTTCGAAAGGACGACGCATGTTTCTCTCCCGCTGGCTCCCCGGCCTTGCCAACCTGCTGCACTACCGCCGCGAGTGGTTCCATGCCGACCTGCAGGCAGGGCTTTCGGTGGCAGCAATCCAGATCCCCATCGCCATCGCCTATGCCCAGATCGTCGGGCTGCCGCCGCAATACGGCCTGTACGCGTGCGTGCTGCCGATGATGGTCTATGCCCTGATCGGCAGCTCGCGCCAACTGATGGTCGGCCCGGACGCAGCAACCTGCGCGATGATCGCCGGTGCCGTGGCGCCGCTAGCCATGGGCGACCCTCATCGCATCGCCGAACTGTCGGTGATCGTCACCGTGCTGGTCGGGGTGATGCTGATTGTCGCCGGCCTGGCACGCGCCGGCTTCATCGCCAGCTTCTTCTCGCGCCCGATCCTGATCGGTTACCTGAACGGCATCGGCCTTAGCCTGATTGCCGGGCAATTGTCCAAGGTGGTGGGGTTCAAGATCGAGGGTGACGGGTTCATCCTCAGCGTGGTGAATTTCTTCCAACGCCTGAACGAGATCCACTGGATGACACTGGCCATCGGCCTGGCCGGGCTGGCGCTGCTGATCTGGCTGCCGCGCCGCTACCCTCGCCTGCCGGCGGCCCTGGTGACCGTCGCAGTCTTCACCCTGCTTGCCGGCCTGCTCGGCCTGGACCGTTTTGGCGTCGCCATTCTCGGGCCGGTACCGTCCGGCATCCCCAAGCTTGCCTGGCCACACAGCAACCTGGATGAAACCAAGAGCCTGCTGCGCGATGCCCTGGGTATCGCCACCGTGAGTTTTTGCAGCGCCATGCTTACCGCCCGCAGCTTCGCCGCACGGCACGGCTATGCGATCAACGCCAACCATGAGTTCGTCGCCCTGGGCGTGAGCAACCTGGCTGCCGGCATCTCCCAGGGTTTTGCCATCAGCGGTGCCGATTCGCGCACCGCGGTCAATGACATGGTCGGTGGCAAGAGCCAGCTGGTCGGCATCATCGCCGCACTGGTCATCGCCCTGATTTTGTTGTTCTTCACCGCACCAATGGCGTGGATCCCACAGGCGGTGCTGGGTGCAGTGCTGCTGATGGCCGGCTGGGGCCTGATCGACATCAAATCGCTGGGCAGCATCAGGCGCCTGAGCCGCTTCGAGTTCTGGCTGTGCCTGCTGACCACGGTCGGCGTGCTCGGCCTGGGCGTACTGCCGGGCATCGTGTTTGCCGTGACCCTGGCGATCATGCGCCTGCTCTACACCATCTACCAACCCACCGATGCCGTGCTCGGCTGGCTGCCGGGTACCGAAGGCCAGGTCGACATCCGCAAGAACAAGGACGCTCGCACCGTGCCGGGCCTGGTGGTGTACCGCTTCGACGACGCGATCCTGTTCTTCAACGCCGACTACTTCAAGATGCGCCTGCTCGAAGCCGTGCAAAGCCAGGCCCAGCCTCAGGCGGTACTGTTCGATGCGGAAGCGGTCAGCAGCATCGACGTCAGCGGCATCGCCGCCCTGCGCGAGGTGCGCGACACCCTCACTGCGCAGGGTATCCACTTCGCCATCGCCCGCGCCCGCGGCACCTTCCTGCGCATGCTGGTGCGCTCGGGGATGGCACGGGAGATGGAAGAAAAATTGCTCTTCGGCTCGGTGCGGGCGGGGATACGGGCTTATCGAGTCTGGCGGAACAGGAGTCGCAAGGAACCTGTGGCCGAACAGAAGCCACAGGCAAGCCTGGATAATCAGTAACCCAAGGTTTCCAGCTGTTCGAGTTCGGAGCGTTTCACTGGTCGCTGCTGGAAACGCAACAGCTCTCCCGCCCGATTGGTAAAGATCCCGTCGACGCCGGACTTCATGGCCTTGTCGAAATCGACCTTGTCATCGAGGGTATAGGCGTGAACCAACAGTCCGCGTTCGTGATTGGCCTGGTTCATCCACGGCTGGATCAGGTCGCTGTAACTCTGCTCACCCAGGTGAGTTCGCGTGGCTGACGGGCCGGTGCCAATGGCGCCCGCCTGCTTTGCATGGTCGAGCCAGCGCAGGAATTCCTCCTTGTCCTTGGGCTGCTGACGAGCATAGAAAGCGGCTTTGTCCTGCTCGCCCGACTGGGCGAAATCCTGCCCGGATGCCGCTGCGATACCTTTGTTACCCACCCATAGCAAGAGGATCTTCGGCACCTGGGGCATCGCCTCGTGTAGCAGCCTCAAGCTGTTGCGGTCGAAGGTCTGCAGCACCACCCGCCCCGGTCGGTCGAGCCAGCCACGGGCTTCGAGCCGTGCCTTCAGGTCCTTCTCGATACCGGGGAACTGGTTGGGTACCTTGGTCTCGATATAAAGGCCTGGGTGGCGGTCGGGATTGCCTTCGGCGATATCGATGACTTCATCCAGAGTCAATATCGGCAACTTTTCGAACGATGGCCGGGCACGTTGCGGATAAGCCCGGTTGAACCAACTGCCAGCATCCAACGACTTGAGCTCGGCGAGGGTGAAGGCACTCACCGGGCTTTTCCTGCGCTCAGGGTATCGGTCGGCAACGTTGCTGGTGCGCGACAGCTCATCATCGTGGACCACCACCAGTACGCCGTCGCGGGTGCGCTGCAGATCAAGTTCCAGATAATCGGCGCCCAGTTCACGGGCCAGCAAGTAGGCGGGTGTGGTGGATTCGGGGGAATCGTAGGAAGCGCCGCGGTGGGCGATCACGGCCGGGTACGGGATACCTTGGGCCGCGGCCAGGGTCTTGCCGTCGCTGGCCGAGGCCAGTGACGCCGACAACAGCATGCTCAGGGCCATAGTGCGAAGCAGCGGGTTGCGCATGGAGAAGTCCTCTTTCATCCTGCGGGCCTTGTGCTGCCTGTTCCGGCCCCCTCGCGGGTAAAACCGCTCCCACAGCTATCGCACCACCCTGAAGCAAGTGGTAATCCTGTGGGAGCGGGTTCACCCGCGAGAGGCCGGCGCAGGCAAGACAAGACGGCAATGTAAACAGCAACCCTCGCACACCTTGCATGACATGCTAAAGTCCCCGCCGTTTCCCGCACCACCGAACGGACCGCACATGCCAGCTCACGACGCCCGCCTCGCCTCTTGGCCAGACCTCAACCAGCGCCACCCCTGCAACGCACTGCTGCTGGGCAACGGCGCCAGTCGCGCGCTGTGGAAACCGTTCGGCTACTTCTCGCTGTACGAGGAGGCCCAGCGCGCCGGGCGCAAGAAAGGCCTGGCGATCAGCGACCAGGCCCTGTTCAAGTCGCTGGGTACCGAGCTGTTCGAGCCGGTGTTGAGCACCCTCAACCACACCGTGCGTGCCAATGCCGCCCTGGCCATCAACTCCACCGCGCCGTTAAACCGCTACTACTCGATCAAGGAAGGCCTGATCCACGCCATCCGCACCCTGCACCTACCCTGGCCGCTGATGCCCGCCGCCACCCTGGCGTCGATCAACCAGGCCTTGCGCGAGTACCGCACTGTCTACACCAGCAACTACGACCTGATCCTGCCCTGGGCCCTGCAACACGACCCGCAGGGCTTTGCCGCACTGTTCGACGAGCAAGGTTTCTTCGACGTACGCCGCACCCGCAGCGAAGGCACCCGCGTGCTGCACCTGCACGGCGGGCTGCACCTGCTCAAGCTGCCCGACGGCAGCACCCGCCAGCGCAGCGCCGAAAACGCCGAGTTGCTGGACGGCTTTGCCGTGAACATTCCCGGTGAGGTGCCATTGTTCGTCAACGAAGAGCGCAGCGACGAGAAACTACGTGCCATCCGCAACTCGGACTACCTGGCCTGGGGGTTGGGGCAACTGGCACAGGAAAGCCAGGGCATGTGCCTGTTCGGGCAGCATCTGGACAGCACTGACCAGCACCTGGTCGAAGCCATACGCCAGGCGCGGCCGGCTCATCTGTCGATTGCCATCCGGCCATTGAGCGAGGCTTCTGTGCTGAACCAGAAGCAGCATTTTGTCGAGCGGTTCGGGGACATGACGGGGGCGGCACTGCACTTCTTCGATGCCAGCACGCACCCGTTGGGGCTTGAGGGATTGGCGATCGAGGTTCCGTCAGCGCGTCGCTAGATGACGGGCTCGATACGCGTTAGACGCTCAACCAAAAATGCGTTGATGCGCTCGGGACACATTGACTGACATTGCAACCCTGGCCAGTTCTACAATGTCCTGACCAATAGCGTAACTTCCCCGCGCCTGCAGCCACATCAGAACATCCGCAAGATGCCAGAGCGATGTACTGCCCTCATGGATTGGTGTCGGGAAACTGTACATATGCGAAAGCATCAACTTGCGCATGTTTTGCCGTGACACACCGATGATTTCAGCTACATCAGTAAGCCCCACCAAGTCGGGGGTTGCTTCGATCAAGCGGGCACCGGGCACTGCTGTAAGCACATCACTCAGCGCACTTTCAATAGCCTCCATGGCAGAGGGCGCTTCACGTACAAAAGCCAATGCCAAGCGGCCAAGCTGCCCAACCCCCACCACTGCGTCATCACAGCCAGCTACGGCCAGACGCTCCAGCATCGCATCAACGCTTTCGTCTTCGATCAGTGGATATTTCAGGGTGAATTCGTATTCCACTGCTACCTCTCCTCACCAGCCTTGATCATGCTGCTGGTGCAGTTGTCCACGACGCGCCTGAGCTGAGCTTGTGAATAGCAGGTTGTCAAATGACAACCTTCTGAGCTGACAAACGATCACGCCACACTACAGAACTCTTGAGGGTCAAAACGGCTCCTGGTTGCTCTTGGGAATTTTCCCACAGGAATACAGGAGCGGTGCTCCAATGCACCTCATCTTGCTGTGGTCAGATCAGCTTATCCGCCCGTAACAACGTCTCCAGGCAGTGCTCCTGCACCCCATAAAACGCCTTCAGCTGCCCGATCTTCTCCAGCAATGCCGCGTTATCCCCCACCTGTCGGCGCTTCACCGCAAGAATCATCTTGTTCTTGTTGGTGTGCTCCAGGGAGATGAACTCGAACACCTTGGTCTCGTAACCACAGGCTTCCAGATACAGCGCGCGCAAGCTGTCGGTAAGCATCTCGGCCTGCTGCCCCAGGTGCAGCCCGTATTGCAGCATCGGCTGCAGCAACCCCGGGCTGTGCAGTTGTGGGCGGATCTGTTTATGGCAGCACGGCGAGCACATGATGATCGCGGCGTTGCAGCGGATGCCGGTATGGATGGCGTAGTCGGTGGCGATGTCGCAGGCATGCAGGGCGATCATCACCTCGATGGCCTCGGGTACTACGCTGCGCACATCGCCGCACTGGAATTCCAGGCCAGAATGCTCCAGGCGCTGCGCAGCGGCGTTGCACAGGTCGACCATGTCCTGGCGCAGTTCAACCCCGGTCACCTCTGCCTCGCGGGCCAGGGTGTTGCGCAGGTAGTCGTGCATGGCAAAAGTCAGATAGCCCTTGCCGGAACCAAAGTCAGCCACACGCAGCGGTTGCTCCGCCGGCACCGGGGCATTGGCCAGGGCGTGGTCGAAGACTTCGATGAACTTGTTGATCTGCTTCCACTTGCGCGACATCGACGGGATCAGCGCACCCTGGGCATCAGTCACCCCCAGGTCACGCAGGAATGGCCGCGACAGCTCCAGGTAGCGTTTCTTCTCGCGGTCATGGCCGGTATTGGCAACCGCCTCGCGTGGCGCCTGCGCGCCATGGCGCTGGAGCATCGGCTTGCCCTTCTTGCTGAAGGTCAGCTGCACTTCGCCGTCGGCGTCGAACAAATGGGCGTTGCGGAAGCTCTCCGGCAGCAGCTCGGCAACCAGCGCCTGGGCCTGGTCCAGCGGCAGGTTGCGAGTGATGTCGCGGGTCTGGTGGCGGTAGACCAGCGACAGCTGGGCCTGCCCCTTCACCAGCAGCGGCTTGGCAATGATGCGCTGCAAGGTCTGGTCGGCACCGACATGGCGCGCCAGCACCAGCTTGACCAAGGTGTTGCCGTGCAGGGCAGCACCCAGCAAGTCGAAGAACTGGGCGCGCGCATCCGGCGCAGGGGAAGCGGAAGTACTGGCGGACATGGAAAACAGGTGCCTCGGAAACAGGGGGCGCGTTGCGCAATGCCGCGCATTCTACACCCTGCAGCAGCCGCTTCAGTCGAGAATCACCAGACGGTTGGGCAGTTCGTTGCGGGCATGGGTGCGAGGCACGTGCTCGCACAGCAGCTCGCCGCACGCCTCGATGCAATCGACAAAGCCCTGCAAGGTCCGCCCTTGACGGACCTGTTCGGTGAAACGCGCCACCATTACGGCGCGTGCCTTGGCATCGAGATGCTGATCGATGCCCTGGTCGACAAGGATTTCCACATGCCGCTCAGCCTCGGCGACAAAGATCAGCACCCCGGTGGCACCCTCCGTGCCCTGCAGGTTCTGCTCGCGAAACTGCTGACGCGCCAGGCTGGAGGCACGCCAGCGGCGCAACGCGCTCGGGATCAGCCAGGCGGCCACGCGCGGGCTGCGCAGCAATAGGCACAGCCCGATGAACAGCAATACGTTGGCAATCAGCAGCCCACGTACTCCGGGCCACCCCAGCAGCCACTGCAACAGGCCAGGCACGGCCAACGCCAGTACGGCGGCCCAGAACAGTGGCAGGTATGCGTAGTCATCGGCACGGCGCGCCAGCACGGTCACCAGCTGCGCATCGGTGCGCCGCTCCACCCGGGCAATGGCCTCGGCCACCTGCCGGCGTTGGTATTCGTCGAGGGGAGTCATGCCTTCAGTCTCGTCAGCGTTCTTATAGTTGTTTTCCCGGCATACGGGTCTTCCTCCGCGGCCGACATATTCAGGCATAATCCGCCGCTGGATGAATTACCGGCGAATCGTACAACAATAGCCGCCTGAAAACTTCGGCCACGCGCGTATCACTGTGAATACGGCAAGGGCCTCGACAATGGAATTGATGATGAAACTGTCTTTGCTGGGCCTGGCCATGGGCCTTGCCAGCCAGGCGGCCCTTGCCGCCCCTACCGCCCCGCCCCTGCAGGACAAGCAGGCTTTCATCGACCATCTGATCAGCCAGATGACCGAAGCCGAAAAGATCGGCCAGCTGCGCCTGATCAGCATCGGCCCGGAAATGCCCCGCGACAAGATCCGCGAAGAAATCGCCGCCGGGCGCATTGGTGGCACGTTCAACTCGCGCACCGCACCCGAGAACCGGCCGATGCAGGACGCCGCCATGCGCAGCCGCCTGAAGATCCCGATGTTCTTCGCCTACGACACCATCCACGGCGAACGTACCATCTTCCCGATCGGCCTGGGCCTGGCCGCCAGCTGGGACATGGACGCCATCGCCAAGGTCGGCCGCACCTCGGCCATCGAAGCCTCGGCCGACGCGCTGGACATGACCTTCGCGCCGATGGTCGACATCGCCCGCGACCCACGCTGGGGCCGCACCAGTGAAGGCTTCGGCGAAGACACCTACCTGACCTCGAAGATTGGCCAGGTCATGGTCCGCTCGTTCCAGGGCAGCAGCCCGGCCAACCCCGACAGCATCATGGCCATCGTCAAGCACTTCGCCCTGTATGGCGCGGTGGAAGGCGGGCGCGACTACAACACAGTCGATATGAGCCTGCCGAAAATGTACAACGATTACCTGCCGCCTTACCGCGCCGCGCTCGACGCCGGTGCTGGCGGGGTGATGGTGGCGCTCAACTCGATCAACGGCGTGCCAGCCACCTCCAACACCTGGCTGATGAACGACCTGCTGCGCAAGCAATGGGGCTTCAAGGGCGTGACCATCAGTGACCACGGCGCCATCCAGGAACTGATCCGCCACGGTGTCGCCCGCGACGGCCGCGAAGCCGCCAAGCTGGCGATCAAGGCCGGCATCGACATGAGCATGAACGACACCCTGTACGGCGAAGAGCTGCCAGGGTTGCTCAAGTCCGGCGAAGTGACCCAGCAAGAGCTGAACCAGGCCGTGCGCGAGGTACTCGGCGCCAAGTACGACATGGGCCTGTTCAAGGACCCGTATGTGCGCATCGGCAAGGCCGAAACCGACCTGAAAGACTACTACGCCGACAACCGCCTGCACCGCGACGCCGCCCGTGACGTGGCGCGCCGCAGCCTGGTGCTGCTGGAAAACCGCAACCAGACCCTGCCGCTGAAGAAGGCCGGCACCATTGCCCTGGTCGGCCCGCTGGCCGATGCCCCGATCGACATGATGGGCAGCTGGGCCGCCGACGGTAAGCCGATGCACTCGGTAACCGTGCGCGAAGGCCTGCGCCGCGCTGTCGAGGGCAAGGCCAAGCTGGTGTATGCCAAAGGCTCCAATGTCACTGGCGACAAGGCGATCCTCGACTACCTGAACTTCCTCAACTTCGATGCCCCGGAAATCGTCGATGACCCACGCCCTGCGGCGGTGTTGATCGATGAGGCAGTCAAGGCTGCCAAGCAGTCCGATGTGGTGGTGGCCGTGGTCGGTGAGTCCCGTGGCATGTCCCACGAGTCGTCGAGCCGCACCACCCTGGAAATTCCGGCCAGCCAGCGCGAGCTGATCAAGGCCCTGAAGGCCACCGGCAAGCCGCTGGTGCTGGTCCTGATGAACGGCCGCCCGCTGTCGATCAGTTGGGAACGTGAGCAGGCAGATGCCATCCTCGAAACCTGGTTCTCCGGCACCGAAGGCGGCAACGCGATTGCCGACGTGCTGTTCGGCGACTACAACCCGTCAGGCAAGCTGGCCATCACCTTCCCGCGTTCGGTCGGGCAGATCCCGATGTACTACAACCACACGCGCATCGGCCGGCCGTTCACCCCAGGCAAGCCGGGTAACTACACCTCGCAGTACTTCGAAGAGCCCAACGGCCCGCTGTACCCGTTCGGCTATGGCCTGAGCTACAGCAGCTTCGAGCTGTCGGGCCTGACCCTGTCGAACAAGAACCTCAAGCGTGGCGACACGCTGGAAGCCAAGGTGACGGTGAAGAACACCGGCAAGCTTGAGGGCGAGACAGTGGTGCAGTTGTACCTGCAGGATGTTTCGGCGTCGATGAGCCGCCCGGTCAAGGAGCTGAAGAACTTCCAGAAACTGATGCTCAAGGCCGGTGAATCGCGGACCCTGACCTTCCGCATCAGCGAGGACGACCTGAAGTTCTACAATGGTCAGCTGCAGCGGGTGGCCGAGCCTGGCGAGTTCAATGTCCAGGTCGGGCTGGATTCCGAGGCGGTGCAACAGCAGAGCTTCGAACTGCTGTAACAGGTTCGTCGCCTGATCCGGCCTCTGTGGGAGCGGTTTATCGAGTCGTCGAACCGCCGCGAAGAGGCCGGACCTGATATTTCCATCACCCGGATCCGCCCCATGCCCTTTTCCTTTCGCGCCCTGCGTCTGGGGCTGATCACCCTGCTGATCGTGCTTGGTACCGCCCTCAGCGCCGGCTGGGCCATGCACCAGGCCAAACGCCAGGCAATGGAGGATGACGCCCGCCGCGCCAGCCAGCAGCTTGTGCTGTACGCCAACGCCTTGCACACCCTGATCGACCGTTACCGCGCCCTGCCCGCCGTGCTGGCGCTGGACCCGGAGCTGATCGAGGCCCTGCGCGGACCTGTCAGCGAGCAGGTGCAGCAGGCGCTCAACCTCAAACTCGAACGCATCAATGGCGCCGCCAACTCTTCCACCCTGGAGCTGCTCGACCGCACCGGGCTGGCCGTGGCCGCCAGCAACTGGCGCCTGCCGACCACTTATGTGGGCTCCAACTACGGCTTTCGCCCCTACTTCAAACAGACCCGCAGCCAGGGCAGCGGCCGCTTCTACGCGGTGGGCGTGACCAGTGGCGTGCCGGGCTACTTCCTGTCCAGTGCAGTCAGCGACGAGCATGGGCGCTTCCTCGGCGCCATGGTGGTCAAGCTGGAGTTCCCGGAGCTCGAGCGCGAGTGGCGCCAGGGCAGCGACATCCTACTGGTCAGTGACGCCCGCGGCATTACCTTCATCGCCAACCAGGATGGCTGGCGCTACCGCGAACTCAAGCCACTCAGTGGCGCCGACCGCGCCGAGCTGGCCGAAACCCGCCAGTACGATAAGCAACCGCTGGTGCCGCTTCAGCATCAGGTACTGACCCGCTTCGCCAACAACAGTCACCTCAGCCGTGTGCAGAGCCCCGATGGCACCGCCGAATACCTCTGGGAAAGCCTGCCGCTGGAAGGCGAAGACTGGACCTTGCACCTGCTGCGCAAGCCCCAGGTCGAAGCCGCTGGCCGCAACGCCGCACTGGGTGCCGCCGCCGTGTGGCTGAGCCTGGTGTTCGCCGCGCTGTTCGTCAGCCAGCGCCTGCGCCTGGCCCGCCTGCGCCAGCGCAGCCGCGATGAGCTCAAGCGCCAGGTCGAGGAACGCACCCGCGAGCTGCGCACCGCCCAGGAAGGCCTGGTGCAGTCAGCCAAGTTGGCCGCGCTGGGGCAGATGTCCGCAGCCTTGGCCCACGAAATCAACCAGCCGCTGACCACCCAGCGCATGCAGCTGGAAACCCTGCGCCTGCTGCTCGACCACGGTCGCTACGACGATGCGCGCAAGGCCCTCGAACCGCTGGAACAGATGCTCACGCGCATGGCCGCACTGACCAGCCACCTCAAGACCTTCGCCCGCAACAGCCCGGTAGGCCTGCGCGAACGCCTCGACCTGGCCACCGTGGTCGACCAGGCCTTGCACCTGCTGGACACCCGCATTCGCACTGAGGAAGTCGAGGTAGCCCTTTACCTGGCACGCCCGGCATGGGTCCGGGGCGATGCGATTCGCCTCGAACAGGTATTGATCAACCTGCTGCGCAACGCCCTCGACGCCATGGCCGACAAACGCTACAAACGCCTGGAAGTCCGTATAGAACCGGACCACGAGCAATGGCGCCTGAGCGTGCTGGATTCCGGCGGCGGCATTGCTGAAGCGGACCTGGCGAAAGTCTTTGACCCTTTCTTCACCACCAAGCCGGTGGGTGAAGGCCTGGGCCTGGGCCTGGCTATTTCCTATGGCATCATCGTCGAAGCCGGCGGCCAGTTGCACGCCGAGAACCTGCCGGGCGGCGCCCGGTTGAGCCTGACACTGCCCCGTGACCTGGAGCCTGTATGTTGAATTCGGTGATCGTTGTCGATGATGAAGCCAGCATCCGCACTGCGGTCGAGCAATGGCTGAGCCTGTCTGGCTTCAGCGTGCAGCTGTTCGCCCGCGCCGAAGACTGCCTGGCCCAACTGCCCGCGCACTTTGCCGGGGTGATCATCAGCGATGTACGCATGCCGGGCATGGGTGGCCTGCAACTGCTCGAACGCCTGCAGGCGGATGACCCTGACCTGCCGGTGATCCTGCTGACCGGCCATGGTGATGTGCCGATGGCGGTCGAGGCGATGCGCAACGGCGCCTACGACTTTCTGGAAAAGCCCTTCACCCCGCAGCACCTGCTGGGCAGCCTGCGCCGCGCCCTGGAAAAACGCCAGCTGGTTCTCGAGAACCGTCGCCTGCATGAGCAGGCCGACCTCAAGTCGCGCCTGGAAGTGACCCTGCTGGGCATGTCGCAAGGCTTGCAGCAGCTACGCCGGCAAGTGCTGGATCTGGCCAGCCTGCCGGTCAATGTGCTGATACGCGGCGAGACCGGCAGCGGCAAGGAGCGCGTGGCGCGTTGCCTGCACGACTTCGGCCCGCGTGCCGACAAACCGTTCGTTGCACTCAACTGCGCGGCCATCCCCGAATCGCTGTTCGAAGCCGAACTGTTCGGTCACGAAAGCGGTGCATTCACTGGCGCCCAGGGCAAACGCATCGGCAAACTGGAGTACGCCAACGGCGGTACGGTATTCCTCGACGAAATCGAGAGCATGCCATTGGCCCAGCAGGCCAAGCTGCTGCGGGTGATCCAGGAACAGAAGCTGGAGCGGCTGGGGGCCAACCAGAGCATCAGCGTCGACTTGCGAATCATTGCCGCAACCAAGCCTGACCTGCTCGAAGAGGCCCGCGCCGGGCGTTTTCGCGAGGACCTGGCCTATCGCCTGAACGTGGCGGAACTGCGCCTGGCGCCGTTGCGTGACCGGCGTGAGGACATCCCGCTGCTGTTCGAGCATTTCGCCCGTGCAGCCGCCTCCAGGCTGGGGCGCGCGGCGCCACCGTTGGCCGGCGCGCAACTGGCGCAGTTGCTGTCCCATGACTGGCCGGGCAATGTGCGGGAGCTGGCCAATGCGGCGGAACGGCATGCCTTGGGGCTGGGCTCACCGGACATCGAGACGGTGCCAGCAGGGCAATCGCTGGGCGAGCAGATCGAGGCCTTCGAGGCCCAGTGCCTGCGGGCGGCGTTGCGTCAGCATGGCGGGGAGATCAAGGCAGTGATGGAAGCCTTGCAGCTACCTCGACGGACGTTGAACGAAAAGATGCAACGGCATGGTCTGGTACGTGAGGACTTTGTCTCGCGCCAGTAGGCGGAAATCCGCTTATCGCCTGATTTCAATAGGCAGATATCCGCTTATTCCTATCCCATAGCGGGGCTGCTTTGCAGCCCTTCGCGGGCAAGCCCGCTCCCATAGAGAATTCTACCGGCTCAGGTAGCATGCGGCGTCTGGAGGGTCGCTTGCCCTAAAAGCGCCCTCATTTGGATCTCCACGCACCCATTTGGCACACCTTCTGCAATTGCCTTGGCAAGCTGCGCTTAGGCGCGCTCCACAAAAACAACGAGAAGGTATCCCTGATGGATAACGCCACCTCCCTGCCAGCCGGGGCGGCCGTCGCGCCCGCCGCTGAAAAAACCACCGCCAGCCGCCTCAAGTCGATCTTCAGTGGCTCCATCGGCAACATGGTCGAATGGTACGACTGGTACGTCTACGCCGCATTCTCGCTGTACTTCGCCAAGGCATTCTTCCCCGCCGGCGACTCCACTGCACAACTGCTCAACACCGCTGCGATCTTCGCCGTGGGCTTCCTGATGCGCCCGATCGGTGGCTGGCTGATGGGCCTGTACGCCGACCGCAAGGGCCGCAAGGCCGCGCTGATGGCTTCGGTGCTGCTGATGTGCGCCGGCTCCCTGGTGATCGCCCTGACCCCGGGCTATGAAACCATCGGCGTCGCGGCGCCGGTCCTGCTGGTCATTGCACGCCTGATGCAGGGCTTGTCTGTGGGCGGCGAGTACGGCACCTCGGCCACCTACCTGAGCGAGATGGCCAGCAAGGACCGCCGTGGCTTCTTCTCCAGCTTCCAGTACGTGACACTGATTTCCGGCCAGCTCATCGCCCTGGCGGTACTGATCATCCTACAGCAGACCCTGACCACCGAGCAGCTGTATGCCTGGGGCTGGCGCGTACCCTTCGTGATAGGCGCGCTGTGCGCGGTAGTCGCCCTGTTCCTGCGCCGCGGCATGGAAGAAACTGCCTCCTTCACCAAGAAGGAAAAGGCCAAGGAAAGCCTGATGCGCACCCTGATGCGCCACCCCAAGGAACTGATGACCGTGGTTGGCCTGACCATGGGCGGCACCCTGGCCTTCTACACCTACACCACCTACATGCAGAAGTACCTGGTCAATACCGTGGGCATGAGCATCAGCGACTCGACCACCATCTCGGCGGCCACGCTGTTCCTGTTCATGTGCCTGCAGCCGGTGATTGGTGGCCTGTCCGACAAGATCGGTCGTCGCCCGATCCTGATCGCCTTTGGCGTACTCGGCACCCTGTTCACCGTGCCGATCCTCAGCACCCTGCATACCATCCAGACCTGGTGGGGCGCGTTCTTCCTGATCATGGCGGCGCTGATCATCGTCAGCGGCTATACCTCGATCAACGCCGTGGTGAAGGCCGAGCTGTTCCCTACCGAAATCCGCGCCCTGGGCGTCGGCCTGCCGTACGCACTGACCGTGTCGATCTTTGGCGGCACCGCCGAGTACGTGGCCCTGTGGTTCAAGAGCGCCGGCATGGAAAGCGGCTTCTACTGGTACGTCACGGCGTGCATCGCCTGCTCGTTGCTGGTGTATGCGACCATGAAAGACACCAAGCAACATTCGCGGATTACGACTGACTGATTGTGATACCGCATTGAAAAAGGGCGCCCGTTCAAGGGCGCCCTTTTTGCTTCAGGACATCTCCATTACCTGACGCGGCTCACGGCGCTGGTACCAGCTCGCCATCAGCACCAGCACCAGCAGTACGCCCCCCAGCACAGCGGAAGAGCCGATGGTGCCGAAGTCCAACCCGCCCTTCTCGTGCGGTTTGGTCAGGACGTCGCCAAGGGTGGCGCCAAACGGGCGGGTCAATACGAAGGCTACCCAGAACAGCACCACACCCGGGATGCGCGTCCAGTAACGGGCCAGTACCACCAGGGCGATGGCGCTGCCGACCAGCAGTGCGCCACCGGCAAAGCCCAGGCCCGAGTCATCCGCCAGGTAGTCACCCAACGCGGTACCCAGGGTGTTGGAGAACAGGATGGCCACCCAGTAGAAGATTTCACCGGTGCGGTTCTTGATGCGGGTGACGTCGAGCGGGTTGCCACTCAGGCGCCAGACCAGGAAGGTCAGCAGCAGGATACCAATGAGGATTGCAGAGCCCGAGGCATAACCCAGGCCCAAGGTGCGGTCCATGAAGTCGGACATGGTGGTGCCGGCCGTGCTGGTCGAGAGGATCACCAGCCAGTACAGCATCGGGTGATAGCGCCGCGAATACAGCTGACCGAACAAGGTCACCAGGAACACGCTGATCAGCAGCATCGAGCTGACCGCATAGCCAACGTTGAGGGTCATCGACAGCAGATCACCGGCGGTTTCGCCAAGGGTGGTGGCGCAGATCTTCATGACCCAGAAGGCCAAGGTGATTTGCGGAAGTTTGTTCATTGTTCGCCGCTCCGGAAATAGGTGCGGCGATGGTGCTGAGCCGGGCCTGAAAAATCGGTTGGCGATATATGAAAAAAGCGTTCATACGCTGTTACAAATTAAGATTTTTAGTTCTTAACCCCCGATTAATCCCACACCCTCAATCTGCAATGGCTGGCAAAGCATTGCACTCGCCTTGGATTTGAAGCACATCAAATAAGGCATACGCAGCCCTTTATTGGCATCGCTTGCGGCCAAATACATCTATTAATTCGATTTTTAGGCGCTATTTTTTGCGCTTTTTAATCAAATTAATCGGCGTAGCATTAACCCCATAGAAACAAACAACCTCTCGCACCCAAAGGAGCAACGACCATGAAAAGCAAACTGATCCTCACCCTGGCCCTGTCGGTTTTTGCTGCTGGCGCCTTCGCCGAAGATGGCTTCGACCGTACCAACGCCCACACCTTCGCCGCCGCCCAGACTCAATCGGCCAGCTATGCCGAAGACGGTTTCGATCACACTGGCGCACAACGCTTCGCTGAAGACGGTTTCGACCACACTGGCGCACAACGCTTCGCCGAAGACGGTTTCGACCACACTGGCGCCCAACGCTTTGCCGAAGACGGTTTCGACCGCACTGGCGGCCAACGCTTCGCCGAAGATGGCTTCGACCGCACCAACGCCCACCGCATCAGCTGATCCCTGTTGCGCGCTACCAGCCCGGCCTCGGCCGGGCTTGATCATTTCCAGGCGGACAAAGGCTTGGCACACTAGGCACTTCGTTCCCAGGATGCTGGCAGATGTACTACTACGAACCCGCCAAAGGCCACGGCCTGCCCCACGACCCGTTCAACGCAATCGTCGGCCCTCGCCCGATCGGCTGGATCTCCTCGCAGAGCCAGGACGGCCAGCTTAACCTAGCGCCGTACAGCTTCTTCAACGCCTTCAACTACATTCCACCGATCATCGGTTTCTGCAGCGTCGGGCGCAAAGACAGCCTGAACAACATCGAGCAGACCGGCGAATTCGTCTGGAACCTGGCTACCCGCCCGCTAGCCGAGCAGATGAACCAGAGCTGCGCGGCCGTTGCCGCCGATGTCAACGAGTTCGAACTGAGCGGCCTGACTGCGGTGCCATCGTCTATCGTCAAGGTGCCACGCGTGGGCGAAACGCCGGTAGCCTTCGAGTGCAAGGTGAGCCAGATTGTCCAGCTCAAGCGCGCCGACCAGGAATTGGTACCGAGCTGGCTGATTCTGGGTGAAGTGGTGGCGGTGCACATTGCCGAGCACCTGCTCAAGAACGGTATCTACGATACCGCTGCCGCCGAACCGATCCTGCGTGGCGGTGGCCCGGCGGACTACTTCGAGTTGGGCAACCTGTTCAAGATGGCTCGCCCACAGGCTTGATCACCAGATCAGTTCGCCTTCCTCGCCCACGCCCTGCAGGCGAGCGAGCTCTGCGCAGGCGGCCTCGTCGGCCGCCATGGCGCTTTTGAACACCTGCTCGTCGAGTACCTTGTGAAAGCGCGGTGCGCCGCCCATGCCCAGGGCCTTGACCGCGATGGCGGCGTTATAGCCACCGCCTTCCACCGGGACCATCGCCGAAACCGCTTCGAAATGCGGGAATTCTCTACGTGCCATGTTGCCATCCGCCTGTTGATCGAGGGGCGGCATTCTAACCGTGTTTCAATCGAAGGTATGCAAGTCGAGGCTGCTGACGACCTGCTGCTGAACCAGCTCGCCGAACACATTGAGGGTAGGCGAAGCGAAGTAGCCACTCATCGCCTGCTGATCCTGCCAACTGCCGCTAAGCAGCCACAGGTCAGCGTCGGCCTGGGAGCGCTGCACGGTGAAGCTGAGGCAGCCCGGGGTGCGCAAGGACGGCTCCAGCAGGTCGCGCAGGCGGGCGCCTAGCTCTGCGGAACGACCGCTGCTGGCACGGATGAAAGCCAGGTGGGTGACCGGTTGTCGTAGGGTCATTGCACGATCTCCTTGAAGCAGGCGGGCGGAAAAACCAGGCTGCCAAGGTTAGGGGCTGGCGCGCGCGGCGCGTTAGGCCATTACTGCTCACCGATTGCCTGATCCTGCAGCGCTGCAGGATCAGGCAATCGACGTGCAGCTTTCGACTAGCGCCCGCCATTGCCCAAACCTATGCTGCGTCGGTCAGCAGAGGAAAGCCATCATGACCACCGCCCCGTCCATCGACCCGACTCTGGAAGTGCAACGCCAGGAACTGGCCGAGCTGATTCGCAAGCACGCCGGTGAGCCTTATGGCCCCGCCTCGGCCATCGACGACCTGTATCTGGTGCGCTATACCGAGAACGTCCGTTCAGTACCAACCTTGGCCCAACCCGCGCTGTGCATCCTGGCGCAAGGCAGCAAAAGCCTGTTCCTCGGCGACGAACAATACGCCTACGACCCGTTGCATTACATGGTGGTATCGGTGACCTTGCCACTGAGTGGCGTGAAGCTGGACGCCAGCCCGGAGAACCCGAGCCTGGGCATCCGCATGGACCTCGACCCCGCCGAAATCAGCCAACTGATCGCAGAGAGCGGGCCAATGCTGGTGCCCAACCTGCCCTCTGGCCGCGGCTTGTATGTGGAGCGCACCGACCCGCAACTGCTCGACGCGCTGCTGCGGCTGGTCCGCTTGCTGGACTCGCCGCGCGACATCGGCATGCTGGCGCCGCTGATTCGTCGCGAGATTCTGTACCGCCTGCTGCGTGGGCCACAGGGCTATCGCCTGTATGAAATTGCCCTGGCCAACAGCCAGACCCATCGGGTGTGCCAGGCCATCACCTGGCTCAACCAGAACTTCCAGCAACCGCTGCGCATCGAAGACCTGGCCCGCGAGGTCAACCTCAGCACCTCGACCTTGCATCACCGCTTCAAGGCCGTGACATCCATGAGCCCGCTGCAGTACCAGAAGCAACTGCGCCTGCAGGAGGCGCGGCGGCTGATGCTCAACGATGGCCTGGAAGCGGCGGTGGCGGGCTATCGGGTGGGATACGAAAGCCCGTCGCAGTTCAGCCGCGAGTACAGCCGGCTATATGGTGCTCCGCCGATTCGGGATGTGGCGAGGTTGCGCTCCAGCGCGGGTTGAAATCAGCCCGCGACCGCCGCCTGCCATTGGTTCTGGTCAACCTGGATCAGCGTCGGCCCCTTGCGCTCCACCGCCCTTCCCAGCGCAGCCTGCAGTTGCTCGACATCGGCCACATGCTCGGCATCGGCGCCCAATGCCCGCGCCACGCCAATGAAGTCCGGGGTATGAATATCCACGCCGACCGGCTCGATGGCCCGGTTGACCATGTACTTCTTGATCTCCTCGTAGCCTTGGTTATTCCACAGCAATACGATCAGCGGCACCTGGGCCTCAACCGCGCTGGCCAGTTCCGGCAGGGTGAACTGCATGCCACCATCGCCAATCAGGCAGACCGCAGGTACTCGCTCGGTGATGTTTTCGGCGCAGCCCAACCAGGCACCCATCGCTGCAGGCAACGCATAACCCAAGGTGCCGTAACCGGTTGAAGCATTGAACCAACGGCGTGGCGCCTGCATGTCCAGGGTCAGGTTGCCGGTGTACACCGGTTGAGTCGAGTCACCGACCAGGATGGCGTTCGGCAGCCGTTCCAAGATGCCTGTCAGCAAGCGGGTCTGGCTCAGCGTCGGCTGGTCCCAGCTTGCCGCCAACGACTCGCGCAAACGCTGCGCACGGGCAACGCCCCAACCCTCGGCAGGCACCGGCGATGGTAACTGCCGCAAGGCCTCGAGCACGGCCTGGGCGGCAAGTTCGGCATCGGCCACCAGCGCCAGTTCCGGCAGATAGTTGCGCACGGTCTGGTCCGGGTCGATGTCGATGCGCAGCAAGCTGCCCGGAATCTTGAAGCCACCCTTGAAGGTCACGTCATAGTCGGTCTCGGCCAGTTCGGTGCCGATCGCCAGCACAACGTCGGCCTCTTCCACCAGCTCACGGGTGGCAACCAGTGATTGGGTCGAACCGATCTGCAATGGATGGCTGGCCGGCAGCAGGCCTTTGGCATTGATGGTGAGTGCCACCGGTGCCTGCAAATGCTCGGCCAGCAGCGCCAGCGGCGCCCCCGCAGCCAGCGCACCGCCACCAGCCAGAATCAGTGGCCGGCGTGCCTTGGCCAGGCGCTCGGCCATGGCGGCCACTGCCTGGGGTGAGGCGCCGGCGCGGGCACTGCGCACAGGGCGACCAGGCAGCAGGTGGTCGGCGGGCTCGACCAGAACATCCAACGGGATCTCGATATGCACCGGGCGCGGGCGGGCGCCGTCGAACACGGCAAAGGCGCGAGCCAGCACCTGTGGCAGGTCATCTGCGCTCATCAGCGTCTGCGAGAACGCTGCTACGCCCGACACCAGCGCTGCCTGGTTGGGCAATTCGTGCAGCTTGCCGCGGCCACCACCCAGTTGATCGCGCGACTGCACGCTGGAGATCACCAGCATTGGGATCGAATCGGCATAGGCCTGGCCCATGGCGGTGGTGATGTTGGTCATCCCCGGGCCAGTGATGATGAAGCACACGCCTGGCTTGCCACGGGTACGCGCGTAGCCATCAGCCATGAACCCGGCGCCCTGCTCGTGGCGCGGGGTGATGTGGCGGATCGACGAGCCCGCGAGGCCACGGTAGAGCTCCACGGTATGTACGCCGGGAATGCCAAAGACATGGTCCACGCCATAGCCTTCAAGGAGTTTGACCAGAACTTCGCCGCAGGTTGCCATCGGGTTTCACCTAGGATTTTGTTTGAGAGAATCTTGTTGGAATCTGCCCCCATTGGACCCAAGGCACCGCTACCGCCACAATGCAAAAAAACACATACTAGCCATGTTCTGTAATCATGGCTCAGTACAATGAAACGCCTGCCGCCCCTACCCGCCCTGCACACCTTTCTGGTCACCGCGCAGCACTGCAATTTCACCCGCGCCGCGCAGCAGCTTCACATCACCCAAGGTGCCGTGAGCCGGCAGATCGCCGGGCTCGAGGAGCACCTGGGCTACGCCTTGTTCCAGCGCCAGGCCCGCGGCCTGAGCCTGACCCGCGAGGGCCAGGACTGGCTGCCACGGGTACAGCAGATCTTCGGCCTCATCGAACAAGGCGTGCGTGAAGTGGGCGGGCGCAGAGCCACCTTGCAGCTCAAGGCACCAACCTGCGTGATGCGCTGGCTGCTGCCGCGGCTGATGGAGTGGCAGGCGCTGCGGCCCGACGTGCCGGTGGAGTTGACCACCACGGTGCAGCATGGGGTGGACTTTCGGCGTGAAGGGTTTGATGCCGCCGTCGTCTATGGCGATGTGCCCAACCATGGACTAAGGGTGCGCAAGCTGTTCGACGAGCAACTGACGCCGGTGTGCGCGCCGTCGCTGTTGAATGGGCCGGTTGCGCTGCAACAGCTCCAGGACCTGGCGCGCCATATGCTGTTGCACCCGTCACGGGATGAGCATGATTGGCGACTGTGGCTTCAAGCAGCAGGCGTAGTACTGGAGGCGCAAGGGCCGAAGCAGCATTTCGAAACCCTGGACATGGCCATGGCAATGGCCTCCCAGGGAACCGGGGTGGCGATTGGTGATTGGGCGCTGATCGCTGATGACTTGCGCGGTGGGCGGCTGTGCATGCCATTTGCACTGAAGGTTCAAACCGGCAAAGGATATTACCTGGTGAGCCAGGCGAAGAGCCTGCCGCCGGGGCTGGTGGAGTTGCTGGATTGGCTTGAAGATCGCGCCAATTTTCGAATGTAGGAGCGGCCTTGCCGGGGCGCCGGACCGGTCGGAAAGGGCCGCAAAGCGGCCCCTGGATTCAGCCTTGATGCTTGAATTGCTGGGGCTGCTGCGCAGCCCTTTCCGACCGGTCCGGCGCCCCGGCAAGGCCGCTCCTACAGAAAAGCGCAGGCGGCTCAGTAACCGACGGTGAAACGCTTGCGCGAATGCGCTGGCTTCTCCAGCTCATCGAGCATGGCAATGGCAAAGTCGGCAAAGGTGATCCAGCTTTTGCCATCCGCACCGATCAGCAGGTGGTCCTTGCCCAGCGTGTAGTGCCCGCTGCGCTCACCTTCGACGAACTCCGCCGACGGCGAGAGGAAGGTCCAGTCCAAGGTTTGCTCCTTGCGCAACTCCTCGAGAAAACGCACACCAGCAGTGGCTTCAGCCTTGTAGGCTTCGGGGAAGTCCGGGCTGTCGATCACACGGTGCCCGGAAGGCAGCAGCAGGCTGCCCGCACCGCCTACTACCAACAGGCGCTTGACCCCGGCGCGCTTGACCGGCTCGATGATGGCGTGGGGGTCGAGAGTCGAGAAATGCGCTGCACTCAACACCGCATCGGCACCCGCGACCGCCTGCTGCAGGGCCGCACTGTCCTTGGCATCCAGCGCCTGGGTGGTTACCCCGGCGCGCCCCTGCAGCTTTGACGGGTCGCGGGCGATGGCCACGACACTGTGGCCACGGCGCAGGGCTTCTTCCAGCAATTGGCTGCCGGCACGGCCGGTGGCACCAATGATTGCGATCTTGCTCATGGGTAGATTCTCCAGCAGTTGAACAACGAATGCACAACAGCTTAGTTGCCCGATCCATGACAAAAAATGCGATGCTCAGACATAGTTTGTTTCTGAAATCGAGCAAATCATGGACCGTCTCAACGCCATGCGCGTTTTCGTCACCGTCGTCGACCTGGGCAGCCAGTCGGCAGCGGCAGACCACCTGCAACTATCGCGGCCTGTGGTGTCACGTTACCTGGCCGAACTGGAAGACTGGGTCGGCGCACGGCTGATGCAGCGCACCACGCGCAAGTTGAGCCTGACAGCCGCCGGCCAGGAGACCCTGCCCCGCTGCCGCCAGTTGCTGGACTTGGCCGGCGACCTGCAGGCCGCCGTGCAACAACCGGAAGATGCGCCCAAGGGTGCACTGCGCATCAGCGTCAGTACGTCGTTTGGCCAAGCGCAGCTGGTGAGTGCGGTAGCCGATTATGTACGGCGTTACCCAGGCGTGAACGTTGAACTACAGATGCTCGATCGCACGGTCAACCTGGTGGATGAGCGCATCGACCTGGCGATCCGCACCAGCAACGATCTGGACCCGAACCTGATCGCCAGGCGCCTGACCGTGTGCCGCTCGGTGATCTGCGCGACGCCCGCCTACCTGCGCGAGCACGGCACACCGCAACGGGTCGAGGAACTGAGCCAGCACAACTGCCTGACCCATGCCTATTTCGGCCACAGCCTTTGGCATTTCGAGGTAGACGGCCAGCAGATCGCCGTGCCGGTGCGAGGCAACATCAGCGCCAACGAGGTCATGACACTGCAGAATGCAACACTGGCAGGCGCCGGCATCGCCATGCTGCCGACCTACCAGGCAGCCACGGCCCTGCGCAGTGGCGCCCTGCTGCGCCTGCTGCCCGAAGCGCGGCCACGGGAGCTGAACCTGAACGCGGTATACACCTCGCGCAAGCATATGCCGGCGACCTTGCGCAGCATGCTGGATTTTCTGGTGCATCGGTTCAAGGACGAACCGGAGTGGGACCGCGATCTGTATTGACTATGCTTAAAGGTGTCACCTGTGGCAGTTAACAGGAGGTGAGCACCATGGGCATCAAGTCCAGAAGAGTCGCCATGGTCATGGCCCTGACCGCGGTCGCGGCGCTGTACGGCTCCGCCTGCTGGCGCGCCGAGCTGCTTCGCAGCCAGCCCAGTACGGCCAACCGTTGCGAGCAGGAACACTGCGTGCCCCACACCGCAACCTTGAGCGCCGTTCGTTAGTGAAGCGGCGCCACGCCGATCACTCCTCGACGCTCATGTACTCCTTGGCCCAGCGGATGTAGTCCTCTGGCTGGGTATAGGTGTGCGAAAGTTCGGTGGCGCTGAGGTTCTCGGACTTGTTCTGCTGGCCGCGCTGAAGGCGCAGGCAGTCATAGGTGGCCTTGATCGCGGCAAAGTAGGCGGCATGGCCATCGACCACGATACGCACGCCCAGGCGAGCGAGGCGTTCATCGTCACGCAGGTTGGGGTTGGCGTAGGTCACCAGCATCAGCGGCACGGTCAGGTGCTCTGCAATTTGCTCCAACTGCTCGAAATCCTTCACCCCGACCATGCAGATACCGTCGGCACCGGCCTTCTGGTAGCTCTGGGTGCGAACGATGATTTCCTCGGTGGTGAGCACCCCGGCGTTGGTCCGGGCGATGATCGACAGCGAAGAGTCGACGCGCGCTTCCAGGGCCGCGCGGATCTTGCCCACGCCCTCCTCGACCGAGATCAGGTCGGTGGACTTGCGCCCGAACTGGGCGGGCAACAGCGTGTCTTCGATGGTCAGCGCAGCCACGCCGGCACGCTCCAGCTCAATGACCGTGCGCATGACGTTGAGTGCGTTGCCATAACCGTGGTCGGCATCGGCGAGCACCGGCAGTTGCGCAACGCGGCCAATACGGGTGGCCTGCTCGACGAACTCACTCAAGGTGATCAGGGCGAAGTCGGGTGCGGCCAGCACCTGCAACGAAGCCACCGAACCGCCGAGGATGCCGACTTCGAAGCCCAGGTCGGCAGCGATGCGTGCCGACATCGGGTCGAACACGGAGGCGGTGTGATAGCAGGAACCTGAAGCGAGCAGCTCGCGGAAGGCAAAACGCAGATCTTGATGGGAAGCCTTGGGCATGATCACTCCGCTTATATATGTGGAAATTGAACGGTTGCTACCGACCCCTGAATCGGGTCTACCTGACCTGTTCCAACCGTCGCCATCTGGGCGGTCATGCTCGACATGCAGGCAGAGGAATAAAAGGTGTGGGAGACAGCGGCGTGCAGACCTGCGGCAAAATGCTGCACCAAGCTGGTGCAGGCCGCGGCTTTCAGCCTCTGTGGCATACCAACGATATCACGCGGCCATGCAGCTCTGGATGAATGCGCCAATGCCGATCTTGCATAGGCGATGCAGATAGTACATAGGAAGCTACCTAACTCGGGTTACAATTCCGCTATTCGCGTCACCTCCCAGACAAGGTACCCCCCGTGACCGCCGCCCTGCCCCCGACCGTCCTGCGCAATGTGTTGACCGCCCTGATGCTGGCGATCTTCCTTGGCGCCCTCGACCAGACCATCGTCGCCGTTTCCATGCCGGCCATTTCGGCCCAGTTCAATGACGTCGGCCTGCTGGCCTGGGTGATTTCCGGCTACATGGTGGCGATGACCGTGGCGGTGCCGATCTACGGCAAGCTCGGCGACCTGTATGGCCGCCGGCGCATGATCCTCACCGGCATCAGCCTGTTCACCCTGGCCTCGATCGCCTGCGCCCTGGCCCAGGACATGCAGCAACTGGTCATGGCGCGCGTGCTGCAAGGCATCGGTGCCGGCGGCATGGTGTCGGTGAGCCAGGCGATCATCGGCGACTTCGTGCCACCGCGCGAACGTGGCCGTTACCAGGGCTACTTCAGCAGCATGTACGCCGTGGCCAGCGTGGCTGGGCCAGTGCTCGGCGGCTGGCTGACCGAGTACCTGTCCTGGCGTTGGGTATTCTGGATCAACCTGCCGCTAGGCCTGGTCGCGCTGTGGGCGATCCGCCGCGCCCTGGCCGGGATGCCGGTGCAGCGTCGCCAGGCGCGGGTCGACTACCTCGGCGCGATGCTGATGATCCTGGGCCTGGGCAGTTTGCTGCTGGGCATTACCCTGGTCGGCCAGGGCCAGGCGTGGGGCTCACCCGCCGTGCTGACCCTGTTCGCCTGCGCATTGCTTGGCCTGAGCTTGTTCATCGGCCATGAGCGGCGCTGCCAGGAACCGCTGCTGCCCATGGGCCTGTTCGGCAACCGGGTTGCCGTGCTGTGCTGGGGGGTGATTTTCTTCGCCAGCTTCCAGTCGATCTCGCTGACCATGTTGATGCCGCTGCGCTACCAGGGCATCACCGGGGCCGGTGCCGACAGCGCCGCGCTGCACCTGCTGCCGCTGGCCATGGGCCTGCCCATCGGCGCCTTCACCGGCGGGCGCATGACCAGCCGCACCGGGCGCTTCAAACCACAGATTCTGGCAGGCGCCGTGCTGATGCCCGTGGCGATCTTCGCCATGGCCATCACCCCACCGCAGTCAGGCTTGTTCAGTGCCGTGTTCATGCTGCTGACTGGTATCGCCTGTGGCCTGCAGTTCCCGACCTCGCTGGTGGGTACGCAGAGCGCAGTGGAAAGCAAGGACATCGGCGTGGCCACCAGTACCACCAACCTGTTCCGCTCGCTGGGTGGAGCCATGGGTGTGGCATGCATGTCCAGCCTGCTGCTGGCGCTGCTGCAACAGGGTGGTTTCGAGTTGCTGGGCAACCCGCTGTTGGGGAGCCTCAAGGCCGGCGAAGCGGATCCAGCTACGCAGATGCGGCTGCTGGAAACGTTCCGTCACCTGCTGCTGGGCAGTGCGGGGGTTGCGCTGCTGGGGCTGTTGGCGGCCCTGGCATTGCCAGACCGTCAGTTGCGCGGCCGTTGAAAGCTGTGGAGCTTCATCTAAGCTCGAGTGCCGAAAGGTATTAATGCTCGCTTAATACACAAGGAAAACACTTCCTCACAATCCTTAACAAAGTGTCATTTGCGTAGCGCTGGGCTCAAGCGCAGCATATCCAGCCCTGTGTCGACCCATTTTTCAGCGTCGCGCAGCAGATCGAAACTGTCCGGCAGCAGCAGCCAGCGCCCGATCAGGCCATCGACATAGGCGAACAGAGCCACGGCCGCTCGTTCTATATCCATATCCGCAGGCAGCTGGCCGCGGCGCACGGCATTGGCGAAGGCCAGCTTGATGCCCACATGGCAATCCAGCACCGCACCTTGGCGCTGCTGGCGAATTTCACACATGTCATCGGTGAACTCGCACTTGTGATGCAGGATTTCATTGATACGCCGGGTACGGGCGTCCAGCACCAGCTCATTGAGCACCTGCAGCAAAAGCTTGCGCATGCAGCCGAGCGGGTCCAGTTCGTCTTCGCTTTCACTGGCCCGCGCCAGGTGGTCATGGGTTTCATGCAGGCTGTCGAGCAGTGCCTGCACCAGTTCTGCCTTGTTGTTGAAGTGCCAGTAGATGGCCCCCCGGGTCACGCCCGCCAGCTCGGCGATGTCAGCCAGTGTGGTTCGCGCAACCCCGCGCTTGTAGAAGGCCTTTTCCGCGGCCTCGATGATCTGGGCGCGGGTCTCCTGGGCTTCTTCTTTGGTTCGACGGACCATGGCAGTGCAACCTCATCTGGGCCCGCTGCGCTGCGCAGCCGGGGAAAATCGCCGGGGTCACCTCTGCAGGGTGCCTCCCGGATGGGCTAATCAAGGGCTGTGGTAGTAGCCAAGTACTACCCAGCGGTATTTACAAACAACCGTGAATGTAAGTATATTCGTTAGTAAGCTATTTATCCACCGGATAGTTTTTTTCTGACAAGACTCTTCCATTACTCTTGAGCGTCTCCCTGCTCTTGCGACCCGAGGATCCTCATGCAATTCAAGCCAGCCGTTACCGCTCTGGTTTCCGCCGTCGCCCTGGCAACCCTGCTAAGTGGCTGTAAGAAAGAAGAAGCCGCGCCCGCAGCGCAGGCTCCTCAGGTCGGCGTCGTGACCATTCAGCCACAATCCTTCACCCTGACCTCGGAACTGCCAGGGCGCACCAGCGCCTTCCGCGTCGCCGAAGTGCGCCCGCAGGTCAATGGCATCATCCTCAAGCGCCTGTTCAAGGAAGGCAGCGAGGTCAAGGAAGGCCAGCAGCTGTACCAGATCGACCCTGCCGTTTACGAAGCCACCCTGGCCAACGCCCAGGCCAACCTGCAGGCGACCAAGTCGCTGGCCGAGCGCTACAAGCAGCTGGTCAACGAACAGGCGGTCTCGAAACAGGAATACGACGACGCCAGTGCCAAACGATTGCAGGCCGAAGCTTCGCTGAAAAGCGCGCAGATCGACCTGCGTTACACCAAGGTACTCGCCCCGATCAGCGGCCGTATTGGCCGCTCCTCGTTTACCGAAGGCGCCCTGGTGAGCAATGGCCAGACCAACGCCATGGCCACCATCCAGCAGCTCGACCCGATCTACGTCGACGTCACCCAGTCCACTGCCGAGCTGCTCAAGCTGCGCCGTGACCTGGAAAGCGGCCAGCTGCAGAAGGCCGGCGACAACGCCGCCTCGGTGCAGCTTGTGCTTGAGGATGGCAGCCTGCTGAAGCAGGAAGGTCGCCTGGAGTTCTCGGAAGTCGCGGTCGATGAGACCACTGGCTCCGTGACCCTGCGCGCGCTCTTCCCCAACCCCGATCACACCCTGCTGCCTGGCATGTTCGTGCATGCGCGGCTCAAGGCCGGGGTCAACGCCAACGCCATCCTGGCCCCGCAGCAGGGCGTGACCCGCGACCTCAAGGGCGCGCCAACCGCGCTGGTGGTCAACCAGGAGAACAAGGTCGAACTGCGCCAGCTCAAGGCCAGCCGTACCTTGGGCAGCGACTGGCTGATCGAGGAAGGCTTGAACCCGGGCGACCGCCTGATCACCGAAGGCCTGCAGTACGTACGCCCAGGCGTCGAGGTCAAGGTCAGCGACGCCACCAACGTCAAGAAGCCAGGCAGCCCTGATCAGGCCAACGCGGCCAAAGCAGACGCCAAAGCGGAGTAAACCATGTCGAAGTTCTTTATCGATCGCCCGATCTTCGCCTGGGTGATTGCCTTGGTGATCATGCTGGTCGGCGCCTTGTCGATCCTGAAGCTGCCGATCAACCAGTACCCGAGCATCGCGCCGCCGGCCATCGCCATCGCCGTGACCTACCCGGGCGCCTCGGCGCAGACCGTGCAGGACACCGTGGTGCAGGTCATCGAGCAGCAGCTCAACGGTATCGACAACCTGCGTTATGTGTCGTCGGAAAGTAACTCCGACGGCAGCATGACCATTACCGCCACCTTCGAGCAGGGCACCAACCCTGACACCGCCCAGGTCCAGGTGCAGAACAAGCTGAACCTGGCCACCCCGCTGCTGCCGCAGGAAGTGCAGCAGCAAGGTATCCGCGTCACCAAGGCAGTGAAGAACTTCCTGTTGGTGATCGGCCTGGTGTCCGAAGACGGCAGCATGACCAAGGATGACCTGGCCAACTACATCGTCTCCAACATGCAGGACCCGATTTCGCGGACTGCCGGTGTGGGTGACTTCCAGGTGTTCGGTGCGCAGTACGCCATGCGTATCTGGCTCGATCCGGCCAAGCTGAACAAGTTCCAGCTGACCCCGGTCGACGTCAAGACCGCCGTTGCCGCGCAGAACGTGCAGGTGTCCTCCGGCCAGCTCGGCGGCCTGCCAGCCATGCCTGGCACCCAGCTGAACGCCACCATCATTGGCAAGACCCGCCTGCAGACCGCCGAGCAGTTCGAGAAGATCCTGCTTAAGGTCAATACCGACGGTTCGCAGGTGCGCCTGGGTGATGTTGCCCAGGTCGGCCTGGGCGGCGAAAACTACGCGGTCAGCGCCCAGTTCAACGGCAAGCCGGCTTCCGGCCTTGCAGTAAAACTGGCCACTGGCGCCAACGCCCTGGACACTGCCAAGGCCCTGCGCAAGACCATTTCCGACCTGGAACCGTTCTTCCCGCCTGGGGTGAAAGCGGTATTCCCGTATGACACCACTCCGGTGGTCACCGAATCGATCAGCGGTGTGATCCACACCTTGATCGAAGCCGTGGTCCTGGTGTTCCTGGTGATGTACCTGTTCCTGCAGAACTTCCGCGCCACCATCATCACCACCATGACTGTCCCGGTGGTGTTGCTGGGTACCTTCGGCATCCTTGCCGCTGCGGGCTTCAGCATCAACACCCTGACCATGTTCGCCATGGTCCTGGCCATCGGCTTGCTGGTGGACGACGCCATCGTCGTGGTGGAGAACGTCGAGCGGGTAATGTCCGAAGAGGGCCTGCCGCCCAAGGAGGCGACCAAGCGCTCGATGGAGCAGATCCAGGGTGCCCTGGTGGGTATCGCCCTGGTGCTGTCGGCGGTACTGCTGCCCATGGCGTTCTTCGGTGGCTCCACCGGCGTGATCTACCGGCAGTTCTCCATCACCATCGTTTCGGCCATGGGCCTTTCGGTGCTGGTGGCGCTGATCTTCACTCCGGCCCTGTGCGCAACCATGCTCAAGCCGCTGAAGAAAGGCGAGCACCACACCGCCAAAGGTGGCTTCTTCGGCTGGTTCAACCGCAACTTCGACCGCAGCGTCAATGGTTACGAGCGTAGTGTTGGCACGATCCTGCGCAACAAGGTTCCATTCCTGTTGGCCTATGCGCTGATCGTGGTCGGCATGATCTGGCTGTTCGCCCGCATCCCTACTGCGTTCCTGCCTGAAGAAGACCAGGGTGTACTGTTCGCCCAGGTACAAACGCCGGCCGGCTCCAGTGCCGAGCGCACCCAGGTGGTGGTTGACCAGATGCGTGAGTACCTGCTCAAGGAAGAATCCGACACCGTAGCGTCGGTGTTCACCGTCAACGGCTTCAACTTTGCCGGTCGCGGGCAGAGTTCGGGCATGGCGTTCATCATGCTCAAGCCCTGGGATGAACGCTCCAAGGAAAACAGCGTATTCGCCCTGGCCCAGCGTGCCCAGCAGCACTTCTTCACGTTCCGTGACGCGATGGTGTTCGCCTTCGCCCCGCCTGCGGTACTCGAACTGGGTAACGCCACCGGCTTCGACGTGTTCCTGCAGGACCGCGGCGGTGTCGGCCACGCCAAGCTGATGGAGGCTCGCAACCAGTTCCTGGCCAAGGCCGCGCAGAGCAAGATCCTCAGCGCCGTGCGCCCGAACGGCCTGAACGATGAACCGCAATACCAGCTGACCATCGATGACGAACGTGCCAGCGCCCTGGGTGTGACCATCGCCGACATCAACAACACCCTGTCGATTGCCCTGGGTGCCAGCTACGTCAACGACTTCATCGACCGTGGCCGGGTCAAGAAGGTGTACATCCAGGGTGAACCCAACTCACGGATGAGCCCGGAAGACCTGCAGAAGTGGTACGTGCGCAACGGCGCGGGCGAGATGGTGCCGTTCTCCTCCTTCGCCAAGGGCGAATGGACCTACGGCTCGCCGAAGCTGTCGCGTTACAACGGCGTCGAGGCGATGGAAATCCTGGGTGCGCCAGCGCCGGGCTACAGTACCGGTGAGGCCATGGCCGAGGTCGAGCGTATCGCCGGCGAACTGCCAAGCGGTATCGGCTTCTCCTGGACCGGCATGTCCTACGAGGAAAAACTCTCCGGTTCGCAAATGCCGGCGCTGTTCGCCCTCTCGGTACTGTTCGTGTTCCTCTGCCTGGCAGCACTGTACGAGAGCTGGTCGATCCCGATCGCCGTCGTACTGGTAGTCCCACTGGGTATCATCGGTGCACTGATCGCCACCAGCCTGCGCGGGTTGTCCAACGACGTGTACTTCCTGGTCGGCCTGTTGACCACCATCGGCCTGGCGGCGAAGAACGCGATCCTGATCGTCGAATTCGCCAAGGAACTGCACGAGCAGGGCCGCAGCCTGTATGACGCGGCCATCGAGGCATGCCGCATGCGTCTGCGCCCTATCATCATGACCTCGCTGGCGTTCATCCTCGGTGTAGTACCGCTGACCATCGCCAGCGGCGCTGGCGCCGGCAGCCAGCACGCCATCGGCACCGGCGTGATCGGCGGCATGATCAGTGCGACCGTGCTGGCAATCTTCTGGGTACCGCTATTCTTCGTCGCAGTGTCGTCGCTGTTCGGCAGCAAAGAGCCGGAAAAACACGACTCCCCTGAAACTCCACGTTATGAGGCTGGGCAATGACCAAGTCTTTGTTGTCCCTGGCGGTAACCGCTTTCATTCTCGGCGGCTGCTCGCTGATCCCTGACTACCAGACCCCGGAATCGCCGGTGGCTGCGCAGTGGCCGCAAGGCCCTGCGTACTCGCCGACCCAGTCGGCCGAGGTTGCCGCCGCCGAACAGGGCTGGCGCCAGTTCTTCCATGACCCGGCATTGCAGCAGCTGATCCAGACCTCGCTGGTGAACAACCGCGACCTGCGTGTGGCAGCGTTGAACATCGACGCCTACCGCGCCCAGTACCGCATTCAGCGTGCCGACCTGTTCCCGGCGGTTTCGGCCACCGGCAGCGGCAGCCGCCAGCGCGTGCCAGCGAACATGTCGCAAACCGGCGAGTCAGGCATCACCAGCCAGTATTCGGCCACCCTGGGCGTCAGCGCCTATGAGCTGGACCTGTTCGGCCGCGTACGCAGCCTGACCGAGCAGGCACTGGAAACCTACCTGTCCAGCGAGCAGGCGCGCCGTTCCACGCAGATCGCCCTTGTGGCCAGCGTGGCCAACGCCTATTACACCTGGCAGGCCGACCAGGCTTTGTTCAAGCTGACCGAAGAGACGCTCAAGACCTACGAGGAAAGCTACAACCTGACCCGCCGCAGCAATGAAGTCGGTGTGGCTTCGGCGCTCGACGTCAGCCAGTCGCGTACCGCCGTGGAAGGTGCACGGGTCAAGTACTCGCAATACCAGCGCCTGGTCGCCCAGGACGTCAACAGCCTGACCGTGCTGCTGGGTACCGGCATTCCGGCCGACCTGGCCAAGCCGCTGGAGCTCAATGCCGACCAGCTGGCCGAAGTGCCAGCCGGCCTGCCGTCCGACATCCTTCAGCGCCGCCCGGACATTCAGGAAGCCGAGCACCTGCTCAAGGCCGCCAACGCCAACATCGGCGCGGCCCGTGCAGCGTTCTTCCCGAGCATCAGCCTGACCGCCAATGCCGGCAGCCTGAGCCCCGACATGGGTCACCTGTTCGCGGGCGGCCAGGGCACCTGGTTGTTCCAGCCGCAGATCAACCTGCCGATCTTCAACGCCGGCAGCCTGAAGGCCAGCCTGGACTACTCGAAGATCCAGAAGGACATCAACGTCGCCAAGTACGAAAAGACCATCCAGACCGCCTTCCAGGAAGTCTCCGATGGCCTCGCGGCGCGCAAGACCTTCGAAGAGCAGCTGCAGGCGCAACGCGACCTGGTGCAGGCGAACCAGGACTACTACCGCCTGGCCGAGCGCCGCTACCGCATCGGTATCGACAGCAACCTGACCTTCCTCGATGCCCAGCGCAACCTGTACTCCTCGCAGCAGTCGCTGATCACCGACCGCCTCTCGCAGCTGACCAGCGAGGTCAACCTGTACAAGGCGCTCGGCGGTGGCTGGTACGAGCAGACTGGCCAAGCCAATCAGCAAGCCTCGGTAGACACGCCGAAGAGCTGATCGAACTGCAGCAGCATCAAGCCTAGCCTCGCGCTGGGCTTTTTATTGGGCAAAATTAACCAACCGGAACATAGCGTTCGATTATCGCCCAATACCGTTTGCGGCGAATTGCCTCACCCTCGCCCTGCCCCGCACCATCCCCCACGCAACGCTGCACAAGTTCATCAAAAGACCCGTGCCTGCAGGCCGCACCCTGCAGCGCAGGCTCGCCCATAAAAACAAGAGATCCACGACAGATGAGCACTTCGCAACCCGCACGCCAGCTGCTGCCCGGCCTGTTGGCCATTTCCTGCGCCCTGCCTGTATGCGCCGCCGACAATGGCGGGTTCATGGAGGACGCCAAGGCCAGCCTCAACCTGCGCAACTTCTACATCAACCGCAACTTCGTCGACCCCGCCTACCCGCAAGGCAAGGCCGAAGAATGGACCCAGAGCTTCATCCTCGATGCCCGCTCCGGTTTCACCCAGGGCACCGTCGGCTTCGGCGTGGACGTGCTGGGCCTGTATTCGGTCAAGCTCGATGGCGGCAAAGGTACTGCCAACACCCAGTTGCTACCGGTGCATGACGACGGCCGCCCGGCTGACGACTTTGGCCGCCTGGGTGTGGCATTGAAAGCCAAGCTGTCCGAGACCGAACTGAAAGTCGGCGAATGGATGCCGGTACTGCCGATTTTACGCTCGGACGACGGCCGCTCGCTGCCGCAGACCTTCCGTGGTGGCCAGGTCACTTCCAAGGAAATCGAAGGGCTGACCCTGTACGCCGGCCAGTTCCGCGGCAATAGCCCGCGCAACGATGCCAGCATGGAAGACATGTCGTTAAACGGCCGCGCTGCCTTCACCTCAGACCGCTTCAATTTCGGCGGCGGTGAATACTCCTTCAACGACAAGCGCACCATGATCGGCCTGTGGGACGCCCAGCTCAAGGATATCTACCGCCAGCAATACCTGAACCTGGTGCACAGCCAGCCGCTGGGCGAGTGGACCCTGGGTGCCAACCTGGGCTACTTCTGGGGCAAGGAAGATGGCGCGGAACGCGCAGGCCAGTTGGACAACCGCACGGCATCGGCAATGCTGTCGGCGCGCTACAAGGGCAACACCTTCTACGTCGGCCTGCAGAAGGTCAGCGGTGACAACGCATGGCTGCGGGTCAACGGCACCAGCGGTGGCACCCTGGCCAACGACAGCTACAACTCAAGCTTCGACAATGCCAAGGAACGCTCTTGGCAGGTACGCCACGACTTCAACTTCGTCACCGTCGGCATCCCCGGCCTGACCCTGATGAACCGCTACATCAAGGGCGACAATGTCACCGCCGGCGGCGTGACCGACGGCAAGGAATGGGCGCGGGAGAGCGAGCTGGCCTATGTGATCCAGTCTGGCTCCTTCAAGGACTTGTCGGTGAAGTGGCGCAACTCCACGATGCGCCGGGATTTCAGCACCAACTCGTTCGATGAAAACCGGTTGATCGTGAGCTACCCGCTGAATCTCCTCTAAATTGACTGGCCTCTTCGCGGCTAAAGCCGCTCCTACAGGCTCTGCGCCAAACCTGTAGGAGCGGCTTTAGCCGCGAAGAGGCCAGATGCTTCTTTAAATAACCAAAAGAAATAAACAAATCCACAAACCTTCTTTGACGACATATAAAGTAACCGCTTAAATCGAGCCCTGTTCCCGCCGCAGAGCCTCGACATGGACCTTCGCCAACTGCGCTACTTCATCGCCCTTACCGAATACCGCAGTTTCGTCCGCGCCGCCGAAGCCATGGGCATCACTCAACCTGCCTTCAGCCGGGCCATTCAGGGCCTCGAGCAAACCTTCGGCTGCCCCTTGGTCGACCGCGCCAGCAAAGCCCTGCCCCCAACCCCCGAGGGCCAGGTGGTACTGCAGCATGCCCGCCGCCTGGTACAGGGTGCCACCCAACTGAGCAACGAAGTGCTGCAGATGACCAAGCTCGACGCCGGCGAACTGCATTTCGGCAGCGGCCCAGCCCTGGCCGTGCGCCTGGTGCCACAAGCACTGCAGCATTTCATCGCCAGCCACCCTGGCATCCGTACGGCGCTGTTGGTGGACAACGCCGAACGCCTCGGCCAGGCCCTGCGTCGCGAACAGATCGAGTTCTTCGTCGACGACATCCGCCCGTTCGAAGCCGACCCCAACTTCCATACCGAACCGCTCACCCCGCGCCCCGGGCTGTTCTTCTGTCGCCCCGGCCACCCGCTGCTGGCCAAAGACAGCCTGTCGACCAACGACCTGTTCACCTACCCTCTGGCCAGTGCCCTGCTCGCCCCCGGCGTGCGCAAGCGCCTCGCCAACCTCAGCGGGCGCAGCGATTTCATCCCGCACCTGCAGACCGAGCACCTGGCAGTGTTGCGCAGTGTGGTGCTGGCCAGCGATGCCGTGGGCACTGCCAGCGAAGAAGCCGTGGCTGACGATCTCGCCGCCGGGCACCTGGTGCGCCTGCACTGGCGCAACCTGCCGCCGGCGCTGGAAATCCTGAGCGTAAGGTGTGGCGTGGTCAGCCGCAGCGGTTACCGGCTGTCTCCGGCGGCACGGGCGATGATCGAGACCTTGGTGGGGCTGGATGCGCCAATGCGCGCTGCTGCCATTCGCTGAACTGATGATGGTGGTCGCTGCGGGCTATTCTGATCACTATCAGACCATGGGTTGCCTGTGCCGGCCTCTTCGCGGGCAAGCCCGCTCCCACAGGTCCAGCAACACCGCTCTCAAGAGTTGCGGTTATCCTGTGGGAGCGGGTTTACCCGCGAAAGGGCCGGCACAGGCAACACAAAGCTGAACAGGCCACCCAGGGAGGAACAACAATGAAAAACCTCGTCGAACACCTGAGCCAATACGCCAACTACCACCGCGACCCACGCAACATCGCCACCCACTTTGTCGGTATTCCGCTGATCGTGGTGGCCGTCACTGTGCTGCTGTCGCGCCCCGGCTGGGAGCTGGCCGGCATCTGGCTATCCCCCGCCCTGCTCGCCGCAGCCGCTGCAGTGCGGTTCTATCTGCGCCTGGACCTGCGCTTCGGCCTGGTCATGGGCCTGCTGCTGGGGTTGTGCCTGTGGATTGGCCAGGCACTGGCCACGCAGTCGACCAGCCTGTGGCTCAGCGCCGGGCTGGGGGCGTTCGTGGTGGGCTGGATCATCCAGTTCGTCGGGCATCATTACGAAGGCCGCAAGCCGGCGTTCGTCGACGATATCAGCGGGCTGATCATCGGCCCGCTGTTCGTGGTCGCTGAAGCGGCGTTCATGCTAGGACTGTGCCCTGAGCTGAAGCGGGCTGTGGAAGCCAATGCCGGCCCTGTGGCCGTTCGCGCACTGTAGGAGCGGCCTTGCCGGGGCGCCGGAGCGGCCGTTCCTACAGGGAATGAGCATGCTCAGGACCGCGATTCGACCCCGAGTTCGTCCCACACAGACTCAGCCATGTGGAAGGTGGCATTGGCCGCCGGAATGCCGCAGTAGATCGCGCTCTGCATCAGCACTTCCTTGATCTCGTCGCGAGTCACGCCGTTGTTCGCCGCCGCACGCAGGTGCAGCTTGAGCTCGTCGTTGCGGTTCATGCCGATCAGCATGGCAATGGTGATCAGGCTGCGGGTGTGCCGTGGCAGGCCGGGGCGGGTCCATATGTCGCCCCAGGCGTGCCGGGTGATCATTTCCTGGAACTCGCCGTTGAAGTCGTTGAGCTTCTCCAGGCTACGATCCACATGGGCATCGCCCAACACCGCGCGGCGAACCTGCATGCCGGCGTCGTAACGTTGTTTCTCATCCATGGCCAATTCCTCAGCGAGCCAACAGGAAGTCGAGCACGCGGCGGCTGAACGCCTCGCCAATCTCGACGTTGGACAGGTGCGCCGCCGGGAACTCGGCGTAAGTGGCACCGATGATACCGGCCTGCATGAAACGGCCATGTTCCGGCGTGGTGACCACGTCTTCGCTACCGGCGACGATCAGCGTCGCCACCTGGATGCGGCCCAGTTGCTCGCGGAAGTCGGCGTCGCGCACGGCCGCGCAGTTGGCGGCATAGCCCTCGGGGCTGGTCTGCGCCAACATCTGGCAGATGCGCTGGGCCTCTTGCGGCTGCTGCTCGGCAAACGCCGGGGTGAACCAGCGGGCGATGGACGCATCGCGCAGGTTGACCATGGCTTGCTGGCCGCCCTTGAGCACGGTGTCGATACGGGTGTTCCACACCTCGTCGTTGGCGATCTTGGCGGCGGTGTTGCACAGGGTCAGGCTGTGCAGGCGCGCGCCGGCATTGATGCCCAGCCACTGGCCGATCAGGCCGCCCATGGACAGCCCGACGAAGTGCGCGTGCTGGATGTCCAGGGCGTCAAGCAGCGCCAGTACATCCTGGCCCAGTTGTTCGATGCTGTACGGGCCTTCGCTGACCAGCGAAGCGCCATGGCCACGAGTGTCGTAGCGCAGCACGCGGAAGTGTTCGCTCCACAGCGGAATCTGGCTGTCCCACATGCCCAGGTCGGTACCCAGCGAGTTGGACAGGACCAGCACCGGAGCATCGGCCGGGCCATCGAGTTGGTAGTTCAGTACGCCATCGGCCAGTTGCAAGTGCGCCACAGCGATCTCCTTCAGGCAGTCAAACGTTGATGTTCAGCCACGGCGCGCGCCACCCAGACGCGGGCCTGGCCAAGATAATGGGCAGGGTCGAGCAAGCGGTCGAGCTCTTCGGCGCCCAGTTCGGCACTGACCTGCGGCTCGTCACCCAGTACGGCGCGCAGGTGGCGCTGTTCGGCCACGGCACGCTGGCAGCACTGCTCCAGCAAGTGGTGGGCACGGTCACGGCCCAGGCGCTGGGCGAGCACGATACTCACCGCTTCGGCCAGCACCAGGCCCTGGGTCAGGTCGAGGTTGCGGCGCATGCGCTCGGCATCCACCTCCATGCCTTCGGCGATCACCTGGGCCTGGCGCAGGGCGCCAGAGACCAGGCAGCAGATGTCTGGCAAGGTTTCCCATTCGGCATGCCACAGGCCGAGGCTGCGTTCGTGCTCCTGGGGCATGGCGGCAAACAGGGTCGACAGCAGGCCCGGAACGCGGGTAGCGGCGCCGATCAGCACTGCCGCGCCCACCGGGTTGCGCTTGTGCGGCATGGTCGATGAACCACCCTTGCCCGGCGCGGAAGGCTCGAACACCTCACCGGCCTCTGTCTGCATCAGCAGGCTGACATCGCGGCCGAACTTGCCCAGGCTGCCGGCTATCAGGCCCAGCACCGAAGCGAATTCCACCAGGCGGTCACGCTGGGTATGCCAAGGCTGTTCAGGCAAGGTCAGCTTGAGTTGTTCGGCCAGGCCTTCAGCCACCGGTATGGCTTTGCTTCCCAGCGCCGCCAGGCTGCCGGAGGCACCGCCGAACTGCAGCACCAACAGGCGCGGGCGCAGTTCCTGCAGGCGCTGGCGGTGGCGGGTCAGGGCACCGAGCACACCGGCCAGCTTCATGCCTAGGGTTACCGGCGTGGCATGCTGCAGCCAGGTACGGCCAACCAGCGGCGTGTCGGCATGCTGCAGGGCCTGGCGCGCCAGGGTGTCGGCCAGCTTGCCGAGGTCGGCTTCGATCAGCGCCAGCGCATCACGCAACTGCAAGACCAGCCCGGTATCCATCGCATCCTGACTGGTGGCACCCAGGTGCACGTAACGCTCGGCTTCAGGTACACCACTGGCGATCACCTTGCCCAGCGCCTTGACCAGCGGGATCGCCGAGTTGCCGGCAGTGGCGATGGCATCGGCCAGGGCGCGCACGTCGTAGCGCTCAGCCTGGCAGGCCGCCTCGATGGCCGCCACGGCACTGTGCGGCACCAGGCCGGCAGCGGCTTCGGCACGGGCCAGCGCGGCTTCGAAGTCGAGCATGCCCTGCAGGCGGCCACGGTCGGAGAATACTTCGCGCATGGCCGGGGCAGTGAAATAGGCGTCGAACAGTTGGTTGCTCATGCAACGTCCTTAATCATCGTGGTGCAGGTATTCCGCCTGCTTGGGCAGGCGCAGGCTGAACAGGAAGGCGATTGCCATCATGGCCGTCACGTACCAGTAGAAGGTGTTTTCCATGCCCATGGTCTTCAAGCCCAGGGCCACATACTCGGCCGAACCACCAAACGCCGCGTTGGCCACCGCGTAAGCCAGGCCAACGCCCAGCGCACGAACCTGCGGCGGGAACATCTCGGCTTTCACCAGGCCACTGATCGAGGTGTAGAAACTGACGATGCACAGGGCCAGGGTAATCAGCACGAAGGCCATGAACGGGTTGCTTACGGTCTTGAGCGCCATCAGCAGCGGTACCGTGCAGATCGTGCCCAGCGCACCGAACAACAGCATCGAGTTGCGACGGCCGATGCGGTCGGAAAGCATGCCGAAAAACGGCTGCATCACCATGTACAGGAACAGCGCCCCGGTCATCACGTAACTGGCGGTCTTCGCATGCATGCCGGCCGTGTTGACCAGGTACTTCTGCATGTAGGTGGTGAAGGTGTAGAAGATCAGCGAGCCACCGGCCGTGTAGCCAAGCACGGTGATGAACGCTGCGGTGTGGTTGCGGAACAGCCCTTTGATGCTGCCGGCATCCTTGTCCTTGCGGGTTTCGGCGCTGCTGGTTTCGTGCAGCGAGCGGCGCAGCATCAGCGAGATCAGCGCAGCGATGGCACCGACCACGAACGGAATGCGCCAGCCCCAGGCGCGCAGCTCTTCCTCGCTCAGCAGTTGCTGCATGATCACCACCACCAGCACCGCCAGCAACTGGCCGCCGATCAGGGTCACATACTGGAACGACGCATAGAAGCCGCGCTGGCCGCGCAGGGCCACCTCACTCATGTAGGTCGCGGTGGTGCCATATTCGCCACCCACCGACAGGCCCTGGATCAGCCGCGCGAGCAACAGCAGCGCCGGAGCCCAGGCGCCGATGCTCGAATAGGTCGGCAGGCAGGCGATCATCAAGGAGCCGAAGCACATCATCAGCACCGAGATCATCAGGGAATTCTTGCGGCCATGGCGGTCGGCCAGGCGGCCGAAGATCCAGCCACCGATCGGGCGCATCAGGAAGCCTGCAGCGAATACACCGGCCGTGTTGAGCAACTGCACGGTGGGGTCGTCGGAGGGGAAGAAGGACGAGGCGAAGTAGATCGCGCTGAAGGCATAGACGTAGAAGTCGAACCATTCCACCAGGTTGCCCGAAGAGGCACCGACGATGGCGAAGATGCGCTTGCTGCGCTCTTCACCGGTGTAATAGCTTGAGGTCATGACGATTTACTCCTGGAGGGTCCTAGGTAAGTCTAGACATACCTAGTAACACACTCGTTCCGCTTGCGGGCTGGCAATTGGCCTTGTGTCGTACAGGTGGGCCTCTTCGCGGGCAAGCCCGCTCCCCCAGGTTCGCGTTGTGCAGTGGGCAACGACAATCCTGTGGGAGCGGGCTTGCCCGCGAAGAGGCCGAAACCGATCAAACCCGCTCGATGGCCAACGCCAGACCTTGGCCAACACCCACACACATGGTTGCCAGGCCCTTGCGGCCACCGCTCTTCTCCAGCTGGTGAAGCGCCGTCAGCACCAGGCGCGCACCGCTCATGCCCAGCGGGTGGCCCAGGGCGATTGCGCCACCGTTAGGGTTCACCTGCGGCGCATCGTCGGCCACACCCAGCTCACGCAGCACCGCCAAGCCTTGGCTGGCGAAGGCTTCGTTAAGCTCGATGACATCGAAATCGTTCACCGCCACACCCAGGCGCTCGGTCAGCTTGCGCACCGCTGGCACCGGGCCGATGCCCATGACACGCGGGGCAACACCGGCGCTGGCCATGCCCAGTACGCGGGCACGTGGAGTCAGGCCGTGCTTCTTCACCGCTTCGGCCGAAGCCAGGATCAATGCCGCGGCGCCGTCGTTGACACCCGAGGCGTTGCCAGCGGTGACGGTCTTGTCCGGGCCGTTGACCGGTTTGAGTTTGGTCAGCGCTTCGAGCGTTGTCTCAGGGCGCAGGTGCTCGTCACGCTCGACGATGGTTTCGCCCTTCTTGTGAGCGATACGCACCGGCACGATTTCTTCGGCGAAGAAACCGGCAGCCTGGGCGGCGGCAGCCTTTTGCTGGCTGCGCAGGGCAAAGGCGTCCTGGTCAGCGCGGGAAACCTTGTAGTCGTCGGCCACGTTGTCGGCGGTCTCCGGCATCGCGTCGACGCCGTACTGGCTCTTCATCAACGGGTTGATGAAACGCCAGCCGATGGTGGTGTCTTCGAGCTTCATGTTGCGCGAGTAACCGCTTTCGGCCTTGCCCATGACGAACGGTGCACGGGACATCGACTCGACGCCGCCGGCAATCACAAACTCCATTTCGCCACTGGCAATCGCGCGGAAGGCAGTGCCGATGGCGTCCATTCCCGAAGCGCACAGACGGTTCAGGGTCACGCCCGGGATGCTCTCCGGCAGGCCGGCCAGCAGCAGGGCCATGCGTGCGACGTTGCGGTTGTCTTCACCGGCCTGGTTGGCGCAGCCGAAGAACACTTCGTCCAGCTGGTCCCACTGAACCGACGGGTTACGCTCGATCAGCGCCTTCAGCGGCACGGCCGCCAGGTCGTCGGCACGCACGCCTGCCAGGGCGCCGCCGAAGCGGCCGATCGGGGTGCGGATGGCGTCACAGATAAATACTTCACGCATCAGGCTTCTCCTGCCAGGGGTGCTACGTTGAGCCCAGATTAAGGAGACAGAGGGGTTGCTTACAATTCGATAATCGACTATTCGTGCGATTATCGAACAAAATGTTACGCCCGCCTCCGGTTCTGGGGCTGCTGCGCAGCCCCACGCTTGTCAGGTCGCGTCGGCGTGGCTCACCAGCCCTTTGACGATCACGCCCACCGTCGCCAACGCCGCCGGCACCAAGAGTGCGGTCAATACCTGCTCGAAATTCCAGCCCAAGCCCAGCAGCGTCGCGCCGCTCCAGGCCCCGAGGATGGCGCCGAAGCGGCCGATACCCAGCATCCACGATACGCCTGTGGCGCGCGCTTGGGTCGGGTAGAAACGCGCGGCCAGCGACGGCATGGCCGACTGCGCGCCGTTCACGCACATGCCGGCGACCAGCACCAAGGTGGCAAGCACGGTGATGTTGCCCAGGCTCTGGCCCACGGCGTAGGCAAACACCCCGGCCAGCAAGTAGAAGATGCCGATGACCTTGTGCGGATTGAAGCGGTCCATGGCCCAACCCACCGCCACCGCGCTGAGCACACCACCAAACTGGAACAGCGCACCAATGAACGCGGCCTGCTCCATGCTTGCGCCGCTGTCGCGCATCAGCGTTGGCAGCCAGCTGGTCAGCAGGTAGACGATCACCAGGCCCATGAAGTAGGTCAGCCACAGCAATACCGTGCCCAGGCCGTAAGTTGCGGAGAAGATCACCGCAAACACGTTGCGTGCAGCCACGGCCTTCTGCTCTGGCACGCTGAAGCTGGCCGCTTGCGCCACCACTGCCGGCGCGATCGGCGCCAGGGTCTTGCGCACCTTGTCATTGCCCCGGTTGCGCACCACCAGGAAGCGCGCCGATTCCGGTAGCCAGACCATCAGCACCACGGCCAGCAGCAGCGGCAGCACGCCACCGATCACCAGCAGGCTGTGCCAGCCGTAGGCCGGGATCATCTTCGCAGAGATGAAACCGCCACCGGCCATGCCGAGGTTGAAGCCGCAGAACATGCTGGTCACCAACAGCGACTTGAGGCGCTCTGGGGTGTATTCGGAAAGCAGCGTGGTGGCATTGGGCATACCGGCCCCCAAGCCCAGGCCAGTCAGAAAGCGCAGCACCAGCAACTGGTCGACGTTGCCAGCATAGGCCGAAGCCAAGCTGAAACCACCGAACACAAGCACCGCACCGACCAGTACACCCTTGCGCCCGAAACGGTCGGCCAGCGGCCCGGACCCCAAGGCCCCAAACACCATGCCGATCAACGCGGCACTCATCACCGGGCCGAGGCTGGCGCGGTCGATGCCCCACTCCTGCGACAAGGCAGGCGCGATGAAGCCCATGGCCGCGGTATCGAGGCCATCGAGGAAGACGATCAGGAAACAGAGGATCACCACGCGCCACTGATAGCGCGAAAGCGGTTGTTCATTGATGAACGACTGGACGTCGAGATTGTTCCCGACAGAATGTGGTTGGTTCATTGTTGTTATCCAGAAAGGGAGCACGGTCGCGCCACTGCACTTGGGTCAACAGTACAGGGCTTGAATATCGATGAAGTGCGGCGTGAATCAGCCTGGATACAACGGCACTGCAAACGGGTGCGGCCGTAGCAGTCGAGTGACAGTGGTCATGGGATGCGCCTCTTATGTTTTTCTTGTATCGGTCGGCAGAGCCGACCGTTGCGAGAGACATTAATCAGCGATTGGGGGTGGCGCAATTCACCCGGAGCGACACTGTGCGTTTATCGAACAGGAAACAGTGTCGTTCACACCGTCAACCGAACAATTGATGGCAAAGATCGCGGCTGGCCGCCAGCAGGATCGGCAGAAAGCGCTGCTCCAGCTCGCTGCGCGTCACCCGCCCGACATGGGTACTCACGTTCAACGCCGCCAACACCTGCCCGGACGCATCATAGATAGGCACCGCGATCGACCGCAGCCCCTGTTCCAGCTCCTGGTCGACCACACACCAACCCTGTTCCCGCACCTGCTGGATGCAGGCGAACAACGACTCGGGGTCATTCAGGGTACGGCTGGTCCGAGCCTTGAGGTCGGCACGGTCGAGGTATTCGCGCAAGCTGGTGTCGTCCATTGCCGCCAGCAGGATGCGCCCCATCGACGTGCAGTAGGCCGGCAACCGCCCACCGACCGACAGGTCGACCGAGATCAACCGCTCCACCGTGGCCGAACGGGCTATATAAAGGATGTCATCGCCCTCGAGAGTGGCCATGTTGGCAGCTTCGTGCAACTGGTCGCTGATGCGGTCCAGATAGGGCTGGGCCGACACCGCCAGAGGCGTTGACGACAGATAGGCATGGCCCAGGGTCAGCACTTTCGGCAACAGCGAATAGGTACGCCCATCGGTGGTGGCGTAACCAAGCTTGATCAGTGTGTGCAGGCAGCGGCGCACGGCGGCCCGGGGAATCTCGGTGCGGTGGCTGATCTGCGCGATGGTCAGGTGGCGCTTGCGCTCCTGGAAGGCCTGGATCACTGCCAGGCCACGCGCCAGGGAGGTCATGAAGTCGGGGTCACCGGTAAATGCCTGGATGCGCTTGGCCGGTGAAGCCACGATCGGCGGCGCCAGCGCAGGTGCGCTCGGGCGGGACGCCTCTGGATTGGCAGATTCGTTGGCCGTGGTTTCGTCACTCATCGCTCACCTCAAAAAAATCGCTGGCTCGTGCGATTATCGAACGAACGGCCGATAATCGCAATTGACCGCCGACAAATTTACTTATACCTTTCTCCTGCCACATGTGGCTTCTTTGGAGAGACTGGTCAGGTACCCACCGTAGAAGTCCCCAGGCAACGGCCTCGCCTCGTGCGGGGCCGTTTTATTTCTACTTTGCGGCATAACCACAGCGAACTATTGCAGGCACTTCGTGCTCAAAGTTTGTACAGGCCGTCGCTGGCCTTGAAACTTTGTACGCTGTTGCATAAATAACCCGCTTTGGCGATTTACCGATTGCTATAATCGATTCCGCTGGCCCGGATCGGCACTCCGGCAATGGAACACTGGCCCGGCTTTCATCCGCCAACCAGCACGTCATGTGCGTGGGCAACTTGCACCTGCGCACAACACCAGCCACTTCTACTCATTCAGGTATTACTGTGACGAAAGATGAACTGCGCGCGGAACTCGAGCGCCAGGCAGAACGTTACAAGGAAGTTTACGGTGGTGAAGTCACCACCTATGCCGCACAACCAGAGCCAGAGCGCAAACCCTGGCGCAAACGTGCAACCGTCCAGGACCAGGCATTCAGCCAGGAACTGGAAAAAATGGAAAAGGAACTGCGCAGCGAGCAGCCCTGAGCCGCCCACTGTAGCGCCATCACGTCGCGGGCCTGGCGCCCACGACGCGGCTGATCTTTACCGAAAGGCCGAGGATGAAATGGAATTACACAAATTTCATACAACCGTTTGAACCGATATGACGCCGAGACTTTTCCAGAAGTTTGACGATTTTTAGGAAATTTCCGGTTTTTTAACGGAACTTTTTCTGCCAGATCACGTCACCTGCCAGGCTGAGAGGACGCTCACAAAGCTGCCATCGGTCAGCTGTGGGTGCATCGATTGCCAAGGTTTTCTGGCATAATCCCGCCCCCCTATGACCGCCAGACAACCTTCATGATCGATTTATTCAGCGGACTGGATGCCTGGGTATTGGTGAGCCTGCTGCTCGCCCTGACCTTCGTGCTCGCATTCGAGTTCATCAATGGCTTTCATGACACCGCCAACGCGGTAGCCACCGTCATCTATACCAAAGCCATGCCACCACACCTGGCCGTGTTCTTCTCCGGGGTGTTCAACTTCCTCGGCGTTCTGCTCGGCGGTGTCGGGGTGGCCTACGCCATCGTGCACCTGCTGCCGGTCGAACTGCTGATCAATGTGAATACCGGGCATGGCCTGGCTATGGTCTTCTCATTGCTGGCGGCCGCCATCACCTGGAACCTCGGTACCTGGTACTTCGGCATCCCCGCTTCCAGCTCGCACACCCTGATCGGTTCGATCCTCGGCGTTGGCCTGGCCAATGCGCTGATCAACGACATCCCGCTGGGTGATGGCGTCAACTGGCAGAAGGCGATCGACATCGCCATGTCGCTGGTGGTCTCGCCGATCGCCGGCTTCGCTGTCGCCGCGCTGGTGCTGGTTGGCCTGAAATGGTGGCGCCCGCTGTCGAAGATGCATAAAACCCCCGACCAGCGCCGCAAGCTCGACGACAAAAAGCACCCGCCGTTCTGGAACCGCCTGGTTCTGGTGATTTCGGCCATGGGCGTGAGCTTTGTGCACGGTTCCAACGATGGCCAGAAAGGCATCGGCCTGATCATGCTGGTGCTGATCGGTATCGTCCCGGCCAAGTTCGTTCTCGACCTGAACAGCACGACCTACCAGATCGAGCGCACCCGCGACGCCACCCTGCACATGAGCCAGTTCTACCAGCGCAACGCCGCCACCCTCGGCGAGTTCCTGGCACTGGGCAAGGCCAAGTCGACCGACCTGCCGGAGCAGTTCAGCTGCAACCCGCAGCAGACCGAACCGACCATCGCCGCCCTGCAGTCCTCGCTGCAAGGGGTGACCGACTACCACGCGCTGGATGCCGAAAAGCGTGTTGAAGTGCGCCGCTACCTGCTGTGCCTGGATGACACCGCGAAGAAAGTAGGCAAGCTGCCTGGCCTGGACGCCCGTGAAAAGGCCGACCTCGAGAAACTGCGCAAGGACCTGACCGCCACCACCGAATACGCCCCGTTCTGGGTGATCGTGGCCGTCGCCCTGGCCTTGGGCCTGGGCACCATGGTGGGCTGGAAGCGTGTGGTACTGACCGTCGGCGAGAAGATCGGCAAGCAGGGTATGACCTATGCCCAGGGCATGTCGGCGCAAATCACCGCGGCCTGTGCCATCGGCATGGCCAACGTGTTTGCCCTGCCGGTGTCGACCACCCATGTGCTGTCGTCCGGCGTTGCCGGCACCATGGTCGCCAACAAGAGCGGCCTGCAAGGCGGCACCGTGAAAACCATCCTGCTGGCCTGGGTACTGACCCTGCCGGCCTCGATGGGCCTGGCGGCTGGCCTGTTCTGGCTGGCGTCCAAGGCACTGGCCTGAGCGATTCCGCTGCACTGAAAAAGGCGCCCCAGGGCGCCTTTTTCGTGGCCATCATTCCTGCCGTGACGCGTTCGCTGTAGGAGCGGCCTTGCCGGGGCGCCGGACCGGTCGGAAAGGGCTGCGTAGCGGCCCCGGGATTTATGCAACAGCACAGATTGTCGGGGCCGCTTTGCGGCCCTTTCCGACCGGTCCGGCGCCCCGGCAAGGCCGCTCCTACAAAGACCGCACAGCCTTGCCAATCACTTTTTCTTACCACCCAGCAACGACCCCATCAACCCTCGCACCAGCTGCCGTCCAAACTGATTGGCTGCCTGGCGCACCGCCGACTTGATGGCCTGCCCCGCCGCGCTCTGCAAAAAATCCCCTGCCTTGTCAGCGAAACTCTCTTCATCCGCCTTCGGCACTGGTGCCGGTTCCACTGGCTCACCTTTACGCTGGGTCAGCATTTCATACGCCGACTCCCGGTCGATCGCCTTGTCGTACCGCCCTAGCAGGGGTGAAGCCGCAATCAACGCACTGCGCTCGGCCGCACTCAATGGGCCGATCCGCGATTGCGGTGGCGCGATCAGTACTCGCTGGACCATCGCCGGCGTCCCCTTCTCTTCCAGAGTGCCGACCAGCGCCTCGCCAATCCCCAGCTCGGTCAAAACCGCAAGGCTGTCGAACGCCGGGTTCGGGCGGAAGCCATCAGCCACAGCCCTGAGCGACTTCTGTTCTTTGGCGGTAAAGGCACGCAGGCCATGCTGAATGCGCAAACCCAGCTGGGCCAGTACGCTATCGGGCAGATCGCTCGGCGACTGGGTGACGAAATACACGCCAACCCCCTTGGAACGAATCAGCCGCACCACCTGCTCCAGCCGGTCCTGCAACGCTTTCGGCGTGCCGTTGAACAACAGATGCGCCTCATCGAAAAACAGCGCCAGCACGGGTTTGTCGGCATCACCCCGCTCCGGCAACTGCTCGAACAGCTCAGCCAGCAGCCACAACAGGAAGGTGGCGTACACCTTCGGCGCCTCATGCACCAGCTGACTGGCATCGAGCAGGTGGATGCGCCCACGGCCATCGGCATCTGGCCGCAGCAGGTCTTCCAGTTGCAGCGCCGGCTCACCAAACAACGCCTCGGCACCTTGCTGCTCCAGGGTTGCCAGCCGGCGCAGCAAGGCCTGGGTCGAGCCAGTGGTCATCAGCGCGCTGTCTTCGCCGAGCAGTTGCGGGTTGTCCTTCAGATGCGCCAACAAGGCCTTGAGGTCTTTCAGGTCGAGCAGCAGCAAGCCTTCACGATCCGCCACCTTGAACGCCGCATATAGCGCTGCCTGCTGGCTGTCGGTCAACTCCAGCAGGTTACCGAGCAACAACGGGCCCATTTCGCTGAGGGTGGTGCGCAAAGGGTGGCCAGACTGCCCGGCCACATCCCAGAGTGACACCGGATAGGCCCGTGGCACGTGCCCCAGCCAAGGCATGCCGGCGATTCGCTCAGCCACCTTGCCTTGTGGCGCGCCTGCCGCACCCAGGCCACACAGGTCGCCTTTGACATCCGCGGCGAACACCGCCACGCCGGCGTCGCTGAACACTTCCGCCAGGTGCTGCAGGGTCACGGTCTTGCCGGTACCGGTAGCCCCGGCGACCAGGCCGTGGCGGTTGGCCAGGCGCATGGCTTGCTGCACTGGCTGACCGCTCGGGTCAGCACCTACAACTATGGTCGAAGTTTCCGACATCTCTTTATTCCCCCGCTCAAGCTTTAGCTTAATTCGGCCGATACCTTTGGGTGATATTCGCCTTAATAGACAGGAGCAACCGAAAAAGGACTTTTCGGGATGATGCACTGTTTGCAGCGACACCGTGCGAACGCCCGATAAAAACCTTAGCGGAAACGATTACGCCATGAACAAAAACCTGCGTTTCAGCCACAAGATCCTTTTGGCTGCATCATTGATCGTGATACTCGCCTTCAGCCTGTTCACCCTTTACAACGATTACCTCCAGCGTAATGCGATCCGCGAGAATCTGGAGAATTATCTGGCTGAAATGGGCGAATCCACTTCGACCAACATCCGCAACCTGTTCGATGGTCGTATCAAGCTGGTGGAAAACCTGGCGCAGAACATTGCCCAGCAACCGGCCAATGCCGAAACACTGATGGGCCAGAACGCGCTGATCTCGAGTTTCCTCACCGTCTACCTGGGCAAGGTCGATGGTGGTTTCAGCGTACGCCCGGACTCCAAGATGCCAGAGGGCTATGACCCGCGCACTCGCCCCTGGTACAAGGACGGCATGAACGCTCAAGGCGCGATTCTGACCGAGCCCTATATCGACCTGACCACCAACAAGATGGTCATCGGCATCCTCAGCAAGGTTTCCGGCAGCGTCGGCGTGGTCGGTGGCGACCTGGCCCTCGATGGCCTGGTACAGATCATCAACTCGCTGAACTTCGGCGGCATGGGTTATGCCTTCCTGGTCAACGACCAGGGCAAGATCCTGGTCCACCCGGACAAGGAGCTGGTGATGAAGTCGCTGTCGGACCTGTTCCCGCAGCACACGCCGAAACTGTCCGGTGAGCTGACCGAAGTCGACGCCAACGGCCAGACCCGCCTGCTGACCTTCACCCCGATCAAGGGCCTGCCATCGGCCAACTGGTACATCGGCCTGTCGGTAGACAAGGACAAGGCCTTTGCCATGCTCAGCACCTTCCGCACCTCAGCGGTGATCGCCACCCTGGTGGCCGTGGTGATCATCATCGGCCTGCTCGGCCTGCTGATCCGCGTGCTGATGCAGCCACTGCACACCATGACCCGCGCCATGGAAGACATCGCCGAAGGTGAAGGCGACCTCACCAAACGCCTGAGCATCCACAACCACGATGAATTTGGCATCCTCGGCAAGGCCTTCAACCGCTTCGTCGAACGTATCCACGGCTCGATTCGTGAAGTCTCGTCGGCGACCGAACAGGTCAATGAAGTGGCCCTGCGCGTGATCAGCGCCTCGAATTCGTCGATGGCCAACTCCGACGAGCAGTCCAACCGCACCAACAGTGTCGCCGCCGCCATCAATGAACTTGGCGCCGCCGCCCAGGAAATCGCCGGCAATGCCGCCCAGGCCTCTCAGCACGCCAGCTCCGCGCGCCTGCTGGCCGAAGAAGGCCAACAAGTGGTAGAGCGCAACATCGCCGCGATGAACCGCCTGTCCGATTTGATCGTCACCTCGAGCGCGCACATCGAGACGCTCAACAGCAAGACCGTGAACATCGGCCAGATCCTCGAAGTGATCACCAGCATTTCCCAGCAGACCAACCTGCTGGCGCTCAACGCGGCGATCGAAGCGGCGCGCGCCGGTGAAGCAGGGCGTGGTTTTGCCGTGGTTGCCGACGAGGTACGCAACCTGGCGCACCGCACCCAGGAGTCTGCACAGCAGGTGCAGACCATGATCGAAGAGCTGCAGGTTGGTGCCCGCGAGTCGGTCGACACCATGGGCCAAAGCCAGCGCCACAGCCAGGACAGCATGCAGATTGCCAACCAGGCCGGCGAACGCCTGGACAGCGTGACCGTGCGCATCGGCGAGATCGACGGCATGAACCAGTCGGTGGCCACCGCCACCGAAGAGCAGACCGCCGTGGTCGACTCGATCAACATGGACATCAACGAGATCAACATGCTCAACCAGGAAGGCGTCGAGAACCTGCAGGCCACCCTGCGCGCCTGCTCGGACCTGGAGCAGCAGGCCACCCGCCTGAAACACCTGGTCGGCAGTTTCCGCATCTGACCGTCAAACCGCGTCGCCTGCTTCGCGGCTAAAGCCGCTCCCACAGGATCTCCCTTGCCCTCCAGGCTGAGGCGATCGCTGTGGGAGCGGCTTTAGCCGCGAAGAATCCAGCACTGCACTCCCGCCCAACCCCGATCGAACAAACTATCCTTCAGGTAGGTCAACCTTTAGGCGCGTCATCGTCAGATGACAGACCCGAAGACGATCCCGGAGGGATGCTGATCGTGCACATCGCCGACATCACCATGTTCTACGCCCCGGCCAGCGGCGGCGTGCGGACGTACCTGGATGCCAAACATCACCGCCTCGACGCCCTTCCCGGCGTGCACCACAGCCTCCTGATCCCCGGCGCCAGTGCCAGCGATGCCGATGGCATCTACCAGGTCCCCGCACCACCCCTGCCGTTCGGCAAAGGCTACCGTTTCCCGGTACGCCTGGCGCCCTGGTGCAATGTGCTGCGCCGTCTCAAGCCCGACCTGATCGAAGTCGGCGACCCGTACCTCACCGCCTGGGCCGCACTGGAAGCCCGGCGCCAGCTCGACGTACCGGTGATCGGTTTCTACCATTCCGACCTGCCGCTGCTGGTAAGTAACCGTATGGGCAACTGGTTCACGCCCAATGTCGAGGCCTATGTCAGCAAGCTGTATGGCAATTTCGACCGGGTGCTGGCGCCGAGCCTGGTGATGGCCGACAAGCTGCGCCGGCTTGGCGTGCGTGACGTGCACGTGCAGCGCCTGGGTGTCGACCTGAACACCTTCCACCCCGACCACCGCGACCCGCAGTTGAAGGCCCAATTGGGCATAGCCGATACCAGCCGCCTGCTCATCTATGCCGGGCGCGGTTCACGCGAGAAGAACCTGCCGGTGCTGCTCGAATGCATGCAACACCTGGGGCGCCCCTACCACCTGTTGCTGGTCGGCTCGAACATGCCGGCCAATGTGCCCGAGAACGTCAGCGTCATCGACCAGTTCCGCCCACCGCAGGAGGTCGCCCGCCTGGTCGCCAGCGCCGACCTGCTGGTGCATGCCGGCGACCAGGAGACCTTCGGCCTGGTCATCCTCGAGGCCATGGCCAGCGCTACCCCGGTGGTCGCGGTACGCGCCGGAGCTTTTGGCGAAATCGTCAACGAACACTGCGGGCGGCTGTGCCGGGCCAACGATAGCCAGGCCATGGCACTGGCCGTGCGCGAAGCGTTCGAGGCCGGGGTGCGCAAGCTCGGCGCCCAGGCCCGCCAGCACGTGGAACAACACTATTCGTGGGACAACGTGGTGGCCGGCCTGCTGCAACACTACCAGGCCGTGCTCGGTCACCAACCGCAGGTGCGCGCCCATGGCTGAGCCCGGCAGTGCCTCGGGCAGCCTGATGCTGGTGCTGCACGATATCGCGCCCGAAACCTGGCCCGACTATCAGCCGTTCGTGCAGGCAGTGGACGAGATGGGCAATGTGCCCATGACCTGGCTGGTGGTACCGGACTTCCACCATCGCAACCCGCTGACCCGCTCGCCGACCTTCTGCCGCCTGCTCGAACGGCGCCTGGCGCGGGGTGACGAACTGGCGCTGCATGGCCTCTACCACGCCGACGACGGCCCCCCACCGCGCAACCTCGGCGACTACTTCATGCGACGCATCTACACCCATGAAGGCGAGTTCTACGCCCTAGATCAGGCGCAAGCCCTACAGCGCCTGGAACAAGGACTGGCCCTGTTCGATCGGCAAGGCTGGCCGGTGGCCGGTTTCGTCGCCCCGGCCTGGCTGATGAGCCAAGGCACTCGACAGGCGCTGAGCCAGTTGCCGCTGCGCTACACCAGCACGCCCCAGCACCTCTATCGTTTACCTGACTTCACCGCCTACGAAGCACCAGGCCTGGTATGGAGCGCGCGCAGCGCCTGGCGCCGAGGGCTGTCGAGAGTGGTTTGCGACTGGCAGTGCCGACGCTTGCGCACAGCCGAAACCCTGCGCCTGGGCCTGCACCCGGTCGATATGCGGCACAGCTCATCGCGCAACTACTGGCTGCGCACCCTCGACAACCTGCTGCTGCAAGGCCGTGAGCCGTTGACCAAGTCGGCCTGGCTGGAGCGCCAGGTGATCGCATGAACCGCTTCGGCTGGCTGGCCCTGGCACTGGTGGGCGCCGTGCTAGTGCCGACACTGTTGGGCGGCAACGAGCTGATGCCCAGGCTGATGGCCTTCGATACCAGGCTGTTGCTGGTTCTGCTGGGCATGATCCTGCTGTGCTGGGTGATCAATGCCATTCGCCTACGCCTGCTGCTCGGCCAGCAAGGTGCAAAGCTTGGCCATGTACGTAGCCTGGGCGTGGTAATGGCAACCGAGTTCGCCATCTGCACCACCCCTGGAGGCAGCGGCGGGCCGGTCACCCTCATGGCCCTGCTCGCCCGTGACCGCATCGGGCCGGCCCGTAGCGGTGCGGTGTTTGCCATGGATCAGTTGAACGACCTGCTGTTCTTCTTCTGCGCGATGCTGGCGATTGCCGGTTATGCGCTGTTCCACAGCCTTGGGCGCAGCCAGCAAAGCATGCTGCTGGGCAGCGCGCTGCTGCTGTGCGCCGCCCTGGCCACGATCGTGCTGCTGCTGCGTTACCGGCGTGCACTGATGCGCTTCAACGGGAAGGTGCTGCAACACCTGGGGATGCCCGGCAAACGCAGGCGCCGCTGGGCACGCAAGGTTCTGCATTTCATCGACGCCCTGGCGCAGACCTGGCAGTTGCCCAAGCGAACCCTGGCACTGGTGTTCGCCCTCACCTGCCTGCACTGGAGCCTGCGCTACAGCGTGCTTTACCTGGTACTGCAGGGGCTGGGGGTGGAACTGTCATGGATCCCGAGCTTTCTGGTGCAGATGCTGTCGCTCAGCGCCGGCCAATTCAGCCTGCTGCCCGGTGGCGCTGGTGCCGCCGAGCTGACCTCGGCAAGCCTGCTGACACCGCTGGTTGGCAGCTCGACCGCCGCAGCCGCGATCCTGATCTGGCGAGCGATCACTTACTACTTTTATCTGCTGGCGGGGGGGCCGGTGTTTGTCTGCCTGCTGGCGCGTCCTCTGCTGGAACACTGGCGGCGTCAGGCGGGTTGAGCTGGCGCCAGAGCTGGGCGGCGTCCGGGAAGTCGGTGCCGTCTTCGTCGCTCAGGGCTTCGGGGTCGTAGCGGGCCAGGCAGCCTTCGCCGAGGGTAGGCGGGGGTGAGGCAGTGGGTTTGTTACGTGAACTTGCCATTGCTGTATCGCTCCCGATTGTCGGGGGCGCTTTGCGCCCCTTTCGCGACACAAGGCCGCTCCTACAGCAGAACGCGATTTCCTGTAGGAGCGGCCTTGTGTCGCGAAAGGGCTGCAAAGCAGCCCCATGCTCAGATCAGTCGAACACCACGGTCTTGTTGCCATGCACCAGCACGCGGTCTTCCAGGTGATAGCGCAGGCCGCGGGCCAGCACCATCTTCTCGACGTCACGGCCAAAGCGGACCATGTCTTCGATGCTGTCGGCGTGGCTCACGCGCACCACGTCCTGCTCGATGATCGGGCCGGCATCCAGCTCTTCGGTCACGTAGTGGCAGGTCGCACCGATCAGCTTCACACCACGCAGGGCGGCCTGGTGGTACGGCTTGGCACCGACGAACGACGGCAGGAAGCTGTGGTGGATGTTGATGACTTTCTCGGCATAGTCCTGGCACAGCTGCGGCGGCAGGATCTGCATGTATCGCGCCAGCACCACCACGTCAGCCGCGTGCTCCTGTACCAGGCGCGACACTTCGGCAAAGGCCGGGGCCTTGTCCTTGGGGTCGACCGGAACGTGGAAGAACGGAATGCCGTGCCACTCGACCATGCTGCGCAAGTCGTTGTGGTTGGAAATCACACAAGGGATCTCGCAATCCAGCTCATCGGTGTGCCAGCGGTGCAGCAGGTCGGCCAGGCAGTGTGATTCGCGGCTGGCCATCAGCACCACGCGCTTCTTCTGCGCCGAGTCGGTGATACGCCAGGTCATGGAGAACTCTTCAGCGATCGGCGCGAAGGCTTCGCGGAACGCCTCGATACCAAATGGCAGCGATTCGGCACGGATTTCATGGCGCATGAAGAACCAGCCGCTCTGCTCATCAGAGTGGTGGCTGGCTTCGTTGATCCAGCCATTGTACAAGGCCAGGAAATTACTGACTTTCGCCACGATGCCAACACGGTCGGGGCAGGCGATCACCAGACGATAGGTGCGCATGAATTAAGACTCCAGAACTTCGCAAAGGCGCTCATTCTAGCGGCCCGACCAGAAAAACGCAGTAATCATTGCGCCCGCCGGTAGCCTCATGCCCGCAAAGGCTGCGTGTGAGCCTGGCTGACTACAGCCTGATGACAATCAGGGCCAATTGCAGGGCATATGTAAATTTTTCTTAATCTTGAGATATTTTGTCACAGCGTTAATAACAGTTAACTGCCGAATAATATGTTTACTTGAGAGTATCGCCTGTCTATTATTGCCCCACACATTTCTGAACACGCATTAAGGAACACTCCATGTCCCTGATCAACGAGTACCGCGCTACCGAAGAAGCCATCAAGGAACTTCAGGCCCGCCTGGCCAACCTGTCTCAGGATGACAAGCTGAAGAAAGAACTGGAGTTCGAAGGCAAACTGCGTACGCTGATGGGTGAATACTCCAAGTCGCTGCGCGACGTCATCGCCCTGCTGGACCCAGAATCGAAACTGAGCAAAGCCCCGCGTGGTGCAGCGAAGCCTGTCGCCACCAAGCGTGCCCGCAAGGTCAAGCAATACAAAAACCCGCACAACGGTGAAGTGATCGAAACCAAAGGCGGCAACCACAAGACCCTGAAAGAATGGAAAGCCAAATGGGGTGGCGATGTGGTTGAAAGCTGGGCGACTCTGCTGGACTGATTGTCCACAGCAACGCTCTGTATATACAAACAAAAACGCCGGCTTGCTGCCGGCGTTTTTGTTTGCTCAGTCAAAGGCTGATAGCAAACTGCTCACGCAAGTTGCGGGCATGCACCTCCCAGGCGACCAACACCCGCCGCCCAGCCTCGTCAGCATTGGCCCAGGCACCCAGCCTGGCCTGCTCGAAATCACCCAGCGTATTGGGTGCGCCCCACTGCGGGTCGCTCAGACGCTGCTGGCAGAAAGCATACCAGCGCTGGCGCTCTTCGCTGCTCAAGGTCTCAGGGAAGTTCCGGGCGCGATAACGGAACAACAACTCCGGCAGGCGCGGATCATCGAACATCCAGTGGCCGTGCCCTAACTGGGCAGGGTCCAGCGTACGAACTTGCTCGCACAGGCGGCGGTCGCGGTCACCGATGAAACCGTCATACAACTGTTGTTCCGGATCTTCAACCGCAGCGAAATCCTCCTTGCCGTAGATATGCTCTAGCTTGTCTTGCCAGGCCGGCTGTTGATTAGCCAACTCTTCAGCGCGTGTTTGAATCATTGTCAGATCGATGCCCAGTCGTTGCTGATCCGCAGGGCGCAATACCGAGAGCGGAGCGACTACCGGGCAACGATTGATCTGCACCAACTTGAGCGGCACCGGTAATTGTCCTTCCGATAATTGCTCATGCCGCGTGTACAAACGCTCGCGCAGTACCTCGGCACTTTCCCTTATTAACGGTAGGGTTTCCTGATGAAGGTCGCACACAATCAGTGCATTGCGATTACGCGGGTGCCAGGCCAATGGCAGGACCACACCCAGATAATTACGCGCCGCGGAAAAACGCCCGGATATATGCACCAACGGCTGCAATAGACGGATCTGTTCCATCACTTTGTGCTTGCTGCGCAACTGGAACAGCCACTCGTACAACTTGGGTTGCTTCTGCCTTATCAGGCGTGCCAGGGCGATCGTGGCCCGTACGTCGGAAAGCGCTTCATGGGCATGCCCATGGTCGATGCCATTGGCCTGGCTGAGCAACTCCAGGCGCAGGCTGGTGCGCCCATCCTGCTGCGGCCAGACGATGCCTTCAGGGCGCAAGGCGTAAGCGGTGCGCACCACGTCGATCAGGTCCCAGCGGCTGTTGCCACCCTGCCACTCGCGGGCGTAGGGGTCGAAGAAGTTGCGGTAGAGGCTGTATCGGGTCACTTCGTCGTCGAAGCGCAGGGTGTTGTAGCCAGCACTGCATGTGCCGGGGCGCGCCAGCTGCTGGTGGACCCGGGTCATGAACTCGGCTTCGCACAGGCCCTGGTTGGCGAGTTGCTCGGGGGTGATGCCGGTGACCAGGCAGGCGGCCGGGTGCGGCAGAATATCGTCCGAGGGGCGACAGTAGAGGCTGATCGGGTCTTCGATCTCGTTGAGGTCGAGATCGGTGCGCACACCAGCGACCTGCAGTGGCCGGTCGCAGCGCGGGTTGATGCCAGTGGTTTCGTAGTCGTGCCAGAAGATGCTGGTAGTCACGGGGTCGTCCTGTTTCGAGGTCGACCCGATTTTAGCGGAGCCAGGCTCAGGCGGAAGCGTTGGCGGGGCGGAAACTGAAATAGTCTCGCAGCGAGCGGACGAATTCTTCGTATTCGCGCGGCGCCTGCAGCAGCATGAAGCCGGAGTCGTAGTGGCCCGGGGTCTGGTCTTCGCGGCACCACAGGCAACTGGCGGTCAGGTTGATGAACTGGTACCCGCCACCGGTCAGCGGCAGGCGCAGTTGCAGCTCGAAGTCCGGGCCCACCAGCACCGGCAGCGAGCTGATCAACATGATCCCATCTTCGGAGGCATTGCCCAGCTGACCGATCGGCTGACCGGTAAAGCGGTTGAAGACCTTGAGCACGCAAGGCAACTGATGGCGTTCGATATGGCGCTGGTTGAACATGATCGAAAGTGCAATCCCGTACCAAGTGCCAGGAATGCAAGGTACTGGCGGTTGTTGTAACAACTGAGTTACAGATTAGCGCAGCGTGCCAGGCAAATCCCGTGAAATTAAAGACACCTTGGTGTTAACGCCAAGTGGGGGTATTCACCGGGTTGGCCACCGCCGCCTCTGCACCGCGGTAGTGCCCGAGCTTCTCCAGGGTTTCCAGGCGCGCCTTGGCCCGATAGGCGTATTCATTGCCCGGGTATTGCTGGATCAGGTATTCGTAGGTCTGCGCGGCATCCACATAAAGCATGTCACGCTCCAGGCACTGGCCACGCAGCAGCGACACTTCCGGGTGGATGAACGGCCGCGCACGGCTGGTGCGGTCGACCTGCGACAACTCCAGCATGACCTTCGAACAATCGCCACGGTCATAGGCGCGGTAGGCATTGTTCAGGTGGTGGTCCATGGACCAGCGGGTACAGCCGACGGTGCTGGCCGCCAGGGCAATTACGATCAGGGCGCGCATGGGGTATCTCCTTTGATGCCAGTATATCGGCCATTGCCGGCAAATCTTCACAGCCTTTTGCAAGGATACCCCCGCCCGTTCAAATGCCACCCTGCGATGGTCGCAGGTAGTGCAACGGAACAATGACTACAGCGCAATTGAGGAGTAGCCTTTCGCTGCGCTTCACTATAGGAGTCTGTGCATGAGCATCCGCCGTACCAAAATCGTCGCCACCCTTGGCCCCGCCAGCAACTCGCCGGAAGTGATCGAACAGCTGATCCTCGCCGGCCTGGACGTGGCACGCCTGAACTTCTCCCACGGCACTCCGGACGAGCACAAGGCGCGCGCCCGCCTGATCCGTGACATCGCCGCCAAGAACGGCCGCCATGTCGCACTGCTGGGTGACCTGCAGGGTCCGAAGATCCGCATCGCCAAGTTCGCCAACAAGCGCATCGAACTGAAGATCGGTGACAAGTTCACCTTCTCTACCGCCCACCCGCTGACCGAAGGCAACCAGGACATCGTCGGTATCGACTATCCCGACCTGGTCAAGGACTGCGGCGTCGGTGACGAACTGCTGCTCGACGACGGCCGTGTGGTCATGCGCGTCGAGACCGCCACCGCAGACGCCCTGCACTGCGTGGTGATCATCGGTGGCCCGCTGTCGGACCACAAAGGCATCAACCGCAAAGGTGGCGGCCTGACCGCACCGGCCCTGACCGAAAAAGACAAGGCCGACATCAAGCTGGCCGCGGAAATGGACCTGGACTACCTGGCCGTCTCCTTCCCGCGTGACGCCAGCGACATGGAATACGCGCGCAAACTGCGTGACGAAGCCGGCGGCAGCGCCTGGCTGGTGGCCAAGATCGAACGTGCCGAGGCCGTTGCCGACGACGAGACCCTCGACAAACTGATCGCAGCCTCCGACGCGGTGATGGTTGCCCGTGGCGACCTGGGTGTGGAAATCGGCGACGCCGAGCTGATCGCCATCCAGAAGAAGATCATCCAGCACGCTCGCCGCAACAACAAGGCGGTGATCGTCGCGACCCAGATGATGGAGTCGATGATCCAGAACCCGATGCCGACCCGCGCAGAAGTGTCCGACGTGGCCAACGCCGTGCTGGACAACACCGATGCGGTGATGCTGTCGGCCGAAAGCGCCGCGGGCTCCTACCCGATCGAAGCCGTACAGGCCATGGCCCGTATCTGCCTGGGCGCCGAGAAGCACCCGACCAGCCAGAAGTCCAGCCACCGCCTGCACACCACCTTCGAGCGTTGCGACGAAAGCATCGCCCTGGCGGCCATGTACACCGCCAACCACTTCCCGGGCGTGAAGGCGATCATCGCCCTGACAGAAAGTGGCTACACCCCGCTGATCATGTCGCGCCTGCGCTCGCACGTGCCGATTTTCGCACTGTCGCCGCACCGCGCCACCCAGGCCCGGGCCAACATGTTCCGCGGCGTCTACCCGATTGCCTTCGACCCGGCTTCGCTGCCGGCCGACAAGGTCAGCCAGGCAGCCGTCGACGAACTGCTCAAGCGCGGCCTGGTGGAACAAGGTGACTGGGTGATCCTGACCAAGGGTGACAGCTACCACACCATCGGCGGCACCAACGGCATGAAGATCCTGCACGTCGGTGACCCGCTGATCGGCTGATAGCCCCCGGGGCCGCTTCGCGGCCCAATCGCGACGCAAGGCCGCTCCTACAGGAGATCGCATTCACCTGTAGGAGCGGCCTTGCCGGGGCGCCGGACCGGTCGGAAAGGAGGGCATAGCCCTCCCAGCTCACTCAAGCATGTTCAACAAACACATCAGCAAACACCTGCCCCCGCGGCACGCCGGCAATGAATAACCGGCGGGCAAACCGCTCGACACTCCCCGCAGCCCCGCACACCAACGCCACCGTTTGCCGCGATGACGGCCGCAACCCTGCCAGCGCTTCATCCATCTGCTCTGCCAATACCAGCTCCACCTTCACACCTTCCAGTCGCTGCAATGGTTCAGCCAGATAGTGCGCAACACTGTCCCGCGCCACATGCACCACCCGAATCTCCCCTTGATGCCCCTGGCGCAATGCTTCGCGCAAGATGCCCCACAACGGCGCCAACCCCGTGCCCGCCGCCAATAGCCAGAGCGGCCGTGCGTGCCAGTCCGGGTCGTAATGCAGCGCCCCGCCCCTGAACTCACCAAGGCGCAACTCGTCGCCCACCTGCAGCCCGCGGGCCTTGTCGCAGAAGGCACCCGGCCGCTGGCAGTCAATATGAAACTCAAGAAAGTCTTCTTCGCCCGGCAGGCTGGCAATCGAGTAGGGCCTTGCAACAGCACCGTTCCACAGCACCACATGCTGCCCCGCCTGATAACGCAACACCCGCTCCGGTCGCAGCCGCACGCGCAGCACATCGCCGAATGTGTCCACTGCGCATACCCGCGCCGGCACCCCGTCCTGCTGTGGGTCGAACACCGCCACACGCAGGTCCTCGACCACCCGGCACTGGCAGGCCAGGCGCCAGCCCAGGGCATGCTTGTCCAGCGCCAAGGCCTCGGGCAAGGCATCCGCCGGCTGCCCTGCCAGGCAATGCACCAGGCAGGCGTGGCAACTGCCGGCACGGCAGCTGTAGGGCACATTCAGCCCTGCCTCGTTCAGGGCATCGAGCAGGTTGCTGCCAGTCGGCACCGTCCAGCGGCGCGCGCCCACGCAAAGTTCAGGCATGGTAAGTCTTTCTCCATCGAGCACCGGGTCACTGTATGCCAAGCGCGCATTGGCAGCAAAAAGGATGCCTGCTACCTGCCGACCATGGTCCAGACCACGCGCAGGTGTTTCGCGCGGTGAGGCGCGCTATACTGCCGCGCCCTTTTGCGTCGGCCAGCCTGCCGGCGCGCCTTGCAAGGCGCTTCGACACGCTGGTCGGCACCGTCGAGCGTCTTTTTGAATGTTCCCGTCTTTAAGAGGAGCGCGCTGCATGACCGTGATCAAGCAAGACGACCTGATTCAGAGCGTCGCCGACGCCCTGCAATTCATCTCGTACTACCACCCCGTCGATTTCATCCAGGCGATGCACGAAGCCTACCTGCGTGAAGAGTCGCCTGCCGCACGCGACTCGATCGCCCAGATCCTGATCAACTCGCGCATGTGCGCCACCGGCCACCGCCCGATCTGCCAGGACACTGGTATCGTCACCGTGTTCATCCGCGTGGGCATGGACGTGCGCTGGGACGGCGCCACCATGAGCGTCGACGACATGATCAACGAAGGTGTGCGTCGCGCCTACAACCTGCCTGAAAACGTCCTGCGCGCCTCGATCCTGGCCGACCCGGCCGGTGCCCGCAAGAACACCAAGGACAACACCCCGGCCGTCATCCACTACTCCATCGTCCCGGGCGACAAGGTCGAAGTCGACGTCGCAGCCAAAGGCGGCGGCTCGGAGAACAAGTCGAAGATGGCCATGCTCAACCCGTCCGACTCGATCGTCGACTGGGTACTGAAGACCGTCCCGACCATGGGTGCTGGCTGGTGCCCGCCTGGCATGCTCGGCATCGGCATCGGTGGTACTGCCGAGAAGGCCGCGGTAATGGCCAAGGAAGTGTTGATGGAGTCCATCGACATCCACGAACTGAAAGCCCGTGGCCCGCAAAACCGCCTCGAAGAGATCCGCCTGGAGCTGTTCGACAAGGTCAACCAGCTGGGCATCGGCGCCCAGGGCCTGGGTGGCCTGACCACCGTGCTCGACGTCAAGATCATGGACTACCCGACTCACGCCGCCTCGCTGCCGGTGTGCATGATCCCGAACTGCGCCGCCACCCGTCACGCCCACTTCGTGCTCGACGGCAACGGCCCGGCCGAGCTGGAAGCGCCGTCGCTGGACGCCTACCCGGAAATCGTCTGGGAAGCTGGCCCGAGCGCCCGTCGCGTCAACCTCGACGACATCACCCCGGAAGAAGTCGCCAGCTGGAAGCCAGGCGAGACCATCCTGCTCAACGGCAAGATGCTCACCGGCCGCGACGCTGCGCACAAGCGCATGGTCGAGATGCTCAACCGCGGTGAAGAACTGCCGGTCGACCTCAAAGGCCGCTTCATCTACTACGTCGGCCCGGTCGACCCGGTCGGTGACGAAGTGGTAGGCCCAGCCGGCCCGACCACTGCCACCCGCATGGACAAGTTCACCCGCCAGATCCTCGAGCAGACCGGTCTGCTGGGGATGATCGGCAAGTCCGAGCGTGGCCCGACCGCGATCGAAGCGATCAAGGACAACAAGGCCGTGTACCTGATGGCCGTGGGTGGCGCTGCCTACCTGGTGGCCCAGGCCATTCGCAAGTCGAAGGTCCTGGCCTTCGCCGAGCTGGGCATGGAAGCGATCTACGAGTTCGAGGTCAAGGACATGCCGGTGACCGTCGCCGTCGACAGCAACGGTGAGTCGGTGCACATCACTGGCCCTGCCCTGTGGCAGAGCAAGATTGCCGAGAGCCTGGCAGTCGAAGTGAAGTAAGCCTGCTGTAAATGCGGCGCCTGCCTCGCGGGCAAGGCCGCTCCCACTAGGAGTCGCAATCTCCCTGTGGGAGCGGGCTTGCCCGCGAAGCAGGCGCCACAGCGCTACACAACTCTGTCGAACTGCTCCGGCCAGTCCCTGCGGGTAAACACCTGCCCTTCCCGCCTCACCCGCCTCACTTCCTCAAGATCCACCTCACACACCAGCCACTGGCTGCTCACCGGGCTCAACGCCTCACTCAGCGCGACCACCCCGTCCCCTGGCATGCCATGATCTGGCGGAACGAACAGCCCCGCCCGGCCGATGTTCTCATCCAGTGCCGGCGACCACGGTGCCACGCCGGCTGTCGGGCTCTGCAACACGGCTATCTGGTTCTCCAGCGCTCGTGCCTGCGCGCCAATGCGCACCCGATGGTAACCCGCCTCGGTGTCGGTGCAGCTCGGCGCCAGAATCAGGTCGGCACCACCCTCGGCCAGGCGCCGCGCCAGCATCGGGAACTCATTGTCATAGCAGATCAGAATGCCCAGGCGGCCAAGATCGGTGTCGAACACCTGCAGCCCAGCACCTGCGGCAATGCCCCACTGCTCCCGCTCGAAGCGGGTCATGATCAGTTTGTCCTGATAGCCGAGCACGCCCTTGGGGCCGAACAGCCAGGCACGGTTGCGGTACTGCCCATCGAGGTCGAGCACTGGCAGGCTGCCCGGCTGCAGGTAGATGCCCCAGCGCCGGGCAATCCCTTCGCATAACGCCAACCAGGGCTCGATCAGCGGCTGAATGCCGGCGATCGAAGCCTTGAGGTCGCCACGCTGTTTGGCCGGCAACTGGCCGCTGAGCACCAGGCCGGCGTATTCGGGCAGCAAAAGCAGCTGGGCGCCCGCCTCTACGGCCTCGGCACACAAGGCCTGCAAGTGGTCGGCATAGGCGTCCCAGGTTTCATGCAGCTCGATGGCGTACTGGCAGGCCGCGAGGCGGATCAAATCGGCAGCTCCTTGGTCCAGAACGACATGATCTTTTCCGAGCTTTGCGCCTCGTCCAGGTCGCGCCAGGCGTAGCGGGTACGCAGGGAGGGGTCATGCAGGAAGCCGCGGTTGCGCCAGAACCCGTGCAGCGGCTTGTAGTCCGCAGGCCGGCGCGGATGCACACCTGGGCGCTCCACGGCACAGAACGCGCAGAAGTCGAATTCGGCCAGTTTGTGGGCATAGGACTCGCGCTCGATGAAAAAGCGCACGCCCAGGCCCCGGCCACGGTAGGCCGGCAGTACCAGCGACTCACCGAAGTAGTAGACACTGGCCGGGTCGCGCCCCAGCGCCAGAAACGGCTGCTGGAACTCCGCGGCCACATCTACCAGCGGCAGGCCGGTCGAAGCACCAACCACCTTGCCGTCGTCAATGGCCAGCACCACCAGGCTGCGCCCGGAACGGGTGTAGCTGGCCAGGTAGTCGGCCTCGTACTCCGGGGTACCGTCGTAGAGGTAGGGAAACTCGCGAAACACGGTCAGGCGCAGGCGAGCGAGGTCATCGATGTAAGGCGCGATAGCGGCGCCGTGCAACAGGCGTATTTCCATGCTTGGCGGTCGTTTTGTCGATGTGGATGACGCGCTCGGCTAAGCCGGGCTTGAGGGGAAACCCTATCATCCGGGCCAACACACCGCCTTTTCCCTACACGACAGGTATTGTTCCATGACCGCTACCGAACTGGTAAATGCTTACTACGCAGCCTTCAACGCCGGCGACATGCCGGCTTTCCTGGCACTGCTCAGCGAAGACGTGATCCACGACATCAACCAGGGCGAACGGCACATGGGCAAAGCGAAATTTGCCGCCTTCATGGACAAGATGAACCGTTGCTACCGCGAGCGCCTGGCTGACATCGTGGTGATGCAGAATGCCGACGGCAGCCGGGCGGCGGCGGAGTTCACCGTGCATGGCCAATACCTGGCCGACGACGAAGGCTTGCCGGCGGCCAACGGGCAGACCTATGTGCTGCCGGCGGGGGCATTCTTCTACATTCACTGCGGCAAGATTGCCCGGGTCACCAACTACTACAACCTCAATGACTGGGTCGAGCAGGTCGGTTGAGCGCCGCGAGCCCTGTAGGAGCGGCCTTGTGTCGCGAAAGGGCTGCAAAGCGGCCCCAGCGATCTTTGCATTGATGCTAAGCCCCTGGGGCTGCTCCGCAGCCCTTTCGCGACACAAGGCCGCTCCTACAAAAGCAAGGTCGGTCAGGCGATACGGGTGCCCAGCACCTTGAGGAAGGCCGCCAGCCAGGCCGGGTGCGCCGGCCAGGCTGGCGCGGTTACCAGGTTGCCATCCACATGCGCCTGGTCCACCGCGATATCGATGAACGTGCCACCGGCCAGGCGCACCTCTGGCGCACAGGCCGGATACGCACTGCACTCGCGCCCTTCCAGCACACCCGCTGCTGCCAGCAACTGCGCGCCATGGCACACCGCCGCAATCGGCTTGCCGGCCTGGTCGAATGCCCGCACCAGCTCCAGCACCCGCTCATCCAGGCGCAGGTACTCCGGCGCACGGCCGCCGGGGATCAGCAACGCGTCGTACCCCTCAGGCCGCACCCGCACAAAATCGTAGTTCAGGGCAAAATTGTGCCCTGGCTTTTCGCTGTAGGTCTGCTCGCCCTCGAAATCATGAATCGCCGTGCGCACGGTCTGCCCCGCGACCTTCTCTGGGCACACCGCGTGTACCGTGTGGCCGACCATGCTCAGTGCCTGAAACGGCACCATTGCCTCGTAATCTTCGACGTAGTCGCCAACCAGCATGAGAATTTTCTTCGCCGTCATCGCACCCACTCCTTCGCTTGCCAAGGGACAGTCACTGCACGATAGCCGTTCTCAGTCGCGCCGGTCGAGGAAGTTGACCACCAGCCGGTCCAGCCAGCCCCACACGCGCTGCTTGACCCGACGCCACAGCGGCCGGGCATGCCAGTGGTCAAGGTCGACCACCTGGCTCAAGGCAAAATCACGCTCGAAGCTGGCCTGCACGGCGGCCGTCAAAGGCGGGTCGAGTGCCTCGATGTTGGCCTCCAGATTGAAGCGCAGGTTCCAGTGATCGAAGTTGCACGAACCGACACTGACCCAGTCGTCGATCAGCACCATCTTCAGGTGCAGGAAGCACGGCTGGTATTCGTAGATGCGCACCCCGGCACGCAGCAATCGGGGGTAGTAGCGGTGCCCGGCATAGCGCACCGAAGGGTGGTCGGTGCGCGGCCCGGTCAGCAGCAACCGCACGTCGACACCTTTGCCGGCAGCCCGGCGCAACGACCGGCGCACGCTCCAGGTAGGCAGGAAGTACGGCGTGGCCAGCCACACCCGCTGCTTGCCACTGTTGATCGCCCGCACCAGCGAATGCAGGATGTCCTGGTGCTGGCGGGCGTCGGCATAGGCCACCCGGCCCATGCCCTGGCCTTGCGCCGGTACCTTGGGCAAGCGCGGCAGGCCAAAGCCCTCGGCCGGGCGCCAGGCGGTGCGGCGGTTGTTGGCTTGCCACTGGCGGTCGAACAGCAACTGCCAGTCGTTCACCACGGGCCCTTGCAACTGCACCATCACCTCGTGCCAGGCGCTGGTCGCCTCACCAGGCGTCCAGAACTCGTCGGTGACGCCCGTGCCACCCACCACGGCCCAGCGCTCGTCCACCAGCAACAACTTGCGATGGTCGCGATACAGGTTGCGCAAACCACGCTTCCAGCGCAGGCGGTTGTACCAGCGCAAGTACACCCCGGCCTCCAGCAAGCGCTGGCGCAATGCTGCGCTAAAGGCCAGCGAGCCATAGTCATCGAACAGGCAACGCACCCGCACGCCGCGCCGTGCGGCCTGCTCCAGCGCCTCGACCACCGCCTCGGCACAGGCACCGGCCTCGACCAGGTACAACTCCAGGTCGACCTGGAATTCGGCGCGCTCGATCGCCTGGAGCATGCGCGGAAAGAATTCGGGGCCGTCGATCAGCAGTTCGAACTCATTGCCATCCCGCCAGGGGAAGACCGGCCCCGACATGTCAGCGGGCGTTGAAGATCAGCACCGCATTGACCGGTACCGAAGGGTTGATGGATTTCAGCTTGGCGAACTTGCGCAGGCTTTCCAACCCGGGCAACAGGCCAAAGTCCGAGGCCCGCAGCACCAGCGGTTCGAGGGTCACCACCTGGAAGCGCCGCTGATCCAGGCGGGTCGCCAGCAGCAGCGCGTTGTAGCTGTGTGACTGGCCATGCAGGGTGACGGTCAGCGGCAGGCGCAGTTCGATCTGCGCGCCATCGGCCAGGTCGTTGATCGGCCGCAGGTCTATCTGCGCCTTCACGCTCGCCTCGGCGAAGCGCCCCACCTCGAACAGGTTGTCGCGCATCTGCTCGTCACGCAGCGGGATACCGCTGCTCACCGAGTCCATCTCGATGCTCAGCGCGGCCATGCCTTTGCGGTCGACGTTGCCGTGCAACACCAGAAAGCGATGCACCTCGGCAGTATCACCGTTCTTGCCGGTGACGAAGGACAGGCGTGAAGACTCGCCATCAAGGTGCCAGTTGGCGTGGGCGGGCAGGCACATAGCCAGCAGCAGGGCAGGCAGTAGACGGGGCAGCTTGAACATGACAGGTCTCGTGAAACTTGACCGCCAACCTTACCCGCCCGCCTTCATGGCAGCAAGCGGCAGCCTGCCTGCGTCCCCTGCCAGGCCGCCTCGTTGCGCTGGCCCAGGCCCTCGGCGCTGACCCGCCGTTGCGGGCCGTGTTCTTCCAGCCGGCTCAGGGGCAGCCATTGCTTCACATATCCCCGGCAATAGGCCTCATCGAAGCCCATGACGAAGCGGCACGAGCAGTACTCCTTGGCCGAATAGGCCGAAAGGATACCGGGGAAGTCCGCCAACGCCTGGCGCTCCAGCCAGGCCCAGCCGAGCAAGGCGACGGTCAGCAGCAACAGCACGCGCTTCATGCGCCCTCCTTGGCCAGTGCAGCCAGCACCCGCTTGAGCAGTTCATTGTGGCTGTAGCTGCTGTCGCGGTCATCGGCGTAGCGCACGATCAGCAGTTTCTGCGACGGCACGATATACAGCGCCTGGCCCCAGTGGCCGAGCGCGGCGTAGGTATCCGTCGGGGCGTCGGGCCACGGCGCCGGGCTCCCCGGCAATGGCAGGTTGAGCCACCAATGGCCACCCGGGTTGGCTTCACCGGGCACAGCGGCAGCCTGGGTAAACAGTGTGCGATTGAACACAACCCAGCTCGCGGGCAGCAGCTGGCGACCTTGCCAGCGGCCATCTCGTTGCATCAGCAAGCCGATGCGCGCCAGGTCGCGGGCACTGAGATAGAGGTAGGACGAGCCGACAAAGGTGCCCGCGCCATCACGCTCCCAGACCGCGCTGTCGATGCCCAGCGGGGTGAACAACGCCTGCCAGGGGTAGTCGGCATAGCTACTGGCGTCGAGCATTCCGCGTAGCGCAGCAGCCAGCACGTTGCTGTCCCCGCTGGAATAGCGAAAACGCTGGCCAGGGTTTTCGCCGCCCGTGCGGGCTGCGGTGTAGGCCGCCATGTCGTTGCGCCCGCGGGTATAGAGCATCGCCACCACCGAAGACTTCAACGGCGCGTATTCGTAGTCTTCCTGCCAGTCCAGGCCGCTGGCCCAATGCAGCAGGTCAGCCAGGCGCACGTCGGGGTGGGCCTGCATAGGCGGGTAGTAGCGCGCGGCGGGGTCCTGCAACTGGAAGCGCCCTTGCCCCTGCGCAACGCCCAGCACGGTGGCCAGCACGCTCTTGCTGACCGACCAGGTCAGGTGGGCGGTATTGGCGGTGGTGGGGGCGCTGTAGCGTTCGTGAAGGATGCGGCCATCGCGGATGATCAGCAAAGCGTCGCTGCGGATGCCGCTGCGTTCGCTGGCGTTGCGTTCGGGGAAAGCGTACGCGTCCACGGCTTGCCAGTCGAAGGCAGCACGTTCGATTGGCCAGTCAGGCTCGGGCCAGACTTCGGCCCAGGCGGGGCTTACAACTATCGCAAGGATCAGCAGCAGTGCTTTCATCGTCATCGCCTGCAGGGGCCGCTTCGCGCCTCTTTCGCGAGCAAGGCCGCCCCTGCAGGAGATCCCGTTCCCTTGTAGGAGCGGCCTTGTGTCGCGAAAGGGTCGCGAAGCGGCCCCAGGATCTAAAAGGTCCCACAGTCTCTCAGGCCTTCATGACAACCCAGCTGCCAACCAAGCCTTGGCCAACCGTTTCTCGCGCGCCGCAGTGGCCAATGCCAGCACCCCCTGATCCCGCTGCCAAAGCTGCGCCCACTGCTCCGGCCCCGCCAGCAGCGCCTTGTCGATCGCCCCGCGCAACTCTTGAAACTGCGAGAACAGCCCCCCCAGCAACAGGTGACAACCGACGCTGTCAGCGCATTGCCGACTACCCTCGGCACACCCCGCCAACAGCCCCAGCAAACGCAGGCGCAGCTCCTGCGGCCAGGCGCACTCCTGCCCCACCCCATACAACCAGGCGCTCAGCGACGCGAGCACGTAAAGGTCCTCCAGCGAGCGGAACGGTTTGACATAGGCATCCCAACCGTCGCCCGCCAGCAGCTCGCAGGCCACATCCTGCAAGTGCAATCGGCCATGCCCCACCTCGGGCATCAGCGGCAGGGTCGGCAAGGCTTCCAGTGTCACCCCTGCCTCCCCCGGGTAGACCACCGCCAGGTTCAGCCGTGGTGTTTCACCCAACGCTTCGCTGCGCGCGGCCACCAACAACCATTCGGCGTCGAGGCCGGCGGTGACGAAATCCTTGTTGCCATTCAGGCGCAAACCGACCAGCCGGGTATGCATGTCTGCCGGGCGCACGCTGCGCCGCTCGGTGGCGCACAGCGCGCCGAGGCTGGCGGGTGCACTGGGCCAGAGCACGCGCAAGGCGGCCTGGTAACCGATGAGAAACGCCAGGCCGGGCGTGGCCATGGCGCGGCCGCCCAGCACCGCCAGTTCGAACGGGGCAACCGCGCCAAGGCGCTCGAGCTGCGCGGCATAGGTCTCGCCCAAGGTGCCGGCCAAAGGCTGGCGGAGGGGGTCGTTGAGTCGTTGCAACCAGGCCATCGGGCGCTCCTTCAAGGGGCTGTTCTGGGGTGTCATGCAAGCATCACCAAAGATTCACAGGGGTGACACCGCGCCTACCTAGGCTGACTTTGCACAACAAAGCCGACCGGCCGCAACCCTTCATGGCTGGCTTATGGAGACTCGTAATGACTCGGATCGCTCACTCTGGCGACAACAGCACTGAACGCCGTCTGCAAGCCGAACGCCTGGTCGGCGCCACGGCCCTGCAGGAAGCCCAGGCCCTGCGCTACAAAGTGTTCAGCGCAGAATTCAAGGCCAAGCTCAAAGGCGCCGAACTGGGCCTGGACATGGATGACTACGACGTACACTGCCGCCACATCGGCGTGCGCGACCTGAGCACGGGCGAACTGGTAGCCACCACCCGCCTGCTCGACCACCAGGCCGCCAGCAGCCTGGGGCGCTTCTACAGTGAAGAAGAATTCAGCCTGCACGGCCTGCTGCAACTGCAGGGCCCGATCCTCGAGCTGGGCCGCACCTGCGTCGCCCCCGACTACCGCAACGGCGGCACCATCGCCGTGCTCTGGGGCGAGCTGGCCGAAGTACTCAACGAAGGCCGCTACAGCTACCTGATGGGCTGCGCCAGCATCCCCATGCAGGACGGCGGCGTGCAGGCCCACGCGGTCATGCAGCGCCTGCGCGAGCGCTACCTGTGCACCGAGCACCTGCGCGCCGAACCGAAGAACCCGTTGCCCAGCCTGGCCCTGCCGAACAACGTCATCGCCGAAATGCCGCCGCTGCTCAAGGCCTACATGCGCCTGGGCGCGAAGATCTGCGGCGAGCCGTGCTGGGACGAGGACTTCCAGGTGGCCGACGTGTTCATCCTGCTCAAGCGTGACGACCTTTGCCCGCGCTACGCCCGCCACTTCAAGGCAGCGGTCTGATGCCTGGCGTGCGGGTGCTCGCCCGCCTCTCGCGGCTGCTACTGGTGCTGACGCTCGGAATGCTCATGGCCGGCGTCATCGCCGTGGGCGAGCGCCTGGGCATCAAGGCATCCATCGAGCTTCGCCAGCGCTGGTCGTGCTGGTTCATGAAGCGCCTGGTCGGCGCCCTGCCCTTCGAGGTACGGGTGATCGGCGAGCTGCCACAACGGCCGATGCTGTGGGTCAGCAACCACGTTTCCTGGACCGACATTCCCCTGCTCGGCATGTTGCTGCCGCTGTCGTTCCTGTCCAAGGCCGAAGTTCGCCACTGGCCAGTAGCCGGCTGGCTGGCAGAAAAAGCCGGTACGTTGTTCATTCGCCGCGGTGGTGGTGACGGCCAGCGCCTGCGCGAGCAGATCAGCGAGCAGCTGGGTCAAGCCCGGCCGCTGCTGATCTTCCCCGAAGGCACCACCACCGACGGTCGTCAGCTGCGCACTTTCCACGGCCGCTTGCTGGCCGGTGCCATCGACCAGGGCGTGGCGGTGCAGCCGGTGGCCATCCAGTACCTGCGCAACGGTGAGGCGGACTCGATAGCACCGTTCATAGGCGACGACGACCTGGTTTCGCACCTGATGCGACTGTTTGCCGAGCCCCGGGGTGAGGTGTGCATCCACTTGTTGAAGCCGATTGGCAGTGTCGAGAAGGAACGAGCGGCGCTGGCGTTTCAAGCGCAACAGGCGATTCACATGGCGCTGTTCGGGGTTGAGGAAGTGGCGGTGGTACGTCAGGCACGCGCTGCATGAGTTTGTCTTGAAAGTTGTGGTGCTTGTGAGATCGAGCGCCGCCCGCGCGGCGCATCGCGGATAAATCCGCTCCTACATTTGTTGCAACGTGGCCATGCCTGTGAGGCCATGGTTGTCAGCTTTGTTTGCAAGGCTCAAGTCGTGCGCGAGGCAGGCGACCATGGCCTGTCAGGTTCGGCACGTTGCAACAAATGTAGGAGCGGATTTATCCGCGATGCGCCGCGCGGGCGGCGCTCGATCTCAGAGGTGCTGAAGCACCCTCGTCATACCCCCTCCCGGCCCACCGCAGCAAACGCCTGCAGCTGTGGATAGAACTCGCGAAAATCCGCCAGCAACGGCTCATACAGCCGCTCCAGCTCGGCGATCACCCCGACCATCCCTTCCGGCCGCGACAAGCGCCGGGCAATGCCATTGAACACCTGCTCCAGCGTGGCAAAATCGCCATACGCCCCCAGCCAGTCATCCGCCGCCATGAATGGCGCAATCTGCGCCAGCCGCCCCGGTAGCTCGGGTTCGGCCAGCAACACCCGGTAAAAATCCCCGGTGAACTGCACCAGTGGCTGCTCGGCGTAATCCCCCCAATGCCGCGCCAGGCAATGGTCGAAAAACACATCCAGGACGATCCCGGCAAAGCGCCGCCGCTCCCGCGGAAAACGCGCCAGCGCCGCCAGAACCAGGGGATGCCGGTCGGTGTAGCTGTCGATATGCCGATGCAGCCGGATCGCCGCTTCCAGCGCAGGCGGGAAGCGCCCCTCAAGCGAGCCTTTGACGAAGTCGCCATACAGGCTGCCGAGCAGTTGTTGCGGCGCCGGGCCGCCCAGGTGCAGGTGTGCGAGGTAGTTCATGAGCGCAGTCTAGCACTGCCACCGCGTATATCGTTATAACGCGATATAGCGATTCGTGCTCAGCTCAGAACCTCTTCATATTTGTATATCGCGAAATACCGATGTACGTTTCGTCCTATCGCGATATACCGCTACAGCACGAGCCACAACCCCATGCCACTCGATCTCGACGAAATCATAAAAGCACTGGCCCACCCGGTCAGGCGAGAAATCCTCAGCTGGCTGAAAGACCCGGCAACGCAGTTCCCCGACCAGTACCACAGCACCGAAAACGGTGTCTGTGCCGGGCAGATCGACCAACGCTGCGGGCTGTCGCAGTCGACCGTGTCGGCTCACCTGGCCACTTTGCAGCGGGCCGGTCTGATCAGCAGCCAGAAGGTCGGCCAGTGGCACTTCTTCAAACGCAACGAAGCCACCATCGAGGCGTTCCTCGAACAACTGCGCCAAGCACTTTGACAAGGCAGGTAACCGTTATGACCACGCTTTTCGATCCGATCCAACTGGGCGATGTGCAATTGCCCAACCGTATCATCATGGCCCCGCTGACCCGCTGCCGCGCCGATGAAGGCCGGGTGCCCAATGCGCTGATGGCCGAATACTACGTACAGCGCGCCAGTGCCGGGCTGATTCTCAGCGAAGCGACGTCGGTCACCCAGATGGGTGTGGGCTACCCCGACACCCCCGGCATCTGGAACGACGAGCAGGTACGTGGCTGGAACAATGTCACCAAGGCCGTGCATGGCGCTGGCGGGCGCATCTTCCTGCAGCTGTGGCACGTCGGCCGTATTTCCCACCCCAGCTACCTCAATGGCGAACTGCCGGTGGCGCCCAGCGCGATCCAGGCCAAGGGCCATGTCAGCCTGGTACGCCCGCTGAGCGACTACCCGACTCCGCGTGCACTGGAAACCGAAGAAATCGCCGATATCGTCGAGGCCTACCGCAGTGGTGCCGAGAACGCCAAGGCCGCTGGCTTCGACGGCGTGGAGATCCACGGCGCCAACGGTTACCTGCTCGATCAGTTCCTGCAAAGCAGCACCAACCAGCGCAGCGACCGTTACGGCGGCTCGCTGGAAAACCGTGCGCGGCTGCTGCTGGAAGTGACCGATGCGGCCATCGAAGTGTGGGGCGCTGGCCGCGTCGGCGTGCACCTGGCGCCGCGCGCCGATGCACATGACATGGGCGATGCCGACCGCGCCGAAACCTTCACCTATGTGGCGCGTGAGCTGGGCAAGCGTGGCATTGCCTTCATCTGCTCGCGGGAGAAGGAAGCCGACGACAGCATCGGCCCGCTGATCAAGGCGGCATTTGGTGGGCCGTATATCGTCAACGAGCGCTTTGACAAGGCCACTGCCAATGCAGCATTGGCGGCGGGCAAGGCGGATGCGGTGGCGTTTGGCGTGCCATTTATTGCCAACCCGGACCTGCCGGCGCGGCTGGCGGCGGATGCGCCGTTGAACGAGGCGCATCCGGAGACCTTCTATGGCAAGGGGCCGGTGGGGTATATCGACTATCCGCGCCTGTAATTGAGATCGCCGGGGCCGCTTTGCGGCCCATCGCGACACAAGGCCGCTCCTACAAGGGATCGCGTATTTCTGTAGGAGCGGCCTTGCGTCGCGAAAGGAGGGCAAAGCCCTCCCCTGCGGCCTCAAGGCCGGGAATTGATCTGCTGCTGCAGGTTCTGAATCTGGCTCTGCAGGGTATTGAGGTTACGCGTGGTCTGCCCGCGGAACGCATCGAATTCCTGCACCGTCGCCCCGCTCGACGACGCTGAGCGGTTTTCCATCTGGGTCTTGAGCACCAGCACATCCTGCTCCAGGCTTTCGACAGCAGCTTTCTGATTGCCCTGCTTCTTCAGCGCAGCCACTTCATCGTTCAGGTTCTTCAGCTGGCCATCGAGCTTGCCACCATCGACCTGCCCCGACTTCAGCGCCGTCAGCTCGGCATTCACGGCCTTCAGTTGCGCCTGCAGCTGGGTCTGCAACTCGGTCACTGCCTTCTGCTGCTCACGGGTATCTGCCAGCACCTGCTCCAGGCGCTTGCCCAGGTCCCCGGCCTGCCCCGCCACACCTTGTTGCTGCTTGCCCTGCTCAGCCAGGCTGGCCTGCAACTGACGGATCTGCAGCTTCAGTGCTTCACTGCCCGTGGTACTTGACGTCTCGCTGGCATCGACCTTGCCGCTGATTGCCTGCAAACGCCCGGCAGCTTCTTCGCTGATCCGCGCAAAGCTTTCCTGGGTGGCCACCAGTTGCTGCTCCATCAACGAAATCTGCTGGAAGCTCCACCAGCCCAGCCCCGCCAAGGCGATGAACGATGCCCCCAGCAACGCCCACAGTGCCCCGCTGCTGGCCGGCCTTGCCGCCTTCTTGCGGCTACGCGAGACGTGCGCGGGCAGCAGCTCGTCGTCATCGGGGGTACCTGCCCGCAAGGTGGGCACGTCATCGAAATCATCGTGGGCATCGTGGGCATCGTTACGCATAGGTGGCATCAACCGCGGTGGTAGCAAAGAGACATGAGTATAAACCGCTAGCGCGGCGCACTGATGACCATCATCTGCAGATCTGGTTCACTGCCCCAGCGGTTGATGCTTCCACCAGGCGCAGAATTCATCCAGCGCGGTCCACAGGCTGACCTTGGGCTGGTAATCCAGGTATTGGCGGGCGCGGCTGATATCCAGGGTGAAATCACGGCTCATCACCTGCATGCCCAGGCGCGACAATGTCGGCTGCGGGCGCCCGGGCCAGAGCATGCAGGCGGCTTCGTTAAGGGCGGCGACGCTGTAGGCCAGGCCGTATGAACGGTAGCGGGTAACCTGCGGCAGCTGCATCTGGCGCATCACGTAGTTGACCACGTCCCACAGCGGCAGCGGCTGCCCGTTGCTGATGTTGTAGGCCTGGCCAAGCGCGCGGTCTTCGGCGAACAACGCGCTGAGCAGTGCCTCGTTGAGGTTGTGCACGCTGGTGAAGTCGACCTTGTTCAGGCCATTGCCGATGATGGCCACACGGCCCTTGCGCTGCATCTGCATCAAACGCGGGAAAATGCTCGCATCCCCAGCCCCGGTGACGAAACGTGGGCGCAGCGCCAGCACTTCCAGGCCGAACTCCTGGGCACCGAACACTTTCTGCTCAGCGATATGCTTGGTCTGCGCATAGTGATCGTGGAAGCGGCGCGGCACCTGGTCTTCACGGATACCCAGGCGCGAACGGCCGTTGAAATAGATCGACGGCGACGACAGGTGCACCAGGCGCCGCACGTGCTCCTTGAGGCAGCCTTCGACGACATTTTCCGTGACCACCACGTTGCCCTGGTGGAAGTCCTGGTAGCGCCCCCAGTTACCCACGGCGCCCGCGCAATGCACCACGGCCTCGACCCCCTGGCAAAGGCGACGGGCCAGTTCAGGGTCACCCAGGTCGCCAGGAATGAACTGTGCGCCTCGCTTGACCAGGTGCTCCACGCCTTCGGCACGGCGGCCGCTGACCCGTACAGCCAGGCCCTGCTCAAGGGCAAAGCGCGCGAATCGCCCGCCAATGAAGCCGCTCGCGCCGGTGACCAGAATTTGCATGTATGACTCCGCCTTGATTTCAGATGCAACAGACGCCAGCCGCCGCTACAAGGGCACCAGCCAGTGCTGTGCCGTATGCCGCAGATGTTCGGTGAGTTGCGCGAGCAGGTGCCCGCCGTTGCGCCAATGATGCCAGTACAACGGCACATCGATGGGGGTATCGCTGCAGATTTCCACCAACTGGCCATTCGCCAACTGCTCACGGGCCTGTAACTCAGGCACCAGGCCCCAGCCCAGGCCGGCCTCGGTCATGCGCAGAAAACCTTCGGACGAAGGGCACAGGTGGTGCAGGAAACCGTCCTGAATCCCCAGCGACGCCAAGTAACGGTGCTGCAGGAAATCGTCCGGCCCATAGACGATGGCCGGCGTGCGCGCCAGGCGCTGCGCCTCGAACCCCTGCGGGAAATAGCGCGCCATGAACCCTGGGCTGGCCAGCGCCCGATAGCGCATCGCCCCCAGCGGCAGGCTGCGCGCCCCGGCCACTGGCCGCTCGCTGCCACACAGGCAGGCAGCCACTTCACCAGCGCGCATGCGCTTGAGGCCGACTTCCTGGTCTTCCACCACCAGATCGGTGAGCAACTGATGCTCGGCGCAGAACGCCCCTACCGCGCCGGCCCACCAGGTCGCCAGGCTGTCAGCATTGAGGGCGATACGCAGGCGCTCGGGCATGCCTTCTTCGTCCAGCGCTGGCACCTGACGCTGCAGGTCGCGCTCAAGAAGGCGTACCTGCTGCACATGGTTGAGCAACTGGCGGCCGACCTCGGTCGGGCTCGGTGGCGTGGCACGCACCAATACCGGCTGGCCAACTCGCGCTTCGAGCAGCTTGATGCGCTGCGAAATGGCCGACTGCGAAAGCCCCAGCACCTGTGCTGCACGCTCGAAACCGCCCTGCTCGATCACCGCCGCGAGGGCAGCCAGCAGCTTGTAGTCGAACATCAATCTTCCTAATGACGGATCAGCTTTATTTGTTTTTCTTATACAGCGCTGATTGCCACAATGGCCAGCATCTTTTACGGCAGTTCATTCCTGGAGCACGCGCCATGTGGCAAAGCTATCTCAACGGCATGCTGGTGGCCTTCGGCCTGATCATGGCCATCGGTGCACAAAACGCCTTCGTCCTCGCCCAGAGCCTGCGCCGCGAGCACCACTTGCCGGTAGCTGCGCTGTGCATCGTTTGCGACGCCATCCTGGTAGCTGCCGGGGTATTCGGCCTGGCCACGGTGCTGGCGCACAACCCGACGCTGCTGGCCATCGCCCGCTGGGGCGGCGCGGTTTTCCTCATCTGGTATGGCGCCAAGGCGCTGCGCAGCGCGTTTTCCAAGCAGAGCCTGCAGCAGCAGGAAGGCCAGGGCATGCGCTCGCGCCGGGCAGTATTGCTGAGCGCACTGGCGGTCACCCTGCTCAACCCGCATGTGTATCTCGACACAGTGCTGCTGATCGGCTCGCTGGGGGCCCAGCAGACTGCTCCAGGCGCCTACGTGGCCGGGGCGGCCAGCGCCTCGCTGCTGTGGTTCTCGACCCTGGCGATCGGTGCTGCGTGGCTGGCGCCGTGGCTGGCACGGCCAGCGACCTGGCGGATGCTCGACCTGATGGTGGCGGTGATGATGTTCGCGGTGGCGGCGCAGTTGATCTTCAACTGACCTGGGGCTTGTCACAACATTTACAGCGCCTGTGAGATCGAGCGCCGCCCGCGCGGCGCATCGCGGATGAATCCGCTCCTACATCTGTTTCGGGCCAGTCTGTCCTGCGTCAGATGGGCTGCCCGCCTTGCCGCCCACCTCGAAATTGTAGGGAACAAACAAGGCTGACAAAGGTGATCTCACAGGCGGAACTGGCCCGAAACAGATGTAGGAGCGGATTCATCCGCGATGCGCCGCGCGGGCGGCGCTCGATCTCAAAGGCAACACAAGCATCAAGGCAGGCCCCCAGACAAACACCGCCGGTCGGCGGCCGCCAACCGCTCTGGAACCTCTATTCCCTATCTTTGTTGCGTGGTTATGCGCCGGGCCCGGTGCTATGATCCAGCCCTTGCGTCGCAAAGAGTACAAACTCGCCGACGTACATCGGGCCGCCCGTGATCGGCCTTGCGCAAACCGCAAACAGACCTGAATCAGGAGATCCACCATGGCTTTTGAATTGCCGCCGCTGCCGTACGCCCACGATGCCCTGCAGCCGCACATCTCCAAGGAAACCCTGGAGTTTCACCACGACAAGCACCACAACACCTATGTCGTGAACCTGAACAACCTGGTCCCAGGCACCGAATTCGAAGGCAAGACCCTGGAAGAGATCGTCAAGAGCTCTTCGGGCGGCATCTTCAACAACGCCGCTCAAGTCTGGAACCACACCTTCTACTGGAACTGCCTGGCACCAAACGCCGGCGGCCAGCCGACCGGTGCCCTGGCTGACGCCATCAACGCCGCTTTCGGTTCCTTCGACAAGTTCAAGGAAGAGTTCACCAAGACTTCGGTTGGCACCTTCGGTTCCGGCTGGGGCTGGCTGGTGAAGAAAGCTGACGGTTCCCTGGCCCTGGCCAGCACCATCGGCGCCGGCTGCCCGCTGACCAGCGGCGACACCCCGCTGCTGACCTGCGACGTCTGGGAACACGCCTACTACATCGACTACCGCAACCTGCGTCCGAAGTACGTCGAGGCCTTCTGGAACCTGGTTAACTGGAAGTTCGTTGCCGAGCAGTTCGAAGGCAACACCTTCAAGGCCTGAGTCATTCAGCCCTGAACGAAAAGCCCGGCCCTGTGCCGGGCTTTTTTGTGCCTGACAGTTTTCCCGCAGGGTCTTGATCAGCGCGCATAGCGCGCTAACATCAAACGTCTGGAAGTTTGATGGCGCGCGCTCAAGTTGCAGGGTCGGGCAACCGATACACTACCCAAGGTCGGCCGATAGTGTATTGCCAACGTTAATGGCAAAATGATGCCATGCGCATGGATTAAGGAAACCCCATTGAAGCTGGAATTGCGGAACAGCTTATCGGTCAAGTTGCTCAGGGTCGTGCTCCTTTCGGCGCTGGCGGTCGGCGTCGTCCTCAGTTGCGCGCAAATCGTCTACGACACCTACAAGACCCGCCAGGCCGTCAACAATGACGCCCAGCGCATTCTCGACATGTTCCGTGACCCCTCCACCCAAGCGGTGTACAGCCTCGACCGGGAAATGGGCATGCAGGTGATGGAAGGCCTGTTCCAGGACGAATCGGTGCGCATGGCCTCGATCGGCCATCCCAACGAAACCATGCTGGCAGAAAAGTCCCGCCCGTTGCAGGACATGTCGATGCGCTGGCTGACCGACCTGATCCTCGGGCAGGAACGCACCTACACCACCCAACTGGTCGGCCGCGGCCCGTACAGCGAGTACTACGGTGACCTGAGCATCACCCTCGATACCTCGTCCTATGGCGAAGACTTCCTGGTCAATGCGGTGATCATCTTCATTTCCGGGGTGCTGCGCGCCCTGGCCATGGGCCTGGTGCTTTACCTGGTCTACCACTGGTTGCTGACCAAGCCGCTGTCGAAGATCATCGAGCACCTTACCCAGATCAACCCTGACCGCCCAAGCCAGCACCAGATCCCGCTGCTCAAGGGCCACGAGAAGAACGAGTTGGGCATCTGGGTCAACACCGCCAATCAGCTGCTGGCCTCGATCGAGCGCAACACCCACCTGCGCCACGAAGCCGAGAACAGCCTGCAGCGCATGGCCCAATACGACTTCCTCACCGGCCTGCCCAATCGCCAGCAGTTGCAGGAGCAGCTCGACAAGATTCTCGCCGACGCCGGCCGCCTGCAGCATCGCGTGGCTGTGCTGTGCGTAGGCCTGGACGACTTCAAGGGCATCAACGAACAGTTCAGCTACCAGACCGGCGACCAGCTGCTGCTGGCCCTGGCCGACCGCCTGCGCGCCCACAGTGGCCGCCTGGGTGCCCTGGCACGCCTGGGTGGCGACCAGTTCGCCCTGGTCCAGGCCAATATCGAGCAGCCTTACGAAGCTGCGGAGCTGGCCCAGAGCATCCTTGACGACCTGGAGCAGCCATTCGGCCTCGATCACCAGCAGATTCGCCTGCGTGCCACCATCGGCATCACCCTGTTCCCCGAGGACGGTGACAGCACCGAGAAACTGCTGCAAAAAGCCGAGCAGACCATGACCCTGGCCAAGGCCCGCTCGCGCAACCGCTACCAGTTCTATATCGCCAGCGTCGACAGCGAAATGCGCCGCCGCCGCGAGCTGGAAAAGGACCTGCGCGAAGCCCTGCCGCGCAACCAGCTGTACCTGGTCTACCAGCCGCAGATCAGCTACCGCGACCACCGCGTGGTCGGCGTCGAGGCCCTGCTGCGCTGGCAGCACCCGCAGTTGGGCATGGTCCCGCCCGACCAGTTCATCCCGCTTGCAGAGCAGAACGGCAGCATCATCAGCATTGGCGAGTGGGTACTCGACCAGGCCTGCCGGCAACTGCGCGAATGGCACGACATGGGCTTCAGCGAACTGCGCATGGCGGTCAACCTGTCCACGGTGCAGCTGCACCACAACGAGCTGCCACGGGTGGTCAACAACCTGCTGCAGGCCTACCGCCTGCCACCGCGCAGCCTGGAACTGGAAGTGACCGAGACCGGCCTGATGGAAGACATCAGCACCGCTGCCCAGCACCTGCTGAGCCTGCGCCGCTCAGGGGCGATGATCGCCATCGACGACTTCGGCACCGGTTACTCGTCGCTCAGCTACCTGAAGTCGCTGCCGCTGGACAAGATCAAGATCGACAAGAGCTTCGTCCAGGACCTGCTCGACGACGATGACGACGCCACCATCGTTCGCGCCATCATTCAGCTGGGCAAGAGCTTGGGGATGCAGGTCATCGCCGAAGGCGTGGAAACCGCCGAGCAGGAAACCTACATCATTGCCCAGGGTTGCCATGAGGGTCAGGGCTACCACTACAGCAAGCCGCTGTCGGCGCGCGAGCTGACCAGTTTCCTCAAACAGGCGCAGCGCAATCAGGTCTCCGCGCTGTAACGCCTGCCCCTGCGATTACAGGCCGTGACGCGCATTTACATGAATTGCGCGCCCGCCCCTTTACAGCAAATGCAAATCTTTCGCATGATGTTGCCGTTTCGCGTGCCACGGCGCACGGCCTAACCCCATGGTCCAACCACAAGACGCAGGAAACCAATAATGATTCGAATGCCTCTGGCCTCCGCCAGTCTGCTGGCCATCGCCATCGCTCTCGCCGGTTGCGGCGAAGGCAAGGATAGCAAGGCCGCCGCTCCGCAAGCTCAGGCACCTGCTGCTGCCAGCACCACCGCTGCGGCGCCCGGGGCTGTCGACGAAGCGGCCGGCAAAGCCGTGGTCAAGCATTACGCCGAAATGGTCTACGCCGTGTACAGCGACTCGCTGAGCACCGCCAAGACCCTGCAGGCCGCCGTCGACGCGTTCCTCGCCAAACCCAACGACGAAACCCTGAAGGCCGCCAAAGAGGCCTGGGCCGCCGCGCGCGTTCCGTACCTGCAGAGCGAGGCGTTCCGCTTCGGCAACACCATCATCGACGACTGGGAAGGCCAGGTGAACTCCTGGCCGCTGGACGAAGGCCTGATCGACTACGTCGACAAGAGCTATGAACATGCCCTGGGCAACCCGGCGGCCAACGCCAACATCATCGCCAACACCGAGATCCAGGTTGGCGAAGAGAAGGTCGACGTCAAGGACATCACCCCTGAGAAGCTGGCAAGCCTGAACGAACTGGCAGGTTCCGAAGCCAACGTCGCCACCGGCTACCACGCCATCGAATTCCTGCTCTGGGGCCAGGACCTCAACGGCACCGGCCCAGGTGCCGGCGCCCGCCCGGCGTCCGATTACCTGGAAGGCAAAGGCGCCACTGGCGGCCACAACGACCGTCGTCGTGCCTACCTGAAGGCGGTCACCGAGCTGCTGGTCAAGGACCTCGAAGAGATGGTCGGCAACTGGGCGCCGAACGTCGCCGACAACTACCGCGCCACGCTTGAAGCAGAGCCTGTGGCCGATGGCCTGCGCAAGATGCTGTTCGGCATGGGCAGCCTGTCGCTGGGCGAACTGGCCGGCGAACGCATGAAGGTCTCGCTGGAAGCCAACTCGCCGGAAGACGAGCAGGACTGCTTCAGCGACAACACCCACTACTCGCACTTCTACGACGCCAAGGGCATCCGCAACGTCTACCTGGGCGAGTACACCCGCACCGACGGCACCAAGATGACCGGCCCGAGCCTGTCGTCGCTGGTGGCCAAGGCCGACCCGGCAGCCGACGCCACCCTCAAGGCCGACCTCGAAGCCACCGAGGCGAAGATCCAGGTAATCGTCGACCACGCGCTGAAGGGCGAGCACTACGACCAGCTGATCGCCGCCGACAACGCTGCCGGCAACCAGATCGTGCGCGATGCCATCGCCTCGCTGGTCAAGCAGACCGGTTCGATCGAGCAGGCTGCAGGCAAGCTGGGTATTGCCAACCTGAACCCGGACACCGCCGATCACGAATTCTGATCAGCAGTTGTGGTTCACAAAAAGGCGGCCTTCGGGCCGCCTTTTTTGTGCCGGCCTCTTCGCGTCTAAAGCCGCTCCTACAGGAGCTGCGCTGTACCTGAAGACTGCGGGGTCCCTGCGGGAGCGGGCTTGCCCGCGAAGAGGCCGATACAGGTTCATGAAAATGCTGGCATTTCACATCCTTTTCACCCGGGTAATTGCAAATTGCTCTTATTCAAACTACGCCGTCCTGCTAAGCTTGCACGCCGGTTTTTCGTCCACGCCCAGGATTTTGCATGTCCTCGTCGCTGTCCCGACTCTCCCCTCTGCTGCTGGCCCTCGCCCTTGCCGCCTGTGACGACGCCCCGCGTTTCACCCAGGCCGAGCCCGGCGAAGCGCTGTCTGGTGGCCAGGCAACGGTTCAGCGCGACGACCGCAAGGCGTTTTCCCTGCCCTCGGCCAACCTTTCGGCCGAGCGCCGCCTGGACTTCGCCGTGGGCAACAGCTTCTTCCGCAGCCCTTGGGTGATCGCCCCGTCCACCACCACCGCGCGCGACGGCCTGGGCCCGTTGTTCAACACCACAGCCTGCCAGAACTGCCACGTGCGTGACGGCCGCGGGCACCCGCCAGAGCCCGGCGACAGCAATGCCGTGGGCATGCTGGTGCGCCTGTCGATCCCCGACCAGCCTTACCTGGCCAAGGAGATCGAGCGCCTGGGCGTGGTCCCCGAGCCCGTCTACGGCACCCAGTTGCAAGACATGGCCATCCCCGGCGTGGCGCCGGAAGGAAAGGTGCGGGTGAGCTACACCACCCAGACCGTCACCTTCAAGGACGGCCACCCGGTCGAGCTGCGCCGCCCGACCCTGCAGATCACCCAGCTTGGCTACGGCCCAATGCACCCCGACACGCGCTTCTCGGCCCGCGTGGCCCCGCCGATGATCGGCCTGGGCCTGCTCGAAGCCATCCCCGAGGACGCCATCCTGGCCAACGAAGACCCGGACGACCGCAACCACGACGGCATCCGCGGCCGCGCCAACCGGGTCTGGGACGACGCCCTGGGCAAGACCGTGATCGGCCGCTTCGGCTGGAAGGCCGGGCAGCCCAACGTCAATCAGCAGAACGTGCACGCCTTCAACGGTGACATGGGCCTGACCAGCACCTTGCAACCCAAGGACGACTGCACCCCGGCCCAGGTCGACTGCCTGGCCGCGCCCAATGGCGACGGCGAAGGCGACGAGAAGGAAGTCAGCGACAACATCCTGCGCCTGGTCACCTTCTACACCCGCAACCTCGGCGTGCCTGCCCGTCGTGACGTCGGCGCACCGCAAGTGCTGGCCGGCAAGAACCTGTTCTTCCAGGCCGGATGCCAGGCCTGCCATGTGCCGCAGTTCACCACCGCCGCCAACGCCGCCGAAGCGGAACTGGCCAACCAGGTGATCCGCCCCTACAGCGACCTGCTGCTGCACGACATGGGCCCGGGCCTGGCCGACGAGCGCACCGAATTTGCCGCCAACGGCCAGGACTGGCGTACCCCGCCGTTGTGGGGCATCGGCCTGACCGAAGCCGTCAGTGGCCACACCCAATACCTGCACGACGGCCGCGCCCGCAACCTGCTGGAAGCCGTGCTCTGGCATGGCGGCGAAGCCCAGCCGGCGCGCGACCATGTTTTGACCTTCAATGCCGAGCAGCGCGCCGCGTTGCTGGCCTTCCTGAACTCACTTTAAAACGCGCAAGGAGCCGGGCATGTTCCGACCCAAACTGTTGTTCACCAGCCTCGCCGCACTCGCCCTGGGTGCCTGCTCGCCGCAGGACCCGCAGGCAGTGACTTCCGCCGCCATCGCCAAACAGGTGATCCTGCCGACCTACAGCCGCTGGGTCGAAGCCGACCGTCAGCTGGCCGTCAGCGCTCTGGCCTACTGTGAAGGCAAGGAAAGCCTGGACACCGCACGCGCCGACTTCCTCAATGCGCAAAAAGCCTGGGCGGAACTGCAGCCGCTGCTGGTCGGCCCGCTGGCCGAAGGCAACCGCGCCTGGCAGGTACAATTCTGGCCTGACAAGAAGAACCTGGTCGGCCGCCAGGTCGAGCAGCTGGTCAACGGCGACAAGCCGGTCGATGCCGCCGCCCTGGGCAAGGCCAGCGTCGTGGTACGCGGCCTGTCGGCCTACGAGTACATCCTCTTCGACAGCAAGCCGGACGTAGCCACTGCCGAGCAGAAAGCCCGCTACTGCCCGCTGTTGGTCGCCATCGGTGAGCACCAGAAGGTCCTGGCCGAGGACATCCTCAAGAGCTGGAACAGCACCGACGGCATGCTGTCGCAGATGACCAAGTTCCCCAACCAGCGCTACGCCGATTCCCACGAGGCGATCGCCGACCTGCTGCGCTCCCAGGTTACCGCCCTGGATACCCTGAAGAAGAAGCTGGGTGCGCCGATGGGCCGCCAGAGCAAAGGCATCCCACAGCCGCTGCAAGCCGAAGCCTGGCGCAGCCACTCCTCGCTCAAGAGCCTGGAAGCCACCCTCAAGGCCGCCCAGACCGTGTGGGTCGGGGTCGACAACCAGGGCCTGCGCGGCCTGCTGCCCGGCGATCAGAAAGCCCTGGCGCAGAAGATCGACGACGCCTACGCTACGGCGCTCAAACTGCTGGCCGACAACCAGAAGACACTCGGCGAGCTGCTGGCCGACGACGCCGGACAGCAGACCCTCAACCAGATCTACGATGCCCTCAACGCCGTCCACCGCCTGCACGAAGGCGACCTGGCCAAGGCGCTGAACATCCAGCTGGGCTTCAATGCCAACGACGGTGACTGATCATGCTGCGACGCCAGGCCCTCAAACTCGGTAGCGTATTGCTCAGCGCCCTGACCCTGGGCGGCTGGAGCCTGTTCCGCAACAAAGGCAGCGAACCCTTGCTGCTGTCGGCGCGTGACGATGGCGACGGCAAGCACTATGCGGTCGGGTTCCGCCTGGACGGCACCCAGGTGTTCAGCACCCAGGTCGCCCAGCGTTGCCATGCCATCATCAACCACCCCGAGCTGCCGATCGCCCTGTTCGTCGCCCGCCGCCCCGGTACCGAAAGCTACCTGGTCGACCTGCGCGACGGGCGCCTGCTGCAGACCGTCACCTCGCAACCGAACCGGCACTTCTATGGCCATGCGGTGATTCACAAGGGTGGCGAATGGCTGTATGCCACCGAGAACGACACCCGCGACCCAGGGCGTGGCGTACTCGGCGTGTACCGCTTCGAAGGTGAGCGCCTGGTGCACAGCGGCGAGATCCCGACCCACGGCATCGGCCCTCATGAAGTGGCCTGGCTGCCGGATGGCGAAACCCTGATCGTGGCCAACGGTGGCATCCGCACCGAGGCCGAGAGCCGGGTCGAGATGAACCTCGATGCCATGGAGCCGAGCCTGGTGCTGATGCAGCGCGACGGCACCCTGCTGAGCAAGGAAACCCTGGCCCAGCAGATGAACAGTGTGCGCCACCTGGCGGTGGGCGACGATGGCACCATTGCCGCCTGCCAGCAGTTCATGGGCGCTGCCGACGAGACTGCCGAGCTGCTGGCGATCAAGCGCCCGGGCGAGCCGTTCAAGGCCTTCCCGGTGCCTGAGCGCCAGCTGCAGTCGATGGCTCAGTACACCGCCAGCGTCGCCATCCACAGCGACCTGCGCCTGGTGGCCCTGACGGCGCCGCGGGCCAACCGCCTGTTCGTCTGGGACCTGGACAGCGGTGCGGTGAAGCTCGATGCACCGATGCCCGATTGCGCCGGAGTTGGCGCGGTCAAGGATGGGTTCGTCGTCACCTCCGGGCAGGGCCGTTGCCGCTTCTACAACTGCCGCAAGGCTGAACTGGTCGGGCAACCGATGGACCTGCCTTCCGGCTTCTGGGACAACCACCTGCACCTGGTCTGATTTTCCTGCTGGCCTCTTCGCGGCTGAAGCCGCTCCTACAGGGAACTCACATTCCCAGGGAATACACCGAACCTGTGGGAGCGGGTTTACCCGCGAAGAGGCCGGCACAGGCAATCCCCTCCCCCTTCTGCAATACTTCCCTCATCCGCACGTGGGCAGGATCGCCCGTTGTCGTGTCAAAACGCATAACAACCACACATCCAAGGAACCGGACCTATGCTACGCCGCCGCATGCTCATCATGTTGGCCGTCGTTCTGCTGATCGTGCTGGCCCTGGGGGGCTACAAAGGCTTCTCGATCTACCAACAGATCCAGATGTTCTCCGCGCCCCGGCCGCCCATCACCGTTGCCGCAGCCCCGGCCGAACAGCGCCAGTGGCAGGAACGCCTGCCTGCCGTAGGCAGCCTGAAGGCCTTGCAGGGCGTGGAGCTGAGCCTGGAAGTGGAAGGCATCGTCAAGGCCCTGTACTTCGACTCCGGGCAGAAGGTCAAGGCGGGGCAACCGCTGCTGCAGCTCAATGACGACCAGGAAACTGCCCTGCTCGGCACCGCCCAGGCCGACCTGGGGCTGGCCAAGGTCGACTTCGGTCGCGGCAGCCAGCTGGTCGGTGATGCCGCTATCTCCCGCGGCGAGTTCGATCGCCTGTCGTCCCAGTACCGGCGCAACCAGGCGGTGGTCGAGCAGCTCAAGGCGCAGAAGATCAAGAAGGGCATCAACGCGCCGTTCAGTGGCACCATCGGCATTCGCCAGGTGGACATCGGCCAGTACCTGGCCGCCGGCACGGTAATTGCCACCCTGCAAGACCTGTCCAGCCTGTACGTCGACTTCAACGTACCGGAGCAGGCGTTGCCGCACCTGAGCCTGGGCCAGCAGGTGCTTGTGCAAGTGGCGGCCTACCCGGGCCAGACGTTCCCGGCCAGCCTCAGCGCGATCAACCCCAAGGTCGATGAAAACACCCGTAACCTGCTGGTGCGCGCGACCCTGGCCAACCCGGATGGCAAGCTGCTGCCCGGCATGTTCGCCAACCTGCTGATCCTGCTACCCGATCCGCAGCCCCAGGTGGTCGTCCCGGAAAGCGCCATCACTTACACCCTGTACGGCAACTCGGTGTACGTCGCCACGCCGAAGAAGGACAAGGACGGCAACCCGGAGAAAGACGACCAGGGCCAGCCACAGCTGAGCGCCGAACAGCGCACGGTGCAGACCGGCGAGCGCCGCGATGGCGTGGTGGTGGTCAGCAAGGGCCTCAAGGCCGGCGAACAAGTGGTCACCGCCGGGCAGCTCAAGCTGACCCCAGGCGCGGCCATACGCATTGGCCAGGACAGCGCGCTCAAGCCCGAACAGGGCGCCCCGCGCACCGACTAAGCAGGAGGCAGGCATGGCGTTCACCGACCCGTTCATCCGCCGCCCGGTGCTGGCCAGCGTGGTCAGCCTGCTGATCCTGCTGCTTGGCTTCCAGGCCTGGAACAAACTGCAGATCCGCCAGTACCCGAAAATGGAAAACGCCCTGATCACGGTGACCACCGCCTACCCGGGGGCCAACGCCGAGACCATCCAGGGCTATATCACCCAGCCACTGCAGCAGAGCCTGGCCAGCGCCGAAGGCATCGACTACATGACCTCGGTCAGCCGGCAGAACTTCTCGGTGATTTCCATCTACGCACGCATTGGCGCCGACAGCGACCGCCTGTTTACCGAACTGCTGGCCAAGGCCAACGAGGTGCGCAACCAGCTGCCGCAGAACGCCGAAGACCCGGTGCTGAGCAAGGAAGCCGCCGATGCCTCGGCGCTGATGTATATCAGCTTCTACAGCAAGGAGATGAGCAACCCGCAGATCACCGACTACCTGTCACGGGTGATCCAGCCCAAGCTTGCGACCCTGCCGGGCATGGCCGAGGCGGAAATCCTCGGCAACCAGGTGTTCGCCATGCGCATCTGGATCGACCCGGTGAAACTGGCGGGTTTCGGCCTGTCGGCCACCGACGTGACCAATGCCGTGCGCCGCTACAACTTCCTCTCCGCGGCCGGTGAGGTGAAGGGCGAATACGTGGTCACCAGCATCAATGCCAGCACCGAGCTGAAATCGGCCGAAGCCTTCGCCGCGCTGCCGCTCAAGGTGTCCGGTGACAGCCGGGTACTGCTGGGCGACGTGGCGCGCGTGGAGATGGGCGCAGAGAACTACGACACGGTCAGTTCGTTCGATGGCACACCGTCGGTCTACATCGGCATCAAGGCCACCCCGGCAGCCAACCCGCTGGACGTGATCAAGGAAGTGCGGCGCATCATGCCAGAACTTGAAAGCCAGCTTCCGTCGGCGCTGAAGGTATCGATCGCCTACGATGCCACGCTGTTCATTCAGGCCTCCATCGACGAAGTGATCAAGACCCTCGGCGAAGCGGTGCTGATCGTCATCGTGGTGGTGTTCCTGTTCCTCGGCGCCCTGCGCTCGGTGCTGATCCCGGTGGTGACCATCCCGTTGTCGATGATCGGCGTGCTGTTCTTCATGCAGATGATGGGCTACTCGTTGAACTTGCTGACGCTGCTGGCGATGGTGCTGGCCATCGGCCTGGTGGTGGACGATGCCATCGTGGTGGTGGAAAACATTCACCGGCACATGGAGGAAGGCAAATCTCCCTTCGATGCTGCCCTGGAGGGCGCGCGGGAAATCGCCATGCCGGTGGTATCGATGACCATCACCCTGGCAGCGGTCTATGCCCCCATCGGCTTCCTCACCGGGCTCACGGGTGCGCTGTTCAAGGAGTTCGCCCTGACCCTGGCCGGCGCGGTGGTCATCTCGGGCATCGTCGCCCTGACCTTGTCGCCGATGATGTGCGCCCTGCTGTTGCGCCAGGAGCAGAATGCCAGCGGCCTGGCCCACCGCCTCGACGTGCTGTTCGAAGGCCTCAAGGTGCGCTACCAGCGCCTGCTGCACGCAACCCTCGACAGCCGCCCGGTGGTGCTGGTGTTCGCCGTGATCATCCTGTGCCTGATCCCGGTGCTGCTCAAGTTCACCCAGAACGAGCTGGCGCCCAACGAGGACCAGGGTGTGATCTTCATGATGAGCAGCTCGCCGCAGCCGGCCAACCTCGACTACCTGAACGCTTACACCGACCAGTTCACGCCGCTGTTCAAGGCCTTCCCCGAGTACTACTCGTCGTTCCAGATCAACGGTTTCAACGGCGTGCAGAGCGGCATCGGCGGTTTCCTGCTCAAACCCTGGAACGAACGCAACCGCACACAGATGGAGCTGCTGCCGCTGGTGCAGGCCAAGCTGGAGCAGATCGGCGGGCTGCAGATCTTCGGTTTCAACCTGCCGGCGCTGCCCGGCACCGGTGAAGGCCTGCCGTTCCAGTTCGTGATCAATACAGCCGGTGACTACCCTGCCCTGCTGGAAGTCGCCCAGCGGGTCAAGCAACGGGCCCAGCAATCGGGCAAGTTCGCCTTCCTCGATATCGACCTGGCGTTCGACAAACCCGAGGTGGTGGTCGACATAGACCGGGCCAAGGCGGCGCAAATGGGTGTATCCATGGATACGCTGGGCAGCACCCTTGCCACCCTGCTGGGCGAGGCGGAAATCAACCGCTTCACCCTCGAAGGCCGCAGCTACAAAGTGATTGCCCAGGTCGAGCGGCCTTATCGGGACAACGCTGGCTGGCTGAACAACTACTACGTGAAGAACGAGCAAGGGCAGCTACTGCCCTTGTCGACACTGATCACCCTCAGTGACCGCGCCCGCCCCCGCCAGCTCAACCAGTTCCAGCAGCTGAACTCGGCGATCATCCAGGGTGTGCCGATGGTCAGTATCGGCGAGGCGTTGCAAACGGTGCGCGACATCGCCCGGGAAGAGGCACCGGAGGGTTTCTCCTTCGATTATGCCGGGACAGCGCGGCAGTACGTGCAGGAAGGCAGTGCCCTGTGGGTAACCTTCGGCCTCGCCCTGGCGATCATCTTCCTCGTGCTGGCCGCGCAGTTCGAGAGCTTCCGCGACCCGCTGGTGATTCTGGTGACGGTGCCGCTGTCGATCTGTGGGGCGCTGCTACCTTTGTTCCTGGGCATTTCCAGCATGAACATTTACACCCAGGTGGGGCTGGTGACGCTGATCGGCCTGATCAGCAAGCACGGCATCCTGATCGTCGAGTTCGCCAACCAGTTGCGTGAGGAAAAGGGCCTGGGCGTTCGGGAAGCCATCGAGCAAGCTGCCGCCATTCGCTTGCGGCCGGTGCTGATGACCACGGCGGCGATGGTATTCGGCATGGTACCGCTGATCCTGGCCACCGGGGCCGGCGCGGTGAGCCGGTTCGATATCGGCACGGTGATCGCCACCGGGATGTCGATTGGCACCTTGTTTACCCTGTTTGTGCTGCCTTGCATCTACACCTTGTTGGCGCACAAGTCTGCTGCACAGCAGCCGATAGCTGCATGACTGCGATCCCTGTAGGAGCGGCCTTGTGTCGCGATAGGGCTGCGAAGCAGCCCCAGCAGTTTCAGCGACAGGCGTAAATCTCGGGCTGCTTCGCAGCCCTATCGCGACACAAGGCCGCTCCTACAAGAGTCCGCGCATGCTTCCAAATCAAAAACAAAGGCCTCGCGATTGCGAGGCCTTTGTCTTGCTCGAACTGTATCAGCCAAACGGCCGCAGCCCCTGGCGCATTCCGAAGAGGAACAACAGCAGGTCCTGGTCCGGCTCGGACTGGCTCTGCTGTGCCTTGACCACGCGCGGCACCGCGCACTGGTCTGCCTTGCTGAATACCACTGGCCGCGGCTCTTCCCAGGCAGCTAAAGCCGCCGTGGTCACAGCCAACCCAGCCACCAGGAACAAAGCTCGAGCGATTTCTAGTTTCATTGCCCTAACCCTTTGACAGCGCTGCCAAACGCCATCTGGTAAAAATAGAGCAGCGTTTGCCATTCCGTGTCATTTAGCGACGAGTGGCGGCGCAGCTGGCGCAGGTCGTTACCCGCAGCTCGCTGACAGCTGATGCGTCGTCGGCACTTTTCCAGGTCCAGGAGTGCTACTTCGACGCGGGCCTGCTCACCCTCGCCGATGACCTTGATGAAGACGTGCTTGCCGTACAGGCAGCCATGCTGCCAATGACCCAGGTGCATGCGCGCCAGGTTGTCGGCCAGGTCCTTGAGCATGCGTTCATGCACTACTTGAGGATAGCGCTCGCGCGCACCTTCGGCGTGCCACGTGTCGAGCTCGACGAAGCCGTCCAGCGCCTCGCTGACCAGCAGCGCGCGCCACTGGTGCTCGGGATCACGCTCGGCACCACAAAACACGATGCGCGGCACGCGCACACCCAGTTGCTCGAAGCTATTCAGTGCATCGAGTTCGCGCAACACGGTCGGCCTGCCAAACGGGTGCAGCAGGCTGCGATAGATGTGGCCGACCTGACGCTTGGCATACAGCACCTTGCCGTTGCCATCGTTCAGCCGTTGTACACCACTCTCACCACCGCGCCGCTGGTTGGGTTCCTCGACCCATTCGCCCTGCTGGCGCCAGTAATAATCGAACCGCGACTCCCCATTTTGGGCTACAGCCATCAAACACTACCCCTTACGCAATACATATACCCGCCACATGGCATAGAACGGCAGGAAGTCGAGGTGTTCCTGGATTCTGAAGCCGGCGGCCTTGAATTCTGCTTCAACCGTTTCTGCCGGTAACACGAAACGGTTCTGATAGCTGCCCTGCTCGGCCTTGGCACTACGCTTCTGCTCGAGCTTCTGGCGGCGCCAGGCCTTGAAGTTACCGTCCACCCACAATGACAGGATTACACTGTCACGGCTAACTCTTTGAAACTCGTCAAGAATGGTCTTGCGGTGAGCCGCCTCGCCAATATGGTGGAACAGCCGCATGCAGAAGATGCTGTCGACCGAATTGTCCGGCAAGTCGATCGCGAATGCCGATGTCTGCAAAGGACGTACCCGCGCCACCACCTCTGGCGGTTGTGCGGCACAGGCCGTCTGGATCATCGCCTCAGAGTTGTCGGCACCGATGATCACCCGGTTCGGCTTTTCCGCCAGCAGCGGCCAGAAACGGCCAGCGCCGCAAGGCAGGTCGAGAACCAGGCCCGGTTCTCCGGCCAGCGCCAACGCACGACGGGCCAACTGCTCGTCACGTTTGTGGGACAGGCGCCGTGCCAGTCCGTCCTGGTGCTTGAGGAAGTACTCCTTGGCATGTTGCTGGTCGTACTTCTCGGAAAATTCGAGTTTGATCGGGCTGCGCATCGAATGGCTCCTGTCTCCAATGCGCTTACCTTAGGTAACGAGTCGTTGGAAACAGGTCATGCCAATGTGAAAATAATGTCATCAAACCGCAGGAATGTTTCATGTTGTTACTGCGTGGGATCGGTCTTTTCCGCGCTTTGGCTCAGGTCTACCTGGAAACGGCAGCCATGTGGTGCCGTCGAGGTCAGCGTCACCCGCCAGCCCTGGTCATCGCAGATACGCTGCACCAGCGACAGGCCCAGGCCCAGGCCCTCACCGCGCCGCTCCTCGCCGCGCACGAACGGCTGGAACATCGCCTCGCGCTGCTCCTCCGGGATGCCCACGCCACTGTCTTCGACACTGAAGCCGTTGGGCTCCAGGCTCAGGCGGATGTAGCCGCTATCGGTGTAATGGGCGGCATTGCGCAGCAAGTTACCCATCACCGATTGCAGGAACGTGGCGTTGTACAGCAATGGGCCTGCACTGACCTGGCCATCGTAATGGAGCGCCAGGCCCTTCTGCTCGATGGTATCGCGCCACACCCCGGTCAGGTCGTCGGCGACTTCGCGCAAGGTTGCCTGGGACGCCACGGCACCCTGGTCACGCTGGGCACGGGCGAGCATCAGGAAAGTCTTGACCAGTTCGCGCATCTCTTCCGTGGCGCGGGCGATGCGTTCCACCTGGCTGCGCGCGCGCGTTTCCAGATTGGGGTTTTCCATCAGCAGTTCGCACGAGGTGGCCAGCACCATCAGCGGGGTGCGCAGCTCATGGCTGACATCACTGGTGAACAAACGCTCGCGGGTCAGCGCATCGCGTAGCCGGCCCAGGGTATCGTCGAACGCCACTGCCAGCTGGCCGACTTCGTCGGCCGCATAGTCCGGTGCCAGCGGCGGCGCCAGGCCAAGCAACTGATCACGATGGCGAACCTGTCGCGCCAGGCGGATGACCGGTGCCATCACCCTGCGCGCCAGCAGCCAGCCAAGCACCACCGCCAGCACCAGGCTGAGCACGAAACCCACCACCACGACGGCGAACAGCACGCGCTCGCGCTCTTCGAAGTCACTCTGGTCCTGCAGCAATACATAGCGTCGACCATCAACGATCTCGACCATTGCGTGGTAGGACAGCTGGTCGCGAAACACCTCGTGGAAGCCGGCATCAAGGTGACGCAGGTCCTTGGGCAGCTCGAAATCATCGCGCCCGCCACTGAAATAGAACAGCTGGTCAGGCCGTGGCCGGTGGCTCCAGTCACTGACGCTGTCCATGCGCAGCAACCGCTGCAGGTCACCGCCGAGCACCGATGAAATCAGGCGCTCCTCGACCAAGTGCACGGTGGCGACGATACCGAAGGCGAAGGCGCCGGCCACCAGCGCGCTCATCAAGGCAAAGGCGATGATGATGCGCTGGGCAAGGCTTTGCTTAAACTCCATCGCGGCCCTCGGCGAGGCGATAGCCGACGCCATGGACGGTATGCAGCAGGGGTTTTTCGAACGGTTTGTCGATTACCTGGCGCAGCTGGTGCACATGGCTGCGCAGGCTGTCGCTATCAGGGCAGTCATCGCCCCACAGGGCTTCTTCCAGCACCTCGCGGCGCAGCACGTGCGGGCTCTTCTGCATCAACACGGCGAGCAGCTTGAGGCCGACCGGGTTGAGCTTGAGCAGGCGGCCCTGGCGGGTCACTTCGAGCGTATCGAGGTCATAGCTCAAGTCCGCGACCTGCAAGGTCCGACGCCCGCCACCCTGGGCCCGGCGCAGTACCGCTTCGATGCGCGCGGCCAGCTCGGACAGGGCAAAGGGTTTGAGCAGGTAATCGTCGGCACCGGAGCGGAAGCCCTGCAGGCGATCGTCCAGCTGGTCGCGGGCCGTCAGCATGATGACCGGGGTGTCACGGCGGGCATCCTCGCGCAGGCGCTTGCACAGGGTATAGCCATCGATACCGGGCAGCATGATATCGAGCACGATCAGGTCGTAGTGCTCGGTGGCGGCCAGATGCAGGCCAGAAAGGCCGTCCTGGGCGCAGTCGACGGTGTAGCCTTTCATGCCCAGGTAATCGGCAAGGTTGGCAAGAATATCGCGGTTGTCTTCAACCAATAGAATGCGCATCGGGTTCTCCTGTGCGGCGCTTCGCTGAGGTGCGCGGCAGGCGCAGCTTAAGGCCATAGCCGGTACTGTGCCAGCCCCAGGGCAAATTCAGCGAACTTGACAGTTTTTTCACTGATCCTTCACGGACAGAGGATAGCGGGCGCACGACAATGCCCGGTCTTTTTACCCCCTGGAGTCGTCATGCAACACCGCACTCGTCCGCGCCCGATCAATCTCTGGCTGTACCTGGGCATACCACTGGCTATTGCCGCGGCCCTGCTCCTGCTGGAACTGACCTCGGTCGACATGGACGTCGCCAACCTGTTCTTCGACCCCGCCGCCGGGCAGTTCATCGGCCGTCACAGTTACCTGCTGGAAACGGTCATGCATGACCGGGTCAAGCAAGGCGTGATCCTGCTTGGGCTGATCTCGCTGGGCGCGTTCGCCTCGAGCTTCGTCTGGAAGCCTCTGTTCAGCTGGCGTCGTGAGCTGGGTTGCCTGGTCTTGGCATTGGGCCTGTCGACGGCCTTCGTCACGCCGCTGAAGAAGGTGACCCAGGTGCAATGCCCATGGAGCCTGACCCAGTTCGGCGGCAAGGAAACCTACAGCAAGCTGCTGGAACACCGGCCGGCGACCGACAAGCCGGGGCTGTGCTGGCCGGGCGGGCATGCGGCGACCGGTTTCTGCCTGTTCGGCCTGTTCTTCATGCTGCGTGACCGCCGGCCGAAGCTGGCGCGGGTGGCATTCGGGGTAGCCCTGGTGGCCGGCTCGGCACTGGGGCTGGGGCGGATGCTGCAGGGCGCGCACTTCTTGTCGCATAACGTGTGGACGGCGGTGTTCTGCTGGTTGATCGGGTTGGGGTCGTATTATCTGGTGCTGTACCGCAAGGGCATGGCCGAGGCGCCAGCCACCGAGCACCGCATTGCCTGATAGAGGGGCCGCTCTGCGGCCCTTTCGCGACACAAGGCCGCTCCTACAGAGGTATCACGATTTCCTGTAGGAGCGGCCTTGTGTCGCGAAAGGGGTGCGAAGCAGCCCCAGTGGCCGGTACAGGAAAACGAAAAAGCCCCGCACTAGGCGGGGCTTTTTCTTGGTGCAGGGGGTAAGGCTGGCTTACATCATGCCGCCCATGCCACCCATGCCGCCCATGTCAGGCATGCCAGCAGCTGGCTTGTCTTCTGGCAGGTCGGCAACCATGGCTTCGGTGGTGATCATCAGACCGCCGATCGAAGCTGCGGCTTGCAGAGCCGAACGGGTGACCTTGGCTGGGTCGAGGATACCCATCTCGATCATGTCGCCGTATTCGCCGGTAGCGGCGTTGTAGCCGTAGTTGCCCGAACCTTGCTTGACCTTGTCAGCGACAACGCTTGGCTCGTCGCCGGCGTTGGCAGTGATCTGGCGCAGCGGAGCTTCTACAGCGCGACGCAGCAGGGCGATACCGACGTTCTGGTCTTCGTTGTCGCCTTTGAGGTCAACGATGGCAGCCAGGGCGCGAACCAGGGCTACACCACCGCCAGGCACCACGCCTTCTTCAACGGCTGCACGGGTAGCGTGCAGGGCGTCTTCAACGCGGGCTTTCTTCTCTTTCATTTCAACTTCGGTGCCGGCACCGACCTTGATCACGGCAACACCGCCAGCCAGCTTGGCCAGACGCTCTTGCAGCTTCTCACGGTCGTAGTCGGAGGAAGTCTCTTCGATCTGGGCACGGATCTGCTTGACGCGTGCTTCGATGTCGGCGTCAACGCCAGCACCATCGATGATGGTGGTGTTTTCCTTGGACAGGATGACGCGCTTGGCGTTACCCAGGTGCTCCAGGGTAGTGGTTTCCAGGGTCAGGCCGATTTCTTCGGAGATGACCTGGCCGCCGGTCAGGACAGCGATGTCCTGCAGCATGGCCTTGCGGCGGTCGCCGAAGCCCGGTGCCTTGACCGCAGCAACCTTGACGATGCCGCGCATGTTGTTGACCACCAGGGTAGCCAGGGCTTCGCCTTCAACGTCTTCAGCAACGATCAGCAGTGGGCGGCCGGCCTTGGCAACGGCTTCCAGAACTGGCAGCAGCTCACGGATGTTGGAGATCTTCTTGTCGACCAGCAGCAGCAGCGGGCCTTCCAGCTCGGCAACCATGGTGTCCGGCTTGTTGATGAAGTACGGCGACAGGTAGCCGCGGTCGAACTGCATGCCTTCTACGACAGACAGTTCGTTTTCCAGGCCCGAGCCTTCTTCAACGGTGATCACGCCTTCTTTACCGACTTTTTCCATGGCTTCGGCGATGATTTCACCGATGGAGTTGTCGGAGTTGGCGGAGATGGTACCTACCTGGGCGATGGCCTTGGAGTCGGCGCATGGCTTGGACAGGTTCTTCAGCTCGGCGACAACGGCGGCGGTGGCCTTGTCGATGCCGCGCTTCAGGTCCATCGGGTTCATGCCGGCAGCGACGGCTTTCAGGCCTTCGTTGACGATGGCCTGAGCCAGAACGGTAGCGGTGGTGGTGCCGTCACCGGCAGCGTCGTTGGCCTTGGAAGCAACTTCCTTGACCAGCTGGGCGCCCATGTTTTCGAAAGCGTCTTTCAGCTCGATTTCTTTGGCAACGGAAACGCCGTCCTTGGTGATGGTCGGAGCGCCGAAGCTCTTGGCCAGCACCACGTTACGGCCTTTCGGGCCGAGGGTCGCTTTTACCGCGTCAGCCAGAACGTTGACACCAACCAGCATTTTCTTACGAGCGGAATCGCCGAATTTTACGTCTTTAGCAGCCATGATCGTTTAATCCTTGGAATTCTTTGGAGTAACGGGAAGTCGGGGGAAATCAGCCTTCGATGACGGCGAGGATTTCGTTCTCGGCCATGACCAGCAGGTCTTCGCCATCGACTTTCACGGTGTTGCTGCCCGAGTAAGGGCCGAAAACCACTTTGTCACCGACTTTGACGGCCAGCGCACGTACTTCGCCGTTTTCCAGGACGCGACCGGTGCCAACAGCAACGACTTCGCCGCGGTTTGGTTTTTCAGCGGCCGAACCCGGCAGGACGATACCGCCAGCGGTTTTCGATTCTTCTTCGCTGCGACGGATGACTACGCGGTCATGCAGAGGACGAAGCTTCATTGTCGATCTCTCCCAAATTGTGGTTTTCATCGGCCGGTATCGACACCGGCGGGTTGATGCGGTCCGGCGTTGCCGGGGGTGGCCCGCCAAGGGCGAACCACCTGTGTCATGACTGGTGTTGCCACCAGAAACCTTGCGGTGACCACATACATGAGGCCGCCATATTCAATTACAAGGCTTGATATGCAAAATTTTTCAGCAAGTTGAAAAAGACCGGGGCCGCTTGTGCGGCCCCGGGCGTTACAGATCTGGCTATTTGTCGCGGCGCTCGTACTCGCCTTCGATCACGTTCGGGCGATGGCCGCCATCACGCGGCTGCGCCTGGAACGGATCATCCTGGAACGCACGCTCGCGCATGGCCTGGGCTTGCGCACGCTCACGCATCTTGCGGGCAGCCAGGTGGCGGGTGAACGGCAGCAGGCACAGCAGGCCCAGCACGTCGCTGATGAAGCCTGGCAGCAGCAGCAGACCACCGCCTACGGCCAGCATCAGGCCCTGGAACATGTCCTCGGCGGGCAGTTCGCCACGCTGCAGGCTTTCACGGGCACGCAGGGCAGTGGCGAGGCCCGCCACGCGCACCACCAGCACACCCAGGGCGGAGCCGGCGATGATCAGCAGCAGCGCCGGAAAGAAACCGATGGCCGCACTGACCTTGACGAATACGAACAGCTCCAGCACTGGGAACAACAGAAACAGCAATAGAAAAGCACGCATCAAAGCATTCCTCGTCGGAAGAAACCCTTCCAGTCAGACCTACAGATGGATGCGAACGCTCGGATTTTCAAGCCTCGACTTCAGTCGCAACCGGCCATTGGTCGGCGCGCGCCAGCAAAACCAGGGCTTCTCGGACTTGTGTCGGCGTGTTGCAAGGAGCGGGGAACGCCAACCAGTAGATACCCTGGCCGATGCGCAGGTGCATGCCTTCGCTGTCGATGCCGACCATCTGCGCCGCTGCGCTGCGCGGCAGGTCGCTCAGCTCGACGTAATGGGCGATGGCATTGGCATGGTCGCTGTTCATGTGCTCGATCATGCTCGCCTCGGCCTTGCCTGCGAACGGGTTGGCCAGGGTCACCTGGTCGAGCCAGTGAATGGCACCGAAGCCGCCGATGTAGCGATGGCGCACTGGCTGCAGGACCCAGAAGTCGAAATCGTGGGCCTTGTGGTAGTTGGCGGCATCGGGGAAATAGCGGTAGTAGCGCTCGGCCGCCGCTTCGATGGCGGCCTCGTCGACCAGCTTGTGCGCTTCGGCCATGACCGTCAGGCGGCCTACCGCCTGCACGTCCTCGGCCTCACGCTCACCCACCAGCAGCGAGCACTTCGGGTCTTTGAGCAGGTTGTGGGTGTGCTGGGCGATGCGGCTGATGAGGATCAGCGGATTGCCTTCGGCATCGAGGCAGTACGGCACAACCGAACCGAAGGGGAAGCCCGGCATGGACTTGGAATGGGTCGAGAGCACGCCGCGGTATTCCTTGAGCAGCAGTTCCCGGGCGGGGCGGATGGCGTTGGTACTCACGAAGGTCGGCTCCTGGATGCGGGCTGGATGAGTGACAAGATAAGCATTATCACATCCAGTGCCAATGGGGGCCGCTCCGCAGCCCATCGCCGGCGAAAGGGGCGCAAAGCGCCCCCGGAGAATTACCAGGTCACCCCGAAGCCTGCGGTATAGCGGGTCTTGTCCAGGTCGCTGTCACGCGTACCGGTGATGATGTCCTTCTCTGCCTTGAGGTTGAGCGAGGCCCATTCGGTGACCTTGTAGCGCAGCCCCACCTCGGCATCCAGTGAGTAGTCGGCCACGCCGCCCAGCGGCTTGGCAAACTCGCCATTGGTGAACAACTGGACGTTCTTGCCGATCAGGTAGCGGGTGTAGTCCCACTTCACCGCCGCCGAGTAGAAGTTGTCCTTGGCACCGTCCTGGTACTCGAAATCGGTGCGGTTGATCAGCGAGCCCAGCGAGAACGCACCCAGCTCATCGTCCCAGAACTGGTAACCAGGGCCGGTACCGACCGTGCGCTGGCGGGCCAGGTCTTCGATGCGGTCGCGCTTGTATTCCATGCGCCCCTGCCAGAACCACTTCTCGGTGATGAAGCGGTCGAGCGCGTACTCGGCGCTCCAGTTGTCGGTGGTGGTGACCTCGTCCTTGGATTCGCGGTTGTATTCGCCTTCGGCATTGTGCCGCCAGCGGCCATGGCGGGCAGTGGTCTTGAAGCTGACGTCGTAGTCGTCGCTGTCGGTCTCGGCGCGCTTGTAGTCCAGCGCCACGTCGACGTTGCCCTTCCAGATGAAGTCTTCGACCAGTGGCTTGGGCTTCATGATCTGCTGGACACTGGCCAGGTCGACTGTCTTCGGCGCATCGCCATTGGCCAGCGTCACCTTGCCAGGCTCGGCAGCCTTGAGCGACTTGGCCTTCTCACCGGTGTAGGCGTCCTGCTTCACCAGCAGTTCCTGGTCGCTTTCCAAGGTCTGGACCTGCTTCCAGTCCAGGGCGACGGAGCCGCCATAGGGCGTTTCCAGCAACAGCTTGCCGCCGTCGAATACCTTGATCTTCCCGGAAAGGCGGTCACCGTTCTTCATCCACACGGTGTCGGCGAACGCCGGGGCGGCGCACAGGGAAGCGGTCAACAGGCAAAGCAAGGATCTAGAATACATAAGCGCGCTACAGGTTCGAATTGACGAAAAAAGCCGGGCATTATCCAGATACCGACGACCAGAGCAAGGACAGACCCAGGAGTATGCCGTTGAGTTCAACTCTCATTTGCCGTGACCATTCGTCCGGTTTCATTCCAGGCCAGGGCTGCCCTGATGTCTGAGGGATATGAGCACACGCTTGCGTCGCCCGAGGGCCGACGAACGGCGCTGTATTCGGTGCTTGGCCAAGTGCCCGAAGGCAAGGTGGTCAGCTATGGCCAGCTCGCCGAGCTGGCAGGGCTCGGCAAGGCAGCTCGTTGGGTCGGGCGCACCTTGGGCCAGTTGCCCGCCGATAGCCGCCTGCCCTGGCACCGTGTATTGGGCGCAGGCGGGCGACTGAGCCTCGCGCTGGGCACGCCATCTGGCGATGAACAGCGAGCCAGACTGCGCGCAGAGGGCGTGAATGTGACCAATAATCGTGTGGATATGATGCGCCATGGCTGGCGCCCGATGGAGCACAGCGGTTAGAGTGCGCGCTTTGTTTTCGCAAATTTGAGGCAGATGTTGGCCCATGCCCCGTAAAACCTGGCGCGCTGCGCTCGCTGCCTATGCCAGCCCGTCAACCTTGGTACTTCTGCTGCTCGGCTTTGCTGCCGGTCTGCCCTACATGCTGGTGTTTTCGACCCTGTCGGTGTGGCTGCGCGAAGCTGGCGTAGCCCGTGAAACCATTGGCTATGCCAGCCTGATCGGCCTGGCCTATGCCTTCAAATGGGTCTGGTCGCCACTGCTCGACCAATGGCGCCTGCCGCTGCTTGGCGGCCTGGGCCGTCGGCGTTCGTGGCTGTTACTGTCGCAGGCGCTGGTGGTGGTCGGCCTGGTCGGCATGAGCCTGTGCGACCCGCAACAACACCTTTCCTGGCTGATTGCCCTGGCAGTGCTGGTGGCCTTCGCCTCGGCCACCCAGGACATCGCGGTCGATGCCTATCGCCTGGAGATCGCCGACGATCAGCGCCAGGCTGCCCTGGCCGCCAGTTACATGGCTGGTTACCGGATTGCCGCCCTGCTCGCCACCGCAGGCGCATTGTTCTTCGCCGAATGGTTCGGTTCCACCGGCTTCAGCTACCTGCATAAGGCTTGGGCTGGTACCTACGTGCTGTTTGGCGTGATGATGCTGCCGGCACTGTTCACCACCCTGGTGATGCGTGAACCCGCGGTACCGATGCGCACCCAGTTGTCGGCTGCGCGCTATGGCCTGATGCACCAGATGGCCTCGGTATTCGTGCTGATCATCCTGCTGGTGTCAGTACCGGCCAGCTTTACCCAGATGTTCAACACCGGCTGGTCGAGCGTCATTTCCGGCGATGCGACGCCACTCGACCTGCTGCTCGAAGACCGTGCCTTCCTGCGCCTGATCCTCTACGTACTGCTTACCTGGGCTTGCCTGTCGAGCCTGGGCCGTCGTGGCCTGGCCCCGGTGCTGACACCGGTGCACGACTTCATCGCCCGCTACCGTTGGCAGGCCCTGTTGCTGCTCGGCTTGATTGCGACCTATCGCATGTCCGACACGGTCATGGGCGTGATGGCCAACGTGTTCTACATCGACATGGGCTTCACCAAAGACCAGATCGCCAGTGTCAGCAAGGTCTTCGGCCTGATCATGACCCTGGTCGGTGCCGGCGTCGGTGGTTTGCTGATCGTGCGTTTCGGCATTCTGCCGATCCTGTTCATCGGCGGCGCAGCCTCGGCGGCCACCAATATCCTGTTCCTGATGCTGGCCGATATGGGGCCGAACCTGGAAATGCTGGTGGTGACCATTTCGCTGGACAACTTCAGCTCCGGCCTGGCCACCTCGGCATTCGTCGCCTACCTGTCGAGCCTGACCAACCTGAAGTTCTCGGCCACGCAATATGCGCTGCTCAGCTCGATCATGCTGCTGCTGCCGCGCCTGATTGGCGGCTATTCAGGGGTGATGGTGGAGAAGTACGGGTATCACGACTTCTTCCTGATCACTGCGCTGCTCGGCGTGCCCACGCTGATCCTGATCGCGCTGCACTGGCGCCAGGAAGTGAGCCGGGGAAAGCAGGTGCCGGTGGATAACTCGGCGGCCGAGCAGCCCTGATAGCTCTCTTCAGCCTGCACTGGCCTCTTCGCGGGTAAACCCGCTCCTACAGGTAAACCACTGCCATCAAGGCACGCGAGAACCCTGTGGGAGCGGGTTTACCCGCGAAGAGGCCAGTGCAGGCAATGAAGATTATTGAGCGACAGCCCCTTCGTCGGGCCGCCCACCCACGACAAACCACAATGGCCACAGTGCCAAAGCCCCTGCCACACCCGCCGCCAGGGCAAAGTTCAGCAGGCTCGCCCCTGCCCCGATCATCGCCAACACCGCGCCACCCAACCCGAGCAAGGCAATGGTGATCATCCCCAGCATCGCCGACACCAGCCCCTTGCTCTGGTCGCTGGCAAACAGCGTCATGCGGTACAGCACCGCATTGGCCACCCCCAGCCCCAGCGCATACAGCGACATGCCCGCGACCACGCTGGTCACCGTCGGCCAGCACCAGGTCGCCAGCACCATCAGGCACAGCCCGGCCAGATACGGCCCCAGCGCACCGCGCACCAGAGCCGGCAACGGGTAACGGTCGGCGATGCGGTTGATGATCAGGTTACCGAGGATCAACCCACCGAACACCGGCAACTGCCACAGTGCATATTCCATCGTGCTCAGCCCCTCATCGTGGATGAGCAGCACCGGCGACAGGCCGATCCAGCCAATCAGTGGCAGGCCTACCAGGCCCAGCGCGGCACTGCCGGCGACGAACTTGCGATTGGCCAGCAACTGGCCGTAACCGGCGAGCAGTGGCAGCAAATGGATCGGGGTGAAGGGCAGGCGCGAGCCGTCGCGGCGCTCCACACCAAGGGTTTCCGGCATCAAGCGATGCAGCAGCAGCCAGCACAGCACCGCACCAAAGGCGAAGGCCACAAACAGCCAGCGCCAGTCCAGCCACTGCAGCATGAGCGTACCGACCAGAGGCCCGAGCAGCGGCGACAGCAAGGCGATATTGGCCAGCAACGCCATCATGCGCACCGCGTCCGCTTCGCTGAACGACTCGTTCAGCGCCGGGTAGCTGACGGTAACCACAAAGCCCAGGCCAATGCCCTGCAGCAGACGCAGCAGGTTGAACAGGCCGATATCCTGCACCCAGTAGGTGGCCAGGCAGGCAACACCAAAGAATGCGCAGCCGGCCAGCAGCAGCGGGCGGCGGCCATAGCGGTCGGCCAGCGGGCCGATCAGCCATTGCAGCACCACGCCACCGAGCAGGTACAGGTTGAGCGCATGGGGGATGTATTCCGGGCTGGCGTTCAGGTGCTCGACCACCACCGGCATGGCCGGCATCACGGCGTCGCTGGCCAGGTAGGTGAGCAGCTCGAACAGGGCCAGGGTCAGGCCGAACAGCAGGGCCCGAAGAGGAGTGATGTAGAGCAATGGTTTCATGATGGCGTATCGGGTGCAGACAGGAAGGGTCAGGCTATATGCCAGAAATGGCGGGGAATTGCTGTGAACAAGTGTAAGGGCAGAAAAAACCAGGGCCGCTTTGCGCCCCTTCGCGGGCAAGCCCGCTCCCACAGGCGCTGCACAGGTTTCGAAGCCTGCGACTCTCCTGTGGGAGCGGGCTTGCCCGCGAAGGGCCGCACAGCGGCCCCGGCCTTCAAATCGATTTACTGCGCTGCAGTCTCCTGCACCACGCGGATCACCCGCTGCGGGAACGGAATGTCGATCCCTTCGGCACGCAAGCGATCACGGGCGTGCTCGTTCAGCATGAACATCACGTCCCAGTAGTCGGAGGTCTTGGTCCACAGGCGCAGCGACACGGTGATCGAACTGTCGCCCAAGGTCGAAACCACAGCCTGCGGCGCCGGGTCGGGCAGCACGCGAGGGTCTTTCGCCAGCTCCAGCAGCACCTGGCGTGCCTTCTGCAGATCGGCCTCGTAGTCCACACCCACGTCGAACACCACCTTGCGCGTCGGCTGGCGGTTGGTATTGGTGATGATGCCGTTGGACAGGGCACCGTTAGGCATGATTACCGTCTTGTTGTCACCGGTACGCAGCACGGTGTGGAAGATCTGGATGCTGTCGACGGTACCTGACACGCCTTGCGCTTCGATCCAGTCGCCGATGCGGAACGGGCGGAACATCAGAATCAGCACGCCACCGGCGAAGTTCGCCAGGCTGCCCTGCAAGGCCAGGCCGATGGCCAGGCCGGCAGCACCGATGGCCGCGACGAACGAGGTGGTCTCGATGCCGATCATCGACGCCACACTGACGAACAGCAGCACCTTCAGCACGATGTTCGACAAGGTGCTGATAAAGCCTTGCAGTGCCAGGTCGGCGTTGCGCAGGCCTACCAGCTTGCCCAGGCGGGCGCTGACCTTGTTGACGATCCACCAGCCGACCGCCAGGGTCAGCAGTGCCAGCAGCAGGCGGCTGCCGTACTCCATGATCAAGGGGATCCAGGTCTGGGATTGGCGGACCAGCTGATCGACTTCAGCGTTCAAATCCATGTTCATCTCCTGATGCCGAACGGCACGTGCACAATAAAGCAGGCCGCAAGCTATTCAGCGGCCATGAACCCCCATGGACATCATTAGGCCATCGGGGTTCCGGACAACCCTGCGATCAGTCGCGGAAGTTGTTGAACTGCAGCGGCATTTCAAATTCCTTGGTGCGCAGCAAGGCAATGGCTTCCTGCAGGTCGTCACGCTTCTTGCCGGTGACACGTACCTGCTCGCCCTGGATGGCGGCCTGGACCTTGAGCTTGCCGTCCTTGATGGTGGCGACGATCTTCTTGGCCAGGTCCTTGTCGATGCCTTCGCGGAACTTGGCTTCCTGTTTCTTTTCCTTGCCCGAGGCGTACGGGTCTTTGGTTTCCAGGCACTTCACGTCGATCTTGCGCTTGACCAGCGCCAGGCGCAGGATTTCCAGCATGGCTTCGAGCTGGAACTCTTCCTCGGCGGTCAGCACCACGGTCTGCTCCTTGTCCTTGAACTCGAAGCTGCCTTTGCCCTTGAGGTCATAGCGGCGGTCGAGGTCCTTGATGGCATTGTCGACCGCGTTCTGCACTTCGTGCTTGTCCAGTTCCGATACCACGTCGAACGAAGGCATGGGTATTCTCCATAAAATAAAAGCGCGCTCAGTCTGAACATGGAGCGCGTCGGTGTTAGAGGGTTAAAATGCGGGCTCATTATAACGGGTTGCGAAACGCAGATGAGCAGCACCTGGCATATTCTCGGCGCCGGTAGCCTCGGCAGCCTCTGGGCCTGCCGCCTGGCCCGCGCCGGCAAGGCGGTACGCCTGATCCTGCGCGACGCGCAGCGCCTGCAGGCCTACCAGCTGGCCGGCGGCCTGACTTTGGTCGAGCAGGACCAGGCCAGCCTCTACGCCATCCCGGCCGAAACGGCCGAATCCGGCGGCCCCATTCATCGCCTGTTGGTGGCCTGCAAGGCCTACGATGCCGCCCCCGCCATCGCCCGCCTGGCACCGCGCCTGGCTGATGGCGCAGAAATCGTGCTGTTGCAGAACGGCCTCGGCAGCCAGGACGAAGTCGCCGACCAGGCCCCCCTCGCCCGCTGCATCTTTGCCTCCAGTACCGAAGGCGCATTCCGCGAGGACGAATGGCAGGTACGTTTCGCCGGCCATGGTTTCAACTGGCTGGGAGACCCGGCCAACCCCACCACCCCCGAATGGTTCGCTGACCTTGACGACGCCGGCATCCCTGGCGAATGGACCGTCGACATCCTCACCCGCCTGTGGCGCAAGCTGGCGCTGAACTGCGCCATCAACCCGCTGACCGTACTCCACGACTGCCAGAACGGCGGGCTGCTCGGGCACCTCGGCGAGGTCGAGGCGCTGAGTACGGAACTGGCCGAACTGCTGCGCCGCTGCGGTCAGCCCGAAGCGGCCACCGATCTGGATGAAGAAGTGCAGCGGGTGATCCTGGCCACTGCCGCCAACTACTCTTCCATGTACCAGGACGTGCGTGCTGGCCGGCGTACCGAGGTGCATTATCTGCTGGGCCACGCCTGCCGGGCAGCCGAGCGCCACGGCATGCTGCTGCCTAAGCTGGAACACCTGCACCAGCGGCTGGTCGATAACCTGCGAGCGCGTGGCTTGCCCAGCGCCTGACGTCAACCCAATACGGACATTGCCTTACCCATGAGCCTGCGCCAACGCCTGGAAAACCTCCCGGTCGGGCAAAAACTGCTGGCGGCCCTGCTGGTACTGCTGGTGACCATCCTGCTGGTGGCCAACCTGACCTTCATCAGCGCCGCCTACTGGATCACCCAGGAGAGCATGGCGCCGCAGGCGTTGCAGACCATCGGCAAGCTGGTGGCCAACCCGCAACTGTCGGCCCGTGCCGGCGATTCGACCGAGACAGCCACCGCCCTGCTCAAGGAGCTGGACAGCTATACCCCGCTGCGCGCCGCCGCCATCTATGGCGGCGACGGCAGCATGCTGGCCCAGCTGCAGCACGGCGAGCCATTGGCACTACCCAAGCGCTACCGCAACATCGATGGCTGGCGCTTGATGGAGTTTCGCAGCACCCAGCTGATCCGCATCCCCCGCGATGCCAGCCCACCGGCGCATCTGCTGCTGGTGGCCAGCAGCGAACTGCCCACGGCGTTCTACACCGGTACGCTCAGCGCCAGCCTGGCGATCCTGGTGTTCAGCATCCTGCTGTGGATGGTCATCGCCCGGCAGATCAAGCGCTTGATCACCCAGCCGATCAACCAGCTCGAAGAACTCAGCCGCCAGGTCACCCGCGAGGAAAGCTATGCCTTGCGCGCCACCCGTGGCAACGACGACGAGATCGGCAGCCTCGCCGAAGCCTTCAACACCATGCTTTCGCGCATCGAAGCCCGCGAGCACCAGCTCAAGCGCGCCCGCGACGAATTCCAGATGGCCTACGACCAGGCCCAGGGCCTGGCCGAAGAAACCCGCCACACCAACCGCAAGCTGGAGCTGGAAGTCCAGGTGCGCAGCAAGATCGAAAAGAAGCTCACCGGTTTCCAGAACTACCTCAACAGCATCATCGACTCCATGCCCTCGGCACTGATCGCCCTCGATGAACAGCTCTACGTCACCCAATGGAACCATGAGGCCACGGTGCTCTCCGGCACACCGCTGGACGAAGCGCTGAACCAGCCGATTTTCATCGCCTTCGAGCCGCTCAAGCCGTTCCTCCCGCAGCTCAAGGAAAGCGTCGAAAAGCACCGGGTGGCAAAGATCGAGCGGGTCACCTGGCCCAAGGACGAGGACCTGCGCCACTACGCCCTGACCTTTTACCCGCTGATGGGCGGTGGCGGCCGCGGCGTGGTCATCCGTATCGACGACATCACCCAGCGCCTGTCGCTGGAAGAGATGATGGTGCAGTCGGAGAAGATGCTCTCGGTCGGTGGCCTGGCGGCCGGCATGGCCCACGAAATCAACAACCCGCTGGGTGCGATCCTGCACAACGTGCAGAACATCCGCCGGCGCCTGTCGCCGGAGCTGCCGCGCAACCAGGAACAGGCCGGCGAACTGGGCATCGACCTGCCCAGCGTCAACCGCTACCTGGAGAACCGCGAAGTGCCGCAACTGCTCGACGGCATTCAGCAGGCCGGCGCACGTGCGGCGAAGATCGTCACCCACATGCTCAGCTTCAGCCGCCGCAGCAACCGCCAGCTGGCGCCGTGCGAGCTGCCGGCGCTGATCGACCAGGCCGTGGAAATCGCCAGCAACGACTTCGACCTGACCATCGGCTTCGACTTCAAGGGCCAGGCCATCGTCCGCCAGTTCGACCCCAATCTGGGCCCGGTGCCCTGCACTGCCAACGAACTGGAGCAGGTACTGCTGAACCTGCTGAAAAACGCCGCCCAGGCCATTCACCAGCGCCCGCAGCCGAGCGAACCTGGGCGTATCACCTTGCGCACCAGGCTCAACCCACCCTGGGCCGAGATCCAGGTCGAGGACAACGGCGTCGGCATGCCCGAAACCGTGCGCAAACGCACCTTCGAGCCGTTCTTCACCACCAAGGAAATCGGCCAGGGCACCGGGCTCGGGCTGTCGGTTTCGTACTTCATCATCACCAACAACCACAAGGGGCAGATGGAAGTGCAGTCCACGCCCGGCCAGGGCACCTGCTTCACCCTGCGCCTGCCCCTCGGCCAGCCGCCAGCGGCGCTGGCAACCCACACGGAGGCATGACATGGGCTATCGCCTGTCGAAGATCTACACCCGCACTGGCGACAAGGGCGAAACCGGCCTGGGCGACGGACGGCGGGTGCCCAAGGACCACCCGCGGGTCGAAGCGATCGGTGAAGTGGACAGCCTCAACAGCCAGCTCGGGCTGTTGCTGGCCGGCCTGGCCGAGCTGGGGCTGGATGAAGTGAGCAACGTTCTCGCACCTTGCCAGCATCGTTTGTTCGACCTGGGTGGCGAGTTGGCGATGCCCAGCTATCAGGCCTTGAACCAGGCCGAAGTGGAGCGACTGGAAGGGGCGATCGATGTGTGGAACGAAGAGCTGGGGCCGCTGAAGAACTTCATCCTGCCCAGTGGCTCGGCGCTGGTGGCACAGGCCCATGTGTGCCGTAGCCTGGCGCGCAGTGCGGAGCGGCGCTGCCAGCAGTTGAATGCGCTGGAGCCGCTGGAGGGGGTCGGGTTGGCGTATATCAACCGGCTGTCGGATCTGCTGTTTGTGGCGGCACGGATTATCGGGCGGCGACAGGGGGTTGCGGAGGTCTTGTGGCAGCCTGCACTCAAACCTGAAGGCTGATATTGCCGGGGCTGCTTTGCAGCCCTTTCCGACCGGTCCGGCGCCCCGGCAGGCCGCTCCTACAGGAGACCGCGATCCCTTTTAGGAGCGGCCTTGCCGGGGCGCCGGACCGGTCGGAAAGGGCCGCAAAGCGGCCCCAACTACTCAGGCCTCAGGCCAGAACGCGCGTATCCCGGCAACACCTTGGGCACCGGCCTCCCAGGCCTTCTCCCGCTCACCCGGCCCCACGCCACCCAACAGGAACACCGGTTGAGTAAAGCCCGCGATCAGCCGCTGCGCCTCATCCCACCCCAGCGGCACCGCCTCGGGATGGGTCTGGGTCGCTTGCACCGGCGACAGGGTGACAAAATCCACGCCCATCTGCTCGGCCAAGGCCAACTCTTCGGCACTGTGGCACGACGCTGCCAGCCAGCGCTCCTTGGGGAACGGGCGGCCTTTGGCTGCATATTTGCGCAGCTGCGCGGCAGTAAGGTGCCAACCGGCAGAGGGGAAGTCCCCCAGCCATTCCAACGGCCCCTTGAGCATGAGTTGCGCCTTGCCCGCGCACAGCCCGACCGCGTCCACCGCAACATCGCGATACTTGGGGTCGTACATGTCCGGGGCGCGCAGCTGGATCAGGCGAATACCCTTGGCCACGGCCTTCTGGATACCCTTGAGCATCTCTGGCACTTCCAGGCCATCCGGGGTGATCAGGTACTGATCCGGCAAGCGCGCAGCCGCGACGATCGGCTTGTTGGCCTCAGGGAACTCGTATTGCGCCAGGTCGCGCGGCGCTACCCAGGCCAGTGGCTGGCCTTCGGCACCATGGGGCTCACCGGTGAACGCATCGACCTCGCGAACGTCCAGCAGCACCTGCTTGTCCGGGTAGTCGTGGCTGACCTTGATCAGTGCGCGTGAAGCGGTCACTTCAATACCCAGCTCTTCGCGCAGCTCACGGGCCAGTGCCGCTTCAACGCCTTCGCCCTCTTCCACCTTGCCACCAGGGAATTCCCAAAGGCCACCCTGGTGCTGGGTATCGGCGCGGCGGGCAATCAGAATGCGCCCGTCACCACCGCGGATCACCGCGGCTACAACATGAATCCGTTTCAACCTTCACGCTCCGCCAGGCCAGCTTGCTGCCAGGCCTTGAAGGCCGGCCACTGGTAAATGGTTTCGATATAGGTGGCAGCCTCTGCGGGCACTTCCACGCGGTAGGTACGCAGGCGCACCGCCACCGGGGCGAAGAAGGCATCGGCCAGGGTCGGCTTGCCGAACAGGAACGGGCCAGAGTCCTTGGCCAGCAGGCGGCACTCGGACCACAACGCGACGATGCGGTCGATGTCCACCTGCACTTCCAAAGGCATGTTTTCCAGCGCCTGGTCACGGGACAGGTCGAACGGCATGGCTCCGCGCAGGGCGAAGAAGCCACTGTGCATCTGCGCGCAGGCCGAACGGGCGTGGGCACGGGCGGCCATGTCGGCCGGCCACAGCTGGGCCTCGGGGTGGCGTTCGTTGAGGTATTCGGCGATGGCCAGGGAATCGGCGATCACCCCGTGCTCGGTCTTGAGCAGCGGCACCTTGCCGGTGGAGGAGAATGCGAGGATGCGCTTGCGGGTGTCGGGCTGGTTCAAGCTGATCAGCGTTTCTTCGTAAGGCACGCCAGCCAGCTCAAGGGCCAGGGCGCCACGCAGTGACCAGGAGGAATACAGCTTGTCGCCGATGATCAGTTGATAGCTCATGGTTCGGCTCCATGTGTCTGGATTCTGGGGCTGCTCTGCAGCCCTTTCGCGACACGAGGCCGCTCCTACAGGAGATCGCGCTGCCTCGTGTCGCGAAAGGGCCGCAAAGCGGCCCCCGTTTAAATCAAGTGCGGTATTCGGCGTTGATCTTCACGTATTCGTGGGACAGGTCGGTGGTCCAGATGGTTTCGCTGCACTGGCCACGGCCAAGCTCGATACGAATGGTGATCTCTTCCTGCGCCATCACTGCCGAACCCTGCGCTTCGGTGTAGTTAGGGCTGCGGCCGCCCTGGCTGGCGATGCACACGCTGTCCAGGTACACGTCGATCAGGCTGACATCCAGCTCCGGCACGCCAGCACGGCCCACGGCCGCCAGAATGCGGCCCCAGTTCGGGTCGGAAGCGAACAGCGCGGTCTTGATCAGCGGCGAATGGGCCACGGCGTAACCGACATCCAGGCACTCCTGGTGGTTGCCACCACCGTTGACCTGCACGGTGACGAACTTGGTGGCACCTTCGCCGTCACGGACGATGGCCTGGGCCACTTCCATGCACACTTCGAACACGGCCTTCTTCAGCGCTTCGAACAGCGCACCACTGGCTTCGGTCACTTCCGGCAGGTTGGCCTTGCCGGTGGCGATCAGCATGCAGCAGTCGTTGGTCGAGGTGTCGCCGTCGATGGTGATACGGTTGAACGACTTGTTGGCGCCGTCGAGCATCAGGTCCTTGAGCACCGCTGGGGCGACCTTGGCGTCGGTGGCGATGTAGCCGAGCATGGTGGCCATGTTCGGCCGAATCATGCCGGCACCTTTGCTGATACCGGTCACGGTGACGGTCACGCCATCGTGCTGGAACTGGCGGCTGGCGCCTTTTGGCAGGGTGTCGGTGGTCATGATGCCGGTGGCGGCTTCAGCCCAGTGGTTTTCCGACAGGTTGTCCAGTGCGGCCTGCAGCGCGCCTTCGATTTTCTCGACCGGCAGTGGCTCACCGATCACACCCGTGGAGAACGGCAGCACCGACTCGGCCGGCACGCCGGTCAGTTCGGCCAGCTTGGCGCAGGTACGTTCGGCTGCAGCCAGGCCTGGCGCCCCGGTACCGGCGTTGGCATTGCCGGTGTTGGTCAGCAGGTAGCGCACGGTGCCCTGCACGCGCTGCTTGGACAGGATCACCGGCGCAGCGCAGAAGGCGTTGAGGGTGAACACGCCAGCCACGCTGGAGCCTTCGGCGCAGCGCATGACCACCACATCCTTGCGCCCGGGGCGCTTGATGCCGGCAGAAGCGATGCCGAGTTCAAAACCCGGAACCGGGTGCAGGGTGGGCAAAGGACCAAGACCAACAGCCATTAGAGCGCTCCTAGAAAAATTCGGTTGATTGCAAAAAGCAGGGCCGCTTCGCGCCCCATCGCGACACAAGGCCGCTCCTACAGGATTACTGCGATTCCTGTGGGAGCGGCCTTGGGTCGCGAAAGGGCCGCAAAGCGGCCCCCGGTTTGTCACGTTACATCAATTGGGTCAGGTCACTCGATCTGACCATGGCAATGCTTGAATTTCTTGCCCGAACCACACCAGCACGGCTCATTGCGGCCAAGCTTCAGGTCGTTGCGCACCGGGGCAGCGGCCACGGCCACTTCGGCGCCCTCTTCACTCAGCTGCTCGCTCTCGAGACCCGGCGCTGGGGCATGCTGGAACTGCATGCGGCTGGCCAGTTCCTCGGCTTCGCGGCGCAGACGGGCTTCTTCTTCGGCCGGGTCTTCGCGGCGCACCTGAACGTGCGACAGCACGCGGATGGTGTCGCGCTTGATCGAATCGAGCAGCTCCTGGAACAGGGTGAACGACTCGCGCTTGTACTCCTGCTTCGGGTTCTTCTGCGCATAACCACGCAGGTGGATACCGTGACGCAGGTGGTCCATGGTCGACAGGTGGTCTTTCCACAGGTCGTCCAGCACGCGCAGCAGGATCTGCTTCTCGAAGGTACGCAGGGCTTCGAGGCCGGCCTGGTCTTCCTTCTCGGTGTACGCGGTGGTGATCTCGTTCAGCAGCTTCTCGCGCAGGGTCTCCTCGTAGAGGTGATCGTCCTCGTCCAGCCACTGCTGAATCGGCAGCTTGATGGCGAAGTCGCTGGCCAGCGACGCTTCGAGGCCGGCCACGTCCCACTGCTCTGGCAGCGACTGCGGCGGAATGTGCTGACTGATAGTGGCGTCCAGCACTTCCTGGCGGAACTCGACGATGGTGTCGCCAATGTTCTCGGCCGCCAGCAGGCTGTTGCGCATGTGGTAGATCACCTTGCGCTGTTCGTTGGCCACGTCATCGTATTCGAGCAGCTGTTTGCGGATGTCGAAGTTGCGGCCTTCGACCTTGCGCTGGGCTTTTTCGATGGCATTGGTGACCATGCGGTGCTCGATGGCCTCGCCGGACTGCATGCCCAGCGCCTTCATGAAGTTCTTCACCCGGTCGGAGGCGAAGATGCGCATCAGGCTGTCTTCCAGCGACAGGTAGAAGCGGCTCGAACCCGGGTCGCCCTGACGGCCGGAACGGCCACGCAGCTGGTTGTCGATACGGCGCGATTCGTGGCGCTCGGAGGCGATCACGTGCAGGCCACCGGCTTGAATCACCTGCTGGTGACGCTTCTGCCAGTCGGCCTTGATCTGGGCGATCTGCTCGGGAGTCGGGTTTTCCAGGGCAGCCACTTCGGCTTCCCAGTTACCGCCGAGGAGGATGTCGGTACCACGGCCAGCCATGTTGGTGGCGATGGTCAGCGCACCCGGAGCACCGGCTTGCGCGATGATCTCGGCTTCCTTCTCGTGGTACTTGGCGTTCAGTACCTTGTGGTCGATACCTTCCTTCTTCAGCAGGTTCGACATGTGCTCCGAGGTTTCGATGGTCGCGGTACCCACCAGGATCGGGCGCCCCTGGGTCATGCTCTCTTTGATGTCGGCGATGATCGCGGCGTATTTCTCGTCGGCGGTCAGGTACACCAGGTCGTTGAAGTCTTTACGCGCGAGCGGCTTGTTCGGCGGAATGACCATCACGTTGAGGGCGTAGATCTGGGCGAACTCGAACGCCTCGGTGTCAGCGGTACCGGTCATGCCGGACAGCTTGTTGTACAGGCGGAAGTAGTTCTGGAAGGTGGTCGAAGCCAGGGTCTGGCTTTCGGCCTGGATGTTCAGGTTTTCTTTTGCCTCGATGGCCTGGTGCAGGCCTTCGGAGAGGCGACGGCCGGGCATGGTACGGCCGGTGTGTTCGTCGATCAGCAGGACCTGGCCGTCCTGGACGATGTACTCGACGTTGCGGTGGAACAGCTTGTGCGCACGCAGGCCGGCGTAGACATGGGTCAGCAGGCCCAGGTTGTGCGCCGAGTACAGGCTCTCGCCTTCGGCCAGCAGGCCAGCCTGGGTGAGCATCTCTTCGATGAACTGGTGACCGGCTTCGTTGAGCTCGACCTGGCGGCTCTTCTCGTCGATGGTGAAGTGGCCTTCCTGGGTGACCTGGCCTTCGACTTCTTCGATGTGCTGGGTCAGGCGCGGGATCAGGCGGTTGATCTCGATGTACAGCTTGGAGCTGTCTTCGGCCTGGCCGGAGATGATCAGCGGGGTACGCGCTTCGTCGATGAGGATCGAGTCGACTTCGTCGATGACCGAGAAGTTGAGTTCACGCTGGAACTTCTCTTCCTGGCTGAACGCCATGTTGTCGCGCAGGTAGTCGAAACCGAATTCGTTGTTGGTGCCGTAGGTGATGTCGGCGGCGTAGGCGGCGCGCTTTTCTTCAGGCGGCTGGAAGGCCGAGACGATGCCCACGGACAGACCGAGGAATTCGTACAACGGGCGCATCCAGTTGGCGTCACGGCGGGCCAGGTAGTCGTTGACCGTGACCACGTGCACGCCCTTGCCGGACAGTGCGTTGAGGTAGACGGCCAGGGTACCGACCAAGGTCTTGCCTTCACCGGTACGCATTTCTGCGATCATGCCCTCGTGCAGGGTCATGCCGCCGATCAGCTGCACGTCGAAGTGGCGCATGCCCATTACGCGCTTGCCGGCTTCACGGGCCACGGCGAAGGCTTCGGGCAGCAACTGGTCCAACGTCTCGCCTTTGGCCAGGCGCTCCTTGAACTCTGCGGTCTTGGCCCGCAGCTGCTCATCGGAGAGGGCCACCATCTTCTCTTCGAAGGCATTGACGATAGCTACCGTCTTGAGCATGCGTTTGACTTCACGCTCGTTCTTGCTTCCAAAAAGTTTTTTTAACAAAGGCGCAAACATATCGGCAGGATCTTCCACACGTAGGGATGGAGGGCGGCCCCATGAGTCGCCCGTGCAGCCCTGAGGCCGCATGCGAACGAGCATTCTACCCGGAAACGATGGTGAGGAAAGTGGTCGATTGCCACGATGCTGGCACAGCGCTTAGGCGGGGGCTTTTCTAAGATAGGGGCATTTTCCCTGAGTTCAACCCAGAGGAGGATGAAAGGTATCGAGAATGGCTCGTATTTTGTATTGCCTGTACCGGCCTCTTCGCGCGCAGGCCCGCTCCCACAGGATCTTCACCGTCTTGAGGGCAGCGTTTTCCTGTGGGAGGAGGCTTGCCCGCGAAGAGGCCAGCGCAGGCAGCAGAGGTGTTAGACTGCCCATCTTGTGACTTCATGCAAACCGCCATGGCCTTCAAACCTTCCCCCGCCCAGCCGCCCGCCACCCTGCTGCGCCAGAATCGCCCGCTGCGCCTGCTGCTGAACCAGGCCGAACGCCTGGCGCACCTGCAGCGCCTGCTGGAAAGCCAGCTGCAACCGGCTGCCCGCGAGCATTGCCATGTGGCCTCGTGGCGCGATGGCACGCTGCTGCTGGTGGTCACCGACGGCCACTGGGCCACCCGCCTGCGCTACCAGCAGAAGCGCTTGCAGCGCCAGCTGCAGGCCCTGGAAGCATTTGGCAATCTGCAACGTATTCTCTACAAGGTGCAGCCGCCTCTGGTGCCGGCCAAACGCGGGACTAATACGACCGAACTGTCGAACTACGCCGCCGAGAGCATCCGCGATTCCGCTGAAGGCATCGCCGACCCCAAGCTGCGTGCTGCCCTGGAACGGCTGGCCAGCCACGCGCAAAACAAAGAAAAGCCCTGAAATAAAAAAGGCCACCCGAAGGTGGCCTCAATGAACTAGAGAGTGTTCGAACTTACACGGCCGCAACAGGGCGCATGTACGAGATCGGTGCCGTGCTGGCATCTTCGAAAGTGACCACTTCCCAGGCATCGGTTTCTTCGATGAGCTTTCGCAGCAGCTGGTTGTTCAGCGCGTGGCCGGACTTGTAGCCCTTGAACTCGCCGATCAGGCTGTTGCCCAGCAGATAGAGGTCGCCAATGGCATCGAGGATCTTGTGCTTGACGAATTCGTCATCGGAACGAAGGCCGTCTTCGTTGAGCACACCAGTCTCGTCGACCACGATGGCGTTCTCGACACTGCCGCCCAACGCAAGGTTGTGCTTGCGCAGGTACTCGATGTCACGCATGAAGCCGAAGGTACGGGCGCGGCTGACTTCTTTCACGAACGAGGTGCTGGAGAAGTCGACGACCGCACTCTGGGTCTGGCCCTTGAGGACCGGGTGATCGAAGTCGATCTCGAAGCTCACCTTGAACCCGTCGAATGGCAGGAAGGTGGCGCTCTTGTCGCCCTCCACCACTGTCACTTCGCGCAGGATGCGGATGAACTTCTTGGCTGCGTCCTGCTCTTCCAGGCCGGCAGACTGAATCAGGAATACGAAGGGACCGGCGCTGCCATCCATGATCGGCACTTCCGAGGCGGAGAGCTCGACGTAGGCGTTATCGATGCCCAGGCCCGCCATGGCGGAGAGCAGGTGCTCGACCGTATCGACCTTGACGTCACCGTTGACCAGCGTGGTGGACATGGTGGTCTCACCCACATTGGCCGCACGCGCCGGGATCTCGACCACAGGGTCAAGGTCGGCGCGACGGAAGACGATGCCGGTGTCGACAGGCGCAGGCTTGAGGGTCAGGTAGACCTTCTCCCCGGAGTGCAGGCCGACGCCCGTGGCACGGATGGTATTCTTCAGGGTGCGTTGTCTAATCATGGCATTGGCCGCTTCAGCGCAAATAATGCGAACAGGTATCAACAAAGGCTGGGGATGATAACAGACCCGGCCTTTGCTGAACACCAATCACCCTTATACCCCTGATAAATTCCATCAATCAGCCTGACGACGCAGGAAGGCTGGGATATCGAGGTAGTCCAGGTCATCCTGAGGGTTGAGTTTAGCTGCCGCGGCGGCACCTGCGTGGGCCTGGTTGCGCATTACGGTCGGGCGCTCCAGGTCACGGTAGTTGACGGCTGGCTGCTCCTGGCGAACCGGAGCCGGGTTGGAAGACTCGTACACCTGCTGAGCGGTCTGCAGGGTGTTGTCGACAACCTTCACCGGTTTTTCGATGCGCGCGCCCAGACCAGTGGCAACCACGGTCACGTGCAGTTCGTCGCGCATGTCTGGGTCGATCACGGTGCCCACCTTGACCATCGCGTGGTCGGAGGCGAAGGCTTCGATGATGCTACCCACGTCGGAGTATTCACCCAGCGACAGGTCAGGACCTGCAGTGATGTTTACCAGGATGCCGCGGGCGCCCTGCAGGTTGACGTCTTCGAGCAGCGGGTTGCGGATCGCCGCTTCGGTGGCTTCGCGCGCGCGGTTCGGGCCGCTGGCGCAGCCAGTACCCATCATCGCCATGCCCATTTCACCCATGACGGTGCGCACGTCGGCGAAGTCGACGTTGATCATGCCCGGGCGCTTGATGATGTCGGAGATACCGCGAACGGCACCGGCCAATACATCGTCAGCCTTGGCAAAGGCGGACAGCAGGCTGGCATCCTTGCCCAGGATGGTCAGCAGCTTCTCGTTGGGGATGGTGATGAGCGAGTCGACGCTCTCAGCCAGCATGCGGATGCCTTCATCGGCGATCTGCATACGTTTGCGGCCCTCGAACGGGAACGGACGGGTCACCACTGCAACGGTGAGGATGCCCATTTCCTTGGCCACTTCGGCGATGATCGGCGCCGCACCGGTACCGGTACCGCCGCCCATGCCGGTGGTGATGAACACCATGTTGGTGCCCTGCAGCACCTCGGCGATGCGCTCACGGTCTTCCAGCGCGGCCTGACGGCCGACTTCCGGATTGGCACCGGCACCCAGACCCTTGGTCACGCCGGTACCCAGTTGCAGGATGGTGCGTGCGCCGATGTTTTTCAGCGCCTGGGCATCGGTGTTGGCGCAGATGAACTCGACGCCTTCGATGCTGCTCTTCACCATGTGGTTGACGGCGTTGCCGCCGCCACCGCCGACGCCGATCACCTTGATGACCGGACTTTGCGGGACGTTGTCTACGAGCTCGAACATTTTCCCTCTCCTTACAGTTCTCTAGTTGTCGCGCCTACCACTACTGCTTTGAAACTTAGAAGTTGCCCTGGACCCACCGCTTGAAGCGCTCAAGCACTGGGGCCTTCGGTTCATCGCCATAGCTGTTGCTGCTGCTGTTGCTGTTACCGGTCAGGACCATGTCCTCGGACTGCTTGAGCAGGCCGTAGGTGAGCAGGCCCACGCCGGTGGAATAGATCGGGTTGCGCACCACGTCGCTCAGCCCCCGAACGCTGTGCGGTACGCCCAGGCGTACCGGCATGTGGAAGATTTCCTCGGCCAGTTCCACGGCACCTTCCATCTTCGCGGTGCCGCCGGTGAGAACGATGCCGGCTGGCACCAGGTCCTCGTAGCCGCTGCGGCGCAGTTCGGCCTGGATCAGGGTGAAGAGCTCGTCGTAACGTGGCTCCACCACCTCGGCCAGGGCCTGACGCGACAGCTCGCGCGGCGGGCGATCACCCACGCTCGGCACCTTGATGGTCTCGCCGGCGCCGGCCAGTTTGGCCAGGGCGCAGGCGTAGCGGATCTTGATTTCTTCGGCGTACTGGGTCGGCGTACGCAGGGCCATGGCGATGTCGTTGGTGACCTGGTCGCCGGCAATCGGGATCACTGCGGTGTGGCGGATCGCGCCCTCGGTGAAGATGGCGATGTCGGTGGTGCCGCCGCCGATGTCCACCAGGCACACGCCCAGCTCTTTCTCGTCATCGGTCAGCACCGAGTAGGCCGAAGCCAGCTGCTCGAGGATGATGTCGTCGATTTCCAGGCCGCAGCGGCGCACGCACTTCTCGATGTTCTGCGCCGCGTTGACCGCGCAGGTGACCACGTGGACCTTGGCTTCCAGACGTACGCCAGACATGCCCAGCGGCTCGCGCACGCCTTCCTGGTTATCGATCACGTAGTCCTGCGGCAGCGTGTGCAGCACGCGCTGGTCGGCCGGAATGGCCACGGCCTGGGCGGCGTCGAGCACACGCTCGAGGTCGGCAACGCTGACTTCACGGTCGCGGATGGCGACGATGCCGTGGGAGTTCAGGCTGCGGATGTGGTTGCCAGCCACGCCGACGAACGCCGAGTGGATGCGGCAGCCGGCCATCAGCTGGGCTTCTTCCACCGCGCGCTGGATCGACTGCACGGTCGACTCGATGTTCACCACCACGCCTTTTTTCAAGCCGCGGGACGGATGGGTGCCGATACCCACGATCTCGAGGGTGCCGTCTTCGCCCACTTCACCCACCAGCGCCACCACCTTGGAGGTGCCAATGTCCAGCCCGACGATCATTTTTCCGCTATGCGCGTTTGCCATGGTCCTGCCTCTCTCTAATTCTTCGCAACGGCGGGTTTGGCCGTCGTCGGTGCGTTCGGTTCCCGCCAACCAACGGCAAGTCCGTTGGAATAACGCAGATCAATGCGGGCGATATTGGTGATCTGCTCTTTGAGTGTCTTGTCGTAAATGGCAATGAAACGGCGCATCTTCTCCACCAGATGGTCGCGCCCCAACAGCAGCTCGATGCCTGGCCCGGCGCTGCTCGCACCTGTGGTCAGGAACCAGCTGCCACGCTCACGCAGCTCCAGGCGAGCGATGGAAAAGCCCATGGGGCGCAGCATCTGGCTCAAAACCTGATACTGCTGCATGACTTGTTGCTGGGCACGTTGCGGCCCGGCCAACTGCGGCAGATGCTCGTAGTTGGCCAGTTCGCGCGGGGTGAAGGCCTGGCCCTGGTTGTTGAGCAGGGCCTCGTCACCCCAGCGTGCCACCGGCAGCTGTTCTTCCAGGCGAATCACCACTTCGTCCGGCCACACCCGGCGCACTTCGGCGTGGGCGATCCACGGCATCTGCTCGAGCTCGGCACGCATCGCCGTGAGGTCGACGCTGAAGAAGCTCGCCGCCACATACGGCGCAATGCGCTGCTGCACCGACTGCTGGCTGATATAGCTGAGGTCACCCTGCACGTCGATCTTGGTGATCGGCCGGTCGGCATAAGGCATCAGGCGGATGGCGCCCTCATAGGCGCCGAAGCCTGCAGCCACCAGCACGATCGGCCACAGCAGGCGCTTGAGGCCGCCCAGGCTGGGCCGCGGCAGGCGCGCCGATACGGGCTCGTCGGCCACCAGTCGGCTGGCACCGCGCGGCACCGGCTTGCTACGGCCGGTAACGGGTTGCTGCTGACGTATCATTGCGCCTTGCATGATGGTTAACCTCGCGTCGCAACGCTTTCAGCCAGGATCGCCAGCACCAGTTGCTGGAAGTCCAGGCCGGCCGCGCGGGCCGCCATGGGCACCAGGCTATGATCAGTCATGCCCGGTGCGGTGTTGACTTCGAGCAGCCAGAACCGGCCCTGCTCGTCCTGCATCACGTCCAGCCGGCCCCAGCCTTCGATGCCAATGGCATCGCAGGCGCGCGCGGTCAGGTCGATCAGTTCCTGTTCCTTGGCACTGTCCAGGCCGCACGGGATGCGGTACTGGGTGTCATTGGCGATGTACTTGGCGTCGTAGTCGTAGAACACGTGCGGAGTACCCAGGGCGATCGGCGGCAGCACCTGGCCACGCAGAACGGCGATGGTGAACTCCGGGCCGTGAATCCATTGCTCGACCAGGACTTGCGAATCGTATTGGGCGGCATCCTTCCAGGCGGCGACCAGCTCTTCCACGCTGTTCACCTTGGCCATGCCGATGCTGGAACCTTCATGGGCCGGTTTGACGATCAACGGGAAGCCCAGTTCCGTACCGGCGGCAACACAATCGTGTTCGCTGCCCAGCACCGCGTGGCGCGGGGTCGGAATACCCAGGCTCTGCCACACCTGCTTGGTGCGCAGTTTGTCCATCGCCAGCGCCGAAGCGAGGATACCGCTGCCGGTGTAGGGGATGCCCAGGCACTCGAGCAGGCCCTGCATGCTGCCGTCCTCACCGCCACGGCCGTGGAGGATGATGAAGGCGCGGTCGATCTTCTCGTTCTGCAGGCGCGCCAGCAGGTCGTCGCCCACGTCGATGCCGACCACGTCCACACCGGCAGTGGTCAGCGCGTCGAGCACCGCTGCGCCAGACTTCAGCGACACCTCACGCTCGGCGCTCTTGCCGCCGTACAACACGGCCACGCGGCCGAACGCTTTCACGTCCAGGGTCGAGTGCAGTTGTTCGTAGGCGCTGGTCATTTCGACTTCTCCTGCTTGGCGCCAGCGAACAGCGGGCTTTTCATCAGTTGCGGGGCCAGGCCACCTACATCACCGGCACCCTGGCAGATCAGGATGTCGCCGGCGCGCAGCAGCGGCTTGACCAGCGGCGCCAGCTCGGCGCCACGTTCGATGTAGATCGGGTCCAGCTTGCCGCGCTGGCGGATGCTGTGGCACAGCTGGCGGCTGTCGGCACCGGGGATCGGCTCTTCGCCGGCCGGGTAGACTTCCATCAGCAGCAGCACGTTGGCATCACCCAGTACCTGGACGAAATCGTCGTACAGGTCGCGGGTACGGCTGTAGCGGTGCGGCTGGTAGACGATCACCAGACGGCGGCTTGGCCAGCCACCGCGCACGGCCTTGATTACCGCAGCCACTTCGGTCGGGTGGTGGCCGTAGTCGTCGACCAGCATCACGCTGCCGCCTTCGACCGGCAGTTCGCCGTATACCTGGAAGCGGCGGCCGACGCCCTGGAAGCCGGACAGGCCCTGGACGATGGCTTCATCGCTGATGCCTTCGTCAGTGGCGATGGCGATGGTGGCCAAGGCGTTGAGCACGTTGTGGTTGCCGGGCATGTTCACCGACACCTCGAGCGGCTCGCGGTCGCGGCGCAGCACGGTGAAGTGGGTCTGCATGCCCTTCTGGCGCACGTTGATGGCGCGGATGTCGGCCTCTTCGCTGAAACCGTAGGTGACGGTCGGGCGCTTGACTTGCGGCAGGATCTCGCGCACGACCGGGTCGTCCAGGCACATCACGGCCAGGCCGTAGAACGGCAGGTTGTGCAGGAACTCGACGAAGGTCTTCTTCAGCTTGTTGAAGTCGCCTTCGTAGGTCGCCATGTGGTCGGCATCGATGTTTGTGACCACGGCAACCATCGGCTGCAGGTGCAGGAAGCTGGCATCGCTTTCGTCAGCTTCGGCAATCAGGTAACGGCTGGTGCCCAGCTGCGCGTTGGTGCCGGCAGCGGTCAGGCGACCACCGATGACAAAGGTCGGGTCCAGGCCGCCGGCAGCGAACACCGAGGCCAGCAGGCTGGTGGTGGTGGTCTTGCCGTGGGTACCGGCAACCGCCACGCCATGGCGATAGCGCATCAGCTCGGCAAGCATCTCGGCACGCGGCACCACAGGGATGCGACGCTCCAGGGCAGTGGCGACTTCCGGGTTGGCCGGGTTGATCGCACTGGACACCACCAGCACATCGGCGTTGGCAGCGTTCTCGGCACGGTGGCCGACGAAGATTTCAGCGCCGAACGACTCCAGGCGCTCGGTGACCGGCGACGCCTTGAGGTCGGAACCGGACACTTGGTAGCCCAGGTTCAGCAGCACTTCAGCGATACCGCACATGCCCACGCCGCCGATACCGACGAAGTGGATGCGGTTGATACGGCCCATCTTCGGCTGGGGCATGGCTTTCTGGCTTTCAACCATGGGCCACCTCCAGGCAGATATCGACCACGGTGCTGGTTGCAGCAGGCTTGGCCAGGCGCCGTGCGGTGCCAGCCATGGTGTTGAGTTTCTCGGGTTGCATCAGCACCTCGTTCAGGCGTTCAGCGAGTTGCGCTGCGCCAGTTGTCGCTTGTGGCATGAGGAAGGCAGCGCCTTCCCGGGCCAGATATTGGGCATTGTGGGTCTGGTGGTCGTCGATCGCGTGGGGCAAGGGCACCAGCATCGAAGGCAGGCCCGCCGCCGCGAGTTCGCTGACGGTCAGGGCACCGGCCCGGCAGACCACGATATCGGCCCAGCCATAGGCATGGGCCATGTCTTTGATGAACGGCTCGACCTGGGCTTCGACACCCGCCTCGCGGTAACGCTCGGCAGTGGCTGGCGCATGGTGCTTGCCGGCCTGGTGGAACACCTCTGGGCGCAGGTTCGCCGGCACTTCGGACAGGGCCTTAGGCAACAATTTGTTCAATGGTTCCGCGCCCAGGCTGCCACCCATCACCAGCAGGCGTGCGCGGCGCTCGGCCAGGGGGGCCCGCAGGGCATCCATGAACAGCTCCGGGCGCACCGGGTTGCCAGTGGTACGCAGCTTGTCGCTGGCGTCGAAGGTCGCCGGGAAGGCTTCGCAGACACGCGCCGCCAGTGGCAGCAGCAAGCGGTTGGTGGTGCCGGCGCGAGCGTTCTGCTCGTGGATCACCAGCGGCACCCCACACAGCCGTGCGGCAACGCCGCCCGGGCCGGTCACGTAGCCACCGAAACCGACCACGCACACGGGCTTGAGCTCGCGCACGATACGGCGTGCCTGGAGCACCGCCTTGACCAGGGTGAACGGCGCCTTGAGCAACGAGAGCTTGCCCTTGCCACGCAGGCCGCTGACCTGGATCAGGTGCAGTGGCAGGCCGGCTTGCGGCACCAGCTCGTTCTCGATGCCGCGCGGGGTGCCCAGCCAGTGCACGGTATAGCCGCGCGCCTGGAATTCACGGGCGCAGGCCAGGGCCGGGAACACGTGCCCCCCAGTGCCGCCAGCCATGATCAGTACATTCTTGCCGTCAGCGGCCATGATTGGTCTCCTCGGCAAAATCACTTTCTTTGAATTCGTGCTCCTCGCTGCCCAGGTGCGTACGACTTTCCCACTCGATGCGCAACAGCAAGCCCACGCAGGCACAGCAGATAACCAGCGATGAACCGCCGTAACTGAGGAACGGCAGGGTCAGGCCCTTGGTCGGCAGCAGGCCGACGTTCACGCCGATATTGATCAGGAACTGGCCGATCCACAGGAATGCCAGGCCGAACGCCATGTAGGCGGCGAAGAACTGCTTGGCCTTCTCTGCCCACAGGCCGATGTACAGCGCGCGAATGGTGACGAAGACGAACAGCGCGATGGTCACCAGCGAGCCGACCACGCCAAGCTCTTCGGCCAGTACCGAGAACACGAAGTCGGTATGTGCTTCAGGCAGGTAGAACTGCTTCTGCACGCTGTTGCCCAGGCCTACACCCAGCCACTCGCCGCGGCCGAAGGCGATCAGTGCCTGGGTCAGCTGGTAGCCGGACCCGAACTGGTCGGACCAGGGGTCGGTAAAGGTGATCAGACGTGCCATCCGGTAAGGCTGTGCCTGCACAAGGATGAACACTGCAGCCACCGCCAGCACCACCATCAGGCTGAAACGGAACAGCCCCACCCCGCCGAGGAACAGCATCGCGGCGGCGGCCCCCATCATCACCACGGTGGCACCGAAGTCCGGCTCCATCAGCAGCAGGGCGGCCATCGGCAGCAGCACGATGAACGGCTTGAAGAAGCCCATCCAGGTTTCGCGTACCTCGGTCTGGCGCCGTACCAGGTAACCGGCCAGGTAGATGACCACGAAGACCTTGGCGATCTCCGACGGCTGGACGTTGAAGAAGCTGAAGCCGATCCAGCGCATCGAGCCGTTCACTTCGCGGCCGATACCTGGCACCAGCACCAGCACCAGCAGGCCAAAGGCACCGATCAGCATCATGAAGCCCATGCGCTGCCAGGTGGCAATCGGCACCATCATGGTCGCGCCACAGGCCACCAGGCCGAGGAACACGTACACCAGATGGCGGAACATGTGATAGAGCGGGTTGCCGGACTGCACCGCAGCCACTTCCGAGGAGGCCGAGGTGATCATCACCAGGCCCAGGCCCAGCAGCGCCAGGCAACCGGCCAGCATGGCGAAGTCGAGGTCGATGCCACGGCCGCTGATCAGCGGCGACGGGTACGGCTTGAGGATGCCGAAGATCATGCCAGCCCTCCCGCCGCCTGGGCGAACAGGCGCCCGCGTTCTTCAAAGTTCTTGAACATGTCGAGGCTGGCGCAGGCCGGCGACAGCAGCACGGCATCGCCCGCCTCGGCCAGTTCGGCGCTTTGCTGCACGGCGTCGTCCAGGGTCTTGACCCGCACCAGCGGTACGTCATCGCCCAAGGCCTCGGCCAAGCGCTCAGCATCACGGCCGAGCAACACCACGGCGCGGCAGAAGCGTTTGACCGGCTCGCGCAGTGCGGCGAAATCGGCGCCCTTGCCGTCGCCACCGGCGATCAGCACCAGCTTGCCTTCGATGTCCGCGCCCAGGCCTTCGATCGCCGCCAGCGCAGCACCGACATTGGTGGCCTTGGAATCGTCATACCAGTTGACCGCATTGCGCTCACGGATCCACTGGCAGCGGTGGGCCAGGCCCTTGAACTCACGCAGCGCTTCGAGCATTGGCGCGAACGGCAGGCCGGCGGCATGGCCGAGGGCCAAGGCCGCCAGGGCGTTGCTCTGGTTGTGGGCGCCGCGAACCTTCAGCTCACGCACCGGCATCAATGTTTCGAATTCGTATGCCAGGTACTTCTCGCCATCCACTTCACGCAGGCCGAAAGCCTTGAAGTCCGGCTGGTTGAGGCCGAATGTGAAGCATGGGCGGCCTTCTACCGGCAGCGGCCGGCTCAGGGCATCCTGGCGATTGACCACGACCTGACGGGCACCACGGAAGATCCGGTGCTTGGCCAGGTGGTAGGCCGGCAGGCCGCTGTAGCGGTCCATGTGGTCTTCGCTGATGTTCAGCACGGTGGCGACTTCGGCGTTGAGCTGGTCGGTGGTTTCCAGCTGGAAGCTCGACAGTTCCAGCACATACAGCTCGACGTCGTCGCTCAGCAGGTCCAGCGCCGGGGTGCCCAGGTTGCCGCCCACGGCCACACGTTTGCCGGCCTTGGCGGCCATTTCGCCAACCAGGGTGGTGACGGTGCTTTTCGCGTTGGAGCCGCTGATCGCCACGATCGGTGCCTTGGCATGGCGGGCGAACAGCTCGATGTCGCCAGACAGCTGCACACCACGCGCCGCCGCCTGCTGCAGGGCCGGGGTAGCAAGGGCCAGCCCCGGGCTCACGTACAGCTCGTTGGCGCGGCACAGGAAGTCCACGTCCAGTTCACCACAGCGCACTTCCACCTGCGGGTAATCACGGCGCAGGGTTTCCAGTTCCGGCGGTTGCTCACGGGTGTCGGCGACCGCAAAGGCAATGCCCCGGTTCGCCAGGAAGCGAACCAGGGACATGCCGCTCTTGCCGAGGCCGACAACGATGCGGAATTGGTCGGAAGCGATCAATGACACGCTTTTCTACCTCAGTTTCAGGGTTGCCAGGCCGATCAGCACCAGAATCACGGTGATGATCCAGAAACGGACGATCACGCGCGGCTCAGGCCAGCCCTTGAGTTCAAAGTGGTGGTGAATCGGCGCCATGCGGAACACGCGCTTGCCGGTGAGCTTGAACGAGGCGACCTGGATCACCACCGACAGGGTTTCCATCACGAAGATGCCGCCCATGATGAACAGCACGATTTCCTGGCGCACGATCACGGCGATGGTACCCAGGGCGGCGCCCAGCGCCAGTGCGCCGACGTCGCCCATGAATACCTGGGCCGGATAGGTGTTGAACCACAGGAAGCCCAGGCCGGCACCGATCAGCGCGCCGCAGAACACGATCAGCTCGCCCGAGCCCGGCACATAAGGGATCAGCAGGTATTCGGCGAACTTCACGTTACCCGACAGGTAGCAGAAGATGCCCAGCGCACCGCCGACCATCACGGTTGGCATGATTGCCAGCCCATCGAGGCCGTCAGTCAGGTTGACCGCATTGCTGGAGCCAACGATGACGAAATAGGTGAGGACGACGAAGCCGATACCCAGCGGGATGGTGACGTCCTTGAGGAACGGCACGATCAGGGTGGTTTCGACGCTGGTTGGTGCGGTCATGTACAGGAACACTGCCGCGCCAAGGCCGAACACCGACTGCCAGAAGTACTTCCAGCGGCTCGGCAAGCCTCGCGAGTTCTTTTCGATCACCTTGCGGTAGTCGTCGACCCAGCCAATGGCACCGAACAGCAGGGTGACGATCAGCACAGTCCAGACGTAGCGGTTGGACAGGTCAGCCCACAGCAACGTGCTGACGCCGATGGCAGACAGGATCAGTGCGCCCCCCATGGTCGGGGTACCGGACTTGGACAGGTGCGATTGCGGGCCGTCGTTACGAACGGCCTGACCAATCTGGCGAATCTGCAGGGTACGGATCATCCACGGCCCCAGCCACAGCGCCAGCGACAACGCGGTCAGTACACCAAGAATCCCGCGCAGGGACAGGTACTGGAAGACCGCGAAGCCCTTGTGGAACTGTTGCAGATACTCAGCCAACAGCAGCAGCATTAATGTTTCTCCCCGCTGGCACCGCACAATGCAGCCACGACGTTTTCCATCGCAGCGCTGCGCGAGCCCTTGATCAAGATAGTGGTGTCGCTGGCGGTTTCGGCGCGAACGGCGTCGATCAGCTCAGCTTGAGTAGCGAAATGACGGCCATTGGCGCCGAACGCCTTGACCGCATGACTCATGTTGGAACCCGTTGCATACACGGCGTCAACCTTGCCGCGTGCGTAATCACCCACCTGCCGGTGGCCTTCTTCCGCCCACTGGCCCAGTTCGCCGATATCTCCAAGCACCAGAACGGTGCGCCCGGAAAAGCCGGCGAGTATATCAATGGCCGCACACATGGAGGTGGGATTTGCGTTGTAGCTGTCGTCGATTACCCGCACGCCGTTTGGCGCGATCTGCGCCACGGTGCGGCCCTTGACCGGTTGCACGGCGTTGAGGCCGGCGGCAATGCCACTCAGGCTCAGACCAACGGCATGGGCGGCGGCGGCGGCAGCCAAGGCGTTGCTGACGCTGTGAGTACCCAGCAGATTCAGTTGCACAGGCACACTGCCATCAGGGCCGTGCAGCGTGAACGACGGGCAACCACGGGCATCACGACCGATGTTGCTGGCATGGAAGTCAGCCTGCGGGTTGTCCAGGGCGAAGCTGAAGATGCGGTGGTTGCCAGCGCGCTTGCGCCAGATCTCGAACGCCTTGTCAGCCAGGTTGAGGATGGCGGTGCCGCCCTCGCCCAGGCCTTCGAGGATTTCGCCCTTGGCTTCGACGATCTTCTCAGGGCCGCCGAACTCGCCAACGTGGGCAGTACCGGCGTTGTTGATGATCACCACCTGCGGCTGGGTCAGCCCGACGGTGTAGCGGATCTCGCCGATGCGCGAAGCGCCCAGCTCGATCACCGCGGCGCTGTGCTCCGGGGCGATTTCCAGCAAGGTCAGTGGTGCACCGAGGTCGTTGTTCAGGTTGCCACGCGTGGCGTGAACCAGGCCACGGGTGCGCAGGATGCTGGCGAGCATCTCCTTGACCGTGGTCTTGCCACTGGAGCCGGTGATGGCGACTACCGGCTTGTCGAACGCGGCGCGGTTCAGCGCACCGAGCTGGCCCAGTGCGACACGGCTGTCGGCGACCAGCAGCTGCGGCAGATCGACATCGGCGATTTCGCGCTCGACCAGCGCAGCGACAGCACCTTTGGCTTGCACGTCGGCCAGGTAGTCATGGCCATCGAAGCGCGGCCCGGTCAGGGCTACGAACAGTTGACCGGCTGAGACGCTGCGGCTGTCGATGCTGACACCGGTGAAGCTGGCGTCGGCGTTGACCAGGCGCGCATTCAAAGCGCCTGCCAACTGACTGAGGGTCATGGGCTTAAGCATGTGGAGCCTCCCAGGCTGCAAGTGCCTTGTCGGCTTCGATCAGGTCGGAGAAAGCATGGCGCTCGCCATTGATCTCCTGGTAGTCCTCGTGCCCCTTGCCGGCCAGGACGATCACGTCATTGGCAGCGGCAGTGGCGATCAGGTGAGCAATAGCCTCACCGCGGCCAGCGACGAACTCGACGTCGGCGGGCTGGGCGAAACCGGGGCGAATATCGGCGAAGATGCCTTGCGGGTCTTCGGTACGCGGGTTGTCGTCGGTGACCAGCACGCGGTCGGCCAGGCGCTCGGCCACTTCGGCCATCAGCGGGCGCTTGCCGCGATCACGGTCGCCACCACAGCCGAACAGACACAGCAGTTGGCCATGGGCGTGCGGGCGCAAGGCTTCGAGGACCTTTTCCAGCGCATCCGGAGTATGCGCGTAGTCGACCACCACCAGCGGCTTGTCACCGCCGCCCAGGCGCTGCATGCGGCCGACCGGGCCCTGCAGGTGCGGGGTGACCTTGAGAATTTCGTCCAGCGAGTAGTCCAGCGCCAGCAGCGTGGCCACCGCCGCGAGCATGTTGCTCAGGTTGAAGCGACCCAGCAGCTGGCTGCGCAGGGTACGTTCGCCCTGGGCGGTGACAAGAATGGCACGTACACCATCGTCATCGAAATCCGCTTCGCGGCAGAACAGCGAAGCATCCGGGTTTTCCAGGCTGTAACTGAGCAGCCGGGTCTCGATATGATCGACACTCGGGCGGCGGGCAAAGTCTTCGGCCAGGCGACGACCGAAGCCATCATCCAGGTTGACCACCTGGCAACGCAGGCTCGGCCAGGCGAACAGCTTGGCCTTGGCGGCCTCGTAGGCCTCCATGCTGCCGTGGTAGTCGAGGTGGTCGCGGGAGAGATTGGTCATCACCGCGATATCGAATTCCAGCGCAGCGACCCGCCCTTGCTCCAGGGCATGCGAAGAAACCTCCATGGCCACGGCCTTGGCGCCGGCCTTCTTGAGGTCGTACAGGGTCGACTGCACGGCGATCGGGTCGGGCGTGGTCAAGCGGCCGCTCTGCAGCTCACCGAAGAAACCGGTACCCAATGTGCCGATCAGGCCGCAACGCTGGCCAAGCGCATCGAGCGCCTGGGCCACCAGTTGTGTGACGCTGGTCTTGCCGTTGGTACCGGTCACACCGACCAGATTCAGCTGACGGCTCGGCTCGCCATAGAAGCTGCCAGCGATGCGGGAAAGCTGCGAAACCAGGCCCTTGACCGGAATCAGCGGCGCATCGGTGATCGGCAGCACACTGGCGCCCTGCTCTTCATAGGCCACCGCAGCGGCACCACGGGCCAGGGCGTCGGCGATATGGTCACGGCCATCGACCTTGGCACCCGGCACGGCCAGGAACAGGTCGCCCGGACGCACGGCGCGGCTGTCCAGGGTCAGTTCACGGATCAGCGGATCGCGGCTGGCGTGGGCGAAAAGCTTGCTCAATGGCATTGTCATCATCCACGCCCTCCCTTGGCGGGTGCTGCACTGGCCTGCTGCGGATCGCTAGGCGGCGGCAGGTTGTCTGGCGGCACGTTCATCAGGCGCAGAGTGCCCGACATGACCTTGCTGAATACGGGGGCCGATACCAGGCCGCCGAAGTAGCCACCCTTGCCCGGCTCGTCGATGACCACGACGATGGCGTAGCGCGGGTCGCTCATTGGGCCGAAGCCGGCGAACAGCGAGCGGTAGGCGTTTTCGGTGTAACCCTTGGAGCCGACGGTCGCCTTACGGGCGGTACCGGACTTGCCAGCCACGTGATAGAACGGCACCTGGGCACGGAACACACCGCGTGGCGCTTCAATCACCTGCTGCAGCATGCCCTGGATGGTTTCGGCAGTTTCCTTGGGGATGGCCTGCACTGCTTCTGGCGCCTTGTCGACCTTGAGGATCGACAACGGCACCATCTTGCCGTCGTTGGCCAGCGCCGCGTAGGCGTGTACCAGCTGCAGGGCGGTCACAGACACACCGTAGCCGTAGGACAGGGTCGCGGTTTCAGCCTTGCGCCACTCGCGGTGGTTGGGCAGGTTGCCGACACGTTCGCCCGGGAAGCCGAGACCGGTGTACTGGCCCAGGCCGACCTGGGACATCACTCGGTAGATGGCTTCACCGCCGATATCGAAAGCAATCTTGCTCATACCGACGTTGGAGGAGTTGATCAGGATGCCGGTCAGGTCGAGGATCGGGCCCTCGCTCTTGGACACGTCCTTGATGGTGTAGCGACCGATCTGCAGGCTGCCTGGATACACCTCGACCTTGTCGGTCGGTTTCCAGCGGCCGCTCTGCAGCGCCGCACTCATGGAGATCGGCTTCACCGTCGAACCCGGCTCGAACACGTCGATGATGGCCCGGTTACGCATGGCGGCCGGGAACATGCTGCGACGGTTGTTAGGGTTGTAGGTCGGCTGGTTGACCATGGCCAAGACCTCACCGGTCTTGACGTCCATGATCACCAGGCTGCCAGCCTTGGCGTCCTGCTCGGCAATCGCGTTGCGCAGTTCGCGGGTGGCCAGATATTGCAGGCGCAGGTCGATCGACAACGCCAAGGTCTTGCCGGCCTTGGCGTTCTTGGTGACCTGGATGTCCTTGATCAACCGGCCGCGCCGGTCCTTGATCACTTGCCGCTTGCCGGGCACGCCGGCCAGCCATTCATCGTAGGCCAGCTCCACGCCTTCACGGCCGTGGTCGTCGAGGTCGGTGAAGCCGACCATGTGCGCGGTCACGTCACCGGCCGGATAGAAGCGGCGGAACTCTTCCAGGCCATACACGCCCGGCACTTTCAGGTCGAGCACGTGCTGGCCCTGCTCCGGGGTCAGGCCGCGGACCAGGTAGATGAATTCCTTGTTGGCCTGCTGGGTCAGGCGCTCGGTCAGTTGCTGGGCGTTCTGCCCGAGAGCAGCGGCCAGCTGTGGCCAGCGGTCCTTGGCCGCCTGCATTTCCTTGGGGTTGGCCCACAAGGTGGTGACCGGTGTGCTGACGGCCAGCGGCTCGCCGTTGCGGTCGGTGATCAGGCCGCGGTGCGCAGGGATGGGGATGTGACGCAGGCTGCGGGCATCGCCCTGGCCCTTGAGGAAGTCGCGGTCGACGACCTGCAGGTCGATGATGCGCCAGCAGATCGCGCCGACCATCAGTGCCAGCAAACCGATCACTACCCGGAAGCGCCAGGGGTAGAGTGCGCCTTCGAGCTTCATCATGGCGCCACCATCCGCACTTCGTCAGCCGCCGGCACGCGCATTTTCAGCTGCTCGGAGGCCAGGATCTCGATACGGCTGGAGGCTGTCCAGGTGCTTTGTTCGAGAATCAGCCGGCCCCACTCGGCCTGAGCTTTGTCCCGTTCGTTGAGCTCGCCGTACAAGGTGTTGAGCAACTGGCGATTCCAGTGGGCGCTGTACGACACGGCGATCGCCGAAACGAGCACGCCGACAAACAGCAGAAGCATCAGGAAGCTTCCGCCTGGCAGAGGTTTGGCAAATAGCCGGCTCACCGAAGCTTCTCCGCCACCCGCATCACGGCGCTGCGCGACCGCGGGTTGGCCTTGAGTTCGGCTTCGGAGGCAAACTGGGCCTTGCCGATCAGCTTGATCTTCGGCTCGAAGACCTTGTGCTGTACCGGCAGGTTGCGTGGCAGGTTGTCGGCCTCGCCCTTGACCAGCTTGCGCATGAACAGCTTGACGATGCGGTCTTCCAGCGAGTGGAAGCTGATGACCGCCAGGCGGCCGCCCACTTCCAGGGCGTCGAGCGCAGCTTCAAGGCCGGCCTCGAGGTCACCCAGTTCGTTGTTGACGTGAATGCGCAACCCCTGGAAGGCGCGGGTCGCCGGGTTCTTGCCCTTCTCCCAGGCGGGGTTGGCAACCTTGAGCACTTCAGCCAGATCGGCGGTGCGGGTGAACGGCTGCTTCTCGCGGCGCTCGACCACGGCACGCGCCATGCGCCCGGCAAAGCGCTCTTCGCCGTACTCCTTGAAGACGCGGGCAATTTCCTCGACCGGTGCGGTGGCGATGAACTCGGCAGCGCTGATGCCCTGATCCGGGTTCATGCGCATGTCCAGCGGGCCATCGTTGAGGAAGCTGAAGCCACGCTCTGGGTCATCCAGCTGCGGCGAGGACACGCCCAGATCCAGCAGGATGCCACTGACTTTACCGTCCAGACCGCGCTCGGCCACTTCCGCGCCCAGCTCGGCAAAGCTGCGCTGCACAATGACAAAGCGGCCGTCTTCGGCCGCCAGCGCTTGCCCGGTGGCAATCGCTTGAGGATCTTTGTCGAAGCCCAGCAGCCGCCCTTGCGGCCCGAGCTTGCTGAGAATCAGGCGGCTATGGCCGCCACGCCCGAAGGTGCCGTCCAGATAGCAACCGTCGGCGCGCAGGGCCAATGCCTCGACAGCTTCATCGAGCAGGACGGTGATGTGGTTGAAGCCGCTATCTATGGTCACAGGATCAGGTCACGCAAATCGTCGGGCATGGCGCCCGGTTGTTGGATAGCTGCAAGATCGGCTGCCGAAACCGCGTTCCAGGCATCCTCATCCCACAGCTGGAATTTGTTCAGTTGCCCCACCAGCATCGCCTTCTTGTCCAGCTTGGCGTACTCACGCAGGCGGGGCGGTACCAGGAAACGCCCACTGCCATCGAGCTCCAGGTCAACCGCATTACCAATCAGCAAACGCTGCAGGCGGCGGTTTTCCTCACGCAACGACGGCAAGGCACGCAACTTGGCTTCAATCTGTTCCCACTCGTCGAGGGGATAAACACACAAGCAGGGGTCAACGGCGTCGATGGTCACGATCAGCTGACCATTGCAACGCGAATCGAGCTCGTCACGGTACCGGCTCGGCATCGCGAGACGGCCCTTGGCATCGAGGCTGACGGCGTTGGCTCCGCGAAACACGGTAGCGATCCCCCACAATGTTAGCTTTTTTGTGCCAGAAAACCCACTTCATCCCACTTTCTGCCACTTGCGCACACTATAGGAATCCGTCCGCTGCACCGTCAAGGCACGTTCATAAGGAAAACCCTTACAGGACCGAGATTTAGCGCAACAAAGGAATGCGGAAGGACTGCCAGGAGGGGAAAAACACGAGAAAAATCAAACCAGCTCAAACGAATGCCGTTCGAAGTTAAAGTAAATTATTAAGAGTAAGATCTTTTTGGTATTACCAGGAGGGATCTGCTATCGAATCAAGCAGGAAAGGAAAAGGTGGAGAGTCGATCTGTAAGCCGGGTTTTGTCGAGGACAGTCATTCCTCTACGACGGCCATCACTGGACGCCTCTAGCAACCTACCCGGTTCCGACGCGGGCCACGCCTGATGGAACCCTATTTGGTCTTGCTCCGAGTGGGGTTTACCTAGCCACGAACTGTTGCCAGCCGTGCGGTGCGCTCTTACCGCACCTTTTCACCCTTACCGGCACCGAAGTGCTTAGGCGGTTATTTTCTGTGGCACTTTCCGTAGGCTCGCGCCTCCCAGGCGTTACCTGGCACTCTGCCCTATGGAGCCCGGACTTTCCTCCCCCATCTTTTGCGGAACAAAAGACGGCAGCGACTGTCCGATCGACTCTCCGCCGACAAGGTTAACGGCACGCGCGCGCAAGAACAAGCGATACCGTGAACAATGTCTAATTGCCACTACTGTGCTTTCTGCTTTTCCAAGGCAACTTGATACAGCAGATTCTTGCGCACGCCGGTGATTTCCGCCGCCAATGCCGCCGCTCTTTTCAGCGGCAGTTCTGCCAGCAGAAGATCCAGGACGCGCTGCGCTTCGGCGCTGATCGCATCCTCGCCTTCTGGCGCACTCCAGCCACCGACCAGCACCACGCACTCACCCCGCTGCTGATTGCTGTCGCCGGCGACGAACGCGCGCAATTCAGCCAACGGCAGGCCTTTCAGGGTCTCGAAGGTCTTGGTCAACTCGCGCGCCAGCAGCGCCGGGCGCTCGCCACCAAACACCAGCTCCATGTCTTCCAGGCATTCCAGGATGCGGTGCGGCGCCTCGTAGAAGATCAGCGTGCGCGGCTCTTCCTTGACTTGCTCCAGGCGCGCCCGACGACCGGCAGCCTTGGCCGGCAGGAAACCTTCGAAGATGAACCGGTCAGAAGGCAAGCCAGCAGCCGATAGCGCGGCAATCAATGCGCAGGCGCCAGGCACTGGCACCACGCTGACGCCTGCGGCGCGGGCCTGACGTACCAGGTGGTAACCCGGGTCGGAAATCAACGGCGTACCGGCATCGGATACCAGCGCCACATCTTCCCCTGCCAGCAACTTGGTGATGAAGCGCCCGCCTTCGTCGCGCTCGTTGTGCTCGTGGCAGGCCGCCAGCGGCGTATCGATGCCGAAGTGCTGCAGCAGACGAACCGAATGGCGGGTATCCTCGGCGGCGATCAGGGCGACATCGGCCAGCACCTTGAGCGCCCGGGCACTCATGTCATCAAGGTTGCCGATGGGGGTCGCGACCACATAAAGCGTCCCCATGGTGGATTTCGAAGTCCCGGCCACATCAGTCACTGCACACACCCTGCCTTTCGGATCAAAGGCGCCATTGTAGCCCGAGCGCCGGCAACAGGGCGCAAAGAACTTCATCGGCAGGCCCCGGCGAGGCGCCTATAGTGAAGGTTCTGCTAACGGCAGATCGCGCCCCGGCCGCCGCTTGGGTACAATTGCCGGCCAACTTGATCGAGTAACAGGACCTTTACATGATCGCTTGCCTGCGGCTGCTCACAGCCCTCTGCCTCGCCGCCCTGCTGGCAGCCTGCGCCAGCTCGCCCTCATCCAGCCTGGGCGAACTGCCACGCACCCCGGATGCCAGCATCGAGCAACTGCTCGAGAAGGCCGCCACCAGCAAGTCCGCCGAAGACGCCGCCCTGCTGCGTCTGAGCGCTGCCGACCTGGCCTACAAGCAGAAGGACTTCCCTCGCGCCGCACGCATCCTCGAGCAGGTGCCGATGGACACGCTCAAGCCGGCCCAGCAAATTTTCGCCGCCACCCTCGGCGCCGAACTGGCCATGAGCCGCAACCAGCCCAAGGCCGCCCTGACCGCCCTGTCCCACCCAAGCCTGCAGCACATTGCAGAGCTGCCAGAGCAACAGCAGGTGCGCACCTACAGCGTCCACGCCGCCGCCCTTGAGGCTGACGGCCAGGCCCTGGCCGCCGCCCAGCAACGCGTGCTGCTGAGCCCGCTGCTCAGCGGCCAGGCCGCCAGCGCGAACAATGACGCAACCTGGGCCCTGGTCGCCTCGCTGCCGGCCGAACAGCTGCAACAACCCGCCAACAACGAAATCCTGGCCGGCTGGACCAGCCTGGCGCTGGCTGTGAAAAGCGCCGGCACCCTGGAGCAGCAGCAGGCCGCCATCGAAGCCTGGCGCAAGCAGCACCCTGACCATCCGGCCGCCAAGCAACTGCCGCTGGCCCTGACCAAGCTCAAGGAACTGGCCAGCCAGCCGCTGACCAAAATTGCCCTGCTGCTGCCTCAGGAAGGCCCTCTGGCCGGCGTTGCCCGCGCCCTGCGTGACGGCTTCATGGCTGCCCACTTCCAAGCCCAGCAGGCTGGCGGGCAAGCACCCGCCGTGCAGGTCTACGACAGCTCGCGCATCGGCTCGCTCGACGACTTCTATCGCCAGGCCCAGGCCGACGGCGTACAGCTGGTGGTCGGCCCACTGGAAAAACCGCTGGTGAAAAAGCTCGCGGCCAACGCGCAGCTGCCCATCACCACCCTTGCCCTGAACTACGCCGATGCCGGCCAGAAGGCACCACCGCAGCTGTTCCAGTTCGGCCTCGCTGCCGAGGACGAGGCCCGCGAAGTGGCACGTCGCGCCCGCGCCGACGGCATGGTCCGCGCCGTGGCCCTGGTGCCAAGCGGTGAGTGGGGCGACCGTGTACTGGCCGCCTTCCGCCAGGACTGGGAAGGCAATGGCGGCACCATCATCGCCGCCGAGCGCATCGCCCAACCCGTCGCCCTTGCCCAGCAGATCGCCAGCCTGTTCCAGCTGCGCCAGAGCGAAGGCCGCGCCCAGAGCCTGCAGAGCACCGTGGGCGGCAGCATCGCGGCACAGCCGTCGCGCCGCCAGGACATCGATTTCATCTTCCTCGCCTCGACCCCGCAGCAGGCGCAGCAGATCAAACCGACCCTGAACTTCCAGTACGCCGGTGACGTACCGGTCTACGCCACCTCGAACCTGTACAGCGCCAGCGGTGACGTCAACCAGTACAACGACATGAACGGCATTCGCTTTTGCGAAACCCCATGGCTGCTCGACACCAGCAACAGCCTGCGCCAGCAGGTAGTGCAGCAATGGCCACAAGCCGCCGGCAGCCTTGGCCGCCTGTACGCCATGGGTGTCGACGCCTACAGCCTGGCGCCTCGCCTGGGCCAGCTCAAGGCACTGCCGGACAACCGCGTACAGGGCCTGTCGGGCAGCCTGAGCATCAACGCCAGCCAGCGCGTCGAGCGCCAACTGCCGTGGGCCGAGTTCTCTGGCGGCCAGGTCAAGCGCCTGCCGGACACCTCGCACTGATGCCCGAGGCATCGCCGAGCAGCGCCGGCCAGGCAGCAGAAACCCAAGCCCTTGAGTACCTGCAAGGGCAGGGCCTGCAACTGCTGGCACGCAATTGGCGATGCAAAGGCGGCGAGCTTGATCTGGTCATGCTCGACGCCGATACAGTAGTATTCGTCGAAGTCCGCTATCGGTTGCACGCGGACTTCGGTGGCGCCCTCGGCAGCATTGACGGGCGCAAGCAGAAACGGCTGGTGCGTGCCGCCACACTGTTCCTGCAGAAGGAGTCCCGCTGGGCCGATCACCCCTGCCGCTTCGACGTTGTCGCCCTGCAGGGCAGCCGCCATGCAGGCCGGCCATTTCAATGGCTGAAAAACGCCTTCGAATGCTGAACCCACTTCGTTTTTTTTGCTCTATGTTTCGCGGGCTGGTCCCTGTTGCGCACAGCAAAGGCCACCGCCCCACTTAAGGTCACCAGATGGACATGCAATCCCGAATTCGCCGGCTGTTCCAGGCCAGCATCGACACCAAGCAACAGGCAATGGACATCCTGGCACCGCACATCGAGCAGGCAAGCCTGGTCATGGTCAATGCGCTGCTCAACGAGGGCAAGATGCTCGCCTGCGGCAACGGCGGCTCGGCCGGCGATGCCCAGCACTTCTCTTCGGAGCTGCTCAACCGCTTCGAGCGTGAGCGCCCGAGCCTTCCGGCCATCGCCTTGACGACCGACAGCTCGACGCTGACCTCGATCGCCAACGATTACAGCTACAACGAAATCTTCTCCAAGCAGATCCGCGCCTTGGGCCAGCCCGGCGACGTACTGTTGGCGATTTCGACCAGCGGCAACTCTGCCAACGTAATTCAAGCGATCCAGGCCGCACATGATCGCGAAATGATTGTCGTAGCATTGACCGGACGTGACGGCGGTGGCATGGCTTCGCTGCTGCTGCCCGAAGACGTGGAAATCCGCGTACCGTCGACGGTCACTGCACGTATTCAGGAAGTCCACCTGCTGGCGATCCACTGCCTGTGCGATCTGATCGACAGCCAACTGTTCGGGAGTGAAGAATGACCCCCATCCGCCTCGGCCTGATGGCCCTGACCCTGTGCCTGAGCGTCACCGGCTGCAGCTCGGTACTGAACTCGACCCGCAACTCGCCGATCGAGGATGATCGTGGCACCCGTACCATCGGCAGCAAGATCGACGATTCGCTGATCGAGACCAAGGCCTCGGTCAACATTGCCAAGGCCAGCCCTGACCTGGACAAGAGCTCGCACATTGTCGTCAGCAGCTACAACGGTATCGTCCTGCTCGCCGGGCAAACCCCGCGCGCCGACCTCAAGAGCCTGGCCGAACAGACCGCCAGCCAGGTCCAGCGAGTGAAGAAAGTGCACAACGAGCTGCAGGTGATGCAGCCCTCCTCGATCCTGGCGCGCAACAATGACGCCTGGCTGACGACCAAGATCAAGACCCAGATGCTCACCGACAATGCCGTGCCAAGCTCGCGGATCAAGGTGATCACCGAGAACGGCATCGTGTACCTGCTGGGCCTGGTAACTCAGCAAGAAGCCAACTCCGCCACCGCCGTGGTTCAGGGCGTGTCTGGCGTGCAGAAGATCGTCAAGCTGTTCGAGTACATCGACTGATCAAGCCTTGACCTGTGCCAGCCCTTCACAGGCTTACCAGCTCCCACAGGGGCCGGCACAGCAAACCATCCGCTCCAACCTTCCCGATATCCAGGAAACACCGCATGAAAAAGCTTCTGCTGCCTGCCCTGCTGCTCGGCGCCTTCGCCACCCTAGCCGGCTGCTCTACCCCAAGCCTGATCACCCTCAACGATGGCCGCGAAATCCAGGCCGTCGACACCCCGCACTTCGAGAAGGACACGGGCTTCTACGAGTTCCAGCAACTCGACGGCAAGCGCACCCGCATCAACCGTGACCAGGTCCGCACCATCAGCGACCTGTAAGCGCAACTTCGCGGCAAAGAAAAAGGCGATCCATGCGGATCGCCTTTTTTGTTACTTGACCACCTTCAGGCTGGGTCGCCCGCTTGGACGCGGTGGCTGGCCACCACCTTCCGGCGGGCCATCATCATCCGGCTCAACGTCCTCGTCTTCCAGCTCATCGCCATCCATCAGCGGCGGCTCAAGCTCGAAGACCATGCCCTGGCCATTCTCCCGGGCATAGATACCCAGAATGGCACCGGCCGGCACGAACAACGAATGGGCAACACCACTGAAGCGACCCTCGAAGCTCACGGCGTCGTTGTCCATGTGCAGATTACGCACAGCACTCGGCGAGATGTTCAAGACGATCTGGCCATCACTGGCGAAACCTTGCGGCACCTGGACTGCCGGGAACTCGGCATTGACCAGCATATGGGGGGTGCAATCGTTGTCGACGATCCACTCGTACAGTGCTCGAACCAGATAGGGGCGACTGGAGTTCATCAACGGCTCCTTAAAGCTTGCGCATTTCACGTTCAACGGAGGACAAGCTCGCCAGGAAAGGCTCGCGGGCGAACTGTCGCTCCATGTAATCCAGCAGCGGCTTGGCCTGCCGCGGCAATTCGATACCCATTACCGGCAAACGCCATAGTATGGGCAATAGACAACAGTCGACCAGGCTTTGCTCCTCGCTCATGAAGCAAGCGAACTCGCCGAACAGCGGCGAGACACCAGTCAGGCTCTCGCGCAGCGCCTTGCGCGCCTCGGTGCGGGCGGCCTCAGCGCTGCGCGGGTCGAGAATGATATCAGCCAGGGCGCACCAGTCACGCTGGATGCGGTGCATCAGCAGGCGGCTGTTGCCTCGCGCCACCGGGTACACCGGCATCAGCGGCGGATGCGGGTAACGCTCCTCGAGGTATTCCATCACCACGGTCGATTCATACAACGCCAGATCACGATCGACCAAGGTCGGTACGCTGCCGTAAGGGTTCACCTCTGCCAGTCTGGGTGGCAGCCGCGCGGGGTCGACGTCGATGACCTGCACGCTGACACCCTTCTCGGCGAGCACGAGGCGCACCCGATGAGAATAATGGTCAGCAGGGTCGGAATAGCAGGCTAACCGGTTGGTTGCGCCCATGTAGCGCCTCCTCGCAAGGAATGCTTGTAAAACTCTAAATGAAAACGCGCCCGCGGGGCCCTGGCAACTCTGCCAGGGCCCCGCGGGCGCGTTCAACTACCAGAAATTACTGCGTGATCAGTGCACGTCCTTCCAGTATTCGCGCTTGAGCAAGTAGGCAAATACGAAGAAGAAAGCCAGGTACAGCAACACGTAGGTACCGATGCGCTGGCTTTCCAGTTTGACCGGGTTGGCCGAATAGGCCAGGAAGGTCACCAGGTTCTTGACCTTCTCGTCGAACTGCTCGGTGTTCAGGGTACCGGAATTCGGCGTAATGGTCAGCTGATCACAAGCTTCATGGGTCAGCGGGCTACCCGTCAATGGGTCGAATTGCTTCTTGCCATCGACCACCATCTGCACCTGCTTGCAGCCAACCACCTGATTGCCTTGCAGGCCGACCAGCACGTTAGGCATGCCGACGTTCGGGAACACCTTGTTGTTGACCCCGTACGGGCGCGACTTGTCCTCATAGAAGCTGCGCAGGTAGGTGTACAGCCAGTCGGTACCCCGCACCCGGGCGACCAGGGTCAGGTCGGGCGGCGCGGCACCGAACCAGGTCTTGGCATCGCTGGGCTGCATGCCGATCTGCATGTGATCGCCGATCTTGGCGCCAGTGAACACCAGCTTCTCGAGCATCAGTTCATGGGGGATGCCAAGGTCATCGGCCACCCGCTCGTAACGCTGGAACTTGGCGCTATGGCAGCCCATGCAATAGTTGGCGAAGGTGCGTGCACCGTCCTGCATGGCTGCCTTGTCGGTCAGGTCGATATCGACCTTGTCCAGCTCCAGGCCATGTTCGGCAGCGAAGGAAAAGGCAGGCATCACTGCCAGCAAAAATACTGCAATCAACTTTTTCATCAGCCAGTCACCCTTTCCGGAACCGGTTTGGTCTTCTCGAGCCTTGTGTAGAACGGCATCAGCAGGAAGTAGGCGAAGTACAGCACCGTGCACACCTGCGACAGCAAGGTACGCCCAGGAGTAGGTGCCAACACACCGAGAATGCCGAGGATGACGAAGGCAATGCAGAACACCAGCAGGAAGACCTTGCTGATCCAGCCTTTGTAGCGCATGGAGCGCACCGGACTGCGGTCGAGCCAAGGCAGCACGAACAGCACAGCGATCGCAGCGCCCATGGCGATTACACCCATGAGCTTGTCAGGCACCGCGCGCAGGATCGCGTAGAACGGCGTGAAGTACCACACAGGGGCGATATGCTCTGGCGTCTTGAACGCGTTCGCCTGCTCGAAGTTGGGTTTTTCCAGGAAGTAACCACCCATTTCCGGGAAGAAGAACACCACGGCGCAGAACACGAAGAGGAACACCACCACGCCGACGATGTCCTTGACGGTGTAGTACGGATGGAACGGAATGCCGTCGAGCGGAATGCCGTTTTCGTCCTTTTTCTTCTTGATGTCCACGCCATCAGGGTTGTTAGAGCCCACTTCGTGCAGTGCCAGGATGTGCAACACGACCAGACCCAGAATCACGATCGGCAGCGCTACCACATGCAAGGCGAAGAAGCGGTTCAGGGTGATGCCCGAGATCAGGTAGTCACCGCGGATCCACTGGGTCAGGTCACCGCCGATCACCGGAATGGCACCGAACAGCGAGATGATCACCTGGGCACCCCAGTACGACATCTGCCCCCACGGCAGCAGGTAGCCCATGAAGGCTTCGGCCATCAGCGCCAGGTAGATCAGCATGCCGAACAGCCACACCAGCTCTCGGGGCTTCTGGTAGGACCCGTAGAGCAGGCCGCGGAACATGTGCAGGTAGACCACGATGAAGAACGCCGAGGCGCCGGTAGAGTGCAGATAGCGCAGAATCCAGCCGTACTCGACGTCACGCATGATGTACTCGACCGAGGCGAAGGCCTCTTCCGCCGAGGGCGTGAAACTCATGGTCAGCCACACGCCAGTGACGATCTGGTTGACCAGCACCAGCAGCGCCAGCGAGCCGAAGAAATACAGGAAGTTGAAGTTCTTGGGCGCGTAATACTTGCTCAGATGGTCTTCCCACATCTTGGTGGCGGGGAAGCGAGCGTCAATCCAGTCCATGAACTTGCTCATCATGCTTTCTCCTGGTCGACGCCGATGACGACGATGTCGTCCGACTCATAAGAGTGCGGCGGCACTGGCAGGTTGAGAGGCGCCGGCTGCGACTTGTAGACACGACCGGCCAGGTCGTAGTGGGAGCCGTGGCAAGGGCAGAAATAGCCACCGACCCACTTCGGCCCGAGGTCTGCAGGCGCGACTTCCGGGCGGAAGGTCGGCGAGCAGCCCAGGTGCGTGCAGAGGCCTACGAGAATGAGGATTTCCGGCTTGATCGAGCGAACCTCGGGATCGACATAGGCCGGCTGCACCGAGCTCTTCGACTGAGGGTCGGAGAGGTCACCTTCGATCTTCTTCAGGTTGCCAAGGATCTCCTGCGTTCGCCGCACGATGAATACCGGCTGGCCACGCCACTCGGCAACCATCTGCTGCCCCGGCTCGACCTTGGCAATATTGACCTTCACCGGTGCGCCGGCCGCCTTCGCCTTGGCACTGGGAAACCATGACCCCACGAACGGTACCGCAGCCCCCACTGCCCCCGCTGCCCCGACCACGGATGTCGCGGCTACGAGGAAGCGGCGCCGGCCTGCGTTGACGCCGTCATTGCTCATTCAGTCCTCTCCCATCAGCTTTGCTTGGCCAGTTGGACCTGGCCTGTACTTAGGTTGTGTCTGTGGCGCTAAAAATTGGCCGCCATGGTAAGAAACAAATCCACACAGTGACAAGGTGATTACCCCCACAGGGAGCTATAACCCGCGCTTTGCTTGATCTGCGTCTATGCGACAAGTGGTCACCGACATGCTGACAGGTTAGTTCAAGCACAAAAAAAAGCCCGGTTCCAAGGAACCGGGCTTTTTTCGACTGCCGAAGCGGTATTAACGCTTGGAGTACTGAGGACGCTTACGCGCTTTACGCAGACCCACTTTCTTACGCTCGACTTCACGAGCGTCGCGGGTGACGAAGCCAGCACGACGCAGAGCGCCACGCAGGGTTTCGTCGTATTCCATCAGAGCGCGGGTGATACCGTGACGGATCGCACCGGCCTGACCGCTGACACCACCACCGGAAACGGTGACGTAGATGTCGAACTTCTCAACGGTTTCGGTCAGCTCGAGCGGCTGGCGAACAACCATGCGAGCGGTTTCGCGACCGAAGAACACGTCCAGAGAACGGTTGTTGATGGAAATGTTACCAGTACCCGGACGCAGGAAAACGCGAGCGGTTGCGGTCTTGCGACGGCCAGTGCCGTAATTTTGAGTCGCCGACATAATGAACTTTCCCGTTAGATCTTCAGTTCTTGAGGCTGCTGAGCAGTGTGTGGGTGAGCAGCACCCGCGTACACTTTCAGCTTACGGTACATGTCGCGACCCAGCGGGTTCTTAGGCAGCATGCCTTTGACCGCGGTTTCGATAACACGCTCAGGGGCCTTGGCGATCAACTTCTCGAAGTTGATTTCCTTGATACCGCCCGGGAAACCGGAGTGGGAGTAGTACATTTTGTCGGAAGACTTGGCACCAGTCACACGAACCTGTTCAGCGTTGATGACGACGATGTAGTCGCCGGTGTCAACGTGAGGGGTGTATTCTGGTTTGTGCTTGCCACGCAGACGGGTAGCGATTTCGGTAGCCAGACGACCCAGGGTCTGGCCAGCGGCGTCAACTACGAACCACTCGCGCTTTACTGTTTCCGGTTTAGCAGTAAAAGTTTTCATTCTCTAAAGCCTCAGAGGCCGCCCAGCGAAAAATAGACGGCGAATCTTACTGGATAGTGCACAGCTTGCCAAGGGCAAGCGCGCAGCCGAACGCTGACGCTTTTGGGGGCTCGGGTCGGGCACGCCAATGTTCGACGGGGTTCTTCCTGCGTGGTGGTGCATCACTTCCGCCACACGGAGAGGGGCAGAATTATCCAGATTGCACGAAAAATTTCAACCTGCTTTGATGGGCTTCTTTGCCAAGGAGTGTTTTCCCGATGGAATACCGCAAGCTCGGCCGTACCGACCTCGACGTCAGCGCCCTGTGCCTGGGCACCATGACCTGGGGCGAGCAGAATACCCAGGACGAGGCTTTCGAGCAGATTGCCCTGGCCAAGGCCAGCGGCATCAACTTCATCGACACCGCCGAGATGTACCCGGTGCCGCCACGCCCTGAAACCTACGCGGCCACCGAGCGCATCATCGGCAACTGGTTCCGCGCCAACGACGACCGCGACGACTGGGTGCTGGCGAGCAAGGTCGCCGGCCCCGGCAACGGCATCAGCCACATCCGCGACGGCCAGCTCAAGCACAACCGCCAGCACATCGTTGCCGCACTGGACGAGAGCCTCAAGCGCCTGCAGACCGACCGCATCGATCTCTACCAGCTGCACTGGCCGGAGCGCAGCACCAACTTCTTCGGCAAGCTCGGTTACCAGCACCTGGCCAACGACCTGTTCACCCCACTGGAAGAAACCCTCGAAGTACTCGACGAGCAGGTGCGTGCCGGCAAGATCCGCCACATCGGCCTGTCCAACGAAACGCCATGGGGCACGATGAAATTCCTGCACCTGGCCGATAGCCGCGGCTGGCCGCGGGCGGTGTCGATCCAGAACCCTTACAACCTGCTCAACCGCAGCTTCGAAGTGGGCCTGGCGGAAGTGGCAATCCGCGAGCAGTGCGGCCTGCTGGCCTATTCGCCGCTGGCATTCGGCATGCTCTCGGGCAAGTACGAGCACGGTGCACGGCCAGAGAAAGGCCGGCTGACCCTGTTCAGCCGCTTCGCCCGCTACTCCAACCCGCAGACCGTGTCGGCCTGCAGCCGTTATGTACAGCTGGCCCAGGCGCATGGCCTGGACCCGGCGCAGATGGCCCTGGCGTTCGTCACCCGGCAGCCGTTCGTGACCAGCAACATCATCGGCGCGACCGACCTGCTGCAACTGCAGAGCAACCTCGACAGCCTGCAGCTGAACCTCAGCGACGAACTGCTGGCGGCGATCGAGGCAATCCACCAGGAACAGCCGAACCCTGCACCTTGAGCCGCAAGGGGCCGCCTCGCGGCCCGCCAGTTACACGGGGTAGACACAATCGCCAAAAAATAAGACGATCCAGCCGGTGATTGACCACTCTACCCTATAAGAACAATGACAATGATGTTTACCCAACCCTCGGCGTCGCTGCGGCGCGTCAGCATCCTGGCCATTGACAAGGTGTTCGCATCGACCCTGATGCAGGCCAAGGATTTCTTCCATCTGGCCAGCCTGCGCTACAGCAAGCAGCTGGGCCTGGGCTTGCAGCCCATGTTCGAGATTTGCCTGGTGAGCCCCGATGGCGAGCCGGTGGATAGCTTCAGCAATGTGCAGCTGCCGGTCGAAGGCGGCCTCGATGATGCCGACGTGATCATCCTCCCGGCCTTCTGGGACGATTTCGACAACCTCCTGCAACGTTATCCACAGGTGCTGCCATGGCTGCGCGAACAGCACGCCCGTGGCGCCGTACTGTGTGCCGAAGCCAGCGGGGTGTTCTGGCTGGCTGAATCCGGCCTGCTAGACGGCAAGGAGGCAACCACCTACTGGCGTTTCTTCAACAGCTTCGCCGAGCGCTTCCCGAAGATCCGCCTGAACCAGGACAAGCACCTGACCGACGCCGACAACCTGTACTGCGCCGGCGGCACCACATCAGCCTGCGACCTGTACATCTACCTGATCGAGCGCTTCTGCGGCGCAAATGTGGCGCGTGCCGTGGCCCGCGACATCCTCTACGAAGTGCAGCGCAACTACACGCCTGGGCGTATGGGTTTTGGCGGCCAGAAACTGCACCAGGACCTGATCATCCTGCAGATCCAGCACTGGCTGGAAGAACACTTCGCCGACAAGTTCCGCTTCGAGGATGTTGCCCGCAACCATGGCATGAGCATCCGCAACTTCATGCGGCGTTTCCAGGGGGCGACCGGTGACAAGCCGTTGCACTACCTGCAGCGGTTACGCATCGAGACGGCCAAGGGGCTGCTGTCGAGCACACGCAAAAGCATCAAGACCATCAGTTATGAGGTCGGTTACGACGATGCGAGTTTCTTCGCACGGTTGTTCCGCCAGCATACTGAGTTGTCGCCGAACCAGTATCGCCAGCAGTTCATGCAAGAGGCCTGAGGCCAATGGGGCTGCTTTGCAGCCCTTTCCGACCGGTCCGGCGCCCCGGCAAGGCCGCTTCGCGTTCGCCTGTAGGAGCGGCCTTGCCGGGGCGCCGGACCGGTCGGAAAGGGCCGCAAAGCGGCCCCAGGATCTTACGGCTTGTGTGCGCGCGAGAGGAATTCGTGCGACTGCATTTCCAGCAAGCGGCTCAGGGTGCGCTGGAACTCGAAGCTCAGGCGCCCGCCGGTGTAGAGGTCTTTCAGCTCCACCTCGGCCGAGATGATCAGCTTGACGTTACGGTCGTAGAACTCGTCCACCATGTTGATGAAGCGGCGAGCGATGTCATCGGTAGTGACGCCCATCTGCTCCACGTTGCTCAGCAACACGGCATGGAAGATCTTGCCCAGCTCGATGTAGTCGTTCTGGCTGCGCGGCCCGTCACACAGGGCACGGAAGTCGAACCAGGCGACGTCGTCGCAGGTGCGCAAGGCGTTGATCGGGCGGTTTTCGATCATCAGCACGTCGTTCTCGACGGCCTGGGTGCACTCGGGCGTCAGCGCCTTGAAGCTGGCGCGCATGCTCTGGTGCGCCGCATCGTTGAGCGGGAAGTGGAACAGTTCGGCCTGCTCCAGGTGACGCAAACGGTAGTCGACGCCGCTGTCGACGTTCACCACGTCGGTGTACTGCTTGATCATGGCGATGGCCGGCAGGAAGCGCGCGCGCTGCAGGCCGTCCTTGTACAGGCCGTCAGGGACGATGTTGGAGGTCGCCACCAGCGAGACACCGTTCTTGAACAGCTCTTCCATCAAAGTGCCAAGGATCATGGCATCGGTGATGTCGGAAACGAAGAATTCGTCGAAGCAGATCACCTTGGCTTCGTCGCTGAAGCGCTTGGCAATGATGGTCAGCGGGTTCTTTTCGCCCTTGAGGGTTTTCATTTCCTCGTGGACGCGCTTCATGAAGCGGTGGAAGTGCGTGCGCATCTTCTGCTTGAACGGCAGCGCTTCGTAGAAGGTGTCGACCAGATAGGTCTTGCCGCGCCCTACTCCACCCCAGAAGTACAGGCCTTTGACCGGCGTCTGCTCCTTCTTGCCGAACAGCTTGCCGAACACGCCCGGCTTTTTGTTCTGCGCGTGCACCAGGTCGTCGTATAGACGCTGCAGGTGACGTACCGCAGTTTCCTGCGCCGCGTCATGGAAGAAGTCGGGACGTTTCAGATCTGCTTGATATCGTTCTAGGGGCGTCATGATTTCGTTAGCGAGGCAACAAAAAACGGGCCGTCACTGTAGCGACAGGCCCGCTTAATGGCAATCAGACTTGCGGCGAAATGCCTCAGGCGGTTCGCATTCCTGTGGGAGCGGCGGTTCGGCGCCCCGATTTACCCGCGAAGCAGACAACGCGGTGCCTGGCACCGGCTATGCCGGTGTTCGCGGATAAATCCGCTCCTACAACGGCTGAAGCGCTACACGAAGGCTTTCGACAGCCGAATCACGGGCTTCGGCGCTGTCGAACTGCGGCCCGTCGGCAACCTGCTCGCCGTTGAGCCACAGGCTGAAGCCCAGGCCTTCGACACGCACGTCGGCTTCGCCGCCCTGCTGCAGCTGCTTGCTCACGGCACCGGCGCTCTTGCCGTCGGCGAAGCTGCGCGACAGCAGCAATTGCTCGCCATCGGCGGCCAGCAGGCGAAAGCGGAAGCTGCCATCTTCGTCACGGAAGCTGACAAAGCGCGCGCTCTTGGCGGCTTTCTTCTTCACTTCGGTGGTGGCCTGCACGCTGCTGCGGAACGAACGCAGGCCAACGGCCTCACGCAGCTGCTCGAGGAACGGGGTGGCGATCTTGCGGGCCTTGGCGGCGCCGGCAAGGAGGATGTCCTCCAGGTCTGCCGGGCGCGAGATCAGCTGGTGATAGTGCTCGCGCTTCTCGGCCAATTGGCCGTCGAGCAGCTGGAACAGGCGCTGCTTGGCCTCGCCCCAGCCCAGGCCCTGCAGCAGCTCTTCGCGGAACGCTGCGCACTGCGCTGGCGTCGAGAAGGCCTGGAACAGGGTGAACAGGTGCGAATTGTCCGGGTCCTTGGCTTCGCCAGGCGCACGCGAGTCGGTGACGATGCGCGAGATGGCGTCTTTCATGTCCTTGGCGCTGGTGAACAACGGGATGGTGTTGTCGTAGCTTTTCGACATCTTGCGCCCGTCCAGGCCCGGCAGGGTCGCCACGCTCTCCTCGATCACCGCTTCCGGCAGGGCGAAGAAGTCGTTGCCCTGGCCGAACAGGTGGTTGAAGCGCTGGCCGATGTCACGGGCCATTTCCACGTGCTGGATCTGGTCACGGCCGACCGGCACCTTGTTGGCATTGAACATCAGGATGTCTGCGGCCATCAGCACGGGGTAGCTGTACAGACCCATGGTCACGCCGGCGTCCGGGTCTTCGCCGGTTTCCAGGTTCTTGTCCACCGAGGCCTTGTAGGCGTGGGCGCGGTTGAGCAGGCCCTTGGCCGCGACGCAAGTCAGCAGCCAGGTCAGTTCCGGGATCTCGGGGATGTCGGACTGGCGGTAGAAGGTTACCTTCGCCGGGTCCAGGCCACCGGCCAGCCAGGTGGCGGCGATTTCCAGGCGCGAACGCTGGATGCGCAGCGGGTCGTCGCACTTGATCAGGGCGTGGTAGTCGGCCAGGAAGTAGAACGAGTCGACACCGGGCTGCTGGCTGGCGACGATCGCCGGGCGGATGGCGCCGGCGTAGTTGCCCAGGTGCGGGGTGCCGGTGGTGGTGATACCGGTGAGGATGCGCGTGGTCATGGGTGTTCGCTTATTCAGGCTTGGCTCAGTTCGAAAGGCGCGGCAGCAGCAGATCCTTCAGATCGGTCAGCTTGCCATGGAAGAAGTGTCCGCATTCTGCCACTTTCAGCAGCTCATGGGGGCGCCCCAGTGCGTCGGACCATTCGTAAACCAGTTGCGGATCGACGACTTCGTCGGCGTCCGGCTGCACGACGGCGATCGGGCAGCGCTGTGGCAACGGGAAGTCGGCGGTCAGGCGCATCACCGCCGGGGCGATCATGAACAGCTGTTGCAGCGCCACACCTTGCGCTTCAAGGCGCCCGGCCAGGCTGGTGGCGACAAAGCCGCCGAACGAGAAGCCCATCAGCACCAGCGGCAGCTCGGGGTGCTTCGCGCGCAACCACGCTGCGGCGGCCTCGGCATCGGCCACCTCGCCAGCACCCATGTCATGGCTGCCGGCACTTTGGCCGACACCGCGGTAGTTGAAGCGCAAGGTCACATAGCCGGCGTCGCGGGCGGTGCGCTGCAGGGTCGAAACCACCTTGTTGAGCATGGTGCCGCCCTGGACCGGGTTGGGGTGGCAGATCAGCACCGCACCGCGGGCATCGGCCACATCCAGGTACAAGGCTTCCAGCTGGCCGATCGGGCCATCGATGAACAAGGGGGTTTCGCGAACAAGCAAGGCACTACTCCGTGACCTCAAGGGGGGTCGTTTCGTCTAGGTGAGGAATTCTGTTCTGATTTGCGATCGCTCGCGGTATACAGCGCAGGTCTGAGCCGTTAACGTAAAGCAAAGCCGTTTATAGAGGAAGGACTCGTGGAACTCTCGCTCCTTGTTTGGTTGTTGCCAACCCTGGCCCTGGTCATCGGTGTGGCGGTCGGTTTCATCGTGGCCCGCCTGTTGCCCAATGCGGCGCCAAGCAGCACCCAACGTCAGCTGGACGATATCCAGCAGCGTTTCGACAGCTACCAGAACCAGGTGGTTACCCACTTCAACAGCACCGCGGTACTGGTCAAGAAGCTGACCCAGAGCTACCAGGACGTGCAAGATCACCTGGCCGACGGCGCCAACCACCTGGCACTCGACGAGCTGACCCGCCAGCGTCTGCTCGCCGCCCTGCACTCCGAGGGTACCCAGGGTCCGCGTGACCGCCTGACCCCGCCGAAGGACACCGCCGAAGTGCCGCGCGACTATGCACCGAAGTCGCCGAACTCGCCGGGCATGCTCGACGAGAGCTACGGGCTCAAGCGCTGAACCGCTTAAACGAACAAGGCCTCGCATGAGGCCTTTTTCTTGGGCTGGATTCACTGGCCTCTTCGTGGGTAAACCCGCGAAGAGGCCCGAGCAAGCAATCTAGCTGCAAGCCTTCAAAGCCTGCTCGACATCCGCCAGCAGATCCTCGACATCTTCCAGCCCCACCGACAACCGCACCAGGCCCTCGGAAATCCCGTGATGCGCCCGCTCTTCGGGCGTATAGCTGGAATGGGTCATGCTCGCAGGGTGCTGCGCCAGCGACTCGGCATCGCCCAGGCTCACCGCCCGGGCAAACAGTTGCAGCGCATTCATGAAGCGCCGCCCGGCTTCGATACCGCCCTTGAGCTCGAAAGCGATCATGCCGCCCGGCAAGCGCATCTGCCGCTGCGCCAGTTCGTATTGAGCGAACGAGGGCAGCCCCGGATACTGGATCAGCTCCACCTGCGGCTGACACGCAAGGAATTCAGCAACTTGCAGGGCATTCGCGCAGTGACGGTCCATGCGCAACGCGAGGGTCTTGATGCCACGCATCAAAAGTGAGGCATCGTGCGGCGACAGTACCGCGCCAGTCATGTCCTTGAGGCCTTCAAGGCGAATCCGGTCCACCAGCGCCTTGCGCCCGATCACCAGGCCAGCCGTGATATCACCGTGGCCACTGAGGTACTTGGTCGCCGAATGCACCACCAGGTCGGCGCCCAACTCCAGAGGCCGCTGCAGATACGGCGTGCAATAGGTATTGTCGACCACGATATGCAGGTCATGCCCCCGCGCCGCTTCGGCCACCGCCGCGATATCGACCAGTTGCATGTTCGGATTGGCCGGGGTTTCGAAGTAGATCATCCGAGTCTTGTGGGTGATCGCTGCTTTCAGCGCGCTGGTGTCGTTGAGGTCGACATGGCGGATTTTCACCCCGAACTCGCCGATGCCATGGTGCATGAAGGCAAAGGTGCAGCCATACACCGTGCGCCCCACGATCAGTTCGTCACCGGGGCGCAGCAGGGTCCACAAGGTCGATGTGATCGCGCCCATGCCCGAGGCCAGCGCCAGGCCTGCCTCGCCCCCTTCCAGCGACGCCATGCGCTGCTCCAGCAAGGCCAGGGTCGGGTTGGAGATGCGGCTGTAGAAGTGGCCGCCCTCCTCCCCGGCAAAGCATGCTGCGCCGTATTCGACGCTGGGGAAAGCATAGGTTGCAGTCTGATAAACCGGCGGCACCAAGGCACCGCCGTGGGAAAGCGGGTCGTAGCCATAGTGGATGGCGCGGGTGGAAAAACCGATGTTGTTATGGGAGTCGCGCATGGCAACAGCCTCTGGTGGTTTGCTATAAGCTTATGCCACCGAGCTGCCTGAATTTTTCCAAAATTACCCACGTATCTGTGCATGTTTTGGAAAGAAAACAATAAATACAACACCAGGAGGGCAAAACATGCCTTCAAGCCTCGACCGCACCGACCGCGCCCTGCTCGCGGCCTTGCAGGATAACGCCCGCCTCACCGTCTCTGAACTGGCCGACCAGGTCGCGCTGACCACCTCGCCTTGTTGGCGACGGGTCAAGTTGTTGGAGGACAACGGCTACATCACCGGTTATCAGGCCATTCTTTCGCCCAAATCGCTGGGGTTTGGGGTGACGGCGTTTGTCAGCATCATGATGGATTCGCATACCAAGGACATGGCTTTGGCGTTCGAGCAAAGGCTGATGGAGATTCCCGAAATAGTGTCCTGCCACAACATATCCGGACGGTATGACTTTTTGCTGGAGATTCTGGCGAGGGATCTGGAGTCGTTCGGGGAGTTTACTCGGGAAGTGCTGCAGCGGTTGCCGGGGGTGAAAGAGATCTATTCGAGTTTTTCCTACAAGGCGGTTAAGGAAAAACGCGTTATTCCTGTTGCTGAAAAACACATCTAAAACAGATCTTTCCAGTCAGTAGGAATCCTCCTACTGATTGACGAGCAGCGCCTGACATACGAGAAACACTGCCTGAAGCACGCTTGCCATGTAGCGACCAGGAGGATGTCTACATGGCTCAAAATGAAACCGTCAAATTTGGTGAACCCTTCCGTGATTCCCGCGGTGCGCTGAATCTGAATGAGGGCGTCTTGACGCGCGCGCAAGCCCCAGATCGAGTGCCTCTCAGCCCGTTGCCCCCGTTGTCTGGGACCGGCTATGGCGGCTGGGGGCTGGATGTAGGGCGGCCTCGAGGTACTGGAGGGCCTAGCCCTTTCGCCCAGGAAAAAGGCTGGCGAACGGTTTTCGGCGAGGAGTTTACTGCCGTCAACAATATCCACGCCGAACAATATGCACCCGCTCTTGAGCAACTTCCCGCGCAAATCAGTGCTGAACGCGCTGCCATCGAACAACAGGCAATCGCGGGAGCTGCGGGTCAGCCTGTCCAGCATCTGGAGCTACGCCAACAACTGGCCACTACGAGCTTGCAACAAAGGCGCGCCGAGTATCTTCAAATCGCACCCGTGGCAATCAGCTTCTACGGTGCCATTCCTTTTTATAAACGCTACGACTCCTTCGCCACCCGTTTGAATGACGATGGCGCATTCCCGATGGGCACCTCTGGCGAGGTATGGGGCCGACAAGTCTGGGAGACTTTCAACGCTTCTGTCGATGCCGCCTACCGCTTGCACATCGCAGCGCAGAAGTTTCAGGCGTTGGCGGTGGACCTGCCTGAAATGGCTCGCCAGGTCGACGAGGCAGAAATTGCGCAACCTGCTGTCGACCTCCCCAAAGCCATCGAACGGCGGTATGGGCAAATTCTTCATGAACAGCAGATCTGCTTCGACTGCCTGCCCAGCTTCCTGCAGCACCAAGTGGCTCAATCCACACCAACCCAGGAAACCGATACCCTCATCCAGCGCTTTTCGGCCTATGTAAACACTGCCAATGCGCTGATCACCGCGAAGCAAACCGAGATACCCGCTTTCAGTGACTCCAACCCGAACATCGTCTCGCCACTTTCCAAGCCTCAAACCGAGGCACTGCAAGACCTCGTCGACGAACAGGCCACCCGCCGGGCCGGCGTGCTTTGGGCAGATTATCACCGGGCACTGGCGCTCACAGAGTCCATTCGCTATTTGCAGCAATTCAGCGCGTCCATGGCGAACCTCACCCAGCGTGCGATGGAAATGGAACAACTGCAGGTAAGGATTGCAGCCGAACATGCAGCTGCCGAAGAGGCTGCACGTCAGCAAGCAGAAGCAGCGCGGATAGCTAGCGAAGAAGCTGCACGTCAGCAAGCAGAAGCTGAACGGATAGCTGCCGAAGAAGCGGCCCGGCAGCAAGCCGAGGCAGCACGCCAACGCATCAGTTACATCAACGACACCCACTCCGCTGCCTCTGCGACGACCGTCATTCCGATCGGGTTGGCGACCTTTGCTGCGGATGTCGCGTCGGTTGCTATTCGCGAAGCAATCATCGCAGCGGTAGGTCGATTGGCTACCACAAAGGCCCCCTTGGCTGTAGCCATACTTTCGGCAGCCTGGCCTGCAACGCTGGGTAATTCGGAAAGGCGGTACCTGATCAGCACTCCTCTTTCCAGCCTTTCTCCACCAGACGGACCTGACCTGGCCGCCCTCGCCCTTTCAACAGCCAGCGTGGACGTGCCTTATTTACTTGCCGGTAGTGAAGACGCAAACGACATCAGCTTGTACCTGGTTCCCGGCGGTAAGGCAGTGCCGGTAAGGGCCGCAACACTTGATGCTGAACGGCAGGTATACAGCCTCGCACTGGAGAACCCACAGCGCATCCTGACCTGGACACCCGCCAGCCCGCCCGGAGGTGGTGAAGGTAGCTCCACTAGCCTGCCACCCGCTCCGCCGGGCACGGTTGTTTACACCGGCAGCAGCCTCAACCCTGTAAGCAACACAACGGAAAGCTATCCTGCACTGGATCTTCTCGATCAGGAACGGCTGATCATCACCTTCCCGATCGACTCGGGATTGCCGCCTATCCTGGTGGTTTTCAAGAGTCCACGGTATGAACCGGGAACCGTCACAGGTCAAGGATCAATGGTCGAAGGTGTCTGGCTTTCAGAGGAAACCCGGAAAGCTGGCGCCGCAATTCCCGCTGTAATTGCAGACTTGCTGAGAGGCAGAGAATTTCGAGACTTTGATGCGTTCAGAAGTGAATTCTGGAAAATTGTCGCCAATACACTAGAGCTCTCAAAGCAATTCAACACCACAAACAATAAGCTCATGAGCAAAGGCTACGCCCCTAAGGCGCGCGACATCGACCACTACAAAGGTAATGCTACCTTTATACTTCACCATGTCATTCCAATTTCGGAAGGTGGAGCCGTATACGACGTAGACAATATAAGAGTGGTGACACCAGAGGCTCATAACCGAATCCACTACGGGACATCGCAATGAAAGACAACAAGATATTTTCCGACTTCACCGAGGCTGAATTCCTTGAGTTCATTACCTCCATCACCGATCCGGCGGATGATGTAAGCGAAAAAGAACTGGATTTGCGCATCTTGAAATTCAAAGAAATCTCTGAGCACCCCAGCGGATCTGACCTTATCTATTGGCCTGAAGCCGATGGGTTGGACACCCCTGAAGAAATTTTACGAATTATTAAAGAGTGGCGCGCCTCCAACCAAAAAACCGGATTAAAAGCCCCTTGAGCCCTAAGCCCCGCTCCGGCGGGGTACCTCCCTTTGGAGTGAGAACACTCCTACAATCTCTTCAAAATGAACCTACATCCAATGTAGCACGGTGAATATTTCCATCCCAAAAAAACACAGCCATGATCTCGACATCACTTCAAGAGAGAAACGCTGACATGGCATTCCCACTCCCCGGGCATATAGCAAACAAACTTGCTGAACAAACCTTCAACGACTTCGACGATTTCTCTCAGGCTTTCTGGCTGGCAATCGCAGAAGATCCGATCTACTCCCAACAATTCGTTACCTCGCAACTCAACCGCATCAAGCAAGGCTGGCCACCCCGCGCGCCTTTCGGTGAAACCGCAAAAGGCGTGCGCAACTTTGAGATCTGCCACCTCGACTCACCCGCCTTTGGCGGTGCGATGTACGACGCCGAGAACCTGCGGATCATGAGTGCCCTGCAGTACGCGCTGTCATCGGAGGTAAAGTGGTGATTAGTCAAAAACTCTCCCTTACAGATTACACGTGCGCCGAATTCAGGACTGTGGTTGAGGAATTGCTACAGGCTTCCGGTACCTCGGCTTGGCAGGATCGCTTGCTCGAACACTTTATCGAGATGGCCGGACACCCGGATGGCTCTGACCTCCTCTACTACCCGGCAAACGACCTCGAGGGCTGCGCCGAAGGGGTGATCGCACGGATCATTGCTTGGCGAAAATCAAAGGAACTTTCCCTGTTCAAAGACATGCAATGAACAAATGTGTATGGATGCTGATGCTGCTTCTATCCGGTTGCGCCAATGGCAGAATCCTTCTTTTGTCTGATCGGCAGAACCAGAAATTCGCCTGCGATATGGATCCTTACAAGCAAGGATGTGAACACCCAAGTGACTATGACCGGCACTTCAAGTCCATCTAGGACAAGAAAGGCTAAGTAGCTCCTGCCGTTCATTTGGCGGCACCTGCAAACACCACGGCAGTTGCTCGGAGGCTTTTCATGAGTGGTATGGCGAAACAGCCCGAAAATACCATTGCCAGGCAAGTGCTAGAGACACTGAGGCGTTATCCGGAGCTGATACGCCACATACCAGTGGGTACAGCGCTGCACCGCGTCCAGCCTTCCTTATAAGATGCCAACCCCGTCAACTATTGTGCAGACTCCGACACCCGCTATGCCGATCCCGCCAAACAGATCGGCGTCTATTACCTCGGTCTCACCGAGGAGGTTGCCGTGGCCGAGTCCTTCCAGCCTGGCCAGGGTGTTGATGACCAGTCAGTGAGTCTCTGGCGACTAGAGCAAACATCACTGCATCGACTCAAGGCGGCGCGTGTATTGAACGTGGTTGACGTGGCCGCATTGGCGAATAGAGCCACCCACCACAAAGTGCGCGATATCGTGCAGGCCAAGGGACAGGGACGAGAGGGATATGCACTCACCCAAAAAATCAGCCAAGCATGCATGAATGTCGGTGAGGTCGATGGCCTGCTCTATCAGTCAGCGGTTTACACCGTGACCGGGTCCATGGACGGGTGCAACCTGGTGCTGTTCGAGGGCCGTAGGCGCCAAGTCGAGGCGATCAGCCACCAACTGTGTATGGAAGCACTGTTACCGAATGGGGAGACGGCTGTGGAATTCCTGGAGAGTCTGGGTGTAGTGCTGGAGTGAGCACAAAAAAGCGGACCTCTCACGAGGCCCGCCTTCACTGTCCCGCCATGAACGCATTCCGGTAGTCACGCTTGATAATTTCCAGAGCAGCTGAATCATCCAGTACTTCAAACCGGGGCACTTCGTTGCTCGGCTCGCCTGGGTCGGAGTAATCCATTCTGCCGACCAGGTGCTGAACGAGCGTGTTCATTGCTTCCGTATCAGCAGGATCAACATCAAGCGATGTAATCAATGCCTCAATGATCGACCTTGGCTTGTTTTCGACAAACTGAAACGACGGGTAGAACTTTCTGCGATTGCCGGTATTGGTGTAGGCCAGGAGCTTCCCCGCCTTGGTCTTCTGACTTAGTGCTTGTTTGGTAATGCCCAGAATTTCGCACGCTGCTTTAGCGTCGAGCAGCTCACAGCGAGTGTCTACCCGTTCAAAGGCGCGCGCCTTCATCCTGGCCACCGCCTCCTGGTTGCGCGTTGCAATACTACGCTTCGCCTCAACCTCGACCTTGGCGAGCGCAGCAAAAGCCTTCTCGTCTGCAAGCGCCACGGCTTTCAGCACTACCGCCGCCGACGCTCGAGCAAGATGCTCCTCGAAGCGCTCCCGCAATGCAGCCTTGGCGGCCTCGATGCTTGCGAGCGCGGGATGAATCGCATCGTGGGAGACCACACTCATGAAACCTCCTCAGAGCCTGGGTTGCCCGTGTGCCCATAGGCTAGAGCCCCGAGAAAAATCTGTCAACTTGTCAAGTTGTCAAAATATAAAGCAATCATAGAAACCCCAAAAAACAAAAAACCCCGCCGAAGCGGGGTTTTTCATTCAGCACCTGCGTTTAGATAGCGCCACGCTGACGCAGCACATCCAGCACCTGCTTCACGCCTTCTTCAACACTGGTGCTCTGGGTATCAATCACCAGGTCCGCATCCAGCGGCACATCGAACGGGAAGCTTTCGCCCGGGATGTTGTCGCCACCCGCAGCGTACAGGCCTTGCGGATCACGCTCGCGGCACGCCAGCGGCGAGGCCTGAACGTAAACGGTCACCAGGCGGTCCTTGCCGATCAGCGCCTTGGCCTGTTCGCGGCCTTCGGCATCCGGGGCAACGAACGCAGCCAGGGTCAGCAGGCCGGCTTCGTTGAACTGGCGCGCCACGTGGGCGGCGCGACGCCAGTTCTCGGTGCGGCCGGCGCGGTCCTGTGGCAGGCCCTTGTTCAGATCATGGCGCAGGTTCTGGCCATCGAGCACGTACACCGCACGGCCCATGTCGAACAGCTTGCGCTCGACGGCATAGGCCAGAGTGCTCTTGCCAGCCCCGGACAGGCCGCTGAACAGCACGGTGGCCGGTTGCTGGCCGAAGCGCAGGGCGCGCTCTTCGGTAGCCACGTGAGCCTGCTTGCCATGCTGGCCGGTGCTGCCGTGCGGCAGAACTGGCGGCGCGATGATCATGCCGGCGCCGACGGTGCCGTTGGTCAGGCGGTCGATGACGATGAACGCGCCAGTGGTGCGGTTGCTGTCGTAACCGTCCAGGGCGATCGAGGCGTCCAGGGCTACCTTGACGCGGCCGATCTCGTTCAGCTGCAGAGCGCTGGCAGCACCCTGCTCCAACGTATTCACATCGACCTTGTGGGTGATGCTGGCAATCGAGCCCGGCACATAGCTGGTGGCGCGCTTGATGTCGTATTTCTTGCCTGGGAGCATCGGCTCTTCGGCCATCCACACCAGCATGGCGTCGAACTGGTCGGTCACCGGTGGCACGTTATCGGCGTGCACCAGCAAGTCGCCACGGGAGATATCGATCTCGTCTTCCATGGTCAGGGTCACGGCCTGGCCTGGGCCGGCGCTTTCCAGTTCACCTTCGTAGGTGACGATGGACTTGACCCGGCTGCTCTTGCCCGAAGGCAGCACGACGATTTCGTCGCCCTTGTGCACCACGCCACTGGCGAGGGTGCCGGCGAAGCCGCGGAAGTTCAGGTTCGGGCGGTTGACGTACTGCACCGGGAAACGCAGGTCGGTGAAGTTGCGGTCTGCCGACACTTCGACGGTTTCGAGGATTTCCATCAGCGTCGGGCCGGCGTACCACGGCGAGCGATCGCTGTGGTTGACCACGTTGTCGCCCTTGAGCGCCGACATCGGCACGAAGTGCAGGCTGCTCGGGGTCAGGTTGATGGCGTCGGCGAACTTCAGGTAGTCGGCCTTGATGGACTCGAAGATTTCTTCATCGAAGCCCTTGAGGTCCATCTTGTTGACCGCAACCACGATGTGCTTGATGCCCAGCAAGGATGCGATGTAGCTGTGGCGGCGGGTCTGGGTCTGCACGCCGTAGCGGGCATCGACCAGGATGATCGCCAGGTCACAGGTCGACGCACCGGTGGCCATGTTGCGGGTGTACTGCTCGTGGCCCGGGGTGTCGGCGATGATGAACTTGCGCTTGGCGGTGGAGAAGTAGCGGTAGGCGACATCGATGGTGATGCCCTGCTCACGCTCGGCCTGCAGGCCGTCGACCAGCAGCGCCAGGTCGACTTCTTCGCCGGTGGTGCCGACTTTCTTCGAATCACGGGTGATGGCCTCGAGGTGGTCCTCGTAGATCATCTTGGAGTCGTGCAGCAGGCGCCCGATCAGGGTGCTCTTGCCATCGTCGACGTTGCCGCAGGTCAGGAAGCGCAGCAGTTCCTTGCGCTCGTGCTGGGCCAGGTAGGCGAGGATGTCCTCGCTGATCAGATCAGATTGGTGCGACATGGAGTAACCCTGAAATTAGAAGTAGCCTTGGCGTTTCTTGTCTTCCATGGAACCGGCGCCATCGTGGTCGATGACACGGCCCTGGCGTTCGGACGTACGGGTCAGGAGCATTTCCTGAATGATGTCCGTCAGGGTCTCGGCTTCCGACTCGACAGCGCCCGTCAGCGGGTAGCAGCCGAGGGTACGGAAACGCACCTTCTTCTTGACGATGCGCGCCTTCTCTTCCTCGGAGAGGTGCTCGAGGATGCGCTCGTCGTCGATCATGATCAGGGTGCCGTTCTTCTCGATGACTTCACGCTCGGCGGCGAAGTACAGCGGCACGATTGGGATGCCTTCGAGGTAGATGTACTGCCAGATGTCCAGCTCGGTCCAGTTCGACAGCGGGAAGACGCGGATCGACTCGCCCTTGTTGACCTTGCCGTTGTAGACGTTCCACAGCTCTGGGCGCTGGTTCTTCGGGTCCCAGCGGTGCTTGCTGTCACGGAACGAGTAGACACGCTCCTTGGCCCGCGACTTCTCTTCGTCACGGCGCGCGCCACCGAAGGCGGCATCGAAACCATGCTTGTCCAGCGCCTGCTTGAGGCCCTGGGTCTTCATGATGTCGGTGTGCTTGGAGCTGCCATGGGTGAATGGGTTGATGCCCTGCGCCACACCCTCGGGGTTGACGTGGGTGATCAGCTCCAGGCCCATTTCCTCGACCATCTTGTCGCGGAAGCTGTACATCTCCTGGAATTTCCACTGGGTGTCGACGTGCATCACCGGGAACGGCAGCTTGCCCGGGAAGAAGGCCTTGCGCGCCAGGTGCAGCATCACGGCGGAATCCTTGCCGATCGAGTACAGCATCACCGGGTTATCGAACTCGGCGGCCACCTCGCGGATGATGTGGATGCTTTCCGCCTCCAGCTGTTTCAAGTGCGTCAGTTTGTCGACCATGGCTACTCACGAAAAAACACGAAAAACGATCTTATGGACGGCCAGCGGGCCGTGTTCGAGCGAGCCACTTTATCACAGCGGCTGCTTCTATTTAGGAGGCGGGCTAGATCGAAAAAGTCTAACGATATGACTGAGGGTTTGGGGCTGGCCGGCCTGGCGCTTTCGCGGGTAAACCCGCTCCCACAGGTGATGCACAGCCTCAGGCCTGGCCCTATCCCTGTGGGAGCAGCTGAATTGCTCAACTCATGAAGACTGGCGCTATCCCTGTGGGAGCGGGTTTACCCGCGAAGCAGGCGACGCCGATATCAGATCGGATTTGGGCAGTCGACGAACAGATGCTCCAGGGCAAACCGCCGCGCCAGGTAATCGCCCAGCGCCTGCACGCCGTACCGCTCGGTTGCATGGTGCCCGGCGGCGATGAAGCTCACCCCGTTCTCCCGGGCGCTGTGATAGGTCTGCTCCGACGCCTCGCCGGTGAGATACAGGTCCACTCCGGCAGCGATCGCGGTATCGATATAGCCCTGCCCGCCCCCGGTGCACCAGCCGACCCGACGAATCATCTGGTCGCCTTCCACCAGCAACGGCTCGCGCCCGAGCACTTCCTGCACCCGGCGGGCAAAATCGCGCGCGGTCACCGGTTCGCTCAGCGAGCCGACCAGCCCGACCACCTTGGGGTTTGCCGGATCCAGCGGGCCTTCGACGGTGATATCCAGTTGCCGCGCCAGCTGCACGTTGTTGCCAACCTCGGGGTGCACATCCAACGGCAGATGAAACGCCAGCAGGCTGATGTCGTGCTTCAGCAATGTCTTCAGGCGGCGCTGACGGATCCCGGTAACGCACGGGTTCTCGCCCTTCCAGAAGTAACCGTGGTGCACCAGGATCAGGTCGGCCTCGGCCTCGACCGCAGCATCCAGCAGCGCCTGGCTGGCAGTGACGCCGCTGACGATGCGGATGACCTGCGGCCGCCCCTCGACCTGCAGGCCGTTGGGGCAATAATCCTGGATCTTCGCGCTGCCCAGGTAGCGTTCGGCTTCCTCGACGAGGGTGTTGAGTGCGACGGCCATGAAAATCTCCTCGAAATCTGCGCTTTTCCCGGGCGCAACGCCTGGAGAACGCCCGTATAATGCCGGCCATTATGGGCCGTCGCCGGCATCGGGGGAACCGGTGTATGATCGCGCGCGCTCATGCCCCACTGCGCGGCCGACGGCCCCCCGCTCTTTCCAGGACTCGTTCATGTTCAAGGCTTTGCGTTACTTTGGCTGGCCCCTGCTCACCGGCATTCTGATCGCCGTACTGATCATCCAGCGCTACCCAGAGTGGGTCGGCCTGCCCAGCCAGGACGTCAACCTGCAGCAAGCCCCGCAAACCACGCGGATCATGCAGGGCCCGGTGTCCTACGCTGACGCCGTGACCCTCGCCGCCCCGGCAGTGGTCAACCTGTACACCACCAAGGTGGTGAACAAGACCGCTCACCCGCTGTTCGAGGACCCGCAGTTCCGCCGCTTCTTCGGTGACAACCTGCCCAAGCAGCGCCGCTGGGAGTCGAGCCTGGGTTCGGCGGTGATCATGAGCCCCGAGGGCTACCTGCTGACCAACAACCACGTCACCAGCGGCGCCGACCAGATCGTCGTGGCCCTGAAGGACGGCCGCGAAACCCTGGCACGGGTGATCGGTAGCGACCCGGAAACCGACCTGGCGGTATTGAAGATCGACCTGAAGAACCTGCCAGCCATCACCATTGGCCGCTCCGACAACATCCACATCGGTGATGTGGTGCTGGCCATCGGCAACCCATTCGGCGTTGGCCAGACCGTGACCATGGGCATCATCAGCGCCACCGGCCGCAACCAGCTGGGCCTGAACAACTACGAAGACTTCATTCAGACCGACGCGGCGATCAACCCGGGCAACTCCGGTGGTGCGCTGGTCGACGCCAATGGCAACCTGGTCGGTATCAACACGGCAATCTTCTCCAAGTCCGGCGGCTCCCAGGGCATCGGCTTCGCCATCCCGATCAAGCTGGCGCTTGAAGTGATGAAATCGATCGTCGAACACGGCCAGGTGATCCGTGGCTGGCTGGGCATCGAGGTGCAGCCGTTGAGCCAGGAACTGGCCGAATCGTTCGGCATGCAGGGCCGCCCTGGCATCGTGGTGGCCGGCATCTTCCGCGACGGCCCGGCACAGAAGGCCGGGTTGCAGCTGGGTGACGTGATCCTGAGCATCAACGGTGAACCCGCCGGCGACGGGCGCAAGTCGATGAACCAGGTCGCGCGGATCAAGCCGACCGACAAGATCACCATCGAGGTGATGCGCAATGGTCAGCAGTTGAAGCTGATTGCCGAGGTGGGGCTGCGCCCGCCTCCTGCACCGGCCACCAACTCGGAAGAGAAGTAAGGGCAAATTGGGGCTGCTTTGCAGCCCTTCGCGGGCAAGCCCGCTCCCACAGGTACTGCACTGGACTCAAAGTCGGTGCCGTACCTGTGGGAGCGGGCTTGCCCGCGAAGGGCCGCAAAGCGGCCCAGGTTGCATCAGTGCAGGATCTGGCTGAGGAACAGCTTGGTCCGGTCACTGCGCGGTCGGTCGAAGAAGTCATCCGGCGCCGCCTGCTCGACGATCTCCCCTTTGTCCATGAAGATCACCCGGTTCGCCACGGTGCGGGCAAAGCCCATTTCGTGGGTCACACAGAGCATGGTCATGCCGTCCTCCGCCAGGCCGACCATGGTGTCGAGCACTTCCTTGACCATTTCCGGGTCCAGCGCCGACGTCGGCTCGTCGAACAGCATGATCTTCGGCTTCATGCACAGCGCCCGGGCAATCGCCACGCGCTGCTGCTGGCCACCGGACAACTGCCCCGGAAACTTGTGCGCCTGCTCCGGAATACGCACCCGCTCCAGATAGTGCATGGCGATTTCCTCGGCCTTGCGCCGCGGCATCTTGCGCACCCACATCGGCGCCAGGGTGCAGTTTTCCAGAATGCTCAGGTGTGGGAACAGGTTGAAGTGCTGGAACACCATGCCCACCTCGCGGCGGATCGCCTCGATCTGCTTGAGGTCGTTGGTCAGCTCCACGCCATCGACCACGATGCGGCCCTGTTGGTGTTCTTCCAGGCGGTTGAGGCAACGGATGGTGGTCGACTTGCCCGAGCCGGACGGGCCGCACAGCACGATACGCTCGCCCTGGCGCACGTTCAGGTTGATGTCCTTGAGCACATGGAACTGGCCGTACCACTTGTTCACGCCCTGCATCTGGATGATGCCTTCGGGGCCGGCAGGCTGCTTGATCGCTTCACTCATTTCGAAACTCCTAACGCTTGTGGCCAGTGTCCAGCTTGCGCTCCAGGTGCATGGAGTAGCGGGACATACCGAAACAGAAAATCCAGAACACCAGGGCGGCGAACACATAGCCCTCGGTGGCCATGCCCAGCCAGGCCGGATCGGCAGCAGCTTGCTTGACGCTGTTGAGCAGGTCGAAAAGGCCGATGATGATCACCAGGCTGGTGTCCTTGAACAGGGCGATGAAGGTGTTGACGATGCCGGGGATCACCAGCTTGAGCGCTTGCGGCAGAATCACCAGGCCCATGGCGCGCCAGTAGCCCAGGCCCATGGCGGCGGCAGCTTCGTACTGGCCCTTGGGAATGGCCTGCAAGCCACCGCGCACCACCTCGGCGACGTACGCCGACTGGAACAGGATCACCCCGATCATCGCCCGCAGCAGCTTGTCGAAGCTCATGCCTTCAGGCAGGAACAACGGCAGCATCACCGACGACATGAACAGCACGGTGATCAGCGGCACGCCCCGCCAGAACTCGATGAACGTGACGCAGACCACCTTCACCGCCGGCATCCGCGAACGCCGCCCGAGGGCCAGCAGAATGCCCAGCGGCAAGGCACCGACGATGCCCACGGTGGCAATCACCAGGGTCAGCATCAGCCCGCCCCACTGGCTGGTGGCGACGTTGGTCAGGCCCAGCAGGCCGCCGTGCAGCAAGGTGTAGGCAATGACCGGATACAGCACCAGAAAGCCCAGGCCGTAGATGGCCTTGCGCGGGAAGCGCTTGATGAACAGCGGTGCAGCGCCGAGCACGGCCAGCCACACGGTGAGGTCCACGCGCCAGCGCAGCTCGACCGGGTAGTAGCCATACATGAACTGGCCAAAGCGCTGTTGCACGAACACCCAGCAGGCGCCGTCCTTGGTGCAGTCGGCGCGGGTGGTGCCGACCCAGTTGGCGTCGATCAGCGCCCATTGCACCAGCGGTGGCACGATCAGCCATATCAGGTACACGGCGAACAGGGTCAGCAGGGTGTTGAGCCAGCTGGAAAACAGGTTGGCACGCATCCATGCGAGCACGCCGACGGTTTTCACCGGTGGCGGCATGTCGGGTTTGAAAACATGTGCATTCACGTGCGTATCCTCACCGCTCGATCAGCGCAATGCGCTTGTTGTACCAGTTCATCAACAGCGAAATGCTGATGCTGATGGCGAGATAGACACTCATGGTGATGGCGATCACCTCGATGGCCTGGCCGGTCTGGTTGAGCACGGTACCGGCGAACAGCGAGACCATCTCCGGGTAGCCGATGCCGGCTGCCAGCGACGAGTTCTTCGCCAGGTTCAGGTACTGGCTGGTCAGCGGTGGAATGATCACCCGCAGTGCCTGGGGGATGATTACCTTGCGCAGGGTCGGGCCCTCGCGCAGGCCGAGCGAACGGGCGGCTTCGGTCTGGCCATGGCTGACCGAACGAATACCCGAGCGCACGATTTCAGCGATGAACGCGGCCGTATAGATAGTCAGTGCCAAGGTCAGGGCCAGCAGCTCAGGGATCAGCACCCAGCCACCAACGAAGTTGAAGCCCTTCAGTTGCGGCACTTCCCACTGCACCGGGCTGCCAAACAGCATCGCGCACAGGCCCGGGATGGCAATGAACAGTGCCAGCCCCACCCAGAACTTGTGGAACGGTTTGCCGGTTTCGTTGAAGCGCTTGTTGGCGAAACGCACCATCGCCACGATGGCCACGATCGCCAGCACCACGGCAACGACAAACGGCCAGAAGCCTTCAGCCATGGAGGCGCCGGGCATGTTCAGGCCACGGTTGCTGATGAAGAAGGTGTCGTCGATGTTGATGCTGCCCCGTGGCCCCGGCAGGGTCAGGAACACCGCGAAATACCAGAACAGGATCTGCAGCAACGGCGGGATGTTGCGAAACGTCTCCACATACACGGTCGCCAGTTTGTTGATCATCCAGTTCGGCGAAAGCCGCGCCACACCGATAATGAAGCCCAGTATCGTCGCCAGGATGACGCCGATGAAGGTCACCAGCAGGGTATTGAGCAGGCCGATGACGAACACCCGCGCATAGCTGTCGGATTCCACGTAGGGAATCAGGTGCTGGGCGATGCCGAAACCGGCGCTGCGCTCAAGAAAGTCGAAACCCGAGGTGATGCCCCGGTGTTGCAGGTTGGTCTGGGTGTTGTGGAACAGGTACCAGCCCAGCCCCACCACGAAGACGATCGTGAGAATCTGGAACAGCCAGGCGCGCACACGCGGGTCGTTCAGGGAAAGCCCCTTGGGTGCGCCAATTTGATTTTGCATGAAGTGCCCCGAAAAATAGGGATTCGAACAACCTGCGGCGGCGGGATGCCGCCGCAGGGTGCAGCCATCAGCGCACAGGTGGCGCGTACTGGATGCCGCCGTTGTTCCACAGGGCGTTCATGCCACGGTCGATCTTCAGGTCGGTGCTCTGGCCAAGGTTCTTCTCGAACACTTCGCCGTAGTTGCCGACCTGCTTGACGATCTGCACTACCCAGTCCTTGGGCAGCTTGAGGTCCTTGCCGTACTCACCATCCGCGCCCAGCAGGCGGGCAACGTCCGGGTTCTTGGTGGACTTGGCCTCGGCCTCGACGTTCTTCGAGGTGATGCCGGCCTCTTCGGCATTGAGCATGGCGAACAGGGTCCACTTGACGATGCTGAACCAGTCTTCGTCGCCTTTACGCACCACCGGGCCCAGCGGCTCCTTGGAGATGGTTTCCGGCAGTACCACGTAGTCGGTCGGCGCGGCCAGTTTGGAGCGCTGGGCGAACAGCTGCGACTTGTCCGAGGTCAGCACGTCGCAACGGCCGGATTCAAGCGACTTGGCGCTCTCGTCAGAGGTGTCGAAGGTGATCGGGGTGTACTTCAGGCCATTGGCACGGAAGAAGTCCGACACGTTCAGTTCGGTGGTGGTACCGGCCTGGATGCAGATGGTCGCGCCGTCGAGCTCCTTGGCGCTGGAAACGCCCAGCTTCTTGTTGACCAGGAAGCCAACGCCGTCATAGTAGGTGACGCCAGCGAACACCAGGCCCATGCCGGCATCGCGCGAGCTGGTCCAGGTGGTGTTGCGCGACAGCACGTCGACTTCGCCCGATTGCAGCGCAGTGAAGCGTTCCTTGGCGTTGAGCTGGCTGAACTTGACCTTGGTCGCGTCGCCGAACACGGCGGCGGCCACGGCGCGGCACACATCGGCGTCGATACCGACGATCTTGCCCTGCGCATCAGGTACCGAGAAGCCCGGAAGACCGTCGCTCACGCCACACTGGACGAAGCCCTTCTTCTTTACCGCATCGAGGGTGGCGCCGGCCTGGGCAGTGCTCACGGCGCCCAGCGCGGCGGCAGCGGTCAGGACTGCCAGGGTGGTTTTCAACATCTTCATTCACAACCTCCAAATCGCTCTTGTTGTACGAGCCGGAATTGCACCGCACCCTTTTGAGGCGCATCCGACCCTTGTTGGCTTGTTATTGGGTCAATTGGCGCAATGGGCTGTTCTGTGACAGCCTTCGCGTGCAAAGGGTGTTACCGTCACGGCCTGCCCTTTGCATCGAATGAAGAATTGCAAAGCGCGTACCAGATTTGTTGGCTGTAGCGTTTAAGCGATCGTCAAGTAGGGAAAGTTGTATCGTTGCGACATTCTTTTTCTGACAATCAATTCCAGCGCCTTCTTTTCACGCACGCGATAACAACACCCGCACTCTTTCGGAGCAGTCATGACCAACCCGCTGATTCTCGAACCCCAGAAAACCGCCGACGCCTGTGTGATCTGGTTGCACGGTTTGGGTGCCGACCGTTACGACTTCCTACCTGTTGCCGAATTCATGCAAGAGCGCCTGCTCAGCACTCGCTTCGTCATGCCCCAGGCGCCGACCCGCCCGGTGACCATCAATGGCGGCTATGCCATGCCCAGCTGGTACGACATCAAGGCCATGACCCCGGCCCGCGCCATCGACGAAGCGCAGCTGGAAGAGTCGGCTGAACAGATCATTGGCCTGATCAAGGCCGAACAGGCCAAGGGCATCAATCTGTCGCGGATCATCCTCGCCGGTTTCTCCCAGGGCGGCGCGGTGGTGCTGCACACTGCCTATATAAAGTGGCAAGAGGCGCTGGGCGGCGTGATTGCCCTGTCCACTTACGCCCCGACCTTCACCGATAGCCATGAGCTGAGCGCTTGCCAGCAACGCACCCCGGCCCTTTGCCTGCATGGCGTGCACGACCCGGTGGTGATCCCGTCCATGGGCCGTACCGCGTTCGAATACCTCAATACCTGGGGCGTTGCCGCACGCTGGCACGAATACCCGATGGAACACGAAGTGGCGGTCGAGGAACTGAGCGATATCCACGACTGGCTGAGCAAGCAATTGCAATAAGCCAACCCCATTTGTAGTTGTGGGAGTTTTCCGCTACGCCGCACTCAGATCTTGCATTACACTGCCCGGCGTACATTCCTTAACCAGTTGATGAGACGATCGTGCTCAAGGCACTCAAGAAAATATTCGGCAAAGGAGACGCCGCGCCAGAGGCCGTCGCTCCTGCTGCCAGCGTGACGCCAACGGCGCCCGCCCCCACTGCAGAGGCCCGGCCCGAGCCCAAACCGGCCGCGCCCCGCGCCAAGCCCGCCGCCAAGGCCGCCGCTATGGCAGAAGCCCCCACCGATGCTCCAGTGCCCGCCGACAAGCCGGCCAAGGACAAACCACGTCGTGAACGCAAGCCCAAGCCCCAGGCGAGCCTGTGGAAGCCGGAAGATTTCGTGGTCGAGCCGCAGGAAGGCAAGACCCGTTTCCACGACTTCAAGCTCTCCAACGAGCTGATGCATGCCATCCACGACCTCGGCTTCCCTTACTGCACGCCGATCCAAGCGCAGGTACTGGGTTACACCTTGGCTGGCCAGGACGCGATCGGTCGCGCCCAGACCGGTACTGGCAAGACTGCGGCATTCCTGATTTCGATCATTTCCCAGCTGCAGCAGACGCCGCCGCCGAAAGAACGCTACATGGGCGAGCCACGCGCACTGATCATCGCCCCCACCCGCGAGCTGGTGGTGCAGATCGCCAAGGACGCCGTTGCCCTGACCAAGTACACCGGCCTGAACGTGATGAGCTTCGTCGGTGGCATGGACTTCGACAAGCAGCTCAAGGCCCTGGAAGCCCGTCACTGCGACATTCTGGTGGCCACACCGGGCCGTCTGCTGGACTTCAACCAGCGCGGCGAAGTGCACCTGGACATGGTCGAGGTGATGGTACTGGACGAAGCCGACCGCATGCTCGACATGGGCTTCATCCCCCAGGTACGGCAGATCATCCGCCAGACCCCGCCGAAGAGCGAACGCCAGACCCTGCTGTTCTCCGCCACCTTCACCGAAGACGTGATGAACCTGGCCAAGCAGTGGACCACCAACCCGGCGATCGTCGAGATCGAGCCGGAGAACGTCGCCAGCGAAACGGTCGAGCAACACGTGTATGCGGTGGCCGGCAGCGACAAGTACAAGCTGCTGTACAACCTGGTGACCCAGAACAAGTGGGAACGGGTGATGGTGTTCGCCAACCGCAAGGACGAGGTGCGGCGCATCGAGGAAAAACTCGTGCGCGACGGTATCAATGCCGCGCAGTTGTCGGGTGACGTTCCGCAGCACAAGCGTATTCGTACCCTCGAAAGCTTCCGTGAAGGGCGCATCACTGTGCTGGTGGCCACCGACGTGGCCGGGCGCGGGATTCACATCGACGGCATCAGCCACGTGATCAACTTCACCCTGCCGGAAGACCCGGACGATTACGTGCACCGCATTGGCCGTACTGGCCGTGCTGGCACCAGCGGTGTGTCGATCAGCTTTGCCGGTGAGGATGATTCCTACCAGCTGCCGGCGATCGAAGAGCTGCTGGGGCGCAAGATCAAGTGCGAGATGCCGCCGGATGAGCTGTTGAAGCCGGTGCCGCGCAAGAATCACTGATTTATCAGCGCCGGTCTCGCCCCTGTAGGAGCGGCCTCGTGTCGCGAAAAGGCCGCAAAGCGGCCCCAGCGATCTCTGCGTTCATGCTGAAATCCCGGGGCCGCTTTGCGGCCCTTTCCGACCGGTCCGGCGCCCCGGCGAGGCCGCTCCTACAACGGCGATCTGCGGGCTGCCTTACCAGCGCCCAGCGGCATCCTGGTCACTCTGCTTGCCTTCCACCCAGCGCGGTCCTTCCTGGGTATTTTCCTTCTTCCAGAACGGCGCCCGGGTCTTCAGGTAGTCCATGATGAAGTTGCAGGCATCGAACGCCGCCTGCCGATGGGCACTGGCCACGCCAACGAACACGATCGGCTCGCCTGGCTCTAGCGCACCGATGCGGTGCAGCACTTCGACCTTGAGCAACGGCCAGCGCTGCTCGGCCTCGACCACGATCTTGGCCAGCGCCTTTTCGGTCATGCCCGGGTAATGTTCGAGGAACATCCCCGCCACTTCCCGGCCGTCATTGAAATCGCGTACATAACCAACGAAGCCGACCACGGCACCGACGCCGACATTGGCCGCATGCATGGCATTGACCTCGGCCCCCGGATCGAACGCCCCTTGCTGCACTCGCACTGCCATGTTCAGCCTCCGGTCACCGGTGGGAAGAACGCCACGTCATCACCCTCTTCCAGCGGCTCGTCGAGCCGGCACAGCTCTTCGTTGCGCGCGCACATCAGGTTTTGCTCGGCCAGCACTGCATACTGCCCGCCTTTGGCCACCAACGCCTGGCGCACGTCGTCGAGCACCTTGAACTCGCCTTCCAGGCGCTCGGCATCGACGCCCAGCAGCTCGCGGTAACGGGCGAAGTACATCACCTTGACCTTCATCATGCGTCCACCTTGTAGTGCCCGCTCTTGCCACCGACCTTTTCCAGCAGGCGCACCTGCTCGATGACCATGCCCTTGTCCACGGCCTTGCACATGTCGTAGATCGTCAGCGCCGCGACGCTGGCGGCGGTCAGCGCTTCCATCTCGACACCGGTCTGCCCGGCCAGCTTGCAGCGCGCGACAATGCGCACCGCGTCCTGGCCTTCAGCATTCAGTTCGACCTTGACGCTGGTCAGCATCAGCGGGTGGCACAGCGGGATCAGGTCACTGGTCTTCTTCGCCGCCTGAATGCCGGCAATGCGCGCCACGGCAAACACATCGCCCTTGGGATGTTCGCCATCGACGATCATCTGCAAGGTCTGCGGCAACATGCGCACCCGCGCCTCGGCCACGGCCTCGCGCTCGGTCACGGCCTTTTCAGTGACGTCGACCATGTTGGCGCGACCCTGGGAATCAAGATGTGTCAGCACTGCTCTGCTCCTGTGAAGGGAACAGAGAGTGTAAACCTGTGGGTCAGGTTTGAGCAGAGGAATGTATCCGACGTGGATACCTGCTCCATTTGTGGGAGCGGCCTTGCGTCGCGAAAGGGCCGCAAAGCGGCCCCAGGATCTCAGCAGTGATGCGCAGATTGCTGGGGCTGCTGCGCAGCCCCTTCGCGACGCAAGGCCGCTCCCACACCCCGGCTGCACCCGGTTACAGGTGAGACTCGGCGTACTCGGCCAGCACCGAGCGTGGCACACCCTGCAGGGTGATGTGCACACCATGGGGGAAGTCCTTGAAGCGCTCGGTCAGGTAGGTCAGGCCCGAGCTGGTCGCGGACAGGTAAGGCGTGTCGATCTGCGCCAGGTTGCCCAGGCACACCACCTTGGAACCCGAGCCGGCCCGGGTGATGATGGTTTTCATCTGGTGCGGCGTGAGGTTCTGGCACTCGTCGATCAGGATCAGGCTCTGCTGGAAGCTGCGCCCACGGATGTAGTTCAGCGACTTGAACTGCAGCGGCACGCGTTCGAGGATGTACTCGACGCTGCCATGGGTGCTTTCGTCGTCCATGTGCAAGGCTTCGAGGTTGTCGGTGATGGCGCCCAGCCAAGGCTCCATCTTCTCCGCCTCGGTGCCCGGCAGGAAGCCGATTTCCTGGTCCAGCCCCTGCACGCTGCGGGTGGCGATGATGCGCCGGTAGCGCTTGCTGACCATGGTCTGCTCGATGGCCGCAGCCAGGGCCAGGATGGTCTTGCCGGAGCCGGCAGCGCCGGTCAGGTTGACCAGGTGGATATCCGGGTCGAGCAAGGCGAACAGCGCCAGGCTCTGATGAATGTCCCGCGGCTTCAGGCCCCAGGCCTCCTGGTGCAGCAATGGCTCCTGGTGCAGGTCGAGCAATAGCAGTTCGTCGTTACGGATGCCTTTTACCCAGCCGACAAAACCTTGCTCGTCAATGATGAACTCGTTGATGTGCACCGCTGGCAGGTTGTCGATCATCTGCACCCGATGCCAGGTGCGGCCACGTTCCTGACGGGTATCGACCTTGCTGACGCGGTCCCAGAACGAACCGGTGACCGAATGATAGCCCTTGGACAGCAAGGACACGTCATCGACCAACTGGTCAGTGCTGTAGTCTTCGGCCGCGATCCCGCAGGCGCGCGCCTTCAGGCGCATGTTGATGTCTTTGGTGACCAGCACCACGTCCAGGTCGGTGCGCCGGCTGCGTACGTCGAGCAGGGTGTTGATGATGATATTGTCGTTGAGGTTTTCCGGCAGCAACTTGCTGGGTTCGTTGCGCGGGCTCATCAGGATCGACAGATAACCCTTGGGCCCGCTCTTGCCACGCTGGATCGGCACGCCCTGCTCGACATCGCTGGGCGAAGCGTCACCAAGGGTCTGGTCGATCAGGCGGATGGCCTGGCGACATTCGGCGGCGATGGTCTGTTTACCGGTCTTGAGCTTGTCGAGTTCCTCCAGCACCGTCATCGGTATGGCGACGTGGTGCTCCTCGAAGTTGAGCAATGCATTGGGGTCGTGAATCAGGACGTTGGTATCGAGCACATAGAGGATTGGCTTGCTGGAGGAAGGGTTGCGTCCTTGGTCATCCATACTCGGTCACCTTATGTCGAAGCCACACGGCACGCTCTGTAGTGCGCCGCAGAGTGACCGCCGTTCTCCCCGTATCCGCGTTGCTACGGGCGGGAAGCGTACCTGGCAAGGTGGGCCTGGATGACGCCACCTGTGCTGCAGGAATCGGCTGTCTGGTTTCTTCATACCGCAAAAACGATGACCAAAAAAAGCATTTTTACGAGATTTTGAAGTTTATTTTTCCGATTGACGAAGAGCGCTTGGCGGCAAGGCCGCACGGGTCTACAGTCAGAAGTCATACCCTCTATTCGCGATAAGCGTAATCACGGCAGTCCTCCCAGCCGATGCCGCTTTGCGCCGTGCTGTGCAGCAGCCACTCGACCGCCGGCTGGGCCTTGGGCAGGCTGTCATGGAACTGGATCACCCCTTTGCGCCACAGCAGCATCAAGGTCATCACACGCTGGGCCGACGCTTCGGCAGTCAGCGGGCCATCATCCTGAGCATCGATATCCCATAGCGATACCCGCAACTGCTGGCTGGCCATGAACGCTTCGCCGTCGGCACGGCGCTGGCCGTAGGGCGGGCGGAACAGCGGCACGTATTGCGCCGGCAGGTCGGCCTGGACCCGGACCTGGGCGCGCCTGATCGAGTCCTGCCAGCCCTGCCACTGGGCGTGCGAGCGGTACTCCCAACCCTGGATGCCCACGCATTGGCCGGCGTAGAGGTGGTTCAGCGCATTGGCCGCGCCGGTATCGCGCCGTTGCTGCAGGCGATTGCCCAATACAAAGAAGGTGCCTGGCAGTTTCTGCTTGCGCAGGTATTCGGTGAGCGCATCGGTGCTACCGCCGTCGGGCGCCGGCCCACCGACAAAGGTCAGCAGGAACATGCGGTCGTTCAGTTCATCGCCATTGCGCTCGCGGCTGGACAGCCGTTCGACCTCGCTGCTGGTCTGCGGCAGCAACGCTGCCTTGCGCAGTTGCTCATCCAGATAACGAACATGGAACTGATGACTGGGCTCAACCCAACCTGTGTAGAACGTGCCGACATCAGTGGCGAATGTCGCTGCTTTGGTGCGCAAGTCAGCCATTGACTCAAGCAGATAGCAGAACGACGCATCCTGCTCGCAACTGCGCTGAGCCTGCTGGTAACCCTGCCACAAACGCTGCCACATCTGTGCGCGCACGGCGCGGATCTTCTGCAGGTTTATCTGTCGCAAACCCAACCGAGCCGCCAGCGCGCCATCATCGAGCAGCTCGCTTTCATGCAGCACCTGGGCAAAAGACAGGATCTCGGCCCGTGAGGCGACGTCGAACAGCACCGGGCTGTCCAGCTGCTCAGGCCACAGGCTGCGGTCCAGGCTGGCCGGGGGCATGGGGGCGGCCTGGGCGGCCAAGCTCAACAAGGTGGCCAGCAAGGCCCCGGCAATGCGCACGATCGGACTCTCCGTGACGGCCAAAACGCGCACTATAGCGCCTGCTTCGGCGATGGTCTGTGACTATTGTCGCCATAGTTTGGCGTTACCGGCAGCTATCCGTAGAATTCACCGCAACGATTCCAGGAGCCGACCCGATGCTGACGGTGATTTCCCCCGCCAAGACCCTCGACTACGACACCGCGCCGGTGACCGAGCGCTTCACCCTGCCGCAATACCTGGACGATTCCCAGGAACTGATCCTGCAGTTGCGCGAACTGTCGCCAGCGCAGATCAGCGAGCTGATGCACCTGTCCGACAAGCTCGCCGGCCTCAATGCCGCGCGCTTCGGCAGCTGGACACCGGACTTCACCCCGGCCAACGCCAAGCAGGCGCTGCTGGCGTTCAAAGGTGACGTGTACACCGGCCTGGACGCCGAAACCCTCGGCGAGGATGACTTCAGCTACGCCCAACAGCACCTGCGTATGCTATCCGGCCTGTACGGCCTGCTGCGCCCGCTCGACCTGATGCAGCCCTACCGCCTGGAGATGGGCACCAAGCTGGCCAACGCCCGCGGCAAGGACCTGTATGCCTTCTGGGGCACGCGCATCAGTGAATGGCTGAACCAGGCGCTGGCCGACCAGGGTGACGACCTGCTGCTGAACCTGGCCAGCAACGAGTACTTCAGCGCAGTGAAACGCAGCGCCCTGAAAGCCCGGGTGATCAACGTCGACTTCAAGGACCTGAAAAACGGCCAGTACAAGATCATCAGCTTCTACGCCAAGAAAGCCCGCGGCATGATGAGCCGCTTCGTGATCCAGGAACGGGTCAACGACCCGGAGCAGCTCAAGCAGTTCGATGTGCAGGGTTACTACTACAGTGCCGAGCAGTCCAAGCCGGATCACCTGGTGTTCCTGCGCGACCACCCTGCCGAGTAGCCCTGCCCTGCCCCTTTCGCGGGTGCACCCGCTCCCACTGGTTCGGCACCCGCTTCAGGGACTGTGCGTTACCTGTAGGAGCGGGTTTACCCGCGAAGAGGCCCTTGGCCCTGATACATCCCTTCCGCCCTGCAACGGGGCAGGCTTCAAATTGCCATCAAGTCATTATTTCGACGCCAAAAAACCATCACCCATACCCTTATCGCGAAACGCCATAAGACCGTTCGTACTTTTTTGACGAATTTTGAAAAATATTTTTGCATGCTGGCATAACAACACCGCGTTCCAGTCCCGTCCTTTATAACCGGGGGTGAAACTGCGACGTGCTATCAAATTGAAAGTATTTGCCACTGAAAAATTATTTAGAAATCTTTCATGGATGCGAAACCCACCCCGGAACTTCTCCTGCGAGCAACCGCTCATACTGCCGTAACGAATTTCATGCCCTCGGGTTGTGAGAGATGACTTACAGATGACAAGCAGCAGGTATCTACTACCACCTTGTTAACTTAGGAAGGTGCAACGGGCTCGTTTTAGAACCCGATTCATGGAGGACTGACGCGCCCTTACAAATCGTCCTAGTGGTTGATTTCAAAGGATTTTTCCACTTGAAAGAACAAGCACAGCAAAGCGCCAAGTAGCGCCTTGCAATAAAGACGGCTGCATGACAGGGCACGCCATTTAAATACTGGCTTATGACTGCCAAGTTTTAGTGCACAACTTTGTGCGCGACGGATTTATTCATGCCTGCGCTCGGCGAAGTGAGCTTTCGCCATGGACCCGTGCGCCCGAAAACTGTTGTTAATCAACCCAGTCCGGCTCTTCCCGGAGGAGCTGGCGTGATAAACACACGAGGTGATAGCGATGCGTATCAGCATCTTTGGTTTGGGTTATGTGGGTGCGGTCTGTGCAGGCTGCCTGACGGCGCGAGGCCATGACGTGATTGGTGTGGACGTGTCCAAGACCAAGATCGACCTGATCAATCAGGGCAAGTCGCCCATTGTCGAACCTGGCCTGGAAGCACTGCTGCAGCAAGGCATCGCCAATGGCCGCCTGCGTGGCACCACCGACTTCGCCGAGGCCATCCGTGCCAGCGATGTATCGATGATCTGCGTCGGCACCCCGAGCAAGAAAAACGGCGACCTGGGCCTGGAATACATCGAGTCGGTTTGCCGCGAGATCGGCTACGTCCTGCGCGATAGCGAACGCCGCCACACCATCGTGGTTCGCAGCACCGTGCTGCCGGGCACCGTGAAGAACGTGGTGATCCCGATTCTGGAAGATTGCTCGGGCAAGAAGGCCGGCGTCGACTTCGGCGTGGCAGTGAACCCGGAGTTCCTGCGTGAAAGCACCGCGATCAAGGACTACGACCAGCCGCCGATGACCGTCATCGGTGAACTGGACAAGGCCAGCGGTGATGTACTGCAAGCCCTGTACGAAGAACTCGATGCGCCGGTCATCCGCAAGCCGATCGAAGTGGCCGAGATGATCAAGTACACCTGCAACGTGTGGCACGCCACCAAGGTTACCTTCGCCAACGAGATCGGCAACATCGCCAAAGCCGTCGGTGTCGATGGCCGTGACGTGATGGACGTGGTCTGCCAGGACAAGGTGCTGAACCTGTCGCAGTACTACATGCGCCCAGGCTTCGCCTTCGGTGGTTCGTGCCTGCCCAAGGACGTGCGGGCCCTCACCTACCGCGCCGCCTCCCTTGACGTGCGTGCACCGCTGCTCGATTCGCTCATGCGCAGCAACGAGTCGCAGGTGCAGAACGCCTTCGAGCTGATCGAAGCCCACGACAAGCGCAAGGTCGCCCTGCTCGGCCTGAGCTTCAAGGCCGGCACCGATGACCTGCGCGAAAGCCCGCTGGTAGAACTGGCCGAGCGCCTGATCGGCAAGGGCTACCAGCTGGACATCTACGACGAGAACGTCGAGTACGCCCGCGTCCACGGGGCGAACAAAGAGTACATCGAGTCGAAGATCCCGCACGTCTCGTCGTTGCTCAACGCCGACTTCCAGAAGGTCATCGCCAACGCCGACATCATCGTCCTGGGCAACCGTGACGAGCAGTTCCGCGCCCTTGCCGAGCAAGCGCCGGCAGGCAAGCAGGTGATCGACCTGGTCGGCTTCATGAGCAAACCGACCTGCACCACCAGCCGCACCGAAGGCATCTGCTGGTAAGTGCCCGGCCGGGCAGCGGAGTGCTCGCGCAAGAGCCCCCGCTGCCCACCCTTTCCCGAATTCTCGACGGATGCTGAACATGCAAAGGCTCCAGACAGTGCTGTTGCAGTGCGCCGGGTGGCTGCTCTACATGAGCCTGCTCATGCTGATCGCCCTGGCCCTGCCAGCCGATATCTTCGACTCGCAGTCGAAGCACTTCATCTTCCTGGTCGGCGCAGTCGGCATCTGGCGCTATTCCATGGGCGCCACCCATTTCATCCGCGGCATGATCTTCCTCTACGGCGTCTACCCCTACCTGCGCCGCAAGGTACAGAAGATGGGCGACTCCACCGCGCCGTCGCACGTGTACCTGATGGTCACCAGCTTCCGCATCGAAGCGCTGACCACCGCCCAGGTGTACAGCTCGGTGATCCGCGAAGCGATCGAATGCGGCTACCCCACCACCGTGGTCTGCTCGCTGGTGGAGATGTCCGATGAACTGCTGGTGAAGAGCCTGTGGGCCAAGTACAACCCGCCCGCACACGTCACCCTGGACATCGTGCGCATCGCCGGTACCGGCAAGCGTGACGGCCTGGCCTATGGCTTCCGCGCCATCTCGCGAATGCTGCCGGACGAAAACGCCGTGGTCGCGGTGATCGACGGCGACACCGTGCTCGGCGAAGGCGTGGTGCGCAAGACCGTGCCGTGGTTCAAGCTGTTCCCCAACGTCGGCGGCCTGACCACCAACGAATTCTGCGAAGTGCGCGGCGGCTACATCATGAGCGAGTGGCACAAGCTGCGCTTCGCCCAGCGCCACATCAACATGTGCTCGATGGCCCTGTCCAAGCGCGTGCTGACCATGACCGGGCGCATGTCGATGTTCCGCGCAAGCGTGGTGACCAACCCCGAGTTCATCGCCGACGTCGAAAGCGACTCGCTGATGCACTGGCGCCTGGGCCGCTTCAAGTTTCTCACCGGTGACGACAAGTCCAGCTGGTTCAGCCTGATGCGCCTTGGCTACGACACCTTCTACGTACCGGATGCGGCGATCAACACGGTCGAGCACCCGCCGGAAAAAAGCTTCCTCAAGGCCAGCCGCAAGCTGATGTACCGCTGGTACGGCAACAACCTGCGGCAGAACTCCCGCGCCCTGGGCCTTGGCCTGCGCCGCCTGGGCCTGTTCACCAGCATCGTGCTGTTCGACCAGCGCGTGTCGATGTGGACCAGCCTGCTCGGCCTGACCGTGGCGGTGATCGCCAGCCTCAAGTTCGGCATGGCCTACCTGCTGGTGTACCTGCTGTGGATCGGCATCACCCGCCTGATCCTCACCATCATGCTGCTGTGCTCCGGCCACAACGTAGGCCCGGCCTACCCGCTGATTCTCTATTACAACCAGATCGTCGGCGCGCTGATGAAGATCTACGTGTTCTTCCGCCTCGACAAGCAGTCCTGGACCCGCCAGCCGACTGCCCTCAAGCGTGACCTCGCCAGTTTTCAACAATGGTTCAACACCTGGTCCTCGCGGACCATGACCTTCTCGGCTGCCAGCATCTTCGTCGCTGTGCTGTTCATGGTCGTGTGAGCCCAACCCGGATCGGAACTAACAGGAACAAAACCAGATGAATACCGCCGTGAACGTCAACGTCGTGCATGAGTCCGAAGCCCAGCGCCAACACGCCCGGGTGCGCATTCCCGCCAAGCTGCGCTTCCTCGACAAAGAGCGCCAGGCCCACGATGTGAAGGTCGACGACCTCTCCGCCGGTGGCCTGAGCTTCCATACCAAACAGCCACTGTCGGTCGGTGAAGTGCTGCGTGGTCGCCTGCAGTTCACGGTCGACAACCTCGGCCTGTCGATGGACATCGAGTTCCAGGTACGCGCCTACAACAGCGGCAGCGGCCGTACCGGCGCGCAGTTCCAGAACCTCGAGCCGCGCGACATTGCCACCCTGCGCCACATCATCACTACCCACCTGTCGGGTGAGCTGATCACCGTGGGCGATGTGCTCAGCACCCTGCAGCGCGACAACTTCACCAAGGCCCGCAAGCAGAAGGACAGTGGCTCCGGCCTGTCTGCCTTCGGCCGGCTCAAGGCGGTGACCGTGACCCTCGGCGTGTTCGTGGTCGGCGTGGCCGCCTTCGGCTTTGTCGCCAAGTCGCTGTACGGCATGTACTTCGTCAGCCATGCCGAAGCCGGCGTGGTCGCCGTGCCGACCACCACCGTCACCATGCCGCGCGACGGCACCGTGAACAGCCTGGCCGAAACCGGTGGGCAGATCGTCAAGGGCGCGCCGCTGGCAAGCTTCACCACCAGCATGCTGGACATGCTCAAGGGCAACCTGGACGACTCGCAGTTGGAGCCGGCGAAAATCGAGGAGCTGTTCGGCAAGCAGCTCTCCGGCACCCTCACCAGCCCTTGCGATTGCGTGGTCGCCCGCCAGCTGGTGGACGACGGCCAATACGCCGCCAAGGGCCAGCCGATCTTCCAGCTGGTGCCGCGCACCACGACGCCGATGGTCGAGGCACGCTTCAGCTACCGCCAGTTCGACGAGGTCAAGCCAGGCACCCGGGTCAACTTCCAGGTGGCCGGCGAAGACGAAGTGCGCACTGGCCAGATCGTCAGCAGCGCCAGCCTCAACAGCGATGACCTGGCCTCCGACATCCGCGTGCAGATCAAGCCCGACAGTGCCATGCCGGCTGAACTGGCCGGGCGCCCTGCCTCGGTCAACAGCGACCGTGGCCCTTCGCTGAACTGGCTGATCGACAAAGCCGTTGCTCGTGGCCTGTAAGAGGACACCGTGATGATTCCCCACAAGAAAAGCGCAAGCCTGGGCCTTTGTGCCCTGGCTGCGGCGGTCGCCCTGGCCGGCTGTGCGGGCCTGCCCGACCAGCGCCTGGCCAACGAAGCCCTCAAGCGTGGCGACACCGCGCTGGCCGAGCGCAATTACAAGGCACTGGCCGACCTCGGCTACAGCGATGCCCAGGTAGGCCTGGCCGACATCAAGGTATCCACTCGCGACCCGGCGAAAATCAAGGAAGCCGAAGCCACCTACCGCGCGGCCGCCGCCACTTCGCCGCGTGCCCAGGCGCGCCTCGGCCGCCTGCTGGTGGCCAAGCCCGACAGCACCCAGGCCGAGCGCGAAGAAGCCGAAAGCCTGCTAAAGCTCGCCGCCAAGCAAGGTGAGAGCAATACCCTGATTCCACTGGCGATGCTCTACCTGACCTACCCGCAGAGCTTCCCCAAGGTCAACGCCCAGCAGCAGATCGACCAGTGGCGCGCCGCCGGCAACCCGGAAGCGGGCCTGGCCCAGGTGCTGCTGTACCGCACCCAGGGCACCTACGACCAGCACCTGGGTGAGGTCGAGAAAATCTGCAAGGCGGCGCTGAACACCACCGACATCTGCTACGTCGAGCTGGCCACCGTGTACCAGAAGCGCGGCCAGGCCGATCAACAGGCCGCCTTGCTCGGCCAGCTCAAGTCCGCCTATGCCCGTGGCGCGGTGCCGGCCACCCGAGTTGACAGTGTCGCCCGCGTGCTGGCTGACCGCAGCCTCGGCCAGACCGACGAGAAAACTGCCAAGGACCTGCTCGAGCAGGTCGCCCCGGCCAACCCGGCGTCCTGGGTCAGCCTGGCCCAGCTGCTGTACGACTTCCCCGAGCTGGGCGACACCGACCAGCTGATGGCCTACATCGACAAGGGCCGCGAAGCCGAACAGCCACGCGCCGAGCTGCTGCTGGGCCGCCTGTACTACGAAGGCAAGACCTTGCCCGCCGATGCGGTGAAGGCCGAGCAACACCTGCAGGCTGCCGCCGAGGCTGGCGAAGTCAGCGCCCATTACTACCTTGGCCAGCTGTACCGCCGTGGTTACCTGGGCAACGTCGCACCGCAGAAGGCCGTCGACCACCTGCTGACCGCGGCCCGCGGCGGCCAGAACAGCGCCGACTACGCCCTCGCCCAACTCTTCAGCGAAGGCCACGGCATTCGCCCGCAACCTGGCAACGCCTGGGTGTTCGCCCAGCTCGCCCAGGCCAACCCGACGCCTCAGTCCAGCGAACTGCTGCAACAGCTCGACCAGCAACTCACGCCTGACCAGCGCAGCCAGGCGCAGAGCCTGCTGGCGCAGGAGAAACAGGCCCGCGGCAGCATGGTTCAGGGCGCCAACAGCACCCTGGCCCTCGAAGCCCTGCAAGACGACGAAAAAGAAGTAGAAGGTGAGGACTCGCTATGACGCTCAATCCATTCGTGAAAGCCGGCATCGGCCTGAGCTTCGCCCTGCTGTGGTCCTGCCCGACCCTGGCGGATATGACCGCTGAAAAGAACTTCGGCCTGGATGTGAAAATCACCGGCCAGTCGGAAGACGACCGTGACCTCGGTACCCGCCCAGGCGGCGACGTCAACGGTCTGGGCCTCGACCTGCGCCCCTGGGTGTACGGCGAGCGCGGCAACTGGAGCGCCTATGCCATGGGCCAGGCGGTCACCGCCACCGACACCATCGAAACCGACACCCTGCGCCAGAACGACGACGGCACCAGCACCGACACCGCCGCCGACGGCCGCAAGCAGGACAAGAGCTACCTGGCCATGCGCGAGTTCTGGGTCGGCTACAGCGGCCTCACCGCCTACCCGGGCGAGCAGCTGCGCCTGGGCCGCCAGCGCCTGCGCAGCGACGACGGCATGTGGCGCGACACCAACATCGAAGCGCTGAACTGGACCTTCGACACCACCCTGCTCAAGGCCGACCTGGGCGTGGCCCAGCGCTTCAGCGAGTACCGCACCGACCTCACCGAACTGGCCCCGGAAGACAAGGACCGCACGCACATCTACGGTAACGTCGCCACGCAGTGGACCCCTGGCCACTGGGTTGGCCTGCGCGCCCACCACACCCATGACAGCGGCAGCCTGAAGAACCCGGGCGAGACCGTCGACGCTCTGGACAAGACCCGCACCGGCGACCTCACCTGGCTGGGCCTTGAAGCCAACAGCGACGCCTATAACTGGCGCAACGACCACACTGTCAACTACTGGGGCAGCGTCACCTGGCTGACCGGTGACCGCGATACCCTGAGCAGCCAGACCGTCGGCAACGACACCGTGGCGACCGGCAAGCAGAGCGGTAACGTCAACGCCTGGGCCACCGACCTCGGCATCCGCCTGCGCCTGGACCCGCAATGGCAAGTCGGTGCCGCCTATGCCCGTGGCAGCGGCGGCGGTGGCGACGACGGTTCGAACAACTTCGAGCAGACCGGCCTTGAGAGCAACCGCTCCAACTTCACCGGCACCCGTTCGCGCGTGCACCGCTTCGGCGAAGCCTTCCGTGGCGAGCTGGGCAACCTGCAGGCGGCCACCCTGTTCGCCTCGTGGCAGCTGCGCGATGACTACGACGCCAGCCTCATCTACCACAAGTTCTGGCGCGTCGACGGCAACCAGAACATCGGTTCCAGCGGCATCAACGCAGTGGTCAACGACGACGGCGTGAACCGCCCGCTGGTCGATGGCGAAAAAGACCTCGGCCAGGAAATGGACGTGGTCGTCACCAAGTACTTCAAGCAAGGCCTGCTGCCGGCCTCGATGAGCCAGGCGATCGACGAGCCTTCCGCCCTGGTGCGCCTGCGCGCCGGTGTGTTCAAGCCGGGCGATGCCTACGGCAAGGAAGCGGACTCGTACATGCACCGTGCCTTCGTCGACGTGATCTGGCGCTTCTGAGGCCGGGAGAGGACCTTAGCAATGAACCTTCACCCGCACATCCGTCACAGCCTCCTGGCCAGCGCTTTGCTGCTGGCCAGCGGTATGGCCGCCGCCGCAGAGCCCCAGGTGATCGCCAAGGAGCTGCAGCAGGCCAAGACCTACACCGTGGCCAGCGCACCTATCGAACCGCTGCAGATGGACCCGCCGAAGCTGCCCGACCTGACCGGCTACACCGCCGAAGCGGTGCAGAAGAAAATCGACCGCCGCCACAAGGGCAAGGTCAGCGTGCGCCGCATGTTCCAGGAGGACACCCTCAAGGAATTCGTCGGCGGCGACAACAAGGCCGCCGAGTGGGTGCAGCGCCAGCACGGCATCCCCCAGGCAATCTTCATCGATGACGGCCATGTCGACCTGGTCGAGCTGAGCAAGAAGGTGCCCAAGCAGTACCTCAGCGAAGTCGAACCAGGCGTGTACCTGGCGCGCCTGCCGATCGTGATCGGGCAGAAGGGCATTCTCGAGATCGACGGCAAGGTCAAGCAGCTGCGCCTGTCCCAGGAAGGCGGCTCGTTCCTGGTCAACGACGGCAAGCTGTTCGTCACCGACACCCAGGTGACCGGCTGGCGCGAGAAGGACAACGGCCCGGCGACCTTCCGCTCGCCTAAGGAATTCCGCCCGTTCCTGCTGTCGTGGGGCGGTACCGAGACCTACATCGTCAACACGAAAATGGCCAGCTTCGGCTATGCCAAGTCCAAGTCGTACGGCGTGAGCATTTCGCAATACACGCCGAACATGTCCCAGCGCATGGGCCGCCCGGAGCCGACCGGCTGGATCATCGGCTCGACGTTCAGCGACATGTGGTACGGCTTCTACTGCTACGAGACCCAGGACTTCGTGGTGAAGGACAACACCTACCACGACAACATCGTCTACGGCATCGACCCGCACGACCGTTCACACCGCCTGATCATCGCCGGCAACACCGTGTACGGCACCAAGAAGAAGCACGGCATCATCGTGTCCCGCGAGGTCAACGACAGCTGGATCATCAACAACAAGAGCTACGACAACAAGCTCTCGGGCGTTGTGATCGACCGTAACAGCGTCAACAACCTGGTGGCCTACAACGAGATCTACCGCAACCACACCGACGGCATCACCCTGTACGAAAGCGGCGACAACCTGATCTGGGGCAACAAGCTGATCAACAACCGCCGCCACGGCATCCGTGTGCGCAACAGCGTGAATATCCGCCTGTACGAGAACATCGCCATGGCCAACGGCCTGGTGGGTGTGTACGGGCACATCAAGGACCTGTCCGACACCGACCGTGACATCGCCCTCGACCCGTTCGATACCAAGGTGTCGCTGATCGTGGTCGGCGGCGAGCTGGCGGCCAACGGCTCTGGCCCGCTGTCGATCGACTCGCCGCTGTCGGTCGAGCTGTACAAGGTGTCCATGCTCGCCCCGCGCAAAGCCAGCGGCATCAGCCTCAACGGTGTGCTCGGCGAGCGCCAGGACGAAATCCTCGACCTGCTGGTGCGCCAGCAGAAGGCCGTGCTGATCGACCCGGTCGAACGCCAGACCGAAATGATCGATTAAGGAAGCCCAGACCATGACTCCACACCTGATGAAACTGCTGGGCCTGTCCGCCGCCCTCCTGGCCATCAGCCAGGGCGTGCGCGCCGACGAGGTGAAGGCCCCAACCTTCACCGCCGAGCCTTGCTGCCAGCTGTGCCCCGAGGCGCATGACGCCAGCCGCTACACCACGCGTTACCAGCAGAACTTCACCACGCTGGTGCAGGCCCAGGGCGACTGGCTGTTCCGTACCCGCGAAGACCTGCGCACCGAATTCAACACCACGCCGGCCGGCTACAAACGCCTGCAGCAGGTGCATGACGCGTTCAAGAAGCGCGGTGTGGAGCTGGTCGTGGTCTACCAGCCGACCCGCGGCCTGGTGAACCGCAACATGCTCAAGCCCGAAGAAAAAGCTGCCTTCGACTACCAGAAGGCACTGGGCAACTACCAGGCCATGCTCAAGCGCTTCGCCAGCATGGGCTACAACGTGCCCGACCTGTCGCCGCTGACCAACGAGCAACTGGCCGCCGCCGACCAGGGCAAGGATTTCTACTTCCGTGGTGACCAGCACTGGACGCCGTACGGCGCCGAGCGTGCAGCGAAAATCGTGGCCGACACCGTGCACCAGATGCCGGCCTTCGAAGGCATCCCGCGCAAGGAATTCGAAACCCACAAGTCCGGGCGCATGGGCAAGACCGGCACCTTGCACAACGTTGCCGGCCAGCTCTGCGGCACCAGCTACGCAGTGCAGTACATGGACCAGTTCGCCACCGAGCCGAAGGGCTCGGACGGCGGTGGCGACGATCTGTTCGGTGACAGCGGCAACGCCCAGATCACCCTGGTCGGCACTAGCCACAGTGGCAAGAACTACAACTTCTCCGGCTTCCTCGAGCAGTACATCGGCGCCGACGTGCTCAACGTCGCCTTCCCCGGTGGCGGCCTGGAGGGCTCGATGATCCAGTACCTGGGCAGCGAAGAGTTTCAGAAGAACCCGCCGAAGATTCTGGTGTGGGAATTCTCGCCGCTGTACCGCCTGGACCAGGAAACCATCTGGCGGCAGATCCTCGGCCTGCTCGACGACGGCTGCGACGCGCGCCCGGCACTGATGAGCGCCAGCACCACGCTCAAGCCTGGCAAGAACGAACTGATGGTCAACGGCAAGGGCGGTGTGATCAAGGACCTGGTCAACCGCAACCTGCAGATGGACATCAAGTTCGAGGACCCTTCGGTGAAGGTACTGCAGGCCACCCTGTGGTACCTCAATGGCCGCCACGAGGACATCAAACTGGAGAAACCTGAAACCTCTGACACCGATGGCCGTTTCGTCTTCCAGATGCGCGAAGACGAGGACTGGGCCAGCCAGAACCTGTTGGCCTTCGAGGTTCAGGGGCCGGAAAGCGGCACCCAGAAAGTCGAGGCCAAGCTCTGCAAACGCAATAACTTCGCCGTGCCCGCGCAGACTGCGCAGGCCGGCCAGTGAGGCGATCATGAACAAGCTCAAGCGACTGTCCAGCCCTGCCCTGCTCGCCCTCGCCCTGTGCGGCGGCGCCGCGCAGGCCGCGCTGGTGCCCCCGCAGGGTTACTACGAGGGCATCGAGAAGCTCAAGACCAGCGACGGCAACTTCCGCTGCGCGCCGGCACCCAAGCCCTACACCGGTGCACTGCAGTTCCGCAGCAAGTACGAAGGTTCAGACAAGGCCCGGGCGACGCTCAACGTCGCCTCGGAAAAGGCCTTCCGCAAGTCCACCGAAGACATCACCACACTCGAGAAGGGCGTGAGCAAGATGGTCGGCCAGTACATGCGTGACGGCCGCCCGGCGCAACTCGACTGCACCCTGACCTGGCTCGGTACCTGGGCACGCGCCGATGCGCTGTTGTCCACCGACTACAACCACACCGGCAAGTCCATGCGCAAATGGGCGCTGGGCAGCATGAGCGGGTCGTGGCTGCGCCTGAAGTTCTCCAACTCGCAGCCGCTGGCCGCGCACCAGGCCGAGGCCGAACTGATCGAGAAGTGGTTTGCCCGCCTCGCCGAGCAGACCGTGCGCGACTGGAGCGACCTGCCGCTGGAGAAGATCAACAACCACAGCTACTGGGCGGCCTGGTCGGTAATGGCCACTGCCGTGGCCACCGACCGCCGCGACCTTTTCGACTGGGCCGTGAAGGAATACAAAGTCGGCGCCAACCAGGTCGACGACCAGGGTTTCCTGCCCAACGAACTCAAGCGCCGCCAGCGTGCCCTGGCCTACCACAACTACGCCCTGCCACCGCTGGCGATGATTGCCAGCTTCGCCCAGGCCAACAACGTCGACCTGCGCAGCGAGAACAACTTTGCCCTGCAGCGCCTGGGTGAAGGCGTGCTGGCTGGTGCCCGCGACCCGAGTCAGTTCAAGTCCCGAACCGGCGAGAAGCAGGACATGAAAGACCTCAAGGTCGACAGCAAGTACTCCTGGCTCGAACCGTGGTGTGCGCTCTATCACTGCGTCGGCGACACCCTGCAGCGTAAGCAGCACATGCAGCCGTTCAACAGCTTCAGGCTGGGTGGCGATGTGACCCGGGTTTACGACCCGAACGCTGAAAGCAAGAAATAGGTGTCGCCTGGATCAGGGGCCGCTGTGCGGCCCATCGCGACACAAGGCCGCTCCCACAAGGGAAACGCGGTACCTGTGGGAGCGGCCTTGTGTCGCGAAACGAGGGCGAAGCCCTTGCCAACAGGAATGAAGTGACAACGGTTCCCTCCAGTTTTTTGCTGGGGGGTTTGGGGGGCGCTTTGCCCCGGATGCTGTGAACAACAAGGAGAACCGGGATGGTCTTCTCGTCCAACGTGTTCCTGTTCCTGTTCTTGCCGATCTTCCTCGGCCTGTACTACTTGAGCGGGCAACGCTATCGCAACCTGCTGCTGCTGGTCGCCAGCTACATCTTCTACGCCTGGTGGCGGGTCGACTTCCTCGCCCTGTTCGCCGGCGTGACCCTGTGGAACTACTGGATCGGCCTGAAAGTCGGCGCCGCCGGCGTGCGCACCAAACCGGCCCAGCGCTGGTTGCTGCTCGGCGTCGGTGTGGACCTGGCGATCCTCGGCTACTTCAAGTACGCCAACTTCGGTGTCGAGAGCCTCAACGCGATCATCACCTCGTTCGGCCTGGAGCCGTTCATCCTCACCCACGTGCTGCTGCCGATCGGTATCTCGTTCTACATCTTCGAGTCGATCAGCTACATCATCGACGTGTACCGCGGCGACACCCCGGCCACCCGCAACCTGATCGACTTCGCGGCGTTCGTGGCGATCTTCCCGCACCTGATCGCAGGCCCCGTGCTGCGCTTCAAGGACCTGGTCGACCAGTTCAACAACCGCACCCACACCCTGGACAAGTTCTCCGAAGGCTGCACCCGCTTCATGCAGGGCTTCATCAAGAAGGTGTTCATCGCCGACACCCTGGCGGTGGTAGCCGACCACTGCTTCGCCCTGCAGAACCCGACCACAGGTGATGCCTGGCTGGGCGCCCTGGCCTACACCGCACAGCTGTACTTCGACTTCAGCGGCTACAGCGACATGGCCATCGGCCTGGGCCTGATGATGGGCTTCCGCTTCATGGAGAACTTCAAGCAGCCGTACATCAGCCAGTCGATCACCGAGTTCTGGCGGCGCTGGCACATCAGCCTGTCGACCTGGCTGCGCGACTACCTGTACATCACCCTGGGCGGCAACCGCAAAGGCACCTTCAACACCTACCGCAACCTGTTCCTGACCATGCTGCTGGGCGGCCTGTGGCACGGTGCCAACTTCACCTACATCATCTGGGGCGCCTGGCACGGCATGTGGCTGGCAATCGAGCGGGCGCTGGGCATCGACACCAACCCGCAGCGCTTCAACCCGGTCAAGTGGGCCTTCACCTTCCTGCTGGTGGTGGTCGGTTGGGTGATCTTCCGTGCCGAGAACCTGCACGTCGCCGCGCGCATGTACGGCGCCATGTTCAGCTTCGGCGAGTGGCAGCTGTCGGAACTCAACCGCGCCCAGCTCACCGGCCTGCAGGTGGCGACCCTGGTGATCGCCTACATCACCCTGGCGTTCTTCGGCCTGCGCGACTTCTACCGCAACGCCAGGCCAACGGCGAACGCTACCCCGGTGCAGGTCAACGCCGATGGCTCGATTGGCCTGGACTGGACCCGGGTGATGAGCCGCGCCCTGATCCTGCTGCTGTTCGCGGCCTCGATCCTCAAGCTTTCGGCGCAGAGCTACTCGCCGTTCCTGTACTTCCAGTTCTGAGGCGGATGACATGAACCGGACATTACGCATTACCTATTCCTTGTCGTTCCTCGGCCTGCTGGTGGGCATGGGCGCCTGGTCCACCGGTGGCTTCGACAGCTTCCACCGTACCGAGCAGATGACCTTGCTCAACGGCAAGCTGGCCAAGGCCGCCGAGACCCACTACGACGACCAGTTCCCGATCAAGCGCCTGGGCACCAACCTCTGGGCCGCGCTGGACTTCAAGCTTTTCAACGAAGGCCGCCCGGGCGTGGTGCTGGGCCGCGACCAGTGGCTGTTCAGCGACGAAGAGTTCAAGCCCACCGCCGGTGCCGAGCAACTGATGCAGGACAACCTGGCGCTTATCCGTGGCGTGCGCGACACCCTGCAGCAGCATGGCAGCCAGCTGGTGCTGGCGATCATCCCGGCCAAGGCGCGGGTGTATTCCGAGTACATCGGCAAGGAGCAACCGGCCAGCCTGCATGACGATCTGTACAACCAGTTCCATGCCCAGGCGCGCCAGGCCAATGTGTTCGCCCCCGACCTGATGGCCGCCCTGGAACAGGCCAAGGCCCGTGGCCAGGTGTTCCTGCGTACCGACACCCACTGGACGCCCATGGGCGCCGAAGTGGTAGCGCAGGCGCTGGGCGAAGCGGTCAGCCGCCAAAGCATGCTCAACGGCGAGCCGCAGACTTTCATCACCGAAGCTGGCAACACCGCCCCCTACAAGGGCGACCTGACCAACTTCCTGCCGCTGGACCCTCTGTTCAGCAACCTGCTGCCGACCCCGGACAACCTGCAGCAACGCACGACCCGGCCGGCCGAGGCGCAAGGCGATGGCGGCGACGCCCTGTTCGCCGACAACCAGATCCCGGTCGCGCTGGTGGGCACCAGCTACAGCGCCAACCCGCACTGGAACTTCCTCGGTGCGCTGCAGCAGGCGCTGCACAGTGACGTCGCCAACTACGCCGAAGACGGCCACGGCCCGCTGTTGCCGATGCTCAAGTACCTGCAAAGCGATGCCTTCAAGAACGCCGCACCACAAGTGGTGGTGTGGGAATTCCCCGAACGTTATCTGCCAATGACCAACGACCTCAGCAGCTTCGATCCGCAGTGGATCGCGCAGCTGAAGAACTCCCATAAATCCGAAGAAAACCTGGCCTTGTCGTCCACCCGGACGAACCACTGATAGAAAGAGAGGAAACGCACATGACTACCAAGACTTCCATTGCCAAAGCCCTCACCCTCGCGGCCGGCCTTTCCCTTGCTTCGATGCAGGCATTCGCCGGCGCCGACGCCGCGTTGTATGGCCCGAGCGCGCCGAAAGGCTCGACCTTCGTGCGCCTGTACAACGCCGCCAGCGCCCCGGCTGCAGCCAGCGTCGGCAACACCCAGATCAAGCAGGTTGGCGCCCAGGCCAGCAGCGACTTCAGCTTCCTGCCGGGCGGCGACTACACCGCTCAGGTCGGCGGCAAGAGCGTGCCGGTCAAGCTGGCTGCAGACAAGTACTACACCCTGGTCAACAACGCCGGCGGCACCCCGCAGCTGATCGAAGAACCACCGTTCAAGAACAAGCAGAAAGCCCTGGTGCGGGTGCAGAACCTCAGCGACCAGGCGGTGACCCTGAAGACCGCCGACGGCAAGACCGAAGTGGTGCCATCGGTGGCCACCAAGGGCCGCGGCGAGCGTGAAATCAATCCGGTCAAGGTCAACCTGGCCTTGTTCGAAGGCAACAAGAAAGTCAGCGACCTGAAACCGGTCGCCCTGGAGCGTGGCGAAGCTGCCGTGCTGTACGTAACGGGTTCCGGCAGCAACTTGTCGCCGGTGTGGGTAACTCGCCCCGTGACTAGCAACTGATCCCCCTGCCTCATAACGACTATTGGAGAAACAAGATGATCCCGGTAATTCTTTCTGGTGGTAGCGGTTCCCGTCTGTGGCCTCTGTCGCGCAAGCAGTTCCCCAAGCAGTTCCTGGCATTGACCGGTGAACACACCCTGTTCCAGCAAACCATCGAGCGCCTGCGCTTCGACGGCATGGACACCCCGATCGTGGTCTGCAACAAGGACCACAAGTTCATCGTCCAGGAGCAGCTCGCTGCCCTGAAGCTGGAAACCCAGGGCATCCTGATGGAGCCGTTCGGCCGCAATACCGCGCCAGCGGTGGCCATGGCGGCCATGAAGCTGGTCAACGAAGGCCGTGACGAGCTCATGCTGGTGCTGCCTGCCGACCACGTGATCGATGACCAGAAGGCCCTGCAACGCGCCCTGGCCCTGGCCACCGTGGCCGCCGAGCGCGGTGAGATGGTGCTGTTCGGCGTGCCGGCGACCAAGCCGGAAACCGGCTATGGCTATATCCGCTCCAGCCAGGACGCGCTGCTGCCTGAAGGTGTGGCGCGGGTCGCCCAGTTCGTCGAGAAGCCCGACGAGAAGCGCGCCGCCGAATTCGTCGCCGCCGGTGGCTACTTCTGGAACAGCGGCATGTTCCTGTTCCGCGCCAGCCGCTTCCTCGAAGAGCTGAAGAAACACGACGCGGACATCTACGACACCTGCGTGCTGGCGCTGGAGCGCAGTGCTGAAGACGGCGATGTGCTGAGCATCGATGAAGCCACCTTCGAATGCTGCCCGGACAACTCCATCGACTACGCCGTGATGGAAAAGACCCAGCGCGCCTGCGTGGTGCCGATGTCGGCCGGCTGGAGCGACGTGGGCTGCTGGTCGTCGTTGTGGGACGTGCACGAGAAGGACGATAACGGCAACGTCACCAAAGGCGACGTGGTGGTGCAGGACAGCCGCAACTGCATGATCCACGGCAACGGCAAGCTGGTGTCGGTGATCGGCCTGGAGAACATTGTCGTGGTCGAGACCAAGGACGCGATGATGATCGCCCACAAGGACAAGGTCCAGGGCGTCAAGCAGATGGTCAAGACCCTCGACGAGCAGGGCCGCAGCGAAACCCAGAACCACCTGGAAGTGTATCGCCCGTGGGGCTCGTACGACTCGGTGGACATGGGCGGCCGCTTCCAGGTCAAGCACATCACCGTCAAGCCGGGTGCCAGCCTGTCGCTGCAGATGCACCACCACCGTGCCGAGCACTGGATCGTGGTGTCCGGCACCGCCGAGGTGACCTGTGACGAGAACGTGTTCCTGCTCACCGAGAACCAGTCGACCTACATCCCGATCGCCTCAATCCACCGCCTGCGCAACCCGGGCAAGATCCCGCTGGAGATCATCGAGGTGCAGTCCGGCAGCTACCTGGGCGAAGACGACATCGAGCGCTTCGAGGATGTCTACGGGCGTACGTCGACGCCGATCGAGCGCGGCGTTTCGGTGAAGACCATCGCGCAGTAAAGAAACTGCTTCAGGCAAAAGCCCCGCTACCTTCTCAGGTGCGGGGCTTTTCATTGCAACCCGTATTACTTGGGACGCCAGTCGATTTCGAGATGACCGCCACTCACCTTGTAATCAGTCCCGTTACACGTGAACGAGTAACTGAAGTCGAAGGACAGTCGGACATTTTCTTCAAATTCAAAGTTGGTGATGGTCTTGTCCCTGGAGGCATAAAGGCCTTGATTGACGACCGCGAATACGTTCCCTTCCCCATTACTATTGATATAGAAGTAGGTGCCTAGCCCTGACAGCCCTCCCGCCAGGCCACTTTGCTGGGTAACCAGAATACTGTGCCGCCCTGCATCGTTGGTTCGCGCAGAGATCGTATCAGCGTCAAAACCGGCGTTACCCGAAAGCACTGGGCTGATCTTGGCCGATGCGGCGAATGCCGGAACGATGCCCTGTGGCTTGGCGTGAGGGCGGATGATGAAAGTACCTTGAGTTACCTCGAACGCTTGCCCATCTTCTCCCACCCCCTCGAACGTGAACTCCGCCGAGATAACGCCGGGTGCTGGTTTCTCTTTGATTACCAGCGTCCCGGTGTTTGCCTGCCCTTTGCCCTGGACGCCAAGAAACGCCCATACACTGCCCTGGCCTTGAGGCTTGATCGGGTGGCTGCCAACACCAATTGCATCAGGAAAACCGATATAGATAAAAGGTTCGTCGTTCAACGCCTTGTCATCGATCGCGATGATGCCAAACTCGGGTTGATAACCAATGGAACTGGCATTGAATTCTGCGCCCGACGTCAACTTCGCCTGCATGTTTCCGGTAAAGGCTTGTTGTGCGGTATTCGTGTGCTTCAACATCATTTTTCACTTCTCCTGCGCTGATTGAAGCGTTGTCAAACTGCGCCATGAGTCAGCAGTTGACCGCTGCATGTCAGGCTATGACTGGAGCAGGAATTCCGATACTAGCAAAATTACCAGTCAGGTAGCATGCACAGGCCTGAAGGAACCCAGGCCTTTACTGTCCTTCAAGCGGGGTCAATTTAACGCTACGATGGCTTAACCTGAGTACCTGAGGTCACCGACTCATGTTGATCGGCGCTGCTCTGATCCTTACCTGGCTGGTGTTGCTGCTGCGCTATCCCGCCAAGGCCCTGCCCATCTCCGTAGCCGCCGTCTGCGGCCTGGGCCTGGTGGCCCTGATGGTGTTCTGGCAAGACAGCCGTGAAGCCTCGCAACTGGCACGCCTGGACCTGCGCCTGACCTACGCCCCGCAACACTGCCCCGCCGACCGCGCCCTGCAAGTGCGCATGAAGAACGGCAACCAGGTGCCACTGACCGAACTGCGCTGGCGCGTTGCAGCGTATGCGCCGGGCGATACCGTGAACCTGGCGGAAAACACCTACAACGCACCGCGCTACCGTGGGCCGGGTGAGCTGCAGCCGGGCGCCGAATGGAAAGACTGCCTGCCGTTGCCACCGCTGCGCTCGGGCTACCGGCCGCAGACCTTGGAATTCCGCGCGGAACACTTGCAAGGTACATTTGCCAATTAATACAGCGCCTGTTCCGGCCCATTCGCGGGCAAGCCCGCTCCCACAGGATTCGCACAGACCTCGGGCATTGTGCACTACCAGTGGGAGCGGGCTTGCCCGCGAATGGGCCGCCGCAGGCAACCTCAAGTCCCCAGAATACAGGCCCATCCATGCCCACCGTCCTGATCACCGGTTGTTCCAGCGGCATCGGCCGCGCCCTGGCCGACGCCTTCCGCGATGCCGGCCATGAAGTCTGGGCCACGGCCCGCAAGCCCGACGATGTCGAGCAACTGTCCTCCGCCGGCTTCACTGCACGGCAACTGGACGTCAACGATGGCGAAGCGCTCAAGCGCCTGGCCGATGAGCTGGAAGCGCAACACGGGCGCCTCGACATGCTGGTTAACAACGCCGGCTACGGCGCCATGGGCCCGCTGCTCGACGGCGGCGTCGATGCCCTGCGCCAGCAGTTCGAGACCAACGTCTTCGCCGTGGTCGGCGTCACCCGCGCACTGTTCCCGCTGCTGCGTCGCGCACGCGGGTTGGTGGTGAATATCGGCAGTGTCTCGGGCGTGCTGGTCACGCCATTCGCCGGCGCGTACTGCGCGTCCAAGGCCGCCGTGCATGCCTTGAGTGATGCCATGCGCCTGGAGCTGGCGCCATTCGGGATTCAGGTGATGGAAGTGCAGCCCGGGGCAATTGCCTCGCAATTCGCCAGCAATGCACAGCGCCAGGCTGAACAGGTGCTGGCGGCGGACTCGGCGTGGTGGCCGCTGCGCGAACATGTGCAGGCACGGGCGCGGGCCTCGCAGGACAAGCCGACGTCAGCAGCTGAATTTGCTCAAGGCGTGTTGGCAGCAGTTGGCAAGTCGCCAGTGCCGGCGGTGGTGCGGTTGGGCAATGGCAGCACAGCGCTGCCGTTGATGGCCCGCTTGCTGCCGCGACGGCTGCTGGACTGGGCGTTGCGCAAGCGCTTCGGACTGCTGCGCCCGCTTTGATATCGGTGTCGGCCTCTTCGCGGGCAAGCCCGCTCGCACAAGCTGTGGGAGCGGGCTTGCCCGCGAAAGGGCCGGTACAGGCGACTACCGGTCAGGCGATGGAGCGCAGCACCCCGCCATCCACCCGCAATGCCGCTCCGGTCGTGGCGCTGGCCTGCATGGAGGCCAGATAGACCACCATGTTGGCCACCTCCTCCACCGTCGCCAGCCGCTTGATCAGCGAAGTCGGCCGGTGCTCGGCAAGGAAGTTGGCCTCCAGTTCATCGGCGGAAACACCTTGCTCCTGCGCCAGCTTGGCGAAGAAGTCGCCCACACCTTCCGAGCGGGTCGGCCCTGGCAGCACCGCGTTCACGGTCACCCCGGTACCGGCCAGGGTCTCGGCCAGCCCACGGGACACTGCCAGCAACGCCGTCTTGGTCATTCCGTAGTGAATCATCTCGGTCGGGATCTGCAACGCCGACTCGCTGGACAGGAAGATCACCCGCCCCCACGTGCGCTCGGCCATGCCCTGGGCGTAATGACGCGACAGGCGCACGGCGCTAAGCACGTTGACGTCGAAGAAGCGCTGCCAGTCGGCATCAATGATCTCGAAGAACGGCTTGGGCTCGAAGATGCCGAGGTTGTTGACCAGAATGTCGGTGTGCGGCACTTGGTCGAACAGCTGCTGTGCGCCCTCTTGGGTGCTCAGGTCGGCGGCGATACCGATGATGCGCGCTTGCGGCAAACGCTCGCGCACGGCCTTGAGCGCCTCGTCGACACGGGCCTGGGTACGGCCGTTGAGTACCACCTCGGCGCCCGCCTCGGCCAGGCCTGTTGCGATGGCCAGGCCGATGCCGGCGGTGGAGCCGCTGACGATGGCGCGCTTACCGTTCAAGGAAATGTGCATCTGTGCCTCCTCATCTGTCTGAGAAATCGCCGGGCCTGCTCCGCAGCCCACCGCCGGCAAGCCAGCGTTGCACCTGTGGGAGCTGGCTTGCCGGCGATGGGCCGCCAAGCGGCCCCCGCTTTTTACACGTGCTTCGCTGGCAGCTCGTCAAATGCCTGCCAGCCACCGCCCAAGGCCTTGTACAGCCCGACCAGCGCCTGCGACACCGCCGCCGAGCTGTCGATCCACTGCTCTTCGCTGGCCAGCAAGGCAGCCTGCACGGTCAGCACGTTGAGAAAGTCCACCGCCCCTTCCACATACTGGCGCTGGGCGGTCTCCAGAGCGATGCGGTTCTGTCGCACCGCTTCGGCCAGGTGGTCGCGACGCAACTGGCTGGCGTTGTACAGGCGTAGCACATCGTCGATTTCGTGCCAGGCACCGAGCACCACCTTGCGATAGTTCAGCGCCGCTTCCTGCTGCTGCGCCTCGCGCAGTTCCAGGGTGCCCTTGAGCCGGCCACCCTCGAAGATCGGCAGCGACAACTGCGGGCCGAAAGCGAAACGACGCGAATCCCAGCCGCCGAAATCGGCCAGCTGCATGGACTGGAAGCCGACGCTGCCAGACAGACGGATGCTTGGATAGAAGTCGGCCTTGGCCACACCAATGCTCGCGGTGGCTGCATGCAGGCGCGCTTCGGCCTGGCGGATGTCCGGGCGCCGTTCGGCCAGCTCGGACGGCAGCCCGATGGCGAACGTCTGCTGCGGCGCGGGCAGCTCGCCGCCCTGCAGCAACGCTGCCTGCAGGCTGCGCGGCGGCTCGGCCGCGAGCAGGCTGAGGGCATTGATCAGGTCATCGCGCCTGGCTTCCAGGCTCGGCAGGCGCGCTTCGATGGAGGCCATCTGGGCACTGGCCTGGGCCACGTCCAGACGCGTGGCGACACCTTCGGCCTGCCGATCCTGGGAAAGCTTCAGACTATGCTCGGCGACCTTGAGGTTGTCGCGGGTCACGTCCAGGGTGTGCTGCACCGCACGCAATTGGATGTAGTTGCCGGCAGTTTCCGAGAGCAGCGCCAGCAGCACGCCGCGGCGGTCGTTCTCGGCCACTTCCACGCTGGCATCGGCTGCCTCCACCTGGCGCCGCACCCGGCCCCACAGGTCCAGTTCCCAGCCGGCGACCAGGTCGCCTTGCCACAGGTTGAAGGCCGATTTACCGGCGTGGCCAGAGGGGTCGCTCAGGCCTTCGGCGCTGTTGCGGGCGCGGCTGTAACCGACATTGGCATCGACCGACGGCGTTTCATCAGCTGCCACCGTGCTACGTAGGGCGCGGCTTTGCAGCAAGCGTGCACTGGCCATCTGCAAGTCGAGGTTGTTGTCGGCCACGCGCTGGATCAACGCACTCAGGCGCGCATCGTGGAAGGTTTCCCACCAGCGCAGCTCCAGCGGCTCGGCCTGTGGCTGGCTCGCAGCGGCTTCACCTTGCAGCGCTGCCCATTGCTGCGGCGCCTGGCTGCCCGGGCGCTGGAAGTCCGGCCCGAGGGTGCAGCCGGCGAGCAACACGGCCAGCAGCAGCGGACTCAAGCGTACGGCAGGTTTCATCGTGCGCTCACCTCTTTGCCGGCCAGCTTGTCGCCCTGGGTGTCGATGGTCGCTTCTACCGACATGCCCACACGCAGGCGTTCGAGCAGTGGCTGGCCATCATCGAAGACGATCTTCACCGGAATGCGTTGTACCACCTTGGTGAAGTTGCCGGTGGCGTTGTCCGGTTTCACCGCAGCAAAGGTCACGCCGGTGGCCGGGGCGATGCTCTCGACATGGCCCTTGAGGGTTTCACCAGAGAAGGTATCGACACTGATGCTCACCGGCTGGCCCGGCTGCACATGGGTCAGCTGGGTCTCCTGGAAGTTGCCGACCACATAGGCATGCTGCAGCGGCACCACCGACAACAGGCGCGCGCCCGGGTTGACGAAGGCACCGACGCGCAATGCCCGCTCACCGACCATGCCGTCGACCGGTGCGGTGATGCGGGTGTAGGACAGGTCCAGCTGGGCCTTTTCCAGGCCGGCTTCGGCACGCTTCAACTGGCCATCGGCACTGGCCACCTGGGCCGTGAGGATATCCACCTGCTTGCGTGTTGCCACCAGCGCCGCCTGGGCGTTGGCCAGCCGTGCGCGGGCCTGGTCGACCCGGCTGCGCGCCTGCTGGGCGTTCTGCACGGTGCCAGCGCCCTGCTCGGCCAGGCGGCTGTAGCGGTTGACCTCGTGGTCGGCGAACGCTGCTTCAGCCTGGGCCGCCGTCACCGCCGCCTGGGCCTGGGCAATCAGTGCGGCCTGGCGCCCGAGCGTGGCGCGGGCATCGGCGCTCTGCGCCTTGGCCACCAGCAGCTGCGCCTGGGCGGCATCCAGCGCGGCCTGGTAGTCTCGGGCATCGATGGTCGCCAGCAGCTGGCCGGCCTGCACCTGCTGGTTGTCTTCGACCAGCACTTCCTTGATGAAGCCCGCGACCTTGGGCGCAACCACGGTGTAGTCGGCAATCACATAGGCATCGTTGGTGCTCTGCCGGTGGTCGCTGCCGAACAACCAGGGGCCGACGATACCGGCCAGCACGGCGACGGCGAGCACCGAGCCGATGAGAAGGGTTTTGCGGTTGTTGGTCATGTTCAGTGTCTCGAATTCATCCAGGGTTCAGGCCACCGCGCGCGGCGGATAGACCCGGGTAGGCACGAAAGGAATCAGGCAGATCAACGCCACGGCGATGCAGGCCATGACCAGGTACAGGTCGGCCGAGGTCAGCACCAGCGCCTGGTCGTGCATGCGCTTGGCGAGGCCCACGGCGTTGCCGTCGATCAGCGGGGCGTTGCCCAGGCTGTCCACCAGGTGGTTGGAATGGAAATGCCGGCGCAGGGTGCCCAAGGCGTCCAGCAGGCCTCCGGCAATCACCGCGGCCAGGCCTTTGACGGTGTTGAACCAGCTGGAGGCGAACGGGCCTTCCTGCGGGGTCATGCCGTTGGTGGAGAGCATCAGCAGCGGCAGCACGGCCATTGGCTGGCCAAAAACCTGGAGCAGGTAGAACGGGTAGAAATCACCGCGGATCCACTCGCTGGTCAGCAGGCTGCTGCCCACGCACGACACCGCCAGCATGGCCAGGCCGATGGCCAGCACCCAGCGGCAGTCCACCGCACGGATGTTGCACAGCGCTGCGGTCAGCGGCAGCGCGATCAGCTGCGGCATGGCCACCAGCATCATCAGCGGGCTGGTCTGCGCCGGGCGGTAGCCCTGGATCTGCGCCAGGTACGCCGACGGAATGCTGCTCACACCGGACAACACGATCAGCACACCGGCCAAGGTCACCAGGGCGAAACTGAGGTTGCGCCGTTGCAGCATGCGCAGCTGGAAGAACGGCAGAGGTTCGGACCATTCGTTGTACATGAACAGCACCAGCAACAGCACGCCACCGCCCAGCAACCAGCAGATCAGCGGCGAATCGAACCAGCCCCAGCGGTCTCCCAGCGACAGGCCGAGGACGATGCAACTGATGGCCGGCAGGCCGAGCAACACGCCACGCCAGTCGAATTGCTTGAAGCGCTCCAGGCGCAGCGGGTCCTGCGGCAGGCCCCAACCGACACAGAACATGGCCAGCGCGCAGGGCAGGATGATTTGCCAGAACGCCCACTGCCAACCGACGTACTCGGTCCACAGGCCAGCCAGCGGTGTGCCAAGGTTGGGCCCGAAGGTGGCGGTCAGTGCATAACAGGCCAGGCCGTAGACCTTGATACCAGGAGGCAGGAAGCGCAGCGCCACACTCATCAGCATCGGCGGCAATGCACCCGAGGCAAAGCCCTGGAGCACGCGCAGCAGCATCAGGCTGTGCAGGTTGGGGGCGAACGGTTGCAGCAAACCCAGCACGGCGAACAGGCCGACCGCACTCATGGTGAAGCGGCGCAGGGAGAAGGTGGTGGCCAGCCAAGGGGCAAAGGCCATGGCCGAGACGGAAGCTGCGCTATACACCGCCAGCAGCCACGCCCCTTCATCGGCACCAATACCCATGGCGCCGCGGATGTCGGCGAGGGAAATCTTGGTCACCGACTCGTTGAGGCCGGCACACAGCACTGCCAGCAACACGCCGAACAGCCCGACCACCACCCGCAGGCCGAACGCCGTCTGCACAGGCGCGGCCGGCGCGGGGGCGGCGGCAATCGCGGCAGAAGGGGCGGACAGGGAACTCATGGGCAGACATCTCCAGCAACAAATTTGCGACTGGAGCAAGTCTAAGAAGGTCGAATGCTGACGAAAACTGACTTCTCGGCAGTTTTATATTGCGCCTGACGCAATCGGCCTCGATAGCGAGTTGCCTGCTTCGCGGGTAAACCCGCTCCCACAGGTATCGTGCAGGCCTGATGCATCGCACTGACCCTGAGGGAGCGGATTTACCCGCGAAGCAAGCGACTCGGTATCAAGGATCGACGCTGCAGCAAGCCTTCAAGGTCTGCCGCAACCAGCGGTGGGCGGGGTCGTTATGGAAGCGCGGGTGCCAGGCCTGCAGTACTGTCACCCGCTCCAGCGGCACCGGGATCTCGAACGAGCGTAACGGCAGGCCGAGCTTGTGCACGCTGTTGAGGATGTTGGCCGGCATCGGCAGGATCAGGTCGGAATCGGGCAGCGAGAACAATGCCGAGTGAAAACTCGGGGTAATCAGCGCCACCCGCCGCTGCACCTTGAAATTGGCCAGCTCGACATCGATCGGCCCGTTGGCCCGGCCACGGCGGGACACGCTGATCTGTGGATAACTGGCAAAGCTGTCCGGTGTGATGGGTTGGTCGAAGATCGGATGATCGCGCCGCGCCAGCCCTACATAGTAAGTCTGGAACAGGCTCTGCACCTTGATCTCCGGGCCCAGGTCGACGGTCGAGCTGATGATCAGGTCGGTACGCCCATCGCGCAGCACGCTGTCGTCATCACCGCCGGGGCTTTCCGGCACGAAACGCAGCACCGTGCGTGGTGCCTGCTCATGCATGCGCCGCAACAGCTGGGCGCCATACAAGGCGATGAACAGGTCATTGGTGCGAATGTTGCAAGCGCGATCGAGCCTGGACAAGTCGACTTCGTCGGCGCTGCGGAACACTTCACCGGCCTGCTCCACCAGCGCCGCCACCTGCTCGCGCAGGGCCAGCGCCCGTGGCGTCGGTACCAGGCCACGGCCGGCACGCACGAGGATCGGGTCGCCCAGGGCATCACGGATACGCCCCAAGGTGCGGCTCATCGCCGCCGGGCTCAGGTTCATGCGCTGCGCGGCGCCCACCACGCTACCTTCATCGAGTAAGGCATCGAGGGCGACGAGCAGGTTCATGTCCGGGAGTTGCATGGCCGTTTTCCGTTACAGCTGTGGGGAAAGGCGATGGTAGCAGGTTGGCCGATTGCACCAGACGCAATGCGCTCGTGCGTGGCGGGGCATTTATTCACTGGCCGTGTTCGGCCTTAAATGAAGCATTGGCAGGTCCGGCCCTTTCGCGGGCAAGCCCGCTTCCACAGGAGCCTCACATTCTCACAACTTTGTGCACTCCCTGTGGGAGCGGGCTTGCCCGCGAAGAGGCCCGGACAGGCAACCCCTCAGCTGCAAACAAGGATCCCAGATGCCCAGCCCCGTCCTGATCGCCATCGACGCCTCCCCCGCTTCCGCTGCCCTGCTCACCCTCGCCCGCCGCTACTGCCGCCCGGGCGAACACGAACTGCACGTGTTGCTGGCCATCGACTCCACCTTCGCCGTGCACGACAAACCCGCGCCCTACACCGTTGAAGAACTGGAGGAGTATCCCGCCGCCTGCGAGGAGCAACGCCTGGGCGATCGCGCCGTGGCCGAGGCCGTACAACAGTTGCAACAGGCCGGTTTCAGCAGCCAAGGCTGCATGGTCGCCGGGCAGCCGGTCGAGGCGATCGTCAGCAAGGCACAGGCACTGAACTGCGAGTTGATCATCATGGGCCACCGCCACCTGTCGCGGTTGGGGCGGCTGCTGGACCCGTCCATCAGCGCCAAGGTCATTGATCGGGTCGAGGTGCCGGTGCTGGTGGGGGTGGCTTACTAATACCCAGCGAAGGAACAGCCAACCCGTTCGACCCTGCCTGAGGAAATGCATCCTAGCGGCTAAGCCAGTCTTGGTGTGTCAACTCGTCGATCCGGTATTAGCATTCGCAGTGCAGCCCTATGTCGCCCTCTCCCAGAAGATCTGATGGTCATGCTGGTGATGACGCTAGGTACGTATCAATGGCCCCGCATTGCGGGGCCATTGCTTTTGCGCATCGCGCTTGCTGGCGACACGAAAAGGCATTGTGCAGCGCGAGCTAAATCAGCTCATGACATCCCCTTCCTACCTCGCTGTAGTCCAATTCCTAACGACAGAGGTAGGCCCAACATCAGTTCCGGTTAGCTCTCATTTGGCTTTACCACCACCGTACAGGTCGTCCCCGCCGCCAGCAGAAACCCGTCCGGCACCTCATCGATATGAATCCGCACCGGCACCCGCTGTGCCAGGCGCACCCAGTTGAACGTCGGGTTCACATCGGCGATCAGCTCGCGGCTCTGTGGGTTGTCGCGGTCGTAGATACCGCGGGCGATGCTCTCCACGTGCCCCTTGATGCGTTCGCCGCTCATCATCTGCAGCTCGGCCTGGTCGCCTACTTTCACGTGCGGCAACTTGGTTTCCTCGAAGAAGCCGTACACCCAGAACGAGTTCTCGTCGACCACTGCCATCACCGCTTCGCCGGTGCGCGCATAGTCACCCTTGTGGATGTTCAGGTTGGTCACGTAACCGTCCACCGTAGCGACGATATGGGTGCGCTTGAGGTTCAGCTCGGCCGCCGCCAGCTCTGCCTGGGCCTGCTGGTAATCGGCCAGGGCGGAGTTGGCGATGTTGCTGGCGTCATCGCGGTTTTCCTTCGAGATCACCAGGTTGTCCATATCGGCGCGGCGCTTGGCGTTGACCTTGCGCATTTCCCAGGTGGCCTTGCGCGAAGCAACCAGGGCCTTGGCCTGGTCGACCGCCAGCTGGTAGTGCTCGGGGTCGATCTGGATCAGCAGGTCGCCCTTCTTCACCCGCTGGTTGTCCTTGACCGGCACGTCCACCACATAACCGGGCACATCGGCGGCGACGTTGATGATGTCGGCACGCACGCGGCCGTCGCGGGTCCACGGCGTGGTCATGTAGTGCAACCACAACTGGCGACCGATCACCACGGCAGCGGTCAGCACCAGCAGGGTGGCGATCAGGCTGAAGAACTTTTTCATCGAAGGATTCTCACCAGTAGAGCGACAGCGCCAGGGCGCCGAACAGGCAGACGAACAGGCTCAGGCGCAGCAGCGCCGGGTGCCAGAAGAAGCGGTAGCCATCATGGCTGGCGATGAACCGGTCCAGGCCCCAGGCCAGGCCCAGGGCAAACAGGAACATCAGGGTCATGGTGGGCATGTAAACGCCATGGAAGGCGATCTCACGGGGCATGCTTTCACGGAACATGGTGCAATCCTTTCGCCGGTGCCAGCGGCGACTGTGGGTCCAGCAGGGAAGAACGGATGAAGTGCAGGTAGCTCTGCGCGCGGCGCAGCACCGAGGTGTCGAAGTGCCGGGCAAAGGGCTCATCGGTGGCCTGTACACGGGCGATGGCGTGGTCCACCGCGACCAGGGCGCGCTCGTGGTTGCTGGCGTTGGGCTGCAGGAACAGGCGGGCCAAGGCGCGGCCCATGACGCGAATGGCCTGGCGCCATGGCTGCGACTCGGCGTAGGCCGGGTGGATTGGCGCGCGGGCCTGCTCCTTGCGCAGCTCGATGATGGCGTGGCCAACCTCCAGCACAGTGAACATCCAGCCCATCAGCTGGCTCTGCACCTGCGGCTTGCCGGCAGCCAGGCCATAGGCCTGGTGCAGCAGGTCACGGGTACGGCTTTCGAAGGCCGAACCGATGCCGCGCAGGCGCCCACTAATGGCGAACAGCACCTGCTCGCGCAGCTCCTGCTCCAGACGGCTCCACAGCCAGCGGCTGTTCGGCGGCAGGATGATCGCCCCCGCTGCCGCGCAGACAAACATGCCGATCACCATGCCGATGTAGTCGTTGATGAAGCTGTACGGGTCGTAGACAGTCAGGTTGTTCGGCACCGAGCCGATGGCGAAGAACACCAGCAGGCCGATGCCGTAACCGGCGTACGCCGGCCGCGACGACAGGAACGCACCGAGCACGAAGACAGGTGCCAGGACCATGCACAACAGCGGGAAGCCGTCGATCCAGGGGAACACGAAGAAGGTTTCGAAGAAGCCGATGAAGGCACCGATCGCCGTGCCGCAAGCCATCTGGAACGACATGCGCTTGGGGTTCGGCGAGGCGGCCGAAAGGCCCACGGTGACGGTGGCGATCAGGGTCATCATGGCGCCGCTGGGCCAGTCGCTCATCAGCCAGTAGCTACCCAGCAGCAACAGCACCGCCGACGCCCGCACACCGGCGGCCAGCGACACCAGCCAGCTGGTCTGCGCCACATAGGGCTCGTCCCACTGCTCGCGCTCGTGCTTGTGCGCGGCCAGCGAAGCGTGGGTTTCGGCGTAGCTGTACATCTCGTCGACGAAGCGGTAGAGCAGCTCGAACGCGGTATGGAAATCGAGCAGATCGGATTCGCTGGGGCCGGTTGCTACATAGTCGGCACGCAGGCCACGCACCTGCGCTTGCAGGCCCTCTTTGTAGGCCGCCAGTTCCAGGGTCAGGCGCAGCGCATCGGCATCGGTCAGCGCCCGGCCCACATAGGGCTGCAACAGCTCCACCAAGGTGTTCAGGCCCGGCTCGATGGCGCCGACGATCTGCAGCGGGCCGCGGGCGCGAAGGCGCTCCAGCAGGCGATGCAGGGCGTTGAAGCGCGTGGTGATGGCCATGAACTCGCTGTTCATGCGCACCAGGCGGCCGGAGCGTCGACGCATGTGCGGGTCTTCGAAGGCGGTGACGTTACGCAGGCTCTCCAGCCCCACCGCTTCGGCGACGAAGCGCACGTTGCTGGTCTCGAAACGGTCGCGCTGGCTATCGCCGCGCAGGGCTTCCACCACCACCCCGGCAAACACCCCGAAGCGCTGGTACAAGGCGTTGCGCATGGCGGCACTGGCCGACTGCGGCAGGATCGCGGCGCTGACGAACGTCGACACCAGAATGCCCAGGGCAATTTCCAGCACGCGCCAGACAGCCGCCATGAACGCCTGGTCAGGGTGCTGCAGCACAGGCAGGCCGATCATTGCCGCGGTGTAGCCGGCAAGTACGAAGCCATAGGCGCGGAAGGTGCGATAGCGCATGGCACCGGCCGAGCAAAGGCCGACCCACACCGCCAGGCTGGGCAGGAACAGCTCGGTGTTCTGCGGGAAGATCGCGATCAGCGCGACCATCATCGCCGAGCCAGCCAGGGTGCCGAGCACACGATAGAAACTCTTGGCGAACACATGGCCGCTCTGCGGCTGCATGACGATGAACACGGTGATCATCGCCGTACGCGGTTGCGGCAGTTCCAGGCGCATGGCCAGCCACAGGGTGATGAACGCTGCTGCCAGCACCTTGAAGATGTAGACCCAGGTGACCCCGTCGGTACGCGCCCAGGCGAAGAAGCCCCGGCGCCATTCGAGGCTTTGCAGCCAGCGCACGGGCAAACTGGAAGTGCTCATTCGGCGTTATCCGGCTTCTTGTCGAAAATGGCCAGGGTGGCCGGGGTTTTCGGCGCGGCCTGGCGATCTTCCTTCGGCACGTCCTGGCCGGCCTGCAGGCCGCCGCCCAGGGCGGTGACCAGTTCGGCATGGGCGATCAGGCGTGCGGCCTGCACCTGCTGCTGCACCTGCTGCTGGCGGAACAGCAAAGTCTGCGCATTGAGCACGTTGAGGTAATCGGTCAGGCCACGCTGGAAGGCCACCGTGGCGATGTCGTAGGTCTTCTGCGCAGCGGCCACCGACTCGGCGGCGAAATGCGACTGTTCCTTCATCGACTCGCGGCGGATCAGCTGGTCGGAAATGTTTTTCAGCGCGCCGACCACGGTCTGGTTGTAGCGCGCCACCGCCACGTCATAGCCCGCCGAGGCAACGCCCAGCTGCGAACGCAGGCGGCCACCGTCGAAGATCGGCAGGCTGATCGCCGGGCCAACGTTGTAGTTGAACTTGCGCCCGGTCAGGAACTCCAGCGGACCACCACCGGTGGCCATGAAGCCCAGGCTGCCGACCAGGTCGACGTTGGGGAAGAACCCGGCGTGGGCGACATCGATGCCACGCGCCTGGGCCGCGACCTGCCAGCGGCTGGCGACCACGTCCGGGCGCTGGCCGACCAGTTCGGCAGGCAGGTTCGATGGCAGCTTCAGCGGCGCAGCGAGCGCCAGGGTCGGCCGCTGCAACTGCGCGCCCTCCCCCGGGCCTTTACCGGCCAGCGCTGCGAGCTGGTTGCGGGTCAGGGCGATTTCTTCGTCGAGGCTGTCGAGCTGGCGATGGATTTCGGGCAGCGGTGCCTCGGCCTGGCTGACCTCGAAATGGGTGCCGATGCCACCGTCCAGACGGCGCTTGGCCAAGGCCAGGATTTGCTCTTGCTGTTCAAGCTCGGCCTTGACGATGTCGCGCTGGGCGAAATGCAGGCTCAGCTGAATGTAGGCACGCACCACGTTGTTCTGCAGTTCCAGCTGGGCCTGGCGGGCCTCGGCCACGCTCATGTGGGCCTGGTCCACTGCCTGCTCGCTGGCATTGCGCTCACGGCCCCACAGGTCCAGCGCATAGCTGAAGCCGAAGGCGGCATTGTTGTCCCAGGTGTTGGCACCCGACAGCGCGCCTGGGCCGTAGAACTGATCCTCGGGCCAGTTGTGCCGTTTGAGCGTGGCGTCACCATTGACCTGGAGCTTTTCCGCCGACTCGACCACACCGGCCATGGCCTTGGCTTCACGCACACGCGCTGCCGCCATGGCCAGGCTTGGGCTACCGGCTACGGCCAGGTCGATCCAGCGGTCAAGTTGCGGGTCGCCATAGGCATGCCACCACCGCTGGTCAGGCCAGTGCGCGTCGCTGGCCGCTTCGCGAATGGCCGCGTCGGTGCTCAAGGTGTTGGCTTGCAGGGTCTTGCTTTGCGGGGCGATACCCCAGGTTCCGATACAGCCGCTCAAGGTGAGACTAAGGGCACAGGCACTGAACACTTGAAGCGTTCTGATGATGCGACGCGGCACAGCTGCGATTTCCCGAGGAAGAGGTGGAGGGGCCGGGCAATTCTAGGGGGCCGTCGCACTGGCGATAAGCGCATATTCCTGCGAATCTTTGTTACCGAAACAGCGATAATCCGGCTTTGGTCGAACGCACATTCGCGTTACTTCGTGACACAATTTTGTCCTCTACCTTGAGAGTGACCCATGGACACCCTGCAAAACATGCGTGCTTTCAGTTGCGTAGCCCAGCTAGGCAGCTTTACCGCTGCTGCGGCGCAACTGGATACGACCACCGCGAACGTGTCGCGGGCGGTCTCCAACCTGGAAGCCCATCTGCAAACCCGGCTGCTCAACCGCACGACCCGGCGCATCGCCCTGACCGAGGCGGGCAAGCGGTACCTGATGCGCTGTGAACAGATCCTCACCTACGTCGAAGAAGCCGAAGCCGAAGCCAGCGACGCCCATGCGCGGCCTGCCGGCCAGCTGAAGGTGCATTCGATGACCGGGGTCGGCCAGCACTTCGTAGTCGATGCCATCGCCCGCTACCGCGAGTCGCACCCGGATGTGACCTTCGACCTGACCATGGCCAACCGTGTGCCCGACCTGCTCGACGAGGGCTACGACGTGTCCATCGTGCTGGCCACCGAGCTGCCGGACTCCGGCTTCGTCTCGCAGCGCCTGGGCATCACCTACAGCATTGTCTGCGCCTCGCCCGAGTACGTGGCCAAGCACGGCTTTGCGCACAAGCCGGTCGACCTGCTCAAGCACGCCTGCCTGCGTATGGTCAGCCCGGTGATCCCGCTGGAAAAATGGCTGTTCGACGGCCCGGAAGGCCAGGAACTGGTGAACATCACCAGCTCGCCGTTCCAGGTCAACTCGGCGGATGCGATGAAAACCGCAATCCGCAGTGGCATGGGCATGGGCGTGCTGCCGATCTACTCGGTGATCGATGGCTTGCGCGACGGCAGCCTGGTGCGGGTGATGCCGGAGTACCGGCTGCAGGAGCTGAACCTTTATGCCATCTACCCTTCGCGCCAGTACCTGGATGCCAAGATCAAGACCTGGGTCGAGTACCTGCGCAACTCGTTGCCAGAGATTCTGGCGGCCCATGAAGCCGACCTGAAAACCCATGAACTGCTGATCGCCAACTGAAAAAGCTGCTGCACGGCGGCGGTGGACAATGGTAGGTTGCTAACCAATCAACCCCATCCACCGCCCTGAGAAGTTGCCCGATGAAAAAGACCGTCCTGGCCTTCAGCCGCATCACCCCGGCCATGGCCGAGCGCCTGCAGCAAGACTTCAACGTGATCGTGCCGAACCCCAAGCTCGGCGACATCAGCGCCCAGTTCAATGAGGCCCTGCCCGAGGCCCATGGCCTGATCGGTGCAGGTCGCAAGCTCGGCCGCGCGCAGCTCGAAGGCGCGGGCAAGCTCGAAGTGGTGTCCAGCGTCTCGGTCGGCTACGACAACTACGACGTCGACTATTTCAACGAGCGCGGCATCGCCCTTACCAACACCCCCGACGTACTCACCGAAAGCACCGCCGACCTGGGCTTCTCGCTGATCATGGGCTGCGCCCGCCGCACCGCCGAGCTCGACGCCTGGACCAAGGCTGGCAACTGGCAGGCCACGGTCGCACCGATGCACTTCGGTAGCGATGTGCATGGCAAGACGCTGGGCATCGTCGGCCTGGGCAACATCGGCGCGGCTATCGCACGGCGTGGCCGCTTCGGCTTCAACATGTCGATCCTGTATGCCGGCAACAGCCGCAAGGCTGCGCTGGAGCAGGAGCTGGGCGCCCAATACCGCAGCCTCGACCAGTTGCTGGCCGAGTCCGACTTCGTCTGCCTGGTGGTGCCGCTGTCCGATGCCACGCGCAAGCTGATCGGCGCCCGTGAATTGAAGCTGATGAAACCGAGCGCGTTCCTGATCAACATCGCCCGGGGCCCGGTGGTCGACGAAGCGGCGCTGATCGAAGCGTTGCAGAACGGCAGCATTCGTGGCGCCGGCCTTGATGTGTACGAGAAAGAGCCGCTGAGCGAATCGCCGCTGTTCCAGCTGCCGAACGCGCTGACCTTGCCGCACATCGGCTCGGCAACGGCCGAAACCCGTGAGGCCATGGCCAACCGGGCGATGGAAAACCTGCGTGCGGCGTTGCTCGGTGAGCGGCCGCGGGACCTGGTGAATCCGCAGGTGTGGAAGGGCTGACAATGCTCTAGCGCCTGTACCGGCCTCTTCGCGGCTGAAGCCGCTCCTACAGGGACCGCGCGCTACCTGTGGGGGCGGCCGGTACAGGCAACACATTTCATCTAGGCTGCCGCCGCCTGCCCAGTACCTTGCGCACCACATACCGCGGACGATGCTTGGTTTCCTGGTAGACCCGCCCGACATACTCCCCCAGTATGCCGATGCCGATCAGCTGCACCCCGCCAAGAAACAAGATCGCCGTCATCATCGAGGGATAGCCCGGCACATCATTGCCGTGCAGCATCTTGTCGACCAGCATGTACACGGCAAAGGCAAAGGCGAATAGCGACACCCCTGCGCCCACGTAGCTCCACAGCCGCAACGGCACGGTGCTGAACGAGGTTATGCCGTCCAGTGCCAGGTTCCACAAACGCCAGAAACTGAATTTGCTGTTGCCCGCCGCACGTTCCGGCCGGTCGTATTCGACGATCGCGGTGCGAAAGCCCACCCACGACAGCACGCCCTTCATGAACAGCTGCTGCTCGGGCAACTGGCGGATCGCGGCCACCACCTTGCGGTCGAGCAGGCGGAAATCGCCCACGTTTTCTTCGATATGGGTCGAGGCGATGCGATTGTGCAGGCGGTAGTAGAAGCGCGCGCTCCAGCGCTTGAGCGGCGTATCGGCGGCTCGGCTGCGGCGCTTGGCCAGCACCACGTCGGCGCCCTCCTGCCAAAGCGCGAGCATCTGTGCGATGACGTCGATGGGGTCTTGCAGATCGACATCGATCGGCACCACGGCGTCGCCTTCGGCATATTCAAGGCCAGCGAACAGCGCCGACTCCTTGCCAAAATTGCGCGAAAAATTGACCACCGTGACCCACTCGTCCCGCGCTGCCAGCTCGGCGCAGATGTCTTCGCTGGCATCGCTGCTGCCGTCGTTGACGAACAGGATCTCAACCGTCACGCCCTGTAGCGTCGGCTCGCTGCGCACCGCGTCATGGAAGCGCTCCAGGGTGTCTTGTTCGTTGTACACCGGCACGATCAGGGTAATGTTCACGATCCCCTCCGTTTGAACACCACGGTGTGCGAGAAACAGTAGCCTGCAACCAGGCTGGTTGCCGAGAACGTCAGCAAGGTCAACCAGGGCGACAGGCCCGCCAGGTCGGAAAGGGCTCCCAGTGCCAGGCTGAGGCAGCCCATGCCCAGCAGAAACAGCAGATAGCGCTTACCAGTCGGCCTGACGGCGAAGGTGTAGCGGGCATTGAGGTGATAAGACACGGTGGCGGCCACGGCAAAGGCCAGCAGATTGCTCGGCGCTTGCTTCAGCCCCAGCGCCAGGTGCAAGCCGAGGAACACCAGCCAGTGCACCAGCGTGTTGCCAATGCCGATCAACCCGTAACGGGCAAAATGGTGCCAGGTCACTGGCCGTACCCCGCAGGGGGCTTGACCAGCACGTAGGCGTCGTCGCCGACCCGGTGGATATCATAGAAACGGTTCGACACTTGTGGGGTCGGGCTGGCCACCAGCACCTGCTGCCGATCCAGCGGTGGTGGCTGGTAGAACGTGTGCAGGTCGTCTATGCCCACCCGGGGCAGCATCTCTGGCAGCACCATGTAGTTGTAGGCGTGGACCTTTGCCATGGCGGGCATGGCCTGCAAGGTGCCCGCCGCCGCAGGAATCCATGGGCGCTTCAGCCAGAAGCCGAGCACGTAGTAATGCTCGGCCGCGCCCAGCGACAACAGGTCACGGGCCAGCATCTGCGCGAACGACTGATGCAACGCTTTCTGCAAGACCAGCACCCGACCATAAGCAAACGAAAACGACAGCATGAACAGCAAGGGCAGCAGCAGCATCAATAGACGCAAACGTGGCCACCTGGCCAAGGCCTCGTGAACCAGGGCGTACAACAACATCACCAATACTCCCAGGCCCATCAGCACACGAACCGACTGTTCGAACTGCGCAAGCAGCAGGATAAAGCCAGGGACGCACAGCAAAACCAGCAAAATCGGCATCAACAGGGCCGCCATCAAGCCCAGCCGCTCGCCCGCAGCGGCCGGGCGTTGCCATACGCGCTGCAACTCACGCAGCAAGGCCAACACGGCGCCTAGCAACAGGAGCACGAACAGCCAGGCATTACCGGGGGTGATCAGCAAGCTGACGACCTCGGTCGTGGTCCGCAAGCGTGACCACACCTCGGCCAGCCATTGCCCATCAAGCGGCAACACGCTGGCGCGCGTCGAGGTCACCATCCAGGCGCTAGTGGCGTAGTACAGAAAAGCCCCAAGCAGAAGTTGCCCCGCACGTGCCGCAGCCAGCCGACAGACAACAGCCCCCCTGTCGCCCGCAATCACTCGCCGCATCACCTCCAGCGCACAGAGCCCGGCAAACACGTTGACGCCAGGCTGGTAGAGCGCGGCCCCGGCAGCCACCAGCAACGCGCCGCCCAGCCCACCACGCAAGCGCTGCGTGCCCAGCGTGATGGCCCAGACAGCCGCCGCCAGGGACAACGCCATGCTGGCGCCGTCGTACTGGTAGGAAAGGTTCTGCAGGAAATACGGCTGGAACCACAATGGCAGCACCAGCAGCACATTGCTCAAGGTCGGGAGCTCGAACCAGTAGCGCACCAGCCGAGCCAGCGCTAGCCCGGTCACCAGCACCGCCAGCAGTAGCGGCAACGGGTAGAGGTTCACGGCGCCGGGGGCGAAACTGAGGGCGGCAAACAAAGCGACCATCAACGGCCGCCCTACGTCCATCCAGTCATTGCGCGCCAGATGCTCACGGGCATAGTCGTCAAGAAACGGCATGTCGGCCATGAGCAAAGGCACGATATGCACAAGCATTGCCCCGCAGCAGAGCAGCCACAGTTGAGCAGGCGTAAGTGGCTTGTCCCATGACGGCGGTGACGGCATCTCCTTTCCCCGGGTAAAGACTCCCCCGGCAAAGTCTAGTCAGCCGCCGCCGTCCTACCTGGCATTTTTTGGCTGCCTCATGCCATTGCGGTAGCGGGCCTGGGCCGAGGCTTGCGGAACACCAGCACGTTCCCCGCCATCACCGCCACCAGCCCCAGCAGCGCCGGTGTCGTCCACTGATAGCCTTCGGCAAAGGCCGACACGTTCAGCGCCACCAGCGGAAACAGCACGGTGCAGTATGCCGCCCGCTCCGGCCCCATGCGCCCGACCAGGGTCAGGTAGGCGGTGAAGCCGATCACCGAGCCAGGGATGACCAGGTACAGCAACGAGCCGATGTAGCGGGCGTTCCATTCCATGGCGAACGGGATACCGCTGACCAGGCAGTACACCGCCAGCATCGACGCACCATAGACCATGCCCCAGGCATTGGTGGTCATGGGCTTGAGCCCGGCCTTCTGCTGCATGCTCGAGAGCATGTTGCCGGCCGAGAAGCACAGCGTGCCGAGCAGAGCCAGGCCCAGCCCGTAGAGGGTTTCACGGCTGGCCGAGTGATGCGAAAGCTCGGGCCAGAACAGCAGGCCCAGGCCGAGCAAGCCAAGCGCACCGCCACCGAGGACATTGCTGGCGATCTTCTGGCCGAAGAAGATCCGGGCGTTGAGGGCATTCCACAAGGTGGCGGTCGAGAACACCACGGCGATCAGGCCACTGGCAACCCACTGACTGGCGGTGAGGAAGCACATGAAGTTGACGCAGAACAGGCACAGTCCCTGGGCCAGGCAGATCAGGTGGCCACGCCGGCCCATCGGCTGCAGGCGGCGGGTGAGCAGGAGCATGGCGAACAGGATCAACCCGGCCAGGGCGAAGCGGTAGACGATCGACACCGGGATGGCGACCACGCCCAATTGCAGTTTCAGGGCGATCCAGGTGGTGCCCCAGATCAGGACGGTGAGCAGGTAAAGGGACAGGTTCATGGCGGCGGTTCCTTGGGCCTTTCGATATCGGTGTCTGGCTTTTCGCGGGCAAGCCCGCTCCCACAGGGATCACCAGTGTTCTGCCAATCGGTGTTTACCCGCTTGCACAAACTTGCGCTTTTGTCCCGCGGGTAGCTGTAAGCCAGCCCAAGTGGCAGTAGGATGGCTGGCAAGAGGATTGCGCCATGACCCCACTCACCCAGTTGCAAGTGTTCAACGCCATGCACGCCTCGCCAAACGCCCGGCTGGAGCTGAGCGCGCAGCTGGGCGACGGGCTGGCGGCGGCGTTGTGGAGCAACCGCGACGACGCCCGCGACTATCAGGCGCCAAGCCACCACACGCTGTCGTGCTACATCGCCGACGGCACCGGCACCTTCCGCCGCCAGCGCCCGGCCGACAAGGGCGCGCCGGGCAAGTTGTGCATCATGCCGGCGGGGCACGAGTCGAACTGGGTGGTGAACGGTGCAATCCGCCTGGCGCACCTGTACGTCAGCGAGGCGCAGTTCGCCTTGGGTTGCGTGCGCCTGCTCGACCGGGAACCACGTGAGCTGCAGTTGCAGGAAGCGACCTTTCTGGACGACCCGCAGCAGGCCGCACGCTTTCGCCAGCTGATTCGGCTGGACTGGGACGAGCCCGGCGAGCGCCTGCTGGCCAGCAGCCTGGCGCATGACATTGTCGACCATGCGCTGCTTGGCCAGGTCGGGCTGCGCCATGGCCTGCGTCTCAAAGGCGGGCTGGCGCCGAACCTGCGCCGGCAGCTGGTTGATTACATGGAAGCGCACCTGGACCAGCCCATCACCCTGGGCGAGCTGGCATTGCGCTGCAATCTGTCCGAATACCACTTTGCGCGCATGTTCCGCGCAAGTTTCGGGCTGCCTCCACACCAGTATCTGTTGGCCCGGCGGCTACACCGGGCTTGCCAGCTGTTGCGGCTGGGGGTGATGCCGCTGGGGGAAGTTGCCCTGTTGTGCGGGTTTGCCAGTGCCAGCCATTTCAGTAACCGATTCAGGCAGGCGATGGGCGCAACACCTGGCGAGTACCGTTTGGCCTTCCATTCGTGAACCGGGGCTGCGTTGCAGCCCTTGGTGCCTAGAATTCGAAGGTGCTGGACAGGCTCACCTGCCGCGCATCGCCGATCGCCACGAAATACTGGTTCACCGCCGAGCTGTAGTAGACCTTGTCGAACAGGTTCTTCACGTTCAACTGCAGGCGCACGTTGTGCTCGTCCAGCTTGGTCTCATAGGTGGCGAACGCATCGGCCACGGTGTAGCTCGGCAGGTCGAAGGTATTGGTCGAGTTCCCCGGCCGTTCCCCCACATAGCGCGCCCCGGCGCCGAAGCGCAGGCGATCGCCACCGAACAGGCTGCCAAAGTCATACACCGCCGACAGCGAACCGGTATGCCGGGCCACGTTCTGCAGGCGGTTGCCTTGCAGGTCGGGATCCTTGGTCACCTTGGCATCGGTAAAGGCATAACTGCCGATCAGGCTCCAACGCTCGCTAAGCTGCCCGGTCAGGTCGAGTTCGACACCGCGCGAGCTGACTTCACCTGCGTTGCTGTAGACCGTCTCACCGGTGCCACTGTCGAAGTTGGCGACCAGCACGTTGCGCTTGGTGATGTCGAACAGCGCCAGGGTACCGGTGAGGCTGCCCGGCATGTCCAGCTTGGCGCCCAGTTCCCAGGACTTGCCCTCTTCCGGCGCCACCGACGAATCCAGCACCACGCCCCCGGTCAGCGGGGCAATGCTGGAATTGGGCTTGAACGACTCGCTGTAGCTGCCATAGAACGACAACTGGTCATCGACCTTGTAGACGATGCCCGCATGGGGCACCCAAGCCTGGCCACTGGCGTCGGTGTTGGCCTTGAACGGGCGGCCGCGGCCAGCGTACTGGTCGTATTGCTGATAACGCGCGCCTGCCACCAGGATCCAGTGCTCGTCCAGGTGCAACGCGTCCTGCACGAACAAGGCATCGGTGCGCAGCTTGTCGGTCTGGTCGCTGTCGCTGGCACGTACTGCAGTGCCCTCCACTTCCTGACCGTAGATCGGGTTCACGTAGCTGAAGGTGGACCGAGAGGACTGACGGATCAGGTCGCCGCGAAAGATCTTGCGGTCTTCATGGTCGATGCCGAACAGCAGGTCGTTCTGCATGCCAGCCAGTTCGACATTGCCATTGAGGCTCAGGGTGGCGAACTGGTCGCGGCTCATGGCGTTGTGCGTGCCGTCGATGCTGCGCGTCAACGTGCCCTTGGCTTCGTTCACACCGGTAACGCGAACCTGGCTGGCATCGTAGGTCTCGCGGTTGAAGCTGTAACCGAAGTGCAGCTTCCAGTCGTCGGCCAGTTGGTGATCGACTTCCAGGCGATACAGGTCGGAACGCCCTTCCATGTCGTTGAACGGCTCGTCCAGCCGCCGGGTAGCAGGAATGTCCAGAGGGTGGCCGTTGCTGCCGAACGCCGTGCCACGGTCGAACGGGTAAAGGAATTCACGGTGCTCATAGGCCAGCACCACCTGGGTGTCTTCGCCAAGCCAGGCCAGCGACGGCGCCACCAGCGACTCGCGGTGCACGCCGAAGTTGCGCCAGTAGTCCTCGTCCTCGTGATCGACGATAAGGCGGTAGGCGAAGTTGCTGTCACCCAGCGCGCCGGTACTGTCGAACCCGCCACCGCTGCCGTTCTTGCCGCTGCCGTAAGTGGAGCCGCGCACGGTCAGGGCGTTGTACTGCTGCAGTTGCGGGCGCTTGCTGACCACGTTGATGACCCCGCCCGGGTCCTGGATGCCGTACAGCAGCGAGGCCGGGCCCTTGAGCACTTCGACCCGCTCGGTGCTGGCATTGAGGCTGCGGCCCTGCACCAGCGGCATGCCATCGCGCATGATCGAGCCATCGCGGTTGTCACCAAAGCCGCGCTTCATCACGGTGTCTGAGGTGCCGCCAAAGTTGTTGCCTTGGGTGATGCCGCTGACGTTGGCCAGGGCGTCGTCGAGGTTGCGCGGGGCCTGGTCGCGGATCACCTGGGCCGGCACCACGTTGATCGCCTGGGGGATGTCCTGGGACGGCCCCTGACCGCGCATGATCGAAGCGCTGGCTGGCGGCTGATAGCTGTAGCTGTCCATTTGCGAGGTCACTGTGGTGGCCTGCAGGTTGAGGGCGCCGGAAGTATCCACGGGTTCGAGCGTCAGGGTGCGCGCGTCGAGGCGGCGCCAGGCCAGCCCGGTGTTGCCCAGCAGTTGCTGCAGAGCTTGTTCGGCACTGAACGAGCCGTTGAGGGCCGGGGCCTGCACACTGGGCAGTTCGAGGGTGTAGACGACGCTCTGACCAGTGGCACGGCTGAAGGCATTCAGGGCTTGCGCCAGCGGCTGGCTGGGCTGGGCGAATGCGTGCAGTTGAAGTTGCTCGGCAGCCATGAGGCCAGGGGCCGCGGTGATGGCCGAGCACGCTGAAAGGCCGAGCCAGAGGGGAACGCAACGTGGGGTGAACTTCATGGACGCTGACCTGTGAGAGGGCTATTACTGCGAATGAATCGCACTTCCACTCATTACACGGATGCCACCTGCTGTTACCTCATCCGCTTTCGCAATTTTTTTTCTGCACCGCTTTCGGGTACAGGCGACTACCGAATGACGGTCAAGCGCCCGAGCAAGGTCTGTCGAGAAAACCCGAGCACTTTGCCCAACGAATCCAATGCCAGCAGCGGCTCATCCGCCGGGAAGCTACCGCTGACCTTGCGCTGCCCCAACTCGCCGTCGAGCAAGACGATACGCCCCGGGTAGTAACGGCCCAGGTCTGCCACCACCTGCGCCAGCGGCACCTGGTAATAATTCAGCCAGCCCTGGCGCCAGGCCAGCCGGCTTTCGCTGTCCACACTCGACAGCTCGCCGGCATGCCCGTCGGCATAGGCCAGCTGCTGGTTGGCTGTCAGTACCTGGCCTGCCTGCCCCACCGCCGGTACAACCGCTACCCGCCCGCTGCGCACAATGACCTGCGCGCCCTGCCCTTGGTCACGCACTTCGAACTGCGTACCCAGCACCCGGACTTCGCCGCCAGCAGCCTCCACCACGAATGGCTGCCCCGTGTGGGTAACCTGGAAGAACGCTGCGCCATGCAACAGGCGCACGCGGCGTTCGCCTTGCTGGAAGTCCACGGTGATGGCGCTGCCAGCATCCAGGGTCACCTGCGACTGGTCTGCCAGGGTCACCTGGCGCAGCGCATCACGGCTGCTGAAGTCGGCCTGCAAGTCCAGCAACCAGTCGCTCGGCCGCCAGCCGCCCGCCACACTGACAGCCAGCACCAGGCACGCGGCTGCCAACGCCATGCCGGCGCGCCGCCAATGCCCTTGGCCAGGTGGCTTGGCCATGGCCAGCAAGTAGCGTTGCAAGGCCGCATCTTCTTCCTCGGCCAGGCGCGCTGCCGGTGCTTCGCTGAGCTGCCACAGCAACTGGGCCTCGGCGTAGGCTTCGCGATGCCTGGGGTCGGCCAGCAACCAGCGCTTGAACTCAGCACTGCTGGCGGCTTCCGGCTGCTCATTGATGCGCATCAACCACTGCAAGGCAGCCTCGGACTGGGCAGCGGTGATCAGGTCTGGATGGCTCATCGGCGGGCGCTCCCAGGCCTGCGAGTGAAGATCGCGGGCTCGGCAACACTGGCCTTGCACGCTTCGAGGGCGCGCATCATATGCTTTTCCACGGCACTCTGGGAAAGCTGCATGGCTTTGGCGATTTCGCCGTACTTGCAGCCGTGGATACGATTGAGCAGAAAGATCTGCCGGGTACGCTCGGGCAGGGCACGCAGGGCGGTTTCGATGCGCTGCAAGTCATGATCGATTTCAACGGCCTGCTCTGGCGCCTGGACCAGGCCATCTTCATCCACCGGCAGTGATGCTTCGGCGACGCGTTCGCGGCTGCCTTCACTGCGCAAATGGTCGATGGCCAGGTTACCGGCACAGCGCAACAGATAGGTGTCGAGCGCTTCGACCTTGAAGTCGGGCCGGCGCCAGAAGCGCAGGAACAGCTCCTGCACCAGGTCCGAGGCCGTGGCACGGCAGCCTACCCGGCGGCTGACCAGGGCCTCCATGCGCGCACGCTGGGCCAGGAACACCTGGACGAAACGCGCCCGCGTGCCTTCGCTATCGGGTTCAGTCAAGGCATCACCCGGCCAGCACCGCCAACAGCGGACCAAGCACCAGGCTGACAGCCGCAAGGCCCAACAACAGGCGCGGCATGTACGGCAAACCGAACACCCACAAGGTAACGCCCGCCATCAGCAAGGCGATCCACTCCACCAAACCATGCGCCCAGCCACGCCAGTGAACGGCGAGTACCAGCGACAGCATCAGCAACAGCCAGCCGCCGATGCGCAACCCGCGCAGCTGGGCCGGGCCAGGCTTGCGTTTGAGCAGCTCGCTGAAGTGCTTTTCCATCGCCAGGCACAGCGCGGCGAAACCTGCGAAACCGATCAGGGCAATGCTCAGCATCACTGCACCTCGACCATTTCAGACGAAACCTTGGCCGCCTTCGGTGCGCGTTTTGCGGCGGGCTTCGGCGGGCGCAGCATCTTGCTCGCGGCCCAGGCCAGGAACAGCCCGCACGCCAGGGCGGTGAGGTCGAACCCGGCCATGGCCCAGTCACCAGCAGACACAGAGGCGTTCAGCCCTTGGTCGGTGCTCAGGGCGTTGAGCAGTGGCAACAAGGCAAAGGCCACTGCGCCTAGCGCCAGTTGCTCACCCCAGGCCTTGCGCCCCGGGCGCAGCACGGCATGCAGCAACGACGCCAGCCAGACCAGGAAGAACGTGTTCACTTCCCAGTCAGCCCGCCCTTGCAGGGCGACGGGCAACAGCCGGTTGGCCCAGAAGAACCCGGCCACGGCCAGGATCAGGCCACTCATGCTGGCGATGTTCAGCACTTCGACCAGGCGCAGCTCGCCCGGCAGGCGTTCGCTCTTGGCATGTTTGAGCTGGCGCTTGCCCAGCCACATCACCAGGCCGGTGCCGATCACCGCAGTGCCGCCAAGCCCGAAGGCAAAGTACAACCAGCGCAGCCACGGCCCGGCGTAGTTGCCCATGTGCAGGCCGGCAAAACTGAACGAGGTCATCATCGTGGCGCTTTCTGGTGCGCCCTGTTTCAGCAGCTCGCCGGTGGCACCATCGAAGGTCCAGTTGGCACTGCGCTTGTAGGGGACGTTGTCCGCCGATGACTGGGAGAAGGTGACACGAGCATTGCGATCACCTGCGTTCTGCACCTGGATGAAGCCCATGCGTGCGCCCGGCACCTGCTCCTGGACCTTGGCATAGAGGCTCGCCAGCGGCACCAGTGGCGTAGCCACATTGGCCACCTTCGGGGCCTCGTCGCGGCCGAACAGGTCATTGAAATACCCGCTGGTATCGCCGTAGCTGGCCATGATCCCTGCCGGCATGACCATGTACATGAACAGCACCAGGCTGCTGTAGCTGATCATCAGGTGGAACGGCAGCACCAGCACGCCGATGGCGTTGTGGCCGTCCAGCCACGAACGCTGGCCCTTGCCGGGGCGGAAGGTGAAGAACTCCTTGAAGATCTTCTTGTGGGTGATGATCCCGGTGACCAGCCCCAGCAACATGATGAAGGCGCACAGGGTGGACAGCCAGCGGCCCCATGGGTACGGCATCTGCAGCTCGAAATGGAAGCGGTAGAAGAACTCGCCGCCACGGCTGTCACGCGCCTCGACCGGCTGCCCGCTCTGCGCGTCCAGGTCTTTTCTGACAAAGCCACGACGCCCGCCTTCGGGGTCGCGCCAGCCCACGGTCAAGGCAGCGTCGCGCTCGTTGGGCAGGCGAATCATCCAGCTGCCCGAATGCGCGGCGTTGCTTTCCAGATAGCGCTGGGCCAGCCCCAGGCTGGCCACCGGATCGAGCGCATGGCGGCGTACTTCCGGCTGCGCCCAGTGGCTGACTTCTTCCTTGAAGTAAGACAGGGTGCCGGTGAGGAAGATGGCGAACAGCAGCCAGCCAAAGATCAGGCCGGTCCAGGTGTGCAGCCAGGCCATGGCCTGACGGAAGCCTTCCTTCATGGGTTTTTCATCCAGTAGGCGAACCCGCCGAGCAGCCCCAGCACCAGGCTTGGCAGCAACACGCCAAGCCAGGCGCGCCAGGCGCTGCGGCAGGCGAAGCACCAGATGAAGGCCAGCAGGTAGAACACGAACGAGAGCATCAGGCCGGTCAGGGTGGCGTCGACCTGGGGCAACGGCAGCAACAGGGCAAGGCAGACACTCAGCAGCGACGCCAGCAGATAGCCGCCCAGCAATGCGGCCAGGCTGCGTGAAACCACGGCCATGCGGTAGCTGAGAGGGAGTCCGGCGGCGCTGCGCTTCATGACGTTTGTCCGGGAAATGGGGCTGCAATAGTAATGATTTCAATTCTCATAAGCAAAGACTGAGACACCAACGGTCAGAGGATTGCCGAGGAGCGCACACTCCCACTACAATGCGAACAATTCTTACTACCAGTTGCGCTAGTCGGCGCCGGAGTATCCTCGGTGTCCAGCGCCCTCTCTTCCACGGTCGAAGGCCTCTACCACGCTCATCACACCTGGCTGACGGGCTGGCTGCGCCGTCGCCTGGGCTGCCCGCAGAGCGCTGCCGACCTGGCTCAGGACACCTATGTGCGCCTGCTGCAGGCGCGCGAAGCCCCGCAACTGGTCGAGCCACGGGCGTTTCTCGCCACCGTGGCCAAGCGCGTGCTGTGCAACCACTTCCGCCGTCAGGAACTGGAGCGCGCCTACCTCGAAGCGCTGGCCCAGGTCCCGGAGTGCGTCGCCCCGAGTGAAGAGCAGAAAGCGATCATCTTCGAGACCCTGCTGGAGCTGGACCGCTTGCTCGATGGCCTGCCAGCGCTGGTCAAGCGCGTGTTCCTGCTGGCTCAGGTCGACGGCCTGGGCCAGACCGAGATTGCCCGCGAGCTGGGCATTTCGCTGGCTACGGTCAAGCGCTACCTGAACAAGGCAGCCATGCGCTGCTACTTCGCCCTGTGAACCCGTCGTTTTCGCCACAGGTGGCCGAACAGGCCGTGCACTGGCTGATCGAGTCCCAGGGCGACGACTTCGACCACAGCCAGCAACAGGCGCTGCAGCGCTGGCTGTTGTCCAATGACGAACATCAGCGTGCCTGGGCGCATATCCAGCAGGTCAACCAGCGCCTGCGCGGGGTAGCCTCGCCAGTGGTGCATGCCACGCTGCAGGCTCCGCACTCCCCTGCCCGGCGCCGCGCGCTCAAGGCGCTGTTGCTGTTCGGCGTGGCCAGCGCCACGGGCCTGGGCCTGCATTCGCACAATCCGCTACCGGGCCTGATGGCCGACTACCGCAGCCCGCTTGGGCAACGGCGGCGGATGCAGCTGGACGATGGCAGCCTGCTGCAACTCAATACCCGCAGCGCCGCCGACGTGCGCTTCGATGGCCAGCAACGTCAGGTACGGCTGCTCGAGGGTGAACTGGCGCTGGACGTGGCAAATGACACACGCCCCTTACTGCTGCGTACCGATCAGGGCGCCGTGCGCCTGGATAGCGGGCGCTTCAACGTGCGTGAGTTCGACGGCTTCAGCCTGGTTTCGGTATTCAGCGGCAAGGCCAGCTTTGCCGGCCACGCGCTGCTCGCCGGGCAGCGTGCCCGCTTCACCGCACAAGGCTGGCAGGCCATCACGCCAGTGGACCGCAACAGCGGCGCCTGGGTCGACGGCATGCTGGTGGCAGCACAGATGCGCCTGGCAGACTTCCTCGCCGAGCTTGGCCGCTATCGCCAGGGGCAACTGGGTTGCAGCGAGACGGTCGCCAATCTGCGGGTTTCCGGCTCGTATCCGCTGGATGACAGCGAGCAGATCCTGCACATGCTGGAAGTGGCACTGCCAGTGCGGGTGCGGCGCTTCACCCGCTACTGGGTAACGGTCGAGCCTCGGCTTGGTTGAGAATTTTTTCAATCACCTGAGCCGATTCCACACACTCGCGTGACAGAGAAGGCAGAACCCCTTCTCACAGGACCCATGTCGATGCCCCTGCGCCCCCACCCGCTCGCTCACGCCCTGCTGCTCGTCACCAGCCTCGGCTTCACCAGCCCTTCCCTGTTCGCCGCCGAAGCGCGTACCTACCACATCGCCGCCGGCTCGCTGGAAGAGGCCCTGAACCAGTTCGGCCGCGAGAGCGGCGCGTTGATCTCGTTCGGCTCGCAGCTCACCCAGGGCCTCGCCAGCCAAGGGCTGGATGGCCAGTACGAAGTCGCCCAAGGCCTCGATGCGCTGTTGCGTGGCAGTGGCCTGCAAGCTCGCCAGGAGACCGGCAACGCCTTCAGCCTGCAGCCGATTGCCGCAGCAGCCCCGGGCGCTGCCGTGGAGCTCGGCGCCTCGACCGTGGTTGGCGACTGGCTGGGCGAGGCGCAGCAGGACAACGTCTTCGAGCACCCCGGCGCGCGTGACGTGGTGCGCCGCGAGGAGTTCGAACGCAGCGGCGCCAGCACCGCGCGAGAAGTGCTCAACCGCATCCCCGGTGTAAACGCCCCGGACAACAACGGCACCGGCAGCCACGACCTGGCACTGAACTTCGGCATTCGCGGCCTCAACCCGCGCCTGGCATCGCGCTCGACCGTGCTGATGGACGGCATCCCGGTACCGTTCGCGCCGTATGGCCAGCCACAACTGTCACTGGCGCCCATCAGCATGGGCAACATGGATGCAGTAGACGTGGTACGCGGCGGCGGCGCCGTGCGCTACGGCCCGCAAAACGTCGGCGGCATCGTCAACTTCGTCACCCGTGCCATCCCCGAGGAGGCGACCTTCAAGGCCGCCATGCAGAACCAGATCAGCCCCTCGTCAAGCCATGATGGCTTCAAGAACAGCGCCAACCTGCTGGTCGGTGGCACCAATCAAAACGGCCTGGGCGGTGCCCTGCTGTACTCCGGTGTTCGCGGGGGTGACTGGCGCGAGCACAGCGATACGCAGATCGACGACCTGATCCTCAAGGGCAAGCTGCAACTGGACGAAGCCAACAGCCTGCATGCCATGGCCCAGTACTACGAGGGTGAAGCGCAGATGCCTGGCGGCCTGAGCACGGCCGATTTCGACGACGACCCGTATCAGTCGACTCGCCTGAAGGACAAGTTCTGGGGCCGTCGCACGCTGTTCAACGTTGGCTACGACTACAAGCAGGACGACCGACAGTTCAGCGTCAACAGCTTCTTCACCAAGACCCTGCGCAGCGGCTACCTGGACCAGGGCAGCTTCGTTTCACTGTCGCCACGCGAATACTGGGTACGTGGCATCGAGACCCGTTTTTCGCAAGGTGTCGCCCTGGGTGAAAGCTGGCACGAACTGGGCATCGGCTACCGCTACGTCAACGAAGCCGGGCACGAACTGCGCTACCGCGAACCGACCAGCGCCGACCGCCTGCCGACCACCGCCAGCCGCAACGACCGCGACACCCGTGGCAGCACCGAGGCGCATGCAATCTACCTGGACGACCGCATCGACATCGGCCGCTGGACCATTACCCCGGGCATCCGCTACGAGATGATCGACTCCGAGCAGAGCAACAAGATCAACGGTGTACGCTACCAAGGCAGCTACAACACCGCCCTGCCAGCGCTGAACGTGATGTACCACCTGACCGACCAGTGGAACCTGTATGCCAACACCGAAGGCTCGTTCGGCAGCGTGCAGTACAGCCAGATGCCCAACCGCGTCAGCAGCGGCGAAGTGAAACCGGAAAAAGCACGCACCTGGGAGCTCGGTACCCGCTATGACAGCGGCGACCTGCAGGCCGAAATCGGTGTTTTCCTGATCAATTTCGATAACCAGTACGAGAGCAACCAGACCAACGATTCGGTGATCGCCCGTGGCGAGACCCGCCACCAAGGCGTCGAGACCAGCGTACGCTATGCACTGGATGGCCTGAGCCCGGCACTGGCCGGTTTCGACGTGCATGCCAGCTATGCCTTCGTTGACGCGACCATCCGCGAAGATGGCCCGAACAAGGGCAATCAGGTGCCGTTCTCGTCGCGACACAAAGGCAACCTGGGCGTGGGTTACACCGAAGGGCCCTGGCAGTTGAACCTGGATGGCAGCTTCCAGAGCAGCCAGTACGCCGACAACGCCAACACCCATGCAGAAAGCGCCGATGGCAGCACCGGGCGCATCCCGGGTTACATGCTGGTCAGCACCCGCGCCGGCTACGACTTCGGCCCGCAGCTGTCCAACCTGAAGCTCGCCGTGGGGGTGAAGAACCTGTTCAACCGCGAGTACTACACGCGCTCGTTCGACGACAACAACAAGGGCAAGTACGTGGGTGAGCCGCGCACCTTGTATGTGCAGACCTCGGTGGAATTCTGAGGCAACAGCCCGGAGGTATGGGAGCCGCGCTTGCCGGCGATGGGCTGCAAAGCAGCCCCCCGCTGGCGAATTTGCAACAGGAAATTTATTTTCAAAAAGGGGTTGTAATCGCTTCGCCGTTGCCTGACCTTAGAGTCAAGAGGCGCAGAAATACCAAGGCCCTCAATGGCCTAGGCACGCCTCCATGCGAGCAAGCTGAATAAGGATTGGAATCATGCAAATCCAGGTCAACAGCAGCAACCATATCGAAGGCAACATCCGTCTCAACGAGTGGGTCCGCAGTACGCTGGAAGCCACCCTCGAACGCTTTGATGACGACCTCACCCGCATCGAGGTGCATCTGCGCGACGAGAACGGCGCCAAGCCCGGCCCGCATGACAAACGCTGCCAGTTGGAGGCTCGCCCGAAAGGCCATCAGCCGATTTCCGTGACCCACACCGCCACCTCGCTGGACCAGGCGGTCGACGGTGCCGCCAGCAAGCTGAACAATGCGCTGGAGCACTTCTACGGCAAGCTGCGCAGCAAGCGCGGTGCACTGGAACTGAGTGATCCGGAAGCCTGATCCGCACCCTGAACAACAACGCCCGGCCTGTGCCGGGCGTTTTCGTTTGCGCCGATCAATGGGTCTGAACCAACCTGCGGGTCAGCCGGTCAACTTCTGCAGCCTTTCATTGCAGACCCCGACCATGAACAACCCATTCGAACAGATCAGTGCCGCTTTCGCTCCCGAATACCGGGTCAACCTGAGTATCGAACGGCTGGACGGCAGCATCATGCTGACCCTTTCCGACGACGCCGGCGTGGTTGCCAAACGCCTGATCAGCCAGGCCCAGCGCAACGACCCGGTGCGCCTGCAGCGGGTCATCGACAGCATCCGTCTTGGCCTGGCCATCGAGTTGGGGCAGAACCCGTTGCAGGTTTTGGCCGCCCTGACGCGTGATCCGCGTCAGGATGCCCGTTGGTTCACGGCCGCTGGCGTGGCCAATTAACCGTCACACAAGTTGCAACAGCTTGCCGATCTGCTTCTCCAGGTCCTGCAGGCGCCAGCTGCCGACTCGGTGTGCGCTGTCAAAAGTGCCGGGCTGGTGAAACAGGCCGAACAGGCCCGGATCATAGGTCGGCTCTTCGCCCCGCTTGAGCCAGTGCAATGACTCTTCGACCAGGGTGCGGCTTCTGATCACGTCCAGGTTGATGACATCCCCCACTTCGGTGACATGCACCGCATCGGGGTCAAGCCTGAATGCTTGCTTCAGGTGAGCATGGACCGCTTCGATGTTCAGCTTCATGTGAATCCCCCGCTTGGCGCCTCTGGTTCGCGACCCCGTGTCACGACTCCCCTGCCGACGCCTGCGATGATTCAACCGCGCCAGAGCCAGGCACTGGCAACAGATATCTAGCCCCTACTTGCCCTCCTCCATTTCCTTCAATTCCTTGCCGTTGGCATCCAGCGCCTTGGTCGAGGGGTAGCGATACGAGGCGTAGCGCACCACCAGGATCGAGAACGCCAGCAGCAGAATGCCCCCGCACACGTACAGCAGCCCTTCATCCGGCGCCTTGTGGTGCGACACATCACCGATCAGCAGGCGCGTCAGCGCGGTGATTGCCACATACAGAAGGAAGCGGATCGGCATGTGGTTGGTCTTGAAGTAGATACCGACCATCGCCCCAAGCTCCAGGTAGATGAACAGCAGCAGGATGTCATCGACGCTGACCCCGCCCTTGCCGAGCATGTCCAGGAAGGTCACCACCGCCGCATAGGCGGTTATTGCGCCAATGCCGAACAGCGCCAGATAGTGGAACGCTTCCACACACAGGTTGCCCAGCGAGTCGGCCGAGCCGTGCAGGCCCTTGCGCAGTTTTTCTGCCCATTTGATGTCCACGATGTGCGATTCCCCGATACGACATGAAGGATGATGCGTCACCCCTGTGACGCTTGTGCCATGCAGTTAAAGGGCCAGGCCCCTGCCTTGGAAGGCGACCGATTGCCGCAAGGCACGGTCGGCACGCGATTTCAGCACGGCTACAATTTCTGGTTGCGAAATGACCGTCTTGCCATTACTGTACATCGATACAGTATTCAGTGACGGCTTCTGCCTGACTGCCTGGATAGCAACTGAACCGCAAAGCAGAAGGCACACGACCGCTGCCCTGCTACCACTGACCGAGAGGCCTCGTATGGCTGTTGAGATTCTTTACCGCAGCACGCGCGATTTGGAGACCACGTTCTTGGACCGCAAACTCGCAGACGCCCATGACCAGATGCTGGAACTGGCAGAGGTGCTTACTCAGGTTCTGGTGAAAAATGTACCAGGGCTGGATGAAAACATTGCCGAAGAGGCAAGCATCTTCATGGCCAAGAACCGGGCCGTGTTTGCCGCGGCGTTCAAGAACAATGCGGCGGCATTGGCTGAACTGGATTCGTCAGAAAAACATGACGAGTGAGTAAGAAACGACGAAACGATTGCCGTGCTGTCTGAAAGAGAGCGGCGAGCATGAGCAAAGGCGTTTAGATACACTGATCGCTTTTCACCAATGAGCTCATCACGGATGAATGCGTTCCTGCTTCTGTTCAGTACTGGCTTACTGGCCCTTGCAGATGTCGTATACGCGGCTCCGCCGCCCATCGAACAGGCCCCTGCCGATGTCGACGGCTATATTCGTTGTATCCAGGACACTTACGCTGCCAACCGCTGGCAAGCCGGAACCATCGCCAACTGCCGGTCATTGAACCCGGCAGTCCGCGCCTTGCGTGAAGGCGACTATGTTGCAGTTACCTTTACGGGTGCCCAGAACGCGCTCTATCAATCTTCACGCAAGCGGTGGATCGACTTCGACAAGAGCCTTCGAGTTCAGCTGCTGTCCAAGCAACTCGGCCTGCTGTTCCAGGCAGCCAACCCGTTGACGGCTCATTCATTCGAGCAAGTTTCGAATGATCTGAACTCACGCTTTGCCGAGCTTGATGAAGCTCCTTTCAGCTGGTACCCGGCCAGCAAGACACCCTATGTAACCGCCAATGGACTTACCTTGGCGTCGCTGCACAATGCAGAGTTGGCGCAGTTCGCCCGGTGCATGGAAAACAGTGTGTCTCAACTGGATAGACTGAATACTGGCCGAGCGACCTTCGATAACCGAGTAGTCAGTTGCCGTAGGGAAATAACCGTACGTAACAACGATGGCAGCAGTGCTCTATTCCAGCCGCAGGCGTTCGATGCAGTGAGCGAACAGCTCTGGAATCAAATCGCAGCTCAGCAGGCAACAGCCCATGAAGCAGAGCGCCAGCGCCTGGCCAAGGAAGAGGCCGAGTCGTGGCCAAACCGGCTTCAGGCTTTAACAAAGCAGGCTCTCGCTTGGCTACTGCTGCTTCTCGGCGTGGTTTTCATTGCCTGGAAGTCGGTGCACGCGCTTATGAATACGCCAGTGCAACGCACCGGTAGCGCGGGAAGACGCGAACTGGAAGACGACGATGAACCACAAGTTCGCCCTGCACAAAATTACAGGCGGGAGGAGCGAAAGCCGGACCTCGGTACTTTTACCCTGAAGCACCGGAAAATCAGTGCATTGACCACCAAGCACATGTGCGCAAGTTGTTGTCATTGGACTGGGCCGCGCACAAAACATCCGGTCACCAATGACATGTACGTCAAACTGGGTGCTGCAGGTAAATGCGTGAAGAAGACCAACGGCTCACCGTATGGCATGAAGCGTTACGATGAGGGCTTCTATTGCAAAGATTTTTCTGACATAGGCTTTTGAGCGAAGTACAAGCACCGTCCCGCCTTGTTTCCTTTTACAGGTAAACAATCAGAGCTGATTCAAACACTGAGAGCACAGATATTCGTGCCTTGGTAAACATTGGCACCCGTAATGGGTAAACTTTTCAGGCAGATGCTTGTTCTGTACCTCACAAGCGCATGGCAAAAGGCTAGCAGCCACGACGAATAGCCTGCAAAATGAGCAGAACTCACCGCTTGACAAGGACGTTGCCATGCCACTGTGTTCCGGTCCAACTCCCTCAAGCCGCCAGAAGTGCTCTTGAAGGAATGTCCTATTGGCCACCGAAATCCTTTCTCAGCTGCTGCCTCAACAGGATGACTGGCTGCAGGCGCTGATTCAGCCTCCCGCCTTGAGTTTTTCCCCTACGGTCGCGTCGCAGCCCCGTGTTCGCCTGATCCGCCTTGATGAAATTAATGTCGAAGGTCACCAAGCTTATCGCCAGGCTCTGGCAAACGTGTACGCATCGCTAGACCCAACCCAACCAGTTCGGCTGCTTTATCTACTCGACGGCAGTCCATCTGGTATCGCCTTGTATTTCGGCGTTACAAGCGACTGCGCGGATGCTGACCTCCATGAAGCAATGAAGAACCTGCGCGGCGCCCTCGAAGGGCAACTGCCGGGTATCAACTTCGGCGAAAAGGTCGTGCAAGCAAGCAGCAATGCACTTGTAGAACAGTTCAACAATGCCGCCTTTCAGGGCGTCATGCTGGGCGCTCCAACCGGCCAGCCTCACGATGAAAGCAGCGACGAACAGAACTTCCAGGGCCTGGACCGTCTGGTGCGAGCGCTGCAATCCGGCAGCCGCAGCGATAACCAGAACGACGGCCACTGGCAACTGGCAGTCACCAGCCAACCTCTGACACGCCAACAAATTCGCCACCACCTGGATGCCGCCTATGCGCTGTCTTCCAGGCTGGCGGCCCTTGTGCGTACCAGCATTCAGGCCAGCGGCAATACCAGCCAGCAAAAGAGCGTGTCCTCGGGTACCAGCGACGCCAAAGGGGTGAACGACAATCGCTCGGAAAGCCGAAGCAAAAATGAAGGAGCATCGGAAAGCTGGAGCCGAGGAACATCGTCCAGCAGCAATCGGCAGTCCAGCTCCAATGGCAGTAACTCTAGCGAGTCGTTAGGCAAGAATGTTGGCACGAGCACCAGCACCACCACCGGTAGTGGCAGCTCCTTTACTACCTCCAATTCCAGCAATCACAGCCTGTCGAATACCGAGGGAAGCAACCTGGGCATTACTCAGGAAATAGCCAACAAGCGAGCTCAGCACCTGGTCGACTATCTGGACAAGCAGCTGATCAATCGCCTGCACAAGGGCCTGACCAAAGGGCTTTACCACAGTGCGCTGTATTTTGCGGCCGAGGACAACACCACTTACCAACGCCTCAAGAATACCCTGCGCGCTACTTACCAAGGCTCTGAAATCACGATGAGTCCACTGGAGGTTTATGACCTTCCCCGTCAGGCGCATGGCCAGTTTCTGCGCTTGCCGGTAATGGCCAGCCCGCACCCCCCGGAAGCGTTGCTGTTCCATAGTCTGCAGGGCGGTAGCCATGGCCGCCTCGGCAGCTTGCTGACGGCAGATGAACTGGCAATCATCGCCAACTTGCCACAACAGGAACTGCAAGGCATTCGGCGGCGCAAGACCGTCAACTTCGCAGTTGACCTGCCTGACGTGGAGCAGACCGCCGCACTGGACCTTGGCACGGTGATTGATCGAGGGCGTCGCTACCCGAACAATCGTGTGCGTCTGTCACGCAACGACCTGAACAAGCACGTGTTCGTCACCGGAGTTACCGGGGCGGGTAAAACCACGACCTGCCTGAACCTGTTGCTGGAGTCGGGCTTGCCATTTCTGGTCATCGAACCTGCCAAGACCGAGTACCGGGAGCTGGCAGAACATTTGGGTAGCCATGTCGATTACTACCGTCCGAATGGCGATGACTACCAGAGCTTGCGCCTGAACCCTTTCGCCCTGGTTCGCAAGAATCAACGGATCAAGAGTCACGCAGGCTTCCTGAAAAACACCTTCACTGCGGTTTTCCCGATGGAAGCCTCCATGCCCATGATGGTCGAGGCGGCCATCCTGGCTGCCTATGAAGATAAAGGCTGGGATGTCGATGAGAATGAGTTCCTGCCCGGAGACGACCCATTCGATCCAGCCAGCCGAGCCTGGCCGACACTGAGCGACATGATCAACCAGCTAGACCGGCTGATACCGCTTTATGGGCTGGGCAGGGAGCTTGAAGAAAAATACCGAGGCTCGCTGGTTTCACGCTTGCGCAGCCTCACTGACGGTACCCTGGGCCGGGTGCTGGACGTCCCGCAGTCGATCGACTTCCATGCCCTTCTTCAACGCAAGGCCGTAGTGGAACTTGAGGAGTTGCAAGGCGGCGAGGAGAAGGCACTGCTCATGGCCCTGCTACTCGGTGCCATCAACGAAACCATGCGATCGAGGCATGAGCAGGACCCAGGGTTCCGACAGCTGACTCTCATCGAAGAAGCCCATCGCTTGCTTTCACGTCCAGAGCACGGTGACAAGGCGGCCGCCATGGCCGTGGAGTCTTTCGCCGGGATGCTTGCCGAAGTGCGCAAGTACGGTACCGGGCTGATCATCGCCGATCAGATTCCGGCCAAGCTGATCCCCGATGTCATCAAGAATACCCATTGCAAGATCGTCCATCGACTGTTCGCCGAAGATGATCGCCGGTCAATGGCTGAAGCCATGATGATGGATGAGGAGCAACGCACCTTCCTGCCCAATCTGAGTACCGGTGAAGCCATTGTCTTTTGTGGCGGCTGGCACGGTCCGGCACATGCAGCCATACGCAATGACCGTGCACAGACGGACAACCGGCAAGTGCTCGACCTTCAGCAACGGAGCGAGCACCAGCTGTGGCGTGAACGGGCACGCTACTACCCCCGCTTCTGTCAGCTGGGGTGGCTGAGCGAGGATCAGGCCGACAGCCACCGTTTTGCCTGCTTCGTGCGCGAAACTCGCCAGGCCCACAACCAGCTCCTTCAACTGGTAGCCCCTGGTTCCCGGCCACAGCGTGCTGACGGCGCGTTCTTGCGCCTCAATGAATGGCTCGGTCGCTGGCAAGCGGCCGCCGTCAGCGGCCAAGCCGGTTATGTGCAGTGGCGTGAGCAGCAAACGTTCACCTGGCCAAACTCGCTGCTAGCTGCCGCCTGGATGGCATTGATGCTCGATGCGAACCCAAGTGTGCATGCCAACGAAAAAGAAGTGCCGTCTCTGCTCGACCACACCGAGCGGGACACGATTGCACTAGCAAGCGATGTCCTGCTGCGACTTTTAGGAGAGAGCACCGACCTGGCAATGCTCAAGCAAAAGATGCAATTGCCTGATGCCAGGGACTTGTTCACGCACTGCAAACACTTATCCCGTTTCAAGACTTTCTGATATCCCAACGAGAGAACGCCATCATGGTATTTGGTGCAATTTTCAGCGTAGTCAGCAACATCGGCAGTGCAATCGCCAGCGGTATCAGCACGATCAGCAAGATCGGTAGCGCAGTATCATCCTTTGCCACGACCATTGCCCCAGTCGTCGCCAATGTTTTCGATGCGATAAAGCCAATTGCGGCAGTTGTCAGCAAGATCGCCAACGGCTTGCTCCAGGCATTGGGCATCATCAAGCCGCAGGACGAAGTAGCAGATCTCGGTGAACGTGCCATGCAAGCTGCGGAACAGGACATCACCCTGGACAAGTTCGAGGACTTTGAAGATTACCTGGATGCATTGCGCAACTTTGAGCTGGACCCTGAAGTCAGCGAAAAGCGCAGCGACGCAGTAAAGCTGGTAGCCGGCCTGAGCATCGGCACCGTCGGCCTGGAAAACAAGTTCAATCTTGAACGTGGCAGCCTCAACGACATATGGCTGCTTCCGATCAGCAACCCAACCTACTTCACCCCTGAGCGGATGCAGAGCCTAATCGTCGGCGGGCGCTTGAGCGGGAACGTGCTTGCCTACCTTGAAAATCGGCTCTCCGGTGGCGATGCCCGCAGCTTCGAGAAGAAGCTGGAAACAACCCCAAACGGCACGACCTTGAGCGAAGGTGAACGGGGTTCGCTTTACGGCGCTCTCGACAGCGCACAAGACAAATGGGCGGAACTTGCCAAGCAACTCGAGAACCGCGGCCAGGGTGAGGAACGCCGATGAATCAAGCGCAACATGCTGAGGCATTGCCTGCGGCCCCGCATCTGGTTCTGGTGCTGGTGGGCGGACGTTTAGCTGCATGGCAGGTATCCACAGCCAGGTCAGCCTCTCCGATACCGGTTCAAGGGCAGATGCAGCTGCCAGTCAACAACCCGCGAGCACTTGTCGGCGCAGAGATCGATGTTCTCGAGCGCATGCAGGACGACGGTCAACCGGCTGCTTTCGTCCACCTGCTGGCGGACGCTGGCGGGCGCCTGCTATCGGCGCAGATGTCTGCCTCGGAACGCAGTGACGCGCTTCCGGCATGGCAAGTACTGGCTTGGGAATGGCTGGCTGAGCGCTTCGGGTTGCCCAAGGAAGAACTTGCAACATGCTCGGAGCAACTGCGCCATGCAGTGCTGCCTTGGTTGCTTGGAAGCGGTGATAGCGAACAGATCAAGCTACGCCAGGATGCATTGGAGCGTAGCCATCAGGACCAGGCGGAGCGCCTGGCCAGCGAGCGTGCATACCTGCAACGGGAAAACGAGCAACTGCGAGCCCAGAACCAGGCATTGCAGCAGGTGGATGCCGAACACCTGGTGAGCTTCCTGCCGGCACTCTACCCACGGGTATTCACGGTCCTGGGCCCCATCGACCTGGCGCTGCTGTGCGGGCGGCTCGAACCGTTGCCAGTTCCCAACCCTTATCCAGAGCCCGGTGAGGAAACACTGCGTGTTCTGCAAAAGCGCTTCCGGGACCTACCACATTACCTGCAGGCGCGAATCGTTGGTTTCGTCGCCAATCTTCCACAGCGGCAACGGCTAATGGCTCGCCCGGAAATGCGCACGCTGATCAACGAACTTGAAGGGATCTGACACATGGCAAACGACCTGCAAAATGGCGCATTGGCCAGTGACGATCAGCAACGCCTGAAAACGCTTGCAGAGCGCTGGGATGCATTGCCTTCGGCCGGCAGCGAACAACTGAGCCTCGCCGACCTCAAGCTCCTGCTCGAACATTTCACGCCGTTTCAGTCACTGATTCGCAAAGTCGCTACCGGGCATGAGCAAACCATCAAAGCCGAGCAAGCGGAAAGCGAAGAAAGATTGGCGCACGCACAGGCCGAACGGCAACGAACACTCGATGAGTGCGCGGGGCTGCACAAGAGCCTGGCCGAATGCACCACAGCCACCCAGGCTCTGATGCTGGAAAATGATTCCCTCAAGCGTCAATTGCAAACGCTGCAAACGGCCATGCAGAGCAGCCAGGCAGAGCTGGCACGATCCACTCAGCCTCCGGCAGCGCTGGCTTTGCTTCGAAACGATGCGGATCTGGCCGAACAGATGGGATTGACCTCGCTGCCCGCCGACAACTTCGACGCGTTGGCACAAGCAGTAGCCGTCCTGGCGCAGCCTGAAAGCCTGCAGCGGTTGTGGGAACTTCTCAAACAGCGGTGTGAAGCGCAACGTCGAGGTGCCAATGAAGCTGAACATGCACTGCTCACCTACGCACTCGGCTGGTACAACCACAACTGGCGCACCCGCCCGTGGAGCCTGATCTTAGCCAGCCCTGGTGCCAGCTTCGACTTTGAACGGCATCTGCGAAGCCGCCATACCTGCAGTGGCGAATCGCTCGACGCCCTGTACCTGCCCGGTATTGCCGATGGCAGCGGCAGAGCGATCCGCAAGGCCTTGGTCATTACCCATTGAAGCCGACTCCAATGACGACACAACAACGATCCACCAGCACGTTCAATATCGAAGAGCGCCATGCCGACAACCTGGCCGACTTCCTTGATTGCCTCACCAAGAGTCGCTTCTGGTACCTGCTGCCACAGCGTGAGCATGAGGTAGAGAAGGCGCAAGCCATCCTCGATGCGCAAACCGGGCTACGGTATCCCTGCGAAGCGACACTGCGCGCCTTCCTTGATCAAAACCCGTTCGTTTATCTGCAGAACTTTGACGGTGAACAGAACCTTGCGACTCTGCAGAGCAGTAAGCAGATGCTGTGGAGTCATGCGACCAGCGACAAATCCTACCCTTTTGAAGAGGGCCAACAGGTACTAAAAAAAGGCCGTTGGGCTGGCCTCGATGGCTGGCGGCTTCCAGGCAAGGATGAATTGAAGGCCTTTGCCACTGCCAAAGAAAATCCGCATCGTGCGGGGCAGGCCTACCGTATGAACACGGTGAATACCGAAACGACGTACCAATGGCTGACACAAGAAGGCTATTGCGACACGGACAATGGTTGCTGGAATACGGGTTCAAACTCTTTAGGGTACATTTTTGCCTGCCACACTCTATGGGCAGACGCACCTCTCTCGAAGGTGATGGCCAGCCTGGCCAGCCACGGGTGGAAACTCGTGGCACCGTCCGGTCAGACCTTTGGGCCCGATCGAGGCTGGCAAGCCATGCCAGCCGAGAGGCTGTTGGCCAACCTGGTTCTGGAAAACCAGAAGCTGCACGCCCTGGGTTATGACAAGCTGATTTTCAACCCACGCAATCACTGGGTGGATTTTCAGCTGACAGACATCGACCACACCCCCTGCCGACTGCCGAAACTCGACAGCACACAACTTACCGACCCTGACAAAGGCATATGGGAACTGTGGGGAGAATCGGCTGAATCGCTCAATCGATTTGCTCAAGTCGCTCGAGACCCCGGCCAGGACGTGCAGCGACGCGCCGTCGCCATAGATTTCGGCACCAGCAGCACAGTGGTGGCCATGGACACCAGCAGTGGCGGGCGTGAGCTCCTGCGCATCGGCGTGCGTGATTTCTACCAGAGCGTGCAACCTCAGCACTTCGAGAACCCTACGGTACTTGAATGCCTGGACTACAGTTCTTTTGAGCAAGCCTGGACAGAACGCGCCTACCGCCCTTCTCTGGACTGGAAGTGGATGCGCGCCGCCCACGAGGCGCAGGCCAGCTTTCGCGACAACCCCGGTGAAACCGGGATCCTGGCCAGTATCCTGCCTCGCTTGAAGCAATGGGCGCTACGCTCGAACGAACATCGCCGCATGCGTATGACCGACCGTCAGGGGCATGAACTGGAACTGGCCCCACACGCTGAGCACAACCCGGTACGGGGGCAGTCACTGAGCGTATCGGCGGATTACCCCTTCGACCCGATCGAACTCTATGCCTGGTACCTCGGCATGACGATCAACTGGCGTGGGCGAGGTATCTTCCTCAAGTACTACATGTCCTTCCCGGTCAAGTATCCGCGTCACGTCAAGGAACGCATTCTTGCCAGTTTCCGCCGTGGGCTGCAGCGCAGCCTGCCAGGCACGCTCATCGAACATCACCCACAGGTGCTCAACGAATTCGAAGTCAATGATCTGGCCAGCGAGCCGGCAGCATACGCTGCCGCTGCCATGCCGCACCTGGGAATCCTGCCGAACGAAGAGGGCGTGCCCTATGCCGTGTTCGATTTTGGCGGCGGTACCAGCGACTTCGACTATGGCCTGCTGCGTTGGGCTACCGAGCAAGAAGAGTATGAAGGCTACGAGCAGGTGTTCGAGCACCTGGCAAGCAGCGGTGACAACTTCCTGGGCGGCGAAAATTTACTGGAACATCTGGTTTACCAATGTTTGCGCGACAATCTGGATGTATTGCGCAATGAGCGTATCCAGTTCACCAAACCGATGGATGCTCAGCCCTTCGCCGGTAGCGAAGCTTTCCTCGCTGCAACTCAAGCCGCACAAACCAACACCGTCATGCTTGCCGCCAAGCTGCGTCCGCTCCTCGAGAGCGATAGCTGCGCACTGGTCTCGCAGCTCAAACTCGACTTGATCAACGCTGACGGCAACAAGAAAACATGCGAACTCGGTATGGCGGTAGAAGCACTTGATGACCTGCTTGCCTCGCGAGTGCGCCTGGGTGTGGAGGCATTCCTGGCGGAACTTGCGCGAATCAAGGACGCATTTCCCGCTGGCGCTACCATCCATGTGCTTCTAGCAGGTAATGGCAGCCGCTCGCGCCATGTTCGGCGCTTGTTCGACACCGACAATCAGCACTGGGCAGAGCTGTTGGAGCAAGCTTTTGGCGGCAACCCGCCGGACATCGTGGTGCACCAGCCCCTGCAGATGGATACTGAGAATCCCCACGCCCCCACTACCAAGACTGGCGTGGCGCTTGGCCTGCTCCGTCTGGTGCCGGGGAAAAATACCTTGCTGCTCGATCATGTTCAGGAGCGCCACGAAGGTCAGGCTCCCTTCGCCTGGTTTGTAGGGCGCCTGCGCCGAGGAAGCTTCGCTGCGATAGTCTCGCCCAGCGCGACCTACGGCGAATGGCAGGAGCTAGGTGCATTGCAGCAGGGGGTGTTCAACCTTTATGCCAGCAACAGCCCACGTTCTCACCTGGGCATTGCGGAAGGGGACCCTGAGCTGAAAATGTATCGTTTGGATTTCCCGGCGGCCGCCTTCGGCTCACGGCTCTTCGCCCGGGCGACCGCTCCCAATGCAATCGAACTGGCACCCGCCAAGAGCATCGAGGAAATAGACAAATTCACGATCAGCCCCATGGTTCTTGAATAAACGGGCAATTTCGCTTTTCCCCATGACACGGGGCTGCCTGCGTGGCCCTGTGATCTTGGGTAACTCGTGAACGCCGCTGAGGCTCTGGGGTGACATCGCGCGACAGGCTGACGTGCTTCTCAAGAGGGCGCTGGAGCCACCAACGGCACCGCCCGACAGGTAACCCTTGATCTGTTGAAGTCTGTTCATGTCCGGACTTCACCTTGCACCGGGATCAATTCCTGCAAGATCACCAGCTTCCTCTGCAGTTGCTCAATCTGCGCCTGCTCTGCGCGCAGCGCCGAGCGCAACTCGCGGTTCTCTGCCTCCCAGATCTGCGCCCAATGCGCGTTCTTCTGGCAGGCAAGCCCCATCTTCCACAGCTCGTGCAGCCTCAAGCTCTGATACAGCAGCACCAGCAGAATGATGCCCATCACTACAACTGCACCTGTCGCAATCACTTCCCACATACCCATTTTCCTTTTCCTTGAGTGAGCCGATGTGCCCTGAAGACGAGGAAAATATATGTAGAGTTTAGCGACAGATCTAGAATGTAGACTTATACAGGTAAACTACTCATGCATATTGGAAGGCTTCAATAAAGCGGTTATCAGCCAGGGCTACTGCACCTTAAGTAGCTTTTTTGATATCACCATGAAATGACATTTTCCCAGCAGCAAGGCGTTTGATGGCCAAATGCCTTGCACCGCCGGAAAAATTCGAAAAGTCAAGATCATGACAAGACCATGAGATAGACATGACCCTAAACTTTACACATAATCAAAAATCAAAATGCCACCCAGGCATTCCGTCTCAGGAGAGGTCATGAAACGCAAGCAAACTGTCGAGCAGGTACGCTGGGATCTGGCACTGCGCTACAAGCTGATCGAGACCGTCGCTTGGTGGGAAGGCCGCCTGACCACCGGCCATCTGATGCAGAGTTTCGGCATCAGCCGGCAGCAGGCGTCCAAGGACATCAATACCTACATCACCGAGCACGCGCCGAAAAACCTGGCGTATGACAAACAGCTCAAGGGTTATGTACCCAGCAAACAGTTCAAGCCCAAGTTCATCGAAGACAGTGCAAGCGCTTACCTTCACCTGCTGTATCAGAACGGTGAACGCGCCCCGCACATTGACGGCCTGGCCCTGGCTTACGCTCACACCAAGGTACTGGAAGTGCCGGATCGGCCTATTCGGCCGGAGGTGCTGCGGCCCCTGCTCAAGGCCTGTCGTGAAGGCCTGCGCCTGGAAACCGAGTACGTTTCACTCAATACGCCGAACGTGGAAGTGCGCCTCATAGCGCCGCACACACTGGTCTACACCGGCATGCGCTGGCATGTGCGGGCGTACTGCGAAAAGAACGGCCAGTACCGCGACTTTGTGCTCAGCCGTTTGCGTGGGCAGCCGGACCTGCTGGATGAGTCGCCCAACACCCAGGAACAGGACGAGGACTGGAATGCCGAGATTCCAGTGATCTTCGAGCCTGACGGGCGTTTGAACGAAGCACAGAAGGCGATCATCGAAGCCGACTTCGGCATGACCCAGGGTCAGCTGGTAGTACCGAGCCGCAGGGCTCTGGTGAAGTATGTACTGCAGCGTTATCAGATCGACCCGCGCAACGTGGCGACAAGCCCTGAAGCGCAACAGATCGTGGTAGCCAACCTCAAGGACCTGAGGCCGTGGCTGATGCATGATTGAAGCAATCAGCGCCCGGCCTCAACCGTAAAGCAAGCGTTCGGCCAGCATCTGCGCCACCCTGGCCGGCGAGCGCTTCTCCGCCTGGGCATGGCCGAACACCTCGGTCAGCCGCGTCGGTATCCGCGCCAGGTGCGCGGTGATGGTGCCCAGGTCGCCGCCCCGATGCTTTAGCGCCACGTAGATCAGGCCACCGGCATTGATCACATAGTCGGGGGCATACAGGATGCCGCGCGTCTCCAGCTGGTCAGCCACCTGCAGGGTGGTCAGCTGATTGTTCGCCGCCCCTGCCACCGCCGCGCATCGCAGCTGCATCACCGTCTGGCCATTGAGCACAGGCCCTACGCCACAGGGCGCGAAGATGTCGCAAGGGGTGCTGATCAGGGCGTCATTGGTTACCGGGTGAGCGCCGAACTGTTCCACAGCAAGGCGTACCCGCCCTGGGTCCAGGTCGCTGACCAGCAACTCCGCGCCCGCCGCATGCAACTGCTCGGCCAGGGCATAGCCGACATTGCCCAGCCCCTGCACGGCCACGCGCAGCCCTTCAAGGTTGCTGCTGCCCAGCCGAGCCTGCGAGGTGGCGCGGATGCCAGCGAACACGCCCATGGCGGCATGCGGCGATGGGTCGCCGGACGCCGTGGTACTGGTGACATGCGGTGTGCTCTGGGCGATGCAGTCCATGTCCAGGGTCGAAGTACCGCTGTCCACGGCAATGATGAAGCGCCCTTGCAGGGTATCGATGAAGCGGCCGAATGCCTCGAACAGTGCCGCACGGTTTTCCACATGAGGGTTGCGCATGATCACCGCCTTACCGCCCCCCAACGGCAACCCCGCCAGCGCCGCCTTGTAGCTCATGCCCTGGGCCAGGCGAATGGCGTCGGTCATGGCGCTCTCGTCATCGGCATAGGGCAGGTAGCGACAACCGCCCACCGCGGGGCCCAGTTTCTCGCTGTGAATCGCCACCACGGCCTTGAGGCCGGTGGGCGGGTCAATGAACAAGTGCAGCGACTGGGTACGGGTGCTTTGCATCAGCGCGAACATCGACGGGCTCCCCAACGAGGTGCTCCTACCAGTATAGGCACGCGCCAGACACCGGCACGGTGGGCGGACCACTGGACGAATCCACGCGCCCCAGCTAATACTCAAGCGTGTGTGGAGAGCCCCCATGAAGCCACGTCAAGCCTGCCTGGCCTGCCTGGAACGCGAGCCAGTCGCCCTGCTGGAAGCTGCGCTGTGGATCGCCGCCGAGCATGATCGACTGGTCGAGCCCGCGGCCTGCCTTGGCGCACTGCACAACCTGCAAGGCCAGATCAGTGCCAGCCTGCCGATGCTGCCGTTGTCCGAGCTGGCTCAACCGTTGCTGCGCCAGCTCAATGCTCTCGGTTTCCAACAGGACGAATACCACCCGCTTCGCCCGCAAGCGGCACTGCTGGACAAGGTACTGCAGCGCCGACGTGGCCAGCCCCTGGCACTGGCGATCATTACCCTGGAACTGGCCTCGCGCTTGTCCATACCACTGGAGGGTGTGGCATTCCCGGGGCACTTCCTGCTGCGCGTGCCGGGTGCCGATCACCTGCTCGACCCCTGTGGTGGCCGGCGCCTGTACCCCAATGATTGCCGCGAGCTGCTGGCGCGCCAGTTCGGCCCGCATCTGCCGCTGACCGCCGAACACCTGCGCAGTGCCAGCGCCACGCAGATGCTGCAGCGCCTTTCGCGCAACCTGCGCCAGTTGCACATCAGCAACGACAACCACCTGGCCGCGCTGATCGACGCCGAACGGGTCATGCAACTGGGCCCGGTGCAGGTCAGCGACTACATGACCCGCGCGACGCTGTATCAACACCTGGACTGCCCCCAGGCCGAACGTTTCGACCTGGAGCATGCCTTGCTGTTGACCGACGACCCGGTCCAGCGCCTGAAGCTGTCCGAACGCATCGGCAAGCTACCGACGGTCAACCGTTCGATTCACTGAGCCGGCGTGTCCACCTGGCAGGACGGATGTGCCTTGGCGAACGCCGGATGCTGTTTGGCCAGCTCAGCGACCCGGGCTATCCGCGGATAACCGCCAAGGTCGATGTTGAAGCGCTCGGCCGCATACAGCTGCGGAATCAGGTAGACATCCGCCAGCCCCGGCTCATCGCCAAAGCAATAACCGTGATCGCCAATCAATTGCTCCACGGCGGCCAGCCCTTGACCGATCCACTGCGCGATCCACTGATTGACCTGCACCTCGTCATGGCCCAGCTGGCGCAGCTGGTTGAGCACGCTGACATTGTGCAGCGGATGCACATCGCAACCGATGATCGCTGCCACGCCACGCACCTTGGCGCGCATTGCCGCCCCCGCCGGCAACAGTGCCGGCTGTGGCTGAACCTCTTCCAGGTACTCGATGATCGCTGGCGACTGCACCAGCATTTCACCGTCATCGGTGCGCAAGGCCGGCACCCGGCCTTGCGGATTCACCGCGACATAGGCGCTACCGCGCTGGTCGCCCTTGAGCAGGTTGACCGGCACGGCCTGGTAGTCCAGGCCCTTCAGCGCCAGGGCGATGCGCACCCGGTAGGAAGACGTGGAACGGTAATAGGTATACAGCTCCATGGCCGCTTCCCTCAGTTGGCTGCGATGATCTTGCCGCGGCATTCGCCGAAGCCGATGCTGGCCATGCCATCACGCTGGCAGCGGGCGCGCAGGATGATCTCGTCGCCGTCCTCCAGGAACTTGCGCACCTCACCACTGGCCAGTTCCACCGGTTGTTTGCCACCCACGGTGGTTTCCAGCAAGCTGCCGTACGCGTCTGGCGTGGCACCGGACAGGGTGCCGGAACCAAACAGGTCGCCGGGCTGCAGCTGGCAGCCGTTGACGCTGTGGTGGGCGATCAGCTGGGCCACGGTCCAGTACATGTTCAAGGTGTTGCTCAATGCCAGGCGGTGAGCCGGCAAGCCCTGTTCGCGCATGCGCTCGGTGAGCAGCAACACTTCCAGTTCGATGTCGAAAGCGCCGTTTGCCTGATCACGCGGATCGAGCAGATAAGGCAGCGGCTGTGGGTCGCCATCCGGCCGTGCCGGTTGGGCGCAGCGGAAGGGCTCCAGCGCTTCGGCGGTGACTACCCAGGGCGAAATGGAAGTGATGAAGCTCTTCGACAGGAACGGGCCCAGTGGCTGGTATTCCCAGGCCTGGATATCCCGTGCCGACCAGTCGTTGAGCAAGCACAGACCGGCCAGATGCTGGTCAGCCTCGGCAATCGGGATGGCCTCGCCCATGTCGTTGCCCTGGCCGATCCAGATGCCCAGCTCCAGCTCGTAGTCCAGGCGTGCGCAGGGGCCAAAACTCGGCTCGGTGTGGCCGGCCGGCAGGGTCTGGCCTTTCGGGCGACGGACCTCGGTACCGGATGGGCGCAAGGTCGAAGCGCGGCCGTGGTAGCCGATCGGCACGTATTTGTAGTTGGGCAGCAGTGGGTTGTCGGGGCGGAACAGCTTGCCAACGTTGGTGGCGTGCTGAATGCCGACGTAGAAGTCGGTGTAGTCGCCGACCTTGGCCGGCAGGTGCAGCTGGCACTCGCTGGCCGGATACAGCGCAGCCTCGAGTGCGGCCTGATGTTCGCTGTGTTCGCCCAACAGCACCAGCAGACGCTCACGCAGCGCCACCCGGGCAGCACGGCCCAGTGCGAAAAAGGCGTTCAGCGCACCGCCACCGGCGGCCTCCACCGCAACCTTGGCCTGGCCAGCGAAAAGGCCGGCGGCCAGCACGGCTTCCAGGTCAAGGATGGCATCGCCAATGGCGACACCGCAGCGCTGCGCTTCGCCCGGGCGGCTGAAGATGCCCAGCGGCAGGTTCTGCAGTGGGAAGTCGCGGTGCCCGTTGGCGTGCTCGACCCAGCTACGGGCAATGGCGGTCTGGTTCATGGATTATCTCCGGTTCGGGTTGAAGGTGCTCGGCAAGGTGGCCCAGCAACTATCGTAGTCGGCCTGCAACTGCGGGCTTTCGAGTGCCTGCAGGCTCGGGCGCAGCACCTGGCTGGTCTCGAACATGAAAGCCATGGTGTTGTCGATCTTGTGCGGTGCCAGCTCGGCGGCGATGGCCTTCTCGCAGGTTTCGGCGTCCGGCCCGTGGGCGCTCATCACGCCGTGCAGCGAGGCACCGCCCGGCAGGAAGCCTTCGGCCTTGGCGTCGTAGGCCCCGCTGATCAGGCCCATGAACTCGTTCATCAGGTTGCGGTGGAACCACGGCGGACGGAAGGTGTTCTCGGCCACCATCCAGCGCGGCGGGAAGATCACGAAATCCATGTTGGCCATGCCGTGTACGCTGGTCGGCGAAGTCAGCACGGTAAAGATCGATGGGTCCGGGTGGTCGAAGCTGACTGTGCCGATCGTGTTGAAGCGACGCAGGTCGTACTTGTAGGGCACGTTGCTGCCGTGCCAGGCGACCACGTCCAGCGGTGAGTGCTGCAGCTCGCAGGCCCAGTGTTCACCGAGGAACTTCTGCACCAGCTGCACCGGGCCCTCGACTTCTTCGTAGCGTGCCACCGGGGTGAGGAAGTCACGCGGGTTGGCCAGGCCATTGCTGCCGATCGGCCCCAGGTCAGGCAGGCGCAGCGGCGCGCCGTGGTTTTCGGCGATGTAGCCGCGGGCCTGGCCATCGAGCAGCTCGACGCGGAACTTCATGCCACGCGGGATCACGGCGATTTCCAGTGGCTCGACGTCCATCACGCCCAGTTCACTGGCGATGCGCAGGCGACCCTGCTCCGGCACCAGCAGCAGCTCACCGTCCGCGTTAAAGAACACCCGCTCCATGGAACGGTTGGCGCGGTAGATGTAGATGCTTGTCCCGGCTGGCTTTTCAGCGGCCGAGTTGGCCACCATCGGCAACCAACCTTCGATGAAATCGGTTGGCTCATTGGGGATTGGCTGCGGGCTCCAACGCAGACGGTTGGGCGTGATTGCGCCCAGAGGGCCGCTCAGTGGCTGACGCTGCAAGCGCTCGAAGCGCGGGTGCAGGGCCGACGGACGAATGCGGTACAGCCAGGTGCGACGCAGTTCGCTGCGCGCCATGGTGAACGCCGTGCCCGACAGCAGCTCGGCATACAGGCCATAGGGGGCTTTCTGTGGCGAGTTCTGCCCGACCGGCAACGCGCCGGGTAATGCTTCACTGGCGAATTCGTTGCCAAAGCCGCTCAGGTACTGAAGGTCGGGGGACGTGTCGTGCTTCATCGATGCCTCCGGGCTCTTGCAGAGCCGTTGCGGGCAGCTGGCTGCTGGAGTGGCAGCGGGTCTGCATTGTTTTTATCGTAATCAGATTACGAATAACGTAATTTGCTCAGGGCAAGGCGTCAAGCTATAAAGGCCCGACTCGAACAATCCGGAACCACGAAATCCATGCCCAAAGCCAGCTCCCCCGCCGACAACGGCAAGCAGAAAGTCCGTTCGGCGGAGGTCGGCACCGACATCCTCAAGGCCCTCGCCGAGCTATCGCCGTCCACCTCGCTGTCGCGCCTGGCCGAACACGTGCAGATGCCGGCGAGCAAGGTGCACCGCTACCTGCAGGCGTTGATCGCCAGCGGTTTTGCCGAACAGGATGCCGCCACCAACCACTACGGGCTGGGGCGCGAGGCGTTGCGCGTGGGGCTGGCGGCACTGGGCAGCATCGACGTGCTGAAGGTGGCGGCGCTGCCGCTGTCGCAACTGCGCGATGACCTCAACGAGAGTTGCTTCATCGCGGTATGGGGCAACCAGGGCGCCACCGTGGTGAGCATCGAGCCCGCCGTGCGGGCGGTCACGGTGGTGACTCAGATCGGCTCGGTGCTGCCGCTGCTCAGTTCCTCCACTGGCCTGGTGTTTGCCGCTCATCTGCCCGAACGAGAGACCGTGGAGCTGCGCGACCGCGAGTTGGCCGTGTTGAAGCAGAGCGCCAGCGCGTACGAAGGCTTGCTGGCAGGGATCCGCAAACAAGGCCTGCACCATGTGCACGGCCTGTTGATGCCGGGCGTGGATGCGTTGTCTGCACCCGTGTTCAACGCCATGGGGCAGATCGCGGCGGTGATGACCGTGGTCGGCCCGACCTCGATCTTCCACGCCGATGAACACGGCCCGGCAGCACAGCGCCTGCTGGCCGCGTCGCGCGATACCAGCTGGCGCATGGGCTACTCGCCAGCGCCTTGAAGTGGCCAGCCGGCACTGTTGCCCGAAACGTAAAGGTGAATGTCATAAGCGGCTATTTTTCCTACCGGATCAAGCGCTTATTCTTACCTCACTGGCCGGCATGAAGGGCTCTACCCCCCGCCTTTCAGGCCCGCGAGGTTCACCGACGTTGATTTTGAAGCTCCTTGATCTAACGTCTCGATTGGCCGCTGCGCTTGCAGCGGCCTTTTTTATTTCTGCAGGTTGGCCATCATCTGCTGCAGTGCCTGAAGGGTGTCCCGCGGGTGCACTGCTCCTGCAAAATCACCAATCTGCGCCCAGCTTTGCGCGACCTGCTCCGGGGTGAACCCTTGGTCTGGGTCGAAGCCGACACCTAGGCTACGCTCCCAGCGCACCTTGCCCACCCAGCCACCGCCCACCTCGAACAGTTCGCCGCTGTCCTGGCACTGATCGCTGCCCAGGTACACCACCAACGGGCTGATCAATTCCGGCCTGAGCCGCTCGAATACCTGCGGTGGTATCAGCCCCTCGGTCATGCGCGTGCCGCCGGTTGGCGCAATGGCGTTGACCAGCACACCATGCTTGCGCCCTTCGATGGCCAGGGTCCGGGTCAGGCCGTACAGCCCCAGCTTGGCCATGCCGTAGTTGGCCTGGCCGAAGTTACCGTATATACCCGAGGTCGATGCGGTGAAGATCACCCGCCCCCAGTTCTGCTCGCGCAGGTGTGGCCAGGCAGCCCGGGTGACTTTGTAGGCACCTTCGACATGGACCTTGTAGACCAGCTCCCAATCACTGTCCTCCATCTTGTGGAAGGCTCTGTCGCGCAAGATGCCGGCGTTGTTTACCAGCACATCGACTCTGCCGAAACTGTCCAGCGCCTGTTCGACGATGCGCGCACCGTCGCCCACCGAATCATGGTTGGCCACCGCGGTGCCCCCGGCAGCGCGGATTTCCGTCACGACTTGGTCGGCAGCGCAAGCATTGGCACCCTCACCGTGGGTCGAGCCGCCAAGGTCGTTGACCACGACCTTGGCACCACGTGCGGCAAACAGCAGGGCATGGGCACGGCCCAGGCCGCCACCGGCTCCGGTCACAATCACTACACGGTCTTGCAGGCTTACCGGCTCGCTCATGGGCATGGCTCCAAGTCAGGTTGAATGCATCGAGTGTCCGCCAGCCCTTGCAGGCGGGCAATCAAGCTCACCCTGGCTGAATGCCAGGCGATAACGGCAGACGATGATCGCTGGCTCAGGACCAGGCGACGCTCCGCGGCAGGTAGCTCAGCAGCTGTTCGCGAAAGGCCAGGTAGTGGCGCAGTACCTGCACGGGCGCTTCGGTGTGAGGGTAATGGCCGATGCCCTGCAACTGAACGATGTCAGGGTTTGGTACCAGCTGTTGGTAACGCTCGACCATGCGCGCACCAGAAACCGGGTCGACCACGCCGTTGATGAAACGCAGTGCCACCCCTTCACGCTGCAATGCACCTACCCAGCGCTCGCGATGCACCCTGCGCTCCGGCAGGTAGCCCACCAGCTTGTGCAGGATACGTGTACCGGAATTGGCGGCGATCAGGCTCCAGCAGTCATCCAGTGCACTTTCGCTGGGATGGGTGCACGGGCCGTAGATCTGCGTGACGTTGCGTACCAGGTCATCGCGCCCAAACGATCGCCCCACCAGCCAGCCGAGGCGGCTGAGCAGCAGTTTCTGGACCAGCAGCACCTGGCAGCTTTCCGGGAACAGGCCGCTGTTGAGAAACACGCAACTGGCAACCTCCGCACGCTGCTCGTGGTGCCGCGACAACAACTCCTGAGCCACGCTGCCACCGTAGTCATGCGCCAACAGGTGCACCGGCTGCCCAACCTGCAGATGCGTCAGCAGCGCCTGCTGCAGGTCCGCTTGCTCCATCAGGCTGTAGCGGTGGTTGAGCGGCTTGGCGGAGTCGCCGAAGCCGAGCATGTCGCAGGCGATCACCCGGAAGCGTTGGGCCAGCGGTGCCCACAGGTAGTGCCAGTCCCAGCTCGCGGTGGGAAATCCATGCAACAGAAGCAGGGGCTCTCCTTGCCCTGCGGTCCAGTAGCGGATGCTCTGGCCCCGGAATGAAAAACTCTGCCCCCGGGTACGCCAGACGCGCAATGGAATCTCGGCCATAGGCATCAGATTTGTCCCGGTGCAAGGGTGTTGACGGAATAGGGCAAGGCTGCGGTCATTGCATGTCACCTCGGCACTTACATGTGCTCTCTATGTCGAGGATGAGTGTAATCAGCAGCCCGCCAGGTGAAACTTGCGTTACCAGCCAGCTTGATGACCGAGCGAGTCAGAGGCACGAATGGTCACAGCAGAATCACCAGCAACGGTGCGGCAAACAAGTTGAGCAGGCCGGTGAGCACCATGACCAGGCCGGCCACCGAACCCTCTTCACGGCCCACTTCCTGGGCCCGGCTTACCCCGGCACCATGCGCGCCAACCCCGAACAGTGCGCCCCGCGCCAAGGGGGTACGCAGCGGCAGCCAGCGCAGCAGCACGCCACCAAACATGGCCCCCAGCACCCCGGTGAACATCACGAACACTGCCGTAAGCTCCGGCACGCCGCCCAGGTCATGGGCCAGCGGCATGGCGAATGGCGTGGTGATCGAACGCGGCACCAGCGACAGGCTGATGGCGTCGTCCAGCGCCAGCAGGTGCGCCAGGCTCCAGGAGCTGGCGATCGACGCTGCACTGCCCGCCACCATACCTACAAGTAGCGCCGGCCAATGCCGTGCCAGCATCGCCCGTTGTTGCCAGATCGGCACGGCGAAGGCCACAGTCACCGGGCCCAGCACGCTCATCAGCCAATGGGTGTTGCGCGAATACTCGGCGTAGGCCGTGTGCAGCGGCACGGCCACTGCCAGCAGCAAGGCCGGGACCAGAATCAGTGGCGACATCAGGTAGCGCCCGGTGCGCCGATACAACCACCGGCTGGCCAGGTAGGAAGCCAAGGTCAGCGCCAGCCAGAACAGCGGCATGGGTTCAAGGCTCATGGCGCAACCTCCAGCGGCAGACCAGCTCCACGGTCACGGCGGTCACCACCATGACCATCAAGGTACTCACTGCGATTACCAGCAAGATGCGCCAGCCTTCGCTGCGCACCAGGCTGCCGTAATCGAGCAGGCTCATCAGTGCCGGGATGAAGAACAGCAGCATTTCCGCCATCAGCCAGCCAGCGCCCAGTTGCAAGGTTGCCGGCTTGATTACACCGCAGGCGAACAGCAGCAACAGCAAGCCCAGGCCCATCACCCCGCCGGGGATCGGCCAGCCCAGCCAAACGGCCAGTTGGCCGCCAGACAAGAACAAGGCAAGCAGGACCGCCAGTTCGGCGAACAGGCGCAGGGGCTTTTTCAGTAATGCGGGTTTCATGGGGGAGTCCTCGACAGGCCCTCATTTTAAGATTCGGCTGCCTAGGCCAAAAGCGAATTGTTAGACTTGCAGCCATTCCACAATGGAATCGTCACCATGGAATTCAAACAACTGCGCAGCTTCATCGAAGTGGTCCATCGCGGCGGCTTTACCCAAGCCGCGCAGACCCTGCATATCAGCCAGTCCGCCGTGAGCAAGCAGGTCGCCCAGCTGGAGCAAGATGTGGGCCAGCCGCTGCTCGAGCGCCAGGCCTCGCAGCTGCATCTGACCGCGGCCGGGCGCATCGTGCTGGAGCGCGGCGAGGCGCTGCTGCGCCAACGCCAGGAACTGCTGAGTGAGCTCGACGACCTCAGCCAGATGGCTCGCGGCGAGCTGCGCCTGGGCTTGCCAATGCTCGGCAGCGATACCTTGTTCGCCAAGTTGTTCGCCGAATACCGCAGGCGTCATCCGAACATCGATATTCAGCTGCTTGAGGGCGGCAGCCGAAGTGTCGAGCAGGCGGTGAGAAACGGCGAGCTGGAGCTGGGCGGCAGCCTCACACCCAGCGACCCGGCGTTCGAGTACCAGCCGTTCTGCAATGAGCCGCTGGATGCCCTGCTGCCCGCTGGGCACGCGCTGGCTAACCTGGACCAGGTCAACCTGAAGCTGCTGGCGGATACACCCTTCCTGCTGTACCAACGCAGCTTCGTGCTCAACGACCGCTTGCTCAAGGCTTGCCAGCAGCAGGGCTTTACCCCGAAAGAAGGTGGCCGCAGTGGCCAGGCGGACTTCCTGGTGGCGCTGGTCGCAGCCGGCCAGGGCGTGGTGCTGCTGCCCCGTGTGGTGGCAAAAGCGCTGGAGCGCCCTGGGGTGGTGCGACTACCGCTGAAGGCACCGGCGTATCTACGCTGGGATATTGCCTTCATCTGGCGGCGTGGAGCCTATCTGTCGCGAGCGGCGCAGGCCTGGCTCGAATTGCTGCGGGAGATGAACTGACCTGTACCGGCCTCTTCGCGGGCAAGCCCGCTCCCACAGGTATATCACCGCCCTCAAGTCAGTGATGCCCCTGTGGGAGCGGGCTTGCCTGCGAAGAGGCCGGTAAAGGCCAAAGGAATCGCCTCAGGCTTTCAGTGCTTGAGCGAGCTCCGCCAACCACGGTTCTGCATCCGCCTCCGGGGTCACTGTTTCGCTGGCATCGAGCTTCAGCATCGGCAGCACTTCCCGCACGCCCAGCTCGGCAAACAGTTCGCGCATCTGCTCGCCACCGCCACAGTAGGTATCGCCATAGCTCGAATCCCCCAGGGCGATCACCGCACCCGGCAACCCGCGCCAGGCCGCTGGCAAGGTGTCGCGAATGCTGCTGTACAGCGGCATCAGGTTATCCGGCAGCTCACCCATGCCAGTGGTCGAAGTCACCGCAAGCAAGGCTTGTGGGGCAAAACCTTCCAGATCCTGCTGGGTAGCACGGGCGGCGTGCCAGGCTTCAAAACCGGCAGCCTTGAGCAAAGACTCGGCATGACGGGCGACTTCTTCGGCGGTGCCGTACACCGAGCCGGAAATAATGGCGACTTTCATCGGGAAGAGGATTCCGAAACTGAGTGAAAACGTAGGATACTAGCATTCAGCGCTGGCAAAAGGCCGCCTCTACCAAAGTCCCCTTCATTACCCATGGTCCGGACATGATCAACGCGCAGCTGTTGCAATCAATGGTCGACGCATCCAACGACGGGATCGTGGTCGCCGAACAGGAAGGCGACGACACCATCCTGATCTACGTGAATGCGGCCTTCGAACGCCTGACCGGCTTCAGCCGCGATGAAATCCTCTATCAGGATTGCCGCTTCCTGCAGGCCGATGATCGCGATCAGCTTGGCCGGGCACGCATTCGCAAGGCCCTGTCCGAAGGCCGCCCCTGCCGCGAAGTGCTGCGCAACTACCGCAAGGATGGCAGCGCGTTCTGGAACGAACTGTCGATTACCCCGGTGAAGCACGATGCCGATCAGCGCACCTACTTCATCGGTATTCAGAAAGATGTCAGCCGCCAGGTCGAACTTGAGCGCGAGCTGGCAGAAATGCACGCTCGTCGGAATCCCGACGAACGCACCTGAACCAAGCGCCTTGAGCACGGTCAATTCCCGTTGAAGAAATCGTCATCACCGAGTTCGATCATGCAAGCAGACGCGCTCCTGACTCAGGACGAACTGGATTTCATCCAGGACATGCAGCATTCCCCGCAGTTGAACCTGGCCGACCCCATGTCGAGCCTGCTGGTCAATGGCGACCGCCGTATCCAGTCCCTGCTTGCCCGCCTGGTGGCCAATGAGCAGGTAACGCTGCAGGCACAGTTCAACAACCAGCAGATCAGCTTCCCGCTGCAGCTGGTGGAAGACGAGTTCCATGCCGTACACCTGCAGATCGGCTCACCGGAAATCTACGAAGACGACGGCCCGATGCTGCGCCCTTGGCGTTTGTCGATGGAGCAGCCCAGCGCACTGCTGGATGCCCAGGGCAAGTCCAGCGGCTTGCTGGTCAGGGAGATTTCGTTCAAGGGAGCGTTACTTGAAGTGCGCGGCCTGGCCAAGGCCCCTTCGCGTTTCGACCTGCATTTCGCCCCAGACGGCATCAGCCCTATCGGCCTTCACGGCCGGCTACGTCGGCGTATTGGCCCGGACCTGGCCGCCTACGATCTGAGCCGCAGCCACACAGGCGAAATCGACCGGCTGCGTGAGTACATCCTCCAGGCCCATCGCCAGGCACACCCAGAGCTGCACGATCAGGTATCGAGCTGACCGGCAAAGTACTGGCGCAAGCGCCGCCGCATCAGCTCAAACTCCGCACCAAGGCATGCCACCGGGCTCCCCGCCAAGCCATCCTGGGCACCTTCAGCTGCTTCGCCGGCCAGCAGCAACGGGCACTGCAGCCCTGTCGCCAGGCGCATCAGGCGCTTGCCCAGCCCGACGCTCGCTGGGTGATTGGAAAACAGCACCAGTGCATCCGGCCGGAGCCGCTCACACACCAGCGGCAATTCATCCAACACCTGCCCTGGCATGAGCAAGTGCACGCCAACCTCATCGCTGGCCAATAGCAAGCCGGTCACCAGCAGGTCCAGTTCCAGACATGGCCCGGGCAATGGCGCCAGCAACACATTGTGGCCTCGCGGCAGACGAGCAAGTTGCAAGCGAGCGAACACCCGGCCACGCAAAAACTGGTCGAGGAACAGCCACTCGCTGGCCAGGCCAAATGCCCCCTGCCCCGCCGCCAGGTCATGCCAGACGGGCATGAACACTTCAGTGAATACCTGGTTCTGGTTGAGTGCCGCAAACACCTGGTCGAACAGGCTATCCAGGGCCATGGCATCGAAACGATGCACCGCCTCGCGCACCTGGGCTTGCCAACGTGCCGCACAGTCAGCCAAAACCACACCGTGGGCAAGCATCTGGCCACGGGCCAGGATGCTGCCGACCTTGCTCACGGCCACGCCGCGCTCAAGCCAACCGAGAATGCGTCGGATATCGTCGATGTCTGTCTGGGAATACAGCCGGTGACCGCTGTCGGTGCGCGTGGGCTGGATCAGCCCATAGCGGCGCTCCCAGGCACGCAAGGTCACGGCGTTGACACCAGTCAGGCGGGAAACTTCACGAATCGGGAACAAGTCCTGTTCTTGCAGCCTTGCCTCGATGTCCGAGGTACGTCCTTGTTTGTTCATCTGCACTGCGTAACCTGTGTGCGGAAGTTGAACGGGCATTCTACTACGACACTATAGGCCGCAAGCCAGCAACCGTTTGCGAACAACTGTTAATGCAGCATGATGCTTCGCGCCCGATTCTTGCATGCCATTTTGCGTTGCCCACCACCCCGGGCCACGCAGACAAGGGGCAGGCTACCCGCCAGCCCCGTCGCCAGGAGATACACGATGTCTACCCCACCCGTCACCTTGATGGTGTCGCGCCGCGCCGCCCATGGCCGCTACCAGGACCTTCTGGCCTGGCTGCACGAAGGCGAACAGCTGGCCACCGACTTCCCCGGCTATCTCGGCTCGGGCATCCTCGCCCCGCCCCGCGACAGCGACGAGTTCCAGATCATTTTCCGCTTCAGCGACGAGCCCACCCTGCATGCCTGGGAGCACTCCGCCTCGCGGCGGGCCTGGCTGGCTCGCGGAAACGGCCTGTTCGAACGCCCCAAAGAGAGGCGCGTCAGCGGTATTGATGACTGGTTTGGCACCAATACGGTGCAAAAGCCTCCACGCTGGAAGCAGGCAGTGGCGATCTGGCTGGCCTTCTTCCCGGTCTCGCTACTGTTCAACGTCTTGTTCGGGCATTGGCTTGGCACACTCGAGCTGCTGCCCCGTGTGATGCTCAGCACGCTGGCCCTGACGCCTGTCATGGTCTACTTCTTCATCCCCCTGTCCACACGCCTGCTGGCCAACTGGCTGCACGCCACGCCATCCGCCAGCCCAGCACTGCGCAGCCGCTGAGGCGAGGTCATACAAGCGAGATCAGTTCGGGTATGCTGGGCGGCAACGACAGGACAGACAAGTTGACCGCCCGCACATGAACAGCCCAATTCTCGTCACCGGCGCCAGCCAGCGCGTCGGGCTGGCCCTGGCCCTCGAGCTGGCACAGGCCGGCCATACGGTGATCAGTGCCAGCCGCAGCCTTCAGCCGCAGTCCGCGCACCCGAACATCGTGCAGTTCCAGGCCGACCTCTGCCTCAGGGCCGACCGTGAAGCATTGATCGACCACCTGCAGCGCAACTACGACGGCCTGCGTGCGATCATCCACAACGCCTCGCTGTGGCTCGACGACGACCTCGACAACCTCGAGACCATGTTCCGCCTGCACGTCGAAGCGCCGTACCACCTCAACCTGGCCCTGGGCGAGCTGTTGAACAAGGTCGACAAGGCCGACATCATCCACATTTGCGACGAAACATCCTCGCGCGGCAGCAAAGGCCACATCGGCTACGCCGCGACCAAGGCCGCGCTGCAGAACATGGTGCTGTCGTTCGCCGAAAAGTACGCGCCCAAGGTGCACGTCAACGGTATCCTGCCGGGCCTGCTGATCCTCAAGGAAGGCGGTGACGAGGCTTACCGCCAGCAGACCCTGAAAAAGGCCCTGCTGGAGTTCGAACCCGGCGCCGGGCCACTGATCGAGACGGTGAAGTACCTGCTCGCCAGCCAGTACAGCACCGGCAGCCAGGTGGTCATCAACGGTGGCCGCCACCTGAAGAACCGCATCATCTGAGAGACTGCCATGACTGAGCAACAACAGCTCGAACTCGAAGCCGCCGCGTTCCGGCGCCTGGTCGAACATCTGCAGAAACGCACCGACGTGCAGAATATCGACCTGATGAACCTCTCCGGCTTCTGCCGCAACTGCCTGTCCAAGTGGTACAAGGCCGCCGCCGACGAGCGCCAGGTCGACATCAGCCTGGATGACGCCCGCGAAGCGGTGTATGGCATGCCTTACGCCGAGTGGAAAGCCCAATATCAGAAAGAAGCCAGCGCCGAGCAGCAAGCGGCGTTTGAACAAGGAAAATCTCGTGACTGATCTGAACACCCTGCGCAGCAGCCTGGCCAGCGGCCAACACGTCTTCGCCGATACCCTGGCGTTCATCGCCGGCAACTACAGCTACCAGCCCCAGGCCTTCAACAACGGCGGCGTGGAGAATGCCGCCGGGCAGAACGAAGGTTCGTGCAAGACCCTGGGCTTGGCCCTGCTGGAAGGCCTGAGCGACCAGGAAGCGCTGCTGGCCTTCGGCGAGCATTACCGCGATGTGCTGGCCACGCCTGAGGGCAGTGACCATGGCAATATCCGTGCACTGATCAAGCACGGGCTGGCCGGTGTGAAATTCACAGAGCTGCCGCTTTCGCGCAAGGCTTGAGATTGCCGGGGCCGCTGTGCGGCCCTTTCGCGACACAAGGCCGCTCCTACAGGGAACGCGCTCTTCTGTAGGAGCGGCCTTGTGTCGCGAAAGGGCTGTGAAGCAGCCCCAGAATTTCAACGGATAGTTGTCCCCGGCACTCCGTCTGCCAGCCCGCCCTCCTGCAACCACTGCAACGCAATCGGCCACAGGCTTTCGCGGAAGCGATCATGGAAGAACGCGAAATGGCCAATCTCGCTGACCGAGATATCCACAGGTGCGATGCGCAGATGCCGCCGCTGCGCCGCAGGCAGATACCCTAGCAAACGCTCGGTCGCCGCCACCGTGCCAAACGGGTCGTCCGTCAGGCTGATAGCCAAGGTCGCAGCCCGTACCTGGGCAAAAGGCAGTGTCGCCAGGCCGCGCCCGCTCGGGCGCTGTTCATAAAGCGGCGTACGCGTGGTCCAGTCGTGCACCACACCGGCCGGGGTGTCTTCCAGCCAACCAAGGCGCTTGCCGGGGAAGTAGCCGAAGGCACGGGTCAGCAGCGGCATCACCACATGCCATTTGCCAAATAGCCGCCAGCGCTGGTCTGCGGCATAGTCGCGCCAGTAGGCAAACTGTGCACCGACCATCACCACCCGCCGCACCTGCCCCGCCGAGGGGGCCAGCCCCACGGCGCAGCCACCGAAACTGTGGCCCACAACATCTACCGGCTGGCCGGGGAAATGCGCAGCGGCGTGCGCCAGCATGGCCTCGAAGTCCAGCCGCCCCCAGTCACTCCAGGAAGCCTGGAAGCCACGCAGCGACGCCGGGCGCGATTCGCCTATGCCACGGTAATCGTAGGTGAGCACGTCGCAACCTTGGGCAAACAGGTAGTCGGCAAAGCGTGAGTAGTAGCGACAGCGTACCGAAGTGGCCGCATTGATGATCACCAACGGGCGTTGAGGATCAGGCTGGGCGTGGCGCCAGCAGAAGCCGCCGAGGCTGTAGCCATCGGCCGTGGCCTGGCGAAAGGCGGTGGCGGGTTGGGTGAGGCTGCTCATGGCGCGCTTTCCTGTTGTTGTGCGCCAAAACTAGCAAAAATTTCCGGGCTGTACCGGCCCTTTCGCGGGCAAGCCCGCCCCCACAGGGATCTCATCAAGCCTGAGGCTGGTGGAGAACCTGTGGGAGCGGGCTTGCCCGCAAAGAGGCCGGTACAGGCCGGCAGCGATTACAGCTCGATGCAGTCGAACTTCACATCGGTCGCCACGTCTTCGTCATAGTTGACGTCAGCGCGCTCGAAGCCGAACAGGTTGAGGAACTGCTTCTTGTAACCGGCGTAGTCGGTCAGCTCGAACAGGTTCTCGGTGGTCACGGTTGGCCACAGTGCCTTGCAAGCGCCCTGCACATCTTCGCGCAGTTCCCAGTCGTCCAGGCGCAGGCGGCCTTTCTCGTCCACTTCGGCAGGCTTGCCATCGGCACGGAACATACGCTCGCGGAACATGCGGTCGAGCTGGTCCTGGGTGCCTTCATGAACGCCCTTTTCCTGCATGATCTTGAAGACCATCGACAGGTACAGCGGCATCACCGGGATGGCCGAGCTGGCCTGGGTGACCACCGACTTCAGCACGGCCACATTGGCGCCGCCCTTCACTTCACCGGCCAGCTTCTCGTTCAGGCGCAGTGCAGTCTGGTCCAGGTCCTGCTTGGCCTGGCCCAGGGCGCCGTGCCAGTAGATTGGCCAGGTGATATCGCTGCCGATGTAGCTGAAGGCCACGGTGCGCGCGCCTTCGGCCAGCACGTCGGCGCCAGCCAGGGCGTCGATCCACAGCTGCCAGTCCTGACCACCCATGACAGTGACGGTGTCGGCGATTTCCTGCTCGGTGGCCGGCTCGATGCTGGCCTCGATGATGGTGTCCTTGTTGGTGTCGATGGCGGTCGACTTGTACGGCTCACCGATCGGTTTCAGCGCGGAGCGGATCACTTCACCGGTCTGCGGCAGCTTGCGCACAGGCGAAGCCAGCGAGTAGATGACCAGGTCGACCTTGCCGCCCATTTCGTTCTTGATCAGCTCGATGACCTTGGCGCGGGCTTCGTCGGAGAAGGCGTCACCGTTGATCGACTTGCTGTACAGGCCCTCGGCCTTGGCGAACTTGTCGAATGCGGCGGAGTTGTACCAGCCGGCGGTGCCGGCCTTGGTCTCGGTGCCTGGCTTTTCGAAGAACACGCCCAGGGTATCGGCCTTGAAGCCGAAGGCAGCGGTGATGCGGGCTGCCAGGCCGTAGCCGCTGGAAGCGCCGATGACCAGGACCTTCTTCGGGCCATCCTCGCGCACGCCCAGCTTGCGGGTGGCTTCGATCTGGTCACGGACGTTGAGCTCGCAGCCCTTCGGGTGAGTCGTGGTGCAGATGAAACCGCGAACCTTAGGATGAATGATGGCCAATGTCTGTACCTCGTCAGGTTTATGCCGGGGAAGCGCCACAAGGGCGATTCCGATTGATCAGAGGGTGAGACTACCCCCGCAGGTTATCCGACACATATTAAGGGCTGAACCCAGGGATTCAAAACCAGAGTTCGGCTGTACCGGCCTCTTCGCGGGCCAGCCCGATCCCACAGGGTTCTCATCAAGCCTGAGCCTGGTGCAGAACCTGCAGGAGCGGGCTTGCCCGCGAAGAGCCCGGTACAGGCTGTCATGTATCCGCAGCCAAAACCCCTTTCAACCACCCCAGAAACTGCCGGGCCAGCGGATCATCCTGGCTGTCCCGGTGCACCAGACAAGCCCACACCGGCCCTCGCACTCGCTGTACAGACAGTGCCTGCAGACGCCCCTCTCCCACCGCCCGCTGCGCCAGCAACTGGCTGACCAGGGCAACGCCCAGCCCCTCGCTCGCGGCATCCAGCAACAGCCCTGGGTCGGAAAAATTCAGCCCCTTGCCCTGCTGCCCCACATCCTCGCCGCCTTCCAGCTGCCAGTGGCTCCAGTCCATTTCGCGCTCGCCATGCAAGGTGGTGCGCTGTTGCACTGGGTGCTGCAGCAACGAAGGATGGCAGGCGGGATACAGCGTGTCCTGGTGGAGCACGGTAAAGCTGCACTCGGCCTGGGCACTGAGGTCGTCACGAATGGCCAGGTCAATGGTTTCGCTGGCCATGTCCGGCACCTCGAAACTGGTGAACAGCCACAGATCGACCTGCGGGCAGCGCTGATGAAAATCGGCCAGGCGCGGCAGCAACCAGTGCCGGGCGAAGGCCGGACTGGTGTTGACCACCAGTTGATTCGGCTTGCGGTACTGGTCCAGGCGACGAATGCCGACTGCCAGATGCTGCAGCAGCGATTGGGTGGTGCTGAGCAGATCATGCCCGGCATCGGTCAGGCTGACGCTGCGGCCACTGCGGTGGAACAGCGGCTGTTCCAGGTAGGTTTCCAGGCTGCGGATCTGCTGGCTGATCGCCGACTGGGTGAGGTTCAGGGCCTCGGCGGCCTTGTGGAAACTGCCAAGCCGTGCGGCGGCTTCAAAGCCCCTCAGGGCATTGAGCGGTGGCCAGTGTTTGAGCATGATCGATAAGCCCTGCTAATCAGATATCGACTAAATCTATCGTTTGTCGCCACCCCTTCATAGCCATAGCATGGACACCAACACCCGCGACGGCGGGCTTCGTTGATAAAAATCCTTAATAGATCGGAGTTCACTATGCACCTGTCCCTCGACAGCGGCTGGCGTATGCCTGCCGAATGGGCCCGCCACGCGGCGACCTGGATGGTCTGGCCTCACAACCAGGCACTGTGGGAAAGCGGCTGGCGCGTCAGCCTGGCCGATGTGCAGCGCGACTATGCCCGCGTGGCAGCTGCCATCGCCCGCTTCGAGCCGGTAAAGATGGTCGTCGATCCATCGGCCCTGCAAAGCGCCCGCGCCCTGTGCGGCGCCAACATCGAACTGATCGAGCTGGCCGTGGACGACAGCTGGTGCCGAGATAGCGGCCCGAGCTTCATCAGCCACCCGCAGCACGGCCTGGCCGGGCTGAGCTGGCGCTTCAATGCCTGGGGCGGTAAATCGCAACACAGCCAGGACCGCAGCCTCGGCCGACGCATCCTCGACCGGCTGGGCGTGGACGGTTTCAGCACCCCGTTGTGCAACGAAGGTGGCGCCATTCATGTCGATGGCGAAGGCACGCTGATCACCACCGAATCGGTGCTGCTCAACGCCAACCGCAACCCAGGTATCGACAAGGCAGAATTCGAAGCCTGCTTCGCCCGCTACCTGGGCATCAGCAAGACCATCTGGCTGCCCGGCGACCCGCAGTACGTCACAGGCGACATGACCGACGGCCATGTCGACGGCGTGTGCGCCTTCGCCCGCCCGGGTGTGCTGTTGGTCGATGCCACCCATGAGCACGGCTCGGTCTATGCCGAAGTCGTCCGGGAAAACCGCCGCGCGCTGGAACTCGCCACCGACGCCCAAGGCCGGCATTTCGAACTGCTCGACCTGTTCGAGGCCAGCGCCGCAGTCGATCAGGACGCTGAAGTGTTCTGCGCTTCCTACACCAACTTCTACATCGCCAACGGCGCGATCATCATGCCGGCCTACGGCATCGCCGCCGACCAGGACGCCGCCGATCAACTCGCCCATGCCTTCCCGGGGCGCGAAATCGTGCCCGTGCGTATCGATGCCATCGCCCACGGTGGCGGCGGCATCCATTGCATTACCCAGCAGCAGCCGGAGGTCCAGCCATGAGCCTGCTGCGGATCGCCACCACCCAGATGCCCTGCAGCTGGAACCTGCCAGACAACCTCGACCGCGCCGAGCAACTGGTGCGCCAGGCCGCCGCCGATGGCGCGCAGGTAATCCTGCTGCAAGAGCTGTTCGCCACGCCCTACTTCTGCATCGAGCAGGACCACAAGCACCAGGCGCTGGCCGAGCCCTACCCGGGCAGCCCGATCCTGCAACGCTTCGCCGCCTTGGCTGGCGAGCTGGGCGTGGTGTTGCCGCTGAGCTGGTACGAGCGCGCCGGCAATGCCTTCTTCAACTCGCTGACCGTGGCCGACGCCGATGGCCAACTGTTGGGCGTATATCGCAAAACCCATATCCCCAACGCCATCGGCTATCAGGAGAAGGAGTATTTCAGCCCAGGCGACACCGGTTTCAAAGTCTGGGACACCGCCTTTGGCCGCCTGGGCATCGGCATCTGCTGGGACCAGTGGTTTCCGGAAACGGCCCGCTGCCTGGCGCTGATGGGCGCCGAAGTGCTGTTGTTCCCCACCGCCATTGGCTCCGAGCCCGGCTGCGCCGAGCTGGACTCGCGCGACCATTGGCAGGTCGCCATGCGCGGTCATGCGGCCGCCAACCTGTTGCCCGTGGTGGCAGCCAACCGTGTCGGTGTGGAAGTCGCAGGCAGCGACCAAGCCCTGAGCATGCGTTTCTATGGCTCGTCGTTCATCTGCGACCACAAGGGCGCCATGCTCGCCGAAGCCGACCGCGACAACAGCGGCATCTGGCTGCACGACCTGGACCTGGCCCGCATGCGCGAAGACCGCCTGACCTGGGGCATCTACCGCGACCGCCGCCCAGAAATGTACGCGCCGTTGTTGACCCTGGACGGCAAACACCCACACATCCTGAGGGCCTGAGCATGAAACGCCACGTATTCGCCGCACTGGCCCTGGCCATCTGCGCCAGCCAGGCCCAGGCCGACCAACCCACCCTGCGCCTGTACAACTGGGCCGATTACTTCGCCGAGGACACCCTCAAGCAGTTCACCGCCGAAACCGGTATCCAGGTGATCTATGACGTGATGGACGGCAGCGAGGTGCTCGAAGCCAAGCTGATGTCCGGGCGAAGTGGTTATGACCTGGTGTTCCCCGGCGACACCGTGGCTGAACGGCTGATGCGTGCCGGCAGCCTGCAGCCACTGGACCGCAGCCGCCTTGAAGCACTCGACGATATCGAGCCCGGCCTGCGCAAGCTGCACGATCAATACCCCAAAGCCAGCCAGGCGACCGTGCCCTACACCTGGGGCACCATCGGCCTGACCGCGAATGCCGAGAAAGTCCGCCAGCGCATGCCCGATGCGCCGCTGGACAACCTCGACCTGCTGTTCAAACCGGAGCTGGCCGCCAAGTTCGCCGATTGTGGCATCTCGATCATCGACTCGCCTGACGAAGTGCTGGCCGTGGTGCTCAATTATCTGGGTCGCGAACCGCGCAGCGCCAAGCGTGAAGACCTGGCTGCCGCCAGCGAGCTGCTCAAGGCGGTGCGCCCGTACATCCGCAAGTTCCAGTCGCAACCGGTGACCGAGCTGGTCAACGAGAACCTGTGCCTGTCGCTGGGCTACAGCGGCGACGTGATCCAGGCCCAGCGCACCGCCGAAGCTGCCGGCAAGCACCTTGATTTCCAGTACCGCGTACCGCGCCAGGGCACCACGGTGTGGATGGACACCATGGCCATCCCCGCCGATGCCCAGCACCCGGAATACGCCTATCGTTTCATCAACTTCGTCATGCGCCCGGCGAACATGGCTGCCATCAGCAACTTCACCGGCTACCCCACGGCCAGCGCCAAGGCGCGTCAGGCAGTGGACCCGCGCATGCGCGACAACCCCGACATCTACCTCGACGAAGCCACTTACGCCCGGCTGATCCCGGGCCGCGACATTCCACAGGCCGACATGCGCGCGCGCATGCGCGTGTGGACCCGCTTCAAGACTGCACAGGACTGACCCATGCCAAGCCGTAGAACCTTTCTGCAACTGTCACTGGCCGCCGGCCTTGGGGCCGGCCTCGGCCTGCCACTGGGCCTGGCCCGCGCCGAGGAGCCCGGGCGCTGGTTCATGCCTGACGAAGGCGAGCCGCAGCAACGCGCGTTCATCGCCTTTGGTGCGCAGGATGCGATCTGGGAGGACTTCACCGCTGACGTGCAGGCCGCCCAGGGCCGTATCGCCCAGGCCATCGCCCGCTACCAGCCGCTGACGGTGTTCTGCCGCGCCAGCGAGCGTGAACTGGCAGAACGGCACTGTGGCAGCAGCAACATCCACTTCGTCACCTGCGACCTGGACGACATCTGGATGCGCGACATCAGCGCCAACTTCGTCGTCGACGATGACGGCGCCCTCGCAGCGGTGGACTTCAACTTCAACGGCTGGGGCAACAAGCAACGCCACCGCAACGACGCGCAGCTGGCCAAGCGCGTTGCCACCCTGGCCGGCGCCCGTTACCAGCGCAGCGAGCTGGTGGGCGAAGGTGGCGCCATCGAGGTGGACGGCCATGGCACCGGCATCATGACCGAGAGCAGCTGGATCAATGCCAACCGCAACCCGGGCTGGAGCAAGGCCGACGTCGAGGCCGAACTCAAGGCACGCCTGGGGCTGAGCAAGATCATCTGGCTGCCGGGCATTGCCGGGGAAGACATCACTGACGGGCATGTGGACTTCTATGCCCGCTTCGTGCGCCCGGGGGTAGTGATCGCCAACCTGGACAACGACCCGGACTCCTATGACCACGCGGTAACCCGCAAGCACCTGGAGATACTCAAGAAGGCCACCGATGCCGAAGGCAGGCGTTTGCAGGTGCATGTCGTCTCGCCGCCTCTGCGTGGGCGGCGCAACAGGTTCAGCCAGGGCAACAACGACTTCGCGGCAGGGTATATCAACTACTTCGTGATCAACGGCGCGATCATCGCACCGCAGTTCGGTGATGCGCAGGCCGATGAAAAGGCGCGGGCGTTGTTGGCCGTGTTGTATCCGGGGCGGGATATCGTGCAATTGGATATCGATGCGATTGCGGCCGGGGGTGGAGGGATTCATTGCGTCACCCACCAGTGCCCGGCTGTGTGAAGGCCGCCAGGTGCATGTCGACAGAAGTTCGGAGCCTGCGAGACCGAGCGCCGCCCGCGCGGCGCATCGCGGATAAATCCGCTCCTACATTTGTTGCAACGTGCCGAACCTGATAGGCCATGGTTGCCCGCCTTGGCGCATGACTCAAGTCAGGTGAAGCGGCATCAATGCCCACCTCAAAATCCCGTCATGCCAACAAGGCTGAAAACCATGGCCTGACAGGAAAGGCCACGTTGCAACAAATGTGGGAGCGGATTTATCCGCGATGCGCCGCGCGGGCGGCGCTCGATCTCGCAGGCGCCGAAGCACTTGCGACATGCACCTGGCAGCCCATTGATTGGCTTTTCACATCAATCAGAAAGAAAAACAAACTTAACAAATCAACCAAACCCGCCGATGCTGGCAGCACTACGCCCATTGCCCGGAGAACAACAACATGAACGACGTGGTCATCGTCGCCGCAACCCGTACCGCCATCGGCAGCTTCCAAGGTGCCCTGGCCACTGTGCCTGCCGTGGACCTCGGTGCGGCGGTGATCAAACAGCTGCTGGAGCAGACCCAGCTGGACCCGGCCCAGGTCGACGAAGTGATCCTCGGCCAGGTGCTCACCGCCGGTGCCGGGCAGAACCCTGCGCGCCAGGCTGCGATCAAGGCCGGCCTGCCCTACAGCGTGCCGGCACTGACCCTGAACAAAGTCTGCGGTTCGGGCCTGAAGGCACTGCATCTGGCAGCCCAGGCAATCCGCTGCGGTGACGCCGAGGTGGTGATCGCCGGTGGCCAGGAGAACATGAGCCTGGCCCCGTACGTGATGCCTTCGGCACGTACCGGCCAGCGCATGGGCCATGGCCAGCTGATCGATAGCATGATCAGCGATGGCCTGTGGGATGCCTTCAACGACTACCACATGGGCATCACCGCTGAAAACCTGGTAGACAAATATGGCCTCAGCCGCGAGCAGCAAGACGCCTTCGCCGCCGAGTCGCAGCGCAAGGCCGTGGCGGCGATCGAAGCAGGCCGCTTCAAGGATGAAATCACCCCGATCGTGATGCCGCAGAAAAAAGGCGAGCCAAAAGTCTTCGCCCGCGATGAACAACCACGCCCGGACACCACCGTCGAATCGCTGGCCAAGTTGCGCCCGGCCTTCAAGAAGGACGGCAGCGTCACTGCCGGCAACGCCTCCAGCCTCAACGACGGCGCCGCCGCAGTGCTGCTGATGAGCGCCAACAAGGCCCAGACCCTGGGGCTGCCTGTACTGGCAAAGATTGCCGCTTATGCCAGCGCGGGGGTGGACCCGGCGATCATGGGCATTGGCCCGGTGTCGGCGACCCAGCGCTGCCTGGACAAGGCCGGCTGGCAGCTGGCTGACCTTGACCTGATCGAGGCCAACGAGGCCTTTGCCGCGCAGGCACTGGCGGTGGGCAAGGCGCTGGAGTGGGATGCGAGCAAGGTCAACGTCAATGGCGGGGCAATTGCCCTGGGCCACCCGATTGGTGCTTCCGGGTGCCGGGTGCTGGTGACCTTGCTGCATGAAATGATCAAGCGGGATGCCCGCAAAGGGCTGGCCACCTTGTGCATTGGTGGTGGCCAGGGTGTCGCACTGGCGATAGAGCGTTGATGCGGCACTGACTGCGCAGCATCAGGCAGTGGCGCGTAACTCGTAAGTGGCCGCTTGATTGATGGCGCTGGCCAGCAGCACAACTTCCTGACATTTCTGCACGGCCTGTTCGACCGGGCTGTGCAGCAATGAGCAGGATGCAGCCACCCACAGCCGCTCCCCCAGGCGATCATGAGCGTCACGCAGCAGGTCCAGGGTCTTTTCCAGATCGCAAGACGAGGCGTTGTTGCCGTCAACCAGGCCCAGCGAAAGCACCTTGTACGCCGGCAGGCGGTCGAGGATGGTCGGGTACTGGTCGGGGGCCTGGACCAAGTCGATATGCAGGCCATCGACCGGCAGGTTGACGGCCAAGCCGAGGTTGCCCTCCAAACCACCGGAATAAATGGCGATCAGCTTCTTCAGCGGTGCACGCTGAAGGATGTTGTAAACGCGTTCGTAGGCGTTTTTCCAGTCCTGAGGCAGGTCCTGGGCCAGGATCGGCTCATCGATCTGTACCCATTCCACACCCAGGGCAGCCAGGCGGTTGAGGGCCTGGTCATACAGCGGCAGAAGGCGTTCCAGCAATTCCAGCTCGTCGAGGTCGCTGCCGTTTTTCTTACCCAGCCAAAGGTAGGTCAATGGGCCTATCACCACCGGCTTGACCGCATGGCCCAGGGCCTTTGCTTCCTTGACTTCTTCGAACAGCTGTTCCCAGTGTTGGGCAAACTGCTGGTCGTCAGTGCTGAGCGAATGCGGCGGCACTTGGTCGTACCAGGCAGAATCGCCGACCGGCAGCAGCTCGATGCCAGCGTCTTTCTGCATTTGCCAGTGGCGGGCACGCAGCTCGCGGTCGCGGCCGATACGGGGGAACCCCAGGTTGTGTGCCAGTGCCATGTCTTGTCCCTCAGAGTTCCGAAAAAGAGTACCGAAATGAATGGGGGAATTTTCCGACCAGTGAGCGCCTGAGACAAACTCATTAAATTTGAGATGAACTCAAGAAATACTCATGATGCCGATGAACCCGAATGTCTTGTTCAGAGCAGCAGCCTACGTATTCAGACATGAGCCCAACCGATAACCTGCCGCACAATGCCAACCTGAATACTCCAGGTGCCCTCGAGCCATGAGCCTGCTGAAAGCCGCGCTACGCGAAAAGCACTTCGTCTGCGTCATGGAATTCGTCCCCAAGCCCTCGGCGGAACGCTTCGCCGCGATGGAGGCGATCATGGCCCGCGGGCAATTGTGCGGCTGGCCCATGACCGTCGCCATCGGCGACCGCGTGGGCAGCCCGCTGGACATGTCGCCACTGGACGCCCTCGCCTCTTTCAGCACCCCGCTCCCCGCCCTGCCGCACTTCTCCGGCAAGGACCGCGAGCGTCACCATCTTCTGGCTCAGCTGCAGCGCATGGACGCTGCCGGCCACGATCAGTTGCTGCTGCTCACCGGCGACCGCCTGCCCGGCCACCAACCCGGTGAGCGCCCGGTGCGCTACCTGGAGTCGGTCGCCGCCTTGCTGATTGCGCGCCAGGCCTGCCCGCACTGGTTGCTCGGCGCGGCACTGAACCCGTTCAAGTACCACGAGGAAGAAGGCGGCGCACAGTACTTCAAGGCCGAAAAAAAGCTCGCCGCTGGCGCCGACTTCCTCACCCTGCAACTCGGCTTCGATGCCGGCAAACACCAGGAAGCCATCCTCTGGATGCAACGCCAGGCCTCGCCCAAACCGATGCTGGCCTGCCTGATGGGCCTGACCCATGGCCGCGCGACGATGCTCGAGCACGTGGCGGGGGTAACCGTGTCGCCCTCGATGTGCGACATGCTCGAAGCTGAAAGCAAGGTGTCCAAGGCCTTTGCCCAGGCGCGCAGCGTCGACCGCCTGGCCCTGCAGATCATCGGTGTAAAGCTGATGGGTTACGCGGGCGTGCACCTGTCGGGAATTCACGAGCTCAAGCAACTGCTTGCACTGGAGGAGCGTTTGCACCACTGGCAAGCGCAAATCCACTCACTGGAGCACTGGGCGCCCGCCTGGGCCGACAGCTGGCAGATGCCGGGCCTACCCATCGTCGCGTTCCATCCGCCACAGGGCAACTGGCGCCAGGGCGAATCGACAGTCAGTGCCTCAAGCAAGGAAAAAGTCCGCTATCACCTGCTGCACACCACTCATTCGCTGCTGTTCAGCCGTGCCAACTGGCTCAGCAAAACGTTCGGTTGGGCCGTGCGTCAGCCACTCTGGGCAACCAAGCGTGGAGCCCGCGTGCTGCACGGGCTGGAGCGGGCAGTCAAACGCCCTCTGGTAGGCTGCGACACCTGCGGCCGCTGCCGCCTGGAAGACACCCTGTACACCTGCCCGGAAACCTGCCCCAAAGGCCTGGCCAACGGCCCTTGCGGGGGCACGGCGCTGAACCGCTGCGAGTTTGGCGACCGTGAGTGCATTCACAGCGTCAAATACCGCACCGCCAAGGCCGTGCGGCAAACCGCTGTGCTCACCGAGCGACTGATCCCGTGCATCGAGGTCGAAACACGCCACCGCAGCTCATGGCCGCAGTGGTTCGAGGCCCAGTCGCCACGCCGGCTCAACCCGCAGCCAGCGCCTCGAACCCAGCCCGAATCTTAGCTTCGGGCAGTTCATCGGCAATGAACACCATCACGCTCTCGCGGTTCTCGCCTGCCGCCCATTCGGCGTCCCAGTCAAAGCCGTAGAGCTTGAGCACGCCCTGGAACACCAGGCGGCGGTCCTCGCCGGCAATGTTCAGCACGCCCTTGTAGCGCAGCAACTGCTTGCCATGCTCCTCCAGCAGTTCATTCATGAAGTCGCTGAGGCGGTCGATGTCCAGCGCGGTCTCGGTGCGCAGCACCAGGGTGGAAATCCGGTCCGGCGTGGCCGGCTTGAGCAGCGGACGCAGGCTCGGCTTGAGGTTGGCGCCCAGGTCCGGATTGAGGTTGAAGCCGCGCACATCGAGGAGCTCGGCCAGGTCGATGCGGCCATGCTCGACCACGCGGATGGCTGCCCGGCCATTGATCCGAGCCAGGCGCTCACGCAGGGCCTCCACCGCAGCTGGCTCGACCAGGTCCGTTTTGCTCAGCAGCAGGCGATCGGCAAAACCGACCTGGGCCTGGGCAATGGTCTGGGTCAGATGCACCTCGGCGTGGGCGGCATCGACCAAAGTGATGATGCCATCGAGGATGTAGCGGTCACGCAGTTCTTCGTCGACGAAAAAGGTCTGCGCAACGGGCGCCGGGTCGGCCAGGCCTGTGCATTCGATCACCAGGCGGTCGAAGGCGATCTCGCCGGCATCCAGGCGTTCGAGCAGCAGGTAAAGGGCACGGGTAAGGTCGCCATGGATGCTGCAGCACACGCAGCCATTGGCCAGGGTCATGACCTGTACCGGCTCATCGCCAAGCAGCTGGCTGTCGATACCGGCCTCGCTGAATTCATTCTCGATCACGGCGATCTTCAGCCCGTGCTCGGCCTTGAGCATGTGCTTGAGCAGCGTGGTCTTGCCTGCACCGAGGAATCCGGTGAGGACAGTAACGGGGATTGGCGTCTGCACGCAGAACATCTCCTGCACAGTAGAAAAAAGAAAGGCCGCAATCCTGTAGGAGCGGCCTTGTGTCGCGATAGGGCCGCACAGCGGCCCCGGCAATGTCTGCTGCGAAGCTGAAACCTGGGGCCGCTGTGCGGCCCTATCGCGACACAAGGCCGCTACTACAAGGACCGCGCCGGCATTGGTTTCAACAGCACTTGGGCCCGGACTTGCCACCATAACGCGCTTCCTGGCGTTCCCGGAAGAACGCCTCGTAGCTCATCACCGGCTTGTCCGGGTGCTTGGCCTGCATGTGCTCGACGTAGTTGTCGTAGTCGGGCATGCCGACCATCAGGCGGGCTGCCTGCCCCAGGTATTTACCCAGTCGACCCAGGTCGTTGAACATCACTGCAGTCCTCTCAAGCGTCAGGCAGGGCCTGGAACGGGGTTTCCTTGTCGGTGCGATCTTTGCGGCCGAGGGCGGCGTAGCCGACCTTGAGGGCGAAGAACAGCACGCTGAACACCACCAGCAGGAACAGAATCGTCAGGCCGGCATTGGTGTAGGCGTTGAAGATTACGTGCTGCATCTGGTTGATGTCCTTGGCCGGGGCCAGCACCTGACCGGCGTCCAGCGCGGTGCTGTACTTCTTGGCCAATGCCAGGAAGCCGACGGCCGGGTTCGGGTCGAACAACTTGATCAGGCCCGCAGCGGTGGTGCAGATCAGCAGCCAGGCAGCCGGCAGCAGGGTGACCCAGATGTAGCGCTCGCGCTTCATCTTGATCAGCACCACGGTGCCGAGCATCAACGCGATACCCGCGAGCATCTGGTTGGAGATACCGAACAGCGGCCACAGGGTGTTGATGCCACCCAGCGGGTCGATCACGCCCTGGTACAGCAGGTAGCCCCACAGCGCCACGCAACCGGCGGTGCCGATCAGGTTGGCAGTCCACGACTCGGTACGCTTGAGGGCTGGTACGAAGCTGCCCAGCAGGTCCTGCAGCATGAAGCGACCGGCACGGGTACCGGCGTCTACCGCGGTGAGGATGAACAATGCTTCGAACAGGATCGCGAAGTGGTACCAGAAGGCCATGGTGTTTTCACCCGGCAGCACCTGGTGCAAGATCTGCGCGATACCCACTGCCAAGGTCGGTGCACCACCGGCACGGGCGAGTACCGTGTGCTCGCCGATGTCGCGGGCAACCGCTTCGAGCTGTTCAGGGGTGATCATGAAGCCCCAGCTGCTGACGGTTTGCGCCACCGAAGCAACGTCGGCGCCAACCACGGCGGCCGGGCTGTTCATGGCGAAGTACACGCCCGGCTCGATCACCGAGGCGGCAACCATGGCCATGATGGCGACGAACGACTCCATCAGCATGCCGCCGTAGCCGATGTAACGGGCGTTGGCTTCGTTGTCCAGCAGCTTTGGCGTGGTCCCCGAAGAGATCAGCGCATGGAAGCCCGACACCGCGCCACAGGCGATGGTGATGAACAGGAACGGGAACAGGGTGCCCTTCCAAACCGGGCCGGTACCGTCGGTGAACTGGGTCAGCGCCGGCATTTTCAGCTCGGGCATGGTCACCAGGATGCCGATGGCCAGGGCAATGATGGTACCGATCTTGAGGAAGGTCGACAGGTAGTCACGTGGCGCCAGAACCAGCCACACCGGCAGTACAGCAGCGACGAAGCCGTAACCCACCAGCATCCAGGTGATCTGCACGCCAGTGAAGGTGAATGCCGGGCCCCAGACCGGATCAGCGGCAATCTGGCCCCCCAGCCAGATCGATGCCAGCAGCAGTACCACGCCGACCACCGAGATTTCGCCGATACGGCCCGGGCGGATGTAGCGCATGTAGATGCCCATGAACATCGCGATCGGGATGGTCGCCATCACCGTGAACATGCCCCATGGGCTCTCGGCCAGGGCCTTGACCACGATCAGCGCCAGCACCGCGAGGATGATGATCATGATCAGGAAGCAGCCGAACAGGGCGATGGTCCCCGGGATGCGGCCCATCTCCTCGCGCACCATGTCGCCCAGCGAGCGACCGTTGCGGCGAGTGGAAAGGAACAGGACCATGAAGTCCTGCACCGCACCAGCCAGCACCACGCCGGCGATCAGCCACAACGTACCGGGCAGGTAGCCCATTTGCGCAGCGAGTACCGGGCCGACCAGCGGGCCGGCGCCAGCGATGGCGGCGAAGTGGTGACCGAAGAGAATGTGTTTGTTGGTCGGAACGTAGTCCAGACCGTCGTTGTTGAGCACCGCAGGGGTGGCCCGGCGGGGGTCGAGTTGCATCACCTTGGTGGCGATGAAGAGGCTGTAGTAACGATAGGCGACCAGGTAGATAGCCACCGCAGCGACCACGATCCACAAGGCATTGATCGCCTCGCCGCGACGCAGGGCGACGACACCCAGCGCGCAGGCCCCTATGACCGCCAGCGCCAGCCACGGGATGTGGCGTAGCAGGCTGTTATTGTTGTTCATGGCATGCTTCCAGCTAAGTGGTTGGAATAGACATCCCCTTGAGTCTAGGGCCTGCTTGGCAGCTTTACCATATCGAATTGCGATCACCGCCAGGCCGCCAGCAGGCACGCTAGAGCGGCAAGGACCGCCTGGCCGACCTGGACCTAGCATTTCTGCCAGTTGTTACTGTTTGCAGTACGGGATATTTGTATCCATGCACCTCGTCGCCCTCGCCCCGGCAGAAACGGCCATGCCTGGTCTATAGTCAGAGCAACTGACGAGGGGCCTGCCATGACCACTTCTGCCGACGAACGCCGCCGTTTCCAGCGCATCGATTTCGACGCCCCTACCGAATTGCGCCAAGGCGATCGCCGTTGGCCGGTGAAGCTGCTGGACCTGTCGCTCAAGGGCCTGCTGATCGAATGCCCTTCGCCCTGGGATGCCGACCTGACCCAGGATTTCGACGCGATCATCCACCTCGACCGCAATGTGCGCGTGCAGATGCAGGTGGAGCTGCGCCATGAAGAAGCCACCCGGCTGGGTTTCGTCTGCCTCTATATAGACGTCGAATCGATGACCCACCTGCACCGTCTTGTGGAACTGAACGTAGCCGACAGCACCGAAATGATGCGTGAGCTGCGTGAACTCATCGAATAATGGAATCTCTTAGCTAGCTAACATCATCCCCACCTGTTGTTTCTTGTCTACCCAGACAGCTTTCTGCCTGGGCATCGACGCTTTGTACACACCCTTCTAACACAGCCTCTGACGACTTGGTACGCGATCTGCATTGGCGTCTTGCACACATTGCAAGGCTAGCTGCCCGCGCTCCGATCAAAATATTGTATACAATTTATGTAGCAATCATTTGTAGGAAATGTCTACAGTAATGCCACAACAATAAACAGAGAGCCTGCTCCATGACTACGTCCCCTAGCACGTCTCCCGCCAAGCGCCCCGAGGATGAAAACCTCGGGCTTGGTGCCAACCTGGCCTATGGTCTGCAGCATGTGCTGACCATGTATGGCGGGATCGTCGCGGTACCCCTGATCCTGGGCCAGGCCGCCGGCCTCAACGGTGCCGAGATCGGCATGCTGATTGCCGCTTCGCTGTTTGCCGGTGGCCTGGCGACCCTGTTGCAGACGCTGGGCATCCCGTTCTTCGGTTGCCAGCTGCCGCTGGTACAGGGCGTATCGTTCGCTGGTGTTGCAACCATGGGCGCCATCCTCAGCAGCGAGGGCGGTGGCGGCTTGCCGGGCGTGCTCGGCGCGGTCATGGCCGCTTCGTTGATCGGCTTCCTGATCACCCCAGTGTTTTCGCGCATCACCAAGTTCTTCCCGCCGCTGGTGACCGGCATCGTCATCACCACCATCGGCCTGACCCTGATGCCGGTCGCTGCGCGCTGGGTGATGGGCGGCAACAGCGCCTCGCCGGAGTTCGGTAGCATGGCCAACATCGGCCTGGCCGGCCTGACCTTCGCCATCGTGCTGGTGCTGAGCAAGCTGGGCAGCGCGACCATCTCGCGCCTTTCGATTCTGCTGGCCATGGTGATCGGCACGCTGATCGCCTGGGCACTGGGCATGACCGACTTCAGCAAGGTCAGCCAAGGCCCGATGTTCGCCTTCCCTACCCCGTTCCACTTCGGCATGCCGGAATTCCACATCGCCGCGATCCTGTCGATGTGCATCGTGATCATGGTGACCTTGGTGGAAACCTCGGCCGACATCCTCGCCGTGGGTGAGATCATCGACACCAAGGTCGACTCCAAGCGCCTGGGCAACGGCCTGCGGGCCGACATGGCGTCGAGCATTCTGGCGCCGATCTTCGGCTCGTTCACCCAGAGCGCCTTCGCCCAGAACGTCGGACTGGTGGCCGTGACCGGGGTCAAGAGCCGCTATGTGGTGGCCACCGGTGGCGTGATCCTGGTGGTGCTGGGCCTGCTGCCAGTGATGGGCCGGGTGATTGCCGCCGTACCGACTCCGGTGCTGGGTGGCGCGGGCATCGTGCTGTTTGGCACCGTGGCCGCCAGCGGCATCCGCACCCTGTCGAAGGTCAACTACAAGAACAACGTCAACCTGATCATCGTCGCCGCCTCGCTGGGCTTCGGCATGATCCCGATCGCTGCGCCGACCTTCTACCACCAGTTCCCGAACTGGTTCGAGACCATCTTCCACTCCGGCATCAGCTCGGCGGCAATCATGGCCATCCTGCTGAACCTGCTGTTCAACCACTTCAAGACGGGTAACTCGGAGAACCAGTCGGTATTCGCCGCAGCCTACGAACGCACTATCCAGTATTCGGATATCTCGTGCCTGCGTGATGGTGACTACTTCAAGGATGGCAAGCTGTTCGATGCCGATGGCAATGAAGTGCCGGTAATGGAGCTGGACGAGCACGGCAACCAGGCGCCCAGGCGCAGTGCTGTTGCCGAGCATTGACCGCTGACTGAGCGGTGAGGTGGGGGGAGCCGATGCGCATCGTCGGCTCCCCTTTTTCATTTACTCGAACAGCGCATCCAGAGCCTGCTCCAACCGGGTCACTGCAATCACCTGCAACCCCGCTGGCGGCTCCTTCGGCGCATTGCCCTTGGGCACGATTGCGCGCTTGAAGCCGTGCTTGGCCGCCTCCTTCAGACGCTCCTGGCCACTGGGCACAGGCCGCACCTCGCCCGACAAGCCAATCTCGCCAAACACCAGCAGCCCATGGGCCAACGGCCGGTTGCGCAGGCTGGACATCACCGCTGCCAGCAGCGCCAGGTCCGAAGCCGTCTCCAGCACCTTCACCCCACCGACCACGTTAAGAAACACGTCCTGGTCATGGGTAGGAATGCCACCATGGCGGTGCAGTACCGCCAGCAGCATGGCCAGGCGATTCTGGTCCAGGCCCAGGGTGACCCGCCGAGGGTTGGCCAGGTGGCTGTCATCGACCAGTGCCTGCACCTCTACCAGCATTGGCCGGGTGCCTTCCCAGGTGGCCATGACCACACTCCCCGGCACTTCTTCCTGGGTGCGATTGAGGAAGATCGCAGAGGGGTTGGAAACCTCTTTCAGGCCACGGTCGGTCATGCCGAACACGCCCAGTTCGTTGACCGCGCCGAAGCGGTTCTTCACTGCCCGCAACAGCCGCAGGCGGCCGTCGGACTCACCCTCGAAATACAGCACGGTATCGACCATGTGCTCCAGCACCCGCGGCCCTGCCAGCGAGCCCTCCTTGGTGACGTGGCCGACCAGGAAGATCGCCGTGCCACTCTGCTTGGCATAACGCACCAGCAAGGCCGTGCTTTCGCGCACCTGGGCCACGCCACCGGGGGCGGACTGCAACTGCTCGGTAAAGATGGTCTGGATCGAGTCGATCACCATGACCCGCGGCTTTTCTACCCGCGCAGTGGCGATGATGGTTTCGATGCAGGTCTCAGTCATCACCTTGAGCTGGTCCTGGGGCAAGCCCAGGCGCCGCGAGCGCATGGCCACCTGTTGTTGCGACTCCTCACCGGTGACGTACAGCGCCGGCAGGCCCACGGCGATGTTGCACAGTGTCTGCAGCAGGATGGTCGATTTGCCGATCCCCGGGTCACCGCCGATCAACACCACCGAGCCATCGACCAGGCCGCCACCGAGTACGCGGTCGAGTTCGGTGCTGCTGGTGGTGAAGCGCGGGATTTCTTCGACGCTGACTTCGGCCAGGGTCTTGATCTGCGCCTGTTGCCCGGTCCAGCCGGCGCGGCCGCTGGGGGCCGCCGCGCCGCCGCTTTCGATCATGGTTTCGACCAGGGTGTTCCAGGCCCCGCAGTCGGCACACTGGCCGGCCCATTTGGGAAAGGTCGCGCCGCACTCGGTGCAGCCATACAAACGCTTGGCCTTGGCCATGGTGCAGGGTCTCCTGGAAAAAACCGCCATGATAGCCGAGGGCGACGTGTCTCGAACGCGTCGAGATGCGACAAAACTATTCGTTCTAACCGCAGTCATTACCCCTGAAGCCAGCGCATGAAGCGTTTAAGTGGCTTACACTGCGTTTACCTCACCATTTGTTACAAGGAATCAAACATGGGCATGCTCAGTGAGTTCAAGGCCTTCGCGGTCAAAGGTAATGTCGTCGACATGGCGGTCGGTATCATCATCGGCGCGGCCTTCGGCAAGATCGTCTCCTCGTTCGTCGGGGACGTGGTCATGCCACCACTGGGGCTGCTGATCGGCGGTGTCGACTTCAGCGACCTGGCAATTACCCTCAAGGCTGCTGAAGGCGATATACCGGCCGTGGTGCTGGCCTACGGCAAGTTCATCCAGACCGTGATCGACTTCATCATCGTCGCCTTCGCCATCTTCATGGGCGTGAAAGCCATCAACAAGCTCAAGCGTGAAGAAGCCGTGGCCCCCACCACTCCGCCGGTACCGACGCCGCAGGAAACCTTGCTGACCGAGATCCGCGATCTGCTCAAGGCGCAAAACCAGAACCGCCTGCCCTGAAACAACGGGGGCCGCATCGCGGCCCCTTTGCATCACCAGTAGTTTTCCACCGCCACCTGCCCCGGCCGCTTGCTCAGGCTCAGTTGCAGGTCACGCGCCTTGAGCACCTTGCGTGTCTCGTCGATCATCTGCGGGTTGCCACAGAGCATGATTCGCGAATGCTCGGGCGACAGTTCCAGGCCTGCCGCCTTTTCCAGCTCGCCATTCTCGATCAGCGTGGTGATGCGCGCATTCAATGCCCCTGGGTGCTGCTCACGGGTCACCACCGGAATGAACTGCAGCTTGCCAGCGAACTCGGCCAGATAGTCACGCTGCTCCAACCCGGCGATGTCGTCTACATACGCCAGCTCTTTCGCCTCACGGACCGAATACACCAGCTTTATGTTGTCGAAGCGCTCCCAGGCTTCGAAGTCTTGCAGAATCGACATGAATGGCGCAATGCCGGTACCGGTCGCCAGCAGCCAGAGGTCGCGGCCGCCGACAAAGCGGTCGAGGGTCAGGTAGCCGAACGCCTGACGGTCGATCAACAGGGTATCGCCCTCGCCCAGGCGGCTCAGCTCACTGGTGAACTCCCCGCCCGGTACCACGATTGAAAAGAAGTCGAGGTATTCGTCATGGGGAGCACTGACCATGGAGTAGGCACGCCAGACCACGCTGCCATCAGCCTTGCTCACGCCCAGCCGGGCAAACTGGCCGGCCCGAAAGCGAAACCCTGGGTCGCGCGTAACCCGCAGGCTGAACAGGTTCGGCGTCAGTGGCTGGACGTCGAGCAGGGTCTGGCGGGTAAATTTGTCGGCACTGGCGGTCATGACGGGCTCCATCGATAGCGTGCGCCCAGTGTCGCGCAAAGCGGGCAGGATAAAAACCGCCGGAGTGTAGGGACACAGCATACGGCTCTAATTGTTACTTTATGAAACCATGACCGCTATAACAAAAAATCCCAACATAACGCTCAGTCTTTTCCTACAATCTTCCCGGTATGCAAACGGATTGGATCCCGGAAACGGAAGGAGTTCGAGAGATGCTTCAATGGAACCATGAGCATCTGCACAAGCTCGTCAGCGAGAGTACGCCGCACAAGGTGTTCGACCTTGCGGTGCACCTTGCCCAGGACCTGGGTATGGATTTCATGGGTTTGAAGGTTCGCATTCAACTCGCCGCCCAGTCTCCCCGCTTGTACCTCTACAGCAACTACCCAGTCGAGTGGATCGAGCGTTATCAGCGCGACGACTTCTACAAACAGGACGCTGCTGCCACCCGTAGCCACTCCTCGACCATGCCGGTGCTATGGACCGACGAGCTGTACCGTGACGTGCCCCACTACCGCGAACAAGCCTGCGCGCATGGCCTGCGCCATGGTTGGACGCAGTCCCTGCATGACCTGCAGCACAATGAAAGCCAGGTCAGCGTGTGCCGGCCACTCGGCGAAGTGAAAATCGCCGAGCTGTATGACAAGGCAGGCAAGGTGCAGTGGCTGTGCCACACCCTGCACGCGATCATCAGTGAATACCATCTGGCCAAGCTCAGTGTGCCGCTGAAGATGAGCGACCGCGAAATCGAAGTGCTCAAGTGGTCGGCAGCCGGCAAGACAGCAGCCGACGTGGCCTGCATCCTGTCGCTGTCGCAGAGCACAGTGAACTTCCATATCCGCAGCGTGATCACCAAGACCAACGCCGCCAACAAGGCCGGTGCCATCGCCATCGCAATGATGCGCGGCCTGATCGAACAGTAGCCAGGCCTGCGGCCTCGGGCAAAGCCCTGTAGAATCGCGCAGCAAAGCTCGTGGCGAACCGCCGTGGGCAGATCCGTACCCGAGCCAGACGCCATGCCCCTGTTGACCACCCCCTACGCCGAACTCGACCTGATCCGCCAGCCGGACCAGGCCAATGACCCGCTGCAGGCCTTCGATGCCGCCGATGAATACCTGCTCGAGCAGTTGCACGCGCAGGGCCTGGAAGCCGGCAGCCGCGTGCTGGTGCTCAACGACAGCTTCGGCGCCCTGGCGGCCAGCCTGGCCGGGCACCTGCAGGTGGTCAGCAGCGGCGACTCGCACCTGGCGCGCATGGCCCTGGAGAAGAACCTTGCGCGCAATGACAAGGCCTTCGACAGCGTGCCCTTCGTGCCGGCAAGCGAACACTGGCAAGGCCCGTTCGACCGAGTGCTGGTACGCGTGCCCAAGACCTTGGCGCTGCTCGAAGAACAACTGATCCGCCTGCAAGGCCACCTGGCACCCGGCGCCCAGGTGATTGCAGGTGCCATGATCAAGCACCTGCCGCGAGCGGCTGGCGACCTGATGGAAAAGTACATCGGCCCGGTGCAAGCCTCACTGGCGCAGAAAAAGGCCCGCCTGCTGACCGCCTCGGTCGCCGACCGCCCTGCTGCCAAGTCGCCGTACCCGACCCGCTACCTGCTCGATACGCCGGCACTTGAACTGCTCAACCATGCCAATGTGTTCTGCCGCGAGGGCCTGGACATCGGCACCCGTGCCTTCCTCCCTCACTTGCCGCGCAACCTGGGCAACGCCCGCGTTGCCGACCTCGGCTGCGGCAACGGCGTGCTGGCCATTGCCAGCGCGCTGGCCAACCCGGAGGCGCACTTCACTCTGGTCGATGAATCGTACATGGCGGTGCAATCGGCGCAGGAGAACTGGCAGGCTGCCCTGGGTGAGCGGCCGGTAACGGTGATGCCGGGGGATGGCCTGGCCGGGGTGGAGAAACAGTCGCTGGATGTGGTGCTGTGCAACCCGCCGTTCCACCAGCAGCAGGTGGTGGGTGACTTCCTGGCCTGGCGCATGTTCCAACAGGCGCGTGAGGCGCTGGTGGTGGGCGGCGCACTGTACATCGTCGGTAACCGTCACCTGGGCTATCACAGCAAACTGGCGCGGTTGTTCCGCGGTGTCGAGCAAGTGGCCGCGACGCCGAAGTTCGTGATCCTCAAAGCCCGCAAGTAAACCTTCAGGGCCCTGTCGCCGGCTTGCCGGCGACAGGGCCCTGAAGGCCTGAATCAATGGGTGGTCAGGCCCGCTGCCCCCATGAACAGCCTCATCACCCAGGCCGCCACGCCCAGCGCTGCCACGCTCATCGCCCAGATCAGCACCAGCCAACCCAGTCGCTGCCACAGCGGTTTCTTCTCTTCCAGGCCATGTTTACCGGTCATCATGGCGCCCTCCTAGTGATAGCCGTCTTCATGGGTCACCTTGCCGCGGAACACGTAGTAGCTCCAGAAGGTATACATGAGGATGAACGGCAGGATGAACAACGTGCCCACCAGCATGAAGCCCTGGCTCTGCGGCGGCGCTGCGGCATCCCAGATCGAGATCGACGGCGGGATGATGTTCGGCCACAGGCTGATGCCCAGCCCGCTGTAACCCAGGAAGATCAATACCAGGGTGAGCAGGAATGGCGTGTAGTGCGCATTGCGTGCCACCGCCTTGAGCAAGCCGTAGAAGGTCACCAGGACCAGCAGCGGCACTGGCATGAACCAGAACAGGTTGGGCATGCTGAACCAGCGGTCGGCAATCTGCGGATAGGCGATCGGGGTCCACAGGCTGACGATGCCGATCACTGCCAGCAGTACCAGCGCCAGTGGCCTGGCAAGGTCGTGCATCTTCAGTTGCAGGTCGCCCTCGGTCTTCATGATCAGCCAGGTGCAGCCCAGCAAGGTGTAAGCGACGATCAGGCCAAGGCCGCAGAACAGGCTGAACGGTGTCAGCCAGTCGAGCGTGCCACCGGCAAAATGCCGATCGACCACCTTGAAGCCTTCGAGGAAGGCACCCAGCGCCACGCCTTGGAAGAAGGTGGCGACCAGTGAGCCGCCGATGAACGCCTTGTCCCACACGTGACGCTTGTCGGCCTTGGCCTTGAAGCGGAACTCAAAGGCCACGCCCCGGAAGATCAGGCCTATCAGCATCAGGATCAGCGGCAGGTACAGCGCTTCGAGCACCACGGCGTAGGCCATCGGGAACGCCCCGAACAGCCCGGCGCCGCCCAGCACCAGCCAGGTTTCGTTGCCGTCCCACACGGGGGCAACGGTATTCATCATCACATCGCGGTCACGCTCACCCTTGACGAAGGGGAAGAGCATGCCGATGCCCAGATCGAAGCCATCCATCACCACGTACATCATGACGCCGAAGATGATGATCACGGCCCAGATCAGCGGAAGGTCGATACCCATGGCTCAGTTCCCCTTGCTCAGGCTGGCGGACTCGGCCTCACGGCCATCATCGGCGGCGGACAGTGGCCGCGCCGGTGTGCGTGTGGTGCCAGGGCCTCCGGGGTTGTGCTCGTCACCCTCGCCAGTCTGCGGCCCTTTGCGCACCAGGCGCATCATGTAGCCAAGGCCGGTGCCGAACAGGGCGAAGTACACCACCACGAATGCCACCAGGGTGAAACCGAGCTGTGCATAACTGTGGTTGGACACGCCATCGGCGGTACGCATCAGGCCATACACCACCCACGGCTGGCGGCCGATCTCGGTGGTGAACCAGCCGGCGAGCAGCGCGACCAGGCCGGACGGGCCCATCCACAGGGCCACATACAGGAACGGCCGCGAGGTGTAGAGTGTGCCGCGCTTGCGCAACCACAGGCTCCACAGGCCGACGAAGATCATCAGGAAGCCGAGCCCGACCATAATCCGGAACGACCAGAACACGATGGTCGAGTTGGGCCGGTCTTCAGGCGGGAACTCCTTCATCGCCGGCACCTGTTTGTCCAGGCTGTGGGTCAGGATCAGGCTGCCGAGCGCCGGTATCTCGATCTTGAAGCGGGTGGTTTCGGCCTTCATGTCGGGGATGCCGAACAAGATCAGCGGGGTCGGTTCACCGGGCACGTTCTCCCAGTGGCCTTCGATCGCGGCGATCTTCACCGGTTGGTGCTTGAGCGTGTTGAGGCCGTGGAAGTCACCGATCACCGCCTGGATCGGCGCGACGATGAGGGCCATCCACATGGCCATCGACAACATCTTGCGCACCGCCGGGTTGTCACGCCCGCGCAGCAGGTGCCAGGCCGCCGAAGCACCGACGAAGAAGGCCGTGGAAACGAACGCGGCGGTGGCCATGTGCATCAGGCGATAGGGGAACGATGGGTTGAATACCACCGCCAGCCAGTCCACTGGCACCACCCGGCCATCGATGATCTCGTGGCCTTGGGGGGTTTGCATCCAGCTGTTGGAGGCCAGAATCCAGAAGGTCGAGACCAGGGTGCCGAGCGCGACCATCACCGTGGAAAAGAAGTGCAGACCACGGCCGACACGGTTCCAGCCAAACAGCATGACGCCAAGGAAGCCCGCCTCAAGGAAGAAGGCGGTCAGCACTTCATACGTCAGCAATGGGCCGGTGACGGCACCGGCGAAGTCGGAGAACCGGCTCCAGTTGGTACCGAACTGGTAGGCCATGACCAGGCCGGAGACCACGCCCATGCCAAAGTTGACGGCGAAGATCTTCGACCAGAAGTGGTAGAGGTCACGGTAGACCTGGTTGTGGGTCCGCAGCCAGAGGCCTTCGAGGACTGCCAGGTAGCTCGCCAGGCCGATGGTGATGGCCGGGAACAGGATGTGGAACGACACGGTAAAGGCAAACTGCATTCGGGCGAGCTCTAAGGCCTCTATTCCGAACATGGTGCTTCCTCTTCAGATAATCCGGCGTCCGGGCTTGTGGCCCCGTCGCCCACTGCCCCCACGGTAGTCGAGTGCGGCATGTTGGAATTGTTCTGTTCGATCGCAGGGATTCCGGCCCGAGGGCCCATTCGTTAGGTCTGGAACGATTGATCCAGGTCAACGATTGCTAGGAAGCATAGTCCCGAATGGCCCGCCGGGCCGTGTGGTTGTTTGCCGCGTGACCGGTTGCCCCACCCTCTTTCGCGAAACGTGAAAAAGTGCCGATCCCGGCAAACAGTAACCGTTTGTTACAAACAGATGATACGCTGCGGGCCCCTCTACTGCGCCGAGGCCAACAGGTTTCCGATGTCCGATTCCGCACCGCAGTTGTTGCGTCATCACCGCCCGTTCATCGCTTTCTGGCTGGCCCGGGTGTTCACCGCCAGCGGCTTCCAGATGCTCACCGTGGCCATTGGCTGGCACCTCTACCAGCTGACCGGCAATGTGCTCGACCTGGGCCTGGTGGGCCTGGTCGAATTCGCCCCACGGGTGTTGTTCATGCTGCACACCGGGCACGTCGCCGACCGCTATGACCGACGCAAGGTCGCGGCGCTGTGCCAGACCTTGCAGGGGTTGATCGCCCTGGCGCTGGCCGTGGGCAGCGCCACCGACAACGTCAGCCGCGAACTGATTTTCGTCCTGGCCTTCCTGCTCGGTGCCACCCGCTCGTTCGAAATGCCAGCGACCCAGGCGCTGCTACCCAACGTGGTGCCTGCCGGGCTGTTCCCGCGAGCGGTGGCCGCTTCGGCCTCGGCGACCCAGGCCGCCACCATCGTCGCCCCGGCCGTGGGCGGCTTCCTGTACGCATTTGGCAGCATCTGGGTGTACGGCCCGACCGTCGCACTGTACGCCATCGCCTGCCTGCTGATGCTCAGCCTCGACTCGCGCCAGCAGGTGCCTCAGCGTGGCCGCGCCAGTATCGAATCGCTGATGGCCGGGATCCGCTTTATCCGCAGCCGCCCCGACATTCTCGGGGCCATCTCGCTGGACCTGTTCGCCGTGCTGCTCGGTGGCGCGACCGCCTTGCTGCCGGTGTTTGCCAAGGACATCCTGCTTACCGGCCCATGGGGCCTGGGCCTGCTGCGCTCGGCGCCGGCGGTGGGGGCACTGCTGATGTCGCTGTGGCTGGCGCGCTTCCCGGTGGAGCGCAAGGTCGGCCGCACCATGTTCACCGCCGTCGGGCTGTTCGGCGTGGCGACCATCGCCTTTGGCCTGTCGACCTCGTTCTGGTTCTCGCTGGCGGTGCTGGTGGTGCTGGGCGCGGCGGACATGATCAGCATGGTCATCCGCGGCGCCTTCGTGCAGCTGGAGACGCCGGATGAGATGCGTGGGCGGGTGAGCGCGGTCAACGGGTTGTTCATCGGCGCTTCGAACCAGCTGGGTGAGTTCGAGTCCGGGGTGACGGCGCACTGGTTCGGCACGGTGCCGGCGGTGGTGATGGGTGGGGTCGGCACGCTGGTGGTGACCGGGGTGTGGATAAAGTTGTTCCCGACATTGGCCAAGCGAGACCGGTTGCACAACGAATAATTCGCTCTCCTGTGCTGGCCTCTTCGCGGGTAAACCCGCTCCCACAGGGGGCCGCCCTTGCTATATCCCTGTGGGCGCGGGTTTACCCGCGAAGAGGCCGGCACAGGCTAAAGGTAACCCATTCCCCAACGGCGATAGGCCCCCGCCAAGCATGCTGGTATGATGCGCGGCTTTTTTCCGCCCCACACAAAACCACGGCATCCGCTACGGTCTGTGCTTTGCTGATGGGGTCGATACATTCACGGCGCGAGGGCGCCCTGGGGAGCGGGCATGCTGGAAAGGCTGTTTCAACTAAAAGCACACAACACCAATGTGCGCACCGAGATTCTTGCGGGCGTCACCACCTTCCTGGCCATGGCCTACATCCTGTTCGTCAACCCGAGCATTCTCGGCGAGACCGGCATGGACAAAGGCGCGATCTTCGTCGCCACCTGCCTGGCCGCCGCCATCGGTTCGACCACCATGGGTCTGATCGCCAACTACCCGATCGCCCTGGCGCCGGGCATGGGCCTGAACGCGTTCTTCACCTATACAGTGGTCCTGCACATGGGCCACACCTGGCAGGTGGCACTGGGCGCGGTGTTCCTCTCGGCGGTGATGTTCTTCCTGCTGTCGATCTTCCGCATCCGCGAATGGATCGTGAACAGTATCCCGCTGCCACTGCGTTCGGCGATTGCTGCTGGCATCGGCCTGTTCCTGGCGTTCATCGCCCTGCATAATGCCGGCATCGTCGTCGATAACCCGGCAACCCTGGTTGGCCTGGGCGACCTCAAGCAGCCGGCACCGATCCTCGCTACCCTGGGCTTCTTCCTGATCGTCGGCCTCGAGTCGCTGAAGGTGCGAGGCGCGGTGCTGATCGGCATCCTCGCCGTGACCATCGCCTCGATCGTGATGGGCGTGACCCCGTTCGGTGGCGTGGTATCCATGCCGCCTTCGCTGGCACCGACCTTCCTGCAGCTGGACATCAAGGGCGCACTCGACGTGGGCCTGGTCAGCGTGATCTTCGCCTTCCTGTTCGTCGACCTGTTCGACAACTCCGGCACCCTGATCGGTGTGGCCAAGCGCGCCGGCCTGATGGGCAAGGATGGCCACATGCCAAAGATGGGCCGCGCCCTGATCGCCGACAGCACCGCAGCCATGGCCGGGTCCCTGCTGGGCACCTCGACCACCACCAGCTACATCGAATCCGCTGCTGGCGTGAGCGCCGGGGGCCGCACCGGCCTGACCGCCATCGTGGTCGCCATCCTGTTCCTGCTGGCGCTGTTCTTTGCCCCGCTGGCCGGTAGCGTGCCAGCCTTCGCCACCGCCCCGGCGCTGCTGTTCGTTGCCGTGCTGATGGCTTCGGGCCTGGCGGAAATCAACTGGGACGACGTTACCGAAGCCGCCCCGGTGGTGGTGACCGCCCTGGCCATGCCGCTGACTTACTCGATCGCCAACGGCATTGCCTTCGGCTTCATCTCCTGGACCGCCGTCAAGCTGATCTCTGGCCGCCACCGCGACCTGAACCCGGCCCTGGTGATCCTTTCCATCCTGTTCGTCATCAAGCTGGGCTGGTTCAACGCATGAGTGCTGTCTTCGATCCCTCCGCCTACGACACCCAGCTCGAGGGCAAAGTCGCCCGCCTGCGCGAGTTGCTGGCGCCCTTTGGCGCGCCGGAACCGGCCGTTTTCGACTCGCCGCGCGAGCACTACCGCCTGCGCGCCGAGTTCCGCCTGTGGCGTGAAGACGGCCAGCGCCACTATGCGATGTTTGCCCCGGGCGATAAGCACAAGGCGATCCTGATCGACGATTTCCCCATCGCCAGCCAGCGCATCAACGAGTTGATGCCGCGCCTGAAAGCCGCCTGGCAGGCTAGCGAAACGCTGAGCAACCGCCTGTTCCAGGTGGAGTTCCTCACCACCTTGGCCGGCGATGCCATGGTCACGATGTGCTACCACCGCCCGCTGGACGAAGCCTGGGAAGTGGCTGCCCGGCAGCTGGCCGAAGACCTCGGCGTGAGCCTGATCGGCCGCTCGAAGGGCAAACGCCTGGTGATCGGCCGCGACTACGCGGTGGAAAAGCTCGATGTCGCCGGCCGTGTGTTCAGCTATCGCCAGCCAGAAGGTGCGTTCACCCAGCCCAACGGCGCGGTGAACCAGAAGATGCTGAGCTGGGCCTTCGAGGCCATCGGCGAGCGTGAGGACGACCTGCTGGAGCTGTATTGCGGCAACGGCAACTTCACCCTGCCGCTGGCCACACGCGTGCGCCAGGTGCTGGCCACCGAGATCAGCAAGACCTCGGTCAATGCCGCGCTGAGCAACCTCGACGAGAACGCTGTGGATAACGTGCGGCTGGTGCGCCTGTCGGCAGAAGAACTGACCCAGGCGCTGAATGACGTGCGCCCGTTCCGTCGGCTGGAAGGGATCGACCTGAAAAGCTACGAATTCGGCACGGTGTTCGTCGACCCGCCGCGTGCCGGCATGGACCCGGACACCTGCGAGCTGACCCGGCGTTTCGAGCGGATCCTGTACATCTCGTGCAATCCGGAGACGCTAGCGGCGAACATTGCCCAGTTGCAGGACACGCACCGCATCGAGCGTTGTGCGTTGTTCGACCAGTTCCCCTACACCCACCACATGGAAAGTGGCGTCCTGTTGGTTCGGCGCTGACTTTCAAATCGCCGGGGCTGCTTTGCAGCCCTTTCCGACCGGTCCGGCGCCCCGGCAAGGCCGCTCCTACAGGGGAACGCATATTCCTGTAGGAGCGGCCTTGCGTCGCGATGGGCTGCAAAGCAGCCCCAAGGGCTTGCATCAGAAGTCGAAGAACACCGTCTCCCCTTCCCCCTGAATACGGATATCGAAGCGATACGCCGTCTTCCCGTCCACCTCGCAACGCTTGGCAATCAGCGTTTCGCGGCGCTGCGGCTGCTCGATCAGGTTGAGCACCGGGCACTTGGCGTTGGCTTCAGCCTCATCATCGAAATACAGACGCGTGTGCAGGTGGATATTGATGCCACGGGCAAACAGGCTGATGTTGATGTGCGGGGCCATCGGCACACCGGCAGCGTTCTTCACCACACCCGGCTTGACCGTTTGTACGGTCCACTCACCGGCATCGAAGGTGGTAGCGGTGCGGCCGAAGCTGTTGAAGGCATTTTCCAAGTTGTATTGATCCTGATACTGGCCAGCGGCATCCGCCTGCCACAGTTCCAGGAACGAATCACGAACCAGGTGGCCGTTACCGTCATACACCTGGCCGATCAGCAGGATGTGCTCGCCAGCAGCGTCCGGCTTGGCCAGGCGGTTCCAGATTTCCTGGTCGCGGGTCGGGTTGCCGGCCGCTTCCAGGGCCAGGCCGATGTGCACGTAGGGGCCGGCGGTCTGCGAGGGGGTTTCCGGCAGCAGTTCGATAGGCATGGCGGGGTCCTCAGCAGTTTTCGAATTGGGTCTTGCGCTGGCCGCGCAGCACGATGTCGAAGCGGTACGCCAGGCAGTCCATCGGGTTGGCGTTGCTCATGTCGAGCTTGGCAATCAACTGCTGCACCGCTTCGGGGTTGGCGATCGACTTGACGATCGGGCACATCGGGATCAGCGGGTCACCCTCGAAATACAGCTGGGTGATCAGCTTGGTGGCGATCGACGGGCCGCTGATGGCGAAGTGGATGTGCGCCGGGCGCCAATCATTCGGGCCATTGCGCCATGGGTATGGGCCCGGCTTGATGGTGCGGAAACTGTAGTAACCGTCGCGGTCGGTCAGGCAGCGGCCAACGCCACCGAAATTCGGGTCCAGCGGCGCCAGGTAGCGGTCGTTCTTGTGGCGGTAACGGCCGCCGGCGTTGGCTTGCCACATCTCCACCAAGGTATTCGGCACAGGCTTGCCGTACTGGTCGACGACGCGGCCGGCAACGATGATGCGCTCGCCGATCGGCAGGCCGCCGTTGTTGAAGTTCAGCAGCAGGTCATGGTCGTGGGCACCAAAACCCAGATGGGAAAAGTCCGGGCCGGTGGTTTCGCTGATCGACTGCGGGATGCTGACCAGTGCCTGGCGCGGCGAGCGGGCAATGGACGTCTTGTAGTCAGGCGTCAGGGCCTTGGGGTGCCAGTTGCGATCACGGATCACGAAGCGGCTGTTGTCCTGGGCGGGCATGCCGGATTCCTCTCTTGGAATTATGAAAACGCCTGTACACGGCAGGCGGACTTGCAGTTTCAGATAGGTCGGGCCAGATGAATATTGAAATCAGCCACCCAATACATAACCAAATGGTTATGCATTAGTACCTTTGGCTGGGGTGAACTAATCTTTATCCCCATGTTTCACGCTCTGGAGAGCACTTCATGGAATGGCGAAAAGGCCGGCGCAGCGACAATGTGGTCGATGCCCGTGGCGAAGGTGGCGGTGGCGGCGGCATGCGCTTTGGCGGCGGCAAGGGGCTGGGGCTTGGGGCGATATTGCTGATCGTCGGCATCGGGTGGCTTACCGGCCAGGACCCGCTGCAGATCCTCGGCCAGCTCGCAGGGCAGATGGACCAGCAGCAACATCAGGCAGCTCCGGCTGGAGCAGGCGGCAAGGCACCGCCGGCCAATGACGAACAGGCGCAGTTCGTCGCCTCGATCCTGGGTGACACCGAGGATACCTGGAAGGCGCTGTTCGCCCAGGCTGGCAAGCAATACCGCGATCCCAAGCTGGTGCTGTTCAGCGGCCAGGTGAACTCCGCCTGTGGGTTTGCTTCTGCGGCGGTCGGGCCGTTCTACTGCCCGGCGGACCAACGTGTCTACCTGGACATGTCGTTCTTCCGCGAGATGGAAACCCGCTTCGCCGCAGCGGGTGATTTCGCCCAGGCTTACGTGATCGCCCACGAGATCGGCCACCATGTGCAGACCTTGCTGGGTGTGTCGGCCAAGGTCGATGCCGCGCGGCGCAGTGGCCAGCGCATGGAAGGCGACAATGGCCTGCTGGTGCGCCAGGAGCTGCAGGCTGACTGCCTGGCCGGGGTGTGGGCGTATCAGGCGCAGAAGCGGCTGAACTGGCTGGAACCTGGCGATGTTGAAGAGGCGCTGAATGCGGCCAATGCCATTGGCGATGACCGGCTGCAGCAGCAAGGCCAGGGGCGCGTGGTGCCCGACTCTTTCACCCATGGCACCTCGGCGCAGCGGGTGCGCTGGTTCAAGGCCGGGTTTGCCCAGGGTAATGTGAACAGCTGCGATACCTTCAGCGCGCGTAGCCTTTGAGACAAAAGCCAGCGCAGAACCTGTGGGAGCCGCGCTTGCCGGCGATGGGCTGCAAAGCAGCCCCCTGCAATCTCCAAAACGCAAACGTTTTCACACAGTTACAAATCTGCTGAAAAAGCGATTCAGCTTTCCCTTCGTCGTGCCGATAACACCTGCACGAATCAGCAGGCCCCCAGAACAACAACGCCCTGCGATCGATGATCAAGTGAGCGAATGAATTTTCTGGAGAGCGTGCATGAACAGCTGGTTCGCCAACATCAGCGTCAACCTCAAACTCGGCCTGGGCTTCGGCCTGGTGCTGTTTCTAACCGGCCTGCTGGCCCTGACCGGCTGGACCAGCCTGGGCAGCCTGATCGACCGCAGCAACTGGATGGGCGACATCGGCCAGCTCAACAAGGACCTGACCGACCTGCGCGTGGCGCGCCTGCAATACATGATCGCCAACGGCGATGATGCCGCCGCCGCCAACACACAGGCCAAGCTCGACGCCTTCAGCAAGCAGCAGGAATACCTGGTCAGCACCTTCACCAGCCCGGCCAACGTCGTGCTGCTCAAGGAGCTGGGGCAGACCATCAGCGAGTACAAGGTGTCGCTGAACAAGATGCGCGCCGGTTACAAGAGTTCGCTGGCCGCCCGCGATGCGATGAACGTGTCGGCGGCCAAGGCCGATGACGCCATGGAAACGCTCAGCCAGGACGTCATGTCCCGCCCCGAGGCTGACAGCGTGCGCCTGGCCCAGTACCAACTGATCAGCAAGGCGCGCCAACAACTGTTGCAGGTGCGCGTCGATGTGCGCGGTTACATTGCCGACAACAGCACCAGCAACGAGCAGGCCGCCCTGCGTCAGCTGGACAGTTCGCTGGCCGATATCGACAGTCTCAAGCGCCAGCTACCAGCCGAAGCGCCCCATGTGCAGCAGTTCGAACAAGCGGTATTGGCCTACCGCGATGCCGTGCGCCAGTTCCGCGACGCGGTCGCTGCCATTAACGTTGCCCGTGCGGAAATGACTGTGGAGGGTGCCGACATCGTCAAGCGCAGCGACGCGCTGTACAAGATCCAGATTGACCGCCGTGATGTCGAAAGCGCCCAGGCACGCAGCCTGCAAACTATCGCCACACTGTTGGCGCTGCTGGCTGGCGTGATCGCCGCGGTTGTCATCACCCGCCAGATCACCCGCCCACTGCGCGAGACCTTGCAAGCTGTCGAACGCATCGCCGCTGGCGACCTGACCCACGACCTGCGCGTCACCCGCCGCGACGAGATTGGTGTACTGCAACAAGGCATCGCGCGCATGGGCACCACCCTGCGCGACCTGATCAGCGGCATCCGTGACGGCGTCACCCAGATCGCCAGTGCCGCCGAAGAGCTGTCGGCGGTGACCGAGCAGACCAGCGCTGGCGCCAACAGCCAGAAGGTCGAGACCGACCAGGTGGCCACCGCCATGCACGAAATGGCCGCCACCGTTCAGGAAGTGGCGCGCAACGCTGAGCAAGCGTCGCACGCGGCCACCGGTGCCGACGACGAGGCCCGCGCCGGAGACCGCGTAGTGGGCGAGGCGATCAGCCAGATCGAGCGCCTGGCCGAAGAAGTGCACCGTTCCACCGAGGCCATGAACCTGCTGCAGCAGGAAAGCCAGAAGATCGGCAGCGTGATGGACGTGATCAAGTCGGTAGCCGAGCAGACCAACCTGCTGGCACTGAACGCCGCGATCGAGGCGGCCCGTGCCGGTGAGGCTGGCCGTGGCTTCGCGGTAGTGGCCGATGAAGTGCGTGGCCTGGCCCAGCGCACGCAGAAGTCCACCGAAGAGATCGAAGAGCTGGTAGCCAGCCTGCAGCACGGTACCCAGCAAGTGGCCAATGCCATGCAGGGCAGCCGCACGCTGACCGACAGCAGTGTGGAGCTGGCGCGCAAGGCCGGGACCTCGCTGGAGAACATCACCAGCACGGTGTCGAGCATCCAGTCCATGAACCAGCAGATCGCTGCGGCGGCCGAGCAGCAGAGTGCGGTGGCTGAGGAGATTAGCCGCAGCATTCTGAATGTAAGGGATGTGTCGGAACAGACGGCCGCTGCCAGCGATGAGACAGCGGCGTCCAGCGTAGAGCTGGCGCGCCTGGGTGGTCACCTGCAGACGCTGGTCAGCCAGTTCCGCGTCTGACCTGCGGCCCTATCCGACCGGTCCGGCGCCCCGGCAAGGCCGCTCCTACAGGGATCCGCAGACCTCTGTAGGAGCGGCCTTGCCGGGGCGCCGGACCGGTCGGATAGGAGGGCAAAGCCCTCCCGGCAACCTCGAATGTAATTACTTGACGATCATCCCCACCCCACGCCCACGCGGATCCGAAGCGGTCTCAAGCTGCGCCCCATTGACCCGAATCGCCTGGATATCGCCCATCTCCCAACCCTGGTCCTCCAGCACATAACCCATCTTCTTAAGCTCATCAGCCACAGGCCCGGTCAGCGGCGCATAGCTGTCGAAATAGATGGTGTCCTTTGGCAACAATTGATGGTGCACACGCTGCGCAGCCACGGCCTTCTCCAGCGGCATGCCGTAGTCGTACAGGTTGTTCATCACCTGGAAGATCGAGGTAAAGATCCGCGATCCGCCCGGGGTGCCGATCACCAGCTCGACCTTGCCGTCGCGGGTCATCAGGCTCGGGCTCATGGATGACAGCATGCGCTTGCCCGGTTCGATGGCGTTGGCGTCGCCACCGACCACGCCAAAGGCATTCGCTGCGCCCGGTTTGGCGCTGAAGTCGTCCATCTCGTCGTTGAGCAGGAAGCCTGCCCCCTTGACCACCACGCCGCTGCCGTAATCGAGGTTGAGGGTGTAGGTGTTGCTGACCGCGTTGCCCTGCTTGTCGACGATCGAGAAGTGCGTGGTCTGGTGCGGTTCCAGCCCTGGCTTGACCTTGTCAGTCTCGGAAATGGCATTCGGGTTGACCTGCGCGGCACGCTTGGCCAGGTAGTCCTTGGCAACCAGCTGGTCGACCGGCACCTTGGTGAAGGCCGGGTCACCGAGGTAGTCGGCGCGGTCGGCGAACACTCGCTTCTCGATCTCCGCCAGCAGGTGGATGTACTGCGCCGAGTTGTGCGCCACGCCCTTGAAGTCCGCCGCGCGGTCTTCCTTGATGCCCAGCAGCTGGGCCAAGGCCACACCGCCGGAGCTTGGCGGTGGCGCGGTGTAGACCACGTTACCGCGCCAGCTCAGGGCCATCGGCTCGCGCCACACCGCCTTGTAGTCCTTGAGGTCGTCCTTGGTGATCAGGCCCTTGTCGGCCTGCATCTGCGCCACCAGCAGGTCGGCAGTCTTGCCCTGGTAGAACTCGCTCACGCCTTTGTCGGCGATGCGCTCGAGGGTCTGGGCCATTTCCGGCTGCTTGAACAGCTCACCGACTTTCATGTTGCCGAAGTAATCGTTGAAGTTGGTCGCCGTCTTGAACATGCCCTGGGCGTCGTTGCGGTACTGGTACTGCTTTTCGGCGACCTTGAAGCCGTTCTTCGCATAGCCGATGGCCGGAGTCAGCAGCTCGCTCCAGGGCAGCTTGCCGAACTTCTGGTGGGCCTCCCACAGGCCCATCACCGTACCGGGCACACCCGCAGCACGCACGCCGACCAGGCTCAGGTTTTCGATCACCTCGCCCTTGTCGTCCAGGTACATGTTGCGCGTGGCGGCCTTGGGCGCCACTTCGCGGTAGTCGAGGAAGTACGGTTTGCCGTCGACGAACAGGGTCATGAAGCCACCGCCACCGATGTTGCCCGCCTCGGGGTAGGTCACAGCCAGGGTGAACGCCGTCGCTACAGCAGCATCCACGGCGTTGCCGCCCTTCTTGAGAATGTCGGCGGCTACCTGTGCACCATATTGATCGGGCGCAGCTACAGCGCCACCTTCCAACGTGGCGGCGTAAGTCGAGGAACAGCTCAGGATCGCGGCTGCCAGAGCCAGGTACTGGAACGGGACAATACGCATGACACTTCCTTGGTGTTGTTTTTGTTGAGCAGTCAGTAAGGCCGAAGCGTTTCGACTGTGCAATCAAACAGAGGAAGTTTCGCCGCCTGTGGACAGGAACTGTCGCGTTCAGGCAACTCAGCAGGCGTACATCGCCAGCTTGCGCTGGATGAAGTCGAGGAAACACTGGATACGCAGGGCCAGCTGCGTGTTGCGGTAATACACCGCGTGGATCGGCTGGCGGTAGCCGTTGCTGGCCTCGCTCAGCAGCACCTTGAGGCGGCCGGCGCGGATGTCTTCGTGGGTCATGAAGTGTGACAGCGAGACGATGCCCTCCCCGGCCAGCGCCAGCTGGCGCAGGGTCTCGCCGCTGGAGGCGATCAATGCCGGGCGGATGCTCCAGCGGTCACCCTGAGCATGACGCAGCGGCCACTGGTTGAGCGACTCAGGTTGGCTGAAGCCGAGCAGGCAATGGTTGTTCAGGTCCTCGACCTTCTCCGGTGTACCGTGTTGGTCCAGGTACTGCGGGCTCGCCAGCACCTGTACCGGGCTGCAACCGAGCGAGCGGGCATGCAGGCTGGAGTCGGCGAGGTCACCAATGCGGATGGCCACATCGGTACTCTGCTCCAGCAGGTCGATGATCAGGTCGTCGGTGTTGAGTTCCAGCTCGATGCCGGGGTACTGGCGACGGAACTCGCCAATCCACGGCAGGATGGCGTGCAGCATGAACGGCGCGGCGGCGTTGATGCGCAGACGCCCGGATGGGGTCTGGCGGTTCATCGACAGGCGCTCTTCCATCTCGTCCATCTGTTCCAGCACCAGGCGCGAGCGTTCGAGGAAGAAGCGGCCTTCTTCGGTGAGGTCCATGCGCCGGGTGGTGCGGTTTACCAGCGTGGTGCCGAGTTTGGCCTCCAGGCGTGACAGCGTGCGGCTGACCGCCGATGGGGTCTGGCCCATCTGCTCGGCGGCGGCAGAGATCGAACCGCAATCGATGACGGCGACGAATACCTGGAGTTCTTCGGATCGGGTTTTCACTTGAGCGCCTGTGCGTGAACCATGCAGGGATTAGATAGCCTTGCCGAACACCTTGTCCAGATGCGCTTCATAAGCCGCCAACGCCGCCGGCACATCCGGGCGCTTCATCACATCGACCGCCAGGAAGGTCGGCAGGCCGGTCATGCCCAGGAACTGGTTGGCCTTGTGGAACGGGAAGTACACCGCATCCACACCTTTGCCCTCGAAGAAGTCGGTCGGGTCATCGAACGCCTGCTGCGGTGCGTTCCAGGTCAGCGACAGCATGTACTGCTTGCCGTGCACCAGGCCACCGCTGCCGTACTTCTGCGAGTGATCGGAACGGGTACGGCCGTCGTTGGCATAAAGGCTGCCGTGGCCGGCGGTGAAAACTTCGTCGATGTACTTCTTCACGGTCCACGGCGCGCCCATCCACCACCCCGGCATCTGGTAGATGATCACATCGGCCCAAAGGAATTTCTCCACTTCGGCCTGGACGTCGTAGCCACAGTCGATGAAGGTCTGCTGTACATCGAAACCGGCACGGTCCAGGTGGGCCAGCGCGGCGTCGTGCAGGGTCAGGTTGAGACGGCCGTCGGAGTGGGCAAACTGTTTGCCGCCGTTGAGCAGTAGGATGTTTTTCATGCTGGGCCTCGGGTCATAAAGGGATGACCGGCACATTAATGGCTCGCGAGCGCGGGATACAGCAGGCGTGCGGCAAAATACAATTGATCTCAAGTCAAGAATTCGATACGCATTATTGCCGTAGAATCGATTCATCAACCACTTGGGAGCACCGATCCATGAGCGAGCAGCACGCTTTCATCCTCAAGGCCAAGACCCGCCCGGAAATGGCCGAAGCCTTCGAAACCCTGTTCCGCGCTTACGTCGAGCCAAGCCGCCAGGAACCTGGCTGCATCGAATACCACATGCTGCGCGACCAGCAGGACCCGAGCCTGTTCGTGTTCTATGAGGTGTGGGCCGACAAGGCGGCGCTGGACGTGCACTCGGCACTGCCGCATATGGTCGAGTTCTTCGAAAAGCGCATGGACTACCTTGAGCGCGATTTCGACATCCAGCCGATCGTGATGCTCAGCGCCTCGTCCGCTAACCGTTGATCAGCAAATGGCCGCCCAGCGCGGCCAGGCCGATGAAGAAGCAGCGCTTGAACAACGTTGCACTGATGCGTTGGCGCAGCCACTGCCCGGCTAGCATGCCCAGCAGTGCCGGCGCCAGCATCAGCAGCGAAGCACCCAGCGCTTGCCCACCCAGGGCATCCTGCCCGGCCAGGCCAAGGGCCAGGGCGAGGGTCGAGACCGTGAATGACAGGCCCAACGCCTGAATCATCTCGTCGCGGCTCAGGCCCAGGCTCTGCAGGTAAGGCACCGCAGGCATCACGAATACGCCAGTGGCCGCAGTGACCAGGCCTGTCACTAGCCCGCAAATCGGGCCCAACCACCCTTCCCGCCCCGGTGCCACGCGCAAGGCCGGCCCTGCCAGCCCGTACAGCGCGTAGATCACCAGCGCCGCGCCCAGCGCATGCACGGCCCACGGCCCGCTGTTGATACCCAGCCAGGCACTGCCAAGCAACGTGCCGACGAAAATCATCACCAGCATCGGTCCGAGCCTGCGCAACAGCGTCGGCAGATGCCCACCGGCAGCGAGCTGCCAGAGGTTGGTGAGCGTAGAGGGAACGATCAACAGCGCCGCAGCCTGCGCCGGTGACATAGCCAGCCCCAGCAGGCCCATGGCGATGGTCGGCAGGCCGAGGCCGATCACACCCTTGACGGCACCGGCCAGCAGGAAGGTGATGACCACTAGCAGCGTCAATGCCGGACCGATGTTCTGGTAGAAAGCGATCAAGGTATCCATGGTCACCATGATGGCGCGCAGCGGTTGTACTGAAAATCTGCCATATACTCAGCCAGACTCTCGCCAGGACAGAGGCAGATGCATTTCGACCTGATCGACCTCCGGCTTTTCCAGCACACCGCCGAGTGCGGCAACATCACCGCCGGCGCCCGCCGCAGCCATCTGTCGCTGCCAGCGGCCAGTGCACGCATCCGCGCCATGGAGGCCTCGCTCGGCACACCTTTGCTTGAGCGCAATCGCCGCGGCGTGCAGCCGACGCCCGCCGGCCAGGCGCTGTTGCAACATGCGCGGCAAATCGCCCAACAGGTCGAGCGCCTGCAGTTCGACCTGGCCCAATATGCCAGGGGCCAGCAAGGGCAGGTGCGGCTGCTGTGCAACACCGCAGCGTTGACCGAGTATCTTCCGGAGCTGCTGGCCAGCTACCTTGCCGACAACCCTGGGATCGGCATCGACGTGCAAGAGCTGCCGAGCCTGCGCATCGTGCAATCGATAACCCAGGGCACGGCTGATCTGGGCATCATTTCCACCGCAGCGCCCAGCGCGCATTTGCAGACTTTGCCGTTTCGCGATGATCCGCTGGTGCTGGTGACACCGCTGGGTCACCCCCTCGCCGCAGAGCCCACCCCAAGCTTCGTCGAGTGCCTTGCCCATGGCCATGTCGGGCTGGGGGCGAACAGTGCCTTGGCGTTATACCTGGAAGAACAGGCTCTGCGCGAAGGCCAGCGCATGCAGGTACGGGTGCGGGCCGAAGGGTTTGACGGGGTGATACGCATGGTCGCCGGTGGCGCCGGTATCGGCGTGGTGCCGCTGGCATCGGTGCAGCGCTGGAAGGGGGTGTTGCCGATGCACTGGGTGGCACTGCGAGAGGACTGGGCCAACCGGCGGTTGCTGTTGTGCGCGCGGGATTTCGCCGGGTTACCAGGCTATGCGGCAGGGTTGGTCGAGCGATTGATCCAGGCCTGAAGGTTCATCGTCGCCTGTACTCGCGCATTCGCGGGTGAACCCGCTCCCACAGGGATTGCGCTGACCTTGCATCCGGCATGATTCCCGCACTGGTTGCAATACGGATTCGTTCAGTGTGCGAGCGCCAGTTCTCTTAGAGCGGCCGACGCGAGAAATCCAGAACGAGAAGCATACCGATGGTCACGCTTCACTTTTTCATCGATCCGCTGAAGGAGGTTTTCCGGCAATGTTGCGTTGAACCGCACGGCCTTCCCCAAGTAAGGCGTGACATCGAAATCAACGACAGCCCAGACCCCGCCAGCATAATCGGAATTCGCCACATGGACGTCGACTTCCTGCGCTTGAGGAAGCGCTTCGTTATCAGCAACCAAACCCTCAAAATGCAGCGCTAGCGCCTCTTGAACGTTCTCCAGCGCCTGGGCGACAGTCGAGCCCGCAGAGAAGCAACCAGGCACGTCGGGAACGGTCACGCCATAATCCGAATCGGCGTCCTTGTGCAATACGACCGGGAATTTCATTGCGCGTCTCCACTGATGTTCGAGCTATCGAAGCCACTGGACTGCTTCAAGCCAGCTTGCTTCAGGATGCTGTGTACGGTGCCTTTAGGAAGATCGCTCTTGGGATGAGGAACTGTCACCCTCCCCTTCTTCATCGGGTGCCTGAACTGGTGATGGCTGCCCTTGACCTCGGCCTCGTACCACCCGTCCGCCTCAATGAGCTGGATCACTTCACGACTGCGCATACGCCCTTCCTTCGGCAGTCGATGTGTATGATACACACCGACTTGACCAAAACGAAGCGCAGTAAACACCATGCACACTTCAGGCGACCAGCGGATGGTTCAGGCCACCAAGTAGGTCTCTACTTATAGCCCTGTAGGAAAATTGCATTCCTACCGTATACCCCCTAGGGGTATCACTTTAGATAAGACCGCAGCAACGCCGCCACCTTGTCCGCCTCTTCCTGCCGTTCCTCAGTACTCAGCCCTTGCGCCACCAGGTGCTCGCGGATGTGCCCTTCCATCACTTCGGTCATCAGCCCGTTCACCGCGCCGCGCACGGCGGCGATCTGCTGGAGGATCGCCAGGCAGTCCTTGTCCTGCTCCAGCGCGGTTTCCAGGGCCGCGGCCTGGCCTTTGATCTTGCGCACGCGGGTCAGCAATTGCTTCTTGCTCTTGAGGGTATGTGCCATTCGCTTTCACACCATGCTAGGTATACTGGGGTATAGTATATTTCTCGACATTCCGGGAGCATGATAAACCATGGCGACGCAAACCTCAGGCCGCTGGCAGCACAGCCACCAGTTCCACACCAGCAACCTCGGCGCCGAGCGCAAGACACGCCTGGCCGTGTGGCTGACGGCGATCATGATGGTGGCGGAAATCGCCGGTGGCTGGTTCTTCAACTCCATGGCGCTGCTCGCCGATGGCTGGCACATGAGCTCGCACGCCCTGGCCCTGGGGCTATCATTGCTGGCCTACGCTGCCGCGCGTCGCTATGCCAAGGACCAACGCTTCGCCTTCGGCACCTGGAAGGTCGAGATCCTCGGCGGCTACTCCAGCGCCCTGCTGCTGCTCGGCGTGGCCGGGCTCATGGCCTTCCAGTCGGCTGAACGCCTGTTGACGCCAGGGCCGATCCACTATGACGAGGCAATCTTCATCGCGGTCATCGGCCTGGCCGTGAACCTGATCTGCGCCTGGCTGCTGCGCGACGATCATGATCACCACCATGGTCACGACCATCATCACGACCATGGCCATCACCACCACGACCTGAACCTGCGCTCGGCCTACCTGCACGTGATCGCCGATGCCGCCACTTCGGTACTGGCGATCGTCGCCCTGCTGGCCGGCAAATTCTGGGGCGCGAGCTGGCTCGACCCGGTGATGGGCCTGGTCGGTGCGGTGCTGGTGGCGCTCTGGGCCCGCGGCCTGCTGCGCGATACCGGAAGGGTGCTGCTGGACGCCGAGATGGATGCGCCAGTGGTCGAGGAGATTCGCGAGGTGGTCGCCGAGCTGCCTGTGCCTGCCACCATCACCGACCTGCACGTGTGGCGTGTGGGCAAGGACCAGTACGCCTGCATCCTCAGCCTGGCCACCCAGGCAGCATTGAGCGCCGACAGCGTGCGCCAGGCACTGGGCGTACACGAGGAACTGGCCCACATCACCGTCGAGGTCAACGCCCTGACATAGCGCGGGCAGGCAGCTGGACGTCGAGCCCAGGCAACTGCGGCTCGGCCATTGGCCCTATGGTGACCAGTCATTCAGCCAGTCACCAGGAGTTGTGCCATGTCCGATTTCATCACCGTCCTGCGCGAAACCTGCCCGACGCCGGTCGTGGACGCCACCAAGTGGAAGCGCATCGGCGGCGATCCGCACACCGTCAACCTCAATGCCTACCTGTCGGCCGACGGCAGCAAGATCATGGGTACCTGGATCTGCACGCCGGGCAAGTTCGAGGTCAACTACGAGAAGTGGGAGTTCTGCCACTTCCTCGATGGCTACTGCATCATCACCCCGGAAGGCGAAGAACCGAAGCATCTGAAAGCGGGTGATGTATTCGTGATCGAACCGGGGATGAAAGGTACCTGGGAAGTGGTCGAGACCGTACGCAAGTACTTCGTCTTCGCCTGATTTTCTTTTGCCAGAGCGATGTGGGCCCTGTGGAAAACGTGAAACTTCCTACAGGGCTATCACTCTGTTGAACACCTGTAGCAAAAAAAGCAAAACAACCCTATACCCATTGAACTTCAGCAACATCTTCTGACATTTACCCTCAGCTTGATTCCCTCTTCTTGTAGTCCTTTTCTGAATTGCGCCACACCGCCCCATAGCGTATTGCCCTCGCACTCTCCCAGACCTAGCCTGCACGGGGCGCCCGAATCGCCGGGCAACATTGCCCATCCAAAACAATGTCAAGGAGAGATAAGCATGGCTTTCGACGCCTACATTCAGATCGACAGTATTCCAGGCGAAGCACTGGACGAAAAATACAGTAAATGGATTGAAGTGCTGGGCTACGACTTTGGCGTCAGCCAAAGTACATCTGCCACTGCCAGCTCCGCCGGTGGCGCAACATCGGGCAGGACCTCCGTCACCAACTTCACTTTCACCAAGTACCTCGACAGTGCCAGTTGCAAACTGATGGAAGCCAGTTGCACAGGCCAGCATCTGAAAGAAGTGAAGCTCGCTCTCTGTCGTGCTGGCGGTGACAAGCTCAGGTACTTTGAAATCATCCTTGAAGAGGTGATCATCGCCGAGTATTCGCAGGCCGTGGACGCAGGAGTACCACTGGAAGTGGTGCAACTCAACTACGGGCGGATCAAGACCACTTACACCCAGCAGCGCCGCCAGGATGGCAGTGGCGGCGGTAATATCGCCGGGGGCTGGGACCGCATCGGCAACAGAAAATACGCGTGAGGGTGCTGCCATGTCCGAAGCTCGCGCGTACCTCAACCTCAAGCTGCAAAACTATCACAGGCTGAAATCCGACCTGGCACTGACCGGTCACTCCCTGGAAAAGTTTGATGTGCTGAATTCACACATCGCCAATACCGTGGTCCGTAGCGGGGAACTTATCATCATCGGCGACCCCACCACGGCCTCCTGCACCAGCCAGGAAGCCTGGATGATGAGGCAGGCGACAATTGCGCACCTGGGGTTGATGCGCAACGGCCAGGGTGTGGATAACTTTTTCCTGGACAATTTCGAGACTTTGAAGAGCCTCATCGCACATGCGTCCGTGGGCGCTGGAGTGGTCAGTGAAGGGTGGAGCAAGCGCCTGAAAGCTATCGAAGCCACCTTGATGGAAATCGAGAAGTTGCATCTACAGCATCTCGGGTCAGGAACGATGGCGGCTCGCGATCAGTTCTATGCAAAGCGTTCGGCCTTGTTCATGAAGTTGGATCAGCAGTTGAACAAGCTGGCTGCGTACGGTTCCGGTCTAAGGAACAAAAGCTCGATCAAAAGGACGCTAGGGATATCCACAAAGAGTTATTTACATACAGGCGAGATTGCAGGATATGCCAACAAAGTGTCAGGCGTGGCGACAGCTGCTAATTTGATAAAGAACGGAACGTATGTCGGGATGGCGTTAGATGTCGCTGCTACCGGACTGGAGATACATAAAGCCTGTACGCTCGGACGCAAGGAGGAATGCAAAAAGGCGCAGTATGTCGAGGTTAGTTCATTAACCTTGGGCTTGGTTGGTACTACTGCTGGGGCAGCCAGTGGCAAGCTTCTTCTTGGTGCTGCTTGCAGCGTGGTGTTTGGCGTAGCGACAGGTGGAACCGGAGCACTCGCTTGTGGGATATTCGGGGGTACAGTGGGGGGAATGGCAGGCGGAAAACTTGGGAATGAAGCAGGCGCCTGGGCTGGGGAACTTCTATACGAGGCAGTAGCAAAATGACAATCATGCATTGGATTTTTTTAGTCTACAGCATGACAGTCACAACTCTACTTCTCTTGAACCTGGCATTAACAATATATATTGCTCATCGCAAAATTGATTACATTGAAGGATTTTTATTAAATTGCAATGCAATAACCGGCGAAAAAAAACTCTGGCTACATGCTGGCATGATGGGAAAATTCTTTCGACTAACGAACATATCATTCATTCTGCTAATTCCTAAAATCTATGCACGAAAAAACCTCATTGACATCAAGGAAATAAATAATCTACCTTCAAAAATCAAGACCCTCCTAATCTTCATAGGCTCCTCGCTTTTGATATTGACTATCGCATTTTTTGGTTTGGGAGTTTTCATGCATTACTTACCCCCCCTTACCTAAATAATGCTCAAAAAACATCGCGGTGCGGGCCCCTCCCCTCTGGTGCGCAGTTTCAGAGGAAAGGCCACCCGGCCCGCGATGAAGTCCTCGCTCGTCAATCCTTCTTGCGGTAACCCTCGACGATCGCCGAGAAGTCCTTGCCGCCTTCACCGCGCAGGCTCATGGCCTGATACAGCTGCTGGGCCACAGCGCCCAGGATCACCGGCTGGTGGGCCTGGCGCGCGGCCTCGGTGGCCAGCCCCAGGTCCTTGAGCATCAGTTCGGCGCCAAACCCACCGGTGTAGCCACGTGAGGCGGGGGCAGTTTCGATGATGCCCGGCCACGGGTTGTAGGTGTCGGAACTCCAGCAGCGCCCAGTCGAGCTGTTGATGATCCCCGCCAGCACCTTGGTATCGATGCCCAGCGCATTGCCCAGGGCCATGGCCTCGGACACGCCGACCATCGAGATACCCAGCAGCAGGTTGTTGCAGATCTTGGCGATCTGCCCGGTACCCACTTCACCGCAGTGCACGATGTTGCGGCCCATCTGCTTGAGCACCGGCTCGAGGGCGGCGAAGAGTTCGTTGCTGGCACCGACCATGAAGGTCAGCGTGCCCGCCGCCGCGCCGCCGGTACCACCGGACACTGGCGCATCCCCCATGTCCACACCCTTGGCCGCAGCGGCTTTGGAAACATCACGCGCGGTCTGTGGGTCGATGGTGCTGCAGTCCAGGGTTGGCGTGCCCGGGCGAATGCCCGCCAGCACACCGTCGTCTTCGTTGAGGTACACGGCGCGCACATGGGCCGCCGCCGGCAGCATGGTGATCACCAGCTCGCTGCTGGCCGCCGCGTCCCGGGGCGAGGCGCTGACCTGCCCGCCCAGTTCGGCGAGCTCGGCCAGCACGGTCTTGTTCAGGTCGAACAGGTTCAGCTGGTGCCCGGCCTTGATCAGGTTGCGGGCCATGGGTGCGCCCATGTTGCCCAGGCCGATGAATGCGATACGCATGGCTTTCTCCTTAGCGCAGGCTGATGGTGGTGTTCACACCGTCATTGACGCTGTCGTCATCGAACCAGCGGGCGGTGACGGTCTTGGTCTGAGTGTAGAACTGCACCACTTGCTTGCCGTACGGGCCGAGGTCGCCGAGCTTGGAGCCGCGCGAGCCTGTGAAGCTGAAGAACGGCACCGGTACCGGGATCGGGATGTTGATGCCGACCTGGCCAATGTCGATCTCGCTCTGGAACTTGCGCGCCGCCGCGCCGCTCTGGGTGAACAGGCCGGTGCCATTGCCGAACGGGTTGGCGTTGACCAGGGCGATGGCTTCGTCGAGGGTGTCGACTTCCAGGGTTACCAGCACCGGGCCGAAGATTTCCTGGGTGTACACCTGCATGTCGGTCTTCACCCCGGAGAACAGGGTCGGGCCGACGAAGTTGCCTTGCTCGTAACCCGGCACCTTCACGCCACGGCCATCGAGTTCGAGTTTGGCGCCTTCCTGGATACCGCTTTCGATCAGGCCCAGTACACGCTCCTTGGCACGCTTGGAAACCACTGGGCCGACATCGGTGCCCGGTTCACAACCGGCGTTGACCTTGAGCTTGCTTGCTGCGTCCTTGATGTCCGGCAGCCAATCACGCGCCTTGCCCACCAGCACTGCCACCGAAGTGGCCATGCAGCGCTGGCCGGCTGCGCCAAAGGCGGCTCCGACCAGGGCGTTGACGGTTTGCGTGCGGTTGGCGTCAGGCAGCACCACGGCGTGGTTCTTCGCGCCCATCATCGACTGCACACGCTTGCCGTGCTGGCTGGCCAGGTTGTACACGTGGGTGCCGACTTCGGTGGAACCCACGAAGGAAATCGCCTTGATGTCCTGATGGGTGCAGATCGCATCCACCACTTGCTTGCCACCGTGCACCACGTTGAGCACGCCCGCCGGCACACCGGCTTCCAGCGCCAGCTCGACCAGCAGCATGGTCGACAGCGGGTCCTGCTCGGAAGGTTTGAGGACGAAGGTGTTGCCGCAGACGATGGCCATCGGGAACATCCACAGCGGGATCATCGCCGGGAAGTTGAACGGAGTGATGCCAGCGCACACGCCGATTGGCTGGCGCAGGGTGTAGGTATCAACGCCACCGGCGACGTTCTCGGCGAACTCGCCCATCTGCAGGGTGCCGATGGAGGCCGCATGCTCGACCACTTCAAGGCCGCGGAAGATGTCGCCTTCGGCGTCGGCAAGGGTCTTGCCCTGCTCGGCGCTGAGCACCTGGGCGATGCGCTTGGTGTGTTCGCGGATCAGCGCCTGCAGCTTGAGCATGATGCGCATGCGTGCACCGATCGGGGTGTCACGCCAGGTCTTGAAGGCGCGCTGGCCGGCAGCCACGGCGGCGTCCACTTCTTCGACGGTGGCGAACGGTACCCGCGCCAGCACCTCTTGGGTGGCCGGGTTGACGATATCGCGCCATTCGCTGGTTTTCGATTCGACCCACTGGCCGTCGATCAGCAGCTTGACCTGCTCGACCTTGGTCTTGTCAGGGGATTGTGGTGCGTTCATCTGCGTTCTCCTTGGAATTATTGTCAGGACGAGATCGCCAGCGCCGGGCAAACACGAGGTGGCGCCTTGGGGCTTTTTTCGAGTATAGATGTGCAAACATCCAACAAGAACGCACAAAAAAACCGGATCAACATGCAAAAAGACCTGACCTCCCTCAGTTCGCTGAACTGGGACGACCTGAAGTTCTTCCTTGAAGTAGCGCGCACGCGCAAAGCCAGCAGCGCGGCCAAACGCCTGGCCGTCGACTACACCACGGTGTCGCGGCGCATCAGTTCGCTGGAGGGGGCGTTGGGTACGCTGCTGTTCGAGAAGTCACGCACCAACGGCTTCGTCCTGACTGCCGAAGGGCAGCGCCTGCTGGGCTATGCAGAATCGATCGAGAGCACCTTGCACATGGCCTGCGAGCAGGTCTCAGGCTCCGGCGTGGCGCTGTCGGGGCATGTGCGCATGGGTTGCACCGAGGGCTTCGGCAGCTTCTTCGTCACCCCGCAACTGAGCCATTTCGTCGATGCCTACCCGGCGATTTCGGTGGATATCCTGCCGCTGCCGCACTTCATCAGCCTGTCCAAGCGCGAGGCGGACATCGTCATCGCCCTGGAGCGGCCCGAGCATGGGCCCTATGTGTGCTGCAAGCTGTGCGACTACCGGCTGCGGCTGTATGCGACCCAGGGCTACCTCGACAGCCATGCGCCGATTCGCCAGGTGAGCGACCTGGTGGGGCATCCGTTCATCAGCTATGTGGATGACCTGGCGTTCAGTTCGGAATTACTGTACCTGGCCAACCTGATCCCCAATGCCAATGCGCATTTGCGCAGCACCAGTGTCATCGCCCAGTACACGGCGGCGTTGCAGGGGCGCGGATTGGCGATCTTGCCATGCTTCCTGGCGGCGCAGGACCCTCGACTGGTGACGGTGCTGCCGGAGGAGATCGAGGTGACGCGGCAATTCTGGATGTACTGCCGGGAGGACTTGCGCAAGCTGAAGCGGATTACCCTGTTGTGGGATTACATCCGTGGGGTGACCGAGGCGAATGCACCGTTGTTGATGGGTGAGACGCGCGAGATGCACTTCGCTCAGGATTGATGGGTTTGCTTCGCCGCCCATTCGCGGGTCAAACCCGCGAATGGGCGGTGGGGCTCAGTAAGACGCGACTACAATCGACACCCGCCGGTTCTCGGTCCGCCCTGCGCTGGTGCGGTTATCCGCTACTGGCTGCGAGCTGCCCAGCCCACGGGTCCGGATGTTCTGCGCCGGCATGCCAACGTCGATCAACGCCTTGGCCACACTCTGCGCGCGCCGCTCGGACAACTGCTGGTTGTACGCCGCCTTGCCCGATGCATCGGCATGGCCATCGACCCGCACGCCTTGAATGCCAACCCCCATTAGCGCCTTGCCTATCCGCTCGACAATCGCCTGGCTCGCGCCGTTGAGGCTGTCCAGGTCGCTGCCGAACAGCACCTTGCCCGACAGGTCGAATGCCCAGCCCTCGTCAGTGGGGGCAAAGCCCTCACGCTTGAGCACGGCAATCTGCTCGGCGGTGAGACCTTTGGGTGGTGTGCTCTGGCACCCTGCCAGCGTCAGCAAGGCCAGCAACATCACAAAGAAAGAAAAACGCAAACGCTGTATCACGGTTCAACTCCTGTTCCTGAAATCGGCGGCGGACCGTTCCGTCTGCGCCGCTTGCCACTGGCCACGGCGCTTGCGCTTGGCCTGGTACATCGCCGCATCCGCGGCATTGAGGAGGCTGGCAGGGTCACTGCCATCATCCGGGTAATAAGCGATGCCGACACTCAATGACGTGGTGAGGCTTTCGCCGCCTTCGAGCAGCATCGGCAGTTGCATGCTGGCGATGATCTTCTCGGCAATACGCTCGGCGTCCTCGCGCGAGTGCAGCGGGGTCAGCAGCACAGCGAACTCGTCACCGCCCAGGCGGGCCACCAGGTCGTGCTCACGCAGTTGCGCACGCACGCGGTCGGCAACATTGATCAGCACTTCGTCGCCCACGGCATGGCCGTGGCTGTCGTTGATCTGCTTGAAGTGGTCACTGTCGAGGAACAGCAAGGCCAGATGGTCTTGCTGCCGTGCGGCGTTGCGCAGGCTGCGACTGAGGCGGCCCTCGAAGAACGCGCGGTTGGGCAAGCCGGTAAGGCTGTCGTGGCTGGCCTGGTGCGCCAGGGTGGCGTTCTCGTTCTGCAGGTGGCTGTGCCAGACCTCCAGCTCGTCGAGCAACGCGTTGAAGTCGTTGCCCAACTCGTTGAGCTCGGCAATGGGCGCTTCGGGTACCCGGCGGTCGAAACTGCGTTCACGCCGGGCTGCGTGGGCGACACTGGCCAGGCCACGCAAAGGCCGGACAATATCGCCAAGCAGGCGTCGCGACAGGTACAAGGCGACGAAGGCACTGAGGATCGTGCAAAACAGGATGCCGCCAAGGCCACTGAGCAGGAACAGCAACAGGCTGCGGCCCTGGCCGATCAGCTCGATATGCCCGACCTTCTGTTGCTGGTGCATGATCGGCAGGTTGATCGGCTCATCCAGCAAGGCTGTCGCCACTTGCACCTCCAGGTGCCCGAGCACGCCCTCATCGTTGCGCTGCCAATGCGCCAACTGCTCACCGTCGTTGTTGAATACCTTGGCGTCCGCCACCTCTTCGGTCTTGGCGATCAGTTCCAGCGCCTCATTGGCTGCGGCACTGTCGTCGAACACAACGGCAGCTTCGACGGTGTAGTTGATCGAGCGGGCAATCAGGTGCAAGTTGTGATTGGCATATACACGCAGGGCGAGCACACCCAGCAAGGTCAGCGAGATACCGGCCAGGCCCACCGCCAGCAGTGCCACGCTGAGGTGGCCGCGGCCGAGCACCGAGCGCAGGGTCGGGCGAACGGTCTGCTTGTTGCCGGCCTTCATGGCTGCGCGCTTCATGGCAGAGCTCCGCGGCGCCGTGACAGCTGCAACACGCTGGGGTGAATACGCACGCCGGAACGCGCCACGGAGTCCAGGTTGACCTCGAAGGCGACCTGTTGATCGCTGACGCGCAGGCAGAACAGGCTACCGACCGTACACGGGTCGTCGGCTTCGCTGATGCTCAATACCGGGTGGCCGCTGACCGCCTGGAACAGGCGATCACGCTCGGCGTCGTCGAGCTTGCCGATGTAGATGGCGTCACAGGCCTGGGCCACCTGCCGGTCGTCGGCCAGCAGGCGACGTACCTGCAAGGGTTGCCCGGAGTTCTGCATGTTGCCTTTGATCAGGTCGTCGGCATATTCGGTGGGGCCGACCAGGCACAGGCGCAAGGGCACTGGCTCGCTCGGCCAACGTGCATAGCTGAGGATGCCCAACACCACCTGGGTCACCGCCCTGGCGCGCTGCTGGGCCTGTGCGGAGGTGGCTGATGCGTCCGCCTGGGCAGGGCCGGCCATTAGCGACAGGGCAAATAGCAGTAGCGAAAGCACACAGCCTGTCAACCGCTCCCTGGCGCCTGTCATGTGAGAATTCTCTCAAATCCTGTCTGAAGTCGGCGCAACGATAGCACAACGCTGGCTATCTGTAGGAGCGGCCTCGCCGGGGCGCCGGACCGGTCGGAAAGGGCTGCGAAGCGGCCCCAGCGTTTCAGCTTCGCGGCCGGAACTGCCGGGGCCACGTTGCGGCCCTTTCCGACCGGTCCGGCGCCCCGGCAAGGCCGCTCCTACAAGAGCATCAGCCCGGAAACACGCCGTACCTTACGCAACACCGCTTCCTCGAAAATACCCTGACGCGGCTCGATCAGGCTGAAGCAATGCTTGGCCCGGGTGATGCCGGTATACACCAGCTCCTTGGTCAACACCGGGTTGAGTGCATCCGGCAGCACCAGCGCGGTGTGGCTGAATTCGGAGCCCTGGGACTTGTGCACGGTCATGGCGTAAACGGTTTCCACCTCGTTGAGGCGACTGGGCAGGACGAAGCGCACGCCTCCACTGCCATCGTTGCGCGGGAAGGCCACACGCAGCAGTGCTTCACCATGTTCGTCCGGCAGGCGCAGGGCGATGCCGATGTCACCGTTCATCAACCCCAAGCCGTAGTCGTTACGCGTCACCAGCACCGGGCGGCCTTCATACCACGGCTGCTGGCTGTCGATCAGGCCGGCGTTGTGCAGCACCCGCGCAACCCGCTCGTTGAGGCCTTCAACGCCCCAAGCCCCCTTGCGCACGGCGCACAGCAGCTGGAAGTCTTCAAAACTGTGCAGCACTTTGCCGGCCCACTGCTCCCAGCGCGGATCATCGAAAGCACTGCCCGGTGCCGGGCGATAGCGGCCAATGGCACGCAGGTAGCTGCGATACCCCTGTGGCCCTTCGTTGCCGCGGTTGAGGCCGTCGAGAATCAGGCGGTCGAAGGCCCGGTCCTGCTCGCTGCGCAGCGCCAGGCCGAATACGTCTGCTGGCGGCATGCTCAGCAGGTCACGTGCCGCCTGGGCCTCTTGGCGGTTGACCAGGCGCGCGAGCTGGCCAATGCCACTGCCCTCACCAAAACGCCGCGAGAAGCGCAACATCACCACTTGCTGGGCCAACGGATTACGTTGCACATCACCCGGTTTCAGGCCACTGGCAGCCAGTGACTGACCACCGATCTGCTCCAGCCAGGCCTGGGTCGCGGGCGAGTAGCAGCCTTCCTCGGCATCCCGACACAGGTCACCGAGCACGGCACCGGCTTCGACCGAAGCCAGCTGGTCCTTGTCGCCAAGCAGAATCAAGCGCGCCTTGGGCGGCAATGCGTCGAGCAGGTTGGCCATCATCTCCAGGTCGATCATCGACGCTTCGTCGACCACCAGCACATCCAGCGGCAGCGGGTTGCCAGCGTGGTGACGGAAGTGCCGCGAGCCTGGGCGGCTGCCGAGCAGGCGGTGCACGGTGCTGACGTCGGTGGGGATCTGCGCGCGCACTTCGGCGCTCACCTGCAACCGTTCAACCTGCTGGCCGATCGACTCGGTCAGACGCGCAGCCGCCTTGCCGGTCGGCGCAGCCAGGCGTATGCGCAACGGCCTGCCCTGCTCCACCGCAGGCGCCTGCAACAGCGCCAGCAAGCGCACTACAGTGGTGGTCTTGCCGGTACCGGGGCCGCCAGTGATGATGCTGAAACCCGCACGGGTAGCCAGGGCACAGGCCAGTTTCTGCCAGTCCACCTGGCCCACCAGGGCGCCTTCGTCGAACAGCTGTGCCAGGCGCGCAGACAAGTCGGCCGGGGCAGCCTCGCCCTGGTTCAGGCGCTGGCGCAGGGTCTGGTCAATCTGGCGTTCGTAGCTCCAGTAGCGGCGCAGGTACAGGCGCTGGCCACTGAGCACCAGCGGCCGCGAGTGCTGGCTTGGCGTATCGCCGGCCGCCACCAACGGGCTGGCGGCAATGCGTTGCAGCCAGGTTGGCAAGCCGAGGTTGGCCAGCAGTTGCGAGGGCAACAGCAACGGGCCGGTCAGGGCATCGCCTTCCGGCGGCAGCGACAGCGCGAAATCAGGCTCGGCGAGGGTCTGTTGCAGGTCTAGGCAGACATGCCCGTGGCCCAGCTGATGGCTGGCCAGTGCTGCCGCCAGCAAGAGCAACGGGTCACTGCCGGGGGTACGCTCTTCAAGAAAGCTGACGAACGCCCGGTCGAGCGCGCGCAGCCAGCCACGTTCCACCCAGCGATCGAGCAATTGCAGCAGGTCTGCACTGTTGTGCTGAGGGGCCAGGGCCAACAGATGCTCAGCGTGCAGTGGCGTTGGCAAGAGATCGTCGAGGGTTCGGCTCATGGCGCAACTCCGGCAAACAGGTCCTGCTGCTGGGGCGCGTGCACGCCACGGAACAGCGCATCGAGGGCCTCGATCAGCTCGCGTGGTGGCTTGGCGAAATACACACCGTGGCCACTGCTGCTGGCACCGCGCAGGAAGATGAACAGGGCGCCGCCAACATGGCGGTCGTAATCGTAATCAGGCAGCCGTGCGCGCAGCTGGCGATGCAGTGCCAGCAGGTAAAGCACGTACTGCAAGTCGTAGCGGTGTTCGAGGATGGCCTTTTCCATGGCCTGGGTGTCGTAGGCCTGGATGTCCGGGCCGAGCCAGTTGGACTTGTAGTCCGCCACGTAATAGCGCCCGTCAAGCTCGTAGGCAAGGTCGATGAAACCTTTGAACATGCCATTGAGCAGTGTCGGTTGCGCGGCCGGGCGTGCGCTGCCCGGGTGGGTATGCCGGGCCACCAGACGGTCTAGCTGCTCGGCGTCGACGTTGTGGCTGGCGAACCAGAACTCCATTTCGATCTGGTAACGCTGCAACTGTGCGAGTCTCAGTTGTGCAGTGCCGACCGGCAATGGCTCGTTGAGCAGGCACTGCAACCACTGGCTGAGTGCGGGAATCCAGCCGGTCCAGTCGCGGCGGTTGCAACGCTGGCCAACGGTACGCTCGATGAGCCTGGCGTTGCCGGCAACTTCGCCAAAGCCTTCGCGACCGGCCCACTCCAGCAGCCCATGGAGGAAGGTGCCCGGGTTTGGGCCGCGGGGGAAGCGATGGATATCGCCACCGTCGGCGGGCGCTTCACGGATCAGCTGAGTATCGGCAACTTCGTCATCGAGCAGTTGCTGGGCTTGTGAGCTGTCGGCGCCAAGGGTCTGCTCGCCTACGCGCAAGGCACTGTAGGACGCGATCCACCAATGTTCGGCGGCGGCCCGGCGTGGCTTGCGTGCTGGTAACAACTCGCGCTCGGCCTGGGACGCACGATAATGCTCATCGCTGGCCTCTGGCAGCGGCGGGCAGGCAATATCCACGCTACCTGCCAGCAAGCTCTGCAGCCACGCGTTGAGGTGCTCCGAGCCAGGCAATGCCAGGCCGCCACCCAGCAGGTAGCCGAGCGCCGAGCGGTGCAGCTGCGAGCTTTTCTGGTTGCCGCGCTTGAGGTCGGCGACGCCCAGCCAGCAGGCATGCTGGGCACGCGTCAGGGCCACATAGAGCAGGCGCAGGTCTTCAGCCAGGCGCTCTTCGTCGGCCAGGGCGATCTGCTCTGCATCGGGCGTCAGCGTCAGTTGCACATTGCCCAGGCTGTCGTGCCAGGCCAACGGCAGGCGGCTGCCGTCCACGGGCTTGCTGGTGCAGATGAACGGCAGGTAGACCAAGGGGTATTCCAGGCCCTTGGACTTGTGGATCGTCACCACCTTGACCAGCTGCTCGTCGCTTTCCAGGCGCAGAATCTGCTCCTCCCCCGCTTGGCCGGAATTGGCCAGGTGCTCGGCCAGGTGACGGATAAGCGCCTGCTCACCGTCCAGCTCAGCAGCTGCCTGCTGCAGCAGTTCGGCCAGGTGCAGCAGGTTGGTCAGCACACGCTCGCCGTCAGTGCGGCCGATCAGCGTGCGCGGAAGACCGAAGTCGTGCAACAGGTGCCGCAGCATAGGCAGCACGCCCTGGCGCTGCCAGATTTCGCGGTAGCGACGAAAACGCATGACCCAGCCTTCCCACACCCGCTCGTCCTGGTTCAGCTGATCAAGTTGAGCCAGCGACAGCTCCAAGGTCAGGCTGGCCAGCGCGGCCTTGAGCAAGCGCTCGGAGTCCGGCTCGGCGCAGGCCTTGAGCCAGGCCAGCAAGTCATGTGCCTCCTGGGCGGCGAAAACCGAGTCCTTGTCGGAGAGGTACACGCTGCGCACGTCGCGGGCGGCAAGCTCGCTGCGCACCAGCTGCGCTTCATGGCCATCACGCACCAGGATGGCGATGTCCGAAGGCTGGCACGGGCGCAGCTCGCCCTGGTCATCGCTGAAGCCGGTCACACCGCGCTGGCCACCATTCAACACGGTAACGATATGGCTCGCACAGCTGGCGGCCAGTTGCTGCCGGTAGAGCGTGCTGGATACCGGCTCGTCACTTTCCAGCTGCCAGCACTGCAGCGCTGCACACGCTTGACCATCAATCAACAGGCGTTCGCTGCGGCCCTTGGCGCGGACTTCGACAAACGGCAGCGGGTTATCGTCAGCTTCGCGGAACAGGAAGGCACCCTTGCCCTGCGTGCGCGCCTCGGCCTGCAGGAACACCCGGTTGACCGCCGCGACCATCGCCTGGCTGGAGCGGTAGTTGGTGTCCAGGCTATGCAGGCGGCCAGCGGTAGCGCGTCGGGCCGACAGGTAGGTATAGATGTCGGCGCCACGGAAGGCATAGATCGCCTGCTTGGGGTCGCCGATCATGAACAGGCCGGTTTGCGCATTGTTCTCGCTGATGCGATAGATGCTTTCGAAGATGCCGTACTGGACCGGGTCGGTGTCCTGAAATTCGTCAATCAATGCCACCGGGAACTGCTCGCGGATCAGCGCGGCCAGGCGTTCACCCGACTCGGTGCCCAGTGCATGTTGCAGACGCAACAGCATGTCGTCGAAGCCCATTTCGGCCCGGCGGCGTTTTTCCACTTCGAAACGCGCCGCCACCCAGGCGGCGGCATGTTCGAGCAAGCGGGCATCCGGGCTGGCCAGAGCCTGCAACTGTTGCTGCAGGTTCTGCATGGCATGCAAGGCCGGGTGGTCGGGGGGCTCGCCAGCTTTCCAGGCTTCGGCCATCCCCGCCGGCGTCAGGCGGGTAAAGCCGGTTCCCAGATCGAGCTCCACCTCCTGCTCATCACCGGCCCAAGTGCGCAGTTTTTCAAACCAAGGCTCGAAGTAGCGCGCTTGCAGTTTGCGGCCATCCGCCTGCTTTGCCGCCACCGCGTCGCGGCAGAGCTGCTGCAGCTCATCCGCCCATTGCGCCCACGGTGCCTTGAGTTGGCGCAACTGCTCGCCCCGCTGTTGCAGCGCACCATCAATCAACGCTTGTGGTTCCGTTTCGTCCTGTTGCGCACGCACGCGGCCGAACAGCGGGCGGATGCGCGGCAACAGAGCATCGGGGCTGACCCAATGGCTGCGCACCCAGCTCAGCGCTTCGCCGTGCATGCCATAGCAAAAGCGCCGCCAGTAATCGCGCATGACTTGGCCGAGCAGGTCGCTGTGGTCGGTTTCCAGGCTTTGGGTAAATAGACTGCCACTGTCGAAAGCATGTTCACGGAGCATGCGCTGGCACCAGCCATGGATGGTCGACACTGCCGCTTCGTCCATCCACTGCACAGCGATTTCCAGGCGATTGGCGCAGCGTGGCCAGTGTGCTTCGGCATAATCGTCGCGCAGTTGGTGCAGCAATGGGTCGCCGCCTTCCAGCTCGCCGCGGAAGAAGCGCGCTGCCTCGGCCAGGCGGGCGCGGATACGCTCGCGCAGCTCTTTGGTGGCGGCATCGGTAAAGGTCACCACGAGAATCTGCGGCGGCAGCAGTTCGCGACCGAAGCCTTGCTCAGCGCCATGGCCGAGGATCAGGCGCAGGTACAGCGCGGAAATAGTGAACGTCTTGCCTGTACCGGCACTCGCTTCGATCAGCTGGCTGCCATGCAGGGGAAAACTCAGTGCCAGGGGGCGGGCCTGGGTCATGCTTCACTCTCCGGATTACCCTGGGCCTGCCAGGCAGCGCTGAACAGGGGGCGGTACAAGGTTTCGCACCAGCCTTCAAAAGTCTCGTCGGCGCTGAGTGCGGCGAAATCGCGGAACTGCCGGGCCAGCGCAACACTTTCGCTGCGCTCGCCGAAACTGGTGCGGCCATCCCCTTCATAGGCACGGATAGCGGCGGCCCGGGCCTTGTCCGGATCTTCTTGAGCCAACCAGGCAAAGGCTGTCTTGGCGGCGACAGGCAGCGGTGCATTCATCGCAGCCTGACGCGCGACAAGCAGGTGACCCAGTTGCTCGCCAGCCTGATCCTGCGGCAAGGGACCGAGCAGCAGGGTAACGTCGCTGGCCAGCAGCGCACTGTGCAATGGATAGCCAGCGGCGCACGCGGCCAGGTGCATCACCCAGCTGGCAATCAAGCGATGCCACTTGAGGTTGTTGCGCCCGGCGCTGATGGTGTTGGGAACCGCGGTGATACTCAACAGGCTTTGATCGTCGGCCTGATAGACCCGGCCCAGCCAACCCTCAAGACGGTGATTGGAATGCTCGAAATGAATCGGCAATGCACCATCGACCACCGTTGGCCAGCGCTGCAGTAGTTGACGATGACGTAGCAGCAGATCGGGCAGTGGCTGGATCAACTCGGTTTGCAGCAGTTCACCGAAGCCAGCCAGGGGCAGCATGCCGCAAGCTTGCAGGCGGCGGGCCTGGGCCTGCAGCGCACGTTCGGCGTTATCAGGATCGCCCAGGGCTGCGCCCAGCAGGCTTTCGCTGGCGCTGTAGCGCTGCAAGGCGTCAAGGACGAATGGTTCTTCGTCTGGGGTAGGCGCCTCCAGGGCTTCGAAGAACACTTTCAAGCGCTGGCTGAAGAAGTGCCGGACTGGGTGACGCAAGAAATCCTGCAATTGGGTCAGCGTCAGCGCTTCTTCGTTGACGTACGGAGGCAGGTTGAGGCCGGGCTGCTTCTCGTCAATGGTCTGCTGGTGCAGCAACTGCCACTCATGGGCGTAGCTGAACAGCGCACTGCCCTTCTGGAAGTAGCGTGTACTGAAAGGCTGCAGGGGATGTTCCTGGGTCAAGGCGTGCAGCAGTTGCTGGCCGTCAGCATCACCCTTGAGGCGCCAACCGGCAGCCAGGTGATCGCGCAACTGGCCGATCAATACCGAGGCCGGTCGCTCACTGTTATCACGGATGCTGCGGCCAACCCAGCTGATGTAGAGCTGGTCACGTGCCGACAGCAGCGCTTCGAGGAGCAGGTAGCGGTCGTCCTCGCGGCGCGAGCGATCGCCGGGGCGGTAATCGCTGGCCATCAGGTCGAAGTCCAGCGGCGGCTGCGCGCGCGGATAGTCGCCATCGTTCATGCCCAGCAGGCACACCACACGGAAGGGAATTGCCCGCATTGGCATCAAGGTGCAGAAATTCACCGAGCCGGCGAGAAAACGCTGAGACAACTTGCCTTCGTCGAGGCCCGACAGCCAGGCCTCGCGGATCACCGTGAGTGGCAGCTGATCTTGCAGACCCACGGTTTCGCAGACTTCCAGCCAGCTGTCGCGCAGCTCCTGCAATTGCATCAAGAGAAATTCATCGTGCTCTTCCTCGGCCAGGAAGAACACTTGCAACAATGCGTTGAGGCGGTCACCCCACTCGCTGGCTGTGGCAGGTTGGGACAAAGTTTGGTTAGCCACATCAAGGGCATCGAGCAGCGCGACCAGCGGGCCGATCAAGGCGGCATCCAGGCCGCCAATTTCGTCGTACGGTTCAATGCCGTCGCAGCCCTCTCCCACACCCACCGCGTAACCCAGCAGCATGCGTCGCAGACCGAAGCGCCAACTGTTCTGCTCCAGGCCCTGGGGCAACCCGAGGGTGGCGCGCTGATCGGCGTTCAGACCCCAGCGAATGCCTGCACCTTCGATCCAGCGATGCAGGGTGGGCAGGTCGCTTTCACGGATGCCGAAACGCGCGCGTACTGCCGGGACGTCGAGCAGATCGAGCACTTCGCTGACGGCGAAGCGGCTGTCTGGCAGCTTGAGCAGATGTTCTAGGGCAATCAGCAGGGGGTCGCGACCACGCTGGCCCTGATCGGTCAGGGTGAACGGAATGAAGCGCGGGTCGTTGCGCTGCAATTGGCCGAACACTGCACGGATATGCGGGGCGTAGGTGTCGATCGCCGGGAGCATGACGATTACGTCGCGCGGGCGCAGCGTGGGGTCGGCGCTGAAGCGAGCCAGTAACTGGTCGTGCAAGATCTCCACTTCGCGCTGCGGGCTGTGCGCCACGTGAAAGCGCACGGAGCGATCCTTGGTCAGGTCGACCTCAGGCCAGCATTCGCGGGTTTCTGCCAGTGGACGCAGTTCGAGGATATCGTCCTGCAGCTGGTTCAGCAGCGTAGTGGGCTGGCCTTCGCTGAACAGGTCGATGCGCCCGTCGCTGAATACGCCTTGATAGCTGCCGGGGTCGTCGTAGCTGTCCAGCAGGTTGATGTAATCGCGGCCTTGCTTGCCCCAGGCAGCCAGCAACGGGTGAGCGTGCTGATGCAGCGACTCGTCGTCCAGTTGCTGGGGCATGCCCTGCTTGCGCTGCTGGCGCTTGTACTGGTGGCGTAGCAGGTCCTTGTCGGCAACGATGTCGGCCCAATGGTGGCGGCAAGGGTTGTGAACGCAGAGCAGCACCTGACTGAAGCGGGCCAAGCCTGCTAATGCCTCCAAAGCCTGGGCGGGCAGAGAAGAGATACCGAACACGATCACCCGCGAAGGCAGCCCTTGTGGTGCTGCGTCCTGGCTGTTGATGCGCTCAATGAAGCGCTGGTGTACCCCTGCTCGGCTTTGCGCCATGCCTTGCTCACCGACATCCTCGAGCAATGCACGCCAAAGTTCGGCCTGCCAGCGGTTGCCGGGGGCGAGAGGCTTGCGTTCACTACGGGCGGTATTGAGGATGTGCTCGCCGGCTGCCCAATCCTTGAGCCAGTCGGCGCGGTAGACCTGGTATTGGTCGAACAGGTCGGCCAGGCGCTCGGCCAACTGATAGCGCTTGCGCAGGTCACTGTCATCCGTGAGGAAACGACGCAGCGGTTCGAAATGCGGGCGCTCGATCAGTGCAGGCAGCAGGCGCATCAGGCGCCAGGTCAGCGGTGCCTTGTCGAGCAGGGATACTTCGGGGATCTCGTCGCGCCCGAGCACCTTGCGATACAACTGCCACATGAAGCTGCCGGGCAGTTGCACATCGATGGCGGCAGCAATACCGCAGCCGCCCATGTCATCGTCTTGTGGGTCTTCGGCGAGGGCAAGCTTGAGCCATTGGGCAATGCCATTGCTCTGTACCAAGGCGATTTCGTTTTCCAGCGGTGCCAGCGGGTAGCGGCGCATCCAACTCACCACCAGGCTGCGCAGGTCGTCCAGGCGGTTGCCGTGGACGATCATGAAACCAGGCTGCAGTGAGGTGGTGTTGGGCATGGAAAAGTCCCTGAAAGAAGAATGGGGAACGATATCACGGCTGGCTGCCGGTACTGGCCCAAGTAAAAGCCAGAAAAGACAAAACCCCTACCTGCATGCGCAGATAGGGGTTTTGCGAAATGAATCTTGACGATGACCTACTCTCACATGGGGAAACCCCACACTACCATCGGCGATGCATCGTTTCACTGCTGAGTTCGGGATGGGATCAGGTGGTTCCAATGCTCTATGGTCGTCAAGAAATTCTGTAGCCAGAATGTCCAGATGGACAGCCCAGCGAATCCGGATATGTGATGTTGTGGTTCGTTGCGAACTTTCGGTTCGTATCATCTTCACCACCACAATTTGGCGCTTACGCTCAAATTGCTTGGGTGTTATATGGTCAAGCCTCACGGGCAATTAGTATTGGTTAGCTCAACGCCTCACAGCGCTTACACACCCAACCTATCAACGTCGTAGTCTTCGACGGCCCTTTAGGGAACTCAAGGTTCCAGTGAGATCTCATCTTGAGGCAAGTTTCCCGCTTAGATGCTTTCAGCGGTTATCTCTTCCGAACATAGCTACCCGGCAATGCCACTGGCGTGACAACCGGAACACCAGAGGTTCGTCCACTCCGGTCCTCTCGTACTAGGAGCAGCCCCTCTCAAATCTCAAACGTCCACGGCAGATAGGGACCGAACTGTCTCACGACGTTCTAAACCCAGCTCGCGTACCACTTTAAATGGCGAACAGCCATACCCTTGGGACCGGCTTCAGCCCCAGGATGTGATGAGCCGACATCGAGGTGCCAAACACCGCCGTCGATATGAACTCTTGGGCGGTATCAGCCTGTTATCCCCGGAGTACCTTTTATCCGTTGAGCGATGGCCCTTCCATACAGAACCACCGGATCACTAAGACCTACTTTCGTACCTGCTCGACGTGTTTGTCTCGCAGTCAAGCGCGCTTTTGCCTTTATACTCTACGACCGATTTCCGACCGGTCTGAGCGCACCTTCGTACTCCTCCGTTACTCTTTGGGAGGAGACCGCCCCAGTCAAACTACCCACCATACACTGTCCTCGATCCGGATAACGGACCTGAGTTAGAACCTCAAAGTTGCCAGGGTGGTATTTCAAGGATGGCTCCATGAGAACTGGCGTCCCCACTTCAAAGCCTCCCACCTATCCTACACAAGCAAATTCAAAGTCCAGTGCAAAGCTATAGTAAAGGTTCACGGGGTCTTTCCGTCTAGCCGCGGATACACTGCATCTTCACAGCGATTTCAATTTCACTGAGTCTCGGGTGGAGACAGCGCCGCCATCGTTACGCCATTCGTGCAGGTCGGAACTTACCCGACAAGGAATTTCGCTACCTTAGGACCGTTATAGTTACGGCCGCCGTTTACCGGGGCTTCGATCAAGAGCTTCGCTTGCGCTAACCCCATCAATTAACCTTCCGGCACCGGGCAGGCGTCACACCCTATACGTCCACTTTCGTGTTTGCAGAGTGCTGTGTTTTTAATAAACAGTCGCAGCGGCCTGGTATCTTCGACCGGCATGGGCTTACGGAGCAAGTCCTTAACCCTCGCCGGCGCACCTTCTCCCGAAGTTACGGTGCCATTTTGCCTAGTTCCTTCACCCGAGTTCTCTCAAGCGCCTTGGTATTCTCTACCTAACCACCTGTGTCGGTTTGGGGTACGGTTCCCAGTTATCTGAAGCTTAGGAGCTTTTCTTGGAAGCATGGCATCAACCACTTCGCGCTCTAATGAGCACTCGTCATCAGCTCTCGGCCTTGAGATCCCGGATTTGCCTAAGATCTCAGCCTACCACCTTAAACTTGGACAACCAACGCCAAGCTGGCCTAGCCTTCTCCGTCCCTCCATCGCAATAACTGGAAGTACAGGAATATTAACCTGTTTTCCATCGACTACGCTTTTCAGCCTCGCCTTAGGGACCGACTAACCCTGCGTCGATTAACGTTGCGCAGGAAACCTTGGTCTTTCGGCGTGCGAGTTTTTCACTCGCATTGTCGTTACTCATGTCAGCATTCGCACTTCTGATACCTCCAGCAAGCTTCTCAACTCACCTTCACAGGCTTACAGAACGCTCCTCTACCGCATCACCTAAAGGTGATACCCGTAGCTTCGGTGCATGGTTTGAGCCCCGTTACATCT